>CAVVAO010000012.1:0-116236 GCA_963746285.1 Ilumatobacteraceae bacterium | reverse complement strand
CCCCGGATCCCTGACCGGCGCGATCGTGCTCTGCGAGCGCGGAGCGATCGGACGCGTGGCCAAGGGCGAGAGCCTGGCCGTCTGCCGGCGGCGCCGGCATGATCCTCTACAACACGAGCGACGCCCAGGACCTGAACACCGACACCCACTGGGTGCCGACGGTGCACGTCAACTACACCGACGGCCTGGCCATCAAGAGCTACATCGCGGACGCGGCCGGCGGCGCCACCGCCGAGATCACCGCCGGGGTGTTCACCGAGATCGAGGCGCCCTGGATGGCGTCGTTCTCGTCGCGCGGCCCCAACGCGGTCGCCGTCGACATCATCAAGCCGACATCACCGCGCCGGGCGTCAACATCCCCGCCGGCGCCTCGGTGTTCCCGGATCCCGGGTACGTGCCCGGCGAGCTCTTCCAGTCCATCGGCGGGACCTCGATGTCCAGCCCGCACGTGGCCGGCGTCTTCGCCCTGGTCAAGCAGGCGCATCCCAAGTGGAGCGCGGCCGTTGCGAAGTCGGCGATCATGACGACGGCCGACACGAAGGTCAACGCCGAGGATCGCAAGACCCCGGCGACGCCGTTCGAGATGGGCGCCGGGGAGATCGGCCAGGCGGGGCGATTGGCTTCGTAGCTGGCGATCGCGTCGGCGTGGGTGAGGGTGATGCCGACGTCGTCGAGGCCGTTGAGGAACCGATGCTGGGTCTGGGGATCCATCGGGAACCCCTCGTCGATGCCGGCGGCCGGCACCTCGACCTTGAGGCGCTCCATGTCGACGACGATCTGCGTCTCGGCGTCGGCCTCGATCGCCGCCCAGATCGCCTCGACGGTCGCTTCGGGAACGACGACCGGCACGAGGCCGTTCTTGGTGCAGTTGTTCCGGAAGATGTCGGAGAAGCTCGGAGCGATCACGGCGTCGAACCCGTACTGCTGGATCGCCCAGACGGCGTGTTTCGCGCGACGAGCCCACGCCGAAGGCCGGACCGGCCACGAGGATGTTGGCCTCCACGTAGCGCTCGTCGTTGAGGACGAAGTCGCGGTCGTCGCGCCACGTCGAGAACAACCCCTTGTCGAAACCGGTGCGCTCGACGCGCTTGAGCCAGTCGGCCGGGATGATCTGGTCGGTGTCGACGTCGGAACGCTTGAGTGGCACGCCGGTGCCGGTGATCACGTGAACGGCCTTCATGACGATGCTCCTTCCAGGTCGGCAGGCGTACAGAACGTGCCCATGATCGCCGTTGCCGCGGCCACGCCGGGGGAGACGAGGTGGGTGCGACCGCCGCGTCCCTGGCGGCCCTCGAAGTTGCGGTTGCTCGTGCTGGCCGCCCGTTCGCCGGGGGCGAGTTTGTCCGGGTTCATCGCCAGGCACATCGAACAGCCGGGCTCGCGCCAGTCGGCGCCGGCGGCGATGAACACCTGATCGAGTCCCTCGGCGATCGCCTGGGCCTTCACGGCGTGGCTGCCGGGGACGACCATCACACGGGGCACGGTGACGGTGCGTCCCTCCATCACCGCAGCGGCGGCCCGGAGGTCCTCGATCCGGCTGTTGGTGCACGATCCGATGAACACGGTGTCGACGGCGACGTCACGCATCCGGGTTCCTGGCTCGAGGCCCATGTACTCGAGCGCCCGTGCGACCGTCTCCTTCGTCGTCGGGTTGTCGTAGTCGTCGGGTGAGGGCACGACCGAGTCGATCGGGGCGACCTGACCGGGATTCGTGCCCCAGGTCACGTGCGGTCGGATCGCCGTGGCGTCGAGCACGACCTCCTTGTCCCAGACGGCATCGTCGTCGCTGTACAACGTCGCCCAGTCGGCCACCGCGGCGTCCCACGCCGCCCCGCTCGGAGCCTGCGACCGACCCTTGCAGGTACTCGAAGGTCGTCTCGTCGGGGGCGATCATGCCCGCCTTGGCGCCGGCCTCGATCGACATGTTGCAGACCGTCATCCGGCCCTCCATCGACAGCGCGCGGATCGCCGAGCCGCGGTACTCGATCACATGGCCGATGCCGCCGCCGGTGCCGATCTCGCCGAGGATCGCGAGGATCACGTCCTTCGCCGTGACGCCGGGCTGCAGCTCGCCGTCGACCGTGACCGACATCCACTTCGGCCGCTGCTGGGGGAGTGTCTGGGTGGCGAGGACGTGCTCGACTTCACTGGTGCCGATGCCGAACGCCAGGGCGCCGAATGCGCCATGCGTCGCCGTGTGCGAGTCGCCACACACGATGGTCATTCCCGGAAGCGTGCGCCCCTGCTCGGGGCCGATCACGTGGACGATGCCCTGATTCGGATCACCCATCGGGAAGTTGGTGATGCCGAACTCGGCGGTGTTCGCCCGCAGTGTGTCGATCTGCTTGGCCGAGATCGGATCGGCGATCGGCTGGTCGATGTTCTCGGTCGGGACGTTGTGATCCTCGGTCGCGATCGTCAGCTCGGGCCGACGGACGGTGCGTCCGGTGAGGCGGAGCCCGTCGAACGCCTGCGGACTCGTGACCTCGTGGACGAGGTGGAGGTCGATGTACAGCAGGTCGGGCTCGTCCGGTGCCGAGTGCACCAGGTGGCGTTCCCACACCTTTTTCCGGCAGTGTCTGTCCCATCGTCCCGACTCCTTGTCGCGTCCCACTATGTGGGATATAGTTCTTGCAATATGGAAAGCGTATCCGGTGTCGGCGTGCTCGACAAGGCCGTCACCATCGTGCAGGCGGTCGCCGGGTCGCCGGCGTCGTTGGCCGAGCTGGTGACCTGCACCGGCCTGCCTCGGGCCACGGTCCATCGTCTCGGCGCCGCACTGGAGCTGCACGGTCTCCTGCGTCGGGACGGGGCAGGTCGCTACGAACTCGGCCTCGGTCTCGTGTCGCTCGGCCAGGCGGCGTCCGAGCGATTTCCACTCGTCGAACTGGCCCGACCGGCGCTCGACGAACTCCGGACGGTCACCGGCGAGAGCGTGCAGCTCTTCGTACGCGAGGGTTCGCAGCGGCGCTGCGTCGTGTCGCTCGAGTCGCCGCACGGCCTGCGGTGGATCGTCCCCCAGGGGTCGGTGTTGCCCCTCGACGTCGGATCGGCAGGCCGGGTGCTGTCGGGCGAGGCGTCCAAGCAGGGCTGGGTGCAGAGCGTCGGCGAGCCGCGAGGCAGGCGTCACGTCCGTCAGCGCCCCGGTGGTCGGTGCCGACGGTTCGACGGTCGCCGCGGTGTCGGTCAGCGGACCGATCGAACGGTTGACACGCCAACCGGGTCGTCGGCTCGGTCCCGCCGTGGTCGCCGCAGCCGAGCGAGTCTCGTCTCTCGTCGGCTGAAGCGCTCGACCGCAGCCGACCTGGACGCGAACGTGTGAGGTGCGTGACTCACCACGCGTCCGATCGGCGAAGTACGACGCCGAACTCGGTCGCGGTCGTCGACGCCCTCGAGCCGTCGGCAGCAAGGAGTGCCACGACCCGCAGGCCCGCCTCGATCGCCAGGTCTCGGAACCCGGTCTGCGTGTACCAGTGCAACACCCACGGGCGCTCCAGCACCTGGCTGACACCGTCCTCGACGACCTCGTAGCGAAGCACGGTGACCTGACGGCGAGCGGCATCGTCGCGTTCGGTCGAGGTCGCCACCACTCGAAGGGTGCGGCCCCGTTCGTCGACGTGTTCCCGGACGTACCCGAGCTGACGGTCGGGAACGGGTTCAGGGATGAACAACGGGACGAGCGCCGCTCCGTCCGGGTCGAGATGCTCTCGGATGCGTCGGAGCGCACGCAGGGCGGTCGAGTCGTCGGCGATGAGATTGAACGTCGGGCCAGCGAGAAAGATCGAACGGTACGTCCGGCCGAGATCCATCTGCTCGATTGGCGAGTGATGGACGGTGACGTCGAGGCCGAGCGCCGACGGTGGAGCGCAGCTTCGACAACATGTCGGCCGACGAATCGAGACCTTCGACGTCGAATCCCTCGGCGCGCAGCGTCAACAGTGGATCACCGTCACCGCAGCCGAGCTCGAGGGCCGGTTCGCCCCAGATCTCGATGAACGCAGCACAGCTTGCGGGTCGGTAGTCGAACTTCGTAGGGGGCCGTACACGTCGACGACGATGCCCGTGTAGAAGTCGGCCGGTTCGGTGGCGTCCATCGACGTCATTGTGACCGCTGAACGGCACGAGTGCGACCTCGTCAGTGGGTTGCAGTGAGCTTGACCGCGACGATCGGCACGCGACGAGCGCCGCAATCGCCAGGACCTGGCCGATGCTCGTCGCCTGACCACGGAACACGACGGCAACCAGGAATGCTCCGACCGCACCGATGCCGACCCACACGGCATAGCCGGTGCCGATGGGAATGGTGCGGGTGGCGAGATGCAGCAAGAACATGCTGATCGCAAGCGTGAGCACGAAGCCGACGGTGGGAACGACGCGCGTGAAGCCCTTCGGTTTCTCCGAGCAGCGAGGCCCAGGCGACTTCGAACAATCCGGCAACGACGAGCACGAACCAGGACATGATCAACTCCTGCGCCCGTCTTTGCATGGCCCGGTACCGGCGCGCACCTCGTCGGTGGAGTCGTCGACTCCTGCACGACATGCTATCCAGCCACCGGAGTTCGCCGACCCGCGGAGGTGGTGTCGTTCGTCTCCATCCGCGCCGGTCTGCGGCGCGTTGCATGGCCGGGCCGTCGTGATCACCCGACCGCGTCAGTGGTCACGCGCGGGTGGGCCGGTCGGCGGATCGTCGTGGTCCTTCAGTGCGATCGAGTCGTACAGCGACGCCAGTGCGGCCTCGACCGGCTCGGCGTTCGTGGCGGCGTACGCCGGTCGCTTCGAGGAGCACCGGTCCGAACACGGCGAAGCACAGTTGCAGCGAGGTCATGGCGATCGCTCGGGCCTTGGCCTCGGCGAGTGCGTCGTCGCCACCGGATTCCATGCGTGACGCGACGGCTGCCACGAGCGCGGCGCTGAGCGGGAACTCGCCGTCGACCTCCACGGCGTCGGAGTCGTGGAGGTGCCAGCGGACGAGCGCCTTGAGGTACGGATCGCTCGCCGTGAGCAATGGCATCGACGCCACGTCGCCGTGGGTGGTGACGAAGTCGTCGCGCAGCGCTCGAAGTCCGGCGAGCAGCGCTGCGTCCTTGCCGCCGAAGTAGTGGTGGACGAGTCCGTAGTTCACGTCGGCCTCGGCGGCGAGGTCGCGCCCGGCGATCGTGCCGGGCGCACGATCGGGCAGCAACCGCTTTGCGGCCTCGATGAGCGCCTCTCGTCGCGGTTCCGGCGCGGTGCTCGACTGCGACGCGTGTCGTCGTTCGTGGATCCCATTGACACGAGATTAGCCATATGGCTAATCTCGTGTCCAGCAATCACGACGACGACAAGGAGCAACCGATGGGTGATCAGGTGACGAACTGGGCGAACGACTACGACATCTTCGATCCGGCGTACATCGAGGACCCGTTCGCGATCTGGGACGACCTGCGCGAGCACTGCCCGGTCGCTCACACCGAGCGATGGGGCGGTTCGTGGCTGCCGACGACCTATGCCGACGTCACGGCGATCGCACGCGACGTCGAGCACTTCAGTTCGCGCAGCGTCGGCGTCGTCCCGCCGCCCGACGACGAGGACGGACAACTGCCGGCCGGGGTGCCGCCGATCAGCGCCGACCCGCCGGAGCACACGTGGACGCGCCGGCTCCTGCTGCCGTGGTTCTCGAAGGATCGTGTCGCCGAGTACGAGGTCGCCACCGCGATCGTTGTGCCGGCGTCTGGTCGACGACGTCGTCGCCGACGGGCGCGCAGACGCCGCCGTCGACTACGCCCAGCAGATCCCGGTGCGGGTCATCGGGTTGATGCTCGGCGTGCCCGAGGAGATGTCGGACACGTTCACCGGCTGGGTGCGCGACGTGCTCGAGTTCGCGCACGACGCCGAACGGCGTAGCGCCGCCCGCACCGAGTTGGTCACGTACTTCCTCGGCGAGATGGAGGCCCGGCGCGGCGGAGACGGGACCGACCTGATCAGCACGTTGCTGCGGACCGAGCACGACGGGGCGCCGGTCCCCGATGCCCACATCCTCGGAACGGTCGCGCTGACGCTGATCGCCGGCGTCGACACGACGTGGTCCGGGATCGGCTCGGCGCTGTGGCATCTCGCGACCCACGGCGACGATCGTCGACGGCTCGTCGCGCATCCCGAACTGATCCCGACCGCCGTCGAAGAACTGCTGCGGGCCTACTCGCCCGGTGACCATGGCGCGCATCGTGGCATCGGACGTCGAGGTCGCCGGATGTCCGATGCGTGAGGGCGACCGGGTGCTGCTCAACTTCCCGGCGGCGAACCGCGACCCCGAGGCGTTCCCGCAGGCCGACGTCGTCCAGATCGACCGGGAGATCAATCGACACGTCGCGTTCGGTGCCGGCATCCACCGCTGCGCAGGTTCGAACCTCGCCCGCATGGAGATGCGTGTCGCCCTCGAGGAGTGGCTCGCTCGGATCCCCGAGTTCCATCTCGATCCGGACGGGCAGGTCACCTGGGCGGGCGGCCAGGTCCGCGGCCCTCGCAGCATTCCCGTGTTGTTCCCGGGTGTGCAGACGACATGAGCGAGCCGGAGCGCACCGACGATCACCAGACGGCGCAGCCGCTGTACGTGCTGCCGCGCACGGAACAGGAACCCGACTCCGTGGCCGTCCGGACCGAGGACGGATCCCTGACGTGGGCCGAGCTCGAAGATCGCGCTCGACGCTTCGCCCGAGGGCTGCGGGCCGAGGGTGTCGCCGAACACGACACCTGGGCGGTGCTGGCGCGCAACCGGCTCGAATGGGCCGAACTCACGCTCGGCAATGCGCGCGCCGGCTCGCGCTACGTGCCGTTGAACTATCACCTCACCGCGGCGGAGATGGCCGAACTGCTGACGGACTCCGCTGCGAAGCTGCTCGTGGTGGGGTCGGACGACGAGGCGATCGGCCGAGCGGCCGCCGCCGATGTCGGGATCGACCGGGTCATCGTCCTCGGGTCCGGCTACGAGACGTGGTTGGCCGATCAGTCTCCCGAACCACTCGCCGACTGCAGCGCTGGGGCCGCCTTGCAGTACACCGGCGGCACGACGGGACGATCCAAGGGCGTCATCCGGTCGGGGGCGTCGGCCAAGGCGAGCGAACTCGCCCGCCCGTTCGCGCTGTGGGGCTCGATGACGCACATGCCCAGCGGTGAACAGATGATGCTGGTCACGCCGGCCTACCACGCACTCGGCGGAGCGGTGCTGATGGCTTCGATGGCGCTCGGCAACCCGCTGATCATCACCGACCGGTGGGATCCGGTCCGCATGCTGGCACTGATCGAGCAGCACGGCGTGGTGGGGGTGCCGATGGTGCCGACACAGTTCATCCGGCTCCTGAAGCTCGACGCCGGAGTTGCGCGACCGGTACGACGTGTCGTCGTTGCAGTG
Organism: Ilumatobacteraceae bacterium; assembly: GCA_963746285.1. GTDB lineage: Bacteria > Actinomycetota > Acidimicrobiia > Acidimicrobiales > Ilumatobacteraceae > Sva-07. The sequence continues at coordinate 108,849 of CAVVAO010000012.1, read as the reverse complement.
GGTGCTGCACACGGCGGCGCCCTGTCCCGAGTGGGCCAAGCGCCAGATGATCGAGTGGTTCGGTCCCGTGATCATCGAGCTCTACGGCTCGTCGGAAGGCGTCGGACCCGTCATCGCGAACCTCGGAGGAGTGGCTCGCCAGGCCCGGCACGGTCGGCAAGGCGACGGCGATGCTCGAGCTGTCGATCCTCGACGACGACGGCAACGACCTCCCCGCCGGCGAGATCGGCATGATCCACGCCAAGCGCATCGACGGCACGCCGTCGTACCACGGCGATCCGGAGAAGAGCGCAGCGATGGTGCGCCCGGACGGACGCTTCACCGTCGGCGACGTCGGCTGGCTCGACGACGACGGCTACCTGTTCCTGTCGGATCGACGCGTCGATCTCATCATCGTCGGGGGCACCAACATCTACCCGGCGGAGATCGAGGCGGTGCTCACACAACATCCCGACGTCACCGACGCCGCCGTGTTCGGCCTCCCGCATCCCGACTGGGGCCAGGAGGTCAAGGCCGTCGTGCAACCCGCCGACGGCATGCAGATCGACGTCGCCGAGCTCACCGAGTTCGCTCGGGCCCGGCTGGCGCCGTTCAAGGTGCCGGCGTCGATCGACGTCGACCCTGCGCTCCCCCGAGAGGCGAGCGGCAAGCTCAAGAAGCATCAGGTTCGGGCGCGCTACATCGAGGAAGGTCAGTAACCATGGAACCAGGCGAATTCGAGGGAGTCGCGGGCCGCACGCTCGAGGAGTCGACACCGTGGTGGCCGCCACTGCCGAGCGCGCCCGACGGCGCCCCCAACGTCGTGGTGGTGTTGCTCGACGACGTCGGCTACGCACAGTTCGGTTGCTTCGGCTCGGACATCGCGACGCCCACGTTCGACCGCGTCGCCGCCGAGGGGCTGCGCTACAGCAACTTCCACACCACCGCGCTGTGTTCGCCGACGCGAGCCGCTCTGCTCACCGGACGCAACCACCACGCCAACGGCGTCGGGCGGATCGTGGAGTTCGCCTCGGGCTACCCCGGCTACGACGCCACGATGCCGATGTCGAACGGGATGATCTCCGAGATCCTCGTGCGCAACGGCTACGCGACGTTCTGCCTCGGCAAGTGGCACCTCGCTCCCGCGGGCGACACCGTGATGGGCGGTCCACGCGAGCGGTGGCCGCTCGGCCGAGGCTTCGAGCGCTTCTACGGGTTCCTGGCCGGCGAGACCGACCAGTACGTCCCCGACCTCATCGCCGACAACCACCAGGTCGATCCGCCTCGCACTCCCGAGGAGGGCTACCACCTCACCGAAGATCTCGCCGACACCGCGATCGCCTACGTCGACGACCTGCGTGCAGCAGCGCCCGACAAGCCGTTCTTCATGTGGTTCGCTCCCGGCGCGTGCCACGCACCCCATCAGGCTCCCGCGGAGTACATCGACCGCTACCGCGGGAAGTTCGACCAGGGGTGGGACCGTTGGCGCGACGAGGTGTTCGCACGGCAGACCGCGTCGGGTCTCCTGCCCGCCGGCACGGTCAACACCGAGCGTCCTGCGTGGGTGGCAGCGTGGGACTCGCTGTCGGCCGACGAGCGGCGACTCTACGCACGGATGATGGAGGTGTACGCCGGCTTCCTCGAACACACCGACGCGCAGGTCGGCCGCGTGCTCGATCACCTCGACGCGCTGGGCGAGCTCGACAACACGATCGTCGTGATCATGAGCGACAACGGCGCGAGCGCCGAGGGCGGCCCCCAGGGGTCGTTCAACGAGCTGTACTTCTTCAACGGCGTCCCCGAGAACCTCGACGAGAACCTGCGCCGCATCGACGAACTCGGTGGGCCCGAGGCCCACAACCACTATCCGTGGGGCTGGGCGTGGGCCGGCAACACGCCGTTCAAGCGGTGGAAGCGCGAGACGCACGAGGGCGGTGTCGCCGACCCGCTGCTCATCGCCTGGCCGGCCCGACTCCGGCACACCGCCGAGACGCGGGGCCAGTACGTGCACGCGGTCGACCTGACGCCGACACTCCTCGACGTGATCGGCATCGAGCCGCCCGACGAGATCGCCGGCGTCACCCAGCAGCCCTTCGACGGCGTCAGCTTCGCCCACACCCTCGACGACACCACGGCGCCCAGTCGCCACACCACGCAGTACTACGAGATGTTCGGCTCGCGGGCGCTGTACCACGACGGCTGGAAGGCGGTGGCGTTCCATCCCCTGGCGATGTCGGCCTACGACGGCAGCGACCCGCACCGGCCATTCGACGAGGACGAGTGGGAGCTGTACCACCTCGCCGAGGACTTCTCCGAGAGCAACGACCTGGCGACCGCACGTCCCGACAAGCTCGCCGAACTCCAAGCGCTGTGGTGGCAGGAAGCGGAGGCCAACCAGGTGCTGCCGCTCACCAACCAGCCCGGACGTCACTCCGACCAGCGGTACCGGCGCGACCGGTACGAGTACCGGCCCGGTATCGGCACGTTGCCCGAAACGGTGGCTCCCAACCTGCGCAACCGAGCGTGGACGATCGCTGCGCCGATCGACAACACGGATGCCGGCGCCTCCGGGGTGATCGTGGCGCACGGCAGCTCGGCGTGCGGCTACGCCTTGTACGTGCAGGACCAGACCCTCCACTACGTGCACAACTTCGTCGGCACCAAGTTGACCACCGTGTCGGCGACGCGCGACGCTGCCCGCGGGCAACGTCACGATCTCGTGCTCGTTCGAGCCCGACGGCATGCACCGAGGCACGATCAGCCTGCGCTACGACGACGAACTCGTGGCGACGGGCCACCTCGACCAAACGGTGCCGATCACCTTCGGTGTCGCCGGATTCAGCGTCGGCCACCAGCGCGGGCGGGCCGTGACCGCCGCCTACCAGGCACCGTTCGCGTTCACGACCGGGCGGCTCGGCTCGGTGACGATCGAGGCCGCGGGACGCGCCTTTCGCAATCCGACCGCCGAGGTGAACGCCCAGATCGCCATGCAGTGAGGACTCCGGTACCGCGTCGGTGGTCAGCGCCGTCGGCCCGAGTCCGAGCCGGCTGACACGTCCGCGGTCTCGGGGTAGGGTTGACGTCGGAGGGGACCGAATGAGTGAGCCGCCACCCGATGTGTATCGACGGTCCGACCGTGACCGGATCATCGAGTGTCGCGTCGGTGACGTCTTCGGGATCGAGCTCGTCGAGAACGCGACGACCGGGTTCCGGTGGCTCCTCGCGGTCGATGGCGGCGTGACCGTCGTCGCCGAGCAGGTTCGGGCGCCCGATCCGATGACGCCAGGCGCGGCAGGTGCACGGGTGTGGACGCTGCGCCCCGATCGTCCGGGTTCGACGTCGCTCGAATTCGTGTCCCGTCAACCCTGGGAGCCCGAGGGCCCGGCGGCCGACTCGGTCCGCTTCGACGTCATGGTGACCGGCGATACGGTGACCGGCGGTACGGCGACCGGCGATCGTTCAGGGTGATCTCGGTCACCAGACGTAGATCTCGTGGACGTTGTTGTCGCTCTCCACCCGCAGTGATGCGGTGCGGTTGTCGGCGCGGGCATGGGAGGCGATGATCGTCATCGCCACCACGGCGTTCTCGCTCGCCGGGTGGATGCGGCGCCACCCCGTGCCCTCGATGTTGACCCAGGAGTTCTTGTTCGAGGCGTTCGACCACACCCCGACGATCTTCTTGTTCGACAGCCAGGCGGTGATGCCGGTCTCGGCCGCGGCTGCGGTCTCCTCCGGCGGGATCAGTTGGGGAAGCGCCGTCGCGACGGTCGTACCCGCCGCTGCGTCGCCGAACGCTTCGGACGGGGCCCCCGCCACGGCGTCGTCGTGGACGGCTCCGCGATCGGGATCGGTCTGGGTCGGCATGCTGTTGGTGTTCGTCATGGTCTGACCTCCAGTCAGGCGTAGATCTCTCGGAGTTCGTTCGCGTCGTCGAGGGCGCTGATGGACGTCCCGGCAGCCTTGGCGAAAGCCAGTTGGGCCAGCATCGTCTCCGACACGGTGCGTGAGTCGTCACAGATCTTGCGCCACCCGACGCCGCTCAGGTACGCCCACGAGTTGAGGTCAGCGCTGTTGGCCCACAGCCCGGTGACCTTGACGTTCTTGCGCCACTGCCGGTTGGTGACGTTCGTGAGACCCCACGGGCCCGACCAGGTCTCGATCGAGCACTGGCCGTAGGCGATCTTGAAGTAGCCGCTGTCGCCCCAGTTCGGGCCCCACGAGTTCTTGCAGATCCAGCAGCCGAGCGTGTCGTCGTAGCCGATGATCTCGACGCAGTGGCCACCGGCGGCCTCGCCACTGACGTGGCGGTAGACGCCGCTCGCGTAGCTGAAGAAGTCCTGGTAGACCACGAAGCAACCCGAGATCGAGCCGTGGGAGGCGAGCCAGTTCTTCATGGCGGCCGGTGAGGTCAGCTTCTGGTAGCCGACCACCTTGGCCATGTCGGCCTGCCAGTTGGCGTCGAGCCCGCTGCAGTTCTGATCGCCGGCGGTGTAGGGGTAGTGGACGTCGTGGGTCACACCCAGGTCCCGAGCCTTCATGAACGCGTTCTCGGGCCACCACCCGTTGGCGCACGTTCGTCCCTCGGAGCGGGCGTGGCAGTAGAACATCTGCGCTTCGGACAGGTCGAAGGCGAGGCTCGGTTGATTCGACTTGCGCTTGTACGTGGTCTCCATGACGGCGACCGTGGCGAACGCGACGCACGATCCGCACGATCCCTGGTTCTTGACCGTCGTCGTGTAGTTGTTCCCGTTGAGTGCCCGATGGTCGACCTTGGCGGGGGCGCCGATGTCGGTCCCGGGTGGGACCACGGCCGAGAGGCCCTCCTCGAACGCGTGCGCGGCCGCTTCGACGGTCATCTCGCCCGGCGGTGGCGCGACGCCGAGCCGCAGCACCCGCTGGTCCTCGGTCAGTGCCGTCATCGAGTTCTCGGCCCGGGCCCAGGGCATCCCTGCGGCCTCGAGGTCGTGGTCCAGCTGTGTGAGATCCAGTGACTTCCGAGCCATGGCTCCTCCTCGTCGTGTCCGCTTGTGTTCTGACGGTGGTCGACTCTTCACCCTCCGCGTTTCCAGATCGTCGCGATACGCGCGCGCGGCTCGCGCGCTCAGCGTCCACTCGACAACCACGCAGCGCGCGTGCATACTGGTCGTCGCACGGGCGGCGCACTGGGAGGGGATGCGACCGGATGTCAGGATCGGCATCGTCGACGGCGGACGAAACCTGGGGGATCGGCGCGCTCGATGACCGGTGGCGATCACGTCGAAGTGGGGCTGATCGGCCACTTCCGGGTGGTCAGCGCGGGACGCCGACACGAGCTCACGCACTCCCAGGCCCGGCTGCTCGCCCTGTTGTGCCTGCGCTCCGGCGATGTCGGTCGGGAGTGGTTGGCAGGGCAGCTGTGGGAGGACGTGTCGACCGCGACTGCCCTGCGACGTCTGCGCTCCACCATGAGCCGGCTGCACCACTCGATCCCCGGGGTCATCCGACGCGGGCGGGACTCGGTGGGCCTGTCGAGTGCTGTCCGGGTCGACCTCGGCGAAGCCCGTGACCGAGCTCGCCGGTTGGTCGATGGTCGTGCAGAGCAGTCGGTGGCGCTGTGGTCGGCGGAACCGTTCCTCGACGACCTCCTCGTCGACTGGTACGACGAGTGGATCGACTCGGACCGCAACGAGTTCCGCAACCTACGGATCCACGCGCTCGAGGTGATTGCGAGACACCTGATCGCAACGGGTCAGTTTCGCGAGCGCGATCGAGTTGTGTCTCGTCGTGTTGCGGACGGACCCGTTCCGCGAGACGACACATGCCTTGATCGTGCAGAGCCATCTCGCCGAGGGGAATCGATCCGAGGCGATCGCCCACGCCCGTCGCTACGACGCCCTCGTGCGATCCGAGCTCGGTACGGAACCCGACGTCGTCTGGGCCTTCGACGCCGGCTGACGGCATCGCTCGTCCAGCACTCGAAACTGCCATGACGTCTGTGGCATCTCGACGACCACGGCGACTCGGGCACGCTGATCGTGGTCGTTCAGAGCCGGCGCACCTGTGGGCGGATCGCGATCGCCGTCACGGCGGCGGTGCAGAGTGCTCCTGCGATCACCAGCGCCGAGGTCAGCCCGGCCGCCCGCACCAGCACGAACAGCACGATCGAACCGATCGGGAACGCCCCCTGCATCGCCAGCGCGGACAGCCCCATGATCCGACCCATCATGGCGATCGGCGTGTGCCCCTGGATCAAGGTGCGCAGCAGTGCCATCGTGACGCCGCCGATGGCGCCCCACCCGAAGATGACGGCCAGCGTCAACGCGTAGCTGCGCGACCAGCCCATCAGCATCAGACCGGTGCCGAGGGTTGCGATCAGCAACACGGCGAGGACCAACCCCGGGCGGGTAGGCGCCGGTCGGGCCGCCACCACCAGCGAGATGACCATCATCCCCAGCCCCATCGCGGCGTTCAACAGGCCGGCCCCGAACGCCCCGACCTCGAGCACCTCTCGCGCGATCGCAGGGAGCAGCAAGGTCACCGCCGTGATGGCCATGCCGATCACGAAGGTCAGACCCAACAGGCTGCGCAGGGGCTCGGTCCCCAACCCGATCCGCATGCCGTCGCGCACCGTGCCCTTGCGATGAACCCCGGCCGATGGCGGACCGGACGGCAGCGGCGTGCGACCGTACTGTACGGCAGCCAGGGCGCTCGACACCGCGATCACCCAGAAGCCCGCCGCCACCCCGAACAGGGCGATGATGCCGCCACCCAGGAACGCGCCGAGGATCATGGCGCTCATCATCCCCATGTTCTGCAGGGCCACCGCCGGAAGCAACCGATCTCGTGGCACGACGGCCGGCACCAGTGCCTGGAACAGCGGCGTGGTGCCCGCGATCGGCACCGCGCTCGAGAACGCGCACACCAAGGCGACTGGAACGGTCATCAGCGCCGTCGGTACGAGCAGTGCGGTCCCGGCGAACAACACGCTGGTCGACACCAGCATCGCCACTCCGAACGGCCGCGGCGCCAGCCGGTCGGCGAGCCCGCCCGCCTGCGCAGACAGCAGCAGGGCTGGCAGGCCGATGACCACCCCCAGCAGCGCGAGGGCCGGATCCCAGTCAGTGAGATCTCCGACCAGCCAGACGAACGCGAAGCGGCTGGAGCCGGTGGCGATCGCCGACAGGACGTTCGCCACCCAGAGGCCTCGGAACGCGTCGATGCGGAACACCGCCGCGAGCGACGCATCGCCAGGTGTCGCCGGCGGTGACTCGGAGATGGCCATCAGCCGATGGAACGACCCGCCATCGCCGACTCGGCAAGGTTGCTCCCCGACAAGGTCGTGCCAGCCCGCACGGCGGCGATCCAGTCGCCGGTCGTGGCGACGGCCGCCCAGTTCGAGTTGAGCAGGGTCATCACCGTCTCGTGGACCTGCGCGGCCGATGCCGACCCCGCGGCGTTCGACAGCGGGATGGCGCCGGTCGCATCGGACAGCACCTCGACGTCGAAGCCGAGAGGCTCCGCGGCGGCGGCGGACGCGAGGACACAGTTGTTCGTCATGTAGCCGGTGAGTGCGATCGTGTCGACGTCCTCGGCACGCAGCCACTCGACCAGGCCCGTTCCCTCGAAGACGCTGGCAAGACTCTTGGCGACCCGCTTCGACGCGGCATCCGCACGCCGCTCGATCTCGGGGTGCAGCCGGTGGCCATCTGACCCGACCGCGAAGACCGGGGCGCCCTCGGGAAGTTCATGCTGCACGATGACAACAGCGACGTCGTTGCTCACCGCCGCGTCGAGCGCCTCGACGATCCGTGCGATGGATTGGTCGCGCTGCGGGTGCTCGATGGCGAGGATCCCGTCGAAGTACTGCTGCTGCGCGTCGATGACGATCAGTGCTCGGCGCGGTGAACTCATGGTGTGCTCCGTTCGATTCGTCGAGAATGTCGGCTCCAGCCTGACGAGACGCCCTCGCCTAACGTGAGTGGCGCAAATGCACATTTCCGATGAGATCAGGCCAACCCGATGAAAATTGCCGTGTTTGCGTTCGATGGGATCACGATGTTCCACCTCGCTGCACCGCTCATCGTGTTCGAGACGGCGTCGAGCCTCGGACTCGCGCCCGACTGGAGGACCGTCGTGTGGACCGCCGACGGCCGATCCATCCGCACGTCGGAGGGCGTGGTGATGGACGACCTCGCCGGCCCGCAGACGACCGCCGACGCCGACGTGCTCGTGTTCCCGTCGTGGCCGGTCGAACTCCCGTCACCCGCGGACGAGGTCGTCGCCATCGTGCACGAGGCGCATCGTCGCAACGCGCGCATCGTCGGGCTCTGCCTGGGCGCGTTCCCCGTGGCCGCGACCGGAGTGCTCGACGGCCGCACCGCTGTCACCCATTGGGCCGCTGCCGACCTCCTCGCCGCACAACGCCCCGCCGTCGACGTGCACCGGTCTGCCCTGTACATCGATCACGGCGACGTCCTCACGTCTGCCGGCACCGCGTCGGCGATCGATGCCTGCCTCCATGTCGTGCGTGGCGCACTCGGGTCCGCCGCGGCGTCCACCGTGGCCCGCCACCTCGTCGTTGCGCCACACCGCGATGGCGATCAAGCCCAGTTCGTCGAGCGGCCGATACCACCTCGACATGATCCCGGGCCGATCGCCGACACCATCGAATGGGCGCTCGAGAACCTGCACCACGACCTTTCCGTCGACGCGCTCGCCGGCCACGCCTGCATGAGCAAACGCAGCTTCACTCGCCGATTCCGAGATGCCACCGGCACCACGCCGGCCAGATGGGTACTCACGCGACGCCTCGACGCCGCACGCACACTGCTCGAGACCACCACGTGGACCGTCCAACGCATCTCCCACGAATGTGGATTCGCGAGCACGGTGACCTTCCGACAGAACTTCGTCGGAGCGTTCGCGACGACACCGACGCTCTATCGACGACGCTTCGCGTAGCGGGGCATCGAGCCCATGACGACGGCAGGTCAACGACGATCCGCCGTTGGCGCCGTCGTCCGACTCGTCGAACGAAGAGTGGTAGGTTCGCCCGTGGCGTGAGCGCCGCGAGCGTCGAGGGGGCGGAGATGTCGAACCGAGCAGGTGACCTCCGCAGTCCGGCGGGCGCCGATGGAACGTTCACCGTCGCCGCCATCCAGGCGACTCCTGCGTTTCTCGATCGTGCGGCAACGCTCGAACTGGTCGCCGCCCACGTCGCCGATGCTGCCCGGGCGGGCGCTGACCTGGTGGTGTTCCCCGAGTCCTTCGTGCCCGGCTACCCCGACTGGGTGTGGCGGCGCCCGCCGATGCGCGATCGCGACTGGTACGACCGGTTCAACACCCAGGCGGTCGACGTCGACGGCACGGACCTCGAGCCGCTGTTCGAAGCCGCGCGTGCAGCCGGAGTGTGGGTCGCGCTCGGAGTCACCGAGCGGGTGCGCTCGGGCAGCCTCTACAACTCCGTCGTGTACGTCAACGACCGTGGCGAACTCGCTGGCCGCCATCGCAAACTCGTGCCGACCGGTGCCGAGCGACTGGTCTGGGCAAATGGCTACGACGACGTCCTGACGACCGTCGACATCGGCAACGTGCGAGTGGGGGCGCTCATCTGCTGGGAGAACTACATGCCACTCGCACGGGTCGCCATGTACGAGCGCGGGGTCGATGTGCTGCTTGCGCCGACCTGGGACAACAGCGACGAATGGGTCCCCACGCTCCGCCACATCGCGAAGGAGGGCCAGTTGTTCGTCGTGGGCGTCACCGCGTATCTCCGAGGATGTGATGTGCCACGGGATCTGCCGGACGCCGACGAGATGTACGGCGGCGAGGACGATCTGCTGTCCCGCGGAAACAGCTCGATCGTGGCGCCGGGCGGTGAGTTGATCGCCGGCCCGCTCGTCGGTTCGGCCGGCGTCGTGGCCGCGACGCTCGATCTGTCGCGGATCGCGGCCGGACGCCGCATGTTCGATCCGGTCGGCCACTACTCGCGGCCCGACGTGCTCACGCTCGAGCGCTCCCCCCGACCCTGACATTCACAACGGCGCAGGGGTTCCCCACCGCTCACTGCCGCGGGAACGTCGCCCGTGTCTGCTCGGCGAGCGGCTCGCCGGGCTGTCCCCACGACCAGACGTACTCCAGCTCGTCGGCGATCACGATCTCGATCTGGAGCTCGAAGCCGTCGGTGCCCTGACCGTTGGAGAACGTCGAACCGCTCGACTGAACGAGCTGGCCGACCCCGTTCAGCTCGGCGCACAGGACGTACAGGGTCGCCTCGCCCGACCACATGTCGAAGCCCAGCACCGTGTGCTCGCGGTGCAACTCCGAACCATCGGGTGCCGTCGCGACGTAGTCGATCGTGGCGCCCATCCCGCCGAGGAGCGGAGCGATCTCCATCGTCGCGTCGAACGGCCCGCTCTCGATCCCGCCGCCGGTCCCCTGGTAGCGCCCCGCGATGGCGATCAGCCGATCGATGATCGTTTCCATGTTCCAACCGTAGGACCTGCAGCGAATGGCGTTCAGGCAGCGGCACCCGCCTCGCGCCACAGCCACCAGGCGAGCGGCAGTTGCATCGGCAGACGAATCCAGTTCTGCGGTCCGTTCGCCGTACCGACGCTGCGCTGCAGTTTCCCGTCGACGGGCTTCACCTCGACGTCGTTGAGCGCCATGTCGATGTTCGCCGGGAACACGGCGGCGGTGAGGGCCAGGAGTCCGAGTGACGACGCCCTTCGGGTCTGCGGTAGCCACATCCCGACACCGAGCGCGATCTCGGCGGCCCCGCTGAGCTGATTGGCGAGCTTCGCGTTCGGGAACCAGTCCGGCACGATCGACTCGAAGAAGTCGGGCTTTGCGAAGTGCATGACTCCGGCGGAGACGAACAATGCGCCGGCGGCGTAGGGGGACCAACGTGACATCGCTCCAGTCAAGTCGCCGGACAACCGCTCGTCGCAGCCGAAGCCGATCCGCGTACGCTGGCAGGGTGACCGACACGGCCGTCAACGTCGAGGTGCTGCCGAGCGACTGGCAGGACCAGGTGCTCGCGCTCGCGAAGGAACGCGACGCGGTGATCCTCGCCCACAACTACCAGGTGCCCGAGATCCAGGACATCGCCCACCACGTCGGCGACTCGCTCGGGCTGTCCCGGGTCGCCGCCGAGGCGGACGAGTCCACGATCGTGTTCTGCGGCGTGCACTTCATGGCCGAGTCGGCCAAGATCCTCGCGTACGACAAGACCGTCCTGATCCCGGACGCAGCGGCGGGTTGCAGCCTGGCCGAGACGATCGACGCCCGTCAGCTCCGCGCATGGAAGGCCGAACATCCGGGCGCCGTCGTCGTCAGCTACGTCAACACCACTGCGGAGGTCAAGGCCGAGACCGACATCTGCTGCACCTCGTCGAACGCCGTCGAGGTCGTCGAATCGATCCCGCGTGACACCGAGGTGCTGTTCTGTCCCGATCAGTTCCTCGGAGCGCACGTCCAGCGGATCACCGGTCGCGACAACATGCACATCTGGTTGGGTGAGTGTCACGTGCATGCCGGGATCAACGGTGCCGACCTCAAGGCCCAGGTCGCCGCCGAACCCGATGCCGAGCTCTTCGTGCATCCCGAGTGCGGCTGTGCCACCAGCGCGTTGTATCTCGTGTCCGCCGGTGTGGTCCCCGAGACCAGCACCAAGATCCTGTCCACGGGTGGCATGGTCGACGCCGCTCGTGCGACCACCGCCGCCAAGGTTCTCGTCGCCACCGAGACCGGCATGATCCACCAGCTCGAGAAGGTCAACTCGACCACCGAGTTCGTGCCGGTCAACCGAGCAGCGGTGTGCAAGTACATGAAGATGATCACTCCGGCCAAGCTCCTGCGCTCGTTGCGCGACGGCACCGACGAGGTGTTCGTCGACCGCGACATCGCCGACCGCGCCCGCCGCTCGGTCGAGCGGATGATCGCCATCGGCACCCCGTCCACCACCGGCGAGTGACCCCCGTGCCCGCATTCGGTCCTCCCCGGCCCCGTCCCCGCCCGGACCCTGACGGTCCTCCCCGGCCCCGTCCCCACCCGGACCGTCGGTCCGAACGGCCCGGGCTGGGGTGATGAGCCTGCCGGGGAGGTTGGCGGCGCCGGCGGCGACGTGGGAGCGCGACGTCGACGTCGTGGTGCTCGGCTCCGGCGCGGCGGGGCTGTCGGCGGCGCTGGCCGTGCGACCGGTGCGCAGCGTGCTCGTGGTCACCAAGGACATTCTCTCGGCTGGTTCGACCCAGTGGGCCCAGGGCGGGCTCGCCGGAGTGCTCGACCCGAGCGACACGATCGAGGATCACGTCCGCGACACACTCGACGCGGGTGCCGGGCTGTGCGACGAGGCGGTCGTTCGTCAGCTCGTGACCGAGGCACCGAAGTCGATCCGGTATCTCATGCGGTTGGGTGCCGCCTTCGACCCCGAGCACGGCGGTACCGACATCGCGCTCACCCGTGAGGGCGGCCACAGCCACAACCGAATCGTGCACTCCGGCGGCGACCGTTCGGGCGCCGAGGTACAGCGAACGCTCGACGAATCCGCGGTCGGCGCCGGCGTCGAGGTGATGGGGCACGCCTTTGCGCTCGACCTCGTCACGGGCACCGCCGACGACGGCGAGCGCCAGGTCGTCGGCGTCCGGATCGGCAAGACCGACGAACACGGCATCCTCGTCTCCGTCGGCGTGGTGACCGCCCGCGCGGTCGTGATTGCCTCGGGTGGCTACGGCCAGGTCTTCGCCTCGACGTCGAACCCGCCGGCCGTCACCGGCGACGGAGTCGCCATGGCGTTGCGAGCGGGTCTTGCCGTCACCGACGTCGAATTCGTCCAGTTCCACCCGACGGTCATGTGGCGTGGGCCGGACGCGCTCGGCCAACAGGCACTGGTGTCCGAGGCGGTCCGCGGCGAGGGAGCGATCCTCTACGACGCGGCCGGCGAACGGGTGATGGCCGGTGTGCACCCGCTGGAGGACCTGGCTCCACGCGACGTCGTCGCCGCGGCGATCAGTCGCCGGATGGCGGACGCACCAGGAGGGGTGGACGACCACGTCTATCTCGACGCCACGCACATGGGCGAACGCTTCTACGAGCGGTTTCCGTCGATCACCGAGGCGTGTCGCGAGATCGGTCTCGATCCGGCCCGCGACCGCATCCCGGTCGCCCCCGCCGCGCACTACGCCTGCGGCGGTGTCCGCGCCGGGCTCGACGGTCGAACCACGCTGCGAGGTCTGTACGCCGTCGGCGAGGTGTCGGCGACGGGTGTCCACGGGGCGAATCGGCTGGCCTCGAACAGCCTGACCGAGTCGATCGTGTCCGGCACCTGGGTGGGCCGCGACCTCGCCTGGGAGTTACCCGACCGTGTCGCGATCGACCTCGACGTCGATGATCCCCTCGATCACCGGCTGCTCGACCCGTCGCGGTTGCGCGAGGTTCGAGCACTGATGTCACGCCACGTCGGTGTCGTACGCGACGAGCTGTCGCTCGCATCTGCAGCGGGTGCTCTCGGATTGATCGCTCGCACCATGCGAACGGCCAAGCGAGGTGCCGATGACGAGGCCGTCGCGGGCGAGAGCCCTCCCCGACCCGAGCCGTCGCGCCGCACGTGGGAGGCCACCAACATCCTCACGGTGGCGACCGCGATGGTCGCAGCGGCGGCGGCGCGCACCGAGAGCCGCGGATGCCATCGTCGATCCGACCACCCGAACCCGCGTCCCGAATGGGTGCGCCACCTCGACGTCACCCTCGATGCCACCGGCGCCGTCATCGTCACCGACCACCCCTCGTGAAGGATCCACCATGAACGAACTCTCCTGCACCGACTGCGGCTTCGACGGGTCGCGCTGGAGCGACGACGACCTCGAGCGCACGCTGGCCCACACCGACGACCTGATCGGGTTCGTCCTCGAGGGTGCTGCCGCGGCGTTCGTCACCGAGGCGACGGCCGAGCCCCTCCGCGTCGACGACGATCCGATCGTGTCGGCCCACGCGGTGATGCACCGGCTCCACGACCTCGCCGGCGCCCGTCGCGCTCGGCGAGCTGTTCGAACCGATGACCGGGAACATCGACTCGCTCCAGGTGTCGGGCGGTGGAGCGCCCAAGTCGGCGATCCCGGTCGCGGAGATCGGTCCGGGTGGTGTCAACGGCGATGTGCAGGGCAACCGACGCAACCACGGCCGCCCCTGGCAGGCGATCTGCCTGTACAGCAGCGACCTCATCGAGGCCCTGCGCGCCGAGGGACACCCGATCGTCGCCGGTGGCGCCGGCGAGAATCTGACGATCCGTGGCATCGACTGGTCGCGGATGCGCGGTGGCCTCACGGTCACGATCGGCGAGGTGGTGTTGCGGACCACCAGCCCGGCGGCGCCGTGTCACAAGATCGGTGACTGCTTCACGGAGCGTCACTGGAACCGCATCGACCACGTCGAGCAGCCGGGTTGGGCTCGCTGGTACGCATCGGTGATCAACGGCGGCACCGTGTCGCCCGGCGACGCCGTCGCCGTCACCGCCTGACGCGTGGAACACCGACTGGGTGGGCCTGGATCGAGGTTTGTGTCAGCGAACAGCGACGCCGTCGACCTTGGCGCTGACACAACTGTTGAGGTGTCGTCCCTTCCGGGTTGTGTCAGCAACAAGGTGCAACGCGAGCGTGTGCGCTGACACGAACTCGCCCGGTGTCCAAGGAGTTCGCTGATCCTGGGTCGCGTTCGAGCCGAGCCGTACACTCGCCGCCATGTTCGTGTTCCACCCGTTGTCGGAGCCGACTCGCCGAGCGTTGATCGACGGCGGTCTCGACCCCGATGATGTCGCCGGCATCGTGCGCAACGCCGTGTCCGAGGACCTGATGGGCGGCGTCGACGTCACATCGGTCGCCACGATCCCTGCCGAACACCGAAGCACCGCTACGTTCGGCGCGCGTGAGGACGGAGTCATCGCCGGTCTTGCGGTCGCGGCGGCCGTGATCGAGACGGTGTGCGGCGACAGTGCCAGCGAGTTCAACGCCACCGTGCCCGACGGAGCGTCGGTGAGCGCCGGCACGAAGGTCGCCGAGGTGACCGCCCCCACCCGACTCCTGCTCACCGCAGAGCGCACCGCACTCAACCTGCTGTGTCACCTGTCGGGCGTGGCCTCGTCGACGCGTCGTTGGGCCGATGCGCTGGAGGGCACCTCTGCGACGGTCCGCGACACCCGCAAGACCACGCCGGGGCTTCGTGCGCTCGAGAAGTACGCGGTGCGCTGCGGCGGCGGCTCGAACCACCGCATGGGTCTGGCCGACATGGCGCTCGTGAAGGACAACCACGTCGCTGCAGCCGGCGGCGTCGCCGAGGCGTTTCGACGCGTGCGCTGCGCTGGCCGCGACCGATCCCGGTCGAGATCGAGGTCGACACGCTCGACGGACTGCGTGAGGCGATCGACGCGGGTGCCGACGAAGTACTGATCGACAACTTCACCCCGTTCGAGATGCGCGAGGCGGTCGCGGTCCGCGACGAGATGAACCCGGCAGTGCGCCTGGAAGCCAGCGGTGGTCTCACCCTCGACTCGGCGCGTGCGGTCGCCGAGACCGGCGTGGACTACATCGCCGTCGGGGAACTCACGCACTCCGCCAGGGTGCTCGACATCGGCCTCGACCTGCGAACGGTCTGACCGGGCTCCACCGCGAGCACTGCACTCCGCTCGTGCTGGAAAGGGGCTGATCATCCGGCTCGTGTGGGTGGGCCGACGTGCAGCGTTCGCCGACCTGCGGTAGGTTCCGAGCCGGGCGGAGTTGGGAGCTCCGAATGTCAACCGTCCACAACACCATCGCCCGAACTGCGCTTCTCGTGTCGGCGTGCGCCTTCGCGATCGCGGTCCCTGCGCCGGCGAGCGCCTCGCTCGGGTCGACGACGTCGACCTGCGACGCCAGCGGCCTCGCGAGCCATCTCGTCGGCAGCGGCGACACCTGGTTCGACATCGCCCAGGGTGCGCAGGTCTCGATGCGTGCGCTGCTCGAGGTCAACGACTCGTCGGCGGACGACACCATCCACCCCGGTGACGTCGTGTGCCTGCCGTCGGGGGCGACGCCGTCGTCGTCGTGTTCACCGTCGAACGCGCCGACGTACGTCGTCGAGCCCGGTGACAACTGGTGGGCGATCGCGACGCGGGCGGGCGTGTCGATGTCCAGGTTGCTGTCGGTGAACGGTGCGTCCGAGGATCGTGTGATCCGCCCGGGGGACCTCGTGTGCCTGCCTCCTGGAACATCCGTCGCCTCGTCGGGGGACGGCACCGCGGTCGCGGACGCCTCATCCGCCCCGTCGAGTAGTCGGTCGTCGGGGATCGATGCACTGCCCATGCAAGGCCCGTGCTGGTTCAGCGACGACTGGGGTGACTTCCGCGGCGCCGGTCGCCGGCACGAGGGCACCGATCTGTTCGCTGCGGTCGGGAGCTACGTGTACGCCGTGGTCGACGGCACGCTCACTCGACGGGCGTGGGACCAGCCCGGCCTCCGATCGGGCAACGCCTGGTGGTTGACGGCCGCCGACGGGAGCGGCACCTTCTACTTCTACGCGCACCTGGCGGACTTCGCTCCGGAGCTCTCGGTGGGCTCGCAGGTCGAAGCCGGGCAGATCATCGGGTTCATGGGCAACACCGGCAACTCCGCGTTCCCGCACCTGCATTTCGAGATCCACCCCGGCGGTGGTGGCGCGGTCAACCCGTACCCGCTGCTGCGTTCTCTCGGAGGTTGCAGGACCGGTGAGCAGTACCGCCAACCGACCGGATGGATCCCGGACTGAGGGCGCGACCGGAACGTCGCTCGAACGGTCAGCCGGTGGGCTGGCCGTACATGCCGAGAAGGTCGACGACGATGACCATGTCGGTCCCGGCAGGAAGTCCGAGCTGCGGGTTGCCGTCCGGGCCGAACGCATCCTCGGGAGGAACGACGATGGCCCGGCGGCCGCCGACCTTCATTCCCGGAAGCCCCTTGACGAACCCGGCGAAGCTTCCCTCGGTCGTCGGCACCGGCACGGGCTCGGCTTCCCAGCTGCTCTCGAGCAGCACGCCGTTGTCGCCACGGAACAGCACGTAGTTGATGATGCCGGTCTGTCCGGCCAGCAGCTCGGTGCCGTCGCCTTCGACGAGATCGGTGAAGGTCGTCTCGGTCGCGCCCTCCGACTCCGGGACACCCATCTCGGTCGGGGCATCGGCGGGATCGGCCGGCTGGATCACGGCACGGACGTCGATCAGGAACGTGAGTGCCTCGTTCTCGCCGATGATGTCACCGTTGGCCTCAGCGCCGTACGCGAGATCGCTGGGGATGTCGAGGCGGACGCGTGTACCTGTCTGCACGCCGACGAGACCCTGATCCCAACCGGCGATCACACCGCCCTGGCCGAGCACGACCGGGAACGGTCTCGAAGCGGTCGTAGCTGTTGTCGAACTCGACGCCGTCTCGTGACCGCACGCCGACGTAATCGACGACCACGGTGTCGCCGTCGACTGCCTCCGGGCCCGTTCCCTCCTCGATCACCGTGACCTGGAGCTCGGTCGGCACCTCAGCGGGCACCTCGACCTCGGGCTTGTCCGGATTGGTCGCAGGCGGCGCAACGGTGTCGCCGACCTCGGTGCCGGACCCGTCGGTGTCGGCGTCACTGGTGTCGGTCGAGGCGGCCTCGCCCGCAGAGTTGTCGCTGGCGTTGTCGTCGCTGCTCGAGCACGCAGCGAACAGCAAGGTGGCGGTGACGAGCAAGGGGAGGGTCCGGCGCATTGCGACGACGCTACTTGCGAAGTCGGATCGGCCCACGTCAACGAGTCAAGCTCTCACCAAACCCTGACCCAGCGTCACGGCCGCGATGAGCGAAGCGACGCTATTGGGGCGGTTGGCTCATCGTTGGCGCTGCGGGCACGGCCGCGATGAGCGAAGTGACGCTATTGGGGCGGTTGGCTCATCGTTGGCGGTTGCGTCGTGGCGAGCCAGGTCGCCTCGGCCCGACCGAGCTCGGTCGACGGTGGCCCGTCGACGAACGGCCACAGCTCCGACGCGATTCGCCGGTAGTTGCCGCTCGCCTGCAGTTCCCCGAGCAGGGCGTAGAGACCGAGGTTGATGCGCTGGATGAACACGAACGCCCGCGGCACGGTGGCGTACTGGCTGATCGGACTCGTGCGATCGAACGTGTGGCGCACGATCGAGTTCGCGTACTGACGCGTCCAGGTCATCTCGGCATCGGTTCGCACGGTGTCGTAGAAGTGCGAGAAGTACTCGCCGACCGCCTCGGTCGACACCGGGGCGTCGGGTTTGAGCATCCCGGCGTCTTCGACGATGCGGCGGAATTCGGCGTGGTCGTGGTCGACTGCTGCCGCCTTCACCATCGAACCGAACGTGTGCATCTCCTCCGCACTGAAGTGTTTGACCAACCCGAAGTCGAGGAAGGTCACCGTGCCGTCGTCGTGGAACAGGTAGTTGCCGGGGTGTGGGTCACCGTTGAACGCACCCATCCGGTACAGACTGCGGAACACGAACCGGAAGATGATCTCGCCGACGCGATCGCGGTCGGCCTGTGGGCGACGCAACAGCTCGGCCCACCCGAACCCGTCGGCGAGTTCCGTGGTGAGCACGTGCGCCGTCGACAGTTCCGGCACCACCTCGGGGATGCGGATGAACGGATGCCCGCGGTAGTAGTCGGCGAAGGCCTGCTGATTTCGCGCCTCGCGTTCGTAGTCGACCTCCTCGGCGATCCGCAGCTTGATCTCGTCGACCATCTCGGCGGGATCGAGCCCACCGAACCCCTGCCGGAGGACGGCGCCGAGCAGATCGGCGTTCTTGAGGTCGGACACGATCGCCTCGCCGACGCCGGGATACTGCACCTTGACGGCGACCGCCCGCTCGACGCCGGTGTCCGGATCGCGCAGCAGCGCCCGGTGGACCTGGCCGATCGATGCCGCAGCGATCGGATCGGGATCGAACTCGACGAACACCTCGCCCACGGGCCGACCGAGTTCGCGCTCGACCGTTTCGAGGGCGAGCTCGACCGACATCGGTGGGGCGTCGGACTGCAGTTGCGACAGCGCGAGTCGAAGCGGTTCGGGCAGCCCGTCGTCGAGGTAGCTGGCCATCTGGCCGAGCTTCATCAAGGCGCCCTTCATGTGGCCGAGTTCGTCGGCGACGGCCTGGGCGGAGCGCAGCTCGCGGTGCCGGTCGAGTTCGTCGCGCCGCTCGGCGGACGCGAACGTCTTGCGAGCGGCGGTGGTCGCGTAGGTCGTGCCGACCCGGGCGCCCATCCGTGCGAGCTGGCCGTTGCGGCGCAGCCGTGAGCGGTGCAGATGCCGGGTCGGTGTTCGGCCCGCGGCGCCACATGCGGACCGCGACGACGGCGCCGATGGCGGCCACTGCGGCGAGCGTGGCGGTGCGGGCTCTCATGCCCGACGGAGCACCGAGTCGACGGCGCGGATCAGCGTCGGCGCGAAGCGGTCGGCATTCGCGACCACGGCATCGTGCATCCCGTCGACGCGGAACGCCTCGGCGTCGGGGATCTGTTCGAACAGCTTGACCTGACGCCGCACGGGAACGACCTGGTCGCGCATCGTGAGGACCGACGACGAGGGAACGTCGACCTCGCCGAGCCAGTCGGTGGAGGAGAACTTGCCGATCGCCTTGCCGGCCTCGAGGATCATCCGCCAGTCGTGGTCGCGCAGTCTCGCGCGATCGCCCACGGCTCCCACTTCTCGGTGCGTCGCTGCAGGTACAGCTGCTCGATGAGCCAGGTCTTGGTCTGCTCGGGGGTCACGCGGGCGACCGCGGCCAGCCCGGTCAGGCCGATCATGCCGAGCCGCTTCTCGCGGCCCCCGGCGAAGTAGGGGGCGGTGGCGCACAGCACGAGTCCGATGACGTTGTCGGGGTGGCGTCGCCAGATGAGCTGGGCGATCGGCCCACCCATCGAGTAGCCGACCGGGACGAATCGTTCGACGCCCAGCGCGGCGGCGATGTCGACGACGTCGTCGGCGCAGTCCTCGAGCCGGAACGGCTTCTTCGAACGGAGCCCGGTTCCGTGGCCGCGATGGTCGAAGGCGATGACCCGGTAGCGCTCGCCGAGCGCTCCGTAGCAGCGGAACCAGTTGAGGTCGGCGGTGGCCGTCCAGCCGTGGAGCAGCACGATGGCGGGAGCGTCGGGTGCAGCGCCGAAGTCGCGCACCAGCACCGTGCCGCGATCGGGCAGCTCGACGAACCTCGCCGGGTGGGAGGACGGGGGTGAAGACGTCGAGTTCGGAGTGGCCGGCGTCGGCCGCCACCGGGAGTCTCAGAGCTGCTCGACCCGGAGCACCGTCACGGTGAGCGCGCCGTTGGGCGCCTCGTAGGTGATGGTCGCACCGGCCTCGGCGCCGTCGAGTGCCTGGCCGAGCGGGAGACGAGGGGCTGATCACGTCGGCGCCGTCGACCTGCTCCTCCATGTTGCCGACCAGGTAGCGCTCGGCGTCGTCGTCGGTGTCGCCCTCGTAGACGACGGTGTACACCATCGACGCCGTCGACGATCTCGGCGTTCTCGAGGAGGTGCTCGAGCTGGCGGATCCGGCCCTCCATGTGGCCCTGCTCGTCCTTGGCCGCGTGGTAGTCGGCGTTCTCCTTGAGGTCGCCCTCCTCGCGGGCGCGTTCGATCTTGTTGGCGACCTCGATCCGGCCGCGGGTGGTGAGATCGTCGAACTCGGCCTGCAGCCGGTCGAATGCCGATGCGGACAACTGCACTGCTGCCATGGGGACGGCAGGATACCGGTCGGGCTTGCGGCGCCCTGGGATCCCGGCCGGGCGCAGCTCTAGGCTCGCCCGGCCATTGACGCACAAGATCGCCGTGATCGGCGGCGACGGCATCGGTCCGGAGGTGACGGCCGAGGCGGTCAAGGTGGTGCGCGCCGCCGGCGTCGACATCGACACGACCGACTTCGACCTCGGTGGCCCGCGCTACCTGCGCGACGGCGAGATCCTCTCCGACGCCACGCTCGACGAGCTGCGCGCGTTCGACGCGATCCTGCTCGGCGCCGTCGGCACGCCCGAGGTGCCGCCCGGCGTGATCGAGCGCGGCCTGCTGCTCAAGATGCGCTTCGACGCTCGACCTGTACATCAACCAGCGGCCGTTCGTCGGCACCGCGCCGGGCGGCGACACACCGCACGACTTCATCGTGATCCGCGAGAACACCGAGGGCCCGTACGTCGGCGAGGGCGGCGTGCTGCGCAAGGGCACGCCGCACGAGGTGGCCACGCAGGGCTCGGTCAACACGCGGATGGGCGTCGAGCGCTGCATCCGGTACGCGTTCGAGCTCGCCGCCACCCGACCCCGCAAGCACCTCACGCTCGTGCACAAGACCAACGTGCTGACGTTCGCCGGCGACCTGTGGGAGCGCACGTTCGACGAGGTCGCCGCCGAGTTCCCGGACGTCGGCACCGCCTACAACCACGTCGACGCGGCGTGCATCTACTTCGTGCAGGACCCGCACCGCTACGACGTCATCGTCACCGACAACCTGTTCGGCGACATCCTCACCGACCTCGGCGGCGCGGTGTCGGGCGGCATCGGGCTGGCGTCGTCGGCCAACCTCAACCCGGCGCGCACCGGCCCGTCGATGTTCGAGCCGGTGCACGGTTCGGCGCCCGACATCGCCGGACAGAACAAGGCCAACCCGACCGCCGCGATCCTGTCGCGCGGCGCTGATGCTCGACTTCCTCGGCGAGGACGCCGCCGCCGACCGGATCCGCGCGGCGTGCGCCGATCCGGTCACCGGCAGCACCACCGACGTCGGTGACGCCATCGCCGCCCGCGTGGGAGACTGACGTCATGCCCATCACACCGACCCCGAAGATCTGGATGAACGGCGAGCTCGTCGACTGGGACAAGGCCCAGATCCACGTGCTCACCCACACGCTGCACTACGGCACCGGCGTGTTCGAGGGCATCCGCGCCTACGAGACCGCCGAGGGCCCGGCGGTGTTCCGCCTGACCGACCACATCGAGCGGCTCCACAACTCGGCGAAGATCATGGGCATGGAGATCCCGTACACGGTCGACGAGCTGATCGAGGCGACCAAGGAGACGGTCGCGTCGACCGGACTGCCGTCGTGCTACATCCGGCCGATCGCCTACTTCGGCTACGGCGAGATGGGGCTCAACACGCTGCCGTGCACGCGTCGACGTGGCGATCGCCTGCTGGCCGTGGGGCGCCTACCTCGGCGACGACGCGGTCGAGAAGGGCGTGCGGATGAAGATCTCGTCGTGGACCCGCCACGACCACAACACGATGCCGCCGGCGTCGAAGACGACGGGCAACTACGTCAACTCGTCGCTCGCCAAGGTCGAGGCGCTGAAGGCCGGCTACGACGAGGCGATCATGCTCGCCCCCAACGGGCTGGTCGCCGAGTGCACCGGCGAGAACATCTTCGTGTCCCGCCACGGCAAGCTGCTCACGCCGCCGCTGTCGGCCGGAGCGCTCGAGGGCATCACGCAGAACTCGGTGACGACGATCGCCGGCGACCTCGGCTTCGAGGTGGTCGTCGACAACATCGCCCGCAGCGACCTCTACATCGCCGACGAGATCTTCGTGTGCGGCACCGCCGCCGAGGTCAGCTCGGTCAACTCGGTCGACGACCGCTCGATCCCGTGCCCCGGCCCGAAGACCTCGGCGATCGCCGAGGTCTACCACGAGGCGTCCGCGGCGAGGACCCCCGCTACGACGACTGGTGCGAACTCGCCACCTGACGCGATTCCGCCCTCCACCCCGACCTCCGAAAAGTCCGCTCGTGTTGCGCTGTGCGCAACACGGCCGCGCCATTTTCGGGATGCACCGGTGCGATCGGTCGACAACGCGCGATGCGGTACGGTCCGGCGGGTGGGGATCGAACGTCGGGATGTGCTTCGACCGGTCGCTGCCTGCGCCGTTCGTGATCGAAGTCGTCGAAGACGCTCGAGGCGGCAGGCGTCGACCAGCTGTGGGTGATCGAGGATTGCTTCTACACCGCCGGCATCGGCTTGGCGGCGACGGCGCTCGCCCGTACCGAGTCGCTGACGGTCGGGCTCGGGATCCTGCCGGCGGTCGCACGCAACCCGGCCGTGACCGCGATGGAGCTCGCGACACTCGCGCAGCTCGCCCCGGGTCGACTGCTCGCCGGGAATCGGACACGGGGTGCAGGAGTGGATGGACCAGATGGGGGCGCTCACCCCATCGCCGCTCACCACGCTCGGCGAGGCGATCACGATCATTCGGCGGCTGCTGAACGGTGAACGGATCACGTTCGACGGGTCCGTGTTCACGATGCGCGACGTGTCCCTCGATGCGCCGCCTACCGATCCGCCGCCGGTGCTGGCCGGAGTCCGTGGACCGAAGTCGTTGGCGCTCGCGGGGCGAGTGGCCGACGGCGTCGTGCTCGCCGAGGGAGCGGGTCCGGCCTACGTCCGTGAATCGATCGGGCACGCACGCTCGTCCGGTCCGTTCCGGGTCTCGGTGTTCACTGCGTTGGCGATCGGTGACGATGCGCGGGACATGCGCCGAGCGATGGCCCCGTTCGTCG
This sequence comes from Ilumatobacteraceae bacterium, assembly GCA_963746285.1. Lineage (GTDB taxonomy): Bacteria > Actinomycetota > Acidimicrobiia > Acidimicrobiales > Ilumatobacteraceae > Sva-07. Next base: position 85,366 of record CAVVAO010000012.1, on the reverse strand, counting down.
CGGGGCTGATCGACGGCTCGAATCCGGCACCGAATGCGCATCCGCACATCGACGAGATCCGCGAGCGTCACGCGGCTCGAGGCCTCGACGGCATCGCCGACATGCCCGCCGACTGGTGGATCGAACTGGGCGCGATCGGCACCTTCGACGACGCCGTCCGTCATGCCGAGGCGCTCGCGGACGCCGGAGCCCACGACGTGGCGTTCTTCCCGGGCCCGACCGTCGATCTCGCCCGGGAGGACCTCGCCCACGTCACCCGCCTCGCCGCCGCACTCCGCTGACCCGGATCACCCGACCCGAAACGTGCGCACCTCGTTGCGTCGAGGAGCCGCTCGTGCGCACAGAACTGATGTCGTCGGCGCCAGTGCCCGAAATTGCGCACGACGTGCCGCTCAGCGACCGGTGGTGCGCATTTTTCGGGGTGGGCCGACGGGAAAACGAAAGCGCCCCGGTCGGCGCTGCGGGCTTTCGCCTCCGCGCCTTCCGGGGCTGCTCGAGTGGACAGGTCCACCACTGGTCGAATGTCGGGCGTTAGCCTTCGTCTCGACCTGTTCACATCGCCCGTCTCGCCTTACGGCGCGGCGGGCGATGCCGCGTGTCGGACTCGACACCGGTTTCCCGGCCTCGAACCCGTGGCACCGCTTCACGCTGACCCGGTTGCCCGAGCCCTCGGTCCTGGTGCCAATCGGAACCGACCTCGCTGGGTCCAGTTGGGGTGGCCCCAGATCCTTCGGCTCCTCACCACGACTCCGTTGCCCACACCCCACCCGAAGGTGACGTGCCACCCGCCGCCCGAAGGCGACAGGTCACCCGGCGCCCGAAGGCCCCGAGCGTGCCCGGTCGTCTCGCCGCACCGCTCGCCGGCTGCGGGTTGCCCCGTGCCCTCCGAACGCTCCAGCAGGCCCCCGTTTCCCACGTCACCCGAAGGTGGCCGCAGGCCCGGTCTGACCCGACGCCCGCCCCGGTCTCCCGCGACGTTCGCCGACTCGTCGTTGCCCCCGTCCTCCCGAAGGAGTCCGGCAGCCCGGTCCGAGGTGGCCGTGAACACTGTCCGTGCTCCGACTCCGCTCTCGCTTCGTGAAGCGGTGTGGGCTGGGCCGAAGCCCCCTCCTCACCGCTCCGTCGGCGTGCGCTCTCCGGAACGAGCATCAGTAAATACCGCGCATAACCCCAGGTCAAGAGGTATTTTCGAATTCACAGGGTTATCCCCGGAACTTTCTCGTTACCCCCAGGATTCCTTCCGTCGTCCACCCGTTGCCCACCGTTCATGCACAACGATGTGCACAGTTCGACGCCATTGTGGTGCTGTTGATTGCATCCGCTGGCCGAAACGGGTTCAATGGGGGCCGATGACGAACACTCCAGTTGCCGCCATCATCATCATTTCTGTAGAACACGTGGCACCCCCACGTGTTCGTCGAGCCGCCCTCCGGGCGGCTCTTTCAGTTCTCGGGAGCACTTCATGCGACACGTCGAAATCTTCGACACCACACTGCGAGACGGCCTGCAGGTCGAGGGCGTCTCGGCGACCGTCGACGACAAGCTCCGCATCGCGGAACAGCTCGACCTCCTCGGGGTCCAGTTCATCGAGGGTGGGTGGCCGGGTGCCAACCCGAAGGACATCGAGTTCTTCGCTCGCGCTCAACACGAGCTGACCCTCTCGACGTCGACGTTGGTGGCGTTCGGCTCCACCCGCCGCCCTCGCGGCAAGGTCGACGACGACGCGACGTTGCGCAACCTGATCGAGGCGAACACCTCGGCGGTGTGCATCGTCGCCAAGAGCTCCGAGTACCAGGTGGTCGAGGCGTTGCAGACGACCCTCGACGAGGGCGCCGCGATGATCGCCGACTCGGTCGAGTTCCTCACCGGTCAGGGCCGGATGGTGCTCGTCGACCTCGAACACTTCTTCGACGGGTACAAGGCCAACCCCGAGTTCTCCCTGCGAGCGATCGAGGCCGCGGTCGTCAACGGCGCCAGCCATCTCGTGCTCTGCGACACCAACGGCGGCACCCTGCCGAGCGAGGTCCATCGGATCGTCGCCGACGTCAAGGCTCACGTGGGCGACGACGCGGTGATCGGGATCCACTGCCACGACGACACGGGTTGCGCCGTCGCGAACTCGATGGCTGCGGTCGAGGCCGGTGCCGGCCACGTGCAGGGCACGCTCAACGGGCTCGGCGAGCGCACCGGCAACACCAACCTCACCACCGTCATCCCGAACCTGCAGCTCAAGCTCGGGTACACCTGTCTGCCGGACGGTCGCATCGAGCGGTTGACCGCCGTCAGCCACCACGTTGCGGAGACCCTCAACCGCGCCGTCAACCCGCAGGCTCCGTACGTCGGATCGTCGGCGTTCGCCCACAAGGCCGGTCTGCACGTGTCGGCGATCGTCCGCGCCAAGGACGCCTACGAACACGTGAATCCGGAACTCGTCGGCAACGGGACAGCGTTTCGTCGTGTCGGAGATGGCGGGTCGGGCGACGATCCAGATGAAGGCCGACGAGATCGGCATCGAGCTCGACGGTGCGCAGATCAACGAGGTCATCGACGAACTCAAGCGGCTCGAACACGAGGGCTACCACTTCGAGGCGGCCGACGCATCGCTGGAACTGCTGATGCGGCGAGCGGCCGGTCAGGTTCCCGAATTCTTCCGCGTCGAGTCGATGCGGGTGATCACCGACGAACTGCCCGGCGGTGAGTTCTCGACCGAGGCGACCGTCAAGGTGTGGGTGGGCGACGGTGACGAGGCAGAGCGCCGAGTCTGGGTGGCCGAGGGCAACGGCCCCGTCAACGCGATCGACACCGCGCTGCGCAAGGCGGTGGGCACGATGCTGCCGGAGCTGGCGGACATCCACCTCACCGACTACAAGGTGCGCATCCTCGATGGTGCCAGCGCGACCGGCTCGACGACGCGGGTGTTGCTGTCGGCGACCGACGGCACACGCGACTGGACGACGATCGGCGTGAGCCCCAACATCATCGAGGCGTCGTGGCGGGCGCTCGAGGACAGCCTCGTGTACGGCCTGCTCCACCGGTCGCTGCGAGCTGACGGCGGAGCGGACGGCGACTGATAGAAAGAGCAGCGATGGCCGCCCCCAGATTCAGCCCGGTTCCACCGACGGTTCGTTCACGCTCCTACGCGTCGCCCGATCACGTACCGGAGTCGTGGATGCCGGACCGGCCCGGCGAGATCGAGGGCTTCCAGCCCGGCGGACCACGCCTCGGTGAGCAGGGTCCCGACCAGGGGTTCGCGCTGCGCATCGCCGCGCAGATGCGCCCGAAGCTGCAGATGCAGCCCGGCGAACATGTCGACGACACGATTCGAGGCTGCCTCGGCGTCGCGCTGCGTCGCGCGTCGATGTACTCGAGGGCGCCGGTCGTGCACGACCTCGACATCGCGTTCACCATCTGGGGATTCCTCGATCCGACGCCTCCCGGCGACTTGGTCGAGCTGCGTCGCACGATGTTCGAAGGACTCCGCCACATCGGCCATCACTACATGGAGGCGCGAGCGGTCGCCGACATGGCCCCCGACTCCACGCTGCAGATGACGCCGGCGCAGGTCGCCGCGGCCTATCCGACCGACTGGCGCACCCTCGTCGGCGCCTGATCTGGCAGCGGGCGTCGTGAGCGCACGACGGGTCCTGCAGACCGGCGACATCGACCTGCGGGCCACGCTGAAGCCGATCGGCGTCTACTCCCGCGACCCGACCACGCGTTGGACGTCGTCCAGTTTCGCCAAGGCGGTGCTGACCCCGGACGGCCCGGGGACGATGCTGCTGAGGTGGGACCGCCTCGGTTCCACGACGGCGGAAGCGTGGGGGAGTGGCGCGTCGTGGCTCCTCGATCGGGCACCTCACTGGGTGGGGCTGCGCGACGACCTCGAGGGCTTCGACCCGACGATCCATCCGCGCATCGCCGAGTTGGCGCGCCGTCACCCCGGCATTCGGTTGGCTGCTGCCGGCGTGATCTGGCAGGAGCTGCTGCTCGTCCTGCTCGGCCAACGGGTGACCACCGAGGAGGCCGTCAAGAGCTGGGCGAGGATGGTGTACGCGTGGGGCGAACCCGCGCCGGGGCCGTTGGAGCTGCGGCTACCTCCGACGCCGTCGACGGTGGCCTCGGCCACCTACGTGGACCTCCACCGGTTCAACGTCGAGCGCCGCCGGGCCGACGCGATCCTGCTCGCAGCGCGACGTGCGAGCCGGCTCGAAGAGGCCGCCACCATGCCGGCGGCCGAGGCGCGTGTCCGCCTGTCGGCGCTGCCCGGGCTGGGGCCGTGGACGGCCACGTCCGTGATCACGTCGTCGCATGGCGATCCTGACACGATCGTCTTCCGCGACTACGGGTTGCCGACCATGGTCAACCATGCCTTCACCGGCGATGCCCGGCGGGTGCCCGCCGACGACGGCGGCGACGAGATCATGTGCCGACACCTCGCCCCGTGGACGGGGCATCGCCAGCGGATCGTCCGATTGCTGTTCACCGCGGGGCTCTCGGCGCCGCGGCGCGGCCCGCGCATGCGCAACCCCGACATCCGTCGCCTGTGACACGGCCCCGGCGGGCGTCGACCTGCCCCGGCGGGAAGCGTGCGCGACACTGTGGCGTGGATCACCCGCTGCCGTCGTGTCGACGCGTCGCCGTCTCCACCATCCGCAGTCGGCTCGTGGCAGCGCTCGCCGTCGCTCTCGTCGCCGGCTCTGTGGCTGTGTCGGCGTCGATGACGACGGCACCGTCCGTGACGGCCGCGGCGCGCCCGGAGGTCTGCCTGCCAGCGGCGGCTCCGGCGGATCTCGACCGCCTGTTCGTGTCGGAGCCGGGAGGTGTCGTCGGCGCCGACTACCAGCGCGCCCTGCCGCTGCCCGATGGTCGGGTCTTGTGGACCTTCCAGGACGCCGAGGTGCGCCTTCCGACGGGCGGCAAACGTCTCGTGCACAACATCGGGATCGTGCAGCAGGGATCGTGCTTCACCGCCCTGATCGGAGGAACAGCGGACGACCCGCAGCCGTGGCTGTTCGCGTCGGACACGGTTCCCTTCGTTCGTTGGTACTGGCCGCTCGGCGCCGAGCTGGGAGCCGACGGTCGAGTCCACGTGTTCGCTGCCGAGATGCACGAACGAGGCCCCGGCTACCTGACACGAACCGAACCGACGGCGACGTTGGTGGCCATCGTCGATCCGGTCACCTTCGACGTCCGTTCGACGGCGCGTCCGGGCAACGCCTCGGCATCGCTGTACGGCTTCTCGATCGAGTCGGACTCGACGTGGACCTACCTGTTCGCGCACTGCCACCGCCAGTTCGGCTTCGATCCCTACATCTTCGTCTACGCGCACGACATGGCCTGCGCCCCGAGGGTGACGGTTGCCCGCGTTCCCCGCGGCAAGCTGCTCGCCGCGCCGACGTACTGGACGGCGAACGGTTGGCGCGCCGATCCGGCCGCCGCCGTACCGATCATGGACACGAGCCGGCTGGTCAATGCCAGCCAGTTCACCTACGTGAACCACCAGTGGATGGCGATCACGAAGGTGGGCGACTGGTGGGGCGACCGCATCGTCGTCGAGCACTCGCTGCGCTCGGTCGGGCCGTACACCGTGGTGGCCGACTGGGCGCCACCCACGAAGTGCGCGGTCGACTGCAACAACTACTTCGCGAGTTGGATCCCGTCGGCCGTCCCGGGGCAGCTCCTGTACGGTCTGTCGCACAACCGCTGGGATGGCATCTCCACCGAGGTGTACCGGCCGACGTTCGGAACGTTCCCCGCACCACCGCAGCGGCTGCTTCCAGCGGAACGCTGCTCGCTCGGCTACTGCGGCTGAACGGTCCGGCCCGCGTACGCTCTCGCCGTGCTCTTCGACCCGTCGACACACCCGCATCGGCGGCGTAATCCGCTGACCGGTCGATGGGTGATCGTGTCGCCGCAGCGGACGCAGCGACCGTGGATCGGCCAACGATCCGCCGAACCGGACCCGGCTCCGGGCTACGACCCGAGCTGCTACCTCTGCCCCGGCAACGAGCGCGCCGGCGGCGTCCGCAATCCGGCCTACGAGTCGACCTTCGTCTTCGTGAACGACTTCGCCGCGTTGCTCCCCGACGCGCCGTCACCCGACGCGACCGCGACCGACCCGGAGTTCGATGAGCTGTTCGGCATGGCCGACGCAGCCGGCGAGTGTCGCGTGCTGTGCTTCTCGCCGCGCCACGACCTCACCCTCGCGGACATGACGCACGACGAGGTGGTTGCCGTGATCGAGCTGTGGCAGTCGCAGCTGGTCGAACTCCACCGGCGATACGAGTGGGTGCAGATCTTCGAGACCCGCGGTGCGGTCTCCGGGGCGTCGAATCCCCATCCTCACGGCCAGATCTGGGCGTCGACCTTCCTGCCCGACGAGATCGTCCGGGAGCTGGAGCACCAGCGGGCCCACCTCCAACGGCACGGACGACCGATGCTCCTCGACTACGTGGAGCGCGAGTTGGAGTTCGGCGAGCGGATCGTGACGTTCAACGACGAGTGGGCGGTGGTCGTGCCGCACTGGGCGTACTGGCCGTTCGAGACGCTCGTGCTGCCACGCCGCCAGCTGGCACGTCTCGACGACGTCGACGCTGCGGGACGCGAGTCGCTTGCCGACGTGCTCCAGACCATGCTGCGTGGGTTCGACGCGCTGTTCGACACACCGTTCCCGTACTGCTCCGGCTGGCACTCCGCGCCCGTGACGCCCGACGCTGCGGGGTGGCAGCTGCACGCGCACTACTACCCGCCACTGCTGCGATCCGCCGACGTCGCCAAGATCCCCGCGAGCTACGAGCTCCTGGCGAATCTGCGAGCGCGACATCACCCCCGAAGCGGCAGCAGCCGACTTGAGACTGGTGACGCGAACCTTGTAGTCAACTACAAGGTTCTCTGCTACGCTGCACCACATGCGAATCGGTGCGCTCGCAACCATGTCGGGGCTCAACGCTCAGACGATCAGGTACTACGAATCGCTCGATCTTCTTCCCGCGCCCGATCGGACGCCGGCGGGGTACCGCGACTACGGCGCCGAGGTAGCCGAGCGACTGCGGTTCATCCGTGATGCGCAGGCGTGTGGCCTGTCGCTCGACGAGGTCCAGACCCTGCTCTCGATGAAGGACGCCGGCCAGGCGACCTGTGAGCACACGCTGGCCTTTCTCGAACGTCACGTCGCGGAGATCGACGCCCAGATCGAGCGGCTGCAAACCACACGGGCGGAGATGCTGCAGCTGGCGGAGCGCGCTCGTGATCTCGACCCGGCGAACTGCACCGACCCTCATCGCTGTCAGGTGATCGATCCGTCATGACCACGTTGAACTCCGGCACCGAGTCGGCCGCCACGCGTTCCGACATCGCGATCGAGGGCATGACCTGTGCGGCGTGCGCGAACCGGATCCAACGAGGGATCGCCAGGCTCGACGGTGTCGTCGACGTCCGCGTCAACTTCGCGAACGGCCGTGCGACCGTGCTGCACAGCGGTGCCACCGAGTCGGACATGCGTGCGGTCGTCGAGCGGCTCGGCTACGTCGCACCGGTCCAGGCCGATCACGACGCCGCCGAACGTCGTCGCGAAGCCGACCTGCGACGGCGCTGGACGGTCGCGTTGATCCTCGGCGTCCCGGTGGTGCTGTTGTCGATGGTGCCGTCGCTGCAGTTCGACCGATGGGAGTGGGTGGTGGCAGCGCTCACCACGCCGATCGTGTTCTGGTGCGGCTGGGGATTCCACCGTGCGACGTGGATGAACCTCCGCCACGGAGCCACCACCATGGACACGCTGGTGTCGATGGGCACCCTGTCGGCGTGGACCTGGTCGACCGTCGTGCTGCTCGGCAGCATCGGCGACGACTCGTCCATGGGCGGCATGGACGGCATGGGTTCGATGTCGATGACCGACAGCGGCGGCACGCACGTGTACTACGAGACCGCTGCCGTCATCGTGGCATTGATCCTGATCGGCAAGTGGCTCGAGATCCGGGCCAAACGGCGCTCCGGTGATGCCATCCGCGCGCTGGCCGACCTCGGTGTGAGATCGGCGCGGCTCGAGGACGGCACCGAGATCCCGCTCGAGGAGTTGACGGTGGGAACCCGGTTCGTCGTGCGCCCGGGCGAGAAGATCGCCACCGACGGCACGATCGTCGACGGGCATTCGAGCGTCGACGCGTCGATGGTGACGGGCGAGCCGGTGCCCGTCGAGGTGGGGCCGGGTGACGAGGTGATCGGTGCAACCGTCAACGCCAACGGTTCGCTCGTCGTCGAGGCGACACGGGTGGGTGCCGACACGGCGCTGGCCCAGATCGTCCGGCTCGTCGACGAGGCCCAGGGGAGCCGTGCCGAGGTCCAGCGACTCGCCGACCGTGTGGCCGCGGTCTTCGTGCCGACGGCGATCGCCATCGCCGTGGTCACGTTGCTCGCCTGGCTCGCGATCGTCGGCGATGCGAACGATGCCTTCACCGCCGCGGTCGCTGTGCTGATCATCGCCTGCCCGTGTGCACTGGGTCTCGCAACGCCGCTCGGCATCATGGTCGGGACAGGACGCGCGCGCACAGCTCGGCGTGATCATCAAGGGCGGCGAAGTGCTCGAGGACACCCGTCGAATCGACACGATCGTGCTCGACAAGACCGGCACCGTCACCGAGGGCCGCATGTCGCTGGTCGACGTCGTGGCGGTCGACGACGTGGCCGGAGATGTCGACGTCCTGCTCGCGCTCGCCGGCGCCGTCGAAGCCCGATCCGAACACCCGATCGCGCAGGCGATCGCTGCCGAGGCCTCGGCGCGAGCGTGAACTGCCCAGCCGGGTCGAGGGCTTCGCGAACCGGCCCGGCTTCGGTGTGGTCGCCGTGGTCGAGGGCGTCGAGGTCCGTGTCGGCCGCCGTCAGCTCTTCGAGACGGTGCCCGCCGCGGTCGAACGGGCCGCAACGGTCGCGGAACGTGCCGGCAACACCGCGGTGTTCGCCGGTCGTGGCGACACCGCGGAAGTGGTACTCGTCGTGGCCGACACGGTGAAGCCGACGTCGAAAGAGGCGGTCGACCGCGTTCCACGATCTCGGGCTGACGGTGACGCTGCTGACCGGCGACAACGCTCGAACCGCACGAACGGTCGGCGCCGAGGTCGGCGTCGACGCGGTGATCGCCGAGGTGTTGCCCGACGCCAAAGCGGCCGAGATCGTTCGGCTCCAGGCCGAGGGCCGCCGCGTTGCGATGGTCGGCGACGGCATCAACGACGCGCCGGCGCTCGCGCAAGCCGACCTCGGCATCGCACTGGGAACGGGCACCGACGTGGCCATCGAAGCGTCCGACCTCACGATCGTCTCCGGCGACCTGCGCGCCGCCGCCGACGCCGTGGCACTCTCGCGTCGGACGCTCGGCACGATCAAGGGCAACCTGTTCTGGGCGTTCGCGTACAACACCGCAGCGATCCCGCTCGCCGCCTTCGGCATCCTCAATCCGATGATCGCCGCTGGCGCCATGGGGATGTCGTCGCTGTTCGTCGTGTCGAACAGCCTGCGCTTGCGCCGCTTCAGCGGTTATCGCCGAAGCGGCGAGCGATCCGTCGTCGCCGACCCGACCCCCACCGTCCCGAGACACGAGGAAGCCATCGCATGACCATCACCCGCACCTACTCGGTCCCTGGCATCAGCTGTGACCACTGCAAACACGCGATCGAGACCGAGGTGTCCGGTGTCGCCGCCGTCGAGTCCGTCGACGTCGACGTCGATGCCAAACTGGTCACGGTGATCGGCGGCGACGATGCCGCCATCCGCGCAGCGATCGACGACGCCGGCTACGACATCGCCTGACTGCCGCTCGCCGGCGCCTCCCGGTGCAGCTCATTGCCGAAGAGCTCCCGCATGCCGGGACGTATACGGCAATGACCGGGCTCGGGGTGGGGGCTGGGGGTGGAGGTTGAGAGTCGAGGAGCAGCGAGGGTCGGCCGCGGTGCATGATGGGACCATGCAGACCCAGTTGTTGATCGGTGGCGAGTGGCGAGACGGTGCCGGAGCCGAGCGCTTCGACGTCGAGAACCCGGCGAACGAAGAGGTGATCGCCTCGGTGGCGGCCGGCACGGCCACCGACGCGACCGATGCGTGCGAGGTGGCGGCGACGCGCCCAGGCGAGCTGGGCGGCGACTGCGCCACGCGAGCGTGGCGAGATCCTGCGTCGCACGTGGCAGTTGATGGTCGAACACACCGACGAACTCGCCCGGTTGATCACGCTCGAGCACGGCAAGCCGCTCGGCGACGCGCGCGGCGAAGTGGCCTACGCGGCCGAGTTCTTCCGCTGGAACTCCGAGGAAGCCGTGCGCATCCACGGTTCGCTCGGCGTGGCACCGGCGGGCGCCAACCGGATCCTCGTGCATCATCCGCCCGTCGGCGTCGTGGTGATCGTCACGCCGTGGAACTTCCCGGCGGCGATGATCACCCGCAAGCTGGCGCCCGCGCTCGCCGCGGGCAACGCCGCGGTCATCAAGCCGCCGCGGGAGACGCCGCTGACCGCGTTGCGGATCGGCGAGTTGCTCCACGAAGCGGGCCTGCCCGCCGGTGTCGTCAACATCGTGCCGACGCTGTCGTCGGGCGCCTGGTTCGACGCCGCCGTCGACCACCCGGCGACGCGGATGGTGTCGTTCACCGGGTCGACCGAGGTGGGCATCGTCCTGCTCAAGCGGGCGGCGGACCGAGTGCTCAAGACCGTCATGGAACTCGGCGGCAATGCGCCGTTCGTCGTGTTCGACGACGCCGACCTCGACGCTGCCGTCGAGGGAGCGATGGTCGCCAAGATGCGTCACTCCGCCGAGACGTGCACCGCCGCGAACCGGTTCCTCGTTCACGAGAAGGTCGCCGACGAGTTCACCCGGATGTTCGCCGCCGCGATGTCCGACGTTCGTGTCGGCAACGGGTTCGACGACGGCGTGACCTGCGGGCCGATGATCAACGCGAAGGCCGTCGCGTCAATCAACGAACTCGTCACCGCGGCGGCCGACCACGGCGCGAGCATCGCGACCGGCGGTCGCATCGTCGACGGGCCTGGCCACTTCTATCCACCCACCGTGCTCGGCAATGTCCGCGCCGGGGACGAGATCACCCGCCACGAGATCTTCGGTCCGGTCGCACCGGTGATCACCTTCGACGACACCGACGAGATGATCGACGTCGCCAACGACACCGAGATGGGTCTGACCGCCTACGTGTACACCCAGGACCTGCGGCGCGGCCTCGCCGTCAGCGAGCGGATCCAGGCCGGCATGGTCGGACTCAACCGCGGTGCCGTGTCCGATCCGGCGGCCCCGTTCGGCGGCATGAAGCAGTCCGGCCTCGGCCGCGAGGGCGCCAGCGAGGGCATCTACGAGTTCTGCGAGACCCAGTACATCGCCACCAACTGGTAGCTCGACCTGGCTCCGAATTCACGTTTGTGTTGCGTTTCGGCTGGACCGGCCCTGCCGAAACGCAACACAAACGTGGGTTGGTGGGGGTATCCGGGCGTCGACTCAGGTGTTGAAACGGCGACCGACGCGCAGCTCGCTGAGCGGTCGGCCGGTGCGCAGGTCGACATGGGCCGCCTCGATCGGTTCGTCGGTGTCGAGATCGACCAGGGTGATCGGCGGCGGGTCGAGATCCGACCACGTGTCGCCCCACTGCAGCAGCGAGACCATCACCCGGCGCAGGTCGCGACCCTTGGCGGTGAGCAGGTACTCGTGACGCGGAGGATGCTCGTGGTAGCAGCGTCGTTCCATCACGCCGTGCTCGACGAGTGTGTCGAGCACGCGACGCCAGCGTCGCCCGTGGAATGTCGAGGCTGCGACGGAAGTCCTCGAACCGCGTCGTGCCGAACAGTGCGTCACGCACGATCAACAACGTCCACGGATCGCCGACCACGTCGAGCGTCTGGGCGATCGGGCAGTTCATGTGAGCGAGCGGCTTGCGCTTCATCGATCGCTCCCGTTCAGCTGTGCGGACGCCCGCCGAGTGACCAGCGGGATCGAGAGGAGCGTCGTGAGGACTCCCCCGGCGATGAGGAGCCACCACACCAGATCGAAGTTCGACAGCGCGTCGCCGAGTGACTCCGGTGCCGCGAGGAACGCGATCGTCAGCGCCACGCCGAGCGTGCCTCCGAACTGGCGGATCGCCTGGTTCGAGCCTCCGCCGACCCCGGCCCGGTTCGGTGGGAGCGACTGGGCGACGACGCTCGACGAGCTGCGGGAGACACATCGACACGCCGAGGCCGGTGAAGAGCATCGAGGGCAGGTAGTCCGTCACGTAGGCGGGGGTCGCCGTGAGCAGGACCAGGCGCCAGAGGCCGCCGACCGCGAACACCACGCCGCCGGCGATCAGGATCAACGGTCGCTGGCCGATGCGGCCCGCGAGCTTGCCGACGAACGGTGCGAGCACCGCGACGAGCGCCGGGCCGGGGGCGACGGCGAAGCCGGCCCGCAGGATCGAGTACTGCCACACCTCGGTGCAGGAAGAGGATCGAGCGAGAAGAACATCGCCGTGAACGCCGTGCCGAACGCGAACGACGCCGCGTTGCCCCACGAGAAGTTGCTGATCGCGAACAGCTCCATGTTGAGCGCCGGCGCCGGAGTCGACGCTGGTGGGCGACGAACACGGCGAGCAGCGCCCAGACCGCCGAGGATGCTCGCGATGGTTCGGATGTCCGTCCAGCCCCACGATTCGCTCTGCACCAGTCCGAGCGAGACGAGTCCGGCGGCGAGCGCGATCAGCGCGACGCCGAGCGGAGCGGGCATCGTTGCGGTCTCGTCCTTCGACTCGTCGCAGGACGCGGCGTCCGGCGAAGACGGTGAACAACCCGATCGGCAGGTTGATGAAGAACACCCACCGCCAGCTCGCGCGTCTCGACGAGAACCGCCCCGAGCGTCGGACCGAGCGCGCCGGCGACCGCTCCGCTCGCACCCCAGATCGCGACGGCGAAGGGGACCTTGGCGGGGGGAACGCACGCAGCAGGAGCGCCAGCGACGACGGGATCAGCGTGGCGGCGCCGACGGCCTGGACGACGCGGAAGGCGATGAGCACTCCTGCCGACGGTGCGAGGCCGCAGGCCATCGACGCCACCGTGAACAGCGTCGAACCGGCCAGGAACGCACGCTTGTGGCCGAGCCGGTCGGCGAACTTCCCGGCCGGCACCAGGAGCGCCGCGAAGACGATGGTGTAGGCGTTGAGCACCCACGACAGCTGCGCAGGTGCCACGGTGTCGAACGTGGCGATGATGTCGGGGAAGGCGACGAACAGCACCGTCGTGTCGAGGAACACGGCGAGAACCGCCAGCGATGCGACGGCGAGTGTGAGCTTCGCCTCGCGCGAGATGTCGTCGGGCGGCGCCGAGGTGGTGCTGGTCGCGGTCATCGCGCGAACTCTGCCACGGATTCACCTGTCAGTCCAATGATTGAACCAGCTCGGTTCGACCGAGACGCGGGGATGAGGGCCAGACTGCGGCGGTGAACGTGACCGACGCCGTCAACGCCCGCAAGTCCGTCCGGGCCTTCCTGCCCGACCCCGTCTCGAACGAGGTGATCGCCGACCTGCTCACCACGGCGTCGCGTGCACCCTCTGGCGGCAATGTGCAGCCGTGGCGGATCTACGTGATCAACGGTGAGTCGATGGCGCGCTTCCGCACGTTCCTCGCCGACCGACCGGTCGAGGCGCCGGCCTACGACATCTACCCCTCACCGCTGCACGAGCCCTACCGGTCGTCGCGATTCAAGATCGGCGAGGACATGTACGCCACCATCGGCATCGAACGCGACGACAAGGCCGGCCGGCTCGCCCAGTTCGCGAAGAACCTCGACTTCTTCGGCGCTCCTGCCGCGATCTTCTGCTTCATCGACCGGATCATGGGGCCACCGCAGTGGTCCGACCTCGGGATGTTCCTCCAGACCTTCATGCTGCTCGCCCAGGAAGCGGGTCTCGACACGTGCCCGCAGGAGGCATGGGCCGTCTACGAGCAGGCCGTCAGCGAATTCGTCGGCGCGCCCGACGAACAGCGCATCTTCTGCGGCGTCGCCATCGGACACGCCGATCCCGACGCGCCGATCAACACCCTGACGACCGAACGCGAACCCCTCGAGGTCTTCGCGAAGTTCGTCTGACCGACGCGCCGCCCCGGGAACGTTCCCGAAAAATCGCGTTGGTGTTGCGCTCAGCGCAACACCAACGCGCCATTTCGGGAATGGGGGGCCGAGGCCGAATGCCGGCGGAGCGGAGTGGCAGACTGCGTCGATGTCCGAGACTCCGTGGTGGCGCGACGCGGTCGTGTACCAGATCTACCCGCGATCGTTCGCCGATTCGAACGACGACGGCGTCGGCGACCTTCGCCGGCATCACGAGCAAGCTCGACTACCTGGCCGACCTCGGCGTCGACGCGCTGTGGCTCTCGCCGATCTTCACCTCGCCGATGAGAGACTTCGGCTACGACGTCGCCGACTACTGCGGCATCGACCCGGTGTTCGGGACCGACGCCGACTTCGACGAACTGATCAGCGGTCTCCACGACCGAGGCATGCGCCTTCTGCTCGACTGGGTCCCGAACCACACGTCGAGTGACCACCCGTGGTTCGTCGAGTCACGCTCGTCGCGCGACAACCCGAAGCGCGACTGGTACGTGTGGCGAGACCGCAAGGCCGACGGGTCGCCCCCGACGAACTGGATGTCGCAGTTCAAGGGCGTCCCGGCGTGGACGCACGACCCTGCCACCGACCAGTCGTACCTGCACGTGTTCCTCTCGGAGCAGCCCGACCTGAACTGGGCGAACCCGGACGTCGAGGCAGCCATGCTCGACACGCTGCGGTACTGGCTCGATCGAGGCGTCGACGGATTCCGCAGCGACGTGGTCAACCTGATCGGCAAGGGCACCGACGTCGAGGACCTCCCCGAGCACCTGGTCACGATGCCGTTGCTCGCCACGGACCGACCCTTCGGCCACGAATTGCTGCGACGCATCCGGTCGTTGCTCGACAGCTACGACCACGATCCGATGATGGTCGGCGAGGTCTATCTCCTGCGCGATGGCGAGAGCGCGTCGTACCTGGGTACGCCGACCGCTCCGGAGCTGCACCTCTCGTTCGACTTCCGGCCGCTGCACACGCCGTGGGACGCCGACCGCATGCAGCGCTCGCTGGAGAAGATGGAGACCGACTTCGACGAACCCCGCTGGCCGACGTTCGTGCTGTCGAACCACGATCGGCCACGTCATCGCACCCGCTACGGCTCGCAGGCGCGGGCGCGAGCTGCGGCGGTGATGGCGCTCACCGTGCGAGGGACGCCGTTTCTCTACGCGGGTGAGGAGCTGGGACTGGAGGACGCCGTGGTGCCGCCGGAGCGTGTCGTCGACCCCGACGGTCGCGACGGGTGCCGCGCCCCGATTCCGTGGACCGCCGACGGCGACGACGAGGCCGGCCACGGCTGGCCGGCACGGCCCTGGCTGCCGTTCCCCGCGAACGCATCGACCCACTCGGCCGACGCGCAGATCGGCGACAGCGAGTCCATGCACTCGCTGTACCGCGAGCTTGCTGGCGCTGCGCCACGACCGCGTGGTGTTGCGGCGTGGCTCGATCGAGTTCGTGTCGGCCGACGGCGAGGTCATCCGGTTCGATCGTGTCTTCGACGACGCCCGCCTGACGGTGCTGGTCAACGTCGGTGAGGCCGCCGCCCCGTGGCCCGACGACCTTGCCGATGCCGAGGTGGTGATCTCGTCGGACAGCTCCGCGTGTCCCTGCCGGCGGACCGCTCGCTCCCGCCGAAGCCGTCGTCGTCGATCGCCGGGACGCGCAGCACTCGAGCTGACGCTCGGCCGCGAGCCGTGTGTCAGCATCGGACGATGACCGTCGACTTCGTACGCACCCCTGACGACCGGTTCGCCGACCTGCCGGACTTCCCGTACGAGCCGAGGTACGCCGAGGTCGACGGACTCCGCATGGCGTACGTCGAGGAGGGGCCGGGAACCGCTGGCACCTTCCTGTTGCTGCACGGCGAGCCGACCTGGGGCTATCTGTACCGGCGTATGATCCCACCGCTCGTCGATGCGGGCTATCGCATCATCGCCCCCGACCTCATCGGCTTCGGTCGCTCGGACAAGCCGACCGATCGCTCCACGTACACCTATGCCAACCACGTCGCGCTGGCTCACCGAGTTCGTCGGCGGCCTCGACCGGCCCGAAGACGGCTTCCACGTCTTCGTGCAGGACTGGGGCGGGTTGCTCGGGCTGCGGATGATCGCGGAGAACCCTGGATGGTTCGACCGGGTCGTGATCGGCAACACGGCGCTCCCGACGGGCGAGCCGATGGGCGACGGCTTCATGATGTGGCAGCAGGTGTCGCAGGTGATGGACCCGATGGACTGCGGTGCGCTGCTCGGCAGGGCCTGCGTGGCTCGCGAGCTCTCCCCGGCGGAGATGGATGCGTACCGGGCACCGTTCCCCGACGAGTCGTACCTCGCCGGTGCTCGCGAGTTCCCGATGCTGGTGCCGACATCGCCGGGTGATCCGGCCGTCCCCGCGAATCGGGCCGCCTGGTCGGTGTGGGAGCAGTGGTCGACGCCGGTGCTCACCTTGTGGACGCCGGGCGACATCGTGCTCGGCCATCTCCAGAGCACGTTCGTCGATCGCATCCCCGGCGCCGCCGGTCAGCCTCATCAGTCGTTCGAACCCGGCGGCCACTTCCTGCAGGACGACCGTGGCGAGGACGTCGCTGCTGCCGTCATCGCCTGGCTGAGCTGATTGCAGCAGGGGTCAGACCCTGCTGCACTCAGCCTTCGACGGCGATGGTGCGCACGGCGTCGGCGTGCACGACGGCTTCGGCCGGCGTGAGCGTCGGTCCGAGTTCGACGATGAACGCCACACCGTCTGCGGGGCGGAACTCGTTGCGTGCCCACGTGGCGGCGATGCCGGTGTAGGTGCCGCCCGTGATCTGGCCCATCGGCAGACCGGTGAGCTGCGCGTAGCGTTCACGCACGCGACCCTCGCGACCGTCGGCTGGGTTCACGACGAAGAGATCCTGGTGGTACCAGATCGTGATGTCGGGTCGGAGCTGGCCCATGAAGTTGACCATTGCCTGGGTCTCGGGTTCGCTCGACGGGCCGCTGCCGGCGTACTGCGAGTCACCCGGCACGCCGATCGGACCCCACTTGTACGGGAAGTTGCGGTTCAGGTCGACGCCGTTGTCGTTCGTGCGGACCTGGTTGGCCTGGCCGTCGGGATTCATCGACTCGACGATCCACAACTCGACGCCCTCGGGGACCGGACTCGCTCGCAGCTCGTCGACGATCGCCACGCCATCGTCCTCGTTGCCGTGGATCACGCCGATGACGAGAACGCGACGTCCCCCCACCGTGCCGTACCGTTCGGCGACGATCGGTCGGCCGCCCGCGGACAGCCCGAGACCGACGAGTTCTGCGTCGAGATCGAGCGGCCCGATCGTGGCGGGGATGTCGGGCGCCGTCGTCGTACTCGTCGTCGCAGCGACGGTGGTCGTCGTCGTGCTGCTGGTCGTCGTCGTGCTGGTTGTGCTGGTTGTCGTGGGGGTCGTGGTCGCCGGTGACGCCGTGGTGGTCGGGTCGCTGCTGGTCGGCGAGGCGGCGATCGACGCCGTCGCCACGTCGGCCGTCGAGGAGTCCGATCCGCACGCTGCAGCCGTGAGGACCATCGCGGCGGCCAAGAACGTCGTCCGAATCACCGAAACCACGGTACCGGACCGATGCGCTGCCACACTGACGCCATGAGCGCTGTCGCCGTTCGCCTGCTCCTCGGTGCGACGATCACGATCGCGCGGCATCGACCGCGGTGGCATGTGGCGCCGACGGCCCGACGACCACGCTCGAGCGTGGCGCGGCGATCTACGGGGCGAACTGTGCTCAGTGCCACGGCGACGACCTCGCCGGCACAGATCGCGGTCCGTCGCTGCTCGAACCGATCTCTGGTCCCGACCAGTTGTCGGAAGGCGCAATCGCCGACGCGATCCGCAACGGCGTCGACGAGGAGCTCTGGAGTTCGGCCCGATGCCCGCCAACGGCGCGATCACCGACCCGCAGATCGAGGCAATCGTCGCCTTCGTCCGAGCGCAACAGTCCGGTGAGCAGCCCGGCTGACGAGGACAATCGGACGCAGCCTCGTCGAGTGTGATTCGGCTCAACTGGCGGGCACGAGGAGTTGGTCGACGGGGGCGAAGTCGTCCGTGAGCACCGTGGCATCTCCGACGAACTCGTCGATGTCGTCGACGAGACGGCCGGTCTCGGGGTCGAACCGACCGGCGTCGAACGCTCCGTCGGACGCCACGATCACCGAGTTGCCGCGGCGTCCGTCCGCTGCACCCTCGCCGAGGATCACCACGACGTTCGGGAACACGGATGCGACCGTGGCCGTCTCCGCACGCAGGAACGTCGAGGCCGGCGCCGTCGATCACGTTCAGCGCGTAGATCCCGCGTGGACGCAGCACGCGTGCGACGTCCTCGACGAACTCCTCGGTGGCGAGGTGCCACGGCACTGCACGGCTGCCGAATGCGTCGCCGACCACGACGTCGACGCTGCCGTCGGGTACCGTGCGGAGCGACTGTCGGGCATCCCCGGCCACGACGTCGAGGCCGACGCCGGGTCCCGTGGTCCGGTCGAACTCGTCCACGACGAACTCGACCAGCTCGCGATCGATCTCGAACACCGTTTGCCGACTCGCGGGCGGGTCGTCTGCATCCAGGTCGGCACGGTGAGGGCTCCTCCACCGATGTGCACTGCCCGTCGGCGCTCGGTCGTCGGCGGCCAGCTCGATCGCCTCGAGCCATCCGACGGGTGTACCAGAAGTCGAGATGCGTCGGGTCGTCGAGGTCGACGTAGCTGTGGCGCAGGTCGTCGAGCACGAGCGCCCGTCCGCTCGCCCGGTCGGCATCGGTCTCGATCGACACGCAGTAGTACCCGGTCTCGCTGTCGCACGGGCTGCCGAGCGTCCAGGCGCCGACCAGGGCGAGCCCCGCCACGGTCGGACACCGAGGGATCTCGGACCGTGACGATCGACGAACAGCTGCGGGCATCGCTGCCCACAGCGACGAGTCCGCTGACGACCAGCACGACGCCCGTGGCGACGATGATCGTGGTGACCGCCGCGATCGCCACCAGCACGAACCCCGTGAGGAACGTGGCGACGATGGCGCCGGCCGTGCCGTAGGCCGAGAGCCGGCCGACGGTGGTGCCGGTGGTCGAGGTCGCGGAGCTGCAGCTTCACCACTGCGGGCGGAACGGCGCTGAGCACCGTCGCGGACGGCAGGAATCCGAACGCGGTGAGCGACCAGCGTGACGGGCCGCCGCTCGACGCGTCCACCGGCGCCACCGAGCACGCGGACGATCGGCACCGTGGCGATCGCCGAGCGCCCCACCGGTCACGAGCAGCGACCGGGATCAATCGACGCGGGTCGACCCGGTCGGCGAGCGACACCGCCCGACCAGGCGCCGACCGCGATGCCGGCGAGCACGGTGCCGATGATCGCCCGTGTAGGTCTCGAAGCTACACCCGACGTACGGGGCGAGGAGCCGGCCGGCGAGGATCTCGAGCACCAGCACCGCCGCCGATGTGCCGACGACGAGGGCGACGGCGAGCCAGCCCGGCAGCGGCCGATCCTGCTTGTTGGTCGTGGCCTCGGCGTCCGGAGGTACGTCGAGTCCCACGGCCAGCGTCAACCTGTGATCGCGTGCGCCCGGAGGTCGGCGAGATCGATGTACTCGAGCGTCGACATGTGCGTCGACTCGAGGATCACGCCGCACGCGTGCCCGGCATCGAACGCTTCTTTCCATCGCGCTGCGCACACGCACCACTGATCGCCGGCCGAGAGCCCGGCGAAGCCGTACTGCGGCATCGGCGTGGTGAGGTCGTTGCCCTGCGCCTTGGAGTACTCGAGGAAGTCCTCGGTGAGCCGGCAGCACACCGTGTGCATGCCGGGATCGTCGCCCCGGTTCTCGCAGCAGCCGGTGCGGTAGTAGCCGGTCACGGGATCGTACGAGCACGCCTGCAACTCGGTGCCGAGCACGTTGCGCTGCGCCTCCTGCCGGTCCGGCCGGCTCAGACATTGACACCGACCAACTCACCGATGCTGTACGTCACCGCGCACGCCACGAGCACGATCGCCACTTGGCGAGCGATCGACTTCGGGATCGACCGTTCGGCGAATCGTCCGATCGCCGCGCCGACGAACGCCGCAGCGATCACGCCGATCGCAATCGACGTGGCGGCGGGAGCGAGCCCGGTGGCGCCGGTGAACCAGGGGATGACCGGAAGCAGCGCGCCGAACAGGAAGCAGACGAGCGAGATCGCCGCAGCGTTGAACGCGGACGGGAGATCCTGGGGATCGACGCCGAGTTCCTCGCGGGTGTGTACCCGCAGGGCGGCCTCGGGCGACGCCATGACGTCTTCGGCGGCGGCACGTGCGGTGGCGGGTTTGATGCCGTGGTCCTCGTACATCGCCGCCAGTTCGGCGGTCTCGGCGGCGGTGTTGCGAGCGAGCTCGCGTCGCTCGACGGCGACCTCGCGCTCGACGAGTTCGTTCTGGGCCGACACGCTGATCCACTCGCCAGCTGCCATCGAGATGCCGCCGGCGATGGCGCCGGCGAGCCCGGCGAGGCGAACGACCGACGAGTCGACGCCCGATCCGGCGAACCCGAGGATGAGCGACACGTTCGAGACCAGCCCGTCGTTGATGCCGAACACGGCAGCGCGGGCCAGCCCGCCCGACACTGGTCGGTGGCCGCCGTGAAGCTCCGGTCGGGGAAGATCCTTCGCTGAGAGATCCGGCCGCGTCATCGATCCGAACGCTAGCCGTGAACGTCGAGCCCGCGCTCAGACGTGTGCGGGACCCGGTGTCCGATGGCGGCTACGTTGGCCTCAGCGAGACCACCCAGCGAGGACACTCATGAGCGCTCACAACGACGTGGCAGCCATCATCGACAGCCTGCGGGAGATCGCATCCGAACGTCGTCCGTCGGACCGGTTGTTGCAGACGTTCCTCGGTTACTACTACCGCGACATCCCGAGCGATGACGCCGACGGACGGCGGCTCAACGCCGCGTACGCCGTGGCGGTTGCCCATCTGCACCTCGGACGCGAGCGACGCGTGGGCGAGACCCTGGTCCAGGTGTTGTCGCCGGATCTCGAGCGCGACGGTTGGGAAACGGAACGCACGATCTTGATGTTCGTCACCGACGACGTGCCGTTCCTCGTCGACAGCGTGCGCATGGTGCTCGACCGCTACCAGCTCGGGATCCATCTGATGATCCATCCGATGCTCCGCGTCGAACGCAACGACCGTCACGAGCTGGTCGACATCGATGCCGACGACGGCCGCGTCGAGGCGTGGACGCTCATCGAACTCGACCGGTGTCCGTCGGACTCGCGGGAACGACTCGAAGCCGATGTCCGCACGGCGATCGACGACGTCCAGTCCGTCGTGCGTGACTTCGCCGCGATGCAGGAGCGCCTGTTGGACGTGGCGGGCGACGATGAGCTGATGCGATGGTTCGCCGACACCAGCTTCGTCTTCCTGGGTTCGGCGATCTACGAGGCATCGAGCGATGGGTTGCGGCTCGATCCGGAGAGCCTGCTCGGTCAGTACCGGTCGCGTCGCCTCGATCCCGAGCGCATCGACCCGCCCACGCACGATGGCGACGAGCCCATTGTGATCGCCCGGACCGATGCAGTCGCCACGGTGCACCGGCGGGCACGCATGACGTCGATCGCGGTCCGCGTCCCGGCGAGTGGAAAGGAGGTGCGGTTCGTCGGCCTGCTCGGCAGTGCCGCGTACCGCCACAGCGTGTTCGCGATTCCCGGCATCGGCCGACGCGCCGACGAGGTGGTGGACGCGGTCGGAGCGAGCGTCGAGAGCCACACGGGCCGGGCGGTCCGCAACGTCATCGAGACCTTGCCACGTGACGTCGTCTTCGAATCCGGCATCGAAGAGTTGACCGAACTGGTCTCGGCGATCACGGGGCTGCAGGAGCGACACATCGTCCGGGTCTTCGATCTGACCGAGCCGGTCGGGCCGTGGATCACGGTGTTCACGTACGTACCCAGTCCGCGGTTCACCGCGGCCCTCCCGGAGCTCGTCGCGGCGCTGGTGTCGGAGTACTACGGCGGTGAGATCCGCGACCTCGAGACGCTGTTGGGGACGAGTTCTCTCGCGC
Organism: Ilumatobacteraceae bacterium; assembly: GCA_963746285.1. Lineage (GTDB taxonomy): Bacteria > Actinomycetota > Acidimicrobiia > Acidimicrobiales > Ilumatobacteraceae > Sva-07. Next base: position 63,206 of record CAVVAO010000012.1, on the reverse strand, counting down.
GCATCTCGATGACCGTTCGGGCCGCCCCGCTCGACGACAATGCTCGACTCGTCGCGTCGATCGACCGTGCCTCGCGGACCTGGCAGGAGCGTGCCAGGGATGCGCTCGTCGACCTGCTCGGAGAGGTCGAGGGCCAGCGTGTGTGGTCCGCGGTCGCCGACTCGGTGCCGGCCGACTATGTGGCGCGCGTGCGACCCGAAGCGGCCGTCGGCGACCTCGTCAACGTCGAAGCGATGTTCTCGGGCGCCGACGACATCACCACCTCGTTCGGTCGTTCGCTCGACACCGTCGACGACGAGTGGCGCTTCCGCGTGTACTTCCGCGACCGGCCGACCACGATCGCCGAGCTGGTGCCGATCCTGGAACAGCTCGGGCTGTCCCCGGTCGACGAGCACCCGTCGGTCTTCGTCGGTGCGTCGACGACGGTGTCGCTCTACGAGATCGGTGTGCACATGGCGTGGGAGACGATCAACGACGCTCAGCACGCCGAGGTCCAACGGGCGTTCGTCGGTCTGGTGACCGGCAGCATCGAATCCGACGGGCTGAACCGATTCGTCTTGTCGGCGGGCCTCGACGCGCCGCCAGATCGCCGTGCTGCGTCTCTACCACCGCTACCTGCGTCAGGCGTCGTTTCCGTTCAGCGCCCGCTACATCGAACAGGCCTCGTCCGACATCCCGACATCGCCCGCTCGCTCGTCGAGTTGTTCGACACGCGGTTCGATCCCGGGCCGAGCAACCCCGACGCCGCCGATCGAGCTGCGGCGACCGAACGCTGTCGTGACGAGTTGCATCGGCTCCTCGACGCGGTGCCGTCGCTCGACGACGACCGGATCTGTCGAGCATTCCTCACGCTGATCGATGCGACCGACCGGACGAACGCGTTCCGCGGTCGCGACGAGATCGCGGTCAAGCTCCGACCGCGCGACGTCGCGTTCCTGCCGGAACCACGACCCGAGTTCGAGATCTTCGTGTGCTCGCCGTTCGTCGAGGGCGTGCACCTGCGCGGCGGGCGCATCGCGCGAGGCGGGCTCCGCTGGAGCGAGCGCTTCGAGGACTTCCGCACGGAGGTGCTCGGGCTGATGAAGGCGCAGATGGTGAAGAACGCGGTCATCGTGCCGACCGGAGCGAAGGGCGGCTTCGTGGTCAAGTCGTCGCAGGCGGATCCGGGCGACCGCGACGCGGTGCGTGCCGAAGGAATCGACCGGTACGGGCGCTTCGTGCGCGGCCTGCTGGACGTGACCGACAACGTCGTCGGCGACGGAGTCGTCCACCCGCCCGGCGTCGTGATCCACGACGCCGACGACCCGTATCTCGTGGTCGCGGCCGACAAGGGCACTGCGACGTTCAGCGACATCGCCAACGAGATCGCGGCGGAGTACGACTTCTGGCTCGGCGACGCGTTCGCCTCGGGCGGGAGCCACGGCTACGACCACAAGGAGATGGGGATCACGGCGCGCGGGGCGTGGGAGAGCGTGCGCCGACACGCACGTGTGATCGGCATGGACGTCGACGTCGACGAACTGACGGTGGTCGGCATCGGCGACATGTCGGGCGACGTCTTCGGCAACGGCATGCTGCTGTCGCCGCACGTGAAACTCGTCGCAGCGTTCGACCATCGCCACATCTTCCTCGACCCCGATCCCGACCCGTCGACGTCGCACGCCGAACGTCGACGGTTGTTCGAACTGCCGCGATCGAGTTGGGTCGACTACGACCGAGCGCTGATCTCGGCGGGTGGTGGCGTGTACTCGCGCCAGCTCAAGGCGATCGAGATCACGCCCGAGGTGCGCGACGTGCTCGGCATCGATTCGTCGGTGAGCGAACTCCGTCCCGACGACCTCATCTCGGCGATCCTGTGTGCACCGGTCGATCTGCTGTGGAACGGTGGCATCGGCACCTACGTCAAGTCGTCGACCGAGAGCAACGACGATGTCGGCGACCGCGCCAACGACTCGCTGCGCGTCGACGGGAACCAGCTCCGGGCCCGGATCGTCGGCGAGGGCGGCAACCTCGGCCTCACCCAGCTCGCCCGCGTCGAGTACGCGATCAACGGTGGGCTCATCTACACCGACGCGATCGACAACTCGGCCGGCGTCGACTGCAGCGACCACGAGGTCAACATCAAGATCCTGCTCGACCAGCTCGTGCGCGACGGCGAGCTGACCGTGCGGCAGCGCAACGAGTTGCTCGTCGAGATGACCGACGAGGTCGCACGCCTCGTGCTCGACGACAACCGAGCCCAGACGCTGGCGCTGATGATCGCTCGGACCCAGTCGCTGTCGATGGTGAACGTGCACGCCCGCTACCTCGAGACGCTCGAGGCCGAGGGCTACCTCGACCGGGAACTCGAGTTCCTGCCGTCCGACAAGCAGATCGCCGAGCGACAGAGTGCCGGCAGCGGCCTGCGGGCTCCCGAGTTCGCCGTGATGATCGCCTACACCAAGAATGCCAACGTCGTCGAAGTGCTCGATTCCGATCTGCCCGACGATCCGGCGCTCGAACGCGACCTGCTGGAGTACTTCCCGGTCGAGATCCGCGAGCGCTTCCCGGACGCGATCCGGTCGCACCGCCTGCGTCGTGAGATCATCGCGACGACGATCGTCAACAACATGGTCAACCTGGCAGGGATCTCGTTCGACCATCGCATGACCGAGGACTCGGGCGCCTCGGTCTCCGACGTGGCGCGGGCGTTCCTGGCATCACGCGAGATCGTCGGGTTCGCCGAGATCTGGCGCGAGATCGACGAGCTCGGCAGCAGCATCGAGCTCGACACACAGATCGCCCTGTTCCTCTCCGCTCGGCGGATGACCGAACGCGGCGCCGTGTGGTTGCTGCGCCATCGCCGCCCGCCGCTCGAGATCGCCGATGCGATCGACACGTTCTCGGCGGGTCTGGCCTTCCTTGCCGCATCGCTCGACGACGTGGTCAGTGGCCGAGTCGCGGGCGACGTGAGCGCCGTCTGCGATGCGCGAATCGCGGCAGGTGTGCCCGTCGACCTCGCCGAGCGTTCGGCGAGGTGGCCGTGGCTGCACACCGGCTTCGACATCGTCGAGATCGCCCACGCCGAGTCGCGCAACGTTGCGGACGCTGCCACGGCCTACTGGGCGACGTTCGATGCGTTCGAACTCGGATGGCTGTGGGACGGCGTGGGCAACCTTCCGCGGTCGGATCGCTGGCAGGAACAGGCGCGGTCCGCGTTGCGGGACGACCTGATGACCGTGCTCGCGGACCTGACGCGACTCGTGATGGGATCGGCCGGAGGGTCACCGGCGGCATGGATCGAGGCCAACGAGCGAGCGGTCGGGCGGGCGTTGGCGATGCACACCGAGATTCGGCGCGCCGAGAGCTTCGATCTCACCACGCTCTCGGTGGCGATCCGTCAGCTCCGCAACCTGACGATCATGGCCGTCGCGGGCGCACCCGAGCCGTCGTTCTGAGCCCGGATCGACGTCTGCTCGGCGCACCCTCGATCGACGCCCTTCGCGAACCGCGGACGACGGATAGCGTCGGTGGCGTCATGTCATCTGGGCCTCGTTTCCGATTCGCTCCGTCACCCACCGGTTCGTTCCACGTCGGCGGCGCTCGGACCGCGCTGCAGAACTGGGCGCTCGCTCGTCGACTCGGTGGCACGTTCGTGCTGCGGATCGAGGACACCGACGAAGCCAGGAACCGGCCCGAGTGGACGCAGGGGATCATCGACGCGCTCGCCTGGATCGGCGTGTCTCCGACGATCCCCACTTCGAGGGCCCGCACTTCCAGAGCGAGTACGCCGAAGCGCATCTCGCCGCGGCCCGGCGTCTGTTCGACGACGGCCACGCCTACTACTGCGATCTGACGGGCGAGCAGGTGCAGGAGCGCGCCAAGCAACTCGGCACCACCGGATACGACGGCTATTCGCGCGAGCGTGGCCTCGCGCCGGGTCCGGGTCGTGTCTTGCGGTTCCGGGTGCCGGACGGCAGCACCGTGGTCAGGGACGCTGTTCGCGGCGAGGTGACCTTCGACAACTCCACGATCGAGGACTTCGTGCTGGTCCGCGGCAACGGCACCCCGGTGTTCCTGCTCGCGAACGTGGTCGACGACATCGAGATGGCGATCACGGACGTCGTGCGCGCCGAGGAGCACCTGCCCAACACCCCGAAGCAGCAGATGCTCTGGAAGGCGCTCGGTCACGAGCCGCCGCGGTGGGCACACGTGCCGGTGTTGGTCAACGAGCAACGCAAGAAGCTGTCGAAGCGACGCGACAAGGTGGCGCTCGAGCAGTACCGCGACGAGGGCTACCTCGCGGAGGCGATGGTCAACTACCTGATGACCCTCGGCTGGACTCCGCCGGGCGCCGAGGCTGCCGGCAGCGAGATCGTGTCGTGGGCCGAGATCGAAGCGGCCTTCCGGCTCGAGGACGTCACGCACTCGCCGGCGTTCTTCGACGTCAAGAAGCTTGCGGCATTCAACGGCGACTACATCCGCATGATGCCGCTCGACGAGTTCATCGAGCGCGCCGGAGCAGAACTGCCGTCCGAGTGGGACCGGAGCCGTTTCGCCGCGATCGCTCCGCACATCCAGGAACGCCTGACGACACTGCGGGAGGTGCCGGAGAAGATCGACTTCCTGTTCTGGCCAGCGGGTGCCGATGTCGCCTACGACGACGACTCGTGGGCCAAGGCCTTCGGCCCTGAGTGGGCGATGCCGCTGCTGGCCGACGTGATCGGCGCCTATGCGCAACTCGAGGACTGGAGCGCCGAGACGCTCAAAGTCGTCCTGGAAGAGGTGATGACCCGTTACGGCGTCAAGCTGGGCAAGGCGCAGGCACCGGTGCGGGTGGCCGTCACCGGTCGATCGGTGGGCCCTCCGTTGTTCGAGTCGATGGAGGTGCTCGGCCGCGACGAGACGGTGCGGCGCCTGATCTTGGCTGGTGGCGCCGCTCCCGACGTGGGGTGAATCACCATGGCCGACCGCGACGTTGCCCTGCCGAGCGAAGCGGAGGTGACAGTCGATCGCGATGCATTGCGAGATCCGATGCCCGTGCAGCCGTCGCCGACGCCGCCGCGAGTCGTCGGGCGGCGGATCCTGCAGATCGGGATCGGCCTGGTCCTGATCGGGGTCGGCTACTACCTGGTTTCGTTCTGGCAGGTGTGGTCGACGGGGCGGTCGGACGACGCGCGCCCCGTCGATGCGATCGTGGTGATGGGCGCCGCTCAGTACGACGGTCGGCCATCGCCGCAGCTCGCGGCCCGTTTGGACCATGCGGTCAACCTGTGGGACGACGGGCTCGCCCCCATGGTGATCGTCACCGGCGGCAACCAGGAGGGCGACCGATTCACCGAGGCGTCGACGTCGGCTGCCTATCTCGTCGAGCGTGGCGTCCCGTCGTCGGCGATCGTGCAGGAGGACGCCGGTTCGACCACCCACGACTCACTCGATCGGGCGAGGGAACTGGTCGACGCGTCCGTCGAGACCGTCCTGGTCGTCACCGACCCGTATCACGCACTGCGCGCGAAGCTCACGGCCGAAGAGGTTGGATTCGCCGCGTACGTCTCACCGGCACCGGACTCCGTCGTGGTCGGTGCGACGGGATTGCGGCGCGAACTCGCCGAGGCCGCCGGGGTCGCCGTCGGGCGGATCATCGGGTTCGAGCGGTTGAGTGGCCTCACCGACTGAGGCCGATACAATCCCGTCCCGCACCGGTCGCTGATCCGTCAGCGACCGTCACACCGTGGGGTGTGGTGTAATTGGTAACACAGCAGTTTCTGGTACTGTCATTCGGGGTTCGAGTCCCTGCACCCCAGCTCTGATCGATCGCCGACCCGCAGTTCTGTCCACAGAACGCAAGGGTCGGCGTCGTCGTTTCGGGTGGGATCGTCGACCGCGCTGCTATCGTTGCGGATCGCTACTTGGCCCGTTCGTCTAGTGGCCTAGGACACCACCCTCTCAAGGTGGCGGCACGGGTTCGAATCCCGTACGGGCTGCCAAGGAAGAACCAGCAGAGCCACTCTTCCGAGTGGCTCTGCTGGTTTTATGGACTCGTTGCCACTCTGATGCCAACTTCTCCCGGAAGGAGAAATCGGCACGAGGCAGAACGAAACGAGACGGAACAGTTCGCGACTCGACGCAGCTGAACGGACGCTCGAGTCCTCGACACCTAGCCCTTTTCTGTCGCTGACGGGGCATCTGGCCCCGAAGCCGTCAGCTCAGGGGTGCGGGTCCCTCGAGGCCTCCGGCGCCTGAGTATGTTCCCACGGGGCCAGCTGGAGTCGGCAGCGTAAACCGAGGTGGTCCTGGCACCTTCTTGCCCGGCACGCCGTTCACCGATCTCGGTCGAGTACGCGAACGTCAACATCGCGAACGCGATCAGGTCGCTGTTGACCTCGAGTGCGTGCCGGTCGACGTTGTCGATCGTGTCGCAGGCCTCGTGGTAGCAGGGGTCGAACTGCTCGCCGGCAGTGCCGCCCCAGATCGCCTCCTGCTCGTCGGTCTTGGCTTCCTCGGCGCCGGTGAACAGGCCGCTCGACGGGATGCCGGCGAGGATGAACGCCTCGTAGTCGCTGCGACCGGAGAACTCGGTGTCGTCGTACGGCTCACCGATGAGCGGTGTAGTACGACTCGTAGACGTCCTCGATCGCCGCCGACCCGGCCGGGATCGTCGCACCGGCGCCGGGAACGTCGACTCGTCCGCGTCGTACACCATGAAGATGTAGTTCGGCGAGCCGACCATGTCGTAGTTCATGTAGAGCGCGATGCGGTCCCGTTCGGCCTGCGACAGCCCGGCGACGTAGTCGGCCGACCCGAGCAGGCCCTGCTCCTCGCCGGCCCACCACGCGAACCGCAGCGTGTTCTCCGGGTTCAGATTGGCCATCATGCAGCGCCGTCTCGAGCAGTGCCGCCGAGCCGGAGCCGTTGTCGTTGATTCCTGGTCCCTCGATGACGCTGTCGAGGTGGGCGCCGGCCATCACCACGTTGTCCTTGTTCTTGCCCGGCAGCTCGGCGATGACGTTGTAGTCGGTGCGGGTCTCGCTAGGCAGCACCCTCGACGTGCGCTGTCGACCCCGCCGCGGCCAGCGCCTCGCCGTCGGCGAAGCTGGCGCCCACGACCGGCAGCAAGACCGCTGGTGCGGTGCTGCCCGCCGGAGGGGCCGCGGTTGCCGACGATCAGGCCCTCGCGTGTCGGGATCGTTGCCCTGGTTGAAGATGACGACCGCTGACGCTCCGGCGGCCTGGGCGTTCACGACCTTGAGCGCGAAGCTGCACGTACCCCGCTGGAGCAGCGCGATGTTGCCGGCCGGGAAGCCAGCGAAGTCGTTGGGGCCGGCGGGGTCTTCCACGATCGGACCGCCGATGGCCGCTTCACCGTACGCTCCGTCGCATCCGCTCGTGCTCGCCCGGGGTGGTGTCAGGTTGATGTCGACCGCGGTGACCGGTGCCGTCACGTCACCGTTCCCACTGCCGGTGAACACACCGGTCTCGTAGGGCGCAGCGGTGGGGGTCAGTTGGCGCAGCAGGGCGGGGAACGTGAACGTGATGTCGACCGGGTCCAACGTCACGTCGTAGCCGGCGTCCTCGAGCAAACCCGCGACGTAGTCGACGCTCTCGGCGTACCCCGCAGTGCCTGCGGCACGTGTGTCGGGGTAGTCGGGGTCGTCGTTGGCCTCGGCGATTGCCTGGAACGCTTCCTGGTGCTCCAGGACCCCGTCGAGCGTCACGCAGTCCAGCAGCTTCTGGTACGTGTTGTTGGCGGCCCGATCGCAACTGTTGGATGCCTTGGCGTTCACCGCCGGGGCAGGAACGGCCGTGATCGCGACCATCGCAACAAGCCCCACGAGCACTACAAGCCGTCGTGTTCCGAACATGACACCTCCCAAATCTGGAGAGGGCACTGGGCGGGCCCCCGAATTGAACAACTCGTCCGCCGCTTTCGAGACGGTAGTCCTCGCCGACTCGAAGGTAAAGAGGGGTGCTTGCCGACGCAGTTTCCGTGACCTTCAGCGCGGGGCCGGGTCTCACGCGCGACCAGGTAACGGATGCGGCGATGGCGATCGCTGACGAGCACCGCGAGGCGGCGGCGGTCACCCCGACGGCTGTCGCAACGCTCCTGGCCCGTGCGGGCCCACCCTCAAGCAGTGACAACGATGCTGGAGACTGAACAACGCCGATCGATCCGCTCGCGGAAGTTCGGGCTGATGCACGCTCAAACGCAGCCGCACATTCAGCCCGTGTACCTCGCTGTGCACTTTCTCAGTGCAGCGACCTGAAGCAAGTTGCCACGCACTCGTATTGCGCACCGGGTCCGCTCCTCGAGCGCCGGGCACGCCACAAATCGGGCGCTCGTATTCAGGGACTGTCCTCAGGCTGGCGTGAGGTCGCCGAAGAAGCCGATGACCCGGACGAGTCGGCCGAGGTCATCGATCTCGACGACGTCGGTTCCGCTCACGGCGGGCGCTCCGTCGGCATCCACCAGTTCCCATCCGTAGCGGGCGAAGTGGTGATGGGTGTCGACAACGGTTGTGCGACGGAACGTGTGACCGGAGTAGTGGGTGAGCACGACGTCGGTCATGGCGGCGATGCCATCGTGTCCGGCGCCTTCGAAGGGCGGGTCGACGAGGGCGCCCTCGACGTGCCAGACCGAGGCGACCAGTTCAGCGCGTCGGGTCGGGTCGGGTTCGCAGTATGCGGCCAGGTGGATATCGATGCTGGCGGCGAGGTGGGTGGTGGTGTCAGTGGTGTCTGTCATGGGTCAACCGTGCACTCGTTCGCGGCCGATGGCGATGACTCGTCAGGTCACGTGGACATGACCTGACACGTCATGTCCTCGTGCCGAATCGGGGTTACCGTCGCGTCGTGGCAACCACCTCGCGGATCGGCCCGCTCATGCGCGACTGGCGAGATCGACGCGGTCGAAGCCAGCTCGACTTGTCGATCGACGTAGGCGTGTCGACTCGCCACCTGAGCTTCGTCGAGAACGGTCGGTCCCGCCCGAGCCCTGAACTCGTCCTTGCCGTTGCCGAGCATCTCGACGTCCCGCTCCGTGAACGCAACATGATGCTCCTCGCCGCCGGCTTCGCACCCAGATACCCCGAACGTGAACTCACCGATGTCGCGATGCGCCGAATCTCTGTCTCGCTGCAACGCATGCTCGATCTCCACGATCCGTATCCGGGGGTGGTCATCGATCGACAATGGAACGTCTTGCTCACCAATGATGCGGTCACCGCACTGACCGCTGGCCTGCCCGATCATGTGCTTGCGCCAACTCCGAATGTCTTTCGGATGTGCATGCACCCCGACGGTCTCGCCGCCGCCACGGTCAACTTCGAGGAGTGGGCGACGTATCTCCTCCGTCAACTGCGCCGAACCATCGTGCTCACCGGTGACGCGGGGTTGATTGCACTCGAGTCCGAGGTGCACGAATACCCCAACGTCGCGCGGGTCCTTCGTCGAGCCGCCACCGATGCCGGTGACGAGGTAAGGATCCTCGTGCCGCTTGTAGTGTCCAAGCACGGCGCCGAGTTGTCGTTCTTCACCACGCTGACCACGTTCGGAACACCGCTCGACGTCACGCTTGACGAACTCGCGATCGAATTGTTCTTCCCCGCCAACGACACCACCGAGGCCGCCCTACGCGCGTGATCGATCGAGTCGGCGTTGCGGCGTTTATCGCCGGTCGACGCAAGTGTCGAAGGTGTCCGGGAGACAAGCTCGATAATGCGCCGTCAGTGTCAGGGAGAATCACCGGCGAGCGGGTACAGCCCGCGCTGCAGTGCGGCCCCTTCCGTGGCGCGAGATGATTCCATCGAAATCGGACCCCACCCGAAATGCTGTCGCCGAGGGACGACTGCTCCCATCGACGACTGTGGCGCGGTGCTGCTCGGGCTCCCGCCGCTGCGTCAGGGTTTGGCGGTTGGCGGACGATCGACGAGCGAGGTCAGCTTCTTCGGGGCCAACACGCAGAAGCTCTCGGTCACGAGCTCGGCAACCTCGTCCCAGTCGACGTCGTCGAGCACCATACCCATCGCGTCGCGACCCCACCCGAGGACGAAGAACGGATGCCCGGCACGGCGAAGTACCTCGAGCTCCTCGCCCTCGGAACGAAACGAGAGCACGACGGCTGGGTCAGCGCCTTCGTCCTCGACGCCCAGAACGTGCGCAAAGGTCCGCTTGCGCACCATCCACCGAGTCCCCACCCAAGCTCGTTCCTCGTAGGCGTCGGGAAGCGCAAGGCAGATCGCACGAAGACGGGTCGTGACGTCGTCGGGAACATCGTCGGTGTAACGACGTTTGGCGCCGGCCATCGCCTGAGAGTACGTCCGCAGACGTCACGTAGCCCGTAGCCCTGTCTTTCTGCGGTCAGCGCCGCGACGTGGTCGCGGCTGCCAGGATCGTGATGATGAACGAGCAGCGCATGCTGATGAATCGAGCTCGAATCGTCTTGGTGACGGGCGCGCCGGGGAGCGGCAAGAGCACTCTGGGAGCCGAACTCGCCAGGTTGCTGCGAATCCCCTTTGTCGCTCGTGACGACGTCCGCGGCGGGCTGTTCTTCACTGACGGAGGGTGGACGCCGAACCCTCGACGCGTGCCGACCGCGGACGAGGCAGTCGAGACGTTGCTGCGGATGATTGAGACGACCGCGGGCCTGGGCGTCAGCTGCGTCGTGGAGTACGTCATCGGTCAGAGTCGCCCACATGACTGGGTGCGCATCACCGCAGCGGCAGACTGCGTGGTACTGATGACGACGTGTCGGGAGGCCATGTCGAGGTTCACCCATCGTGAGATGAACGATGGGCTGTTGAACCGGCAGCCGGTGCTCGACGCACTCGGCAAGGTCAGTATCGATGACCACACGACAGAAGCGATCTCGCGGATGGAATCGGTGGTCGACGACATGAGAACGGACTTCGACGTCCCGATGCTGCAGGTCGCCACCGACCAGGAATATCAGCCGGGTCTCGACCAGATCATCGACTTCGTAGTGAGCGATCATCGCACTCGGTAACGACGAGCGACAACCCGTTCCTCTGCCAGCGTCGACCCGCATAGAACGGCCCAACTGCAGTGCAACACCTTCGCGGGCGTCCCGGCTGAGTCGGTCGCATCGGGAGCTTCCGCAAGCGTTCGGCGCATGCGGGGTATCGCTCGTGGCGAGTACCCTGATCTACATGGCCCGACGCGCTGACGAGTTGCACGACCGGGTGGTCGTTGCGAATCCGGAGGAGGACTGCTCCCCGGCCGCGTTCCGTTTGCTCATCGACGAGCTCTCCATCGAACCGGAACCTGATCTCGAATCCTTGGACGCAGCGGCCGTACTCGAGACGATCCGCGCCGAGTCCGAACACGCGTGACGCCCGTTGTCGCTTGTCGCCGAGATGGGTGCGTTGTGGGTCGGTCAACCTTTGAGCATTCGTCGGATCCCGCCGAAGGTCGCGCAGACCGACACGCATATCCCGAACCCGACGACCGGCTGACCGCCGCATCGCAATGCCCCAGTGCGATACCACGTAATCGCATCGTCGACGCCGGCGTTGTTGTGGGACGTTGCTAGTCAGCGACCGGCGGTCGCTGCTTCCGGAAGGAGTTCTTTCGAACGATCTTGTCGTCGCGGACGGTGAGAAAATCGCAGCCGAAGACATCGACGCGACTGCCATCGAGGAGAGTGCCGGTCAGTCTCCATTCCGATACGCCATAGTCATCGGAGATCACGTGGTGGTGGCCATCGCCCCAGTTCGCGTCCGGCATCGAGTCGAGCACATCAGCGAACGCGCTCGTGACCTGATCGCGGCCGACGAACCTGCGGCCATGAGACTCCGTTCCGCCTGATGCATCAAAAACGCAATCGTCAGCGAACAAGCTCATCAGTCGCTCGATGTCATGGCCGTTCCATGCGTCGGTATGTGCGATGAGCAGACGTTTCACGTCGTCGCTGTTCACATCGGGCCCCCTGGCGTCGAGATCCACATCATTGCAGACCCCGCGTTCGGCGGCACTTGCGAACGCTCGGTTCAGAGTTCAGCGAGCCGTCTCGACAGGCGGTCCGACTCCTCGTCGGTCAGCGGGACGTTCAGCTGGCAAAGGAGGTTCGGTACGTCGTCGAGCGTGATTCGGCGATGTTCGGTCGGTGCTCCAGGGCGACGCACGGTCACGGTCGACTCGGTGATCGTGAGGTGGCTGTCTGCCGCTTGACCGGCAACCATCAGCATCCGACGAAAGTGGCTCGCCGGAAAGGTGCTCGTGTAGTGATGACCGTGCACCACGTCGATTGGGCGGACCGGCAACTCGTCGTGTGTGTGGGCGAGTTCCCAACCGTCCAGCCCGCGGCGGTGCAACTCCCACCCGCGACCTGAACCTTCGGTCACCTCGCAGATACGAAGGACGCGTCCGCAGTAGTCGTCCTCCGCTCCGTCCACGAGCGGAATTGCGCGCAGCGTGCTGAATCCGAAACCGGGATCGCACAGCAACCGCTGGCTGTCGACCGTCACGACCACCACGGCGTGCGTGCGGGCCGCCTCGTTCGTGTCACCCACACGGCCGAGCCGCCGCTCCACGGTGTAGCCGAGCCGCTCGATCGCCGCAGCGAACAACGTCGCGTGTTCGAAGCAGTACCCACCCCGACCGCGACCGACGAACTTCGATTGGACAACGTCGAGGCCGACTCCCAGATGTTGTTCGAGCAGCACGTCGATGTTGTCGAACGTGAACGTCCGAACGTGGGCCTCGAGCAGGCGGTCGAGGGCCGAACGAGACGGTGGCTGCACCGACAGACCGATCCGGGCGAGATACGCATCGACATCGAGCCGTTCGATCTGCCAGGTAAGCGCCGTCATCCCGACGCCCATGCTACGCATCGGCCCTCACGCCGTGAGTGCGATGAGCGACGATGCTGTGAAGTGGCCGTGCTCGGCGGTCGGGGATACCTCGGTGGGCTCCTGGTGTTTGGGAGCGGCGCTACCCCCGGCCCACGACCCGGCGATTGGTGGCACTCCGCTGCAAGGCGATTCTCAGCCTGCGCGCTCGGACTCGTTGGCACTCTGACGCCGATCTCGCTGGAAGGAGGAATCGGATGAAGAGGGTGGCGGCGCGGGCGTCGTGGGAGCTGAGGGTCGGCGCCATTTCGGACCGGGAAGGTCCCGAACGAGGGTCAGTTCCTCGACGCCGTCTCGGGTACGACTTCGCTCGGCTCATTCTGTCGTTCACGAGTGAGGACGAAGTAGCTTCTCGCAACATGGCAGGTGGGCTCGCGGCTCTACTCGACGACGTCGCTGCGCTCGCCAAGTTGGCGGCATCGTCGGTTGACGACGTCGGTGCGGCGGCCGGTCGAGCGAGCGTGAAAGCCGCGGGCGTGGTCGTCGACGACACCGCCGTCACGCCGGCGTACGTGCAGGGTCTTACGGCCAACCGTGAGCTACCGATCATCGGGAAGATCGCGAAGGGCTCGCTGCGCAACAAGCTGCTGTTCATCCTCCCGGCGGCGTTGCTCTTGAGCGCGGTGGCACCGTTGCTGGTCGAAGTCATCTTGATGATCGGCGGCACGTATCTCTGCTTCGAAGGGGCCGAGAAGATCCACCACCGTCTCACGCACCGGGACCACGGTGACGATCCGGCGCCGGCAGTCGTCCAAGGCGCCGAGGCCGAAGCGAAGGTTGTCGCCGGTGCGGTGCGAACCGATTTCATCCTGTCGGCGGAGATCATGGTGATCGCCCTGAAGGAGGTGCTCGACGAGGGTTTGCTGCAACGGGCGATCATTCTCGTGGTCGTGGCCGTGCTGATCACCGGGATCGTCTACGGCGTGGTCGCGCTCATCGTCAAGATGGACGACGTCGGGCTGGTGCTCAGCCAGCGGCCCTCGGAAGGTTCGCAGCGGGTCGGGCGCTACATGGTTCACGCCATGCCCAAGCTGTTGGCGGCGCTGTCGGTGATCGGCATGGCGGCGATGCTGTGGGTGGGTGGGCACATCCTGCTGGTCGGCGCAGCCGAACTCGGCTGGCACACCCCCTATGACTTCGTCCACGACCTCGAGAACGCGGTGTCCGATCTGGATGCCGTCGGCGGGGTCGCGGCGTGGTTGGCCAACACGCTGATCTCCGCGCTCATCGGTCTCGTCGTCGGCCTGACGGTCGTGGCCATCGTCACCCTCCTGCGCCGTCGTAGGACCTGAAGTCCGATGTCTAGAGCCAGTCGCGCCGTTTGAACACGTAGTAGAGGGTGCCGCAGGTGAGGGCCATGAGGCTGAGTGCGAGGGGGTACCCGTATCGCCAGTCGAGTTCGGGCATGTGGGTGAAGTTCATGCCGTAGATGGTTCCGATGAGTGTGGGCGCGAACAGGATGGCTGCCCAGGCGGAGATCTTCTTGACTTCCTCGTTCTGGGCGTTGCTGGTCTCGGTGAGGCGTCGCATCTCGTCGTTCTGGCGTTGGGCGACGAGTGTGGCGTTGACCGTGAGCATGTCGCGGAGCGCGGTGCGGTATTCCTCGATGCGTTCGGTGATCTGTGTGAGATGGTCCTCGACGTCGCGGAGGTAACGCTGGAGTTCATCGTCGACGGAGTACTTGTCGAACCCGGACCGCAGGTCGGCGATCACCTGTGCGAGTGGTCGTGCGGCGCGGTGGAAGTCGGCGACTTCACGTGACAGTTCGTAGATCCGGCGCGAGACCTCGGGGGCGCCCGAGAACACCTCGATCTCGATTTCGTCGATGTCGTTGCCGAGCCCGGTGACGACCGGGTAGTAGCCGTCGACCACTTGGTCCATGACGGCGTACAGGACCGCTTCGGGGCCTTGGCGGAGCAGGTCGGGTTGGTCCTCGAGGCGTCGCCGGACGCTGGTGAACTCGGGAGCCTCGCTGTGGCGGACGGTGAGGACGAAGTTGGCGCCGGTGAACAGGTGGACCTCACCGAACTCGACCTCTTCGAGGTCGTCTCGGTAACGGGCCGGGCGGAGCACGACGAACAGGGTGTCGTCGTAGCGTTCGAGCTTGGGGCGTTGGTGTGCGTGGATGGCGTCCTCGACCGCAAGGTGGTGGAGCCCGAACTGTTCGGCGAGCGTGTGGACCTCGGTGTCGGTGGGTCGATACAGGCCGATCCAGGCACAGCCGCCGGGTCGGCGGTCGAGTTGGACGACCGTGTCGGCGATCGTGTCCATCGTGGCGACGCGTCGACCGTCGAGATAGATGGCGCTGTCGACAATGGGTGACGCCGACCGCGGAGCCGAGGTGTCGGCATTGAGTCCGTCGTCGTGGTGTTCGAAGCTGACGACGCGTTCGCGGGTGGGGCGCCGGGTCCGCACGAGTGAACGTATCCGGGGTTGCTTGGGATGTGCCACGGTTCAGAGCCAGTCTCGATGGCGGAAGTACACGAACATCCCGGCCGGGAGACCGAGTGCGAGCGCGGCGGACACGACGACACCGGCCGTGGTACCCGAGCTCGGATAGGGGACGTTCATCCCGTAGTAGCCAGTGATCAGCGTCGGCACGGCGATGATGGCCGCCCAGCTGCCGACCCGCTTGACGACCTGGTTCTGGCGGAAATCCCGCAACGTCAGGTTGGTCTCGACAATCGTCGCACCGAGGTCACGCAAGGCGTCGGAGGACTCACCGATCCGCAGCACGTGGTCGTACACGTCCTGATAGTACGGGTAGAGATCGCCAGCAAGATCCTGCTCGCGTCGCATGATCGACGACACCGCTTCGCGCATCGACACCACGAGCCGGTGGAACCGCACGAGCGACCTGCGCATCGCGAACCAGTGCCGTTGGTCGGTCGGATCGAGTGGCCGCTCGTCGAACAGCGCCTGGCTGAGCGTGTCGTAGAACTCGTCGAAGCTGGTCGACGGCGACGAAGTACTGGTCGACGACGTGATCCAGCAGCCCATACAGCAAGAACGCGACACCGTGGTGCGCCAAGGCTGCGGATCGATCCCAGCGTTGCACCACCGGTTCGATCGGGAACCGGTCGTTCTTGCGGATCGTGATCATCCACCTGGGGTTGATGAACGCGTCGATCTCGGTCTCGTCGAGTTCCCCGCTGTCCGGATCGAGGCGCACGGCATGAATCGACAGAAACTGGTGGGTGTCGTAGTGATCGAGCTTGGGACGCTGATGCGGCCCGAGCGCGTCCTCGACCGCAAGCTCATGCAACGACAACTCATCAGCAAGGACCAGCAGTTCCTCGCGGTCAGGTTCGCACAGGTCAACCCACACAACGACGCTCGGGTCCGCAGCAAGATGCTCGGAGACGTCCGCGACCGGGAAGCCCTCCGAGATCAGCTCACCATCTCGCCACGCACGCGTGCGCACGGCTGCGGCGCCGCGATCTGCTGGGGATGAGGTCGATGGGTTCATGAGGTGCGGTGGTCTCCGGCGGTCCGACCAACACGTTGCCACAAGCCGCATCAACCGTCGTTGGAATTCGACCGACCGCTCTGTACGGCACTGGTTCGCGCCTGCTGCCGCGACGTTGACGACAGGTACGACGGCATCAGTCGAGGCAGAACTCGTTTCCTTCCGGATCGGCCATGACGATGTGTCCGGCGGTCATGGGTGCAGCGGGTTCTTCCCGGCGCAGACGCTTCGCTCCCAGCGCCACCAGACGTTCGCACTCGAGTTCCAACGCAGCCATTCGTTCCGCTCCGCTCAGTCCAGGAGCGGCCCGGACGTCGACGTGCACGCGGTTCTTCGCGACCTTGCCGTCGAGCACCTGCTGGAAGAAGAGGCGAGGTCCGTGCCCGGCGGGATCCTCGATCGCCGATCGCGTGTTCCGCTGGCCCTCCGGTATCCCGAGTCGTTCGAGGAACTCGTCCCAAGCGGCGAGTGGGTCAGCTCCATGTGGCACGACGACGCCGGGTGGACCCGGGTGAACGTAGCCCAACGCATCGCGCCAGAACGTGGACAACGCTCGCGGGTCCAGTGCGTCGAACGTGACTTGGATGTGACGGCTCATGTCTCTCGCTTCCCGTTGCCGAGTTCCGCTCCATCTTGGCCGACCGCACGACTCGAAACGATCGTGTGGCAATGGCGCAGGGCCACTCGAGAACTCCGACCTCCAGACGAGCGTTCGAGGGCAGACTGCGTTGATGGCCGATGCGCTGGACGATCCCCCAGACGACCTGCCCCCAACTCCGAAACAGATCGCACAGCCGATTGTCGATGCGCTGATCGCTCGTCAAGCATCGCTGCGACGCTGTGTCTTCGTCGCACTCGATGGCCGAAGTGGGGCTGGCAAGTCAACGCTCGCAGGTGTCCTCGCAGACGCATGCAGGTCCCGAGGCCTCACCGTCAGAGTGATCGGGGGCGACGACTTCTACGCGGGAGGTACCGAGGAGTGTTGGGACGAACGGTCGCCCGCGGAGAAGGCGAACCATGTGATCGACTGGCGTCGCCAGCTCCGAGTCCTCGACGAGCTTCGCCTGCGCGGGATCGCCAGCTGGCACGCGTTCGACTGGGAGGCACCCGACTGGAACTCCGATCGCGTCCCACTGCGATCGACACCGACATCGGTGAGGTCGGCCGACGTCGTCATCCTGGAGGGTGCCTACAGCGCTCGACCAGAGCTGCACGATGTGCTCGACATTCGCATCCTGCTCGACACTCCATCGGCGCAACGCCGACGTCAGCTCCTCCAGCGCGAAGGCGATCACTATCGGGCTGACTGGGAAGCACGCTGGTCGGCCGCCGAAGATCACTACTTCGCAGCGATCATGCCTCCGCATCGCTACGACCACGTCCTCTGACGGTCGCACACTCCGGCGAACCACGCCCTGGGATGGGACCCGAGCTCGTCGAGCGGCGTCAGCAGTGGTCCTCGAAGCCGTGGAGTGGCGGTTGGCCGGTCAACGATCGGTAGCCGGCGTTCAGGTCGGCGCAGGTGTGGTCGTCGATCGTGATGATCCCGACCGGTCGATCGATCAGTCCCCAGACCATGATCTCGGCGGCTTGCTCGGAGCCATTGTCGTGCCACTTGGCTCGACGGTGGTCTCTCCAGTACTCCCAACCACGGAGTGTCTGAAAGTCGGCCCTGCGGTCGTCGGACAGGTCGTGGGCGGCCCATGCGTGCGCGGTCTCGTGCAGGACGAGTGCTGCGGTCACGTTGCCGGGATCGCTCGTGCAGATGTCGATCGTGCTCCGGCCGTCGACATGGCGGTGAGCACCGCTCCATCCGCCACAGGCGCCTCGGTCGTCTCCGTGGTGGACGAACCGCATGGCGGGGAGTCGCAGTCCCGCTTCGTCGAACAGATCCATCGCCCAGTTCGCCATGTCGACGAACTCGTCCGGCATGTCGACGAACTGGACCTCTCCGTCGACCCCTGTGCGAGCAGTCTGCTACGTCACTCGGGGTCACGAATCCGAGGGTGACGATCGAACTCATCGCGAGCACGGTTCTGGACAGGTTTCGCCACATGCCGCCACTGTCGAAGCGGGCACTGGCAGGTGCCTGAAGGTCACTCTGACGTCGCTGCGAATGGCTTTCGACGAGCTGTGCCGTCTGGCCGACGCCGCTTAAGGCGTCGTTAAGGCTGCTGTGATCGAGTGCACTGCGGGGCTACGGTGAGGAGGGGTTTTCGATGCGCGACGGTGCACCGCAGGCGACGGCAATCGTTCGATTCGGCGTGCTCGGACCGCTCGCTGTCACCTGTGGCGGCGAACCCGTCCACCTCGGCTCGCCGAAGCAGCGCGCCCTGCTGGGGATCTTGCTGATCAACTCGAACCGGGTGGTCTCGACCGATCGACTGATCAACGAGATCTGGGGAAACGATGCGGCTCCCGAGCGGCAGAACGCTCTCTGGGTGCACGTCTCCAACCTCCGAAAGTCCCTCGAACCCGAGAACGGGACCCGGTCGAACGATGGCCCGTTGCACACCCGTTCGCCCGGCTACGTGCTCGACGTCGCGTCGCATGAGGTCGATGCCGTGGACTTCGAACGGCTGTTGGTGGAGGGGAGGGCACTGACCGGAAGCGACCCTGCCGCGGCGTCGATCGTGTTCGCCGAGGCGCTTGCGTTGTGGCGCGGGCCGGCGTATGCGGACTTCGTCTACGAACCGTGGGCCCAGGCCGAGATCTGTCGCCTGGAGGAACTGCGCCTCGAAGCCGTCGAGAGCCGAATCGACGCCGACCTCCGCCGCGGAGTCACTCGCGAGTTGGTGGGCGAGCTCGAGAGCCTGGTGCAGCAGCATCCCACCCGTGAGCAACTCACCGGTGCGCTGATGCTGACGCTCTACCGATCAGGTCGCGCCGCCGACGCCCTGCGGAGCTACCGGCTCCTGCGTGGGCGGCTCGGCGAGGAACTCGGGATCGAGCCGTCGGCGGCGTCTGCAACGACTCAACGAGCGGATCGTGACCAGCGATCCGTCGCTCGACACGGACCATCGCGCGGTTCGCTCCGACGGGGGCATCTCGCCCGGGCTCTCGGTGCGCGGCTACGAGATTCGTGACCGGCTCGGCGAGCGCGGTTCGGGCGTGCTCTACACGGCCTTCCACGCGGCCGTCGGCCGCGAAGTCGTGATCAAGGTCATCCGACCGGAACTGGCCGATGACCCGACGTTCATCCGGCGGTTCGAGGACGAAGCACAGCTCATCGCCCGTCTCGAACATCCGCACATCGTTCCGCTCTACGACTACTGGCGCGAACCTGGTGCTGCCTACCTCGTGATGCGCTACATGCGCGGTGGAACGCTGGCAGACTCGATCGCGCACGGCCCGATGAGCACCGACCGGCTCGCCAGGCTGGTCGATCAGATCGGAGCAGCGCTCGAGACCGCCCACCGCAGCGGCGTCACGCACGGTCGGGTCGGCCCGGACACGATCGTCGTCGACGACTCCGACAACGCCTACCTCGCCGACTTCGAGATCGCGGTGGCGGCACGGGTCGACGCGACCGTCTCGGGGCGTTCGCCACGCCTCGCATTCCCCGAGGCTCGCAACGGAGATTCTCCGTCTGCCGCCGCTGATCTCTACGGCCTTGCGATCACGGTCGCGCAGGCCGTCACGGGTCGGACCGGCGACATCTCCGATCTCCTCGTCGGTCTCGACGGGCAACTCGCGTCGGTACTCCAGCGTGCCACCGAGGATGAGACCTCGGCCCGATTCGACGACGCTGGTGCGTTCCGCAGCGCAGTGGTCACCGCCCTCCGGAGCGATGGCGACCACGCGACGCCGGTGATCGAGGAGAACCCGTACAAGGGGCTGCGCAGCTTCGGCCAGGGCGACGCTCGCGACTTCTTCGGACGCGGGCGCTTCGTCGAACGGGTGGTGGCGCGGCTGAGCAGGGCCGGCCATCTCGGGCGATTCGTTGCGGTGGTGGGCCCGAGCGGCAGCGGCAAGTCGAGCGTCGTGCGCGCCGGCGTGCTCCCTGCACTCCGGCAGGGTGCAGCACCGGGATCACAGGAGTGGTTCACGGTCGAGATGGTGCCGGGCACGCATCCGTTCGAGCAGCTCGAGCTCGCCTTGCTGACGGTCGCCGTAAAACCGCCGCCGTCGTTGTTGGAGGTGCTCAGTGGTAGCCGGGGCATTCATCGGGCGGTGGAACGGGTGCTCGCCGAGGAGACGTCGACGCTCGTGCTGGTCGTCGACCAGTTCGAGGAACTGTTCACGCAGAGCGCTCCGGACGAGGCGGCGCGTTTCGTCGACGCACTCGTCGACGCGGTCCGCGCCGACCACAGCCGCCTCAGAGTGCTGGTCACCTTGCGGGCGGACTTCTACGACCGGCCGCTCGAGCATCGCGGCCTGGGGGAACTCCTGCGCAGCGGCACCGAGTTGCTCACTCCGATGTCGCCCGAGGATCTCGAGCGAGCGGTGTCGGGGCCCGCCGAGCGCGTCGGGGCGGTCTGTGAACCCCCGTTGGTCGGCGAGTTGGTCGCCGCGGTCGTCGATCGGCCGGCCGCCCTCCCACTGCTGCAGTACACGCTGACCGAGCTGTTCGAGCGGCGCGCCGGCAACACGCTCACGGTGTCGGCGTATCGCGAGCTCGGCGGAGTGTCCGGTGCGCTGGTCGACCGGGCCGAAGCGATCTACGTCAGCCTGGAGACCGACGAGCAGCGAGCAGCGAGGCAGATCTTCCTGCGGCTCGTGACGCTCGGCGAAGGGTCCGGCGACACACGGCGGCGGGTACAGATGTCCGAACTCATCGCGATCAGTGGCGTCGGCCCCTACGCCGCGACACGTCACCGACACCTTCGCCCGCCACCGGCTCCTCGCGTTCGATCGCCACCCGGTGTCGCGTGGGCCCACCGTCGAAATCGCCCACGAGGCCCTGCTCAGCGCATGGCCGAGGCTGCAACGATGGATCGACGACGCACGCGCGGACGTCGATGCCGAACGTCGTCTGGCCGAGGCGGTCGACGACTGGGTTCAGCACGATCGCGATCCGGCGTACGTGCTCACGGGCGGAAGGCTCGCGAAGTACGAGGGCTGGGTCGAGAGGCCACCGATCGGCCTCACCACCGCTGAGCACGAGTTCCTGGAGTCGAGCGAACTCGCGGAGTCACAACGACGTCTCGCCCAGGTGAACGAGGAACGGCGCGAGATGAAGCTGCGGCGGCGATCCCGGATCCTGGTCGCGATGGCCGTGACGATCCTCCTCGTCCTCGCGCTGGGTGCATATGCCGTCGTGCAACAGCGCCATGCATCGGAACTCGCGGCAGAGATCAGCCGATCGGCCGCGGCACGCGACATCGCGGGCCGTGCTCAACTGTTGACCGAATCCGATCCGGAGCTGGCGAACATGTTGGCGATCGAAGCCGCACGCGTGGCGTCTCCACTCGGCGAACTCTCGCCCGAGGTCATGGATGCATTGCACGCAGGAGTGCAAGCCACCGGAACGCAGTACCCGGTGGACACGGCGCCCGTGGCGCTCAGAGCGGGTGCCGGGGGAGGCGTCTTCCTGTTGCCACCGGACGAGCTCATTCGGCTCGCTCAAGGTCAGGTGACGAGGAATCTCACGGACGAGGAGTGCCGGGCCGCCGAACTCGACACGTGTTCCGACCCGAGAACTCCCGTCGCATCCGGTCTGGGGATCGCCGGCGGTGACGAGGCCTACGCCGGCGGTGGGAACACACAACCACTCGCCGGAGCGACCGTCGAGTTGGTGACCGGTGTCCCGGGAGACTTGAAGACCGCGATGCAGGCCAACTTCGACACCTTCACCGAGGACACCGGAATCAGTGTGGTCGTCAAGTCGGAACGCAACGATCAGGACACATTCGAACTCGGACCCAATGAAGGGGACATCCTGAACGTTTTGCCGCCGGGAGCGATCCCCTCGATCGCTCCCGATCGGGCGATGGACCTCACGCGCTACCTCGACCGCGACTCGCTCGAATCGGCCCAGAGCCCGTACCTGACGAGCCTGCTCTCGCGCGGCGACGACGGATCATGGCCGTCCTCGACCGGACCCGTCTACGGGGTCTGGAGCGGGCTCGACGCAAAGTCTCTCGTCTGGTACAACATCGCGGCGTTCGACAGATTGGGCGCAGGGGGCGCCGGAGACCTGGGACGAACTGATGTCGATCAGCGACCAGATCGTCGCACGCGGTGACACCCCGTGGTGCATCAACATCGAGTCCGGGACGGCCAGCGGCTGGCCGGCCACCGACATCGTCGAGTCCGTCCTCCTCCGGTCCGAGGGACCCGACTTCTACGACGCATGGGCATTCCACCAGGTCGACTTCGATCACCCGGCGGCTGTTGCGGCGGCACGCCGCGCCGGCGAACTCGTGTTCACGCCTGAGTACCTCGATCGCAGCCCGGCCGCGGCGGCCCAGACCTCGTTTCGAGAGGGACCCCTCGCGTTGGTGCAGGAACCTCCTGGCTGCATCTTCCTGCCGATGGCCTCGACCACCCCAGCGTTCAGTGGGAGTCCAGCGGGGGACGTCGCCGACGCCTTCGACTTCCCGACGATCGACCCGCGATACTCCGACACGATGGTCGGTGCAGGCGGCTACGTCATCGCCGTGACCGATCGGCCCGAGGTCCGTGAGGTGATGAAGTACATCGCGTCGCCCGACTATGGCCGGGCCTCCGTCGAGGCCGGCGTCGGGCACATCCCCGCCAACACGCGATTCGACCTCGACGCGATTCCCAACGCGACCGAACGCCGCATCGCCGAACTCACGCATGCAGCCCTCGTCACGGACGGGTTCCGGTTCGACGCCTCCGACATGATGCCCGAGGGGGTCGGAGGTCGCACCTTCTGGGACGGAATGGTCGACTGGTTCCACGAGGGCCCGGAGGCACTCGATGACATCATGGCCGGCATCGAGGCAGACTGGCCGGACGACCAGCCCACGGGTTGAGCGTCGACTGATCGGTCGTCGCGTCGTGCCGCCTTTCCCGCCGGCCCTTCCGTTGCGATGAGCGAAGAGCCGCTATTCGGGCGGTTGGCTCATCGGTGGGGTGCTGACCTCGGTCGCGATGAGCGAAGAGCCGCTATTCGGGCGGTTGGCTCATCGCAACGTGGGGTGGAGTCGGGAACCAACGGCGGGTCAGCAGTCGAGGTGGGCGCCGATCACCTCGATACCCGTCACGAAGGCGTCTCGCTGAGCGTCGGTCAGGGCTTCGATCGACGGCACGAGCAGGCGATCGGTCAGTTCGTCGGCGACCTCGAGACGACTGCGGTCCTCGTCGGAGATGTCCGGGGCGGACTCCCAGCCGAACGAGGTGACGTCGTCGGGCCGCCGGATCGCATGGGCGACCAACGGCGACACGCCCGTGGCGACGATGGCGAGCAGATGGACGCTGCCGCGCAGCTCGCGAAGGATGCAGACGTTCCGGTAGGCGCGGGCTGCGGGGTGATCGGGCAGCGGCTCCGCGGCGATCGCGGCGAACAGCGAGAGCGCCGAACGGTCCACCGAGGCGATGACCGTTTCCGCAGCGTCGTTGAATGCGTCGAGCACGTCGATGCCGTCCAGCTTGGCGACACCGAACCGGTCGGCGCATGCGAGGTATTCACGGGCAGCTTCCCTCGGGGCCAGGACCTGCTTCGCGGAATCCCACATGAGCTCGATGACGCCCGGGCTGAAGTAGCCGAAGGCCGCCCCGATCACGGCGGGGTCGACATCGCCGAGCACACCGCCGCGTCCGAGGAAGTAGAACCGGAAGCCGTCGAGGCCGAGTTCCTTGCCTCGCGCCATGGTCTCGGCGTCGAAGTAGAAGCGGTTGCCGGCCTGGTTGACGATCGGGGAGGTCTGACGGACGATGTCGAGGGGAGTCATGTCCACGTTGTACTCCGGCACAACGGTCTGCGGCGAATGAGGGGCTGGCGTCCATACTGGTCGTCGCCATGCCTGCCGCCGACGGACTCCCTGCCGCCTCGAACTTCGTTCGCGATCTCGTGCGAGCCGACAACGAGCAGGGCACCTTCGGTGGGCGCGTCCAGACACGGTTCCCGCCGGAGCCGAACGGCTACCTGCACATCGGTCATGCCAAGGCGATCACGGTCGACTTCGGCATCGCAGCCGAGTTCGGTGGTGTCTGCAACCTGCGCTTCGACGACACCAACCCCGACACCGAGGACACGAGCTACGTCGACGGAATCATTGCGGACCTCGCCTGGCTGGGCTTCCCGATCGAGGGCGAGCCGCTGTTCGCCAGCGACTACTTCGAACAGCTCTACGACTGGGCCGAACTGCTGATCACGAAGGGTCTCGCCTACGTCGACGACCAGGACGGCGAGACCATCTCGGCGCAACGCGGCGGCTACGGCAAGTCCGGTGTCGAGAGCCCGTTCCGGGATCGGTCGGTCGACGAGAACCTCGACCTGTTCCGCCGGATGCGGGCAGGCGAGTTCGCCGAGGGATCGCACGTGCTGCGCGCCAAGATCGACATGCAGCACGAGAACATGCAGATGCGCGACCCGGTGATGTACCGGATCCGCGGTGTGCACCACCACCGCACCGGGGCGCTCTGGAGCATCTACCCGACGTACGACTGGGCGCACGGGCAGAGCGACGCGATCGAAGGCGTCACCCACTCGTTGTGCACGCTCGAGTTCGACAGCCATCGGGCGCTGTACGACTGGTATCTCGAGCAGTTGCCGTTGCCGTTCGAGCAACCGCGCCAGACCGAGTTCGCCCGGCTCGAACTCACCCACACCGTCACCTCGAAGCGCAAGCTCGCCAAGCTGGTCGCCGACGGCATCGTCGATGGCTGGGACGACCCGCGCATGCCGACGCTGCGCGGGTTGCGCCGACGGGGCTACCCGGCCTCGGCGATCCGGGAGTTCTGCGACTTCATCGGCGTCTCGCGCACCAACAGCCGCCATCAGATCGAGCTGCTCGAGTCGTTCGTCCGGACCCAACTGAACCGCGTCGCCCTGCGCCGGATGGCGGTGCTGCGTCCACTCCGGGTCGTGATCACCAACTGGCCCGTCGACGACGCCGGCGAGCCGGTGGTCGAACACGTCGAGCTCAGCAACAACCCGGAGAACGCCGACGACGGCATCCGGACGGTGCCATTCACCGGGGTGCTCTACATCGAGCAGGACGACTTCATGGCCGAGCCGGCTCCCAAGTACTTCCGGCTGTCGCCCGGCAAGGAGGTTCGCCTGCGCGGTGCGTACTTCGTCACCGCGACCGGGTTCGACACCGACGCCGACGGCAACGTGGTCGAGGTCCAGGTCACCTACGACCCCGAGACCCGGGGCGGCAACGCACCCGACGGCCGCAAGGTCAAGTCGACGATGCACTGGGTGTCGGCTGCACACGCCGTCGATGCCACCGTCGCGCTCTACGACCGGCTGTTCACGCCGGAGCTACCGGGGGAGGCGACCGGGGACCCACTCGACGATCTGAACCCGGACTCGCGCGAACTCCTCGTCGGTGCCAAGGTCGAACCGGCGCTCGGCGACACCGAGCCGGGTCAGGTCGTGCAGTTCGAGCGGCTCGGATACTTCGCCGCCGACCCCGACGAGCCGATGCTGTTCCACCGCACGGTCGGTCTGCGAGACGAGTGGGCCAACATCCAGAAGCGCGGGTGACCGCTCGCGGGTGACCCTTGCTCGGAGTCCGGCCTGCCCCGAACCGGTTTGTGTCAGCACGCATTGCTCCGTCGGCCGTTGTCGCTGACACAAATCCTGGGCGGAGCCCACACCTGCGATTTGTGTCAGCACGCATCGCTACGGGAGGTCTCGTCGCTGACACAAACCCAGAGTGGTGTGTGGCTCGGTACCGAATGGACGGAGCGCTCAGGCATCGGCTCGCCGTGGGGGGTCGACGGCAGCTCAGCGGGCGACAGCGGCTACCTTCGGCTCGATGAGACGGATCGTCGGGACGCTCGTTTCGGTCGCCACCCTGATCGGCGTGGCGGTGCCGGCGATGTTCGGACCTGCTTCGCCGGCCCAGGCCGCCACCGCGGACGTGACGTGCGCGCCACAACCCGCCGGCGGGGCAGCGACGACGGCGCCGTTGCTCAGCTACACCCCGATCAACCCGCGGCGACTCGTGGACACTCGCAACACGATCGGCGGCGTCGGCGTGCCGATCGACCGGGGCTGCACGATGATCATCGACATCGGCGCCGACATCCCGTCGAACGCGCAGGCGGTGGCCCTCTCGATGACGGCGGTGAACAGCGAGGCGGACTACTTCACGGTGTACCCGTGCGACGCCGGTCGCCCCGAGACGTCGAACCTCAACGCACGCGCCGGGTTCGCCACGCCGAACCTCGTGGTCGCCATCCCCGACGCGAACCGCCGTGTCTGCGTCTACAGCCACGGCCGCTCCGACCTGATCGTCGACCTGAGCGGGTGGTGGTCGGACGGCCCGAACCGGTTCGGATCGATCGCTCCGCAGCGTGTCTACGACAGCCGCCGGCCCGGCTTCACGGCGCTGGATCCGCTGCAGGTCCGTGAGATCCGCATCCCGTCGTCGGTGATCCCGGCGAACTCCGCCGCCGCCGTCGTGAACCTGACGGCCGCCAACGCCGAGCGCCCGGGATACATGACGGCGTTTCCCTGCGGGCAGTCGGCGCCGAATGCCTCGAACGTCAACTTCAAGCAGTCCGAGGCCCGCGCCGTCGGCGCGATCGTCGGCCTCGGTGCGGGGAATGCGCTCTGTGTGATCGCCGACGCCACGGTCCACGTGATCGTCGATGTCACCGGGTTCTACGCGGTCGCGCCTGGTTTCGGTCCGACGGCAGTCGTCGAGCCGACCGCTGGTCGCCGTGTCGTCGACAGCCGAAACGGGATCGGCGGCCCGCTCCAACCGCTCGAAGCCGGTGAGGTCAGGTCGTTCGACCCGGTCGCCGGCACCGCGGACGCGGCGGACGCTGCCGCGGTGATGCTGAACTTCGTGTCGACCGATGCGACCGGCGCGGGCTTCCTCACCGCGTACCCCTGCGGCGGATCGGTACCCGACGTGTCGACGCTCAACTACGTCGCCGGTGAAGCGGCGACGAACCTGGCGACGATCGAACTCGGCGTCGACCGGCGCGTGTGCATCGTGTCGTCGGTGCGCACGAACGTCATCGTCGACGTATTCGCCGTGATGACCGCGCCACCCGGTTCGCCGGTCGAGCGGCTGACGTTCGACAAGCCGGCGTGGCCACCGTTCAATGCCGCTGCGACGGACTATGTCATCGAGTGCGGTGCGGGCGCCACCGCCGCGGACGGCACGTCGAGCGTTGCGATGAGTGTCGACCTGCTGCCGTTCACCACGGCGACGCTGTCGGTCGCCGGCGGGCCACCCACGGCAGTCGGCACCGGTACGGTCACCTTCGCGCTGGCCACCGACCAGCCGGTGGTGCTCGCGACGGCCCGAGAGGGCGCCACTCGCAACTATCACTTCCGCTGTGTGCCGACCGATTTCCCTCGGCTCGAGGTCGTGCGGCCCGGCAACCCGAGTGCCGGCTGGTACCTGACGACGTCGGGGTTCGCCAGTCCGAACCCGACGCTCAACGGGCCGTTCGTGATGATCCTCGACCACTACGGCGCTCCGGTCTGGTACAAGCGCACGCCGAGTTCGATGATGGACGCCAAGCGGCTGTCCGATGGCCGCCTCGCCTTCACGCCGTCGTACGGGCCGTTCGGCATCTTCGAGAACCAGGGCTACTGGCTCACCGACCTGGACGGAACGGGGACGATCAAGCACCGCACGACCAATCCTGCGCCCACCGAGCTGCCCACCGATCACCACGACTACATCGAGTTGCCTGGCGGCCCGAATCGGCGAGCGCTGATCAGCTACCCGATCGAGACCGGTGACCTCGCGGCAACCCTCGCATCGCTGGCGCGACTGGACCGACACGTTCAGCGATGGCGTGATCGAGGAGGTGCGTGCCGACAACACCCGGGATCTGGCGTTGGAGGCATGAGCGACTACTTCGATCCGGCCTCGTCCACCTTCCCGCTCAACTTCGCGACGACGCCAGGCTTCGAGAACAAGGGCTGGGACGTGTTCCACATCAATGCCATCGACCGCGAGAGCGACGGCGACTACGTCGTCACCGTGCGCCACATGGACGGCGTCTTCCGCGTCGACCGTGACAGTGGAAGCGTGCTGTGGACCCTGGGTACGCCGGCAGCGAGAAATCCGCGACCTGCGGGGCCTGTCGCGCCCAGCTCACGATCATCGGCGACACATGCGGTGGTCCGAAACGGCCGCACGACGCCCGCTTGAACGGCAACGTGTTGACGATGCTCGACAACCAGGCCCAGCCGGGAGCCACGTGCCCGCCTCGTGCCGTCGCGTACGAGATCGACGTCGACGGCGGCACGGCGACGCTGTTGTGGGAATTCCGCAACCCCGCACCCGGCGGCGCGACGCTCGGCAGCGCTCGGCAGACCGCGGACTCGGTGGTGATCAACTGGGGCGCCGGCCAACAGCCGTTCCTCGAGGAACTCGCCCTCGACGGCCGTCGCCTGATGGCGGTCGGGCTGCCGAACTCCGGCAACTCGTACCGCACGATCAAGTATCCGCCGGCCGACTTCGACGTGAACACGTTGCGATCGAGCGCTGGCGGTTCGGTCAGCCCGCCGTAACAGACCGGTTTGCGTTGCGGTTCGGATGACCCGCTCCTGCAGAACCGCAACGCAAACGTGGGTGTCGGACGTTCAGTCGACGTACCAGTAGCAGCCGTACTGCTCGGGGTCGCCCCAGCGTGACCGAGTCACGGGGTTCCGAGCGTCGCGCGGTCGGTGAACTTCATCTGGTCGAGGCCGACCGTCACCATCTCGTCGTCGATGACCATCGAACGCTGCAGCGGGTTCCAGCAGCCCGACTGATTCGCGAGGCGACTCGTGCTGATCGTGCCACGGGCCCGACCAGCTCGCGTCCCTCGAGTTGGGCGACGACGACGCCGCCGCCGGCGCTCGCGATGCTCTTCGGCCAGGCAGTCGTCCGCCGGCCCGCAGTCGTTCCAACCGGGCGACACCGGCAGCACGATCGTGCCGTCCTCCGGCCAGTACAGGAACGCCTTGTGGTCCCACTCGACCTCGCTGTAGCCACCGATCGGCAGCGTGCGATCGCGCTGCGGGTTCGTCGGATCGCTCACGTCGAACAGCTGACAGCTGCGTGCCGTGCGTGCGGCCGTCCTCGGTGGCGTCCTGGCCGACGCCGAGCAGCAGGCCGTCGCCGACCGGATGCAGGTAGGCCGAGTAGCCGGGGATCTTCAGCTCGCCGGTCACCGACCGGGTTGGTCGGATCGGTGAGGTCGATCACGTACAGCGGGTCGGTCTGACGGAACGTCACGACGTAGGCCTGCGTGCCCGAGGAAGCGGACGGCGTAGATCTGCTCGGTCCTTGCCGAGCCCGCCGACCGACGCCGATCTGGCGCAACTCCTCGCCCTCGGGGCGCAGCACGTACACGGCCGACTCGCTCTGCTCGCCGAACCGTTCCAGTCGTCGGTGGTGGTGGCGACCCGCAGGTCGCCGTTGTGCTCGCTCATCGCGAACTGGTTGAGCAAGCGACCCGGGCACCTCGCCGGACGCCACGTAGGTGGCGCCGGTGCCGTCGCCGAGGCGGAACTGGTGGATCAGGGTCGGCGGTGGACTGGTCTCGGCGGGTGACGTCTCCCGTGACGTCCTCGACCGCCACGGCTGGCACCACGCCAGTCCCACGGCATGCGTGGCGAGGTAGAGGTTGGTCGTCGAGGCGTACACGGTGTCGCCGTCGACACGATGCCGGCGGACGCCGATCGGGCTGCCGTCGCCGGTGCAGGTCGATCGAGGCGATCCACGTGAGCGCCGAGCCCGGCGAACTCGCGCGGTGCGGCGACCGTCTCGCAGCAGTCGAGCGACTGCGACATGGCGCCGAACGATGCCGTCGGCGTCCTCGTCGAACCAACGCGGCAACCAGTCCTCGACGGTCGACTCGCGCGATGATCTCCTTGTTGCGCTCGAGCGCACGGTCCTCGTCGAGGCCGAACTGGTCGGGCTGCACGAACGGCAGGCGCTGGTCGAACGACGTGGTCAGCACCAGCCGGGCGACGCCGTCGATCGATCGGGTCGCGACGACGCGACCCTCGAGATGGCTAGCGGCGCAGCAGCGCGGGGTTCGTCGGGTCGGTGACGTCGAACAGCGACACGATCGTGTCGGTCGACGCCGCTCCACGGCTCGCGTGACCACGAGCAGCCGGTCGCCGTCGAGCAGCAGCTGATGCGATGCCCTGCGGGCACGTCGAGCTCGGCGACGACCTCGGCGTCGGCGACCGCGACGATGCGCACGCCGTCCGGCGTGGCGACGAACACGTACGTCGCCGTCGGTCTCGACGATGTCACCCTCGTCGACGCCGACCTCCTGGGTGTTGGTGCCCGAGTAGTCCTGTCCTTCGACTGCCTCCGGCGCGCCACCGATGTCCGGAGCGGACTCCGCGGCATCGTCGGGTCGGCGGCCATGTCACCCTCGGCCATCACACGTCCGTCGCCGTAGTAGAAGCCCCCTCCACCAGTCCCCATGCGGTGACGCGCTCGCTCGCCTCGGTCTGCATGTAGCTCAGCAGCGCCGCACAATCACCGAAGAACTCGAGGTTCGCCGAGGCGAAGCCCTGTGGTCGCGGCCGCGGAACGGTCGAGTCCGGCGTCGTGCGGGCCGGCTCGGTCGTGGTCGTGTCGCCGGGTGTCGTCGCGACCGTCGAGTCGCCGGACGTCGACGGCCGCGCCGACTCGTCGTTCGTGCACGACGCCGCGACCAGGAGCGAAGCGGTCGCGAGTGCCAGTGGGATGAGCCGTTCACGCTTCATGTGTGTTGGACGTCACACGGCCACCTCGGGTTCCATCGGCGCGTCGATTGTTCTCGGGCGGCGCGCCGCCAACTGTCACGTTTGTCCCGGCACAGTGTGACGGTGGACAGTTCGTCAGGGGGTCTCGAGCGGCAGCAGGACCTCGGCAGCCTCGGTGAGGTGCGCGACCCAGGCGTCGGAGCCGCCTGGCTCGACGAGCGGCAACACGACGAACTTCGACGTGCCGACGTCGATGAACCGGCCGATCAGGTCGGTGAGACCTTCCCACGAGGTGGGCACGAGTTCGGACACGTCAGCGAGGTCGGGGCGCCGCTTCGCCAGCAGCGCCGACAGCCGATCGGGGATCGGCCCGAACGAGTACGGAATCAGGACCCCGTAGTGATCGTGCTCGATCGCAGCGGCCGTGTTCGGCGCAGACCCCCTCGATCACGACACGCCCCTGTGCAGCGTCGGCCGGGGTCACGAACGACGGCAGCCATCCGTCGGCCACGCGGCCGATCCGGCGCAGCTCCGACGGGGCGATACCGCCGAGCCAGACCTCCATCCTGGTGGCCGCCGGGACGCACGCGGATGTCGTCGTAGTCGTACCGATCGCCGTGATGGGTGAACGTCTCACCGGTCCAGCAGTGCCGCATCACGGCCAGCATCTCGTCGAACAGCTTGGCACGCTCGCCGCGTTCGACACCGAACGCCTGGTGCTCGACGGGATCGGCCGCGCCGAGTCCGAACGCCGGCAGGAGTCGCCCGCCCGACATGTTCGACAACGTGGCGAGTTCCTTGGCGAGCACCACCGGGTTGCGGCCGGGCAGGACCATCACCGACATGCCGAACTTCAGACGCTCGGTGCGGCCCGCCCCGTAGGCCATCGCCACCAGCGGGTCGGGGGCCGTCCCGCTGATCCGCTCCGACAACCAGAGCGAGTCGAATCCGAGTCGCTCGAGTGCGTCGACGACGGTGCCGTAGGACGGCCCGTTCAGGGTCGTGGAGGTCCCCAAGCCGAATCCGATACGAACCTTCGCCGGCTGCATGGCTCGATCGTGACACAGTCGATCCTGCACGCCTCAGCCGAGACAGCTCGTCGAGCTGGATGTGGGTGCTCAGCTGTGGTGCAGCGTGCGCGAGCGCAACAGCGTCGTGCGGGGACCGACGAGCTTGGCAGGAGCGGTCTCGCGTCGGACTCGACCGGTCTGGATCCAGCTGGCCGTGAAGGCGACCACGATGACCGGGAGCACCACGGCCGCCTGAGGGACGCTGCCGGCGGCCGATGCCACGACGGCAGCGAGCCCGGCGACGATCGACATCAACAGTGCGAGCTTGACGGCTTCATTCCAGATGCGGCGGTCGATGTCCACGGCCCCATTCATACAGCCCGTTGTCTGCCGCGTCTGCGGTGTCGACGCCTCGATGCGAACTTGTCACGCAACCGACGTCTTCGACACGTGTTCGCGCGGTCGGAGATGACGAGGAGGTGACCGGACGATGTCTGCCAGGCGACGGTCGTCCTATCGTCGGCGTCCATGCCGACCAGTTCACCCACCGCTTCTTCGCCACTCGATCGTTTCCGACTCGACGGTCAGGTCACCGTCGTCACCGGAGCCTCCTCGGGGCTCGGAGCGCACTTCGCGTCCGTCCTCCACGGCGTCGGCGCGCAGGTGGTACTGACTGCCCGGCGGGCCGCACGCCTCGAGTCGCTCGCCGCCGACCTTCCCGGCGCACACGTCGTCGTGGCCGACATGGCCGACGACGCCGCTCGTGAACACCTCGTCGCCGACGTGCTCGCCCGGTTCGGTCGCGTCGACGTGCTCGTGAACAACGCGGGCGTCGGTGGATCGGTCGCGGTCGAGGACGAGTCGCTGGAACGATTCCGCACGTCGATGGAGGTGAACGTCACCGCGCTGTGGCACCTGTCGAAGCTCTGCGCGCCGTCGATGATCGCCACCGGCTCCGGATCGATCGTCAACGTCGCATCCATGCTCGGCCACGTCGGTTCCACACCGGTGAAGCAGGCCCACTACTGCGCGAGCAAGGGTGCCGTCGTGAACCTCACGCGGGAGCTTGCGCTGCAATGGGCGCGCAAGGGCGTGCGCGTCAACGCGCTCTGTCCCGGGTGGTTCCCCTCGGAGATGACCGACGGCATGGACACCGACGAGGCGAGCCAGCGCTTCATCGCCGCGAACTCACCGATCCCCCGGATGGGCCGCCTCGACGAACTCGACGGCGCGCTGTTGCTGTTGGCATCGCCTGCCGGATCGTTCCTCACCGGGCAGAGCATCGTCGT
Organism: Ilumatobacteraceae bacterium; assembly: GCA_963746285.1. GTDB lineage: Bacteria > Actinomycetota > Acidimicrobiia > Acidimicrobiales > Ilumatobacteraceae > Sva-07. The sequence continues at coordinate 29,790 of CAVVAO010000012.1, read as the reverse complement.
CGACGGAGGCTGGACGGCACGTTGATCGAGTCGTTCGAGCGTCACGACCTGCGTGGTAGAACGATCATCTGCGTCGTCGTCGAGAGGGCGCGGCCGCAACGAGACCGATCAACGATCCAGATGGAGGACTCCCGGTGAAAAGCCTGCTCAACGAATTCAAGGACTTCGTCAACCGGGGGAACCTCCTCGAACTGGCCATCGCGGTCGTGCTCGCCACGGCGTTTGCCCCGGTCGTGACGAGCATCGTCGACAACATCGTCATGCCGATCATCGCTGCGATCTTCGGCCAGCCCGACTTCTCCACCCTCGGCATCGACATCGGCGAGGCCCGCATCAACTACGGGATTCCGCTCACGTTGATCATCAGCTTCCTCATCATCGCCTTCGTGTGCTTCCTGGTCGTGAAGGCGTACAACACCATGCAGAAGCAGGAGGAGGACGCCGACAGCGGCCCGACGGAGATCGAGCTCCTCACCGAGATCCGAGACGCACTGCGCTCCCGCTGAGCTCCCAGTCCGGTCGCGACGCCACACTCGGCCGCCGACACGCTTCAATGGAGCAGATGTCCCGCCGGAGCCTCGCCGTCCTCGCTGCGTTGGCAGTCGTGGCCACGGGGTGCGGCACGCCGGGCGACGACAGCGACGACACACTCCCACCGGCCACGCCGGCGCCGACCGTCGCCGGAGTCGGCCAGGTACCGGCCGTGCCGTCGGCGGTACGCGTGCCGATCGTGGTCGTCCGTCCTCCTGTCAACGTTGACGGCACCGAGGCACAGCTGATCGGCCAGATCGCCGACGGCAATCGGATCCTGATGATCGGCGACTCGATCCTCGCGTCCACGTCGTCGCGTTACGGCGACCACATGTGCGAGGCCGTCGTGCCGCTCGGATGGCAGGTCGCGGTCGAAGCCGAGCCGAGTCGCTTCATCGACTTCGGCACCCGCGTGCTCGACAAGATGCTGCTCGACGACCCGACACCCGAGGCCGACTGGAACGCCGCGGTGGTGTTCCTCGGGAGCAACTACAGCGGCGACGAGATGAAGTACGAGGCCGAACTGGTCCGCATCCTCGACCGACTGGCCCCTCGCCCGACGCTGCTGCTCACCGTGACCGAGTACCGGCCCGATTACGTGGAGGTCAACGAGGTCGTCAACCGTCTCGGCGCCGCACGCGACAACGTCACGGTGCTCGACTGGAAGACCATCTCGGAAACGCCCGGCGTGCTGAGCGGCGATCGCCTGCATCCCACCGACGCCGGACGGCCGCGTGCTCGCCGAATCGGTCGCCGCCGCGCTCGGCCCGGTCAACGGCGTCGGCGAGTGCCTCCGCTCGACGTTCCGGGACGACTCCAGCGTCGGGGGCAACACGACCAGGGTGCTCGGGCGGCCGTCGAGCGGGTCCGGGTCGACTGGTGCGACGACGAGCACCACCACCGGTCCGACGTCGGCGACCACCACGACGGTCGCATCCGACAGCGGCGGAAGCGTCCCCACGACCACGGCGTCCGGACCGGACCCGTCATCGACCGATCCCGCTCCCACGACGATCGATCCGGCCCCGCCGACGGCCGCGCCCACGACAGCGCCAGCCACCACCGCACCCCCGGAACTCGCCGAACCCGCTCCCTGATCTGCCCGTAGCCTGGACGGATGCTCCAGGCTCAGGCGATCTCGGTGGAAGTGGGGGGTCGGCTGCTCGTCGACGCCGCCAGCTTCACCGTGATGCCCCGCGACAAGGTGGGCATCGTCGGGCGCAATGGCGCCGGAAAGACCAGCCTGTTCAAGGTGCTGGGCGGTGCGAACGAGCCCAAGTCCGGCAAGGTCGTGCGCAAGGGCGGCTTCGGCTACTTGCCGCAGGACCCGAAGATCGACTCGGCGCTCGACGGGCGCAGCTGTGTCACCCACGTGCTGTCCGGCCGGGGCATCGACGACGAGATCACCCGCATCGAGAAGCTGCGCATCGCGATGGAGGAGCATCCCGACGAGCGCAACGTCACCCGCTACAGCGACGCCGAGGAGGCGTTTCGCACCACCGGTGGCTACGCCGCCGAGAGCGAGGCCCGGGCGATGGCTGCCGGCCTCGGCATCCCCGACGCCCGACTCGATCAACCGATCAGCACGCTGTCGGGAGGTGAGCGCCGCCGCGTCGAACTGGCGCGCATCCTGTTCGCCGGCTCCGACGTGCTGTGCCTCGACGAACCGACCAACCACCTCGACGTCGACGCCAAGGCGTGGCTGCTCGGGTTCCTGCGCCAGTACAAGGGCGCGTTGCTGGTGATCAGCCACGACCTCGAGCTGCTCGACGAGTCGATCACGCGGGTGCTGCATCTCGACCGGGCGACCGAGCACGATGTCGGTGAGATCGTCGAATACCGAGGCACCTACAGCCAGTACCGAGCGCGCCCGCGCGGACGACGAGGCGCGGCTCGCGAAGAAGGCCGTGCTGCAGGCCAAGGAGATCGACCGGCTGCAGACCGTGGTCGATCGATTCGGCGCGAAGGCGACCAAGGCGGCGATGGCGCACAGCGTCGAGAAGCGCATCGCCCGACTCGAGACCCAGCGGGTGCGAGGCCCGCAGTCGGGCAAGACGATGACCGTCCGGTTCCCCGATCCGCCCAAGTGCGGCGAGACCGTGATCCGGGCGTCCGGGCTGTGCAAGGCCTACGGCGGCCCGACCATCTTCGAGGACATCGACTTCGACCTCGGACGCGGCGAACGTCTGCTCGTGCTCGGCCTCAACGGCGCAGGCAAGACCAGCCTGCTGCGCATTCTCGCCGGCGAGACCGACGCCGACCTGGGTGACTTCGAGTTCGGCTACCAGGTCCATGCCGGGTACTACGCGCAGGAACACGACAACCTGCGCACCGACGAATCGTTGCTCACCAACATCCGCGACGCCGTGCCCGAGGGCATCAACCTCGGTGAGACGCAACTGCGTGGGTTGCTCGGCATGTTCGGGCTGTCCGGCGACAAGGTGTTCCAGGAGTCGGGCACCCTGTCGGGTGGTGAGAAGACCAAGCTTCGCGTTGGCGATGCTGATGGTCGGCCGCAACAACCTGTTGCTGCTCGACGAGCCGACCAACAACCTCGACCCCCCGTCGCGACAAGCGGTCGCCGACGCGCTCGTCGACTGGCCGGGCGCGATCATCCTGGTCAGCCACGACGAGGACTTCGTGCGTGAACTCGCACCGACCAAGGTGTTGCTCATGCCCGACGGCGACGTCGACTACTTCTCCGACGACTGGCTCGACCTCGTCAGCATGTCCTGAGCACCAGGTGTCAGACCGTGCCGGGCTGCACATGACGCTCACGCGCCGTACGGCGTGACACGTCGCGTGGCGAACCGCTCGCGGAACAGCTCGAGCACCTCGCCGGGTTCGGCGTGGCGTCTCGTCGCATGCTTCGAGTACAGCAGCTCGCCGTCGACCTCCACGTCGAAGACGCCCTTCGACCCGGTGACCAGCGTCAGCGAACCGATGACGTGCTGGTAGGTCGACAGCAGGTCACTCGCCGCGCGCACGGCGCGGTCGGAATAGTCTCAAGGGACGCAGTAGGTGATGCGGACGACGTGTTCGCTCATGGTGCCGACCGTACCCGCGATCCGGCGATATCGACGCTCGTCAGCTGACGCCGAGCGACTCGGTGGCCTCGGTCCGCAGACGCTTGTAGTCGACCTTGCCGTTGGCGGCGCCGCCCGATCGTGTCGACGACCACGATGTGCTTCGGTGCCTTGTAGGCGGCGAGCGTCGTCTTGACGTGACGCGATCACCGCGGCGGCGTCGATCGTGTGGCCGGGCCGGGCCTCGACCATGCCGGTGACCGCCTCGCCGAACTTCTCGTCGGGGACTCCGACCGCGACGGCGTCGAGCACGTCGGGGTGGGTCTTCATCGCTTCTTCGACTTCCTCCGGGAAGACCTTCTCGCCGCCGGTGTTGATGCACTGCGAGCCGCGTCCGAGCAGGGTGATGCGGCCGTCGGCGTCGATCGTCGCGAAGTCGCCGGGACACGAGTACCGCTTGCCGTCGACCTCGAAGAACGTGCGGGCACTCTTCTCGGGATCCTTGTAGTAGCCGACCGGCTGGCGTCCTCCGACCGCGAGTCGCCCGATCTCGCCGGACCCGGCGCCAGCGGACGGTTGAGGTCGTCGATCACGATCGTGTCGGGGCTCAGCTGGAACTTGGCGGTCTCGGCCGTCGCTCCGGCCGCCGAGATCGACGAGCCCATCCCCAGCGCCTCCGACGACGAGAACGCGTCCATCAGCACCATGCCGGGATGGTGCTCGAGCAGGCGGGTCTTGGTCTCCTGGCTCCACATCACGCCGGACGAGACGATCGCCGACGAGCGAGGAGAGATCCCAGCGGTCGGGCTCGGCGTCGAGCGCACGCAGGATCGGCTTGGCGAACGCAGTCGCCGACGATGGCGAGCGACGTGACGCCCTCGCGTTCGATCGTGTCGAGGAGTTCGGCCGCGTCGAAGTTGCGACCGGTCGAGCGTGACGATGCTGCCCCCGCCGCACAGCGTGCCGAGGCCCGGGAAGTTGCCGGTGCCGTGCATCTGCGGGCAGGCCGGCAGGAATCGGGCACCGGGCTGGGTCAGTGTGGCGCGGACGTCGTCGAGCGTGCGCGTCGTCGGTCAGCGGTGAGGCCGCCGTCGCTGTGAGCACCACCGCCAGGTCGTCCTGGCGCCACATGACGCCCTTCGGCATGCCCGTGGTCCCGCCGGTGTAGAGGAAGTTCAGGTCGTCGCCGCTGCGTCCCCACGCAGGCGCGACCCGTGACGAACCGCTCGTGGCGGCCTCCTCGTATGGCGTCGCCCACTGCGGACAGGCGCCGCCGGCATCGTCGACCCACAGCCAGAGCTTCACCTTCGGGAGACGTTCGCGTATCGCGTCGATCGTGTCGGCGAACGAGCCGTGGAACACGACGGCGCCGGCGTCGGCGTTGTCCCACAGGTACAGCAGCTCGTCGGCGGTGTACCGATAGTTGGTGTTCACCGGAACGAAGGCGCCCTTGAACGCCGCGTACATCGACTCCATGTACTCGTTGGAGTTGTACAGGTACTGAGCGACCGCCTGCTGGCGTTCGAGGCCGGCGTCGAGCAGGAGCTGCGCGACACCGTCGGCGCGGCGGTCGACCTCGGACCAGGTCCGGCGGTCGTCGCCGTGGATCAGACACGGTGCGTCCGGCAGCTCGTCGGCCACCACTTCCCAGATGTCGGCAAAGTTCCAGTTCCCCATCGCCTGCGTTCGTACCATCCGCCACCCGGCCCCGACGAGCCCGACCGACCGCTGGGTCGGTCCTCCCGCGTGCGATGAGCCAAGCGCCGCTATTCGGGTCGCTTCGCTCATCGGTGGGGCGGCTGCTCGAGTTGCGATGAGCGAAACGCCGCTATTCGGTCGGTTGGCTCATCGGCGTGGTTGGCGGGCGCGGTGCGGGCAGTTCTCGGCTGCGAGCGAGTCCGGGCCGGATCGGTACGGTCGCGGGCATGCGTATCGGGATGTTCGGTGGATCCATCAACGAGGGCACGATCGACGACGTCGTCGCCGAGGCCCGACAGGCAGAGGCCGACGGCTTCGCGTCGTACTGGGCGCCGAACATCTTCGGCCATGACGCGCTGACCGCATTGGCGATCGTCGGGCGCGAGGTGCCGCGCATCGAACTCGGCACGTCGGTCGTTCCCACCTATCCACGCCACCCGAGCGCGATCGCCCAGCAGTGCCTCACGGTGAACGCGGCGTGCGACGGGCGCCTCACACTCGGGATCGGGCTCAGCCACAAGGTCGTGATCGAGAACATGCTCGGCATGAGCTACGACAAGCCCGTGCGACACATCCGCGACTACCTGAGCATCCTCGGGCCGCTGTCGCGCAACGAACCCGTGAGCTACCGCGGCGAGGACTACTCGACCAACCTCGCGCTCACGGCGAAGGGCGCGCCCCGTTCGGGATCGTCGTCGCCGCGCTCGGCCCGCAGATGCTCAAGGCGACCGCCGAACTCGCGGACGGCACGCTGACGTGGTGCACCGGGCCGAACACGCTCGCCGACTACACCATTCCCACCATCAACGCCGCCGCCGACGCTGCCGGTCGCCCCGCTCCTCGGGTGATCGCAGCGCTGCCGGTGTGCGTCACCAGTGACGCCGAGGCAGCCAAGGGTCGCGCTGCCAAGGTGTTCGAGATCTACGGATCGCTGCCGAGCTACCGGGCCATGCTCGACCGGGAGGGCGCTGCGGGCCCGGCGGACATCGCCATCACCGGCTCCGAGGCCGAGGTCATCGACCGCATTCGAGCGCTCGCCGACATCGGCGTGACCGACTTCGCTGCGGTCGAGTTCCCCGGCAACCCGGACGAAGCGGCAGCGACGCGTGAAGCGGTCAAGAAGGCCATGGCGTGACCGCGCTCTCGACTGCGGTCGACGACCGAGGTGTCGCGACGGTCCTGATCGACCACCCGCCGATCAACCTGATCACGATGGAGGTCTTCTTCGAGTTCGGCGCGGAGATCGAGCGGCTCGCCGCACGACGAGTCGGTTCGGGCGGTCGTGTTCCGGTCGGCGAATCCCGAGTGGTTCCTCGCCCACTTCGACGTCGAGGCGATCCAGCGCTTTCCCCGCGAGCAGCCCGTTCCGACGGAGATCGGCCCCTACGACCAGATGTGCGAGACGCTGCGCACGATGCCGAAGCCGACGATCGCGGTCATCTCCGGTCGGGTCGGAGGCGGTGGCAGCGAGATCGCGCTGGCCTGCGACATGCGCTTCGCCACGCCGGACGCGATCTTCAGCCAGCCGGAGGTGGCGCTGGGGATCATCCCGGGCGCCGGTGGCACGGTTCGGCTCCCGCGGCTGGTCGGCCGAAGTCGTGCGCTCGAGGTGGTGCTCGGCTGCGACGACGTCGACGCCGCGACGGCCGAGCGCTGGGGCTGGGTGAATCGAGTGCTGGCCAACGACGAGATCGACGCGTTCGTCGACCGGCTCGCGGGCCGCATCGCCTCGTTCCCGCCGCACGCCGTCGCGGCGGCGAAGGACATCGTCGTGCGTTCGGAGACGGGAGTCGAGGCCGACCTGCTCGCCGAGACGATCGCGTTCAACGCCACGCTCGCCAGCGACGAGACCCACGACCGCATGCAGCGGTTCCTCGACGCCGGCGGTCAGACCCCCGACGGCGAACGCCGACTCGGAGCCCTCGCCGGCGAACTCTGAGGATCACGCCAGGGGTCAGACCCCAGGCGTGATCGATCACGTGTGGGGTCTGACCCCTGGCGTGATCGTCAGCGCACCGAGACGGGCATCGAGGCGGCGGCGCGGACGTCGGCGTAGAAGTCGTTGCCCTTGTCGTCGACCACGATGAACGCCGGGAAGTCCTCGACCTCGATCTTCCACACCGCCTCCATGCCGAGTTCGGGGTACTCGAGCACCTCGACCTTGCGGATGTTGTCGAGGGCCAGGCGTGCTGCCGGACCGCCGATCGAGCCGAGGTAGAACCCGCCGTTCGCCTCGCACGAGTCGGTGACCTGCTTGGACCGGTTGCCCTTGGCGAGCATGACCATCGACCCGCGGGCGGTCTGGAACTGCTCGACGTAGCTGTCCATGCGTCCCGCCGTGGTCGGCCCGAACGAACCGGACGCATACCCCTCGGGCGTCTTCGCCGGACCGGCGTAGTACACGGCGTGATCCTTGAGGTACTGCGGCATCTCCTCGCCCGCGTCGAGGCGCTCCTTGATCTTCGCGTGCGCGATGTCGCGGGCGACCACCATCGGGCCGGTGAGCATCACCCGGGTGGTCACCGGGTACTGCGACAGCTCGGCGAGGATGTCGTCCATCGGCCGGTTGAGGTCGATGCGCACCGGCTCGGCGTCGTCGAGGTGTTCGTCGCTCACCTCGGGAAGGAACCGAGCGGGGTCGTGCTCGAGCTGTTCGAGGAAGACGCCGTCCTTGGTGATCTTGCCGAGGGCCTGGCGGTCGGCCGAGCACGACACGGCGATGGCGACCGGGCACGATGCGCCGTGACGGGGGAGCCGGATGATCCGGACGTCGTGGCAGAAGTACTTGCCGCCGAACTGGGCGCCGATGCCGGTCGACTGGCTCAGCTTCAAGCACCTGCTGCTCGAGGTCGAGGTCGCGGAACGCGTGCCCGTCGGCCGACCCGCGCGTCGGCAGCGAGTCGAGGTAGCGCGTCGACGCGAGCTTGGCGGTCTCGACGGCGAACTCGGCCGACGTGCCGCCGATGACCACGGCGAGGTGGTACGGCGGGCACGCTGACGTGCCGAGCGACTGCATCTTGTCGAAGATCCACGGCAGCAGGGTCGCCTCGTTGAGCAGCGCCTTGGTCTCCTGGTACAGGTAGCTCTTGTTGGCCGAGCCGCCGCCCTTGGCCATGAACAGGAACTTGTAGGCGTCGCCGTCGATCGCCGAGATCTTGATCTCCGCCGGCAGGTTCGTGCCGGTGTTCTTCTCGGTGTACATGTCGAGCGGCGCCATCTGCGAGTACCGCAGGTTCGAGGTCTGATACGTGTCGTAGATCCCGTGGGCGATCGCCTCCTCGTCGCCGCCGCCGGTGAACACGAACTGGCCCTTCTTGCCCTTGACGATCGCGGTGCCGGTGTCCTGGCACATGGGCAGCACGCCGCCGGCCGCGATCGCGGCGTTCTTCAGCAGATCGAGGGCGACGAAGCGGTCGTTGTCGGACGCCTCGGGGTCGTCGAGGATGTTGCGCAACTGCTGGAGGTGGCCCGAGCGCAGGAAGTGGGCGATGTCGTGCATCGCCTCGGCGGTGAGGCGCCGGATCGCCTCCGGTTCGACCTTGAGGAATGTTCCCTCGGGCGTCTCGAACGTCGACACGCCCTCGGTGGTGACGAGCCGGTACTCGGTGTCGTCGGCGCCCAGCGGGAGCAGTTCGGTGTACGTGGAACGGGGGGACCTCAGCCATGCCGTCGAGCCTACGACCGGGCCGCCCGACCCCCGAAGCCCCGCATCTCGTGAACAAGGTGCGCACCAGGGCGCGCACGTTGTTCACGAGAACGCCGTCACTTGACCATGAAGACGACGTCGTCGGGAATCTCCGTGGTCGCGGCATCGATCATCTCGCCGTCGCGGAAGATCGACTCGAGGAACGAGATCGCGAACGTGTTGGTCAGGTCCTGCGCGCGATCGATGTCCATGATTCCCTCGCCGCAGCCGCTGGCTGCTTGTGACGGTCAGGAACGGTCCGGCGAGGTCCTGGAGCTCCTGGGGCCACGTCGGGACGAGATGCGAGATAGCGACAGGCGTTGCTGAAGCTCTGGTGCTGGCCCGCGACCAGTTCGACCCGGTAGAGCGGGTCGCTGTTGCTGAGCTCCCACGCCCTCGTGACGTTGGGGACCACCGGGGTGCTCGAGTCGTCGGTTCCGACCATGACGAGCGCCGGCACCGTGACCGACGCGAGCTGCTCGTCGGTGATCGACACCCGATTGCGAGCGGCTTCGATCTCCTCGGCGCGTCGGCGCGACCGTCGACTCGGTGGTCTGCCGGGTCGGCGCACGGGTCGACGTACTCGTCCCGAGATTCGTCCGCTTCGTCGTCCGTCGTCCGTCTCCGGCGGGCGCTCGCCGCCGATCGCCGGCGCGAGCGGGATGATCGCATCGATGCGATCGTCGGCTGGCACGGCGCCGAGCTCGTTCTCGAACCCGGTCACCGCGGCGTACGTCGTGAAGCCACCGAGCGAGTGCCCCGTGAGGGCGATGTTCTCGGGGTCGACGCTCGCCACGAACCCGGCGGTCTCGGCGCTCTCGGGGTCGGTCATCGCGTCGATGATGGTGCGGATGTCGTTCGGGCGATTGAACGCGTTCGTCGCGCCCTCGGCACGTGAGCACAGCAACTGGTCGAGGGCGGTGTTGCCGGTGTGGTCGGGAGCGACCACGACGTAGCCGTAGCTGGCGATCGTCTCGGTGTAGTCCGAGGCGATGTACCGCAGTCCGCCGCTTCCGTGGGAGTACACCACGAGCGGGAAGGGTGCCGTCGGCCGAGATCGCTGCCGGGTCGATGCTGACCGCGTTGGTCGGAGACATCGACGAGTTCGGGAAGCAACGAGTACTCGTGGGGCGGCGCTTCCCCGGCGTCGTCGACCGGGAACCAGACGTCCAGCGTCAACGGTCGCTCGCTGTCGGCATCGAGGGTGATCGTCTGGACACCCACGTCGTAGGGCCCGAAGGGCAGCACCTCGAACGGCTCGAGCGTGGCGACCGTGTCGGCGGGAGCGTCGGGCTCCGTCGTCTCCGCGGTCGCCTCGGTCGATGTCGTCTCGGGCACGGTGTCGGGCGTGGGGTCGGTCGGACCGGACGCCGAGGGCTCGGCGGCACCGTCGTCGCTGCCCCCGCACGCTGCGAGGACGAGCGTGGAGGCGGCGGCCATGACGACGAGACGAGTACGCACGGCGGCAAGCGTAGCCAACGGCCCGACGAGCGGGCCAGTCCTCCTCGGGATCGATGCAGTGCGTCAGGTGAAGGTCTCGGCGAGGAGTGCGACGGCGGCAGTCGTGCAGATCACGAGCACTGCCGGGCGCACCACCTCGGGTCGGAGGTGAGTCCTTCACGAGGCGGGCGGTGACGATGCCGAGGACGACGCCCGGCAGGATCATCGCAGTCAGCTGGAGTTGCCGCACGCCGATCTCGCCGGCCAACCACAACGCTGCGATCGACATCACCGAACCGATCGAGAAGAACGCCGAGATCGTCGCCCGCATCGTCGCCGGATCGCTGTTCTGATACGTCAACGCCATCGGTGGGCCGCCGACACCGGTCGTCGTGCCGGCGAAGCCCGACGCGAGCCCGGCGACCACGAGCGCTCGATCGGTCGGCCGGAACAGCCGACCGGTGATCGACGCCACCACGGCCAGCAGCACCGATCCCGCCACCAGCACTGCGAGGAGTTCGGTCGGACAGCGACGCCACGACCAGCGCTCCCGCGATCGTGCCGGGAATGCGGCCGACGACGGCGAAGCCCACGTCTCGCGGCGCGATGTGCCGGCGGTCGACCCAGGCGATCGTGAACGTCAAGGGGAGGACCGCCAGCATGATCGCCGCCGGGATGAAGTCGGGATCGGCCAGCAGCAACATCGGCGACGCGATCATCCCCAGCCCGATGCCGATCGAGGCCTGCACCGTCGAGCCGACGTAGACGACGGCGACACACGCGATCGCCATGCCGACCGACAGACCGAGCATCAGCGGTCCTTCATCCGTTTGGGGTCGGCGTTGGCGGGATCGTCGGGCCACTGGTGCTTCGGGTAGCGCCCGGCCATGTCCTTCTTCACATCCGCCCACGAACCGGCCCAGAAGCCGGGCAGGTCGGCGGTGACCTGGATCGGCCGGTCGGCGGGCGACAGCAGATGCAGTCGGATCGGCACGCCGCCAGCGGCCGGGTGCGTGGTGACGCCGAACAGATCCTGGACCCGCACGAACGCATCGGGCTGCTCGCCGGAGTAGTCGATCGGCACCGACCGTCCCGACGGGCAGGACGAGCGCCGGCGGAGCGATCTCGTCGAGATCGGCGCCGACCTCCCACGGGAGCTGGCTGCGCAGCACCATCGCCACGTCGAGGTGGTCGAGGTCGGCGCGTCCGATGGCCCCCGGCAGATACGGGGCGAGCCACTCGTCGACCGACGCACTCAGGCGCTCGGTCGACCAGTCGGGCCACGGTTCGCCGATCGTGCGGTGCAGGAACGCGACCCGCTCGCGCAACGACGTGGCCGCGTCGGTCCAGCGCAGTGCACCGAGTTGTGTCGCCCGCACTCGCGCCATCAACGCCGCGGTCGTCTCGTCGCCCGGCTCGGGACGGCCGACACGCTGGCCGAGCTGGATCGATCCGAGCCGGCGCTCGATCGTCTCGACCAGGTCGTCGCGGCCGGCGTCCCACTCGAGCGTTCGACGTTCGACGATCTCTGGACCGAACTCGGCGACGACGTCGTCGGCGTCGACCACGGCGGCGAGGCGGATCCGCGCTCGGTCGCGGCGGCCGTCGAGATCGGCGGCAACGAGGAACTGCCTCGTCCGCGAGCGCGTCGTCGTCGGGCAACCACGCCCCCGAACCGGAGCGGAGTTGGAACTGTCCGGGTCGGCGCCGGGCGGCCAGACGGTCGGGGTAGCCGAGCAGCAGGACGGCGCCGGTCCGATCGGGATTCGACGTCGTCGAGGTCGAACCGGATACCGGCCCGCCGGGCGAGATCCGCTGCCCGGTCTCGCAAACGGTGGACGGCGCCGCGGTCGGCGGCATCGTGGCCTCGTCGTCCGGTCAGCGCTCCGATGCGCAGGGCGAGATCGGCGGGCAGGTCGTCCGGCCGGCCCCGGAAGATGTCGCGTTCTTCGACCAACGTGGCGATGACACAGGCGAGCGATGATCGGTCGACGGCCACCATCCGGGCGAGGCGGGGGTGCACCGGCAGGCCGAGCATCGTGCGGCCCAACGACGTGATCGAGCCATCGGCGTCGACGGCGTGCAGGTCGGCGAGCAACTCGCGGGCCTGCGCGAGCGCTCCCGCCGGGGGAGCGTCGATGAAGCGGAGTTCGTCCCCACCGCCCCAGGCAGCGAGTTCCAACGCGAAACCGGCGAGGTCGGCCTGAGCGATCTCGGGAGATCGGTGCTTCGGGCGGATGCCGTGTTCGAGTTTGCTCCAGAGCCGGTAGGCCGCGCCGGGCTCGATCCGACCGGCGCGACCTGCGCGCTGTTCGGCGGAGGCGCGGCTCGTCGACACCGTGGTGAGCCGGGTCATCCCGGTGCGTGCGTCGAAGCGTGGCTCGCGTGCGAGCCCGCTGTCGACCACCACCCGCACACCGTCGACCGTCAGCGAGGTCTCGGCGATGTCGGTGGACAGCACGACGCGGCGCCGCCCCGGTCGCGACGGTTCCAGCGCTGCATCCTGTTCGGCGAGGGTGAGGGCGCCGGCGAGCGCGAACACGTCGACGTCGCTGGTGACGGCGTCGCGCAGCATCGACTCGGTCCGACGGATCTCTCCGATCCCCGGCAGGAACACGAGGACGTCACCGCTCTGTTCGCGCAGCGCCCGTTGCACGGCGGCGACGACGTCGGGCTCGATCCGATGGCTTCCGCTCGTCGTCGCCGCCCGGCGCCGCCCTCCACCTCGACCGCCTCGGGCACCGGATCGGCCGCTTCCGGACGGTGCTCGCGGCAGCCAGTGCACGTCGATGTCGAACATTCGCCCCTCGCTCGACACGACGGGGGCATCGAGCAGCGTGGTCAACCCCTCGACGTCGGGTGTCGCGGACATCGCCAACAGTCGGAGGTCCGGACGGATCGTCGATGCCACATCGAGGGCGAGCGCGAGACCGAGATCGGTGGTGAGGTTGCGTTCGTGGACCTCGTCGAAGATGACGAGACCGACACCGGGAAGCTCGGGGTCGGTCTGGAGGCGGCGGGTGAGCACACCCTCGGTGACCACCTCGATCCGCGTCGTACCTCCGATGTGGCGGTCGTCGCGTGTCTGGTAGCCGACGAGCCCGCCGACGTCCGTGCGGGTGGTCGTGGCCATCCGTCGCGCCGCTGCACGCGTGGCGAGCCGGCGGGGTTCCAACATCACGATCCGCTGACCGTCGAGCCACGGCTCGTCGAGCAGGGCCAGCGGGATGACAGTTGTCTTGCCGGCGCCGGGTGGTGCGACGAGCACGGCGCGACGATGCTCGGCCAGGACCCGACGGACTTCGGGGATCGCCTCGACGACAGGTAGGTCCGGGATCTCGATCGGCCCCGAGGGCACGGCGTCAGCCCAGTGCGGGCGAACCGCGGAACGGACCCGGGTCGCCGGGGCCGGGCACGGGGATCGAGGTCCACCAGCAGACCTCGGCGATGGCGTCGGCGACGTTCTCCCACTCGGGCGGGTTCCATCCCTGCGCTGCGGCCGCGACGACGCCGTCGACGCGGGTGAAGACGAATGCCGGCAGTTCGCTCAGCCCTGCGGCCTTCACGAACGCGCGGTCGGGATCGCAGAACACCAGGAAGCGATCGGCGTAGGGGCCGAGAAATGCACGCGCGTCGGGGGCATTGGCGGTGACGACCAGGTTGATACGTGCATCGGAGCCGCGGAACTGCTCGAGCACCCGCGTGGCGGCCTTGAGGATCCACGAGCTCTCGTTCGTGTACGGATCGAGGACCACGGAGGCGAGATGAAAGGTGGTGAGCCAATCCATGATCGGCCGGCTGGTGCCGGCGGTGCCGTCGACCAGCGGCGTCAGCACCAGATCGACCGGAAGTTTCTCGCCCAATCGTGACGGAGCCGGTGCTGCGGTGTCGGGGGTCGTGTCGGCCACGGCCAGCGATCGTAGCGACTGGTCCCCTCGATCGGGGTATCCACCAACTGTCACACCGTGCCGGGTCAAACGTGACAGTTGCCCGACGACGTCGGGTGGCGTTTCGCACGACAGGATCCGCGGAGTCGGGGTACGGTCGTGCTGTGCATCCGATCGAGCATCTCCGCTACGTGGCGAGGGCGCAGGGTGCCGATCCTTCGTCACTCGTCGAGGAGACGGCGCATGCGCTGGGATCGTTGCATTTCGACCCGTCCGGGCTGGTCGTCGCCTGTCGACGGATCGTCGAGCGCCATCCGTTCACGGGAGCGTTGTGGTGGTTGTGTGCCAACGTCGTGACGTCGGCGGAGCCGTTCGAAGCGGTCTGGGAACTCGCCGACGCCATCCGCAGCGACCGGACCGGCGCTGAACTGGCAGCCGTGCTTCCCGACGAGGCCACGGTGGTCACGATCGGCGATCCCGATGTGATCGGCGCTGGTCTGATCAGGCGCGGTGACGTCCGGGTGCTCGCGCTCGATGCGGGCTACACCGCCACATCGTTCGTGCGGCGACTGGAGCGCTACGACGTCGACGTCGAGGCGGTCGATGCGGGCGTGGCCGGTGCTGCGGCGCGCCACGCCGATGTGGTGTTGGTCGAGGCGCTCGCCGTCGACTCCGGGCGTGTTCTGGTCCCGAGCGGGTCGTCGACGATCGCGGCGGCGGCGTCGTCGTTCGGGACCGAGTCGTGGATCGTGGCCGGCGTGGGGCGACGCCTGCCGTCGGGCTACCTCGATGCGATGGTCGCCAAGGTCGATGCGCTGGCCGAGGAGGCCGATCCGTGGGATCTCGATGTCGAGGTGCTCCCGACATCGATGTTCACCCACGTCGTCGGGCCGCACGGCAAGGTCCCCATGGGTCCTCCGGCGATCGTCGCCGAGTGCCCCATGGCCCACGAACTCCTCCGCCCCAGCCACATCTGACCCACGTTTGCGTTGCACCCCACGTTCTGGCGTTGCACGCCACGTTTGCGCTGCGATCCGGATGGACCGGGCCAGCAGAAGCTGCGCACAAGCGGGGCAAACCAGTGCGGGGTCACGCGGCACTGAGTGGGTCAGTGGTGGACAACCTGGCGGCCAGGGTGCGGCGCACCCACTCGGTCCGCTTCGTCACGTCGTCGTAGGTGTACTCGTACACCCGCATTCCGAGATCCTGGAGCTCGTTACGACGCTGCGCGTCGCGGGCCCGTTCGCTCGGACTGGCGTGACCCTGCTGCCCTGACACTTCGATCACGACGCTCGCATCGTCGAACAGGAAGTCGACACGAGCAACATGCCGGCTCCCGGCTCTGAACACGACCTGTGTGCGTGGTTTCGGCAAGCCCGCTTCCCTCACCAACTCGAGGAATCGCCGCTCGAGATGGGTGTGGCCACCCGAGTCGGTGATCATCTCCTCCACCCGACGACAACCCCAGCGTCCCGAACCCCGCAGCGTGGCCAGCCGTCGTTCGAGCACCTCGGGCGACGACAGCTGGAGCCGGACGGCGCTGTCGATTGCTGCTTCGACACGGTGGGGGTGGGCTCGCGCGAGTGCCAGGTCGAAGATGGTCCGAGTTGCCGACATCACGCGGAATCCGTCGACGTTCACATGGTCGATTGGATGGAGACGTGTGGTGGTGTGGACTGCGAACGGCAGTGCGGCTGGGCGTTGGCGCCGGTCGATCGTGAATTCGACGGCGTGCGGGCGGGACCGATCGAGTCCATGGAGCGCGGCTGCCGCTTCGAAGCTGACCCAGCTGCGTTCGCCAAGGCACAGCAGGCCGCAACGCAGTCGTCGACGGTGTGTGTCGGGTGACCCGCGGAGCGCATAGACACGTGGCGCCAGCCTGTACATCCAGCCGTCGGCAACGAGGCGCTGCTGCGACCAGCGCGTCACACCGTGCGATCGCATTTGTTCGACGGTGAGGAGGCCTTCCTGATCAGCGGCAAGGTCGTTGAGTGCGATGTCGAGCTTCACGGAACGGCAGTGGGCGCGCCCCGACCCGGAGGGGAACGGGGTCCTTGCGGGCGGTTTCGGATGACCCGCCTCATCCAGATTGCAGCGCAAACGGGAGTGGTTGGTCGACTCGCCGTCTGTGTGCGGTTCTGGATGACCCGTCTCATCCGGAATGCGACGCAAACGGACGGGTACGGACCAGCCGTCAGATGCGGCGGTGGGCGGGGGGATGGCCGAGGATGTCGGTCATCACCTCGCGGGCTTCCGCTTTGCGGTCCTCCGTGACGAAGACCCGCGCCATCGGCTCGCGGCTGCTCATGTAGGGGTTGAGGTTGTAGTCGTCGGTGGTCACCGCCGGGATGCCCTGGGCGTTCAACTCGTCGACGATCATCGGTGCCATCCACTGCGGTATCCAGCCGGCCTCGACGGTCCGATCCGGATTCGGTGGCTTGGGCTCGTGCTTGCCGAACACCCAGTGCCAGGCGCTTCGGAACGTGGGCATCACGGCGCTTTCTCGATCGGGCCAGCGGTGTTTCCGCTCGGTGAACTGACTGTACGGGCGGCCCGGAGGCCTTGTCCACGCGTCGGCTGCTCGTTAGTGTCACGCGGAGATCCGATCGCATGCGTCGGACCGCTGACGAGCACCAGAGGACCTCATGGCCAACATCATCAAAGCGGCGTTGCTGCAGACCGATTGGACCGGCGACAAGGAGTCGATGATCCTCAAGCACGAGGACGCGGCCCGCGAGGCTGCGGCGCAGGGCGCGCAGATCATCTGTTTCCAGGAGCTGTTCTACGGCCCGTACTTCTGTCAGGTGCAGGACGTCGAGTACTACGAGTACACCGAGTACATCCCCGACGGCCCCACCACAAAGCGCTTCCAGGCGCTCGCGAAGGAACTGAACATGGTGATGGTGCTGCCGATGTACGAGATCGAGCAGCCCGGCGTCTACTACAACACCGCAGCGGTGATCGATGCCGACGGCAGCTACCTCGGCAAGTTCCGCAAGCAGCACATCCCCCAGGTCAAAGGGTTCTGGGAGAAGTTCTACTTCCGCCCCGGCAACGGCGGGTATCCCGTGTTCGACACGGCGGTCGGCAAGGTCGGGGTCTACATCTGCTACGACCGGCACTTCCCCGAGGGTTGGCGGATCCTCGGGCTGAACGGCGCCGAGATCGTCTTCAACCCGTCGGCGACGCACCGGGGCCTGTCGGAGTACCTGTGGAGCATCGAGCAGCCCGCCGCAGCGGTGGCGAACATGTACTACGTCGGCGCGATCAACCGGGTCGGCATCGAACCGCTCGGCGAGAACGACTTCTACGGCCAGAGCTACTTCGTCGACCCCCGAGGCCAGTACGTGGGCGACAAGGGTGACCCGTACAAGCCCGAGTTGATCATCCGAGAACTCGACATGGACCGCATCAAGGAGGTCCGCGACGGGTGGGCGTTCTACCGCGACCGTCGCCCCGACGCGTACGGCGAACTGGTGGAGGGCTGATCGACATGGCAACCACCCTCGTCTCCGGCGGCACCGTCGTCTCCGCTGTCGGTCGGCGTGCTGCCGATGTCCTGATCGACGGCGAGAAGATCGTCGCAATCCTCGCTCCCGGCCAGGCGGCGTCGATGGGCGTGAACGCCGACCGCGTGATCGATGCGACCGGCAAGTACGTCGTTCCCGGCGGCGTCGACGTGCACACGCACATGCAGCTCCCGTTCGGTGGCACCGAGGCGTCGGACACCTTCGAGACCGGCACCCGCGCCGCCGCGTGGGGCGGCGTGACGACGATCGTCGACTTCGCCGTCCAGAAGACGGGTGAGAACGTCAACGAGAGCCTCGCCGCCTGGCACGACAAGGCGGCGGGCGAGTGCGCGATCGACTACGGCTTCCACCAGATCATCGGCGGCGTCGACGAGGAGTCGCTGAAGGCGATGACCTACCTCGTCGACAACGAGGGCGTCACGAGCTTCAAGATGTTCATGGCGTATCCCGGGGTCTTCTATTCCGACGACGGCCAGATCCTGCGGGCCATGCAGAACGCCTCCGAGAGCGGCGCGATGATCATGATGCACGCCGAGAACGGCATTGCGATCGACGTGCTCGTCGCACAGGCGCTCGCCCGCGGCGAGACCGACCCGAAGTTCCACTCGTTGACGCGTCCGGCCGAACTCGAGTCGGAGGCCACGCATCGCGCCATCCAACTCGCCAAGGTCGCCGGCAACGTGCCGCTGTACATCGTGCACATGTCTGCATCCGAAGCGCTCGAGGAGGTGGCTGCGGCCCAGCACGCCGGGATGAACGTCTTCGCGGAGACGTGCCCGCAGTACCTCTATCTCACGCTGGAGGATCAGCTCGCACAGCCCGGGTTCGAGGGCGCCAAGTGGGTCTGTTCGACGCCGTTGCGCACGAAGCACGCACATCATCAGAGCGACCTGTGGAAGGGTCTGCGGATGAACCAACTGGCGGTGGTCTCGACCGATCACTGCCCGTTCTGCATGAAGGACCAGAAGGAGCTGGGGCTCGGCAACTTCGCGGCGATTCCGAACGGCATCGGTGGGGTCGAGCACCGGATGGAGCTCATCTACCAGGGCGTCGTGGCCGGCGAGATCACGCTCGAGCGGTGGGTGGAGACCTGCTCGACGAGCCCGGCGCGCATGTTCGGCCTCGACTCCAAGGGGGTCATCGAACCCGGAGCCGACGCTGACATCCTCGTGTGGGATCCGAACTCGAAGACGAAGATCGGGATCAACGACAAGCATCACATGAACATGGACCATTCCGCCTACGAGGGCTTCGAGGTCGACGGCAAGGTCGACACGGTGATCAGCCGTGGCACCGTCGTGATCGAGAACGACACCTACGTGGGCACCAAGGGCCACGGCAAGTACGTCAAGCGCGGCCTCAGCCGCTACCTCCACTGATTACAACAGGGGTCAGACCCGCGATGTAATCGCCAGTCCGAGACCCCCGTCAGCAGAGTTGTTACATCGCGGGTCTGACCCCTGATGTAATCCACCCACCGAAACGAGCAAGATCATGAACAGGATTTCGCATTGGATCGACGGACGGGTCGTCGAGTCGACCTCGGGCCGCACGGCGCTGGTCTTCAACCCGGCCACCGGAGAACAGAGCGGGGCCGTCGACCTCGCCACCGTCGACGAGGTCGACGCGGCGGTCGCCGCAGCCAAAGCTGCGTTCCCGGCGTGGCGTTCCACCTCGCTGTCGAAGCGCGCCGAGATCATGTTCCGCCTCCGCGAACTCGTCGACGCGAACCGCAAGGAGATCGCAACGCTGCTCACCGCCGAGCACGGCAAAGTGCTCACCGATTCGCTCGGCGAGGTCGCTCGCGGCTTGGAGAACATCGAGTTCGCGTGCGGCATCCCGCAGCTGATCAAGGGTGACTACTCCGAACAGGCCGCGACGGGGATCGACGTGTACTCGATCCGCCAGCCGCTCGGCGTCGTCGCCGGCATCACGCCGTTCAACTTCCCGGCCATGGTCCCGATGTGGATGTTCGCCAACGCGCTGGCGTGCGGCAACACGTTCGTGCTCAAGCCGAGCGAGAAGGACCCATCGGTCTCGCTGTTGATGGCGGAGCTGCTCGCTCAGGCGGGACTCCCAGCGGGTTGCTTCAACGTCGTGCAGGGTGACAAGGTCGCCGTCGACCGACTCCTGGAGCACGACGACATCGCGGCGGTCAGCTTCGTCGGATCGACCCCGATCGCGAAGTACATCTACGAGACCGGCACGGCGAACGGCAAGCGCGTCCAGGCGCTCGGCGGCGCCAAGAACCACATGCTCGTGCTCAGCGATGCCGACGTCGACATGGCGGCCGATGCGGCGATCGGTGCCGGGTACGGATCGGCCGGCGAACGCTGCATGGCGATCAGCGTGGTGCTGGCGTCGGAGTCGATCGCCGACGAGCTCGTCGCGAAGATCGCCGAGCGCATCCCCGGCGTGAAGGTCGGCCCGGGCAACGAGGCGGGCAACGAGATGGGCCCGCTGATCACCGCCGAGCACCGCGACCGGGTCAGGGGCTACGTGAACAACGCACCGGAGGAGGGAGCGACGCTCGTCGTCGACGGGCGCGCCGACGTGCCGGCCGACGGGTTCTTCCTCAACCCGACGCTGCTCGACAATGTCACGACCGACATGTCGTGCTACCGCGACGAGATCTTCGGCCCGGTCCTGAGCGTGGTCCGGGTGAGCGGCTACCAGGAGGGCATCGACACGATCAACGCCAACCCGTACGCGAACGGCACCGCGATCTTCACCCGCGACGGCGGCGCCGCCCGCCAGTTCCAGTTCGACGTGCAGGTGGGCATGGTCGGCATCAACGTGCCGGTTCCCGTTCCCGTCAGCTACTACAGCTTCGGCGGCTGGAAGGCGAGCCTGTTCGGCGACACCCACATGTACGGCCCGGAGGGCATCAACTTCTACACCCAGGCCAAGGTCGTCACCAGCAAGTGGCCCGATCCGGCCACGAGCAAGATCGACCTGGGATTCCCGGAGACCCGCTGATGGACGTCGGGGTTGTGCTCCAGACGACCCCGCCCGCCGCAAGAGTGGTCGACCTGGCCAAGCGGGCCGAGAGCTACGGGTTCAGCCACGTCTGGACGTTCGACTCCCACATCCTGTGGGAGGAGCCCTACGTCATCTACTCCAAGATCCTCGACGAGACCCGCAACGTGATCGTCGGTCCGATGGTCACCAACCCGGCGACGCGTGACTGGACCGTCACGGCGTCGACCTACGCCACGCTCAACGAGATGTACGGCAACCGCACGGTGTGTGGCATCGGCCGAGGCGACTCGGCGGTGCGGGTGACCAACGGCAAGCCGACGACGCTGGCCACCATGCGCGAGTCGATCCACGTGATCCGCGAACTCGCCAACGGCCGCAGTGTCGACTACAAGGGCTCCACGATCACCCTGCCGTGGGCGTCGAAGAGCCGGCTCGATGTCTACGGGGCTGGCTACGGGCCGAAGGCGCTGGCGCTGATCGGCGAGACCTGCGACGGCTTCATCCTGCAGCTCGCCGACCTCTCGATCGCCGAGTGGACGATCGGTGCGGTTCGGTCCGCCGCCTCGGACGCCGGTCGCGATCCCGACGACATCACGATCTGCGTCGCCGCCCCTGCCTACGTCGGGCCGATGGACGGCATCGACTACATGCGGGACCAGTGCCGCTGGTTCGGCGGGATGGTGGGCAACCACGTCGCCGACATCGTCGAGCGGTACGGCGAGACCTCGTCGGTGCCGGCGGCGTTGACGGAGTACATCAAGGGCCGCGAGGCCTACGACTACAACCAGCACGGGCAGGCGGGCAACGTCCACACCACCTTCGTGCCGGACGAGATCGTCGACCGGTTCTGCATCCTCGGGCCGGTCGAGGCGCAGCTCGAACGGCTCCACGCGCTGCGTGAGCTCGGGGTGGATCAGTTCGCGATCTACCTCCAGCACGACGACAAGGACCACACGCTGCAGCAGTACGGCGAGCACGTGATCCCCGCACTCAGGGACCAAGCGCTTGCCCGGGCGTGACGGCGCGGCCATGGTCCGGCGCGGCGCGCGCCGGGCGGCGCTCTTCGTGCTCGCTCTGGTCGGCGTCGCGGCGCTCTGGGAGCTGTACAAGGTCGTCGGACCTGAGGCCGGTGGCGAGGTGTTCGGCTGGCGCGTGATTCCCAAGGCGAGCGATCAGGCGATGCCCCACACGTGGGAGATGGCGAGCCGGCTGTTCGACCCGGAAGTGCGCGGGAAGGACACGCCAATCTGGCTCGCGATCCTCGGCTACAGCTGGTACACGTTCCGGATGGCGCTCGTCGGGCTGTTGCTCGGCGCGGTCTTCGGCATCGCGCTGGCGGTCGTGATGGCGCGGTTCAAGGTCGTCGAGCGGGGCCTGCTGCCGTACGTCATCGCGTCGCAGACGGTGCCGCTGATCGCGCTCGCACCGCAGGTGGCCGCACTCGGCGGGAACTGGGACCTCCCGAAGTGGATGTGGGTCGCGACGCTCGGTGCATTCCTCGCCTTCTTCCCGATCTGCGTGGCGACCCTGAAGGGGCTCAGCTCTCCACCGGCGGCGTCGCTCGAATTGATGGACAGCTACGCGGCGAGTTGGACGACGACGCTCGTGAAACTCCGGTTCCCGGCGGCGATCCCGACCATGGTCCCGGGGTTCAAGCTGGGCGCCACCGCCGCGGTGATCGGCGTGATCGTGTCGGAGATCTCGACCGGGGTGCGCGGCGTCGGGTTCGCTGCGCTGACCTACGGCCAGAAGGCCACCAGTGATCCTGCCCAGGTGTACACCGCGGTGTTCGGCGCCGCCGTGCTCGGTCTGGTGATGTTCGGGTTCGTCGTGATCATCGAAGCGGTGATGATGCGCAACCGTCCCCAGGAGGCGATCGGATGAGCGCCGTGCAACGCGTCGATCAACCCGTCGGCCTCGGCGGCGGTCGTGGTCGAGCACACGTCGATGGTGTTCAACCAGGGTCGGTCGAACCAGGTCGATGCGCTTGGTCGACATCGACCTGGTCGTCGCTCCCCGCGACTTCGTCGCGCTGATCGGACCGTCCGGGTGTGGCAAGTCGACCCTGCTCCGGCTGATCGCGAACCTGATCGAGCCGACGTCGGGCACGGTGCTCGTCAACGGGAAGTCGGCGCGGCAGTCGAGGCTCGACCAGGACTACGGCATGGCGTTCCAGCAATCGGGGCTGTTCGAGTGGCGCACCGTGCGCAAGAACATCGAGCTCCCGTTGGAACTCAAGGGATGGGGCAAGACACAGCGCCGGGAGCGGGCCGACGAGATGCTCCAGCTCGTCCAACTCGCCGAGTTCGGTGACCACCTGCCCTGGCAGTTGTCGGGCGGCATGCAGCAGCGCGTCGCCATCGCTCGAGCGCTCGCCGCCCATCCGCCGCTGCTCCTGATGGACGAACCGTTCGGCGCGCTCGACGAGATGACCCGCGAACACATGCAGGCCGAACTCCTTCGGATCTGTGCGGCGGCCGACACGACGGTCGTCTTCGTCACCCACTCGATCCCCGAAGCCGTCTATCTCGCCAATCGTGTCGTCGTGATGTCGGCGCGACCAGGCCGGATCACCGACGTGATCGACGTCGACCTCGGCAGGGAACGCGACGAGGACACCCGCGAAGACGACGCGTTCTTCAAGAAGATCACCGAGGTGCGCGAGGCGCTCCGGAGCGGCGAGGGCCGCAACGGGGACGGTCGGCCGTCCGCCGAGCCGCCGACCGTGCGGGGAATCGAGGACCGATGAGCGCGCTGCGCTCGGTGTGGCGGGTCATTGTTCCCCCGTTGATCGTGGGCGGGCTGTTCGTCGGGACGTGGCAGTTGATCGTGCGGATCTTCGACATCCAGCCGTTCCTGCTGCCGGCACCGTCGGACATCTGGTCGGCACTCGTCGAGAACATCGACAAGGTGTGGGACGCGATGGTGATCACCGGCGCGAACGCGATCGTCGGCCTCGTGTTCGGCGTGATCTGCGGGGTGGTGCTGAGCTTCGTCCTCATGCGGTTCAACGTCGTCAACGAGCTCGTGACGCCGCTCGCGGTGGCACTCAACGCGATCCCGATCATCGTGCTCGTGCCGGTGTTCAACAACATGTTCTCGAGTACGACCGAGATTCCGCGACGCCTCATGGTCACGCTCGTCGTGTCGTTCATCGTGCTCGTCAACGTGGCCAAGGGCCTGCGTCAGGTGAGCCCGATCCATATGGAGCTGATGCACTCGTACGCCGCGTCGAAGTCCGAGATCCTGCGCAAGACCCGGATCCCCAACGCCCTGTCGTACCTGTTCACCGCACTGAAGATCGCTGCGCCAGTCGCAGTGATCACCGCCTTCGTCGCCGAGTACTTCGGCGGCAGCCAGAACGGCCTGGGGTACGGCATCACCTCGAATGCGGCCGTCTCGAGGACGGCGGCCTCCTGGGCGTACGTGATCGGCGCCTGCACGCTGGGGCTCGCGTTCTACCTGGCGGCGGTGCTGATCGAGCGCTTCGCGTCGCCATCGCACCGACCTGCATCACGCCGGACCCCGGCAACAAGGTCACCACGTTCACAACCACAACAACACACAGGGGGCCTTGCCCCCGGGGGAGCAACATGAACAGGCAACGGATCAGATTTGCAACCGCAGGGCTCGTCGCCGTCGCCCTGCTGGCGGCGTGCGGCAGCGATGACGATGATTCCGGTTCGGAGTCGTCGTCCACCGAGGCGGCAACCGAAGGTACCGAGGGCACGGCGGCTGCGGGTGAGTGCGAGGCGCTCGAGCCCGTCAGCCTGCAGCTCCAGTGGTTCACGCAGGCACAGTTCGCCGGGTACTTCGCGGCCCAGGACAAGGGGTTCTACGAGGATCTGTGCCTCGACGTCACGATCGTGGAAGGTGGCGTCGAGATCGTTCCGCAGACGCAGCTCGCGAACGGCGACGTCGACTTCGCGCTCGCGTGGGTCCCCAAGGCGCTCGCCAGCCGTGAGGCCGGCGCCGACATCGTGAACATCGCGCAGATCTACCAGCGCTCGGGCACGCTCCAGGTCAGCTTCGTCGATGCCGGGATCACCACCCCCGAGGATTTCGCCGGCAAGAAGATCGGCAACTGGGGCTTCGGCAACGAGTACGAGGTCTTCGCGGCCATCGGCCAGGCGGGTCTCGACCCGGCCACCGATGTCGAACTCGTCGGCCAGCAGTTCGACATGGTCGCACTGCTCGACGGATCGATCGACGCTGCCGAGGCCATGACGTACAACGAGTACGCGCAGGTGCTCGAAGCGGTCAATCCGGACACCGGTGAGCTGTACCAGCCGGAGGACTTCAACGTCATCAGCTACGAGGAGATCGGCGTCGGCATGCTGCAGGACGCCATCTGGGCCGATGCCGCTCGTCTCGCCGACGACGCCGCCTACAAGGACACTGCGACCCGGTTCGTGGCCGCATCGATGCAGGGGTGGACGTACTGTCGCGACAATGTCGAGGAGTGCCGCGACATCGTGGTCGCCTCCGGTTCGACGTTGGGTGCCAGCCACCAGCTGTGGCAGATGAACGAGGTCAACAAGCTCATCTGGCCGTCGCCGGACGGCATCGGCTACATCGATCAGGCCGCGTGGGACCGCACGGTCGAGATCAGCCAGAACACCCCGAACCTGGAGGGGGCGACGGTGCTGACCGCGCCGCCGACCGACGGTGCGTTCACCAACGAGATCGTCGAAGCAGCCTGGGCGCTGCTCGCCGACATGGAGCTCGATCTGTTCGGTGAGGGCTTCGAGCCGATCGAGGTGACCTTGAACGAGAACGGCGAGTGACGATCCGCTGACGGGGTGTTACATCTGGGGTCAGACCCCAGATGTAACACCCCGGCGGGTGTTCATCGGCCTCGGGGCCAGAGGCCATAGACCTTCCAGCCGCGATCTGCGAATCCGACGGCGTCGGCCACGTTGGCGCTCGCTGCGTTGTCGGGTGCATGGAGATAGGTCGGTACCGAACCTTCGGCCAGGATCCGGCGAGCGGCGGTGGCGACGAGCCGCCGGGCGAGACCGAGGCCACGAGCGGCTTCCTCGGTGACGACCGACAGCTCCTGGCCGTACCGATCGTGCACCTTGATGCCGACACCGGCGATCACCCGACCGCCGTCGTCGAACGCCACGAGACGAGGCCCGTTGAACGGGGCGAGCCACTCGGGGAGATCGCCGGTCTGGTGCTCGAACCACTCGCCGAGATCGGCGATGTCCCCATCGACTCGGTCGGTCGTGCGGAACACGCCCGCGCCAAAAGCGGCGGGACCGACACCGAGGATGTCGCCGAGTTCGTCGCCGAGCCCGGGCCGGTCCAGTTCGTTGCCGATCACTCGACGGACGGCCTCGGCGGCATCAGGAGGTACGCCGATCACCGTCCCGACCCCGTCACTCACGCCCTGGAGCGGGCGGATGGCGCCATCCCACGTCGGCTGCAATCGTGACGGATCCCCGACCACGTGGACGCCTTCAGACGGCGGCGGCCACGCGCCGACCCACGAGCGCAGGTGGAGGGTGAGTCGGTCGCTCGTCAGGTCGGCCATCCGTGGAAGCTAGATCGCTCCGGTGCTTCTGCGGCATTCTCGTGAACTCGTTGGCGAGTATGTTGCGCACGAGTTCACGAGAACGGTCAGGACATGGCGTCGTCGGCGACGCTGAGCGCGGCGTCGAGAATCGCCAGGCCGTCACGTGCCAGGTCGTCGGGCGTGTTGCACGGCGGCACGACGTGGATGCGATTCGCCGCCGCCAACGGCCACATGCCGTTCGCCTTGCACTCGGCGACCACGGCGGCAACGGTGGCCGGCGGAGCCGGCTCGCGAGTCGTCGCGTCGGCGACGAGTTCCACCGCCCAGAAGACGCCGAGCCCGCGGATCTCGCCGACCGACGGATGGCGCGCCTCGATGTCGCGCAGTGCGGGGCCGATGACGTCGTCGCCGAGGTGTCGAGCATGGGCGAGCACTCCCTCGTCTTCGAAGATGCCGATGCTCGCGACGGCGGTGGCGCACGCCAGCGGATGGCCCGAGTAGGTGAGTCCGCCGGGGAACATCTTGTCGTCGTAGGCGTGTGCGATCTCCGAGGAGATCACGACGCCGCCCAGCGGGACGTAGCCCGAGTTGACGCCCTTGGCGAAGCAGATCAGGTCGGGTTGTGCGCCCCAGTTCTGCCAGGCGAACCACTGCCCGGTCCGCCCGAACCCGGCCATCACCTCATCGGCGATCCACACGATCCCGAACTCGTCGCACAGCGCCCGAAGGCCCTCGAGATAGCCGGGCGGTGGCACGAGGATGCCGTTGGTGCCGACCACGGATTCCAGGATGATCGCAGCGATCTTGTCGGCGCCCTCGACGACGATCGTGTCGCGCAGGTGCTGGAGCGCCCGCTCGGTCTCCTGCTCGGGCGACGTCGAGTGGAACGCCGATCGGTACGGGTACGGTCCCCAGAACTTCACCAGACCCGGCACGGACGGTTCGTTGTCGAGCCGACGCGGTTCCCCGGTCAACCCCACCGTCAGTGCCGTGCCCCCGTGGTAGCTGCGGTAGGCCGACAGCACCTTCATCCGGCCGGTGTAGCCCTTTGCCAGGCGGACCGCATTCTCGACGGCCTCGGCGCCGGCGTTGGTGAAGAAGACCTTCTCGAAGTGGCCGCCGGCACCGTCTCGATTCGCCTTCTCGACGATCAGACGGGCCGCTTCACTCCGCTGGTCGTTGGCGAACGGCGGGGCGACCATGCAGAGCACGTCCGCCTGGTCCTTGATCGCCTGGATCATCTTCGGGTGCTGATGTCCGAGGTTCATGTTGACGAGCATCGAGGTGAAGTCGATCCACTCGCGTCCGGTCTCGTCCCAGAACCTCGAGCCGGACGCACCGGCGATCACGGTCGGGTTCAACGCGCTCTGGACGGACCACGAGTGGAACACACGGGCACGGTCGTTCGCATAGGCATCGCCGAGGAGCGCTGAGGGTGGGGAGTCGAGCTGCGTCACGATTGCGATCGTATGGCAGAACCTGCATCGGGTCTACGGTTGCGGTATGGGAGAAATCGTCACCTTCGCGAGCAATGGCAACGATGCGTCGGGCTATCTGGCGCTCCCCGATGGCGGCACCGGCCCCGGCGTCATCGTGGTCCAGGAGTGGTGGGGCCTCGACTCGGAAATCAAGGAGATGGCCGACCGGCTGGCCGCCGCCGGATTCGTCGCGCTCGCTCCCGACCTCTACCACGGCGAACTCGCCGGGCACACCGAGATGGACAAGGCGGGCGAGCTGATGAGTGCGCTCCCGCCCGATCGGGCCGGTCGCGACATGAGCGGCGCGGTCGACTTCCTCGCCGACCACGACGCGACCACCGGCGACGGGATCGGCGTCATCGGCTTCTGCATGGGCGGGATGCTCACGTTCGTGCTGGCCGCGTTGCGCCCCGACAAGGTCAAGGCCGCCGTGCCGTTCTACGGCTTCCCGCAGGGCGACGATCAGCCCGACTACTCCAAGATCGAGGCCGCGATCCAGGGCCACATGGCCGAACACGACGACTTCTTTCCGCCGTCGGCGGCGATGCACCTCGAAGAGGCCAGCTCAAGGCGATGGGCAAGGACGTCTCGATCACCGTCCATCTCGGAACCGGTCATGCGTTCATGGCACCCCACAACGCGCTCGGCACTCAGAACCAGGACAAGTACGACGAGATCTGGCCGCAGGCCACCGCATTCCTCCACGACAAGCTCGCCTGAGCGGACGGTTCAGCTCGATGTCCCGATTCGATGCCGTCCTGTTCGACGCGGGCGGCGTCCTGGTGCTGCCGGACCCGACCGTGATCGGTCCGCTGCTGGCCTACTACGGCGGTGATCCGTCGATCGATGCGCAACGCCGAGCGCACTATGCGGGCATGAAGGCGAAGTCGGACGTCGATGCGTCCGAGACCACCTGGGGCCCGTACAACGATGCCTACGTCGCAGCGGTTGGGGTGCCCGAAGCCGACCGTCGGGAGGCCGCCGACGTCTTCGACGGCGCCAGACACTCACCGCTGTGGCGATGGATGATCCCCGACACGCGTGCGCGGCGCTCGATGTGCTCGCCGCCGCTGGTGTTCCGATGGGTGTGGTGTCGAACGCGAGCGGCCAGATCGAGGCGATGCTCCGGCGTCAGATCTGCCAGGTCGGCACCGGCCAGCACGTCGAGGTGCGCTGCATCGTCGACAGCCACGTCGTCGGCGTCGCGAAGCCCGACCCGGCCATCTTCGATCACGCGTTGGTGCACTTCGCCGAGTTCGAGCGGTCGCGCATCGCCTACGTCGGCGACTCGGTGACGATGGACATCGGTGCGCGACCGCTGCCGGCCTGCACCCGATCCTGCTCGACCCGTACGACGACCAAGTGTGGGGGCGGATTTCGAGCGGATCGGTGACGTCGCCGAACTCGCTCGTCGCGTCGACGTGCTGAAGCGGTCGAGCGATGAGCGAAACGCCGCTATCCGGTCGATTCGCTCATCGCTCAGTACACAGTGAGCCGTTGCTGTCGGCCTCAGACGAGTGACGCTGCGGCCGTGTCGTCCTTCGACCAACGGTCGGAGTTCGACGAGCAGGTAGAGCCAGATCAGCGCCGGGGCACCGCGGACCGACCCGCGGCGAGTGCGAACACGATCACCGAGGCCGACCTGGGTCGACCGTGCCCCGATGCCATCGGCAATGGTGACCTCGTCGACGAGGATCCAGTCGTACTGTCCGACGCCCCAGCCACCACGATCGCCGCCACCGCGATCACGGCGCCGAAACGGGCCCGCGAGAAGTCGCGGTGCCACCAGCTGCCACATGCTCGTGGCTCCCGCCAGCGTGGAGACGATGATCAGTGGGAGTCCGCGACCGTGGAGTCCGCTCGCCAACGTCGTGTGGTCCAGTTCGATCGTCACCGCCGCCCCGATCGCTGCGGTTCCGGTGACCGCGCCGGCGATCAAGGACTTGTGGCCGATCTCTGCGGCGAGGGCCTCGTCGCCACCGCGCCGTGCGTCGGCGGCGAGGAACGTCCCC
>CAVVAO010000011.1:0-145553 GCA_963746285.1 Ilumatobacteraceae bacterium | reverse complement strand
CATGTTGGTGGCCATGATGCCGTAGACGCTGCCGCAGAGGATGACGACACCGATGATGACGGTCAGGAGCCCTCGGAGTTCGGGCTCCCATCCGATTGCCAACAAGGTCATGGTCACAGGCTCCGTACGTATTCGACGATTTCGCGGATCTGCTCGTCGGTGAGCAGCGATCCGAATCCGGGCATCCGGCCGCTTCCCTGGCCGTTGAGACCATAGAGCTTGCCGAACTCCGAACCGTTCTTCAGGAACGCGACGAGCTGTTCGTCGTCGGCGAAGTGCGAGTTCACCGAGCCGCCGGTGAGGTTCCAACCGAACGCTCCCTGGCCCGACACGCCAGGCTGGCCGTAGCTCCACCCGAGAGTGTGGCATCGTGCGCAGCTGTAGGCCCCGCTCGCGAGGTCGAGGTTGAACAGTGCCTCGCCGACGGAGTCGGCGTCGCCGTCGGCGACCGCCTTCTCGGCTGCGGCCTGGATGTCGGCCTGGAGATCGGCGGGGAGGGCGCCCGAGTCGCAGATGCGAGCGTCGTCTTCGCCCTCGCCGCAGTTCTCGCGCGGGATCTGGATGCTCTTCATGTAGGCGAGCAGGTTGTCGATCTGCTGGGTGTTCATCGGGCCGCCGCCGACGAGCCCCCACGGCGACATCGGCGAGAACGGTCGGCCGTAGTTCAGGATGAAACGCACCTCGTTCTCGTCGAACCGGTAGAAGACCGTGTTGACCGCCGGTGCCTTCCAGTTGACGGCCTGGACTTCCTGGGTGATCGGATCGGTGACCGTGAACGGTGCCTCGCCGCCGACGCCCGCCATGCCACCGTGACAGCCGGCGCAGTTGAAGCCACCGTCGGCGGTCGGGGCGAACAGCTGCGAACCCCAGCTCGCGAATCGGTTGTCCCACCCCTCCTGCGCTCCGGCCTGACGGCTGGGTTCGAACACCCAGTAGAGCGGCAGCGCCACCACGATGATGGCGAGCATGATCACACCCAGCAGCTGCATGCGCTCGAGACGCGGACCTTCGAGCGTCTCGTCGTCGTAGTACTCCTTGCGGTTGGCTGCGAGTTGGACCTCGGAGCCGACTTCGCGCCGTCCGGCGACGACGTTGAACAGCCCGTAGAGGATCCAGCCGGCAACGATGATGACGAGCCCGATGACCCCGATGGTCGTGGTCGTCAGCGCGAACAGTGGTGCCATCAGTGCTCCCCGCCACTGGTGCAGTGCGGACCCTCGGCCTCCTGGCCGGTGGTGTTGGTGCCGATCGCCGGGCCGGGGATCGTGGTGCCGGTGTCGATCGTGACGTCGCCGTTCGATGCGACGGTCGCCGGGTGCCGATCCATGCCACGCGGCGCGGGGCCGGCCTTCTTCTCACCGGCGCGGTTGTACTGCGACCCGTGACACTGGCATTCGAACCACTGGCTGGTCGCGCACTCGGGCACGCGGCAGCCGAGGTGGGGGCACTTCTGGCTGAGGATCACCAGGCCCTCGCGCATCGTGACGAGGAGGCTCTCGGGATAGATGGTCTCGGCGAGCGGGAGCGCCTCGGAGGGGTATTCGGTGATCCACGACCGTGCTTCGGCGGCATAGAAGAAGCCACCGCCCTGCTTGATGCCGTCTTTGATGTTGCCGATCTTGCCGACGGTGATCTGACCGCCGAAGCCACCCGTTCCGCTCGGCCACAGGAAGGCGACGAAGGCCGCTGCCGCGAAGCCGGCGAGGCTGACGCTCATCAGCGACACCGTGGCGCGGTTGAAGAACTGACGACGGGTGACGCCGATGATCTCCGGGTCCGGAGGAGTCCACTGGACGATCTCGGGTTCGGTCCGCACGGCGACGGCGGTGCTGCTGCTGCGGGCAGCGACTCCGGCGGCTTCGACGTCGGCCGCAGTGGTCTGGGTGACGACAGGCTCCGCGCTCTCTGCGCGCCGCCTTGTCGCGTTGCACGGTTTCGCCCGAGAGAGCGCCCGCGCCGCGGACGTCGCTGCGCCGAGCGAGGGTGAAGAACGAGATCGCGCCGAGGACGACGACGACTCCGATCGCGATGGCGATGATTGCTGCAGTACTCATGACTGGGGGGTCTCCTTTCGCAATCTCACAACTCGAAGAACAGGCCTTCGACCCACGGTAGGACGAAGTTGAAACCAGGGCCCCGGAAGAACGAACCGATCAGGACGAGCACCGCCCAGAACATGAGGTGCACGGTCATCAGACCGGTCAAGAACTTGCGATCCTCCGGCTTGTTCGATGGGTTCCGGTCGAGATAGGGAGCCAGGACGAGAGCGATCAACCCGACGCCGGGGAGCGTCACACCGGCCACCATCGGGTGGAAGTAGGTCAGCAATTCCTGCAGCCCGAGGAAGTACCACGGCGCTTTCGACGGGTTGGGGGTCTGGTTGGTGTTGGCGAGCTGCAGCAGCGGAGCGTGCACGAACACCGAGAAGATGAACACGAACGCCGTCATCGCCAACGCGGACACGAACTCCGCAGCCAGGAGGTGAGGCCAGGTGTGGACCTTGTCGACCGGCGTGGCCTTGACGTCCTGAATCGACCCGGACTTGACCACGGTGAGCAGTCGCTGCGTGTGACCACCCGGACCGGCGCCGATCGGTACTCCACCACCACCGGCAGGCGCGGCCACGACGGCACCGACCTTCTCCGCGACCGCGACGGCGCCGCCACCGGCTGGCGCCTCGTCGGCCGCTCCCCCGGTCTTGGCGGCCTTCGCGGCCTTGCTGCGCTGCAGCAACGCCTCCGGGATGCGTGAATCGGCAGGGGCTGCGGCCTCGGTCGGCGCGGCGGCCTCGGGTGCGGCAGCGGGTGCCGCATCGGCCGACTTCTCGCCGCGCTGCCTGAGCCCGCTTCAGGAGGTGCTCTGGGATCTCGGTCATGGGATTACCTCATGCTCCAGTCAACAGCGCAAATCACAACGGACCCGAAATTCCGCCGTCCTTGCGCACCCGCCAGAAGTGGATCGCCATGAAGATCACGATCACGAACGGCAGGAACAACACGTGCAACACATACCATCGCAGGAGGGTCTCGGATCCGATCTCGGCACCGCCGAGCAGGACGAACCGGACCTCCTCACCGAACACGGGGGTGTAGCCCATCATGTTGGTGCCCACCGTGACGGCCCACAGTGCCAGCTGGTCCCACGGGAGCAGGTAGCCGGTGAACGACAGCAGCAGGGTGAGCGTCAGCAGGATCACGCCGATCACCCAGTTGAACTCTCGCGGCGGCTTGTACGCGCCGTGGTAGAAGACGCGCGCCATGTGCAAGAACACGGTGAGCACCATCAGGTGCGCACCCCATCGATGCATGTTGCGCACCAGGAGCCCGAACGTCACCGAGGTCTGCAGGTTCTGGATGTCGTTCCAGGCTGCGGTTGCCTCGGGCCGGTAGAAGAACATCAGGAAGATGCCCGTCACCGTCAGCAGGATGAACAAGAAGAACGAGAGCCCGCCGAGACACAGGGTGTAGCTGACCTTGACCGCGTGACGCTTCACCTTGACCGGGTGCAAGTGGTACAGCACCGAGTTCATGATCACGTAGCTGCGGTTGCGCGGGCTGTCGGTGTAGCCCTTGCGGAAGATCGAACCGGGCCGGAAGATCGAACTCCAGGCCTGGCTGCCCTGCACGTCGCCGACCGCGGTGTTCACACGGTCCTTGATCGTCGGGCGTGGTTTGTCGTCGATGATCTTTGCCATAGGAATCGTGGTTCTCTCAGAGCCTCATGCCGTAGCCGTAGCCGTGGTTGTTGGTTCGAACGTGCGAGTTGCCGGCCGCAGTGGCGGTGCCCGCCTTGCCGAGGATGATGACGCCCGTCGGGCAGCGATCGACGCAGAGCGCGCACCGTGTACAGATGTCGTCGTCGATCGTGAACATGAAGGCATCGGACGGGTCGGTGCCGGGCTGTTCGGTGCCCTCGGCCTCGACGACCGCGTCCACCGAGACCATGTGGATGCACTTCCACGGGCAGATGTCGACACACCCCTCGCACGCGATGCACTCGGTCTGGTCGATGTGGATGAACTGCTTCGGCTTGACGGCTTTGGTCAGGTAGTCCGCGTCGACCTCCACCAACGTGTACGCGTCGGTGTAGGGCATCAAAGGAGGGTTGGCATCGGTGCGAGCCATGGATCAGGCCTTCTTCACCAGGGGTCGGCCGTAGGTGGAGGTGGGGAGTTCCTTCGGCTTGACGTCGCCACGCTTCTGCCACCAGACGGCGAGGTAGATGTAGAGCCCGAACAACACTGCGTGGATGAGCACCGCGACGATGTCGCGCACCGCTTCGTACTGCAGGGTCATCGGGTTCCACCCGCCGGCGGACTCCGGCTTCAAGATGCCGCCGGGCCCGTAGATGATGTTGTCCTTCGACCAGCCGAGATCCTTGTCGGCGTGGTCGATCCACTGGTGCGGCAGGATGCCGAAGGCCAGGAACAGCACACCGAACAGGTACGTCGAGCCGAGCATGGCCTCACCCCACGAGAACGGTGCGCCCACCGGGCGGCGCTTGCCGTAGGGGATGATCGCGAGCGACAGCACGAGCGTCGCGATGAGCGCCGTCAGGAAGGCCTGATTCATCCCTGGCCACTCGAGTGGTGCGATAGCGATCATGCGTGCGGTGATTCCTGTCGTGGTCGTTGCGTCATGGCCCCCGGACGACGACGGCGATCGGGAACCCGATCAGCCACGGACGAGCCGGGACATTCGCCAACGAACTGTAGTCGTCGGCGCCAGATGTACGAAGTCTGGCACGCAAGTCTCGCGAGCGCGCCAGGTTGTGCGTAAGTGCACGGCGATCGATTGCGGGTGCAGATTCCCGGATCGCGGTGACAGGCATCTATCATCGGCGAAGTGACCGAGATCCCCGAACACCTCCTGAAGCGGTCGCGCGAGCGGCGCTCCGCGATCGGACAGGGTGGCGACGCCGCCGCCGATGCGCCCAGCGACGCCGCTGCAGCTTCGAACGCACCGGCCACCACGACGCCTGCCGCCGCGCCGGCCGCGCCTGCCGCCTCCGGCCCGCCCGCACGCACTCCCGCACCCCCGCCCGCGGCGCCGCCACCACCGAAGCCCGATCCGGTCTATGTCGAGGCGGCCAAGCGCCGTCGCAAGATCCCGTTCTGGGCCATGGCCACGCTCAGCCTGATGCCCGTGTGGGGCTTCATGTACGTGCGTGCCGTCACCGAACCACCCGAGGTGGTCGAAGGCCCGATCGGCGTCGGCGCCGAGATCTTCAGCAGCTGCGCGAGCTGCCACGGCGCGGAGGGCGGCGGCGGCGTGGGCTACGCGTTCGCCGGCGGCGAAGTCCTGAAGACCTTTCCGCACATCGAAGACCAGATCCGGTACGTCTACTACGGCACCGAGGGCTACAACGCTGCCGACGTCGAAATCTACGGCAATCCCGATCGGGAGGGTGGTCCCCACGTCACCGGCAACCTCGGCGTGATGCCCGCCTTCGGTGGCCAGCTCACCCAGTACGAGATCGTCGCGGTCGTCTGCCACGAGCGCTACACCCTCAGCGGCGCCGACCCGACGAGCGAGGAGTACGCCGCCGAGTACGAGACCTGGTGCTCCGAGGAGTCGCCGGTGTTCACCGAACTCGAAGCCGGCACGTACGACTTCACCTCGCCCGACGCCCCCGAGCTGGGCGAGGTCGAGATCACGCCGATCGGCCCCGAAGCAATTCCGGGTTCGCCTCCGTCGGCCGGCTGACGGGAGACGTCCCTGGACACCGACGTCCTCGTCGTCGGCGGAGGTCCTGCCGGAGCGTCGGTTGCGACGTGGTTGGCCCGATCCGGCCATCACGTCACGCTCGTCGAGAAGCGTCCCGTCGCGCGTCACAAGGCTTGCGGTGATGCGATCACGCCGCGAGCGCTCCATGAGCTGTCGATGCTCGGCGTCGACCCGATCGCGTTGGGGGCTCACCGGCTCGCCGGTGTGCGACTGGTCCACGGCGACCGGGAGGTCACCGCCGCGTGGCCGCGCCACGGCGAACTGCCGGACCACGCCGACGCGCTTCGCCGTGACGTCCTCGACGCGCACCTCCGCACCCGCGCCGCCGAGTCCGGGGCAACCGTGCTGATGGGGCATCAGGCGACCGCGCCGATCGTCGAGCGCGGGTTCGTCCGCGGCGCAGCGCTGTCGGTCGATCCCGAACTCGACGCGACGGCGCCGCGCCACCAGACGGTGCGGGCGCGCTTCGTCGTCGTCGCCGACGGCGCCAACAGCAGCTTCGGTCGCGACCTCGGAACCACGCGGCAACGCCACTGGCCCTACGGCATCGCCACCCGGACGTACTTCCGCTCCGATCGCACCGCCGAGTCGTGGGTCGAATCGCACCTCGGGATCCCCGATGCCTCCGGGCACCCGGTCGCCGGGTACGGCTGGGTGATCCCGTTGGGTGACGGCACGGTCAACGTCGGTGTCGGCGTCCTGTCGACCTATCGAGACGTGCGCGGCATCAACGCCCTGAAGCTCCTCGACTCGTTCGCCCACGGGATCGCCGGACGCTGGCAACTCGATCCGGGCGAGCAACTCAAGGCACCGACGCGCTTTCGCGTGCCGTTGGCGGGCTCGGTCGGCCCGAAGATGGGTCCGACGTTCCTCGTCGTGGGCGACGCTGCCGGCGCGGCGAGCCCGTTCAACGGTGACGGCGTCAACGCCGCGTTGATGAGCGGGCGCCTCGCCGCCGAGGTGCTCGACGATGCGCTCACCGCGGGGAACTCGACGACCCTGCAGCGCTATCCGACGATGCTCGCCGACGAGGTCGGCCGGTACCACCAGGTGGGGCGGCTCGCCGCCCGGCTGCTCGGTCGGCCCACCATCCTGCGTCCGGCGCTGCGGCTCGGTGTCCGCAGCGACCGCGTCGCCGGCGCGGTCCTGCGCATCGCCACCAACGAACTCCGCGACGGCCACCCGGGAGGCGCCGAGCGCGCGTACGCCCTCGCGAGCACGATCAGCAAGTTCTCCCCCAACTGGTAGCCGAGGTCTCATTGGCCGCCGAGGCCTCACCGCACTCCGGTGGTGGGGAACCGTCGGTCGGCCTCGACGCCAGGCTCGTCGCTGGCGCTTCCCTCGCCGGCCCGTCCGCTCGGTCCCACCGATGAGCGAACCGCCCGGATAGCGGCCTTTCGCTCATCGCAAGACGCGCTCGACCTCACCGATGAGCGAACCGCCCAGATAGCGGCCTTTCGCTCATCGCTGGAAGGGGTGCTCCCGCCTGCCCGATTCGACCGCCCGACCACGAACGTCAGGCGGTGACGGAGACCGAGTCGAGCAATGCCCTCGGCGCGGCGCGCAGCGCAGCGGTGGCCTCGGAGTCGGGGAAGTCGTCGCAGTGTGCCTCGGCACACTCGACGTACTGGCGAGCGGCGGCGACTGCCGACTCGACGCCCTCGTTGGACCGCACGATCGAGAGCGCCTTGTCCTGGGCGACCGGGTCGAGCGGCCTGCCGAGGAGGTCGCCGAGTTCGTCCGCAGCGGCGTTGCCGAGAGCCAGTGTGCGCAAGACCGGGAGCGTGTAGACGCCTTCGACCATGTCGTGTCCGGCCGGCTTGCCCAGCTGGGCATCGGTGGCGGTGATGTCCAAGATGTCGTCGACGATCTGGAACACGGTGCCGTACGCGTTGCCGTACTCGGTGAGCGCGTCGACGACCGGACGATCATGGCCGGCAGCGATGCCGCCGATGCGCGCCGCAGTGCCGTACAGCGATGCGGTCTTGCCGTGGATCGAGCGCAGATAGCTCTCCTCGGTCCGCGAACGGTCGTAGGTGTGGCGGAGCTCCTCGATCTGGCCCTCGCACAGCCAACCGATCGTTCGTGCCAGCAACGCGGCGACCTCGGTACCGAGCGACGCCGCGATCTCCGACGCTCGCGACAAGAGGAAGTCACCGGCGAGGATGGCCTGCAGGTTGCCCCACTTGGCGTTGACGGTCTCGACACCGCGACGGGTGTCGGCTTCGTCCATCACGTCGTCGTGGTAGAGCGAGCCCAGGTGGACCAGTTCGCACGCCACCCCGCCACGCACGACGTCGTGAGAGGCAGACGGACCGAAGATCTGGGCACCCACCACCGCGAGCACCGGTCGCAGGCGCTTGCCGCCGGCCACGATCAGGTGCGAGGCGATCTCGTTGAGATAGGCGTCCGGCGTGACCACCGCGGCGTGCATCGCTGCTTCGATGCGCTCGCGGTCGGCATCCATCGACGGAAGGTTCAGCAACGGCGACATGCCGTTGGGGGCCAGCACCTCTTCCTGGGACACGTCGGACAGGCTAGGCGCGCCCGACCGAGGACGCACGAACGGGCTCGAGCGCACCATTTCGTTGCCCGGGTCGCCCCGCCTCCGGCTCGCCTCTATCCTGACGTACATGTCTGTCACGGCGACCGCACCCGCCATCTTGCCGAAGGCGAACGACGCGTGCTGGTGCGGCAGCGGCCGCAAGTACAAGCGCTGCCACAAGAAGTCCGAGGGACGCGTGCTGCCGGGCACCGTCACCCCGATGCGCAGCGTGCCCGGCACCATCGCTCGCCCGTCGTACGCCGACACCGGCGAGGTCGTCGCCTGGGACGAACCGCGCATCAAGAGCTCCGACACGATCCAGGCGATGCGTCACGCGGGCAAGGTCGCCGCCGAGGTCCTCCGGCTGGCCGGCGACATGGTCGCTCCTGGTGTCACCACCGAGGAGATCGACGTCTACGTTCACGATCTGTTCGTCGAGCGCGGCGCATATCCCTCCACGATCAACTATCACGGCTATCCGAAGGCGTGCTGCACGTCGGTGAACGAGGTCATCTGCCACGGCATCCCCGACTCGAGGCCGCTGCAGGACGGCGACATCTGCAACATCGACGTCACCGGCTGGATCGGAGGTGTCCACGGCGACACCAACGCCACGTTCTTCGTCGGCGACGTCGACCCGGAGAGCCGCCAGCTCGTCCAGGTCACCGAGGAATGCACCTGGCACGGCATCGAAGCGGTCAAGCCGGGCCGGCCGTTGAGCGACATCGGCCGCGCCATCGAGGACCACGCGAAGAAGTACCGCTACGGCGTCGTGCGGGCGTTCGTGGGCCACGGCATCGGCGAACAGTTCCACACCGACCTCCAGGTGCTGCACTACTACGACTCGCGGGCCTCCACGATCATGCGCCCCGGCATGACGTTCACGATCGAACCGATGATCACGCTCGGGACCGTGAACTACAAGATCTGGGACGACGACTGGACGGCCGTGACCGCCGACGGTCGTCGCACCGCCCAGTTCGAGCACACCGTCCTCGTCACCGAGGACGGTTGCGACGTGCTCACGGGTGGTCCTGGCGCAGCGAGCCCGACGGCTCCCTGGAATCGCTGAACGACTCCGACGGCGCCGACGATCCGTCGGGAGCCGGCACCACGAACAGCGACCAGACCGCGATCGCGACGAGCATCAACCCGCCGACCAGCGCGGCCGCGGTCGTGAACCGGTCGAGCCAGAACGGTGCGTCTGTCGGCACGATCGCCGCGGTGAGCCCGTCGCGCTTCACGAACCCCCACACCGCGAGTTCGACGCCGACGATCAACGTCGCCGCGTCGGCCGCGAAACGCATCCCTCGCATCGCGAGCAGCAGTCCCACGGCCGTGGACACCGCTGCGATCAGCGGGAGGACGATCCAGATCGGTCGTGGATCGGCGGCATCCGGCAGCGACAGGTACTGCGCTGCGCCGACCACGACGGCGAGCACGACCAGCGGCACGCCCGCAGCGATTGTCGGGATTCGACCGCCCCGCAGGAACCAGGCGCCCGCGCCCACCGCCAGCCCTGCGACGACGCCGAGCCACATCGCGAGCGGCGCGGGCGCAGGCTGCCAGGTGCTGACCACGGTGACCTCGACGGCCTCGCCGTCGACGACGATCGGGATCACCGCTTCGAGGATCTGGTCGCCCGCCTCGAGGCCGAACGGGCGCGCGCTCTGCATCCAGTGGGCGCGATGGTCGTGCCAGGCCCAGTAGCCCCCGGTCGCCACCGGCTCCCAACTCGGATCGGCATCGGCCCGGGCGGTGGCAGGCACGCCGTCGCTGCCGTAGCGGTTCGCGTTCAGGTAGGTCGCGGGCGAGTTCTGATTCTCGAGCACCACGCCGTCGGGCCGGAACCAGAGGTAGTCCTCGCCTTCGTAGCCGATCACCATCGCGTCGACCCCAGGCTCGACGCGCATCTCGACGAACGAATCACCGCCGACGATGCCGACCTCGATGGTCGGGGTCTCCGGAACGATCGAAGCCACCTCGGACCGGTAGTCGGTCGGCGCGGGTGGATCCGCGAACGCCGGCGACGCTGCGCCACCCGCCAGCACGACGCCGGCGGTGACGCCGACGATCACGCGACGTGCTCGCTGACGCGCCTGCGCGGTCATGCGTTCACGACCAGCACGAGCTCGCCGCTGGGATGCACCGTGCAGACGCCTTCGAATTCGCCGGGAGTGGAGAACCGTTGCGTGAGGGTCTCGTTCGCGCCCACGAAGAACGGCCCGACGGTGTGACCACGATCGTCGCGGTTCTCGATGCGGATGGTGTCGCCGACGTTGACCTGCAGCTCGGCGGGCAGGATCTCGAGTGGTGTCCCGGCGTCGAGCGCCTCGCCGGCGCCGAGCGGGATCACGTACTCGAACGTGGCCGCGTCGGCGACGCTCGCTGGTTCGGTTCCGGGCTGAGATGCGTCCTCGTCGCATCCCGCGACCAGGCCGACCGTGCACGCCGACGCCAGTGCCAACGCGGCCACCCGGCGGAGCGACCGACACGCTTCGCGTCTCACGCGCCCGCCTGCGCAGCGAAGAGCTGTTCGAGGTCGGCGGCCATCTCGGTGGACGATGTGCCGAACGGCCACGTCACGACGAGCCGGCCCTGGTCGTCGACGAGGTACAGGAACCCGCTGTGTGACACCTCGACGTCACCGTCGTCGTTGGTGACGACCGTCGTAGCTCACCCCGAACGGCGCTGCGGCGGCGGCCAGCACGTCGGCGTCGGTGGTGCCGGCGGCCTCGGCATCGGCGACGAAGCTCTCGACGTAGCCGGGCAGGATGGCGTTGTCACGATCGGGGTCGACGGTCACCATGACGGTGCTCACCTGTGCGGCGAGCTCCGCGGGCAGCCGCCGCAACGTGATCGCCCAGTCGGCCATGGTGGTCGGACACACGTCCGGACAGTTGGTGTAGCCGAAGTAGACGGCCCGGAACCCGCCTCGGTCAGCGCGGAACACGACCTCGCCGCCGGGGCTCGTGAGCGATGGCACGGGCGTGGCGTCGACGACCGGTGCGGGCTCGCGCACGATGCCCGCGAGTTCCCGATCGGTGCCATCGGTGCCCGGCGTCGTGACGGTGACGGTCGACGGTGCGGCCGAATCGTCGCCGCTCGCGCACGCAGCCAGGACGGAGATGCCCACCGCGGCCAGCACCGCGCCGGTGCCGCAGACGATTCGGCGGGGGCGGCGTGAGGGCGATCGATCAGCCATCGAGGGTCTCGATGAAGGCGACGATGTCCGCAATCTCGGCATCGGACAGGCCGTTGGCCGGCATCTTCAGGTTGTACCCCGCAACGAGTTCGGCTGACGGATCGGCGATCGCCCGGGTCAGGTACGCCGTGTCGGCAACGACGACGCTGCCGTCGGTGAGCTCGACATCGGATCCGGCGAGGCCGATCCAGTCAGGGCCGGCACCGCCGCCGAAGTCCTGGCCGTGGCAACCTGCGCAACCCTCGCTGCGCGACAACCGCTCACCGTTGACCGGATCGCCGCCGCCCGCAACCGTCGCACCCGGTGGATCGGTCGCCGTCGCCGCGCCGGACTCGGTCTCGCCGGCGTCGCCGCACGACACGGCGGCAAGACCCATCACCAAGGTGATGGCCGAGCCCAGGGCGACGCGAGCGAACCTCGATCGCCATCTTCCTCGCCGTTCACCCACGTGTCGTCTCCTGTTCGGGTTCCTGATGTGTCCGCCGTGCGGGGCCGGGTCGGGTCCCGGCCGAAGCGCTCTCGTGCACAGTCGTCCGTCGAGCGCTCGAAGTTCCCGGTCTCCGCCTCGTCGGCGTTCTCATCGGGCGATCGCTCCGTCGGCGTGGCCTCCAGGTTCGCGCATCATCGCGACCAGGTCGGCGCGTGCTCGTGCCACCCGCGAGCGGATCGTTCCGATCGGGCAGTCGAGCACCTCGGCCGCCTCGTCGTACTGCAGGCCCAACACTTGGGTCAGCACGAACGCACTCCGACGATCGGGGTCGAGATGTGCGAGGACGTCGTCGAGGACGATGCGGCCGGACATGTCCGGCGAGGTCAGTACACCGTCGACCGAGCCGGCGGTGGAGTTGTCGAGGACCGCTCGGTCGATCCGCCGCCGTCGGCCGGCGCGACGCGTGTGGTCGACGCATGTCCGTCGGGCGATCGTGAGCAGCCAACCGCGCGCCGATCCGTCGGCGCGGAACCGGTGGATCGACCCGATCGCTCGTTCGTAGGTCTCCTGAGCGAGGTCGTCGGCGTACTGGGTGTCGCCGAGATACCGGCACAGCCTCCAGACATCGGCCTGGGTCTCGGCCACGAACCGCTCGAGGGCGACCCGGTCACCGTCGCGGGCGGCGATCAGCAGCCGGGTCACGTGGTCCACGGGTCCAGTGTCGCAGCGCTCCGGCCGGACCGCGTCGTGACCATTGTCAGATTTCTCGCGGCGCTCACGGAACCAACCGGCCCCGGTCGACGACCCTCTGCACCATGGAGTCGATCGAGTGCGTGACAACACGCGAGGCCTTGTCGGCCCGCGCCGACGGTGAAGCAACCAGCGACGACCTCGCACTGGCCGGTGCCCACCTCGCTCTCTGTGCCGACTGCCGGCAGTTCGCCGCGGACATGGAACGCGTCGATCGGATGATCCGCATCCGCCCGGCCGAACCGGTCCCGAGCCTCGTCGCCGCCGTCACCGCCCGCGCCCGGCCCGCGCGGCTGGGGCGAGGCGGCTGGCTGCGCCCCGCGCTCGCCTGGGTCGCGGTGGTGATGCTGGTCCAGAGCACGCCCGCACTGCTGTTCGGCCAGGCGTCGGGTACGAGCCCGCACCTCGCCCGACACCTCGGAGCGTTCGGCGCGGCGCTCGCGATCGGATTCGCCTACGCCGCGTGGAAACCACACCGCGCCTTCGGGCTGCTGCCGTTCACCGCAGCACTCGTGGCCACGACCACGGTGAGCATCGTCGCCGACATCATCACCGGATCGCGCACACCGCTCGCCGAACTGATCCACGTCACCGAACTGGCAGGGCTCGCGTTGTTGTGGATGGTGGCCGGATCGCCGGGTTGGCGCAGCCGCCGGCACTCACGTGGTCGACGGTTGCCGCATCTCGATTCGCTCCAGTAGCGCGACCCACCAGCCTTCGAGCGCCGCCGCATCGGCGATCCCGTAGGCGTCCGCCACCGCC
The DNA here is from genome assembly GCA_963746285.1 of Ilumatobacteraceae bacterium. GTDB lineage: Bacteria > Actinomycetota > Acidimicrobiia > Acidimicrobiales > Ilumatobacteraceae > Sva-07. The sequence continues at coordinate 132,135 of CAVVAO010000011.1, read as the reverse complement.
GCGCTGCAGCTGCGCACGTCGCCGTCTCGCAGTGCTGCCACGGCTCGGCCGAGGTCGCCGCCAGGCCAGGGCAGTCCGGCAAGCGTCACCGGCGACAGCCGGATGCTGTCGACCGACAATCCGGTCCCGGCTCCGCGATGCCAGAGCCAGGCCGAGGCGACCGACGAGGTGAGGACCGCCGCGATCTCCCACGCCGACGAGGCAAGTTCCTCGGCCGGCCGACGCTGCTCGTCGTCCCAGTGCGAGCCGGTCGGGTACACACCGAGGACGGGCACCGCCGGCAACCAGTCGCCGTCGGGATCACACACCGCCTCGACGATTCGGGTCTGATTGGCGACGAGGACCTTGGGGACGAGACGCCGGCGAGCCCAGCGGACCATGTCGTCGTCGAGCCGATCGAGGTCGACCCGTGGGCGCTCGTAGCGGTGCTTCGCGAACGTGATCGATCGGACACCCCACCACGACCGTGCCGGATCGACCAGACCGGAGGTGACGAGGCGCGGTCCCGCATCGTGATCTCCGACCGCAGGGATCATGCCGTAGTACTCGTCGCGGAAGTTCGCATTCAGCCGAGCCCGGTCGCCGAGGCACCCGGCGACGTCCAGCTGCTCGGGGAGCGCCGGGACGCCCTGGCGGCTGGTCGCGACGTACGACCAGTTCACACGACGATCCTCCGGTTCCGGCCGGCCGAACTCGAATGCGACCACACACACGTGCACCTGGGCGTCGAACACCCGCCGGTCCGACCACCACGACCAGACCATTCGCGCTCGGCTCCCGATCGAGCCGCGGATCGCCGCCGCGTCCCGCGACGCGAGCAGCGACTGCGGGAGAACGAGGGCAACTCGACCGCCGACGGGCTCGACGAGCTCACCCGCCAATGCCAGGAACTCCGCCGCGGCATCGGCGTACGGGCCGCCACCGTGGCGGCTCGCCCCGCCGCGTGTCGTCGATGCCGCCAGTTGCGACAGGTACGGCGGGTTGCCGATGACCAGGTCGAATCGTTGCTCGTGCCACGGGGTGGCCAAGGCGTCGGCCGCGACGAGTTCGGCGGTGGGAGCGAGCAGCGGTCCGTGCCGCATCGATCGCGGAGACGTCGAGGTCGCATCCGGTGAGCCTCGCCGAGGCACCCAGTTGGTCCAGCCGCCGTTCCGCGGCGACGAGGAACCGTCCGTCGCCACACGCGGGATCGAGCACGGTGACGGCTCGGGTGCGTCCGGCCAGGAATTCCGCAGTGATCACCGCGTCGACGACGGTGTCGACGAGGTCGAGTGGTGTGTACCAGGCACCGAGTTGCTTGCGCCTACCGACCACGGCCGCAGACTACGTCCCGGCCCTCCGGGTCGTGCCACGACGTACAGTGACCCGATGAACGGGTCGGCGACGGTGCTCCGGTTGATCGGTGTCTACGACGCCGACCACACCGTGCGTGGCGAGGTCACGTACTGGGTGGGTGCCCGCCTGGGCCGGGCCCATTGTGCGCTGTGCGACATCACGCACGGGATGTTGCGACGGCGCGCCGAATGGAACGCCTACGTCGGCGGGCTCGCTGTGCCGTTCGAGACGTTCCACCGCGACGACCAGCCCGACGCTGTTCGTTCGGCGAGCGGTGATCGGGCGCCGGTCGTGCTCGCCGAGACGACGGCCGGGCACGTCGTGCTCCTCGACGCGGACACACTCGACGCCTGCGTTGGCTCGGTCGACCGGCTCCGGCGAGCTCTCGAAGCCGCCGTCGTCGAGGCCGGGCTCCACTTCTGACCGTCCGTGCGCCTTGGGGCCCCGAGCGCCGGCCGATCTAGTGTCAGCGCCGTGACCACCTCCGCGAGCGGCGGCCCGACTCCGACGGCGAATGGCACCAGTCGCTACCTCGACTTCGACCGCCAGGCGTGGTCCGAGCTCCGGGCGGCGACCCCGCTCACCCTCGCCGAGCCGGAGCTCGAGCGGCTGCGGGGCATCAACGAGCGCATCGACCTCGACGAAGTGGCCTCCGTGTACCTCCCGCTCAGCCGACTGTTGAACCTGTACGTCAGCGCGACGCAGGATCTCCACCGCGTATCGGCCACGTTCCTCGGCACGATCGCGCCCAAGGTTCCGTACATCATCGGGATCGCAGGCAGCGTCGCCGTCGGCAAGAGCACGTTCGCACGCATCCTGCAGGCGTTGCTCGCACAGTGGCCCGACCACCCGACGGTCGACCTCATCACCACCGACGGATTCCTCTACCCGAACCGGGTCCTCGAAGAACGAGGTCTGATGAACCGCAAGGGCTTTCCGGAGTCGTACGACACCAAGGCGCTCCTGCGGGTGCTCCGCCAGATCAAGAGCGGCCACGACCTGGTCGAGGCCCCGGTCTACAGCCACGTCGTGTACGACATCGTGCCCGACGAGAAGGTCGTCGTGAGCGGCGCCGACATCGTGATCATCGAAGGCCTCAACGTGCTGCAGACCCGCAGCGGGGCACCCGAGTTCGTCAGCGACTACTTCGACTTCTCGATCTACATCGACGCCGACGAGGTCCAGATCGAGCAGTGGTACGTCGAGCGCTTCCTGGCGTTGCGGGCGTCCGTGTTCCAGGATCCCGACTCGTTCTTCCGGTTCTATGCCGAGCTGAGCGACGACGAGGCGATCGAGACTGCCCAGCGGATCTGGCGCGAGATCAACGGCTTGAACCTGCGCGAGAACATCGAACCGACCCGAGAGCGCGCGTCGCTGATCGTCCACAAGACCGGCGACCACCGCGTCGACCGCGTCCAGCTGTTGCGCCTGTGATCCACGCCGACCACGCGCCGCGATGAGCGAAAGGCCGCTGTTCGGGCGGTTGGCTCATCGCTGGGTCGGCTCGGCGCGCCGCGGAAGTCAGAGGTGGGTGAGGCCGAGCCACAAGGGGACGTCGGCGATCGAGGCGAGTTCGACGACGTCCTCATCGTGGTCGTCGACGCGTTCGTGCTCCCAGGTGATGTGGTACGGCACGTGGATCGCGTGGCCGCCGAGGGCCAGCACCGGCAGCACGTCGCTGCGCAGCGAGTTGCCGATCATCAAGAACCGGTCGGCTGGCACTCCGAGCCGCTGCAGGATCCTCGCGTAGGTGTCGGGGTCCTTCTCGAGGACGATCTCGATGTCGGTGAAGTGGTGCTCGATCCCCGAGGTGGTGACCTTGCGCGTCTGGTGGACCAGATCGCCCTTGGTGATCAAGACCGTGCGGACGCTCGGTGACACGGCGGCGAGCACCTCGCTGACGTGTGGGAGCAGGTGCACGTCCTCGACCAGCATCGAGCGTCCGAGGTCGGCCAGTTCGCCGACGACCGTGCTCGGGATCCTGCCCTCGGTCACGTTGATCGCTGCGCGCACCATCGACAGGGTGAACGCCTTGACGCCGTAGCCGGTGACCGAGATGTCGGCACGCTCGACGGCCTCGAGTGCGTCTCCGACGTCGACTCCGACGTCGGCATACGGCGTCACGAGTTCGACGAAACGCTGTTCGGCGTACTTGAAGGAGTCTTCGCTGCGCCACAACGTGTCGTCGGCGTCGAACGCGACGACGTCGAACTGGTCGAGACGTCGGGTCACCGGTGGATCGCGTTGAGATAGTTGTAGACGGTGATCCGGCTGACACCCATCGCGTCGGCGACGTCCTCGACCGCTCGGCGCAGGATGAACGCCCCGCGCTCGTCGAGCAGGCGCACGGCTCGCTGCTTGTCCTCTCGCGACAGCAACGGGAGCCGGCCGCCGAGTTCGGCTTCGACGGCGTCGATCAGACGGTCGAGCGCGCCGTGCAGCGGTGGCATCCGGACACCGGCGACGGTGCGTCCCTCCCAGACCAGCGCGACGTCGCTGGCCTCCATGTCGTCGGCCGCGACGAACGAGGCGCCGAGCGCCTCGACCACGGGCCTGACCGACCGGAGCAGTGGGTGGACGGTCGGCCGGCCACCGGTCGCCGCAGCCTCGCCGGCGGATCGCGGCACCCTGGTGTCGCTCACTGCTCGCCACCGCGGGGGACTTCGAATGCAGGGGGTCCGGTCGGGATGTCGCGGGCGACATGGACGCTCACATGGGTGGCACCGTTGGCCATCGCGGCGTCGGTGAGCGCGGCGATGACGGTGCCGGCCTCGCTGAGGTCGACGACGACGGACGATCCGAACGGCCCGACCTCGACGTCGTGTCCACACGCCTCGGCCGCCGCGATCGCCGCGGTCACGTGCGGGCCGGGTCGTCCCTCGACGAACGGCTCGATGGTGAACTCGACGTATCCCACCCGAGCCAGCGTAGAGGCTCCCCGATCAGCCGCGAGCGCCGAGCACCCGGCGAAGCTCGTCGGACATCGTGATGCAGTCCCGCCCCGCCAACCCGAACGCCTCGTTCAGTTTGCCCAGCGCCTGCTTGAAGCTGCCGTTCCAGTCCTCCACGAACTGATCGCGGGCGGGCCCGGTCCACGCGGTGCCGTCGAGCACGCCATCGACGGTCGACATCACCTGCGTGATCGTGTCGATCTGGCGGTTCAGGGTGCCACCGAGGTTCGTGAGCTGCTCGGGGTTCGCTCCGTACATCGTCATGATCGTCTCCATTCGCTCGTTCGGGCGTCGGCCCGGTTGCCGCCGCTCGGCATTGCAGTGGGCGGTGACAGGGGCCGAGGGGAACGCGTACCATGCGTCGATGACCGAACGTGCGAAGGGCTCCGGACACGACATCGACCCCCTGATCGACTCGGTGAAGTCGCACGCGCAGGATCTGCTCGGCGACACCATCGCGTTGCGGCGAACGCTGCACGAGTGGCCCGAGTTGGGCAACGACCTGCCGATCACCCGTGATCGCGTGCTCGAGTCGATGGAGGGCTTGCCGTTGTCGATCACGACGCACGAGTCGACGAGCGGCATCGTCGCGCTGCTCGAGGGATCGAAGCCAGGCCCGACGATGCTGCTGCGAGGCGACATGGACGCCCTGCCGATGCCGGAGGACACCGGCCTCGACTTCGCGTCGCACGTCGAGGGGTGCATGCATGCGTGCGGTCACGACACACACACGGCGATGCTGTCGAGCGCTGCCCACCTGTTGAGCGAGCGCCGTGACGACATCGCCGGTCGGGTGCTCTTCATGTTCCAACCAGGCGAGGAAGGCCACCACGGTGCCCGGTTCATGCTCGACGAGGGCCTCCTCGACGTGCCGGCGCGATCCGATGGCACCGAGTCTCCTGTCGACGCCGCCTTCGCGCTGCACATCACATCGGCCCTGCCGAGCGGTTGGGTGAGCAGTCGGCGCGGGCCGATCATGGCGTCGGCCGACACGATGACGATCCGGGTCGTCGGCCGGGGCGGTCACGCCAGCGAACCACACCGGGCACTCGATCCGATCCCCGTGGCGTGCGAGATCGTGCAGGCGTTGCAGACGATGATCACGCGATCGATCGACGTGTTCGACCCATCCGTCGTCACCGTCGGACGGATCACCGCCGGCACCACGAACAACGTGATCCCCGAGGTCGCCGAGATCGAGGGCACGATTCGCGCGACGAGCGAGCGAACTCGGGCGAAGGTGCACGACGGCATCCGCCGCGTGGCCGAGGGGGTTGCGTCAGCGCACGGTTGCGGCTGCGACGTGGAGGTGATCTTCGGCTATCCCGTCACCAGCAACGACGACCGCTTCGCCGACTGGGCGCTCGACCTGGCGGGAGACGTCGCCGGCGCCGACCACGTGGTGAAACTGCCCCATCCGGTGATGGGCGCCGAGGACTTCAGCTACGTGCTGCAGAACCTTCCGGGGGCGATGATGTTCCTCGGCGGGACCCCGCACGGCGAGAACCCCGCGACCGCCGCACCGAACCACTCGAACCGGGTGATGTTCGACGAGCCCGCGATGGTCACCGGCACCGCCCTCTACGCCGCGGCCGCCCTCCGCCACCTCGCCCCCGCCTGAATCCAACGCGACGGTCTGATCAGGCGCCGCCGCTGAGCTCGTGGATCAGCTTCGACAGCGAACGCATCACGTCGATCGCAAACGTCGGCGTCTCGTGGACGAGAAAGAGGAAGTCGCGATCGTTGATCACCGCGATCTCGGTCGGTTCGACGGCGATTGCCGTGAGCGATCGGGGGCTGGCGTCGATGATGGCGAGTTCACCGAAGGTCCCGTCGGGCCCGATCCGCAGCACGACGTCCTCGCCGCGCCGGAGCTCCACCGCCCCGGAGATGACGCCGTACATGTGATCACCGGCATCGCCCTCGCGGAACAGGACCTCACCCTGGCTCAGCGAGCGCGTCGTCCTGGCATTGTTGAAGACACCCTTGATCGTCACGGGCGAGATCATGTCAGCCGCACTGGTCCGGTCACGATGGCGTCACCGAGAGTTCATGGTGCGTCCACCGAAGGTTCACGCTAGGGAAGCGTCGGTCACTTGATGCGGCCGTCGGCGGTGGCCGTGCAACGCAATCGGAGCGTGACGAGTTGGAACGGCCGCAGCGTCAGCGCCACGACTCCGTCGCCGACCTCCTCGCCGGACCACGGCTCCTCGAGCAGGTTGCAGCGCCACGCCTCGACGATCCTCCCTGCGGTGGCAACCGACACGCGGGTGCGATTGCCGACCGCTTCGTGGAGTCGAACGATCATGTCCTCGGTTCCGTCGTCGGCCAGTTTCACCGCGTCGACGTCCACGCCGGTTGCCGCTGCGCCGTCTGACCCGATGACCCTGACCACCGGTGGCACAGACGTTCCACCGATGACCAGGCGCACGGGCGAGTTCAATCGGGCTGCGTGAGCGCGCACATCGGCGAGCCCCGGCCCGTGCGGGAGGATCGCCAACGTCACCTCGTGATGCCCTCGGTCGGCGTTCGGGTCGGGATACTTCGCTGCCTTGGCGAGGCTCACCCGAATCGCATCGCCGAACACGCTGTGGCCGTAGCGACCGTCGTTGAGCACGGCGACGCCGAAGTCGGGCTCGGAGACGTCGGCGAAGCGATGGGCGCACACCTCGAACTTCGCGGCATCCCACGGGCTCGACGGATGGGTCGGACGGCCGACCACGCCGAACTGGATGTCGCACAGCGCGGTGTCGCTGCGGACGTCGAGCGGGAACGCCATCGAGAGCAGATGCTCGTCGTGGTGCCAATCGAGCGCCACGTGGACGAGGAGTTGCGGACTGCCGGCACGGAGCTCGTAGGTGATCACCGCCCGCGACGGCGCGAACGTCCGCGTCACCTGGACGCGGCCCACCAGCGGTCCTGCGTCGATGATCGACACCTCGACCGTGCCGTCGCCACCACCCGCGGTCAATGGCGTGCCCGATTCACGCGTCCACGATTCGAGATCCCAGGCGTCGTATTCGACCGGTTGATCGACTGCGAGCTCCAGCGCGGCAGCGAACCGGCCGGTCGGGACGATCTCACGAGCATGGGCCAGATCGATGATCGAGGTGATGTTGCCCAGCGCATCCCAGCGCACGGCGAGGTGACCGTTGGTCATCGATGAGTCCGACAGGACCACGCGATCGTCGACCGCCATCGCGAGGGCGGCGGCGGTTCCGAGCGCGGGGACCTCGGCCCGGAACGCCGTGGTGCCGTCCGAGAGACGCTGGGTCGGGCCGTCGAGGTCACGGTCGATCTCGAGCGTGACCACGCCGTCGATCGCCACGTCGGCCGGGTTGGCGAGGATCGGGTCGTCGCCGTGCCGCGCCCACGACCTCGGCGAGCAGCGCCGTGATACGACGCTGCAGGTCGGCCTCGATCGCTGCGAACTCGGCCTCGGCGTCGGCGTGGACCCAGGCGATCGACGAGCCCGGCAGGATGTCGTGGAACTGCTGGGTGAGCACACGCTTCCACAGCTCGTCCACGTCAGCGGATCGGCCGACGGTCGCCGCCCAGAGTTCCGCTTCCACGAGCATCCGCTCGCAGCGGCGGTTCCCGAGTTTGGTCTTCAACTGGCTCGTCAACGTGCCGCGGTGCATCTCGAAGTAGAGCTCACCTCGCCACACCGGCACCGGAGCACCTCGGTCGGCGTCGCGCTCGATGCGTTCGAACATCGCTGCGGGTGCATCGATCTCGAGCGTCGCGCGCGAGTCGATCGTCGCGAGGCGGCGCGCCCGCTCGAGCATCTCGCGGGTCGGGCCACCTCCGCCGTCGCCGTGGCCGAACGGCATCAACGAGTCGGTGCTCCACCCGTGATCCTGGAAGTTGGTGATCGAGAAGTCGAACTCGGCCGGCGTGATCTCGGCGTTGTAGGTGTCGACGGGCGGGAAGTGCGTGAGCACCCTCGAGCCGTCGAGTCCCTCCCACCAGAACGTGTTGTGCGGGAACCGGTTCTGCTTGTTCCAGCTCAGCTTCTGCGTGACGAATCGATGCATGCCTCCTGCGACGAAGACCTGCGGGAGGCCGGCCGGGATATCCGAACACGTCGGGGATCCACACCTCCGAGCAGCGCTCGCCGAAGTGCTCCTCGAAATAGCGCTGGCCGAACACGATCTGGCGAACGAGGCTCTCCCCCGACGGCAGGTTCATGTCCGCCTCGACCCACATGCCGCCGACCGGGACCCACTGACCCGCGCTCGACCGCGCTCGGAGATCTTCTCGAAGAGATCGGGATGGCGTTCCTCGATCCAGGCGTAGTGCTGTGCGGACGAGCAACAGAACTTGTACTCGGGGTAGTCGTCCATCAGCGCAACAGCGGAAGCGAAGGTGCGCGTCGCACTTGCGCTTCGTCTCGCGCCATCGGCCAGAGCCAGGCGGTGTCGATGTGCGCGTGCCCGATGGCAACGGCACGGTGACGAGTCGCGTCGCCGAAGTCCTCGGCGAGCGCAGGAGCGATCAGGCGGCGAGCACCCGCGACGTCGGGCACACGATCGAGCGCGGCGGCGAGCAGTTGCTGCAATCGCGCCCGTCGAGGGTCGTGGTCTGCAAGCGCGCGCATGACACCGTCGAGCACCTCGATGTCGTAGGCGAGGCACTCGGCATCGGGGTCGACGACGACGAGCGACGCCTGTCTGAACGTGTAGAGCGGCCGGTCGCCGGCAGTGTCCGGCGAACCCAGCGGAGAGGCCCGATAGCCGGGGAAGGAGGGGTTCGACGCCGCCTCGAGCACGAGTTCGATCGGGCCGGGACGGGCGACGACCGCGTAGTTGGTGCGCCGGGGGTGGATTCCCTGCAGCGGTGTCGTCGTGCCATCGGTGGCCACGTCGACGAGGAGTCCCTCGCACTGGAACCCCGCGGCCTCGGGGTGGAAGCCGAGGTCGATGACGGCCTCGACACGGCGGTCCTCCCATTCGGCTGGGATCTCCCCGCGGAACCGGAACCAGGTGGTCGCCCAGGGGGCTCCCCACTTGGTGCGGGCGACGAACGGTTCGAGATGCGCGAGGTCCGGTCCGGCCTCGATCGCCAGGGGGCGTCGCTCAGGGTTGGCGAGCGGAAGCACGCGCTCCCACAGCTCTCGTTGGATCCGCTTCTCGAGGAGGTCCCGGTTGGCGTGCACTGTCCGACCCTATTCCGACGGGGCTCCGCATCGAATGCGGGACCGCCGTCGGCCCGAGGGCGTCGGCGTCAGCTGAAGGGAACGACGCGGACGTCGAACGCTTCGTCGCCGTTGCGCCCCGGGCGGACGCTGAAGTCCACGCGGGCGCCGTTGTCGAGCGTCTTGAATCCGTCGTTGACGATCGCCGAGAAGTGCACGAACAGGTCCTTGCCGCCGTCGTCGGGAGTGATGAACCCGTAGCCGCGTCCCGAGTTGAAGAACTTGACGGTTCCCTTCGCGTCGCCGGCGTCACCCGTGGGAACTGGACGGGAGGTGTCGGACCTCGCCGCCGAGTCACGGGCCGGCTTCGAGTCACGGGTGATCCGCGTCTGGCGATGGTCGACGTCGAGGTCAGCGGTGTGCGCCTGCTTGGCGACCGTCGGCGCAGCATGGATCACGAGGTCGTGGACGCGGGCCGAGGTGAACGGCTCGCTGATCCCGATGCCGCGCTGCATCTTCATGGCGTCCTTCTTCTGGCTCTGGTCGAGCAGGGAGACGACGGTGCCCATGGCGCCGGCGCGCGCCGTGCGGCCCGAACGGTGCAGGTAGGTGGCGTCCTCGGCCGGCGGGTCGTAGTGGACGACCGCGTTGACGCCGTTGACGTGGATGCCGCGAGCGGCGACGTCGGTCGCGATCAGCGCCGAGGCCTGGCCCTTCTTGAACGAGGCGAGGGCACGATCACGCTGACCCTGGCTGCGGCCGCCGTGGATCGGCTCCGCGGTCACGCCGTTGCGGGCGAGCTGCTTGGCGAGTCGGTCGGCTCCGTGCCGTGTGCGGGTGAAGACGATGGTGGCACCGAGACGCTGGATCACATCGGCGGTGGTGTTGACGCGCTGCTCGCGGTCGACCACCCAGAAGTGGTGTTGAGCGGCGTGCACATCGGGGCCCTTCGGACCGACCTCGTGACGCACCGGGTTGTGCTGGAAATCGGCGACGAGCTTGGCGACGGGTCCGTCGAGCGTGGCCGAGAACAGCAGCACCTGGCGGTCGTTCGCGGTCTGTTCGACGATGCGGCGGACCGCGGGCAGGAAGCCCATGTCGGCCATCTGGTCGGCTTCGTCGATCACGACGGTGGTGACGTCGCGCAGGTCGATGGCGCGCATCTGCATCAGGTCCTCGAGCCGGCCGGGGCAGGCGACGACGAGTTCGACGCCGCGGTCGAGTGCCTTGCGCTGGCCGCCGTAGCCGACGCCGCCGTAGATCGACGCGGCGTCGTGGCCGGCAGCCTTCGCGAACGGGGTCAGCTCGGCCATGATCTGCTCGGCGAGTTCACGGGTCGGGGCGAGCACGAGGGCGACGGGGCGCTTCGGGCGAGCGTCGGTGAGGCCGGCGACGAGCGGGAGCCCGAAGCCGAGGGTCTTGCCCGAGCCGGTCGGCGCACGGCCGGCGACGTCGCGGCCGGCGAGCGCGTCGGGGATGACGGCGGCCTGGATCGGGAAGGCGGTGTGCTTGCCCTGGCTCTCGAGCCGGTGCACGATCGCATCGGGCAGGCCGAGGTCGCGGAAGGCAATCGCTGCGTCGGCAGCGTCGGGGGTCGTGACGCGCGGGGCGTCGTCGATGATGGTCATTGGGGGGACTCCTATGTAGCTCAACAGCGCAAGACCGGAGCAACAAAGAATCCGAGTGCGCTCACCGTTCGGGAAGTCGAACAGCGCCGAAGGCAACGCTACCGGGAAGTCGACCGATTCCGGTGTGACACCGGGCCGAGTCCGGGGCCGGCAGGCCCGGCATCGCGACGTCAGCCCGCGAGCACCTTGGCCTTCGCCTGCGCGAACTCCTCGTCGGAGAGGATGCCGTTGGCGTGGAGTTCGCCGAGCTGTTTGAGTTGCTCGATGTCGATGTCGGCCGCGGGGTGCCGCCGGAGCGGGTGGCGGCGCGGCGCGTACTGCTGCTGGGGTGGCGGGGCGTACTGCGGTGGCGGGGCGGGTGCGTACTGCTGCGGCGCCGGCTGGTTGTAGCCCATGTCGCGCTCGTAGGCAGCGGTTCGATCCGCAGCGAGCTGGGCGTCCTTCTCGGTGTAGCGAGCCGCCTGGCGTCGCGCGACGCGACCGGACACTGCGGTGGCAGTTCCGGCGACGACGGCGGTCCGGGCGATTCCTCTGGCGAGTCCTGGCATGGTCGTTCCTCTCGGTCGTTCGGTGCGGTTCTGGGGCGGGCGCTTCAGCCGGATGCTTCGAGTTCGTCGAGCGCGGCGATGACGTCCTCGGCGGGAATGCGTTTGGTGGCGATCATCGTCCCGCCGGCGTCGAGCGCGGCGCTGACGAACGGGATCGCCCAGGTGTTCTCGTACATGAGCAGCACGCCGGTGGTGCCGGGCAGCATGGTGTCGGCTGCAGCCTGCATGTCGTCGTCGCCGAGCAGGCCCGAACGAGCGCCGGTCAGCACGAAGAGGTCGCCGCCGAGCGCGTCGAGTTCGACGACGGTGAAGGTGCCGTCGTCCTCCTTGCGGATGGCGACGAGGTCGTAGAGGCTGACGATGCCGCGGCCGATGAGATCCATCAGCGCGGCGGCCGTCGTCGAGAGGTCGTGGCCCCCGGTGAACTCGAGCAGGACGAAATCGATCGGGCCGTGGGTGTCGGTCATGTCGTGTGCCGTGGTGCTTCCTGTGGTCGGGACGTACTGACGACCAGAGTATGGCCGCGACGAGTAGCGGTGCGCCACCCGCCAGTTCGGGTGATTCCGACTCATCCGGGCGGACCGGGCGGGGCGACGGCGTCGCCGAGCACCGCGCGCATCACCGGGTCGAGGTTGGGACCGCGGCGCAGGTGATGGCCACCGTCGGCGCTGATGCAGACCCCGGTGATCCACGAGCTCTCGGGCCCGGCCAGGAACCGGACCGCCGCTGCGATGTCCTCGGTCGTGCCGAGGCGACGCAGCGGCATCTGCTCGAGGTAGTCCTCGACGATGTCGGGCACGCCGGTGAGCCCCGCGGAGATGTCGGTCGGCACGAGACTCGGTCGGACGGCGTTGGCGCGGATCCCCATCGAGCCGAGTTCGTCGGCGACCTGACGTACGAGCATCTCCAGCCCGGCTTTCGACACGTTGTACGGCGTCATGTAGCGATGCGTCGCCGTCGCGGCGATCGACGACATCGCCACGATCGAGCCGCCGCCGTTCGCCGCGAGGTACGGCACCGAGTGCTTCATCGTGAGGAACGCCCCGGTGAGGTTCGTCGTGAGCACCGCGTTCCAGTCGTCGAGCGTCGTGAGATGGAACGGGCCGGCCGACCCGGTGCCGGCGTTGGCGACGACGATCTGCAACGAACCGACCGCGGCAGCCGCAGCGCAGGCCGCCTCGACGCTCGCCTCGTCGGTCACGTCACAGCCGACGGTCGCGATCACGGCGCCGGGGTACTCCCCGCGCGAGCGCGTCGGCCGACTCCGCCAACCGCTCGACGTTCCGGGCGGCGAGCATCACGGCAGCGCCGTCCGCGACCAGCGCACGTGCGCACGCCAAGCCGATGCCCGAACCGCCACCGGTGACGAGTGCGAGCTGACCGGCGAGTGCTGAGTCCATCGCTGCAGTGTGCCGTACCGCTGCTGCTCGACTCGGGTCCTGCCCGGGGCCGGGGAGGACTTCGGTCCTACCGGGGACGGGGCCGGGGAGGACCGACGGGGCAAGATGGGGGCGTGACGACGTCCTCGACCAACGATCGACCGCTGTCGGGGATTCGCGTGCTCGACCTGAGCCGCGTGCTCTCGGGGCCGCACTGCACTCGGATGCTCGCCGACATGGGCGCCGACGTCATCAAGATCGAGCCACCCGACGGCGACCTCACCCGGTTCGCCACGCCGCGGCGACACGGCCTGTCGAGCTACTTCGTCCAGCAGAACGTGGGCAAGCGCAACCTCAGCCTCGACCTCGCGACGCCCGCGGGCGCCGAGATCCTGCTCGCCCTGGTCGAGCACGCCGACGTCCTGGTCGAGAACTACCGCCCCGGCGTGATGGCGAGGCTCGGACTCGACGCCGACACCATGCGGGCTCGCAATCGTCGGCTGATCTACGCGTCGATCTCCGGCTACGGCCAGACCGGGCCGTGGGTGAAACGCCGGGCATACGCACCGGTGGTCGAAGCCGAGTCCGGAATCGTCGCCTCGCAGGGCAACGCACGCGGCGGCGAGTTGGCGAAGGACCCCCACAGCCACGCCGACGTCTACACGTCACTCGAGACCGCATCGGCGATCCTCGCCGCGCTCTACCAACGCGAGCACACCGGCGAGGGCCAATGGGTCGACGTGTCGATGGCCGAGACGATGCTCTACGTCAACGAACACCTCCACGACGCGCTGTGGGACGGCCACGACGATCCGCAGTGGATCCGCAGCTACCGGCCAGGGCGACTACCTCGTGCTCACGGTCGCCAACGGCGAGTCGCTGGTGGTGGCCGGCCATCCGGCCGAGCGCGGCACGTTCAACTTCTTCATCGCCGCGATGGGCCGACCCGAACTCGCCGACGACCCGCGCTTCGTCGGACGTCGCGGCCCGCCTGGCGAACTTCGATGCCCTGCGCACGATCATCCGCGAGTACGCCGCGACCGTGCCCGACGCGGCAACGTTCGAAGAGCAGTTCTCGAAGCACCAGCTCGCCGTCGGCCGGGTCCGTCAACCCGGAGAACTCACCGAGACGGACTGGGCCCGCGAGCGTGGAGCCGTCGTGAGCGTCGACGACCGCGGCGGCGGGACGATTCGCGTCCCGAACGTGCCGTGGCGATTCAGTGCGTCACCCGACGTCGGCGTGTCCGGCGTGCCCAAGTACCGCGGCGAGGACAACCGAGCGCTGCTCGCCGAGCTGCTCGGCTACGACGACGACCGACTCGACCAGCTCGAGGCCGACGGCGTGCTGTCGAGCCGCCTCCCCGACGCCTGACACGATCGACGCCATGTCGCTCAGCTTCCCGGTCGTGCCGATGAAGGCGACGATGGGATCGACCCACGCCGTCCCGGACGGCGACGACTGGGCGTTCGAGATCAAGTGGGACGGCTACCGCACGATCGTCCACATCGACGATGGTCGTGTTCGCCTCCAGAGCACCGCCGGCCACGACGTCACCGATCGGTGGCCGGAGTTCTCGGATCTGGCCGGAGCAGTGAACGCCCGCTCGGCGATCCTCGACGGCGAGCTGGTCGTGTTCGACGACGACGGGCGACCGCGATTCGAGCTCACCCAGCGCAGCGGCGTCGGCTCGGACCGTCAAGCGGTGATCCAGTTCTTCGACGTCCTGCAGGTCGACGGCAACGACACCATCGAACTCCCCTATCTCGACCGGCGACGCCTGCTCGAGCAACTCGTCGAGCCCGGCGACAACTGGACGGTGCCGTCGTACCGGATCGGCGACGGTGCAGCACTCGTGGCGGCGACCGCCGAGCAAGGTCTCGAAGGTGTGATCGCGAAGCGCATCGACTCGCGCTACCGGCCCGGCACGCGCTCGAAGGACTGGCGCAAGATCAAGAACCGCACCGAGGTCGAGCTGACCATCGGTGGCTTCACCGCCGGCACCGGCAACCGGAGCGACACGTTCGGCGCGCTGCTGGTCGGACGACCCACACCGGAGGGGCTCGCGTTCGCAGGGGGTGTCGGAACGGGCTTCGACCAGCGCACATTGCGCGTCCTCACCGAACGCCTGCGCCGGTTGGTCGTTGCGGAGTGTCCGTTCGACCCGCCGCCACCCGCCTCGGTCGCACGTAGCGCCACGTGGGTCGAGCCGCTGCTCCGGGCGCACGTCGAGATCGCCGAGTTCA
Source organism: Ilumatobacteraceae bacterium (assembly GCA_963746285.1). Lineage (GTDB taxonomy): Bacteria > Actinomycetota > Acidimicrobiia > Acidimicrobiales > Ilumatobacteraceae > Sva-07. The sequence goes on along the minus strand of CAVVAO010000011.1, from coordinate 116,913 downwards.
CCAACGACGGCCTCGTCCGCCACGCCACGTTCATCGGCCTCGCCGACTGATCGACGACGCCCTCTGCCGGTCCGCCAGCTGACAGAGTGTCACCGATGATCTCCCGAGATGATGCGCTGGAGCTCGACGCCAACGACCCGCTCGCCCGTTGGCGCGACGAGTTCGTCGATCGCCGACCCCGACCTGATCTACCTCGACGGGAACTCGCTCGGGCGTCCTCCGAAGCGCACCGTCGACGCGTTGCATCGGGTCGTCGAGCAGTGGTCGATCGACCTGATCGCATCGTGGTGGCAACACGACTGGCTGAGCTTGGCACTCACGGTCGGCGACGAACTCGCACCCCTGCTCGGAGCAGGGGCGGGTGAGGTCGCCGTGCACGAATCGACCACGGTCGCGCTCTTCCAGCAGGTGAACGTCGCGCTCGATCTCGCTCCCGGTCGGCACACGATCGCCGTCGACGACGACGACTTCCCGACCGATCGCTACGTCGTCGAGGGCATCGCCCGCCTGCGCGGTCTGGAGGTCCGGCGAGGGCTCAACGACCTCGACGGCGTCGACGTCGTCGTCCGATCACTCGTCGACTACCGGACCGCCGAGCTCGCCGATCTCGCCGGCGAGACGGCCAGGGCGGCAGCGGCCGGCGCGACCACGATCTGGGACCTGTCGCACGCGGCCGGGGTGCTCGAGCTCGACCTGCCGAGCGCCGGCGTGGAGCTGGCGGTCGGCTGCACCTACAAGTTCCTCAACGGTGGCCCGGGAGCACCAGCCTTCGTCTTCGTCTCGAACGAGATCCAGGATCGTGTCGCCCAGCCGATCTGGGGCTGGTTCGCGCAGTCCGACCAGTTCGCGATGGAGCGACCGTTCGACCCGCGACCCGGCGTCGGACGGATGCTCAACGGCACGCCTCCCGTGCTCGGTCTCACCGCAGCGAGAGCGGGGATCAGCCTCACCGTCGAGGCCGGTATCGCCGCGATCGCCAGGAAGGCGCGGGCCCTCACCGGGTTCTGCATCGACCTCGCCGATCAGCCCGGGTTCGCGACCGACACGCCTCGCGACCCGGCCCGTCGGGGCGGCCACGTTGCGATCCGTCATCCCGACGCCCGCGCCCTCCAGCAGGCACTCGCCGACCGCAAGGTGATCGTCGACTACCGCGATCCCGACGTGCTGCGCTTCGGACTCTCCCCGCTCACGACCAGCTTCACCGACGTCCACGACGCCTTCGACGTCCTCGCGGGCCTCGTCACGCCGGAGCCGTCGGTGCGCTGAGCGCGACAGTCGCTGCGAATATCGGGTTGGATGTTGCCATGAGCGTCGTCAAGATCAATGCCATCACCATCCCCGAGGGCATGGGCCCGCAACTCGAAGGTCGCTTCGCCGGCCGGGCGAAGATGGTCGAGCAGTTCGACGGGTTCGAGGACTTCCAGCTGTTGCGTCCGGTCGAGGGCGAGAGCCGGTACTTCGTGTACACCCGCTGGGCGTCCGAGGAGCACTTCCAGGCGTGGATGAACAGCCAGGACTTCGAGCGTGGCCACGGTTCGGGCCAGGCCGACGGCAACCAGCCCGCCGAGGGCGACGCGCCGCGCAAGCCGGTCGCGCAGGGTGCCGACCTGATGTCGTTCGAGGTCGTCGAACACGTCGTCAAGGGCTCCTGACGCACCGACCGCTCCAACTCGTGAACAACGTGCGGCCCTGGGGCGCACCTTGTTCACGAGAACGCAGCGGGGTGGGTCGGTCGGCGGCTTGTAGCCTGCCGTACCCGTGGCCCTGATCGTCCAGAAGTACGGCGGCACGTCCGTCGCCGACCCCGACCGCATCAATGCGGTCGCCGACAACGTCGCGTTCACCAAGAAGCGCGGCAACGACGTGATCGTCGTCGTGTCCGCGATGGGCAAGGCCACCGACAACCTGATCTCGCTGGCCGATTCGGTGTCGCGCACCCAGCCCGGCCGCGAGATGGACATGCTGCTCACCACCGGCGAACGGGTGACCGCCGCGCTGATGACGATGGCGTTGTTCGATCGGGGCATCGAGGCGATCAGCTTCACCGGGAGCCAGGTCGGCATCATCACCGACACCGCGCACCGCAAGGCCAAGATCATCGAGGTCAAGGGCGACCGGGTCCGCCAGTCGCTGAGCGAGGGCAAGGTGTGCGTGATCGCCGGATTCCAGGGCGTGAGCACCGACAAGGAGGTCACCACGATGGGCCGTGGCGCCTCCGACCTCACCGCCTCGGCCCTGGCGCAGGCGATGGGTGCCGATGCCTGCGAGATCTACACCGACGTCACCGGTGTCTTCACCGCCGACCCGCGCATCGTCCCCCAGGCGCGCAAGCTCGCCAGGGTCCACTTCGACGAGATGCTCGAGATGGCCGGCGCCGGCTCGAAGGTGCTCGCGCTGCGCTCGGTCGAGTTCGCCCGCAATCACGACGTTCCGCTCCACGTCCGTTCCGCATTCACCTGGGAACCCGGCACGTGGGTCACCAACGAGGAGGCTTCTGTGGAAGATCCGATCATCTCCGGTGTCGTCACCGACATGTCCGAAGCAAAGGTCACCGTGTTCGGTGTGCCCGACCGGCCGGGCATCTCCGCGGCCCTGTTCGAGCCGCTCGCCGAGGCCAACGTGAACGTCGACATGATCGTGCAGAACACCTCGACGCAGGGCACGACCGACATCAGCTTCACCATGCCGATGGCCGACATGGGCGAGGCAGAGCAGATCGTGTCGCGGGTCGCTGCCGAGATCGGCGCGACCGGCGTGTCGCACGACAACGACATCGCCAAGGTGTCGCTGGTCGGCGCCGGCATGAAGTCCGCTCCGGGCATCGCCGCGAAGATGTTCCGCGTGCTCGCCGACGAAGGCGTCAACATCGAGATGATCTCGACCTCGACGATCCGCGTCTCGGTCGTCTGTTCCGCCGGCGACATGGAGCGCGCCGCTCGCGCGCTGCACACGGCGTTCGGGCTCGACTCGGGCGCCGACTACTCCGCCCCGCTTCCCGAGCGCAAGTAGCTGTTACATCTGGGGTCTGACCCCAGATGTAACATCGGGCGACCTGCACGCTTGAATGGCGACGACATGAGTGACGTCTGGCCACAACTGGTGCTCGTCGCCGTGCTCGTGTTGGTGAACGCGGCGTTCGCCGGCACCGAACTCGCACTCGTGTCGCTCCGAGAGAGTCAGCTCCAGCGCCTCGAGGAGCGCTCGGCCACCGGCGGGGTCCTCGCCCGACTCGCTCGCCAACCGAACCAGTTCCTCGCCACGATCCAGATCGGCATCACCCTCGCCGGATTTCTCGCGTCAGCAGCAGCAGCGGTCTCGCTCGCCGAACCACTCGAGGACCCGCTGAGCTTCCTCGGTGGGGCGGCCGGCCCGGTGTCGGTCATACTCGTCACCCTGATCCTCGCCTACTTCACACTGGTGTTCGGCGAGCTCGCCCCGAAGCGAATCGCGATGCAGACGCGCCGAGAAGTGGGGCATGGTGATGGCGCGCCCGCTCGATCTGCTGTCCACGCTCACGAAGCCGATCGTGTGGCTGCTGTCGAAGTCGACCGATCTCGCGGTGCGCCTGCTCGGCGGTGACCCGAACCTTCAGCGCGAGGAAGTCACCGGCGATGAGCTGCGCGACATGGTCGCGATCCACGACACGTTCCCGCCCGAGCAGCGCCAGATCATTGACGGGGCCTTCGAGATCGCCGAGCGCCAACTCGACGAGGTGATGGTCCCGCGCAACGACGTGATGGTCATCGATTCGGAGAGCACCTGTGCCGACGCCCTCGCGTCGCTCCTGGAGTCGGGGCATTCGCGTGCGCCGGTCGCCGAGAAGCGCAACCTGGACCGCACCGTCGGCATGGTGCGGCTCCGCAGTCTGATCGGACGCAACGGCCCCGTCGTGGAGGTGATCCGCGACATCCCCGCCTTCCCCGACGCAGCCCGAGTGCTCACTGCGCTGCGCGAATTCCAGACCCACCGCACGCAGATGGCGCTGGTGATCGGCGAACACGGCCAGGCGCTCGGGATCGTCACCGTCGAGGACCTCGTGGAGGAGCTCGTCGGTGAGATCTACGACGAGACCGACCCGGATCTGGCGACCGTGACCCACGAGTCGGATGGTGTCGTCGTGATGCCGGGATCCTTTCCCGTCCACGACCTCGTCGACCTCGACATCGAGCTTCCCGAGGGCGACTACACGACGATCTCGGGGCTCGTGCTCGACGTAGCTCGGACGTTTCCCCGCCGTGCGAGAGACCGTTGACGTCGACGACTGGCGGATCGAGATCCGCTCGATACACCGCCACCGGATCGAACAGGTGGCGCTCCGGCGGGTCGAGCCGATCAGCGAACCGTCGCGATCAGCCAGTAATGGTGCCGATTGATACCGTCGAACTCCTGGTTGACGGCGCCACGACCGGTGATCCTGCTCTTCGGGTTGCGCCAGATCTCGATGTCGGTGAGCAGCGGCAGCAGCGGCCCGATCAACTCGTCCGGCTGCAGTCGGTTCGCCTGCCAACCGAGGCGAGCCGCCAGCCGACGTTGAGAGAGCCACGAGCCGAACTTCGGGATCCGGAACAGCGCCCGGGTGGCGGCGCCGAGCGGCAGCAACACGATGTCCTGTGAGCTGCGGGCCCGGTAGTTCAGCACGACCTTGCCCCCCGGCGAGGTGATGCGCACCGCTTCGGACGTGAGCTCGAGCGCATCGTCGGGATCGCAGTGCTGCAGCGTGATGTAGCTGAAGGCGACGTCGGTGGAGTTCGGCGGCAGGTCGAGGGTGTGCCCGTCGCGGACGTGGCTCGTGCGCAGTCGATCGACGTTGCCGAACTGGCCGACCGTCTCGATGCACCGTTCGAGGAATCCTGCATCGAGGTCGCAGGCCGTCACCGAGGCGTACTCGCGCGTGAACGCGCACGTCATCCGACCGATCCCCGATCCGATCTCGACGATCGATTTCTGATCCGGCGTGCGGCCGTCGGCGTCCGGCGCCCGCAGCCCGAACACGGTCAGGTACGCCGGCACCTCGGAGTCACCCGTCGCCACGAACTGCTCGAGCGTGAGTTGGCTCCCGGTCTCGTTGTTGAACACCCATCCGGTGGTGCGCACGACATCGTCGCCGCTCACCTGGCGTTCGCTCGTCTGGCCAGCGGCCTTCCACGGCACCAGTTGGGGTCGACGACGCATCCCAGGAGTGTGCCAGAGCAACCACCGAACCGACCAGCGGGTGCGAAACTCGCCGCTGGCCCGACCGGCAGCGCCGTTATCGTTTCTGGAATGTCTGGAGCACTTCGCGTCGGTGTCGTCGGAGCAACGGGTCAGGTCGGCAGCGTCATGCGCCGACTGCTCGACGAGCGCAACTTCCCGGTCAGCGAGATGCGGTACTTCGCATCCTCTCGCTCGGCGGGGACCACCCTGCCGTGGAAGGGCGCCGACATCGTGGTCGAAGACGCCGAGACCGCCGATCCGAGCGGCCTCGACATCGCCCTGTTCTCGGCCGGTGCCGCCTCCTCGCGGGCGTTCGCCGCGAGGTTCGCCGCTGCCGGCACGATCGTCATCGACAACTCCTCGGCGTTCCGGATGGACCCCGACGTCCCGCTCATCGTGGCCGAGGTCAACGGCCACCTCGCCGCCAGTCCACCCAAGGGCATCATCGCCAACCCGAACTGCACGACGATGGCGTTCATGCCGGTCGTGAAGCCCCTCCACGAAGAAGCCGGCCTCACCCGGCTGATCGTGTCGACCTACCAGGCGGTGTCCGGAGGCGGACTCGCAGGTGTCGACGAACTCGACAAGCAGGTCCGCGAGGTCGTCGACCGCGCAGCAGAACTCACCCACGACGGCCGAGCAGTCGAGTTCCCGACGCCGACGAAGTTCGTGAAGCCGATCGCCTTCAACGTGCTGCCCATGGCGGGCTCGATCGTCGATGACGGCCGGTTCGAGACCGACGAGGAACAGAAGCTCCGCAACGAGAGCCGCAAGATCCTCGACATCCCCGAGCTGCTCGTGTCCGGCACCTGCGTGCGAGTGCCCGTGTTCACCGGCCACTCACTGTCGATCAACGCCGAGTTCGAACGCCCACTCTCCGTCGAACGTGCCACCGAACTGCTCGGCACCGCCACGGGCGTCGTGCTCGCCGACGTGCCCACGCCGCTCGACGCTGCTGGTCAGGATCCGTGCTATGTCGGTCGTCTGCGCGTCGACGAAGGCGCGCCGAGCGGCCGAGGGCTCGCCATGTTCGTCAGCAACGACAACCTGCGCAAGGGTGCCGCCCTCAACGCGATTCAAATCGCGGAGTTGATCCGAGCGGCGCGCTGACGGCGTTTGCGGCTCAGCAGGTGCAGGGGATGGAGTGGCACTTGGGGCAGCCCGAGGCGTAGCGCTCGACCGCTTCGTTCAGGTCGACACCCTGCTGGTTGGCGAGCGTCGCCACCCACGCGACCACATCGCCGAACTCGTGCACTCGATCCTCGTGCGTCCCTTTGCGAACCGCCTGCGCGAGTTCACCGATCTCCTCGGTGAGCCAGGCCACGGTCGCGGACACTCCCCGTTGGCGGTCACGGTCGCCATAGGTTCGCTCGATGACGTCCTGCAGCTCGGCGAAGTCCACGACCGGCGACCGTAGCTCCTCAGGATCCCGCCGCCAGCGCCACGCCCAGTTCGAAGGTCGGTTGGAATTCCGCCATGCGAGGGTCCGCGTTCACCACCGTGAGGTACGAGGTGCTGCAGCCCGGCGCCGTCGACGAGACACGGGTCATCGATGCGTAGGCGAGGCGTCGCGAGCGCTCCTCCATCGCGACGCCGACCACGACCGTGGGACTGTCCCACCCCTTGAAGCTGTGCACCGTGCAACCCTTCACCGCATCTGCATCCGGCCAGAAGCGTCCCTTGCTCCGGTGGCGTTCGTCGGGGTCTCGGCTGTACACGTGATGCACCGGATAGCCGGCCGACTCGATCTCCCGCGCCGCTGCGAGCCCGTCGTGGTGGTACTCGCACAGGTACACGACGTCTCGGGGAGCGAGTTCCGGATGCTCCTGCAGGAGCCGGACGACCTGACGTCCGACGGCGACTCCGAGGTCGGCGACACGCTCGACGTTGCGCCACGAATGCACAGATGAAGCGACCCGCCCGACGACGGCTTCCTGATCGTCGGCCTCCTCGGGGACGACGGCATCCTCAGCGATGAAGGCCCTGGCGAACTCGTTGGTCGAACGGATGAGTTCGGGCGCCATCCGGTACGACGAGGTCATCTTGATCCACGGCTCGGTGAACCCGGCCGCAGCGAGCGCAGCGGGATCGTCCCATGTCGACTTGCCGTACAGGTCGACCGTGGAGTCGGCGACGAGCAGCATCTCGCCGTCGGGTCGCACCACGTGCTCGCGCAGGAGATTCCACCACTCGACGGTGTAGTCCTGACCTTCGTCGACGAGCACGGCGTCGAACCGCCGGTCGAACCCGGAGGCCAGCACCTCGCGCGCCTTCACCACGATCTTCACCGGCCAGGTCCCTCTGGCCGGTTCGGTGGCGACGACGCCGGCCTGTGCGGCGTCGTCGACCACCCGCGAGCAGAAGGTGTGGAAGCTGGTACACGTCACGCGGGCCGGGTTGGCGCCGAGCTCGGCGCACCGCTCGACGACGAGCCGTCGGAGATGGTTCGCCAGCGTGAGGTTGAAGCACAGCACGAGGACGCTCTTGCCCTCGGCGGCGAGATGGGCGGCCCGAGCGGTGAGCGCGAACGACTTGCCGCTCCCGGCAGTTCCGCTGACACCCCGGATGCGCTCGCCGTCCGGGTTGGCGGCGATGCGTCGGGCAGTGTCGCTCAGCTGCACCGGAGCTGCAGCGTGCAGGACCATGCCGTCGACGACGAGTTCACGATGCAACCGTTGAACCGACGCGGCCGGGGCGGGCGCCGATCCCGGGCCATCGACGAGGAACGGCAGACGACCGGTCAGGTCGTCGGCCGACCACACCAACACGGTGTTGGCCGGATCGGCCAGACCTGAAGCGAGCAGCGCACCCGCCTCGGCACCGGTGCACCATGGCAGCACCACCACCGATCGGACGAGGCCACCCGGTTCGCGAGGGTCGCCGGGGAAGGCGAAGAACTGTTCGTAGACGGTGCTGCGATGTCGACGGGCAACGGCCAAGGGCTGCACAGCGCTCCGCCGCCACTCGCCGTCGGCACCGAGCGTCTCGATGTCACCGTCGTCGGCGCGACGGTGGTCGGTCGGACGCCAGTCGAGGACATCGACGGTGACGGCGCCGCGGACGTCGTTGACGAGCACGAGCACCGGGACGTCCTGGCCGACCTTGGGCCGAACGTAGACCGTCCAGTCGTCGCTCAGGGCCGCGAACGCATCGAAGACCACCCGCTCAGCATCGCCGAGCGGCTCCAGGAGTTCGTCGATGTGGTCGATGGACGGTCGGATGATGGCCACGGCAGCACTCCGTTCGGACAGGCGGACGGGGTGTCATCGGCACGACCGGGCCCCCGCTTGAGTGCTGCGTGCGGCACCTCGCCGGTCGTCGTCAGGGTAGGGAATCCCCCAGGGAGCGGACACCGGGTCGCCCCATCGATCCGACGCTGCCAGATCCGTACGGTCGGAGACATGACCCACACGCTGTCCCCGTCTGTCCTCCCTGCGCCGTCGGCGGCTCGAACGGCTCGCCCTCCGGCTGTCCGGGCCGTCGTCGGCCACGAAGATCCACGGCGCCGGCGACACTCGCGTCGTCGCGCTCGACGACGTGTCGGTCGACATCCCCAGCGGTCGCTTCACGGCGATCATGGGCCCGTCCGGTTCCGGCAAGAGCACCCTGATGCACTGCCTGGCCGGCCTCGACACGCTCAGCTCCGGCGAGGTGTGGCTCGGCGACATCGAACTCGGCACGCTCAACGACCGCCGCCTCACGACCCTTCGCCGCGAACGCATCGGGTTCGTGTTCCAGTCGTTCAACCTGCTGCCGACGCTCGACGCCTACGAGAACATCGTGCTGCCGATCCGGCTGTCGGGCGCCCGGGTCGACGACGCCTGGGTCGACGGCATCGTCGGCGTCGTCGGTCTCGAACGATCGCGTGCGGCACCGCCCGAGCGAGCTGTCCGGTGGTCAGCAGCAGCGCGTCGCGGTCGCCCGTGCACTCGGCCTCGCGACCCCAGGTCGTCTTCGCCGACGAGCCGACGGGCAACCTCGACCGCCACTCCGGCCAGGAGGTGCTCGCATTCCTGCGCCGCGCGGTCGACGACTTCGACACCACGGTGGTGATGGTCACCCACGACGCCGTCGCCGCGTCGTTCGCCGACGACGTGCTGTTCCTCGCAGACGGCCGCATCGTCGACCGCCTCACCGACCCGTCCGTCGACGCGGTGCTCGACCGCATGAAGTCGCTCGAGGTCTGAGACGACTGTTCCGCTTCACGCTTCACGACCTCTGGGCCCGCCGGCGCCGTCTGATCGCCACGTCGACGGCGGTCGTCCTCGGCGTCGCCTTCCTCTTCGCCACGCTCACGCTCGCCGACACGCTGCGATCCGGTCTCGGGTCGTTGTACGCCGAACAGAACGCCGGCCTCGACGTCACCGTGCGCAGCTCGACGGTCCTGGGCACCGACGATCTGATGCGACGCTCGACGCTCGACGCCTCGCTCGCCGACGACCTCGCCACGATCGAGGGCGTCGACCGCGGTCCGGCCCGTGATCGAGGGCACCGCACAGATCGTCGCCGCCGACGGCACGGATCTCGGCGGCGACGGGCCGCCCACCATGGCGATCAACTGGATCGACGACAGCGAGCTGAACGCCTTCGAGATCGTCGACGGTCGACCTCCCGCGCAGGTCGACGCCGACCAACCGGTCGAGATCGTCATCGACCGGCTCTCGGCGGACGACGGCGCCCTCGCCGTCGGCAGCCTCACGTCGGTCAAGACGCCGCAGACCACACCGGCCAGGGTCGTCGGCATCGCTCGCCTCGCCGGTCGAGACAGCCTCGGTGCGTGCCACGTGGGTGGCGTTCACCGACGCCGACGCTCGCCGGCTCCTCCTCGCCTGACGCCTCCGCCGGATCAGGAACGGCGGTCACGTCGCTGGCGGTCGTCGCCGCCGACGCGGATCGATGCCGACGTGCTGCGCGACACGATCGCCCGGACCATCCCGGCCGGCGCCGAGGCGCTCACCGGCGACGAGCTGACAGCCGAGTACATCGCCGCCGCCGAGAGCGACTTCATCGGATTCATCCGCCTGTTCCTGCTCGCCTTCGCGGCGATCGCGCTCCTCGTCGCCACGCTGTCGATCTACAACACCTTCTCGATCCTCGTCGCACAGCGCACGCGCCAGTCCGCGCTGCTGCGAGCGATCGGCGCCAGCCGACGCCAGGTGCTCGCCTCCACCCTCGTCGAGGGTCTCGTCACGGCGATCGTCGCGTCCACGATCGGGTTGCTGGTCGGCTACTGCCTCGGCCTCGGCCTACGGGAGCTGCTCGCGGCATTCGGCCTCGACCTCCCGGGGTCGTTCGTGGTGAGCACGACCTCGATCGTCGTCGCCGCGTCCACCGGTGTCGTCGTGACGATCATCGCGTGCCTCCTTCCCGCTGTCCGCTCGGCCGGCGTTGCCCCGCTGGCCGCGCTGCGCGAGGCCGCGATCGACCGCTCGTCTGCGTCGCCGGGTCGAGCGATCGTCGGTGGCCTGCTGCTCGCCTCCGGCGTCGTGGTCGCCGTCACCGCGACGGCTTCGTCGAGCGGGGCGTTCGCCTGGGCCGGCATCGGCGCATTGCTCGTCGTCGCCGGCGCGGTCGTCGTCGGCCCCGTCGTCGTCGGTCCGGTCAGCTCCGTGTTCGGCGCCCCGCTGCCGCGGCGAGTCCGGTCGCATGGCGGTCCGCAACGCCCGCCGGAACCCACGTCGCACCGCCGCCGACCGCGTCGGGTCTGCTCGTCGGCACCGCGGTCGTCGTGCTGTTCACCGTGCTCGGCTCATCGGTGACGGCATCGATCGACGACACGATCGACCGCACCTTCGGCGGCGACCTCGTCGTTCTCCAGGAATCGTTCAGCGGCGCATCGATCGATCCTGCGTTCGCTCCCACCGTCGAGGCGACCACCGACATCGAGATCGCCGCCGCCATGGCCATCGGCCCGGCACTCGTCGCCGGCGTCGAGTCCGAGGTGACCGCCGTGGATCCCGCCCGGTTCACCGCCGTGCTCGAACTCGGCGACATCGCAGGCGACGTCGGTGCGCTCCAGCCCGGACAGTTCGCGGCCAGTGCCGACGAAGCCGAGTCCCGTGGATGGGTGCTGGACGACGACGTCGAGGTGACCGCTCGTCGACGGATCGAGCCGCGCCTTGACGCTCGGAGCGCTCTACACCGAGACCGACATCGCCGGCGACATCCTCGTCGACGTCGCCGACGTCAATCGGTCCGCCGGCTTCGAGGGTGACCTCGCCGTGCTGATCGCGATCGCCGACGGTGTCGACGAGGCGACGGCTGCTGCAACCGTCGACTCGTCGGCGAGCAGTTCGGGACGCCGGCCGCTCAGACCCGGACGCAGTACGTCGACTCCGTCGTCAGCGAGGTCCAGACCCTGCTCGGGCTGATCTACGGTCTGCTCGCCCTGGCGATCCTGATCGCCGTCATGGGCATCGCCAACACGCTCGCGCTCTCGATGCACGAGCGGACCCGGGAACTCGGCCTGCTCCGAGCGGTCGGCCAGACGCGCAGCCAGCTGCGCACGACCGTGCGCTGGGAGGCGCTGCTCATCGCGCTGTTCGGCACAACGGCCGGAGTCGGGCTCGGGGTCTTCCTCGGCTGGGCGCTCACGCGGGCGGTCGCCACCCAGGAGGGGCTTCGGCGTGTTCGCCGTGCCACCGGTACCGATCGTGATCATCGTCGCAGTCGGTGCCGCGGCCGGTGTGATCGCCGCGGTGCGACCGGCGCGGCGTGCGGCTCGACTCGACGTCCTCGCCGCCCTGGCGACGGACTGAGGCATCGCCATGAACCTCGCATCCCTTCCTCCTGCTTCTCCTACGCTCGGAGACGACGTGACCGAGCTCATCCATTTCTCATCGCACGGGCATCATGGGGACGTTGTCGGCACCGTGGCGGCACCCGGGCCGGCTCTGGCGAGCGCTCGCGAGCGTACGGCGCTCGCCCTCCCGCTCGGCACCATCTCGTTCTCCGTCATGATCACGCTGCTCGTCGACGGCCGCCGCACTCGCGATCACCGTGGTCTTCGCCGTGCCGTTCCTGTGGTTGTCGTTCGTGGTGTCGCGCGGGTTCGCCCACGCCTCGAACGATCGCGCATCGCCGTGCTGCTCGACACACCGCTCGCCGATCCCGTCCCACCGCTGACGGCCACCTCGTGGCTGCGGCGGTTGTGGGAGCGTGTCCAGAGCCCCGACCGCTGGCGCGAGATCGCCCATCATCTCCTCGCGCTCCTCGTCGGGCTCGTGTCGTTCACGGCTCGTGGTCGCCGCCTGGGCGGGGTCGCTCGCCCTCGCGTCTGCTGCCGCTGTACGTGTCGGCACTGCCCGGCGAGTCGGCCAAGTTCTGGGTCGCCGACGTCAGCCAGGGGCTCGGGTCGCTCACCGTCAGCCTGATCGGTGTCATCGGTGTCGGCCTCGTCGCACCTCACCTGACGATCGCGATGGGCCGCCTCCAGGTGGCGCGCCGCTCGCTGGTTGCTCGGACCCCGCCGCGCGGTGATGGAGGAGCAACTCGAACAGCTCGAGACGAGCCGGTCGGCTGCCGTCGACAGCGCCGAGGCCGAGCGCCGCCGCATCGAGCGCGACCTCCACGACGGCGCCCAGCAACGACTCGTCGCGCTGGCGGCGCACGCTCGGCGACGCTCGCCAGCACTTCGACAGCGATCCCGAGGCTGCCCGGGCGATGGTGGGCGACGCCCACGAGGAAGCCAAAGCAGCGCTCAAGGAGATCCGGGATCTCGTGCGCGGCATCAACCCGTTCATCCTCCAGGACCGTGGGCTCGACGCGGCCCTCTCGGCCGTCGTCGCCCGGTCTCCGGTGCCGGTCGAACTCGACGTGCGTCTCGCCGATCGGCCGCCGCCCGCCGTCGAGAGCGCCGCGTACTTCGTCGTGGCCGAGGCGCTTGACCAACGTGGCCCGACACGCCGACGCCACCCGTGCGTACGTCGCTGTCGCCCGCTCCGGTAACCGGGTCGTGGTCGAGGTGCGCGACGACGGTCGAGGCGGCGCCGACGCATCGGTCGGCACCGGCCTGCAGGGCCTGCGCGATCGTGTCAATGCCCTCGGTGGCACGATGTACGTCCTCAGCCCCGCCGGCGGCCCGACGACGATCACAGTGGAGCTGCCATGCGGATCCTGATCGCCGAGGACTCGGTGCTGCTACGTGCCGGGCTCACCCGGATCCTGGTCGACGCGGGCGAGGACGTCGTCGCCACCGTCGGCGACGCGACCGAACTGCTCATCGCCGTCGAGCGACACGGCCCCGATCTGGTCGTCACCGACGTCCGCATGCCACCGGACCACACCGACGACGGTCTGCGCGCCGCGATCGAGATCCGGCGTCGCCACCCCGGCACGAGCATCCTCGTGCTGTCGCAGTACGTCGAGGAGCGCTACGCCTCCGAGCTGCTGGCCGGAGACGACGGCGGTGATCGACGCGGGGTGGGCTACCTGCTCAAGGACCGCATCGCCGACGTCGGTGAGTTCCTCGGCGCCGTGCGCCGCGTCGGCGAGGGTGGCACGGCACTCGACCCCGAAGTCGTCGCTCAACTCCTCGCTCGCTCACGCCGCCGGGATCCACTCGCCCGACTCACGGCACGCGAGCGGGAGGTGCTCTCGCTGATGGCCGAAGGACGCACCAACCCGGCGATCGCCCGCCAGCTGGTGGTCAGCGACAAGGCCGTCGAGAAGCACGTCGGCAACATCTTCCTCAAGCTCGACCTCGCACCCGACACCGACGATCACCGCCGCGTCCTCGCAGTACTGCAGTGGCTCGGCGACGACTCCGATCCGGGAGGATCACGATGACCGACACCCTGCTCGCCTCGACGCCCGGCTCTCCGACCGCACCGACCGGCTGGCTCGTCCGACGCCGCCCGTCCGCCTGGTGTTCGTGTGGCCTGGCTGGCGATCGGTTCACTGTTCGCCGCCGGGCTGCTGGTGTTCGGCACGCTCTCGGTCGTCGACGTGCTCGCCCACGAACGCTCGACCGAGATCACCACGCACGACGGCGTCAGCACCCTCGTCATCCACAGCGGCGACGGCAAGGTACACGTACGCGCCGACGACGTGGGCGAGGTGACCGCCACTTCCCGGATCAGCGAGGGACTCCGGGCAACCGGCGTGAGTCGCACGCTCGGCGGCGACCGGCTCGTGTTGCGCTCGACGTGTCCGAACATCGGTGGCACGTGGTGTTCGGTCGACTGGGACGTGGTCGTCCCGCTCGGCACCGACGTCGTGGTGCGATCCGACGACGATCGAGCCGACGCGACCGGCGAATTCGGCGCCGTCGACCTGCGCTCCGAGCACGACAGCGTGAGCTTCGACGGCGTCGCCCGCACGGTCGTCGCGGTGAGCGAACACGGCAACGTCACGGTCAGGCTGGCCGAAGCGCCCGACTCGGTTCGAGCACGCAGCGACCACGGGAACGTCAGCGTGGCCGTTCCCGACATCGACGAGGGCTACCGCGTCGATGTCAGCAGCAACCAGGGTCGCACCGACATCGGCGTGCGCACCGACCCGAACGCTGCACGGACCATCGACGCCCGCTCCGACCACGGCAACGTCAGCGTCGGCCCCATCCGTTGACCCGGCCCGCTGGTGCAGGTCCGTGACCCAGGTGTTGTGGTCGGGGTGAGAGGATTTGAACCTCCGGCCTCCACGTCCCGAACGTGGCGCGCTAACCAAGCTGCGCTACACCCCGTAGCGGCTCGCCATGCTATCCAGCGGTGACGGGTTCTTCCTCCGGCGAATTCTCCGCCTGTGCGGTGGTCTCGTCCATCGTCTCGGGCAGCGGCACCATCGGTTCGACCGGCACGGCGTCGGCGTCCAGGCCCTCGGTGTAGACGCCGCCGGCGAGGATGGCGTCGGCAGCACGGCGCAGGCGCAACGGGTCGAGCGGCTTGACCAGCCAGCCGTCGGCACCGCTGCGACGCGCCAGGTGGACGTCGGCGACGCGGTCGAGCAGCATCAACACCGGGACGTGGGCGACGACCCCGGCGGACTCGTCGAGACGCAGCGCCATCGTGACGGCCATCCCGCCCATCGACCCGATCTGCAGGTCGAAGATGGCCAGGTCGGGCATCCACTCGGCGACCTGGCGCGGAGACCGCTCGACCGTCCGGCACACGGTGAAGGGACGTCGTCGTCGCCGAGTGCGGCGACGACGTCGTCGACGAGCCAGTCGGCGTCGGTGGCGATCAGGATGTGCACGACAGAGACGCTACCCGTCGACGACCGGAGGTCGAAGAGATGCGCGGCGATCACCATCAGGCCGTCGAGATCGTGCACGTCGCTGGCGAGCAGTGGGAGCACGACGAGCCGTTCGCCGCCGAAGAGCTCGGCGAGCGGTGCGATCACCGCGAGTTCCAGGTCGTCGCATCGTGCGCAGTGCTGGCGACGTTGCGCCACAGCACGCCCAACGTCTCGTCGCCCGTGCGTCGGGCCTCGGCGGCGGCGGCGTCGCCTCGGCGGACGAGCCGGCGCCGAACGCCGGGTGGACCCGGTTGACGACCGCGGCGGTCACCCCCACCCCCTGGTCGGCCAGCTGGTCGGCGAACCACACCGCCTCGTCGACCGTGTCGTGGCGCGGTGAGGCGACGACCACGAACGAGCGTCTCGGGCGCCCGGAGCAGGCGCATCACCTCGTCGGCCCGCTGGCGGAAGCCGCCCTCCATGCCGGCGAACGCCTGGAAGAACGCCACGGCGTCGGCCAGCACGTCCGAGCCGACGACCTTGCCGATCGCCCGCAGCACCGGCTGGGTCGCCGTGCCGACACCCGCATCCCCCGCTGCGTCGGCAGCATCAGCAACCGGAACAGCCGATGGTCGAGGAAGCGGGCGAGCACCCCGGGCGCCTCGAGGAAGTCGAGCGCGTTGCGGCTCGGCGGCGTGTCGACGACCACGAGGTCGAAGCGGTCGTCGCCGTGCAGCTGGTGCAGCGTCTCGGCCGCCATGTACTCCTGGGTGCCGCTCAGCGCACGCGGCGATGTTGCGGTAGAACGGGTTGGCGAGGATGCGCTCGGCCTGCTCGTCGATCGCCGCGTTCGCGCGCACGACCCCGTCGAACGTGGCAGCCGGTGTCGAGCATCATCGCCCACAGCTCGCCGCGGGCTCCCGCCTCGTCGGGCAGCTCGATCCGCTGGGGCTCGGCGGCCAGCCCGTCGGCGAGGCCGAGCGCGTCGGCCGAGGCGGCGGGCCGGGTCGATCGTGACGACGACGGCTCGTCGGCCCGGCGGGCCGCCTCCAGCCCGAGCACCGCCGCCGTGGTCGTCTTGCCGACGCCACCCGACCCGCAGCAGCACGATCACGCTCGACGCGTCGATCACGATGCACCGCACGGTCGCGTGTCAGCGGCATCCGCGGTCACGTCGGCGCCCCGATGGCACCGCTGAGCCGCCCGCCAGTGTCGCGGATGTCGGCGGCGGTCGAGCCCGGCGACCGCGCCGTGGCCGGCAGGGGCCACTGCTCGGGAATCGGCAGCTCGGCGGCGAGCCGGGCGATCTCCGCGGCCTGCATCGCGCGACGCGGCCGCGCGGAACGCGGCGGCGTCGACCAGATCCTGCGCCGTCGTCGGCGTCGAGATGGGCGGTCGCAGCACGACGTCGACGTCGTCGGGGACGGCGTCACCGATGTCGACGGCGTTGACGACGACCGGGCCGAGCTGCACGCCGACGTCGTCCTCCAGCGCGAACGCCGTCTCGACGACCTCGTTGACCGGCGTCGTCTCGGGCAGCGTGACGAGCACCACCTGGCAGCGCTCGGCGTCGTGGAGCAGCTCGAGCACGTCGTCGGCCTGCGCCCGCACCGGGCCGCCGCGGACGGCATCGGCGCAACCCGGCCGCCGACGTGAGGAACGTGATCGGCGTGGCCGGCGGCCGGGCCGTCGACGACGATCACGTCCCACTCGCCGCTGCGCTCGAGCTGCTTGATCTTGCCCAGCACGACGATGTCGTCGATGCCGGGCGCCGCCGTGGCGACGACGTCGATGACGCCCGTGCGACGTCAGCCGCTTGGCGATGCGGCCGAACCCGTGCTCGCGGAGGTACTCCTCGAGCGCCGTCGGGCGCCGAGATCGGCGCAGCACCGCGACGTCGGGCCGACGAGCTCGGCGAGCACCGGCTTGCCGTCGAGCTCGACGACGAGCACGCGGCGGCCGGCGTCGGCTGCGGCGCGGGCGAGAACTGCCGTTACCGTGGTCTTGCCGACACCGCCCTTGCCCGCCACCACGACGCGTGACGCGAGAGCAGCGGACAACGACTCGGCACGGGATCGACGCACTCCGGAGGCACCTTTGCGCAGACTAGCGATCGGCCTGCTCGCGGCTGCGGCCGGCCTCGACCTGTCGGCGCGAGCATCCAGGCTCAGGCGCGACGCCGATCGCCGAGCCGACGCTGCGACCACCGTGGGTCGGGTCGACGTGCTGCAGGTCAGCGGGCTGTTCGACCCGATCGTCGTCGACGCCATCGACGACGCCATCGACCGCGCCGTCGACGACGGCGCCCAGGCGCTCGATCCTGCAGGTCAACAGCCGCGGCGCCGTCGTCGAGCGACGACGAGATGGAGGACCTGATGGAGCGCATCGCCGCGGCGCCGGTGCCGATCGGCCGTGTGGGTCGGCCCGTCGGGCGCCCGCCTGTACGGCACGCCGGCCCAGCTGCTCGCCGTGGCCGACGTCACCGGCATGGCCCCGGGCGCGCGGGTCGGCCACATCGGGGTCCCGCTCGATCCCGAGCCGGGCGTCACGGTCGACTTCGGCGACGCCGACGACGCGCTGCGCAACGGGTCGGTCGGGCTCGTCCGAGGCCCGCGCGCTCGACGTGTTCGACCAGCGAATCGCCGACGAGGGCATCCCGACGATCACCAACATGGTCGACGCGCTCGACGGCTACGAGGAGAACGGCGTCGTGCTGCGCACGACCGAGGAGCGCGTGCTCGACGACGGCGACCGCGCGGCGACACCGGTCGGTCACGGTGCGCTTCTCGAAGCTGGGCCTCGTCGACCAGCTGTTCCACACCGTCGCCAGCCCGGCGGTCACCTACCTGCTGCTGCTCATCGGCGCTGGCGCTGCTGATCTTCGAGTTCTTCACGGCCGGCGTCGGCATCGCCGGCGTGGTCGGCGCGATGTGCCCGTGCTCGCGTGCACCGGCCTGGCCGACGCTGCCGGCCCGGGCGTGGGCGGTCGGCGCTGATCGTGCTCGCGATGATCGCGTTCGCCGTCGACGTCCAGGTCGGCATCCCGCGGTTCTGGACCGGCGTCGGCATCGTGCTCACGATCATCGGGAGCCTGTGGCTGTTCGAGCCCCTGCCCGGCGTCATCGCTGCGACCGTCGTGGATCACGTTGATCGCCGGCATCGGCGGGCATCGTGCTGACGTTCGTCGTCGGCATGCCGTCGATGGTGCGCACCCGCTTCGCCACGCCGACGATCGGTCGCGAGTGGATGATCGGCGAGCTCGGCGACGTCGTCGAGGCCGTCGATCCGGACGGCGTCGTGTCCGTCGGCTCGGCCGACGTGGCGGGCGCGCACCAACCGGGCGACGCCGGTGCCGCCGGGCGACCCGTCCGCGTGGTCGCCATCGACGGCGTCACGCTCGAGGTCGAGCCGCTCGAGGGCGCCGCCCGCGACTACCGCGAGATGCGCAAGAAGTCCGGAACGCCACCGAGATCGACGCCACCCGACCTGACACCGCCGGTCCGGGCGCAACGTGGCGGCCACGGTCGATCAGACGTCGGGGAGGCGGGGGCCGGCGATGCGCAGGTCGTCGCGGCGGCGGGTGACGCCGCGGGCGTCGAGCTCGGCCACCAACGGCAGGGCGAACTTGCGGCTCGCGCCCGTCGCATCGCGGAACTGGGCCACGGTGAAGCCGTCCGGTGATGCTGCCAACAGCTCGGCCGCGAGTGCGCCGGCAGCCTCGATCGTGTCGGCGTGGAACTACATCCCGTCGCGGTCGACCAGATGTCCCCGACGCACGAGCTCGCGCAGCTCGGCGCGGTCGATGTCGTCGGGCTGGGGCGGCATGAACCCGCCCGATCGGCGCCGCCTCGAGGCAGGGGTGATCGACGAACGGGTCGACCACGTCCGCCGCGCGCGACCGTGACGCCGTCGACGACCACGTCGTCGAGCGTGGCGAGCACCGCCCGCTCGCGGTCGTCGAGCGACGCCACGTCGACGCCGAGCGCTCCGCCGGCGCCGACGCGTTCGAGCAGCTCGGTCGCATCGCGTCGAGTCCGTCGGCGGTGGTCAACCAGTCGCCCACCGTCGGTTCGACGCGCTCGCCCGGTCAGCCGCTCGAGCTCGGCGACGTCACCCAGCCACGCTCGCGAACGACACGTTCGATCGTCCGGTCGGGCGCGGCCCGCGACGCGCGGCAGCACCGGCTCGATGTCGAGCACCTCACCACCGCCGACGGTCTCGTCGCGACCGGACTCTCGCAGCACGAACCGGTCGCCGGGCAGCAGCGGCAGTGCGGCGGGAAGGAACAGCCGCACCGCGCCCGTCGGCGCCCGGAGCGACGTGTCTCGGTTCCCGAGCACGCGAAGCCTGCACGGCGTGCTCGCCCGACCCGATGTAGGCCACGAAGGCGCCACGTCGCGACACGATCGTGGTCGAGCGTCGCGAGCACGTGAGCGGACGCATCGAACCGATCGGTCAGGTGCCACCGGTCGGGCGCGACGAGTGCGTCGCCGCGTGCGAGTTCGTGATGGTCGACCCCGGTGAGGTTGACCGCGACGCGGTGTGCCGGGACCGATCTCGTCGACGGATCGACCAGCGGTCTGGAGCGAGCGGATGCCGCGCCCGGCGATCGCCGACGACGACGTGCTGGTCGCGCGGCGAGACGCGCCGTCGGTCAAGGTCCCGGTGACGACGGTGCCACTGCCCTTCGCCGCGAACACCCGGTCGACCCACAGCCGCGGGCGTCCCCGGTCGCCTGCCCGTGTGGTGCGTGCCACGAGTGCGTCGAGCTCGCCGACGAAGCCCGTCGAGGCCCTGACCGGTGGTCGCCGAGACCGGCACGACGGGGGCATCGGCCAGGAACGTGCCGGTGACGTGCTCGGCGACGTCCATGCGGGCCAGCTCCAGCAGGTCGTCGTCGACGAGATCCGACTTGGTGAGCGCGACCATCCCGTGACGCGATGCCGAGCAGTTCGAGGATCCGCAGGTGCTCCTCCGACTGCGGCTTCCAGCCCTCGGTGGCGGCGACGACGAACACGCAGGCCGTCGACGCCACCGACGCCGGCGAGCATGTTGCGCAGGAACCTCACGTGACCGGGCACGTCGATGAAGCTGAGCTCCTCACCGGACGGCAGCGTCATGTGCGCGAAGCCGAGATCGATCGTCAGCCCGCGGCGCTTCTCCTCCTCGAAGCGGTCGGGGTCGGTGCCGGTCAGCGCGAGCACGAGCGACGACTTGCCGTGGTCGACGTGACCGGCCGTCGCGACGACGGTCACGTGACCGGGCGCTGCGCGTTCAGCGCCGCGATGATCGTCGTGTCGTCCGCCGGATCGACCGATCGGAGATCGAGCATCGTGCGATCGTCGCGCGAGCGGGCGATCACCGGACGCTCGTGACGCCGGAGCGCGTCGAGGAGGTCGCCGTCGAGCTCGACACCGTAGGACGGCATCGTGACGCCGGGTGCCGAGCCTGCTCCCGGAAGTGACTCCATCGGAGCCGTCACTGCCGTCGGGTGCGTCGACGACACGGCGGCGACGATCGTCTCCGCCCGCGCCGTCAACGCGGCGAGCGGCACGGCGACCATCCGCCAGAACGCGATGTCGGTCGCCGCGCGCTCGTCGAGGTATGCCAACGCGGTGTCCTGCAGTGCGCCGAGCACGAGGCCTCCCGGCCGCAACGCGCGGGCCAGCGGGTGGCGCTCACACCGCTCGACGAGGTCGGCCCGACCGGCGATGATGCCCGGCCTGCGGGCCCCCGAGCAGCTTGTCGCCGCTGAAGGTGACCAGCGACGCCCCGTCGGCGATCGTCTGGCGTGCCGCTGGTTCGCCGGCCAGCCACGCCGGCGGCGGCCCCGCCAGCCACGGGCACGAGGCATCGATCAGTCCGCTGCCGATGTCGGCGACGACGGGGACGCCGAGTGTGGCCAGCTCGCGCACCGAGGTCTCCTCGACGAACCCGTCGACTCGGTAGTTGCTCGGGTGCACCTTGAGCACGAGCGCCGCGTCGACGCCCGGCTTGTCGAGCGCACGCCGGTAGTCGTCGAGACGAGTTCGATTGGTCGTTCCGACGTCGACGAGCCGGGCGCCCGACTGTTCCATCACCTCGGGCACGCGGAACGATCCACCGATCTCGACGCTCTCGCCACGGCTCACGGGCACGTCGCGGCCCGCGGCCAACGCGGCGAGCACGAGCAGCACGGCGGCGGCATTGTTGTTGACGACCATCGCCGACTCGGCGCCGCAGAGTCGGGCGAACAGCTGCCCGACCGCGCGCTGGCGCGACCCGCGGCCGCCCGTGGCCAGGTCGAACTCGACGGTCTGCGCCACGGCATCCTGGTGATGGCGCAGCGGTGCACGGCCGAGATTCGTGTGGAGCAACACGCCGGTGGCGTTGACCACCGGCGTCAGCAGCGTCCGACGGTACGAGTCGGCGCGGGCCGCCGCCGACTCGACATCGCCGGCTTCGATCGCCGCCCGGGCGACGTCGACGAGGATCGGATGCGGCAGGCCGGTGTTGGCCAGCGATCGGGCGAGCGCGTCGACCGATGGAGGTCGCTCACGCTCACCCGATGCGTTCATCGCGTGGATCCTACGAGATGGCTGCTGCTGCGACGTCGTGCGTCGCCCGCCTCGCAGCAGGGGTTCGGCTCAGGCGTCGGGGAGCTTGTCGATGGCGTCCTTGGCCGCCTCTGCGCCCTGCTGCACCTTGTCGGCGTGCTGGCCCGCCTTGTCGTCGACGACGTCGGCCGCCTTGTCGACCGCCTGCTTGGCCTGGTCCTTGTTGCCGCCGAGCTTGGACTTGATCGTGTCGAGAATTCCCATGTCACACTCCGTTCGTTTGTTGGATGAACCGAGACGGTAGTTCGCGTGATCACGACCGATCGACCGAGAACGCCCTTCGGGCCGCGTCGAGCACCGCGACACCGTGTGCCCGAGCCGACCATCCGGGTGTCGGAGATCGTGCCGAGTTCCATGTGACGGTGCGCCCCGACGTTGCCGCGGCCGGCGGTCATCGCCGATCCGACCGGGATAACCTGACGGCGTCGTGACCAGTTGGAGCAAGGCCGTCGTCAGGTATCCCCCGACGTGGATCGCCGCCGTGCTGCTCGGCGCCGTCGTCTGGCTGGTGCTCACCGTGCTCGATCCACCCGGCGTGCTCGTCGTCGTCCTCATCGTGCTGGCAGTGATCGCTGCGCTGGCCTGGCCGTTCACCATGTCGGCCACCGGCACGCTGGCCAAGCTGCAGTTCGAGATCCCCCGCGTCGAGGAGGTCGACCCCGTCGAGATCGCCGCGCTGCGCGCCGAACTCGATGCACTGGTCGACACCCAGCCGATCGAACAACTCGACGCCCTGCTGTCCAAACGCCAGAGCCTGATCAACGTGTTGAAGCGGCGCCTCGACGCGGGCGAGCTCACCTACGCCGCGGTACCTGTCGACGTCACAGCAGGTCTTCAGCTCCGCGCTCGACAACCTCCACGAGGTCGCCGTCGCCTACGAGAGCATCAGCACGATCGACGAGACCTACATCGATCGTCGCCTCGCCGAACTCGACGCCGACGACAGCGACGCCGCGTCGGCCACACGCGAACGCGACACCCTCGAACGACGACGCGAGCTGCGCACGACGCAGCGGCGCCGGATCGCTCAGTTCCTCGCTCAGAACGAGTCCGCGCTCACCGCGCTCGACCGCACGACCACCGCGCTGGCCGACGTGCCGATCGGCAAGCAACCCGATGACGTCGACGCAGCGATGGCCGCACTCGAGGAACTGGCCGACCGAGCGGCCAAGTACGCCTGATCCGACCCACGAAAGGCCCACATCATGAGCGACCCTGCACCGGCGACGAACGGCCAGAGCACCGCCGTACTCGACTTGAACCTGAACGTCGACGCAGCCAAGGCCGAACTCGCCGTCATCGAACCGGAACCCACCGACGAACTCCGAGCGCAGGCCGAGGCCCAGGTCGCTCAGTTGCTCGCGATCGACCCGACGAACGACGAGGCTCGAACTGCGGCACGCGACGCCGTCGACTCGATGGGCCGCGATCTCCAGACCCGCTCCGCCACCCGGAGCCGGATGCTGCAGGCGCCGCTCAAGGAGATCTCCCACGGCACCGAGGACGGTGGCGAAGTCGCCAAGTCGCTGTCCGATCTGCGCATCGAGGTCGAGAAGCTCGACCCGTCGGGACTCGACACCGAGGCAGGGTGGTTCACTCGCGCCATCGGGCGGATTCCCGGCGTCGGCACGCCCCTCAAGCGCTACTTCATGCGGTACGAGAGTTCGCAGACCCAGATCGACGCGATCGTCCACTCCCTCGAGAAGGGACGCGATCAGCTCAAGCGTGACAACGTCACCCTCGGCGACGACCAGAAGCAGATGCGCGAGCTGACGCACCTGTTGGCCGACCAGATCGCACTCGCCCAGGCGCTCGACGCGGTCGTCGTCGACAAGCTGGCCACCGAGATCGGTCCCGACGACCCGCGCCGTCAGTTCGTCGAGGAGGACATCCTGTTCGCGCTACGCCAGCGCACCGTCGACCTGCAGCAACAGCTCGCCGTCAATCAGCAGGGCGTGCTCGCGGTCGAGATCATCATCCGCAACAACCGTGAGCTGATCCGAGGTGTCGATCGGGCGATCGACGTCACGATCAGCGCGCTGCAGGTCGCGGTCACCGTCGCGCTCGCGTTGGCGCACCAGAAGATCGTGCTCGACAAGATCGAGGCGATCAACACGACCACGTCGGCGATGATCGCCGGCACGGCCGAGCGACTCAAGACGCAGGGCACCGCCATCCACCAGCAGGCGTCGAGCACGATGCTCGACATGGAGTCGCTCCGCCAGGCCTTCGCCGACATCGACATCGCCCTCGACGAGATCTCGCGCGATCGCCGCGAGGCGCTGCCGACGATGGCGGGGACCATCCTCGAACTCGACCAGCTCACCGCCGAGAGCGAGGCCGCGATCGAGCGGATGGAGAGCGGACGTTCGGCGACCATGCGACAGCTCGACGACGGCGGCACGATCGACGTCGGCGAGATCACCGCGCGGAACGAGTCGGAGTCGCGGTGACGACGCCATCGGGCACCTCCTCGCGGTCCGTTCGACCCCGCGCCAGCCGCCTCGCGGCGGCGCTGGCCGGTCCTCGCCCTGGTCGTCGCGGCCTGCGGCGACATCGCCGACGAGACCTCCGAACCGCTCGAACCCGCCGAGGCGTCGCACGGCTCGACGAGCTGGCCGACGAGATCGAGCTGGGTCGACAACCAGATCACCCGCAGCGCGTCGATCCCGCCGCCGACGGGCGCCGACCTCTCCGACACCCTGCCGCCGACTCGACGAGTTCGAGATCAAGGTCGCCGCACCTCCCGGCGCCGCAGAAGTCGTCGAGATCTGGTCGTCGACCGAGAAGTCCGGCGACGGCGACCGACGGCTGGATGACCGAGGTCGTCCCGAGGCTTCAACGACGCCGGCATCACGCTGGCCGACGGCTCCCCGGTCGGCGTCGACCTGCGCGGCATCGCCTCGGGCACGGGCTACCAGTTCATCGCCCGCGGCGAGGAACTCCC
Organism: Ilumatobacteraceae bacterium; assembly: GCA_963746285.1. Lineage (GTDB taxonomy): Bacteria > Actinomycetota > Acidimicrobiia > Acidimicrobiales > Ilumatobacteraceae > Sva-07. The sequence goes on along the minus strand of CAVVAO010000011.1, from coordinate 92,004 downwards.
GACGGCTTCACGCCGTCGAACCAACTGTGGATCGAGATGGCCGCCGAGTTCCAGACGATGACCGAGGTTCGTCCAGTCCGGTCGAGAACGTCGCCGGCATCGTGATGAAGAACGAGACCGCCGACGAGCTGCGCGCGACGTACGGCGAGCTGACCCCGGAGAACCTCGTCGACGCGGTGATCGCCGGTGACCTCGTGATGGGCTACACCGATCCGTTCGCGTCGAGCACCGGTCTGAACTTCCTGCTGACCGTGCTCGACTCGATCGCCGAGGGCGACGAGTCGCAGCTGACGTCGCCCGACGTGGCCAGTGTGTTCGAACAGTTCCAGCGCCAGGTGCCGTTCGTGGCGCTCACCACCCTGCAGATGCGCGACTCGGTCGAGAACGACACCGGCACGCTCGACACGTTCGTGATGGAGTGGCAGACGTTCACGAACACCGACTCGCTGCAGTCCGGCTACGAGTTCATCCCGTTCGGGCCGCGACACGACAACCCGCTGTACGCCGTCGGCGATCTGGACCGCGGCCGAGCCGAGGCGCTGGAGCTGTTCGCCCAGTTCGCCGAGCAACCCGAGTACCAGGAACGTCGCCGACGAGTTCGGATTCGACCCCGCGCCGTTCACGCCGACGGTCGAGGTGCCGTCGGGCGCCACGCTGATCGACGTCCAGAACGTCTGGAAGGACAAGAAGGACGGCGGGCGGCCGGTGGCGACGGTGTTCGTGGTCGACGTCAGCGGCTCGATGGAGGGGACCCGCATCCAGGCGGTGCGCGAGCGCGATGCTCTCCGCGCGCGAGTTCATCAAGCCGGAGACCGCAGGTCGGCGTCGTCGAGTTCAACGACACGGCGATGAAGCGTCTCGACATCGCGAGTTCGACCTCAACCAGCAGGGTCGGTACGCAGCGATCGCCGAGGACCTGGCCCCGGCGGTGGCACGGCCATGTACGACGGCATCGTGCTCGGCCTGAAGATGCTCGAGGACCAACGGGCGGCCGACCCCGACCTCAAGACGCTCCTCGTCGTGCTCACCGACGGTGAGACCACCGACGGGCTGCAGTTCGACGATGTCGACGACATGATCGCCGGGCTGCGCATCCCGATCTACACGGTCGGATTCGAGGCCGACCTCGACGAACTCGGTCGGGTGTCGTCGCTGGTCGAGGCCGCGAGCATCGACGCCAGTGAGGACGACGTCGAGTTCAAGATCGCTGCGCTGTTCAACGCCGGTGGCTGAGCGATCCGTGAGCGCCCCTGCCCGGTGAAGCCGCTCGCGATCTGGCTCGCCATCGTGGCCGTCGTGTTCGGCGGATACGCGCTCGTGACCTCCCTGCTCCGCGAGACCGAACAGGTCTTCGTCGTCGTCGACTCGTCGTTCCCGATGGACCGGTGCTCAACAACGACATCATCGTCGAACTCGACCGGATCGACGATCACGACGACGCGGAGTTCGCGCTGGCGTCACGCCAGCCGAGAAGGAGCTCATCCACTCGTGGCAGTCCGAAGCTGCGCTGGTCGGCGCCGACTGTTCGGTCCGTGCACGTTCGACGGACATCGACTCAGTACACCGAAGCGACCGACGCCGACGAGCGGATCCTCATCACGACGTCGCCAACCCTGCGACACGAGCGCCCTCGCCGACTGGACGATCGTCGAACTCACCCCGTGCCACGATGTTACACCTGGGGTCAGACCCCAGATGTAACACCTACGATCGTCGCGTGAGCCTTCCTGTTCCGATCGTCCAGCTCGACCTCGACCTCCCGCTGCCCGAGTACGCCCACGACGGTGACGCCGGACTCGACCTGTACGCCCGCGAGTCGGCGACGCTCGCGGCCGGCGGAGGGCGGGCGCTGGTGCCGACCGGCATCTCGATCGCCATCCCGATGGGCCACGGCGGCTTCGTCCTGCCGCGCAGCGGCATGGCGATGAAGCACGGCATCAGCGTCGTCAACGCGCCCGGCCTGATCGACGCCGCCTACCGCGGCGAGGTCAAGGTCGTGCTGATCAACACCGACCCGGACGACCGACTACGAGGTCCAGCGCGGCGACCGGATCGCCCAGCTGGTCGATCCAACGCGTCGAGTCGGTCGCCTGGCAGGTCGTCGACTCGCTCGACGGCGTCGACCGCGGCGGCGGCTTCGGTCACTCCGGCCGCTGACTCCGGGCCGTCCACCACCACGTCCACACCCACGTTTGCGTTGCACTCCGGATGGGACGGTTCATCCGAAATGCAGCGCAAACGTGGCGTGGCCGCGGTCAGCCCCAGGCGAACACGGGCTGTTCGAAGTCGTGCGACGCGCTCGTTGATGCGGCCGTCGAGGGCGACCCAGCGGAACTGCACGAGCAGCGCACCCGTCGGCGCATGGATGAGGTCGCCGCCGAGCGGGACCTGCACGACCGGACGATCGCTCTCGGGAATCGATGACGAAGCGCGGCGAATCGGGCCGGGTGAGCTGGTGCAGCCCGATCCGGTACGCGGCGAGCACCTCGCCGGGGTGCGGGCACGATCTCGACGTCGGCCCCGCCCCACACCACCACCGGCGTGATCACGTAGCCCGACCGGGTGGCGTAGTCGTCGAGCAGCCCGAGCACGCGACTCGGGCCCGAATCGCACACCGATCTCCTCGTCGGTCTCGCGCAGCGCGGCATCGACCGCGGTCTCGCCGGCGTCGAGGCGACCGCCGGGCAGCGCCCACTGCGGACGCGTGACGGTTCAGTCCGGCGCTGCGACGGCACAGCACGAACGATGCGCCGCCGGCGACGTCGGCCATGCGCCCGTCGAGATCGGAGACGTCGGAGGGGATCACCGACAGATCGTCGGCGGAGGCGCCGAACGGATCGACTCGGTCGGAGCCGACGGCGGAATCGACGATCAGGATCGCCACGGCGGCATGCCGACGCCCGTCGAGCGAGATCTGCGCGACGCTCGTGGCGTGCCAGATTGGCCGCAACCGTCTCGCGCAGATCGGCGTCGAGCGCGATCACCGTCCGGCCGGATCGGTCGTCGGCTCGCTCGGTGCGGTCGGTCGGGTCGTGGTCGGGCTCGTCGATGCCAACACCTTGGCAGCCAGCGCCGTGCTGATCGGCACCGAGGCGACCAAGCCGATCGACCCGACCAGCGCTCGGACGATCTCGACGGCGACGACCTCGCGCGTGGCCACCGAGCCGAGGCCCTGTTGTGCCTCGCTGAACAACAGCAGCAACGGCAACGACGCGCCGGCATAGGCGAGGAAGAGCGTGTTGACGGTCGAGGAGATGTGGTCGCGCCCGATGCGCAGTGCCCGACCGTACAGCTCGCCGAAGTTGGCGTCGGGAGTCGCCCGACGGAGTTCCCACACCGCCGACACCTGGGTGACGGTCACGTCGTCGAGCACGCCGAGCGAGCCGATCACCACACCGGCCAGCAGCAGGCCGCGAGGATCGATCTGCGAGCCGAGCGCATCGAGGAACCCGACGCTCTCGTCGCCGAACCCGGTGAACTTCGACGCAGCGAGGAAGATCCAGGCGAGCATCGCCGTCAGCGCGAGGCTGGCGAACGTCGACAGCAGCGCCGCAGCGGTGGCCAGGCTTCGCCCGTGGGCGAGGAAGAGCGCCACGAACGCAATCGCCCCGGCGGTGACGATCGCGACCGCCACCGAGTTCGACCCCTCGAGCAGTGCCGGCAGTGCGAACACGACGATGACCACCAGGCTCATCGCCAGTCCGGCGAGGGCGCCGACCCCGCGCCAACGGCCCAGCACGACGATCGCGGCGACGAACACGATCGTCAACAGCAGCATCGGCGTGCTTCGCTGGAAGTCGTAGAAGATGGCCTGTTCGGCACCGCCGCCCAGATCGACGAGGTCGACGAGGATCCCGTCGCCGGACGAGATGGTCGAGTCGAGCGGCTGCTCGAGCACGTAGCGATCGCCATCGTCGACCACGATGTCGACGCGCTTGCAGGCCAGGAGCGGATCGAACGAGCACGGCACTTCGGTGACCGACTCGGCCGTCGCCTTCACCGGGTCGCCGTCGAGGCCCAACGGATCGGCGCTGGCGCCGTCGTCACCACCGGGCCACAACACGACGAGGCCGACCAGCACCAGGAGCGCACACACCCCGACCGCCGCCCACATCGCCCGCCGGACCTCCGGACGGACGGTCGTCGGGCGTCGAGGTCGTCGAGGTCGTGCGAATGGCCTGAACCCATCGGCACAGTCTCATCGAACCGACGCTGCGCACGCGTGACGGTCGGCCACGAGGCCACTCGCCACCGACCCAGACGGTGTCCTGCGCTTCTCAGCGGATCTGGTTTCGGCAGTCGCGACCGGATCCGCCGAGAAACGCACGTCGTCGTGCTGACCACCCTCCACACCGTGCCGACCCGGGCCCGACGACTTGCCGGGCTCAGCCGTGGCGGTGCTCGGCGGCGTGCTCCGGCTGGTGGAGGTGCCGGTGTCCGACGTCGTCGTGGTTGTGGTCGTCACCGAGGTCGTGGCTGTGGCCGTGTCCGTGGTCGTCGACGAGGAGCGCCTCACCGCCGATGCGCAGCAGTCGACCGCCGAACGCGGTCGCGAGGTGCTCCGGTCGCAGCACGGCCTCGGGCGTGCCGTCGGCGATCACGCAACCGGCGAGCAGCATCACCCGCCCGGCCCGCTTCGCCTCTTCGAGATGGTGCGTCGAGAACACGACCGTGGCGCCGCTCGCGACCTCGGCGTCGATGATCGACAGGATCGTCTCCTGGCTGGGCAGGTCGAGCCCGGTGATCGGTTCGTCGAGCAGCAGGAGCTTCGGCGACCCGATCAGGGCCTGGGCGACCAGCACCCGCTGGCGTTGCCCACCCGACAGCTCGCTGAAGGACCGTCGGAGCAGATCCGTGACCTCGAGTCGCTCGGCAGCTGGTGCGGATCTCGTCGCGGTCCGCGCGCGTGATCCGTCCGAGCAGACCCCTCGACCGGTAGCACCCCATGCGGATCACCTCGTCGACGGGGAGCGGCATCCAGTCGTGGTGCTCGTGCTGCTGCGCGATGAACGCCGCTTCGATCCCCGGCGCCCGCTCGACGTGCCCGACGGTCGGTTCGAGCAAGCCGGCGAGCAGCCGCAGCACCGTGCTCTTCCCGCTTCCGTTCGCCCCGACGAGCGCCACCGAGGATCCTCGATCGAACGTCGTGGTGGTCGTGTCGAGTGCGATCACATCGGCGTACCGCACCGAGACATCCACGAAGTCGGCGATCGCACCACCTGCAGCCACGCACCCGACGATACTCCGGTTTGGAATGAGAGTCATTCTCAGTAGAGTGTGGTTCCATGATCCGTTCACACGCACGTCGCACGCACCGCGTCTCGCCATCGCCGTGGGCGGCGCCCTCCTGCTCGCGGCATGCGGCTCGGACGAACCCGCTTCGTCGGGTGGCTCGTCGCAGCCCGCCACCGATCGGCGGCGCGGTCGTCGTCGCGACGACCAGCATCTGGGCCGACATCACGGCAAACGTCGCCTGCGACGGATTGGCCGACGTCCGCACGATCATCCCTCCCGGTGGCGACCCCCACTCGTTCGAGCCGTCGCTGCGCGACCGCGAGACCCTGGACGACGCCGATCTGATCGTCGCCAACGGGCTCTCGCTCGAGGAGTCACTGGAGGACACCATCGATGCCGTCGAATCCGGAGGCGTTCCGGTGCTCCGTGTCGGCGACGGCCTCGATCCGATCCCGACCGCCGCCGCCTCCCACGACGATCGACACACGAGGCCGACGACCACGATCACGGCGACGCCGACCCGCACGTCTGGTGGGATCCGACCCGCATCGCCGTCGCCGTCCCCCTGATCGCCGACGCGCTCGTCGACGCCGGGCTCGATCGTGAACGAGTCGACGTCTGCGCCGACCAGTACGTCGACGACCTCACTCGGCTCGACGACGAGCTGGTGGCGATCGTCGCGACGTTGCCGGTGGATCAGCGCATCCTCGTCACCAACCACGACTCGCTCGGCTACTTCGCCGACCGCTACGACTTCGAGGTGCTCGGCAGCGTCATCCCCTCGTCGAGCTCGCTCGCCGCGACCAGCCCCGCCGAACTCGACGCCTTGGCCGCCGACATCGAGGCCACCGGTGTCTCGGCCATCTTCGCCGACACCCAGAACTCGTCCGACGACGCCGACGCGCTGGCCGACCGGATCGGCGACGTCGAGGTCGTCAGCATGCTGACCGACACGCTCGACGAGCCGGGCACCGACCAGGGGACCTACGTCGGCTGGCTACGCCAGAACGTCGAGACCATCGTCGAGGCCCTCGGCGGGGCAAGCTGACGGGCGTGGACTTCCTGAGCGATCCGTGGGGATGGTGGATCGCTCCGTTCGTCGACTCCGAGTTGATGCGCGACGCGCTGCTCGCCGGCCTCCTCACCGTGGTGACGACATCGTTGGTCGGCACGTGGGTGGTGCTGCGCGGGATGAGCTTCCTCGGTGACGCGCTCGCGCACGGCGTGCTGCCGGGCATCGCCATCGCATTCATCATCGGCGTCGACACCTCGATCGGAGCGATGGTCGCGGCGGGCGCGATGGTCGCCGGGATCGCGCTCATCCGGCGGCACTCGCCGCTGCCCGACGACACGTCGATCGGCGTGCTGTTCGTCGGGTTCCTCGCCCTCGCCGTCGTGATCATGTCGACGCAGCGCGCCTCGTACACCGGTGACCTCAACCGCTTCCTGTTCGGCTCGATCACCGGGCTCGACAGCTCCGACGTGATCCGCCAGGGCATCGCTGCGCTGATCGCCCTCGTCGGCGTCGTCGTGTTGTACCGGGCGTTCCTCGTGATGACCTTCGACGTGTCGCTCGCCTCGATGCTCGGGCTCCGTCCCGGACTCGCCCAAGCGGCGCTCCTGGCGTTGTTGGCGATCTCGATCGTGTCGTCGTTCCAAGCCGTCGGGAATCTGCTGGTGTTCGCGTTCCTCATCGCGCCGCCCGCAGCGGCGTCACTCCTCGTGCGGCGCGTGCCGATGATCATGGTGGTGTCGGTCGCCCTCGGAGCACTCGCCACCGTGATCGGCATCCTCGTCAGCTACCACCACGCCACCGCCGCCGGCGCCACGATGGCGCTCACGTCGGTGATCATCTTCTTCGTCGTACTCGCCGGCTCGGTCGTCCGACGTTCGTTCGCCCAACGCCGGGACGTGACCCGACGCCCCACCGATGAGCCAACCGCCCCGATAGCGGCGCTTCGCTCATCGCAACCGACCGACGCCCCACCGATGAGCCAACCGCCCGATAGCGGCACTTCGCTCATCGGGAGTGAGTGCGGGGCGAGTCAGGAGCGGCAGTCGGCGCAGCGACCGTAGAGGTCGATGGTGTGATGGGTTGCCTGGAATCCTTCGGCGTCGGACAGCGCGTCGAACGCCTCGTCGAGTCGCCGCTCGAGCGCCGGGGTCAGCGTGACGTCGCGCACGGTCCCGCACACCTCGCAGATCAGATGGTGGTGGTGTTCGGTGAGGTCCTCGGCGAGTTCGTAGCGTGCATGGTCGGCCGAGTGGACCAGGCGCCGCACCACACCCACCTGCTCCATCACCGCGAGGTTGCGGTACGCAGAACTCTGCGCGAGCGCCGGGTGCGAGTTCGATCAGTTCGGGCAGGGTCAGCGGGCCGTCCGCGGTTGCCAGCGCCTCGACGACGGCGCGGCGACCGGAGGTGTATCGCTGGTCGTTCTCGTCGAGACGATCTCGGACCGTTCGATGGATCTCGGCGTGGGCGGGCGACACGAGGACCTCAGCCGCGGTATCCGCTGGTGATCGGCAACCGCCGGTCCTTGCCGAACGCCTTGCGGCTCACGCGGACACCCGGCGGGGTCTGGCGCCGCTTGTACTCGGCGATGTCGACGAGCCTGGTGATGCGGCGCACCATCTGCTCGTCGTGGCCGAGCTCGATGATCTCGCCGGCGGTGCGATCGTCCTCGACGTAGAGCTGCAGGATCGGATCGAGCACCTCGTACGGCGGCAGGCTCTGGTCGTCGCGCTGGTCGGGCCGCAGCTCGGCCGACGGCGGCTTGGTGATGACGTTCACCGGCACGACCTCGCGTCCCGCGGCACGATTGACGTACCGGCACAGGTCGTACACGCGGGTCTTCAGGACGTCCTTGATGATCCCGTAACCACCCACCGAGTCGCCGTAGATCGTGAAGTAGCCGACGGCGACCTCGCTCTTGTTGCCGGTGGTCAGCGCCATCCAGCCGAACTCGTTCGACAGCGCCATCAACAGCAGCCCGCGGCACCGGCTCTGGATGTTCTCGTACGTCAGCCCTGGCTCGCGTCCCTCGAACGACGGGCCGAGCATGTCGAGATACGCGGAGAAGGCGGGCTCGATCGAGATCGTGCGGAAGTCGATGCCAAGGTTCTCGGCGAGCAGCTGCGCATCGCTCTTGGAGTGCTCGCTGGAGTAGCGAGACGGCATCGACACGCCGTGCACGTGCTCGGCGCCGAGCGCGTCGACCGCGATGCACGCCACGATCGTCGAGTCGATGCCCCCCGACAGCGCGATGACGACGTCGTCGAACCCGTTCTTCGAGCAGTAGTCGCGCGTGCCGAGCACGAGCGCGTCGTACAGCTCGCGGTCGGCCTCGAGCGGTTCCGCGATCGAGCCGAACGCGGCCTCGTCGTGCACGACCGGTTCCGTCGTGACCTCCACGGTCGGCAGCAGCGCCTCGGTGATGCGCCCACGCGGGTCGAGCAGCCGCTTGCGGTACACGGGCGGCACCGGCACGTCGACGATCATCAGGTCCTCGACGAACTGCGGCGCTCGTGCGAGCAGCGTGCCCTCGTGATCGAACACCACCGACCCGCCGTCGAACACCAGCTCGTCCTGACCGCCGACCTGGTTGACGTACACGATCGCCGTGTGCGAATCCGATGCACGAGTCGCCAGCATGCGCTCGCGTTCGACGCCCTTGCCGGCGTGGAACGGCGAGGCGTTGATGTTGATGCTGACCTCGGCGCCTGCGGCCGCCTGTTCGGCGACCGGGCCGAACGGGCTCCAGATGTCCTCACAGATCGACACGCCGACCTTGACCCCGCCGACGACGAACAGCTCGAGCGGATCGGACGCCGCGCCCGGAGTGAAGTACCGCGCCTCGTCGAACACGGTCGAGTTCGGCAGGAGCCGCTTGCGATAGGTGCCGACGATCTCGCCGTTGGCGCACACCGCCGCCGCGTTGTACAGATCGCGGTCCTGATCGACGAAGCCGACGACCGCGGCGCAACGACCGGTGCGAGCGGCGAGCTTCGCGAGCACTGCGAGGTTGTCGGCGACGAAGCCCGGCTTGAGCACGAGGTCCTCGGGCGGATATCCCGTGGTCGACAGCTCGGGAAACGCAACGAGATCACAACCGGCGGCCTCGGCGCGTTCGTACGCATCGAGCATCCGGGCCAGGTTGCCGTCGAGGTCGCCCACGGTCGGATTGAGTTGAGCGAGCCCCACTCGCAGCACCGTCACGGCGACTCAGGCTAGCTGCGAACGACCGCTCGGATCCTCGCCGCGAACGGGACCCCCTGATCTGGCACTATGGCCAGGTGCGCAGGGCAGGGGTCGCGATCGTCGGATTGCTGCTCGTTGCTGCCTGTTCGCCGGGCGAGGGTCCCGAGTCGATTCCGCTGCCGACGTCGCCCGACACGACGTCGACCACCTCGACCACGACCACCACGACCACCACGACGCTGGTGCCGCCTCGCTACGAGGCGACGATCCGACGGACCACCGACGGTGTCGCCCACATCACCGGCGCCACCGTCACCGACGTCGCATACGGCCAGGGATGGGTGAGCTGCGAAGACCACGGCTGCACCCTGATCGACCAGATCCTGAAGGTGACCAGCACCCGCGCCGCAGTCGCAGGGTCCCGGCGCCGAGGGCGAGAACGTCGACAGCGACTTCGCCTGGAAGGCGATCGGCATTGTCGACGTCGCCGCGGCCGACTTCGAGACCGCCTCCGACGAGGTCGTCGAGCAGTTCGAGGCGTTCACCGCGGGATGGAACGACCAGCTCAACGACGTCGGCAGCGAACGGCCTGACCGGCTGGTGCGCCGGATGCCGACTGGGTGCGCCCGATCACGCCGGTCGAGGTGTACACCTACGCGCGCTCGGTCGCCCTGCAGGCCAGCAGCGGAGCGATCATCGACTACATCGGCGGCGCCCAGCCGCCGACGGTCGAACCGGTCGGCGTTCGACGCAGCGCCACGACCACCGAGCCATCGTTCGATCTCGCCGAGTTCGCCGAGGCCGATCTCGGTCTCGTCGACGAGGCGAGCCTTGCGAGCAACGGGTGGGCGATCGGCAAGGACCGCGTCGCCGGCAACGACGGCGGTGTGTTGTTGGCGAATCCCCACTTCCCCTGGGAGGGCGAGCTGCGCTTCAGCGAGTTCCACCTCACGGTGCCTGGTGAGGCCGACATCTACGGCGCCCAACTCCTCGGCCTTCCCGGCATCGGGATCGGCTTCACCGAGGGCGTGGCGTGGACGCACACCGTCTCGGCGGGCAAGCGCATGACCGGCTACAACCTCACACTCGACCCGGCGTCGCCGACCTCCTATCTGGTCGACGGCGTCTCGGTCCCGATGACCTCCACCGAGGTGGCGATCGACATCCTCCGCGGCGGACGGCACCGTCGACACCGAGACGCGTACCCTGTGGCGCAGCGAGTACGGCCCGATCCTCGACTTCCCCGGCATCGGCTGGACCAGCGACCAACGTGTTCACCTATCGAGACGCCAACCTCGACAACGACGAGCTCATCGAGCAGTACGCACGGATGCCGCTGATCCAGAGCATCGCCGACCTCCAGGCGCTCACCGCCGAGTACCAGGGTGTTCCGCTGTTCAACACCGTGGCGGTCGGCGACGACGGGACCACCTGGTACGCCGACACCTCGGCCACTCCGAATCTGAGCGCCGAGGCCGAGCAGGCCTACATCGGCGCACTGTTCAGCGACCCGCTGACCCAGATCGCCTACGACCGGGGACTCGTGCTGCTCGACGGCTCGGACAGCCGGTTCCGGTGGGAGGTCGTCGACGGCGCTCGCGACCCCGGACTGGTCCCGTTCTCCGAGATGCCCTTGGTGCAGCGGACCGACTACGTGTTCAACGCCAACGACAGCTTCTGGGTGCCGAACGCCGAGTTCCCGCTGACCGGGTCGTACTCGATCCTCCACGGCGAGCAGGGCACGCCGCTCACGATGCGCACGCGGCAGAATGCCGCAGTGCTCGGTGCGGGCAACGCCGCCGGTCTCGCCGGTACCGACGGGCTCTTCGACGCCGAGGAGGTCCGCACGGCCGCGTTCGAGAACTCCGGCCGCACCGCCGTGCTCTTGCGGTCTGCTGCGGTGGACGCGTGCCGAGCGACACCGATCGTCGACGTCGCCGAACTCCTCGCCGCCGACGGCTCCGTCAGCTTGCCTGCCGCGTCGGTCGACCTGACCGCCGCCTGCAATGTGCTCGCCGGATGGGACGGCGTCTACGACCTCGACCGTTCCGGCCCCATGATCTGGCGCGAGACGATGGGCCGATTCGACGACGCCGCGTTCGAGAACGCCGGAGCGCTGTTCGACGACCCGTTCGATCCGGCACGCCCGACACTGACCCCCTCGATCCCGGCATCCGACACCGGGCCACTGCTGCAGGCGATGGCGCGTGCGGTGCAGACGATCACGACCGCCGGGTTCGCGCTCGACACCACGCTGGGTGCGTCACAGTTCACCGAGCGTTCCGAGACCCGAGTCCCGATCCACGGCGGCAACAGCGACGACGGCGTCACCAACATCGTCACCTGGAGCGGCCGGTCGTCGTCGAGCGAACCGTCGCCACAACGTGGTGAGGCCGTCGCGATCGGCAGTTCGCTTCGCGGCGAGGGGTACCGGATCAACAACGGCACGAGCTTCGTGATGACCGTCGACTACACCGGCGACGACGTCCAGGCGTGGGCGTTGCTCGTGTACGGCCAGACCGGCGATCGCACGTCGCCGCTGTTCGAGTCCCAGACCGTCGCGTTCAGTGAGAAGCAGTGGCGCCAGGTTGCGTTCACCGACGCGCAGATCGAGGCCGACGCCGACCTCGAGACCTACACCGTGCTCGGTCGCTGACCGCTCGCGGACAGGGCGTGCTGTTCACACGCCGTTCACAACCGGGCAACGACTCGGCAACCCGACGCTGCGACGATTCCGCCTGCCATCGGGCGACACCGACACCGAACATCTAGGTTGGGTCGCCTGTACCCCCGAACACATCCCCGCACACACGGACGGAATTGAGGACAACTGTGGTTTACAAGGCTGAATACATCTGGGTCGACGGCACCCAGCCGACATCGAAGCTGCGCTCGAAGACCAAGATCATCGAGGACGGCAAGGAACTCCCGATCTGGGGATTCGACGGCTCGAGCACCAACCAGGCCACTGGCGACAAGAGCGACTGCGTGCTCAAGCCCGTCGCCTCGTATCCCGACCCGATCCGTGGTGGCGACGACGTCCTCGTGATGTGCGAGGTGATGCTCGTCGACGGCAAGCCGCACCCGACGAACACTCGTCACCTCGCCGCCAAGACCGAGAAGAAGTACAAGAAGCACGAGCCGCTGTTCGGCATCGAGCAGGAGTTCACCCTGATGAAGAACGGTCGCCCGTACGGCTTCCCGCCGGCCGGCTACCCCGAACCGCAGGGCGGCTACTACTGCGGCGTCGGCGAGGACGAGATCCACGGCCGCCCGCTGGTCGAGGACCATCTCGAGGCATGTCTCGCAGCCGGGTTGTCGATCTCGGGCATCAACGCCGAGGTCATGCCCGGGCAGTGGGAGTTCCAGGTGGGCCCGCTCGGTCTGCTCGACGTCGCCGACCAGCTGTGGGTCGCGCGGTGGCTGCTGTACCGCATCGGCGAGGACTACGGCATCGCCGCCACGCTCGACGCCAAGCCGGCCAAGGGCGACTGGAACGGCGCCGGCGCGCACACCAACTTCTCCACCAAGGAGATGCGCGAAGACGGTGGCTACAAGTACATCGAAGCCGGCTGCAAGGCCCTCGGCGAGAAGGCTGCGCTCCACATCGCCAACTACGGCATCGGCATCGAAGACCGCCTGACCGGCGCCCACGAGACCCAACGCCACGACCAGTTCAGCTACGGCGTGTCCGACCGGGGTGCGTCGATCCGCATCCCGTGGCAGGTCGCCGTCGACCGCAAGGGCTACCTCGAGGACCGCCGTCCCAACGCCAACATCGACCCGTACGTCGTTGCTCGCCTGATGGTCGAGACCATCTGCGGCGCCATGAAGTGACGGCCCGGGGTACGGCCCCGGAGCGATGAACCGCTGACGAACCACGACAGGACGGGGGCCCGGGGCTCCCGTCCTGTCGCATTTCCACCCGGACCGCGAGAGACTCAGGAGATGACCGACATGCGCGAGCAACAGCGCGACTACGTCCTGCGCAGCGTCGAGGAACGCGGCGTCCGGCTCGTACGCCTCTGGTTCACCGACGTGCTCGGCACGCTGAAGAGCCTCGCCATCTCGCCTGCCGAGCTGGAGAACGCACTCGAGGACGGCATGACCTTCGACGGGTCGTCGATCGACGGGTTCTCACGCGTCCAGGAGGCCGACGTACTGGCCATGCCCGACCCCGACACGTTCGAGCTGCTGCCGTGGGGCGACCCGAAGGCGGCGGAGGCGCGCATCTTCTGCGACATCCACCATCTCGACGGCACGCCGTTCGAGGGCGATCCTCGTCAGGTCCTGCGTCGCCACGTCCAAGACGCCCACGACGACGGCCTGACGTTCTACGTCGCCCCCGACGTCGAGTACTTCTACTTCGAGCCGCTGGTGTCCGGCCAGCCACCGGTTCCGATCGACCAGGGCGGCTACTTCGACCTCACCACGAGCGACGTCACCGGCGAGCTGCGCAAGAAGACGATCCGCACCCTCGAGGCGCTCGGCATCCCCGTCGAGTACAGCTTCCACGAGGACGCACCCGGCCAGCAGGAGATCGACCTTCGGCACACCGATGCGCTCACCATGGCCGACAGCATGATGACGTTCCGCCTCGCCGTTCGCGAGGTCGCGTCGCATCACGGCGTCCACGCGACCTTCATGCCCAAGCCGCTCGAGGGTGTCCAGGGGTCGGGGATGCACGTGCACCTGTCGCTGTTCCGCGGCGACGACAACGCCTTCTACGACACCGACGATGCCTACCACCTGTCGCCCACCGCGAAGGCCTTCATGGCCGGCATGCTCCACCACGCCGCCGAGATCACGGCAGTGACGAACCAGACCGTGAACAGCTACAAGCGTCTCGTGCCGGGCTTCGAAGCGCCGGTCCACATCAGCTGGGCCCGCAACAACCGCAGCGGTCTGATCCGGGTGCCGATCCCCAAGCGCGACAACCCGATGGCCACGCGCATCGAGTACCGCTCGGCCGATCCGGCCTGCAACCCGTACCTCGCGTTCAGCCTGATGCTGGCAGCCGGCATGCGAGGTGTTCGCGAGGGGTACGAGCTGCCCGACGAGGCCGATGCCAACCTGTTCGAGATCGGCGACGACGTGCTCGCGAAGCTCGGCATCCGCCAGCTCCCGCAGTCGCTGAACGACGCCTTGATCGTCATGGAGAACTCGACGCTCGTCCAAGAGGCGCTCGGCGAGCACATCTTCGAGTGGTTCCTTCGGAACAAGCGAAGCGAGTGGCGCAGTTACAAGACCCAGGTCACGCCGTTCGAACGAGACCGGTATCTCGGGACGCTGTGACCGTGGCTGCACGCGAATCGATGCTGGCGGTCGTTCCCGACCCGGCGTCACCGGAACTGGCGCGCACGCTCGACCTGGCCGGATACCGCTGGAAGGCCGTGTCCGACAGCGACGCCGAGGAGCACGCTCCGCCCGGAGGCTGGGCGGGAGCGATCGTCGACGTCGGCGTCGATCCCGACGGCGGTTGGGCATTCCTGCGAAGCATTCGCAAGGGCGGCGATCGAACGTTCCCGGTGATGCTGCTGGTCGGCGGCGGACAGCTCGGCGACCTGGAGCACCGCGACGAGCTCTTCGACGATTTCTGCCTCACGCCGTTCCATCCCGCCGAGCTCGAGGCGCGCCTGCGCCATCTGCTCGCCACCGACATCGATCTGCACCGCGCCGAACTGGTCGAGTACGCCGAGCTGACGCTCAACCTCGAGACCTACCAGGCGGCCATTGCCGGGCGACCGCTCGACATGACCTACATGGAGTACGAGCTGTTGAAGTTCCTCGCGCAGAACCCCGGCAAGGTGTTCACGCGCGAGATGCTGCTCAGCCGGGTGTGGGGCTACGAGTACTACGGCGGCGCGCGCACGGTCGACGTCCACGTCCGGCGTCTCCGCGGCCAAGCTCGGCGAGGAGCACGCCAACCTGATCCAGACGGTGCGCTCGGTCGGCTATCGCTTCGGCCAGTCCCGCTGGGACACCTGAACCAGCACCCTCAGCACACCACGTTTGTGTTGCATTTCGGATGACCCGGTTCATCCGGAATGCAACACAAACGTCGGGTGGTGGGCTGAGTTGGATGTCAGCGACCGAGGAAGGCACGCACCGTGTCGGTGACCACGAAGGCGAAGACGTCCGCACCGTCGCTGGTGGGATGCACGCCGTCGCCGGTGAGGACACCGTCGCTCGGGGCGAACGCTGTCCAGGGTGCGATGACGCTGTCGCCGCGTCGAGCAACACGCTCGCGGACGATCGCGTTGAGTTCGTCGGCCGCCTCGGCACGATCGCGGAAGTACGTGTCGACCCACACCAGCGCGGCATCGTCGGGTACTTCGGCGAGGACCTCGTTGACCGCGGCAGCGATCTCGTCGGGGCTGGCGTACTGGCCGACGTCGTTCGTGCCGAGCGCGACCACCCAGACCTCGTCGGTGTGATCGCCGTCACCGTTCTCGGCCAGGAACCGAGCGATCGAGGCACCGCTTGCGTTGCCCGGCGACGACACCGCGATCCGCTTGTTGTTCACGGCCTCGATCAGATGGTCGAGGCCGAGCAGCTCGTAGCGTTCGTCGAGTGCCGGTGTGGCGCCTCTGGTGATCGAGTCACCGATCATCACGACCGTGTCGATGTTCGCCGCGTCGTCCGCGATCCCGTCGGCGGCACCGCTGATCGCGGCCGGATCGCCGGTCACGGCGATCGCCGGAGGCGGGACGTCGGCGCCGTTCGAGGTGGTACCGGTCTGGTCTGCCGCACAGCCGGTCAACGCGGCGAGCGCGACGACGCCGGCGACGAACGCGGTCGGACCGGCCGCCGGCAACACCGGCGCCCGGCGTGATCGGGGGGATCTCACGAACGACAGTTTGGCCAATCGGCTCGTGCGAATGCCATCACCCCGCCTGGATGCGCCGGGCGAGCAGGTCGTGGGCGACCAGCATCTCCTCGACGCGCGGCGAGACCAGGCGCCCGTCACGGACGACCGGCCGTCCGGCCACCACCGTGTGCCGGGTGGAGACCGGGCCGCAGCGCAGCCAGGCCTCGACCGGGTCGGCGATCGCGCCGGCGAACGACGGACCGGTCAAGCGGCCACACGGCGACGTCGCCGACCGCTCCGACCGCAAGTGAACCGATCTCGCCGACGCGGCCCAGACAGCCGGCACCACCGATCGTCGCCATCTCCAACGCCATCCGGGCGGTACCGGCAGCAGCCCCATCGCGCAGTTTCGCGAGCAGCATCGCCTGGCGCGCCTCGAGCCACAGCGACGCCGCGTCCGCCGACGACGAGCCGTCGACGCCGAGGCCGACGTGGACGCCTGCGGCCCTCAGCGCCACCACCGGCGCGATACCCGACGACAGGATCATGTTGCTCGACGGGCAGTGTGCGGCGCCGATCCCGACTGCGCCCAGCCGCCGGACCTCGTCGTGATCGGGCATGACGCAGTGCGCCACCCACGTACGATCGGTGCACCAACCGGTGCGCTCGAGGTACTCCATCGGTCGGCAGCCGAACGTGGCAAGGCTGAACTCGTCGTCCTCGGCGTTCTCAGCGAAGTGGGTGTGCAGGCGCACGTCGAGCCGCTCAGCCAGCTCGGCAGTGCGCACCATCAGGCCCTCGGTGACGCTGAACGGCGAGCACGGTGCCAGTGCGATACGGGTCATCGCGCCGAACGACGCGTCGTGATGTCGCTGCACCGCCTCCTCGCAGGCCGCCAGGATCTCGTCGTCGTCGGCCACGACGTCATCGGGCGGCAGCCCGCCGTCCTTCTCGGACAGGGACATCGAACCGCGGGTGGGGTGGAACCGCAAGCCGAGATCTCGGGCCGCCTCGATCTCGGCGCTCAGGAGGTCGCCGGCGCCATGAGGGTGGAGGTAGAGGTGGTCGGTGGAGGTCGTGCAGCCCGCCAACGCCAACTCGGCGAGACCCACCCACGCCGACACGTGCACCGATTCGGTGTCGAGTCCCCGCCACAGGGGGTACAGCGACTGCAGCCAGCCGAACAATGGCTTGTCGGTCATCGGCGGAAACGCCCGGGTGAGGTTCTGGAAGAGGTGATGGTGCGCGTTGACGAGGCCGGGCGTCACCAGGCAGTCGGTGGCATCGAGGACCGTCGCCGCTGCGGGCGCCGGTCCGGTTCCGATACCGCTGACGATGCCATCGGTGATCGCCAACCAGCCCCCTGGAAGCTCCCGACGATCGGGGTCGACCGTGGCAATGCAGCGGGCGTTGGCGACGACCAGGTCAGGGGTCGGTGCGGCGCCGGGCGGTCGTCGGTCATGCGTCCTCCTCGACGAGCGTGGCAAGGATGCTCGCGATGTCGTCACCGGTCGTGCGTGGGTTGACGATGCAGCAGCGCAGCACCACCTCTCCCTGCCACGTCGTGGGCACGACGAAGCACCGACCCGCAGCGAGTTCGGTGTCGCTCCACGTCTCGTACTGCTCGGGCGTCCAACCGACGCGGCGGAAGAGCACGATCGAGAGCTCCGGCTCCATCAGCAGCTCCGCGACCGGACAGTCGTCGATCAGTCGAGCTGCGGTCCGGGTGGTCTCGAGCGTCGCCTCGACCGCGCCGGTGTAAGCGTCGGTGCCGTGAGTGGCGAGGCTGAACCACAGCGGCAGGCCGCGGGCGCGGCGCGACAGGTGGTGGGCATAGTCGCTGGGGTTCCACGGCTCGTCGGACGCGTCGTCGGCGTGGAGCACGTCGAGGTACTCCGCGTGTTGCGTGTGCGCGGCACGCGCGACGGCCGGATCGCGATACAGCAGCGCACACGAGTCGAACGGCGCGAACAGCCACTTGTGGGGGTCGACGATGAAGCTGTCGGCCCGCTCGATCCCGTCGAAGAGATGCCGGACGCTCGGCGCCGCGAGTGCGGCTCCGCCGTACGCGCCGTCGACGTGGAACCAGGTGTCGAGGTCGGCAGCGACGTCCGCGGCTCCTGCGAGGTCGTCGATCACGCCCACGTTCGTCGTGCCCGACGTGGCAACGACGGCGAACAGGCGTTCACGATCCGAGCACGTCGAGCGCGTTCACCACGGTACGCAGCGCGCCGCCGACCATTCGGCCGCGGTCGTCGGCGGGTACGGCGACGACGTCGGCATCCATCGCTCGGGCGGCCTGCACGATCGACGAGTGGGCGCCGGCGGAGGCGATCATCAGCCCGCGCGTGCGATCGTGTCGACCCGCTGCACGCTGGCGCCACCGCCATCGTGCGGCGATCAACGCACTCAGATTTCCGGCGGTCCCCCCGCTGACGAACACGCCGCCCGCCGCCTCGGGCAGACCGGCGAGATCCGCGATCCAACGCAGCGCTTCGTTCTCGGCATGGACCGCGCCGGCGCCTTCCAACCAGGAACCGGCGTACACACTTGACGCACCGACGACCAGGTCGAACAGGATCGACGCCTCGGTCGGCGCGGCCGGCACGAACGAGAGGAACCTCGGATGATCGACCGAGATGCAGGCCGGCGCCAGCACGTCCTCGAACACCCGCAGCGCCTCGACGCCGCCGATGCCTTCCCTCGTGACCGTCGGGCCGGCAGCGTCGCGGAACGCCTGCGGCGACATGGGGTGATCGAGCGGAGGTGGATCGAGGCGCATCCGGTCGACGGCGTAGCGAATGACCGCCCCGGTCAGTTCCTCGGTCGCCCGATCATGAGAGTGCATCGCGCCAGTGTGCCGCACGTACACGATGTGCCAGGCACATCGTGTACGTCAGTCGGGCAGGTCGAGGAGTTCGCTGTGCTCGAACCGGTGGCGACCGTCTCGGTAGAACACCTCGCCGATGATCGCCGAAGCGATCGCACCGCTCATGATCACCACGACGGGGAACAGGAGCAGGACGATCACGAGGGCGATGGCGCCGGGCATGGATTCAGGCTAGCGCTGCGCACTCATGGTGTCGAAAGCAGGTCACGATGTGGTCGTTGACCATGCCGGTTGCCTGCATGAACGCATAACAGATGGTCGGGCCCACGAAACCGAAGCCGCGCCGCTTCAAGTCCCGGCTCATGGCCTCGGACCGCTCGGTCTGGGCCGGAACGGCGGCCATGCCGGGCCACGCGTTGTCGATCACGGCGCCGTCGGTGAAACTCCACAGGTACTGCACGGGGTCGTCGAGTTCCAGCCATGCACGCGGCATTGCGGATCGACGCGGCCACCTTGGCGCGGTTCCGCACGATTCCCTCGTCGGCCAACAAGCGCGCCACGTCGTCGTCGCCGTATGCAGCGATCACCTCCGGATCGAACCCGTCGTACGCGGCGGCGGTATCCGTCGAGTTTGCGCAGGATCGTCGACCACGACAGGCCGGCCTGCGCGCCTTCGAGGATCAGGAACTCGAACAAGGTCCGCGCATCGTGCTCGGGCACACCCCAGACGTCGTCGTGATAGCGCAGGTACGCGTCGCCGATGTTCGCGCCGCTGCCCAACGCCCAGTCGCATCGAACGGGCACCGGCGTCACCCCTGCGGGACGTAGGCCCAGGCCTCGACCTCGACGAGGAAGTTGCCAGGGAGCTGGGCAACACCCACCGTCGAGCGCGCCGGTCGGTGCGAGCCGAATGCCTCGGCGTAGGCCTCGTTGAACGCCGTGAAGTTCTCCATGTCGGTCAGGAAACACGTCGTCTTGACCACATCGGTCAACGACGCTCCGACGGTCGCGAGCTGAGCGGCGACGTTCTTCATCGTCTGGGTGGTCTCGGCGCGGACGCCGCCGACAACCTTGACGCCATCGAGCATCCCTCCCTGCCCGGACACGATGACGAAGTCCCCGGCGTGTACGACGGGTGTGTAGGGGCCCAGCGGCTTGCTCATGGCGATGCAACCTACTGCGGGGCGGTCCCGACTGCCAGGGTCGCCCGGCGCCGCGCCGGATCGAGGCGTTATCGTCGACGGCGCATGGACAACTCCCCCGACATCGGCTCCCCCGGCAGCGCCCCGTTTCAGATCTCGCGCCGCCTGCTGCTCGGTGGTGCTGCGGCGAGCGCGTTCCTCGTCGTGTGCGGCTCGAGCGACGAGGGGTCGTCGTCGACCGATGCCGGCACCAGCGAGCCGTCGGCCGGCGCTGCGGCTGGGATCGCGTTCGGCACCTACGTGCTGGCCCAACGATTCCCTCAGAACGTGCAGGAGCCAGGCCTCCAGCGACTCCCGATCAGCCTCGCGACCGCTGACGGTGGGATCGTCTCGGACGGGCCGGACACCTTGAACGCCAGTGTCGATGACGCCGACGGCAACCCGCTCGGCATCGAGATCTCGGCGGTGCGACGCGATCTCGAGTCGGGTCCGTACTACAGCTTCCGGGTTCCGATCGAGACCCCAGGGATCTACTACCTGCTCGTCGAAGGTGGTCCGGAAGGCGGCGCAGCGTTCCAGGTGATGGAGCCGGGTTCGGTCGCCGTGCCCGGTCCCGGCGACGCGATGCCGCCGTTCGACACGCCGAGCGTCGACGACGGTCGCGGCGTCGATCCGATCTGCACCCGTCAGCCCGAACCGTGCCCGTTCCACGACGTCACGCTCACCGATGCGCTGTTGTCGGGCAAACCGGTCGCCTACCTCATCGGCACGCCGGCGTTCTGCCAGACGGGCACGTGCGCTCCGGCGCTCGAATCGATGATCGACGTCCAGGACCGCTTCGGCGACACGTTCACCTGGGTCCACGCCGAGGTCTACACCGACAACACCGCCACCACGCCGGCTCCGGCGGTCGATGCGGCGAGCCTCACGTTCGAACCGTCGCTGTTCGTGATCGCGTCCGACGGCACGGTGTTCGAACGTCTCGACGCCATCTGGGACGAGACCGAACTGGTGGAAGTGCTCGAACGCGCGATCGACCTGAGGGCGCTCCGCGGTCGATCGACCGTCAGCACCGCACCGGCAGCGGGGTCAGGAGAAGCTGGAGCCGCACCCGCAGGTGCGTGATGCGTTGGGATTCGTGATGGCGAACCCGGACTGGTCGAGGCCGTCCTTGTAGTCGAGCGTGGCGCCCTCGAGCAGCTGCGCCGACGCAGGATCGACCACGACCTTGACCGTTCCGTCCTCGCCGTAGGTGGCCTGGTTGTCGTCGGCAGCGATGTCGCCGTCGAAGAACATCTCGTAGGAGAACCCGCTACAGCCACCCGGACGAACGGCGACTCGCAGCGCCAGATCTTCGGCACCCTCGTCGGCGAGCAGCTGACGGACCTTGACGGCGGCGGAATCGGTGAGCGTGATCATTCGGAACCTCCTGGTTGCTGATCTCTCAATTTAGCGGGACGCGACGGTCACACGACACGGCGTGCGACTGGTGAGTGTGCAGAACTCGTCGACCTCGGCGTCGCCCATCTCGGCGACGAACCCTGCCACGAGACCGCGGTGCAGTCCACAGACGAGTTCGGGGTGTGATTCGGCGAGCTCGGCGAACGGGCAGTTGCCGAAGGCCACCACGGCAGCATCGGGATCGTCGGCGGCATCGGTCACGATCGGATCGAAGCCCAGACGATCGAGGTCGGACACCAGGGCCTCGAGCGTGGATGGCGCTTGCGAGAACGGTCTCGCGCGGGTGACGCCCTCGGTTCGCCCGACCGCTTCTGCATCGTCGGCGCTCGCCTGGAGGCGCGCCGCCATCGAGAGCACCATGCGGGCGAGTACGGGCATCGTGGGGGGTTCGAAGCCGAGCGACGGCGCATTCGCGGCGATCGAGTAGCGGTGTTGCGGGCGACCGACATCGCCGCGGCCTCCGACCTCGACGTCGAGCAGGCCGGCCTCACGCATCCGTTCGAGATGGGGGCGCACGGTGTTGGGGTGGAGGTCGAGCGTGTCGGAGATGTCGGCGGTGGCCAACGGACGCGCCGATCGGGCCAGTTCGAGATAGATCGCATACCGCGTGTTGTCGCCGAGTGCCTTGAGCAGGTCGAGCTGCGGAGGACCCGATCGCGTCGGGGGCAACGGGGTCGCACTCCTGCGTTCCTGATCCACATCAGGAGATTACACGGTCAGGCCCGGTAAAATGCCAGACATGCCCACCGGAATCGCTCCGCCGACGCACGACGAGGTGATGGCAGCGCTCGCCACGGTGATCGACCCCGAACTGGGCGCCGACATCGTGTCGCTCGGCATGGTGCCGTCGGTCGACATCACACCGGACGGTGTGGTCACCGTCGGGGTCAAGCTGACGATCCGCGGTTGTCCGTTGCGTGCGGAGATCAAGCGCGAGGTCGAGGGGAAGGTGTCGGTGCACCCCGGTGTCGCCGAGGTGAAGATCTCGTGGGGCGAGATGAACGCCGACGAACGCAGCGACGTGATGACCAAGGCCCGTTGGAACGCCCGCCAGAACGCACCCGACACCGAGATCCCGCTGAACTGCAAGGTCCTGGCGATCGCCAGCGGCAAGGGTGGTGTCGGCAAGAGTTCGGTCACGGTCAACCTCGCTGCGGCGCTGGCCGACGCCGGCTACACCGTCGGCGTCCTCGACGCCGACATCTGGGGCTTCTCCGTGCCGCGCCTGCTCGGCATCTCCGATCGCATGGAGGCCCGCAAGGTCGAGGGTTCGGACAAGCCCAAGATCGTGCCGAACGAACGGGTCGTCGGCTCCGGCATGCTCAAGGTGGTCTCGACGGGGTTCCTGGTCGAGGAGGACACCGCGTTGATGTGGCGCGGCCTCATGCTGACCAAAGCGGTCGAACAGTTCCTGCGCGACGTCCAGTGGGGCCACCTCGACTACCTGTTGATCGACATGCCACCCGGCACCGGCGACGTGCAGATGGGTCTGGCGAGAATGCTGCCGAGCACGTCGCTCGTGGTGGTCACCACGCCCGCTCTCGCCGCGCAGAAGGTTGCGCAACGCGCCGCGGACATGGCCCGACGCAGCTTCCTCGAGGTCATCGGCGTCATCGAGAACATGAGCACCTTCACGTGCGATCACGGCGACTCCTACGCCCTGTTCGGCGAGGGTGGCGGCCAAGCGCTCGCAGAGGCGATCAACGCACCGCTGCTCGGCAAGGTGCCGCTGGAAGCGGCGGTCGCCGCCGGTGGCGACGCCGGCGATCCGGTGTCCCTCGCCGGAACCGGCGCCGCAGCGGAGGCGTTCCGCTCGATCGCCGCACAGATCCTCGACGAGATCGCGCCTCCGACACCACCCGCCGACATCGACATGGCCGGCTGCACCGCGCACGAGTACCAAGCGGTCACCCCCGTCACTCTCACCCGCTGACGTACACGATGTGCCAGGCACATCGTGTACGTCGGGGCGGATCAGACGAGGTCGTCGTAGTCGGCGTCGTCCGGCATCGCGACGCCGGTGATGCGACCGGCACCATCGCGTCGGATCCTGGGGAGCACACATGGCGGGTTCTCCACGAGCGCGGCGGCGGCCAGCGCCGCAGCGGCGTCGGGATGCGGCTCGAGGAACCGGAGATTGGCCATCGTCGGCGGCATCATCATCAGATCGCCGGCGGCCTGCATGCGCAACGCCTCGGCGGGACGGATCCAGAGGCTCTCGACGGTCTCCTTGTCGTCGTGCAGCGGCTCCTGGTCGGCCGGGAGTTCCGTGACGAAGAATCTCGTGTCGAACCTCCGCTGCTCGCCGATCGGCGTGATCCAGTGGTCGACGTAGTACGTCGTGGTCAAGTCGAGCACGAGGTCGTCGCGCCGACACAGTTCGACCAGCGACAGCGAGCTGTCGTGGATCTCGTGGCGGTCCTCGTTGCGCAGCGTCAGCGGGCCTCCAGAGCGCGGCGAGGCGAGCAGCACGCCCGCCTCCTCGAAGCACTCACGAATCGCGGCAACCCAATACGCGAGACCGCCGCTGTCGATGCCGAGCTGGCGGCTCGCGGCCTCATCGTCGAGACCGCGGCAGAACCGGGCGATGTCCGCGGCACCGTCGACGCCATCGACCCGACCGCCGGGGAACACGAACATCCCGGCGCCGAACACCGCGTTGGCGGTTCGGCGCAGCATGAACACCTCGACGCCAGGTGCACCGTCGAGTGCGTCGCGCACCAGCATCACCGTCGCTGCCGGCTTGACGGGGACGAGCGCGGGGTGGAGGGTGCCGTCGATCGGTGACACCGAAGCTGGGGTTGATGGTTCCGGGACGTTCATACCTGCCCTACCGTAGGGACGATGACGACGGCATCACCCACCGCGCCGAACCAACCGGCCGACGTCCTCGACCACATCGGTCCGGGCACGCAGATCATCGTCCCACTCGGCAACGGCGAGGCCACCGCCGTCATGGAGCAGATCGACGCGGCAGCCGCCGCCGGCGATCCGCGGATCGACGAGGTGCGGGTCCATCAGATGCATGCCATCCACGACCGTCCGTACCTCGCAGGCGCGTACGGCACCCGGCTCAAGCACATCTCGTACTTCCTCTCGCACGTCACCCGACCGTACTTCGCCGACGGGTCCATCGGGCTCGTGCCCTCCCACTTCTCCGAGGTCTACGCGCTGATGCGGATGCGCACCGATGACCCGCTCGTCATCGCCGCTGCGTCGCCACCGGACCGTCACGGCTACTTCTCGCTCGGCGTGTCGGCCGACTACACCTCGAGCTTCATCGGGCGCGGCCGGATCTTCCTCGAAGTGACCGACCACATGCCGCGCACGTTCGGGCGCAACCAGATCCACGTCTCACAGGTGGTCGGTTGGTGCCGCAGCGACCGACCGCTCGTCGAGGTGCCGCCCGCCACCCCCGGCGAGACCGACCATCGCATCGCTGCACTCGTCGCCGAGCGGATTCCGAATGGAGCCACCATCCAGACCGGAATCGGCGCGATCCCCAATGCGATCATGGCGTCGCTGACCGACCACAAGGATCTCGGCATCCACACCGAACTGGTCTCCGACGGCGTGGTCGATCTGATGGAGTCGGGCGTGGTCAACGGGGTCCGCAAGCGACTGAACCGCACCAAGGCGGTGGGTACGTTTGCGCTCGGCACCGAGCGGTTGCACCGGTTCCTCCACGAGAACACCGCGATCGAGTTGCACGCCGTGCGCTACGTGAACGATCCGCGCGTCATCGCCAACGAACACAACTTCGTGTCGATCAACGCCACGCTCACCGTCGACTTCCTCGGACAATGTGCATCCGAGACGATCGGCGGCCAGTACTACTCCTCGTCGGGGGGCCAGAACGACTTCGCACGCGGTGCCGTGTACTCGGAAGGCGGCCAGGGATTCGTCGTGCTGCACTCGACGACCTCCCATGGCGATTCGCGCATCGTCCCGCAACTCGCCGCCGGCGACGTGGTGACGACACCGAAGAACACCGTCGACAAGATCGTGACCGAGTACGGCGTCGCCGAACTCCGCGGGCGATCGATCCGCGAACGAACCAGGGCGCTCATCTCGGTCGCCCATCCCGACCACCGCGACGAGTTGTCGGCGCAGGCGCGAGCGATCAACTACCTGTAGGCGCACCGAAGGCCGCATCGCCGACACCTGTCCGGACGGACGTCAGGCGGTCTCGGCCGACGACGGTTCGTCGATCGGCGGCGACACCTGCGCATCGATCGACGTGTTCGGACGCGACCATGCGTATGCCATCGCCGCGCCGACCACGCCAACCATGACGAGTCCGACGATCTGCCAGTGGTCGGTGAGGAAGACCGTCGCCTGCGCCTGGCGCTCGAGCGCCCAGTCGGTGATCGGATCGCCCTCTTCGCGGACGTCGACCCAGTAGAAGTACCAGAGCAGGTAGCAACCCGACAGCAGCACGAAGAACGCCGCGATCCGGTCGACGTACTGCAAACTGCCCCGCAGCACCTTGAGCAGGCCGGTGTTCGCCGACGCCAGTGCGATCGTCAGCGCGCTGACGAGCAGCGCCATACCGGCGCCGTAGGCGAGCATGTTGCCGACGCCGGAGACGATGCCGTCGCGACTGGTGCTGCTGAAGACGGTGGCGATGAACAGCCCGATCGTGCATCCGATCGACGCCACCGCGTAGGCGATGCCGTAGACGAACATTGCGCTGACGGTCTGCTTGGGTCCACCGCTGCCACCTGCATCGAGTCGCGGCGTCATGAACGGCAGCTTGTAGCCGACCAACATGGCGGCGCCGAGCACGAGCAGTGCCACACCGATCGCCCCCGTCGCGTACTTGGCGTTCTCGTTGATCCAGCTCGTGAAGTTGTACGAGATGACCCCGGCGACCAGGAACACGGAGAGGAACCCGGCCGACACCGCGGCGCTGACGATGACGGCCCGGCGCATCGTGGCGCGCTGCGTGCCCGGCATGGCTCCCTGCAGCCCGAGGAAGTACATGAGGTAGGTGGGCAACAGGATGAATCCGCACGGGTTCACCGCAGCGACCATGCCGCGGATGAACGACAGGCTCATGCGTCGGCCCCGTCGACGGCGAGCAGGTCGGCGATCTCGGCTCGGAGTTCGTCGGCGTCGAGCGGGCCGGTCTGCTCGACGATCGTGCCGTCGGACGTGACGAACAGGGTGATCGGCATCGCCGTCGCACCGATGGCGTCGGCGAGTTCAGCGAACTCGTCACGGAACAGGTCGTAGTCGACGCCGCGCTCACCGGCGAAGCGCTCCATCACCTCGAGCGAATCGAGCGTGTTGACACCGACGAACCGCACGTCATCGGTCTCGGCGTCGACCTCGGCGAAGTCGGGGAGCTCCTTGGCGCACGGCGGGCAGGTCGAGTACCAGAGGTTGACCACCAGTGGCTCGCCGACGAGGTCGCCGGTGGTCACCTCGTTGTCGTCGGCGTCGATCAGCACCACGTCGGGGAACGGATCACCCTGGACGTCGTCGTTGCCGAGCCCGTCGGCGGGGAACGTGATCACCGATTGGGGGTCCTGCAGCGTGGCGTCGACCGCGGTGTCGTCATCGTCGGAGCTCTGGATCCAGACGAAAACGCCGACCACCGCCACCGCCACGAGCAGCGAGACGACGAGGAGTCGTGGACGGATTCTCACACCTCCGAGGCTACTGACAGCGGTCGTGCCCGCCGATTCGCCCCCGGAGTTGTTCGTGTTCGTTCACCCCTCCCATCCCGGGCCCGCGCCCAACCACGTTTGCGTCGCGATTTCGCTGGAGGGGGTCATCGAAAGCGCGACGCAAACGTGGATTTGGGAGGGTCAGGCGACGGCGACGGGGCCGAGCTCGTCGATCACGAGCTCGGGGCGCGGATGCTTGGGCGGGCGTCCGCAGGGTCGCTTGTTGGCGATGATCCTGCCGCCGGAGAGCAGCTCTCCGCCCCACACGCCCCACGGCTCCTCACGTTCGAGGGCGCCGGCGAGGCAGTCGGCCTGCAGGGGGCACAGGCCGCACATCGCCTTGGCGCGTGCGATGTCGATCACGTTGTCGGAGAAGAACAACCCGACTGAGGGTGCCGTGGCCGTCCGCGCAGCGAGCGACCGGTCGTCGGACCGGTTCGTCGCCGGGCGGTCTCGGACTGTCCGGCTCCCGCGGCTCGAGCAGGGCCGAGTCGCGGGGTTCGATGAGCGTGGAGCGGTACATGGTGTGGTCCTGTTCGATGTCGTTGGATGAGATGGCGGAGTCGGAGTGGAGGTCGAGGGATGTGAGGAGTGTCATGGTCGGTGCCTTTCGGGTGAGTGCCGGGTGCTGGATGGATGGATGGATGGATGGATGGATGGATGGATGGATGGATGTGGAAACGGGTCGGAAAACCAACAAGGCCGCCGGGTCGGAACCCGGCGGCCTCGTGAGAGGTGATCTGACGTTGGTGTTACGTCAGAACTCCTACGAAGGAGCCGGGGCCGAGTCGCTTGGAGCCGGTGGTGTTGCCGGTGGTCGGGTTGTGCTCGGTCGACATGTGGTCGCAGCACACCCAGTTGACCTCCGAACGACGGGTCCTGGAGCGAGCCGTGCGACAGGGTCGCGACCGACAGCGATGCGCCGTGGACACCTGCGTACGGGCGCGGCGAGGCCGAGCGGATGTTGGCGGTGGGCGTGATGCTCATCGTTTGTCCTCTCGTCTCGTCGTGTCGTCCGCAGGCGCAGGAGTGCTGACCCGGATCGCTACACAACCACGTCGACGGTGTGCGGGTCAAGAGAGTTTCTCACATCACCGCGAGAAATCGTTCCGCGAACATTGGTCCGGATCGACCACAACGACAAGAGTGACGGCGTGGATCTCGCGTTGTTCGGCGTCGGTTGGATCCTCGGCTGGCTGCTGCTGTGGCAGCTCCGACCGTTGCCGACGGTCGCGCCGGATCACGGTCCGACGACCGCTCGTCCGGCGATCGCCGTCGTCGTCCCCGCACGCAACGAGGCCGCCGCGCTGCCACATCTGTTGCCCGGTTTGGTGTCGCAGCTGCGGCCCGGCGACGAACTCGTGGTCGTCGACGACCACTCGACCGACGCGACCGCCGACGTCGCCACGCGCCTGGGCGCGCACGTCGTGAGCCCATCGACGCTTCCCGGCGGCTGGCTCGGCAAGCCACACGCGTGCTGGACCGGTTCGACGTCGACGACGGCGCCGTTGCTGCTGTTCGTCGACGCCGACGTCCGTCCGGCGCCCGATCTGCTCGACCGTGTCGCCGTCGCGGTGGCACGGCACCCCGACACCGTCGTGTCGGTGCAGCCGTGGCACGACACGGGCGCATGGGTCGAGCAGGCCAGTCTTCTCGCCAACGTGACCGCACTGATGGGATCCGGCGGCTTCACCGTGGCGGGCGCGCGGATCGCGCCGACCGTGGCGTTCGGGCCGGTCCTCGCGGTCGAGCGCGCCACCTACGACGCCGTCGGCGGCCATGCCACGGTTCGGGCGATGCACACCGAGGACATCGGCCTCGCCCGCGCGGTCGGTCGGTCGGCACTGTTCACCGGCCGGCCCGACACCTCGTTTCGCATGTATCCGAACGGGCTCGGTCAGGTCGTGCAGGGCTGGACGCGCAGCATCGCCACCGGCGCCCGATTCACCCCGTGGTGGTTGTCGCTCGCCGTGGCGCTGTGGGTGTGGTCGCTTGCCGGCGGATGGCTGGCCGAGCCGCTCGTCTACCCGCTGAGTGCGCTGCAGGTCTGGGTGCTCGGCCGCCGCGCCGGTTCGATGCACCCGCTCACCGCCGCGCTCTACCCGGTGGCGGTCGCCGTGTTCGTGGTGATCTTCCTGCGCAGTCTGTTCGCGATGGTGTTCCGGCGAGACGTGACCTGGAAACAGCGATCGGTCCCTGCACGCCCCGACTGACGTACACGATGTGCCTGGCACATCGTGTACGTGATCAGAGATCGATCAGGATCTTGCCGATGTTGGCGTTGGCCTCCATGTGGCGGTGGGCGTCGGCGATGTCGTCGAACGCGTAGCGCGAGTCGACCACCGGACGCAGCGCACCGGTGTCGAACAGCGGCAGCACCTCGTCGATGAATCGCTGGCTGAGTGCCAACTTGCGTTCCAGCGGCCGCGCCCGCAGCGTCGTGCCGATCCACGTGATCCGCTTCGCCAGGATCAACCCGACGTTCACCGATGCGTTGGCGCCACCCATCAGCCCGACCTGCACGATCGTGCCGTCCGTCCGGACCGCCTTCAGGTTCCGATCGGTCTCCTCGCCGCCGATCACGTCGAGGACGACGTCGACGCCGCCGGGGACCGCGTCGGCGAGCGCGGCGAGCCAGTCGGCCGGGCTGCGTTCGAGCACGACGTCGGCGCCGAGCTCGCGACACGCATCGACCTTGCCCGCCGAGCAGGTGACGGCGATTCGTGCGCCGATCGCCTTCGCGATCTGGATGCGCCGCGGTGCCGACGCCGGACGCGCCGGCGTGCACGAGCGCCCAGCGGCCGCTGGTGAGGCCGCCCTGGACGACGAGCGCATCCCACGCCGTGAGGAACACCTCGGGGATCGCCGCCGCATCCGCGGACGCGACCGACGCCGGGATCGGCAGCGCCTGGCGTGCGTGCGTGACGACCTTCTCGGCGTAGCACCCACCGGCCTCGATTCCCATCACCCGATCGCCGACCGACCACCCGGTGACGTCGGCACCGACGGCCGAGACGACGCCGGCGTACTCGAGGCCGGGAATCTCGACCGACACGGCGTCGCGGATCGGGGTACATGCCCATTCGCTGCAGGATGTCGGCACGGTTGATCGCGGTGTGTTCGACGTCGACGACGATGTCGTCTCGGCCCGGCGACGGGTCGTCGACCTCGTCGATCGTCAGCACCTCGGGACCACCATGGGAGCGAAGGACGACTGCGCGCATCGCCGGAACCTACCGGCTCCGGCAGACGGCGGGGAGGCCCGGGGATTGGAGAACCCGGCCTCAGTTCTCGGGCTGATCTCGATCTCTCGAGGTCCAATGTACCCCTATGGGTATCTCCAGCGGAGGGGCCGTTGGTCCTTACTCCGAGGTGTCGTCGCCCGCCGGCTCCGATTCGAGCTGCGGCACGAAGACGTGCTCGCGGTAGTAGGCCATCTCGCGGATCGACTCGCGGATGTCGTCGAGCGCTCGGTGTGAACCTTGCCCGCGAGGCCGGTCGTCGTCGACGCTCGGGGTACCACCGCTTGACGAGCTCCTTCACGCTCGACACGTCGATCGAGCGGTAGTGCAGGTGGTTCTCGATGTCGGGCAGGTACGCGGCCAGGAACCGCCGGTCGGTGCCGATCGAGTTGCCGCACAACGGCACGCTGGCCGGCTCGGGCACGTGCTGCTTGATGAACTCGAGCGTCGCCGCGCCCGCCGCCTCCAAGCTGACCGTCGGACGCCTTGATCTGTTCGAGCAGACCCGACTTCGTGTGCATGTCGACCACGAACGGGTCCATCGCCGCGAGCACCTCGTCGGGCTGGTGGACGACGAGGTCGGGACCTTCGGCGATGATCGTTCAGATCGTCGTCGGTGACGATCGTCGCGATCTCGACGATCACGTCCGACGTGTGATCGAGTCCGGTCATCTCGAGATCCATCCACACCAGCATCGACATCACTGTAGGGCCGAGATGCTGCGATCATGGGGCGATGACTGCCTTCGCCGCCCTGCTCGCTCAGCCCGGCGTCGAGGAGGTCACCGAGCTGCGCGGTCGCGTCGGATTCATGGCGTACCACGGAGGTGCGCTCGAGGCGATGACCGACGTGATCGCCCGTCAGGCCGCCGAACGGGCCGATGCGTCCTGCTACAGCGTGATCCAACCGCCCGGCATGCGCGACCATCTTCCGTCGATCCAGGTCAACCCGGACGAGTCCGCTGCGCTGGCGACGTTCGTCGAGCACGTCGACATCGTGATCACCGTGCACGGCTACGGGCGCCGCGGTCTGTTCGGATCGCTGCTGCTCGGCGGCGGCAATCGCCCCTTCGCCGAGCACGTCGGCCGGTCGTTGCGACGCACGCTGCCCGCCTACGACATCCGCACCGACATCGACACCATCCCTCAGCAGCTGCGGGGCTTGCATCCCGCGAACCCGGTCAACCTGCCCCGCGACGGCGGCGTGCAGATCGAGCTGCCACCGCGGGTGCGTGGTTCGAGCCCGATGTGGTGGGACTGGGAAGGCCCGGGCCTCACGCCACACACCGAGTCGCTCATCGACGGGCTGGCCGAGGCCGCCACGACGTGGACCACGCCCGCCGGTTCAGACGGGTAGCGCGATCTCGACCACGCCGCCCGGGCCGTCGGCGAGGCCGATCGTGCCGCCGTGTGCCGTGACGATCCCACGAGCGATCGACAACCCCAGACCGGCGGTGCCGGTGCCGAGGTCGCGTGCCGGGTCGGCGCGGGTGAACGGCTCGAACGCCCGATCGCGGAAGTCCGCGGGGAAGCCGTCGCCCTGATCGACGACCCGCAACGTCGCCGACTGTTCCGTCGACGCGATCTGGACGAGCACGACCGAACCCTCGGGAGCATGGCGGATCGCGTTCTCGAGCAGGTTCCGGATCACCCGAGCGAGCTGGGGACCGTCGGCCTCGATGCTGACACGGCGGTCGGCCTCGAGCAGCAGCGCGACGCGCCGGGTCTCCGCCAGCGGGCGCAAGGTCTCCATCGCCTCGTCGGCCAGTTCGGTGAGATCGAGGCGAGCACGGGTCATGGCGAAGGTGCCGCTGACGATCCGGCTGTGCAGCTGCAGGTCGTCGACGAGCGACGCCAGCGCCTTGATCTGGCGCTCCATCCCCGACAGGTAGGCATCGGGATCGGGAGCGACCCCGTCGCGGATCGCCTCGACCGACGCCCGCAGCGCGGCCAGCGGGGTCCGGAGGTCGTGGGAGATCGACGACAGCATCACGGCGCGCTCACGTTCGATCGAGTCGAGTCGATCGACCATCAGGTCGAACATCGCTGCGGCCTCACCCAGCTCGTCGGAGCGCACCACGCCGGTGCGAGCGCTGAGATCGCCGTCGGCGACGCGCATCGCCGCCTCGCAGATC
Source organism: Ilumatobacteraceae bacterium (assembly GCA_963746285.1). Lineage (GTDB taxonomy): Bacteria > Actinomycetota > Acidimicrobiia > Acidimicrobiales > Ilumatobacteraceae > Sva-07. Next base: position 59,272 of record CAVVAO010000011.1, on the reverse strand, counting down.
TTCGACGCATCGCGGGCAACCGGGCGGGCCATCATCATCGCCACCAGTGCCGCGCCGAGCACCGCCGGCACGAGCACCCACATGAGGAGCCGCTGGTCGTGGTCGTTGATGAACATCGACTGGGCGGCGATCGCGATCATGATCACGGCGACGCCGAGCACCGCGAGCATCGCGACGACGAAGCGGACGCCGATGCGGTCGAACGGGCGCAGCCGCCGACCGTGGTCGCTCGGAGTGTTCACGGCTCGAACCGGTACCCGACGCCCCAGACCGTGGTGATCCAGCGCGGGTGTTCGGGATCGTCCTCGATCTTGTTGCGGATCCGACGCACGTGCACCGTGACCGTCGCCGGATCCTGCCAGTCGGGCGACGACTGCCACACCGACTCGAGGAGCTGCGCTCGGGAGAACACCTGCCGCGGTGAGGCGGCGAGGAACGCGAGGACGTCGAACTCCTTCGGGGTCATCTCGATGAGCCGGCCGTCGAGGGTGACCTGTCGACTGAGCGGTTCCACCGTGAGTGCGCCGTGCACGATCGGGCCGGGCGCTGCCGCTTGGCGTCCGTTGGTGCGACGCAGCACGCCGTTGACCCGTGCCGCGAGCTCGCGAGGCGAGAACGGCTTCACGACGTAGTCGTCGGCGCCGAGTTCGAGTCCGGCGACCCGGTCGGACTCCTCCGCGCGAGCGGTCAGCATGATCACCGGGATGTCGCTGGAGGCACGCACGCGGCGCAGCACGTCGAGACCGTGCACGCCGGGCAGCATCATGTCGAGCACGACGAGGTCGGGCGGGTCGGCGTCGAGCAGTTCGAGCGCGGTGGTGCCGTCGCCGGCCTCGGCGACCTCGTGGCCGTCACGGCGGAGGTAGCCGACCACCACCTCGCGCACGGTCGGCTCGTCGTCGACCACCAGCACCTTCGTCATGGTCACAGCCTCGCCCGTCACACCGACCGCGTTCAACCCCCCGACCTGCTGTTTCCCGATCGTTCCCGACGGATCCCACATCCCGAAATGGCGCGACAGTGTTGCGCTGAGAGCAACAGCCAACGTCGAGTTTTCGGGGGTTCGGGGGCGGCGAGACGTGGCGTCAGGGGGCGAGGCGGGTGATGGTCCAGGTGCACCGGCGCCGTCGCGGCGATAGCGGAGGCGGTCGTGGAGGCGGCTCGGCCGTCCCTGCCAGAACTCCCACTCGAACGGGACGAGCCGCCAGCCTCCCCAGTGCGGTGGCCGCGGCACCGGGTCGTCGGCGAACCGTTCGTCGAAGGCGATCGACCCGCTCCTCGAGCATCGACCGGTCGGCGATGACGTCGCTCTGCGGTGACGCCCACGCACCGAGTTGGCTGGCGCGTGGGCGCGACGCGAAGTAGGCGTCGCTCTCCGCGTCGGACACACGCTGCACCGTCGCACGGACCCGGACCTGACGATGCAGATCGAGCCACGAGAACACCGCCGACGGCGGCGGGCGCCGCGTCGAGCTGACGGCTCTTCGCGCTCTCGTAGTTCGTGTAGAAGACGAGGCCGCCGTCGTCGACGGTGCGCACCAGCACGATCCGCGCGTCCGGTACGCCGTCGGCGCCGACGCTCGCCACGGTCATCGCGTTCGGTTCGGCGACCCCGCCTTCGGAGGCCTCGTCGTGCCAGCGCTGCCACTGCGTCACCGGGTCGGCATCGACGTCACCGATGTCGAGCCCGCCGTCTCGTACTGGACGCGCCGGTCCCACAGCTCGGCTCGCTTGTCGGGGGCGGCCCAGTCGGTCACCGGTCGTCGACCTTCGCCACCGGCGGCGGTTCGATGCGTTCGATGCCGCGCATGTACGGCCACAGCACCTCGGGCACGTGACCGAGCCGTCGGCGTTGCGGTAGTTCTCGACGATCGCCGCCCACACCCGCGGCACCGCGAGCGCCGAACCGTTGAGCGTGTGGACGAACTCGGTCCCCTTGATCGGCTTGCCGTCGGCATCGTGGCGCCGGAACCGGATGTTGCCGCGACGAGCCTGGTAGTCGCTGAACCAGCTGATCGACGACACCTCGAGCCAGGCGTCGGCGCCCGGCGCGTACACCTCGATGTCGAAGCTGCGATGGTGGCTCTGGCCCATGTCGCCGGTGCAGATCTCGATGATGCGGTACGGCAGCCCGAGCCCGGCGATCGCCCGCTCGGCGCGTGCGATCATGTCGATCGAGCAGCGCCGGCGCCTGTTCCGGCGTGGCGAACGAGAGGATCTCGACCTTGTCGAACTCGTGGGCACGCAACATGCCGCGGGTGTCGCGACCGGCCGAGCCGGCCTCGCGCCGGTACGACGCGCTGTACGCCATCACCCGGATCGGCAACGCCGTGTCGTCGAGCACCTCGTCGGCGTAGATCGACGTGAGCGGCACCTCGGCGGTCGGGATGCACCACAGGTCGTCGCGTTCGATCGAGTAGGCGTCGTCGGCGAACTTCGGCAGCTGCCCGGTCGCCGTCAGCGTGGCGGTGGTGACCAGCGACGGCGGTCGGACCTCCTCGTACGCGTCGGCGTTGAGGTCGAGCCCGTACTGGCACAGCGCTCGTGCGAGCGTCGCGCCGGCGCCGCGTTGCATCGTGAACATCGCACCGGAGATCTTGACGGCGCGCTCGTTGTCGAGGATGCCGAGCGCGGTCGCGGTCTCCCAGTGCGGCACCGCGGAGGTGGTCGGGTACGTCGTCGAGCAGTCCGACCGGACCCGTGACGATCGGGTTGTCGCGCGTCGTCGGCGCCGTCGGGCGCGTCGGGATGCGGCAGGTTGGGGATGCCGAGCAGCAGCTCGCGCAGCGTCGCGTCGACGCTCGTCGTGCTCGGCGGCCAGCGCTCGTTCCTCGTCGCCGAGCTCTCGGCTCTCGGCCTGCAGCGCTCGGCGGCCTCGACGTCGCCGTCGCGCCGGAGCTGCCCGACCTCCTTGGAGATCGTGTTCACCCGGGCGCGGATGGCGTCGCGCCGGCCGGTGATGTCGAGCAGGCGGGCGTCGAGGCGAGCGGCGTCGTCGACCTCGTCGAGCAGCGAGGGCCGGCCTCGCCGCGCCGAGCGCCGCCTTGACCGCCGGCGAGGTCGGTGCGCAGGAGCCGCTGGTCGATCACGACATCGAAGGCTACCGCTCGACGCCCGACCGGTCTCGATCGGTTAGGACGACCGCTCGTCCGGAGCGGCGGGCACCTGCGCGAACTCGCGCTCGACGTCGGCGGTGGTCAGCGGCCGACTCGTGTCGGTGTCGTCGTCGCCGATGATCTCGGCGTCGGGGATCACGATCCCGCGGCGGTAGGTCGTCGTTCTCGGAGTTGTAGCCCGCCGGCGAAGCGCTTGAAGAAGAGGAAGATGATGATCGTCCACAGGAAGATCGAGCCGCCGGTCTTCATGATCGCGCCGGCGAGCTGCTGGTCGTGCGTGACCGACATGCCCCACACCCGGATCGGGATGTCGTAGGTCTCGTAGACCGCGCCCTCGGCGAACGTCAGCCAGGCGGCGGGGATCGTCGGCACCACCGACTGGAGGAACAGGTAGATGCACTTGCCGAGCGGGCCGATCTGCAGTTCGGGGAACGGTCCGACGACCGGCATCCACATCAGCAGCGACAGCGATGCACGACCGCGAGGTGCAGCGCGTAGTGCAGCGGCCCGTTGTCGACCGAGGCGGTGACCACACCGGGGATGTGGGTGATGATGACGACCGCGTTGAACGCGACGGCGGCGACGACCGGCCTGCACATGAACGCGACGCCCCGGTAGAGCCGTGCCGTTGCCGATCGAGCACCCGCAGCAGCCACTGCGGTGTGGCCATCAGCACCAGCGGCGGCAGGAAGTAGCTCAGCATCATGTGCTGGAGCATGTGCGCCGAGTACAGGTACTCCTCGCCGATGTCGTGCATCGGCCAGTCGCTCGCCACCCACAGCATGACCATCGCGCCGACGAAGCAACCGATGTTGAACCGGGTGACGACGGGCTGGCCGGGCGGGACCGCCTTCGGGCCGATGACGCGGACCATGTAGACGTAGGCGCCGGTCAGGAACGCAACCAGCACCCAGACTTCCGGGTGCCACTGGAAGCGCCAGGGATCGACGGACTTGGGCGAACATGGGGGTGCCCCTCCGAGGGGTCGGTCAGTCGATGAAGAAGTGGAACGTGGGAGCATCACCGAGTACAGGAACACCGCGCCGGCAGAGGCCGATGTAGAAGCCGAACCTGAACAGGCGGTTGTCGTACTTGAGGTGCATGAAGTAGCTGACGACCACGAAGAACTTGATCGCCATCATGATCAGCAACGCCGGCACAAGCAGCGAGCCGGATGTCGAGATGTCGCTGACGGCCACCTCGGCGCCGTCAGCACGGCGAGCAGCAGGGCGATCATGATGTAGTTCTTGTCGGAGATGTCGTGGGCGTGCAGATCGTCGTGCTCGTCGTTGCGACACGACCTCGGTGGCGTCGGTGTCGGTGGCGTGGGTGTCGGTGTCGATGCTCATGTCAGGCCGGAATCAGGTAGACGAGGGTGAAGATGACGATCCAGACGATGTCGACGAAGTGCCAGTAGAGCCCGATCATCTCGACCGTCTCGGCCTTGTCGCCGATGACTCGTCCCTTGGCGAGCATGCCCACCAGCGACAGCAGCATGATGATGCCGACCGACACGTGGACGCCGTGGAACCCGGTGAGCGTGTAGAAGCTCGACGAGAACAGGCTCGTCGTGTAGCCGAGGCCCTCACGGTAGAAGATGGTGAACTCGTAGACCTGGCCGGCGACGAAGAGCCCGCCGAGCAGCGCCGTGACGATGAGCCACAGCCGGGTGTTGCGATCGTCCTTGCGCTTGGCGGCCGACACGGCCAGCACCATCGTGAGCGACGACATCAGCAGGACGAAGCTGGTCGCCGACGTGAACGGGATGTCCCACAGCTGGTCGGGGCCGATCGCGTCGCCCTGCCGGTTGCGGTAGAGCATGTAGGTGGAGATCAGGCCACCGAACAGCAGGCACTCCGAGCCGAGGAACAGCCACATCGCCAGCTTCGTGTTCGACAGCCCGGTCGTGGTGTGGTGGGCGAGGCCGATGTGGTCCTGGCCGTCGTCGTAGCCGGCCGGGATCGTCGGTCTCGGGTTCCGGCGTGACCGGCGGTTCGGTCGTGGTGTCAGACATGAGCGAGCTCCTTGCTCGGCTGGCCGCCGTCGGCGAGGGCGGATCGAAGTCGGAGTCGTCGGCGGTCGACGGCTCGAGCGCCCAGCCGAACAGCGCCAGGACGGCGATCGCGGCGCCGACGACGATCAGCAGCGTGCTGTAGATCACGCCGTAGGAGATGATCAGCAGGCGCGAACGCCAGGATGAGCGGCCAGTACGACGGCGACGGCAGGTGGATGTGCGCGTCGGCGTTCGCCTCCTCGTTCGTCGATGACCTCCTCGCCGGTCCGGACCTGCTTGTAGTCGTGCTGACCGTCCGTCGCCGACGTCTTCGTACTTGCGGTGGAAGAACTCGTCGAGCGCGTGCACGGTCGGGATGCGGTCGAAGTTGTGCTCCTTCGGCGGGCTGGTCGTGATCCACTCGAGGCTGCGGGCGTCCCACGGGTCGGCGGGCGCCGGCGGGTTCTTGCGGCTGACCCACACGTTGACGAGGAACAGCAGCGCGCCGATCGCCGAGCATCAACGAGCCGATCGACGACACCAGGTTCCAGAAGCCGAGGTTGAAGAAGCCCTCGCCGGCACGGTTCTCGGTCCAGACGTACATGCGGCGCGGCTGGCCCTGCAGACCGATGATGTGCATCGGCCCGAACGTGAGGTTCATGCCGATGATCATGAACCAGAAGTTCCAGCGGCCCCACTTCTCGCTGAGCATCTTGCCGAAGATCTTCGGCCACCAGTAGTACATGCCGGCGAACAGCCCGAGCACGGCGCCACCGAAGATCACGTAGTGGAAGTGGGCCACGATGTAGTAGGTGTCGGTCTGCTGCGTGTCGGACGGGGCGACCGCGTGGGTGACGCCGGACAGGCCGCCGATCGTGAACTGCACGATCAGGCCGATGGCGAACAGCATCGCCGTGCGAGAACCACAGCTTGCCGCCCCACATCGTGAGGGTCCAGTTGATGATCTTGACGCCGGTCGGCACGGCGATGGCCATCGTGGCCACCGAGAACACGGCGACCGAGATCGGGCCGAGGCCGGCGGCGAACATGTGGTGCGCCCACACGCCGAAGCCGACGAAGCCGATCGCCGCACCCGAGAACACCACGAACGGGTACCCGAACAGCGGCTTGCGGGAGAACGTCGGCAGCACCTCGGACACGATGCCGAACGAGGGCAACACGAGGATGTACACCTCGGGGTGGCCGAAGATCCAGAACAGGTGCTGCCACAGCAGCGGGTCGGCGCCGTCGGCGACGGAGAAGAAGGTGGCGTCGAAGTTTCGCTGGAACAGCAGCAGGAACAGCGCCACCGTGATGACCGGGATGGCGAACAGCAGCAGGAACTGCATGACCAGCGCCATCCACGTGAAGATCGGCATGCGCATGAGCGTCATGCCGGGCGCCCGCATGTTGAGGACCGTGACGATCAGGTTGACCGCACCGACCTGCGAGGCGACGCCGGTCATCAGCAGGCCGAGCGTCCAGAAGTCGACGCCGTTGGTCGGCGAGAACGGCACCGAGCTGTTCGGGGCGTACATGAACCAGCCGCCGTCGGCGGCGCCGCCGAGGAACCACGACGTGTTGATGAAGATGCCACCGAACACGAACGTCCAGAAGCTCGAGCGCGTTGAGGCGCGGGAACGCGACGTCGCGGGCGCCGATCTGCAGCGGCATCATGTAGTTGGCGAACGCCGCGGCCATCGGCATCACGAAGAGGAACACCATCGTGGTGGCGTGCATCGTGAACATCTGGTTGTACTTGTCGGCCGACAGGATCGTGCCGTCGGGCTGGGCGAGCTGGGCCCGGATCAGCAGCGCCTCGAAGCCGCCGACGAAGAAGAACACCATGGCGGCGACGCCGTACATGATGCCGATCTTCTTGTGGTCGACGGTGAAGGCCCACGACTTCCAGCCGGTGGTCTGCACCGGGCGGCGGAAGTAGCCGTACGACGACGACGGGGTGACGACGGCGGCACCGGCACCGGCGAGCGCCGGGCGTGTCGGTGGGTCGTTCGATGATGGCCATGGGTTATCGGGCTCCCATCACTTGCGTTCGAGCAGGTAGGCGACGAGTTCGTCGATCTGGTCCTCGCTCAGGGCGAGGTTCGGCATGCCGCGGACGAGGCCGTCGGTCTCTTCGAGCTTCTCGGCGTTCGGCGTACATCGGCTTCTTGGCCGGCGCGTTGCGCAGCCACTCGCGCAGATCGACCGAGTTCAGGCAGCTCTCGTCGACACCTTCGAGGTACGTCTCGCCGAACGCCTCGGGTCGGATTCCACACCTCGGCGCGGCACTCCTCGGTCAGCAGATCGAACGTGGCGCCGGCGAACGTGTTGCGGGTCATCAGGTTGGTCAGGTTCGGCGCGGCGCCGGAGTACACGTACAGGTCGGGGCGGGCGATGATCGGGTTCGCCGTCGGCGTCCTCGAGCCCGTTGACCTGGTGGCAGCGCGAGCACTGGGCGATGAACGTCGCCTCGCCGGTCGCGGCGAGCGTGCCCTCGGCGGGCGCCTCGTACGGCGCGAGCTGGTTCGCCTTCCAGGTCTCGAAGTCCTCGGGGGTGAGTGCGACGACCTCCATGCGCATGTTGGCGTGCGAGAGCCCGCAGAACTCGGTGCACTGGCCGGCGTAGATGCCCGGCTCGTCGGCCTCGAGGCGGACGGTGTGCACACGGCCGGGGACCATGTCGCGCTTGCCGTTGAGCCGCGGGATCCACCACGAGTGGATGACGTCGCGGCTGGTGCCACGCACGAGCACCGGCGTGTCCGGTCGGGATGACCATCTGGCCGGACGTGACGATCGGCTCGGCGATGCCGCCGCAGCCGTCCTGCACCGGGTAGTCGACCTCCCACCACCACTGCTGGCCGGTGACGTTGATGATGCACTCGGTGTCGTCGGTCTTGTTGAGCGCCATCAGCGTGCCGACGGTCGGGATCGCGACGCCGATCAGGATCAGCGCCGGCAGGATCGTCAGGCCGATCTCGAGGGCCGGCTTGCCGTGGGTCTGCTCGGGGATCGCCTGGCCGCGATCGCGGAACCTCACGATGATGATCGCGACGACGGTGAACACGATCACGCCGACCACGCCGGCGATGACGAACACCGGCCACTGCAGGTCCTGGATCTTCTGGGCGTTCGGGCCGGCCGGCTGCCACGTGTCCTGCGGTGCGTCCTTGGCGCAGCCGGCGATCAGCACACCGAGGGCGGCGACCAGTCCGATCCGTCCTCGGCGACTCACGGTCCTGACGGTACTCGCGGATGTCGACGGATGCCTTTTCCGTGGGGAGTTGGTCACGGCACGATCAGTTCCAACCGGGCGGTGTCGACTCCGGGCACGAAGAAGAAGTACCCGTCGGGGGCGGCGAAGCTCGGCGCGCCGATCGTGAGGGTGATGATCTGGCGCCCGTCGCTCGACGAGCGTGGTGCACTTCGGGATGGGGCCTTCGTCCTCGGCGCCGTCAGCCGGGGGGACGGTGAGGTCGACGGAGAGGCGGCGGTCGTGGTCGGACTCGTTGATGAAGATCACGTTGTTCGGGTTCGACCGGGGCAGCGTGAGTGCGTCGGGGCCGTGTCGACCGGTCCGTTGACGGTGAGTTCCAGTGCGCCCGCCTCGGTGAGCGTGATCTCGGCGGCGACGTTGGCCGTCGCGGCGACCGACTGTGACGCCTTCTCGTCGGCGTCGGTCTCCTCGGGGCTGCGCAGATGCCTCACCCTCGACGGCGAGGCCTGCGGTGGTCTCGTGCTCTTCGATCTCGCGCTCGCCGCCGATGCCGGCCGCGGCGCCACCGGCGACGAGCGCCGAGCGCGCCGATCACGATGACGCTGACGACCGCCCGCGGCTTCGACGGGGCGGTAGGCGAACAGGAAGGCGAAGGTGAGGAAGATCGCGCCGAGCACGCCGAACGCGATCACCGTGTTGGTCTTCGACAGCCAGAGCATGACGCGGCTGAACGAGTAGACGATGATGCCGATGCCGATGAGCCGCGGCGAGCGGGAACTCGAACGGGTTGGCGATGCGGCTGCGCACCTCGGAGTTGTAGGCGGCTGTCGGCCGATGCCCGCTCGGCCCACGCCTGCGCCATCCATTCCGCGCCGGCGGCGAGCAGGAGGATGAGACCGATGACGAACATCGCCTGGTACGTGACGAGACCGACGATGAGCGCGGCCATCCCGAAGGCGAACGCGATCGGCCAGAGGCTGTAGGCCGGGGGCCGACGCGGCCGCCGGGGCCGTTTCGACCGAGGAGATCGGGTCGTGACCAGCACGTTGGTGTCGCGGGTGAAGATGTTGACGCCGGCGAGGAACGCGAGCGCGAGCGTGGCCGAGATCAGGCCGATCGTGCCCATGATCCCGTCCTGGGTGATGCCGTACGCGAGCGCCGAGACGCGGCGAGGACGGTGGAGCCGATGAGGAATTTGGTACCGGTGGTGAACATGTCAGTGGCTCACTTGGTGACGTAGACGACGAACCAGATCGCCGTAGAACACGGCGGACATGGTGTACCAGTACATGGCGTGGGCGGCGACGATCTCGTTGTCCTGGCTGCGGCCGCCGAGTAGCGGAAGGCGGCGACGGCGGAGAACAGGATGCCGATGATCATGAGGACCACGAACATGCCGGTGAGCGCCGTAGAACATCGCCGGGTAGATCCCGTCGCCGATGGCGAGGCCCATGTCGGCGTAGATGTAGGCCTGGGCGTTGATGATCAGCAGTGCGATGAGTCCGGTGCAGCCGAGGGCGAACACGGTGTGCCGCGGTCGTCGCGCTTGGCGGACCAGACCGCCCACTGGGCGAACACGCAGACGCCGATGAAGGCGATCAGCATGATGTTGGCGGGCACCTCGGGGATGATGACGCCGTCGGGAGCCAGCTCTCGCCGGCGTCGAGCGCCTCGCGTGCGCTGCAGGAGCCAGACGGCGAGCATGCCGCCGGTGAGCATGATGATCGCGACGGCGGCGAGCGCCATGCCCGACGAGCGTCTGGCGCTGCGGGGCCGGGGTGGGGGCGGCAGGCAGTGCGTACATCAGTTGCTGCTCCCGTCGGTCGTGGCGGCAGTGGACGTTGCGGCGGCCTTGAGGTCGAGCAGCGGCTCGGCCGAGTGGACGACCGGCACGTCGACGAAGTTGTCGCCGGGCGCCGGCGAGGTGGTCGCCCACTCGAGCGTCTGGCCGTCCCACGGGTCGTCGCCGACGGACATCGTCGTCGCGAGTCCGGTTGGCGACACAGCAGCCCGATGAAGGCGAGCACGGTGAGCCCCATGAGCGCGTGGCCGACGAGAACGAGGATGTTCCAGATGACGAGGTCGTCGTTGTCGTACGACGGGGCCGGCGGGCTGGTCGAGGAATCCGGCGATGTAGTGCGGGAACGAGGCGAGCACGGTGGCCGGACGCCGAGCAGCGCGAGCGGGGCAGCTTGCCGGCGTCGAGCGTCGCTGCCCCACAGCTTCGGGTGCCCAGTAGGCGATGCCGCCCATCACGCCGAGCACGGCGCCGTAGACGATGTAGATCAGCACGGCCTCTTCGAACACGGTGCCCTGCAGGGCGAGGTCGTCGACGGCGTAGAGCACGGTGCCGAGCATCCCGACGAACACCATGCCGTAGCCGAAGAAGGCGAAGGCGAAGCCGGGGTTGACGTTCGGGCGGACGCCCTTCTGCGGCTTGGGCGCCAGGACCACCATCAGGATCACGACGAGCATGCCGAGCACCGGCAGCAGGTTGAAGAAGAGGAACGGCACGAGGTCTTCGACCTTGGTGCCGAGGTCGTCGACGTTGAGTTCGCTGCCCGACCACGGCAGGCGCTGCACGTTCTGCTGGGTGACGGCGGCGAGGGCGGCGACGCTGATGAGGCCGAGCCCGGCGATCATCACGCCGCGGGCGGGCGTGCGTTGCGGAACGTGACGGGGAGCAGTTCGGCGAAGATGCCGATGGCCGGGATGGCGAAGATGTACGTGGCGGGCTGGGTGAACAGCCAGCCGGCCCAGGTGTAGATGCCCTCGTTGCCGCCGAAGCCGGCGCGGGCGTTGCGGTGGTCGAGGAAGAGGTAGACGAGCGTGCCGACGAACACCGGCATCACGACGATGACGCCGATCGAGGTGATCAGCGCCGACCAGGAGAAGAACGGGACCCGCCGCATGGTCATGCCGGGCGCCCGGGTGGTGAGCACCGTGGTGGCGATCGACGCCGGCGGTGGCGGTGACCCCGAGCGCCATCAGGGCGAGGCTGGCGATGAACAGGTCGACCATGTCGCCGTTGCCGCCGAGCGTGCCGCCGTTGGCGATCAGCGACGACGTGTGAGGACGAGACCGCCGAGCCACATCCAGAAGCCGAGGGATGCGAGGCGGGGGAAGGCGATCGAGCGGGCGCCGAGCTGCAGCGGCACCGCGACACGCACAGGGCCAGGGCGAGCGGGAGCAACGTGCCGAAGACGAGGCCGACCGTCTGGGCGTCGAACAACTGGGACAGCGACCGTCGTCGAGGGCGACGTCGTCGCCGTCGATGCGCTCGATGCCGATGAGCACGTTGACGGCGATCGTGGCGAGCAGCCCGAGGAGCCCGCCGATCAGGTACAGCTGCCCGATGATCTTGTGGTCGGTCGACGTGAACACGCCTGACGACGGTGCCGAGTGCGCTGGTGTCGTCGGCGTCGCGCGTCGCTCGTGGCGACTGTTGCGGGACTCGATTCGAGGGTGGTCATACGAAGTGGGAACTCGCTTGTCTGTGGACGTCTGACGGCGTGGGCACTGAAAACGTGGCAGGCCATGACGGCCTGAGACTACTTGGACGAGTCCGTTGACCCGAAATCGACGCGAATCCGCCACAGCGATCGGCCGATGTCACCAGCCGTACTGGACGAAGACGTCGAGCGTCATCGCGCCGAACAGCAACGTGACGTAGGTGATGGAGAACCCGAACAGCCGCATGCTGGCCGCCGGGGTCGGGTGCCGTCCGAGCGCGATGGTGCCGCCGATGAAGATCGCGCCGAGCACGGCGGCGCTGACGCCGTAGATCCATCCGAGGTCGGCGACCGGGATCAGCACGAGCGTGGTGACGACGAGCGCGATCGTGTAGCCGATCATCTGGCGCACGACCTGCTCGATCGGCGCGACGGCGGGCAGCATCGGCACGTCGGCGGCGCGGTAGTCGTCGGCGTACTTGACGGCGAGCGCCCAGAAGTGCGGCGGCGTCCACAGGAACATGGCGAGGAAGAGCAGGATCGGTGTCCACGCGAGCGAGTCCTGCACGGCGGCCCAGCCGACGAGCACCGGCACGGCTCCGGCGGCGCCGCCGATCACGATGTTCTGGCGGCTCGTGCGCTTCAGCCAGAGCGTGTAGACGCCGACGTAGAAGGCGGCGGCGCCGAAGGCGAGCACGGCCGACAGCAGGTTGGCGCCGGCCCACAGCACGGCGAAGGCGAGGGCCTGCAGGACGAGCGCGAAGACGAGGGCGTTGCGCGGCGGGATGACGCCGGTGACGAGCGGGCGACCCTGGGTGCGCGCCATCAGGGCGTCGATGTCGCGGTCGACGTACATGTTGACGGCGTTGGCGCCGCCGGCGGCGAGCGTGCCGCCGAGCAGCGTGATCAACACGAGCGACGTGGCCGGCCAACCGTCCTCGGCGAGCACCATCGTCGGCACCGTCGTGATCAGCAGCAGTTCGATGATCCGCGGCTTGGTGAGCGCGATGTAGGCGCCGACCACCGTGGTCGGGGTGTGCCGGCTCCCGTGGGCCACGCCGCCGGGCGCGAGCCGCGAGGGGAACGAGGGGGCGACTGCCGACGGCCATGACCGCGGCATCGTACGGGCGCCACCGATCGGTGGACCAACGCCGCCCCGCGAAGCCGCAACGGTCCTCCCCGGCCCCGTCCCCACCCGGACCGAGTCCTGCCCGGCCCTGTCCCCGCCCGGACCGAGCGCGATCGACGTCAAGCCCGGGCACAATGGAGCGGTGCCGACCACGCTCGAACCCGTGGAGGTGATGGAGCCGGACGTCGACGACGTCGCCACCGTCGACCGTCCGTGGATCGTGCTCGTGTGGAACGACCCGGTGAACCTGATGAGCTACGTCACCTACGTGTTCCAGAAGCTGTTCGGATTCTCGCTCGAGAAGGCGACCGAGCTGATGCTCGACGTGCACGAGAAGGGTCGGGCCGTCGTGGCGTCGTGCGGTCGCGAGGAGGCCGAGATGCACGTGTTCCGGCTCCACGAGCACAGCCTGTGGGCGACGATGGAGCACGACGGTCCTGCGTCGTAAGTTCGTCCCCCCGGTCGAGTCCGTCGACGGCGGCTGGCGCATCAACCTCGACGTCGAGGAACGGGCGCTCCTCGTCCGATTGATGGGCGAGCTGCGGGCGCTGATCGACGGCCCCGACGACAACGAACTGCTCCGACGCCTGTTCCCGATCGCCTACCCCGACGACGAGGAGAAGGAAGCCGAGTACCAGCGCCTGATGCGCGAGGAACTCGTGGCCAGTCGCGTGGCAGCGATCGAATCGGTGAGCCGGACGCTCGACCCGGCGAACGCGAAGGTGTTGCTCGACGAAGGCCAGACGATCGCGTTCATGCAGTCGATCAACGCGATCCGCCTCGTGCTCGGCTCGATGCTCGGCATCGACGACGACGAGTCCGCCGACGAGGCCGACGAGACCGACTCCCCCGAGCACCAGCTCTACGACTTCCTCAGCTGGCTCCTCGAGTGGACCGTCCGGGCCCTCTCCCCCTCGTAGCCGTGCCCCACGTCGTCGCGCCCGCCCTGCGATGAGCGAACCGACCGGATAGCGACACTTCGCTCATCGCAACCTCGGGACCGCGCCCAGCGATGAGCGAACCGACCAGATAGCGACACCTGTCGACCGGTCGGATCGCCGACGAGCGCTCGCTCATCGCACCTCGGACCGCTCCCAGCGATGAGCGAACCGACCGGATAGCGACACTTGGCTCATCGCAGGGAGGTGGCGAGCGTTCGCCGTTCCGCTTCGGCCGTGATGGCGCCCACTGCGTCGGCATGCGCGAACGGTCCGTCGGCTTCGGTCCGAAACGCGGACTATGGTGCCCGCACGACGTCGGCGGGGACGTCGTCGGGGAAGAGGAGACGGGGTTGGGGGTACCACTGATTCCCGATCGGGCGGACGTCCGGTCGACCACGACACGTTGGTCGATCGACGCGGACGGCACCGTGCGACCACTGGTGCTCGGCGGCGGCGCACTTGCGGTGATCGTCTTGGCCGTCGCAGCGGCGCTCGGCACGGTTCCGGTTGCGGGAGCGATCGGTGTCGCACTGCTCGTGCCGGCAGCGATCGTCGACATCGAGGAACGACGCCTCCCCGACGTCTGGGTCGGCGCGGGAGCCGTTGCCGTGATCACCACCGCTCGTCGTCGACTCGGTCGTCGGTCAGCCGAACGACACCGAACTCCTGGCGGGCGTCGCTGTCGGAGCCCTCGCGATGGCACTGCCGGTACTCACGCTGCACCTGGTGTCCCCGGCGTCGATGGGGTTCGGTGACGTCAAGGCTGCCGTCGTGCTCGGCGCTGCAGTCGGGACGGCCGACGAGCGCCTCGCAGCGGTGGCACTCGCCTCGCTGCTGCAAGCGGCGCCGCGGTCGGGCTCGCGACCCGGCGTCGGACGATCCCGTTCGGCCCGGTCCTCGTGGTCGCATCGCTGCTCGTCCTGCTCGTCCACGACCCGATCGCCGCGACGATCTTCGCGAAGGGGGACCGTCGTGACCGCCGCCCGTCCGGCATCGAAGGGCGACAACGCGACATCGTCCGGACAGGGCTTCCCGCCGTCGGCGCGCCGGCGCAACCGCATCGCGGCGGGCGTCGCGCTGGCAGCGATCGCCATCGGCGGAAACCTCTATGTCTACTCCGCGCTCGACGCATCGAAGCCGGTCGTGCAAGCGGTGCGTCGATGTTCCCGCTGGTGAGCAGATCACCGCCGACATGCTGCGCACGGTCGATGTCGACGTCGACTCGTCCGTCAACGTGATCGCCGGCGATCGCCTCGACTCGCTCGTCGGGCAGCTACGCGAAGGTGCGGATCGTGTCCGGTTCGCTGGTCACCGTCGAGGCGCTCCAGCCGTCACCCCTGGTCGACCGCCGGAACGTCGGTCGTCGCCATCCAGGTCGAGGACGGTTCGCTGCCGATCGGCCTGCGCGAGCGGGTCCCGGTCATGCTGGTCGTTCCGGGCGATGGCTCGGACACCGATACGGGCGTCGTCTCGGTCGCGGGCCGAGTGGTCGGATTGCCGATCGACCTCCTCGGCGCTCGGCCGGCAGTCGCTGTCGGTCGAGGTGGCAGCCGCCGATGCCGCCACGATGGCCGCTGCCGACGACGTGCGGGTGGTGCTGGTGGAACCGACGAGGACCCGGCGACTGCCACGGTCGCCGAGGACAGCGAGGACGGCGAGCCGTGACCATCGTCGCGATCGTCGGTGACTGCACGACGACGACGGCGGTGGCGATGGCCGCAGGCGTGGCCGCTCGACCGGACGACGTGGTCATCCTCGAGGCCGACCCACACGGCGGCTCGCTGGCGGGATGGCTCGACACTCCGACGCAACCGTCGCTGACGACGATCGTCGCGAACGCCGGCATCGACGCCGCGCGCAGTCAGCGGACCGTGCTCGACTTGGTCGACGCGATGACCCGCCGGAGCGAGTCCGGCGTGCGTTTCATCTCGAACGCCGTTCGTGCGCGGGCAGCCCATCGGCCGTCGACGAGGCAGCGCTCGTCGTGATCCCGATGCTCGCCGCGTGCGCACGACCGTGGTGATGGCCGACGTCGGGCGGCTCCGCGGCGGGCGATTCGCCGTCGCCGGCGCTCCGCGCAGCCACCGTCGTGGTCATCGTGCACCGTCAGGCGACCGCATCGGCCCGGCAGCCACCGTTCGCCTCGAGCGGCTCGTCGAGTCGTCGAGGAACTCGCCCACCTCGACGCCGGCGTTCGTGCTGGCGGTCATCGGCAGGTCGCCGTTCGACCCGGACGAGATCGGACAGTTCGTCGACCAGTCGGTGCCCGACCGCTCCGGCTCACCGTGGAACTCACGACGATCCGTTGGCGGCGGCCACCCTCGCCGGTCGCTCCGGTGTCTCGGCGAAGCGACTCCGTCGGCTCCCCCTGATGCGCGACGCCGCCGGGCTGGCGACGACCTGGCCGACCTCGATCGCGACCGATCGTTCCGCCGGCGCTCACGCGACGCGTCGAGTCCGAGGACGTCTCGACATGACGGTGGGTGTCGACGCACCGACCGAGGATCTCGACCACGCGATCGCGCGTCGTCACCGACCGTGTCGCCGACCGACTGATCGATGCGATCGAGCACGACGACGCCGACCCGCGCCTGCATCGGGAACCACGCGGCCAGCGCTCGCCGGCGACGAGCGGCGCCAGCAGTTGCTCGTCGGCGCGTGGATCGGCGACGAGATGACCTCCGTCAACGAGGAACGGCTGCAGCGTGGCGTCCGACCGCTGTCCCAACACGAGGAACACCACGTGCGGGCGCGGGTCGTCGCCGAGCTCACCGGATCGGGTCCGCTCGAGCCGTACCTGAGCGACCCGATCGTCGAGGAGGTCGACGTCAACAGCCGGACCTGTCGACGTGGGTCACCTACACCGACGGTCGCAAGGTCGACGTCGGACGCCTCTGGGCGTCCGCGGTCGAGCTGACCGCGTTCCAGAAGCGCATGGCGTTGCGGATGACCGGCACCGGCGAAGGTCGGCTCGACACGTCGTCGCCGATGCTCACGCTGCAGTCGCCCGACGGATCGCGCGTCGTGATGGTGCTCGGTGGCAGCGACGAGCACGGCATCTCGACGCACCCACGCCTGGCGATCCGCCGGTTCGTCGTCCGCCAGGTCGGTCTCGATCGGTCTCGCCGACCTCGGGCTGTTCCCGCACCCGCTCGTCGAGCAGCTGAGTGCCCTCGTGCGTTGCGGATTCACGATCCTCGTGTCGGGTCCGCCGGGCGCGGGGAAGACGACCCTGCTGACCGAGCTGCTCGGCGAGGTCTCGCCGCTCGAACGCATCATCACCGTCGAGAAGAACCTGCTCGAACTCCGCCTCGAGGACGACCCTCGGCACCCCGACGCGCCGGCGCTGTTCACCCGTCAGGCCAACGCCGAGGGCGAGGGTGAGATCACGACGCGCCAACTCGTCGAGTTGACGCGTCGGCTGAACCCCGACCGTGTGGTCGTCGGAGAACTCGTCGAGGACGAGGCGCTCGACATGCTCGACGTGGCGTCGATGTGCAAGCGCGGGTCGTTGGCGACGATCCACGCTCACACGGCAGACATCGTCCTGCAACGGCTCGCCTACTACGTCTCGAAGTCGAACACGAGCCTGCCCGAGTTCGCCGTGTGGTCGTTGATCGCCCAGACGGTCGATTTCGTGGTGCACATCGACCTCGTCCGCAATGCGGTGCAGGACGAGGGTGCGGTGCGCCGGGTGACGTCGATCATCGAGGTCGGCGGGCTCGGCGAGGCGGGCGGCGTGTCGAGCACCGAGGTGTGGGCGCTGGACGACCACGACGAACTCGTCCAGGTGGCGCCGCTGTCGCAGCGTCACCTGAACCGGCTCCGACTGTCGGGCTACCCCGCCGACCTGTTCACCGTCGGGGGTCACGCCCGATGAACCTCGACGTGGCGTTGCTGGTCGCCTCGACGGTCGCCGGCGTGCTCGCGGTGGTCGTGTTGGCGGCCGGCGACGGCGTCGCTCCCCGACCCCGTCGTACCGCACGGCCCGGTTCATCGGTCCGTCTCGGCGGAGCCCTCCTCGCCGCACTCGCGGTGGTGGCCGCATCGGGTTGGTTGGCGGCGGCGCTGATCGTCGGCGTCGGGTGCTGGTACGCGATCGGCGCCTGGCAGCAACGCGACGCGGGCGGGGTCAGCGACCTGCAGCGGATCGACGCACTGGCGTCGTGGATCGAGAACCTCCGCGACGTGTTGATCGCCGGCGACCAGCCGATCGGCGCCATCAACGCCACGGTGGCCACCTGCCCGACCGCCATCAAGCCACAGGTCCGCCGGCTCGCTGCCGGACTCGGTCGTCAGGACCCCGCGATCGTGTTCCGCCGCTTCGCCGACGACATCGACGATCCGCTCGGCGACCTCGTCGCCGCAGGACTCCTCATCGCGGTGCAGCGCGGCGCCCGCACCGTGGCAGTGCTGAGTTCGCTCGCGGAACAGGCCCGGCGGCAGTCCGACCGGCGCCGGCTCGTCGAGGCCGAACGGGCACCGATCCAACGCGAAGTGACCCTCCTGACGGTGATCATGGGCACGCTCGTCGTCGGGCTCCTGGTGTTCGGACGCGCCGAGTACCTCGAGCCCTACGACACGGCGGGCGGTCAGCTGTTCCTCGGACTCGTCCTCGCCGTCTACGCGATGCTGCTCCTGCGGGTGCAGCGCCTCGCCCGCTTCCCGCGACCGAGTCGATTTCTCACCGCTGGGACCGCCCGATGAGGACGTCGGGGGTGTTGGTGCTGTGCAGTCTTGCGTTCTGCGCGGGAACATGGCTGGTGGTCGGCGGCTGGCGCCAGCCTCGCCCCACGCTCCAGCGCGCGATGGCGCATCTGCACCGACCCGGCGTGGTGGCTCCCACGTCGGCGGCGGACGCACCCGATCTGGTGGTGAGCGTCGGCGCGTTCGTCGAGCAGCGTGGCGCGTCGACGTGGACGCGAGCGTGGAGGCAGCCCCTCCGGCTCGTCGGTCGCAGCGTCGAGACCCACGTGGGCTACCTCGTGCTCGCGTCGATCGGCGGGTTGGTTGCGCCGTCGCTGATCCTCGCGATCCTCCACGGCCTCGGCATCGTGTCGATCGCCATCTGGGTGCCGGCGGCGCTCTCCGTGGCATGCGCAGTCGTGCTGCCGCTCCTGGTGCACACGACGACCATGGCGGCGAGCGCGGAGGTGGCCGTCGACCTGCGCCACCAACTCGGTGCCTACCTCGACATGGTCACGATGCTGCTGGCCGGCAACACCGGGCTACGAAGGAGCCCTCGACCAGGCGGCGCGGGCGGGTGACGGTCTGCTGTTCCGCGAGCTGCGCCGCGCCATGCGCGAGGTGGGTACCACCGGGCAGAGCCTCGTCCGAGCGCTCGAACATGTCGCCGACGACTACGGCATCGTCGAGCTGGAACAGGTGGCGGCGACCGCCACGCTGTCGGCGGCCGAAGGTGCACCGGTCGCGCGCAGTCTCGCCGCGAAGTGCTCGACGTTGCGTTCGACCCTCGCCGCCGAGCAGGAGGCCGACGCCCGGGTCCGCAACGACAAGGTCACCCCTCCCCTCGTCGCCATGGCGCTGCTGTTCATGGCCCTGATCATCTATCCCGCCCTCAACCTGAACTGACCGAGCCCGACCTACCCATTCGAGAGGAACCGACATGCACGATCCGATGTTGATGCTCACCAGCGTCATCGCCGTCGTCACCCGAGGCTTCGGCAGCCGTCCGACGGCCGATCCGATGCGCGATCGCGGAGCGGTGTCGATCGAGCAGGTGCTGTGGTACGCGGCCGCGGCGATCAGCGTTGCCGTGGTGGCAGCGATCATCTGGAGCCAGATCCGCGACACGGCGAGCACGCCGGTGCAGTCCCCGTCCGCGCCCTGACATCGGCTGGTTCGAACAGTGGTCGCCGTCCCACGGTCCCCGGGCGCCGAGGTGCGGAGACTGCGCGGGGATCGCGGAGCGGCCACGTCGCTGGCGGTTGCACTGCTCACCCCGATGTTCGTCGTTCCTCGCGTTCGCGGCGTTCCAGGCGGCGATGTGGAGCCACGCCCGAACCGAGGCCCGGGTCATCGCACGCGACACGGCTGCGTTGGTCGCCCGATCGGGTGTCGCCCCGGGCGACGCGCAGGCGTCCGCAACCGCGATCCTCGAGGCCGACACCGACCTGCGCAACGTCGTCGTCGACGTCGCCACGACCGCAGGCGTGGTCACCGTCACGGTCACGGGGGACGCGCCGGGAATCATCCGGGGCACCGCCAACGCGCTCTCGGTGACCTCGGCGGTGCCGGTCGAGGAGCTCACGCCGTGAGCAGCAGACTTCGCCGAGACCGCGGATCGTCCGATGCGCTCGGGTTGGCGTTGCTGACGCCGGCTGCGATCGGGCTGGCGGTGGTGATCGTGTTCCTCGGGCGTGGCGTCGACAGCCGAGCGACCGTGCAGAGCGCCGCGGAGTCGGCAGCGCAGGCCGCGGCACAGGAACGTTCGGGCGCTGCGGCCGTTGCTGCCGCCGAGGAGGTCGGCCGGGCGATGCTCGTCGACCCGTCGTCGTGCTCGGCACCGCAGGTGTCGGTCGATCTGTCCGACTTCCGACCGGGTGGCCAGGTCGCTGTCACCGTGTCGTGCACCGTGTCCGCCGAGGGTCTCGAGTTGATCGATCCGCCGTCGATCGGGGCCACCACCGCGACGGCGTTCGCCGCGATCGATCCGCTTCGCGCAACCGAGGTCGCGCCATGACGACGCAGCGCCGTCTCCGAGGCGACCGGGGCGCCGGACTGGTCGCCGGCATCGCACTGATCTTCGCGTTCACGTTCCTCGGCCTGGTGTGGCTGGCGCGCGACGTCGATCGGGGCGTGTCGAACCGCTCGGCGGCACAATCGATCGCCTTCCAGGCTGCTCGGTCGGGGGCGCAATCGGCTTCGGCAACCGAGCTGCGATCGGGTGTCGCCGTGATCGACCCGACGGCCGCGGCCAGCGCTGCGACGGCCACGGCGGGCGCATTGTTCGCGTCGTACGGGGTCGACGGCAGGATCACGTCGATCGATGTTGAGGCGGACAGCGTGTCGGTCACGGTCACGATCGTCGACGACGGGCTCACGGTCACCGGCGCAGGTACGGTCCGCGCGGAGCGGGCGCCATGATCGCCGCGCCTGCTTGGGTGGTTTCCCCTGTCGCTCTCCGGCTGCCCACTGTCCTGGTGGCGGGCATCGAACCGAGCGGACAGGAGGACAGGTGAGCGAACGCGATCCGCACCGTTGGTCCCGGTTCGCGTCCTCGGCCGTGGCACTGCTGGCACTCGTGATCGTCGTTCCGGTCGGATTGATCGCTGCGTCGCGGGCAAGGTTCGGCTCTGCGAATCCGCTGGCCGGCGCGGATCCTCCGTGGAGGTGGGGTTCGAACGATGTCGGCGACGCGCTGGCGGGCCCACTCGCGAACGACACGGTGATCGACGGCATCATCCGGTTGAGCCTGTGTGCGGTGTGGATGGCGGTGGCGGTCATCGTCGTGACGACGGTGGTCGAGGTCGTGCACGCCGTCCGGCATCACGGGTTGTCGCTGCCCGATGTGAGAGGGGTGGGCTGGGCACAGCCGATCGCCCGATACATCGCCGTCGGGCTGGTCGCTGCACTTCCGATGCTGACATCGGCACCTTCGCTCGCGTCGACGCTCGGCTCCCGGGCGGCAACCACCGAATCGTTCGCGGATCCGGCCGGAGCCGGCGACTCGACCCTGTCACCCGCGGTGTCGAGCGTCGGGGTGACCGGTTCACCAACGGCTCCGAGCCAGGCCGGTGGAGCGGTGCACGTGGTCGCGGCCGGCGAGTCGATCTATTCGATCGCGGTGGCCCTGGCCGGTGGCGATTCGGGCCGCGTGCTGGAGATCGCCGACGCGATCATCGACAGCAACCTCGGCGCGCCGATGCCCGGTGGCCAGCGGTTCACGAACCCCGCCTACGTCGAGGTCGGCTGGACGCTGCAGCTGCCGGCCGACCTCGTGGACGCCGGAGCGGCGAGCGCCACCGCAGCGACGTACATCGTGGAGCGGGGCGACACGCTGTGGGACATCGCCGACGAGCAGCTGGGTGATCCGACGGCGTGGCCGGAGATCTGGGAGCGCAACGCCGGCGACGACATGGGCGGCGGTCGCACCTTCGACGACCCGAACCTGATCCTGCCGGGCTGGGAGCTGCAACTCGCCGAAACCACGCCGACCGAGGCCCGCCGACGAGCTGGCCCGGTCGATGACGCCTCGGTGGAACGCCGGTCGAGGTCGTCGCTCGACGCACCGATACCGTACCGGCGTGAACGCGACGCCGGTCGCACCGGTCGACTCGACCGCGGCGACCTCGACGGCTTCGATCGACGACTCGCTCGCCGAGGGACCGCTCCGCTCACCCCGCCCGCGACCCACCCGCACGCCCGTCGACACGAGCCCGTCGCCGACACCGGCTCGACGACGACCACGACGACCACCGTCCCGTCACTCGCCGACCCCACGACCGACCCCGCCGCGAACGCGCCCGCAGACGCGCCGGCGCCCGAGGCTCCGTCGCCGATCCGGCTCGAGCATGCAGCCCTGCTTGGCCGCTGGCGTCTTGGCGCTCGTCGGGGTTCGACGCCGTCGGCGCCTGCGCGCCGCGATGCCGCGTCACCGTGTGCCGGAACCGCGCGAGGACATCGCCCGGACGGAACGCACCCTGCGCACGATCGATGCCGGCGAACGCCTGCTGCGCGCCGACGTCGCCTGTCGAGCGGCCGCCCGGTCGCTGATCGGTACCGGGAGCCAGATCGGCTGGGTCGAGATCTCACCCGACGGTGACCTCGACATCCGCCTCACGGCGCCCACCGCCCTGGCCTCGCCGTGGACCGGTCAGGGTCAGTCGTGGCGACTCGGTGCCGAGGTCCCCATCGAGATCCTCGGCGAGGACGCACGCCAGGTCGGCCAACCGTGCGTGGCACTGGTCCAACTCGGCGTCACTGCGACCGGCAACGACCTGCTCGTCGACCTCGAGGCGTGCGGAGTGCTCGCGGTCGTGGCCCGGTCAAATCAGGCTGACGAGGTCGTCACCGCGATCGCCACCGCGTTGGCGTCGTCGTTGTTCGCCGAGGTCGCGCACCTCGTCGCCGTGTCGCTTCCCGAGGCGGCGCTGCTGAACCACCGCAGCGCGCATCGCACGGGCACGGCCGACGCCGCCATCGAGTTGGCGTGCACACTGGTCGGCACCACGGCGATCAACGAGCGCTCGTCGTTCGAGTTGCGGTCGCTGCGCACCGGTGGCGAGGCGTGGGAGCCCGCCGTGGTGCTGCTCAGCTCGGCCGACGACGGCGCCGAGGTCTGCACGGCCGGCGTGCTGCCCGTCGCGGGTCACGGCGTGGCCGTCGTCGTCGCCGACGAGCACGGGCACGTGCCAATGGCGCCGGCGAGGCTGATCGCGCGTGTCGACGGCTGGAGCCTGGAGGCGTTCGGATCGTCGATCGAGCTCCTCCCGGTGGGCGTCAGCGAGTCGGACCTCGAACAGATCAACGAGCTGCTCGTCGACGCCGACCGTCAGCTCGAACCGCTCGATCCGGTCGAGGCGATCCAGTGGGCCGACAGCCCGAGCGACGACGGCGCCGACGTGGCCCACCTCGCAGCCGATCCGGCGGCGACATCCGTCTTCGAGCCGCGACCCACGAGATCGTCGTCGGCCTGATCGGCGCGGTCGAGGTGCACGCTCGAACCGGCGAGGCGGGCAGCTTCGAGCGGTCGAAGACCGTCGAGCTGATCGCATGGCTGACGACGCATCGAGACCGTGCGACGCGGACCGGAGCGCGCACCGCGCTGTGGGATCTCGACGTGCGCGATGCCACCTTCGCCAACGTGGTGTCGGAGGCGCGGCGAGCGCTGGCACGGCTGGTGTCGCCGCCGGAGGGTGAGGAGTGGGTGGCGCGGACGCTGACCGAGCAGCTTCCGGTCCACGATCTCGGTGGTCAGCGATGCCGATCTGGTGGAGGAACGCCTGGCGCACGCCCGCGTGCAGCCGCCGAGTCAGGCGATCGAGACGCTGCGACCGGCGGTGGAGATGGTCCGTGACATGCCGTTCGCCGGGACGAGCTACCTGTGGCCGGACGCCGAGGGGATCACGTCGAACCTGGTGCTGCTCGCGATCACGGCGACCGCCGAGTTCGCCGCGCACGCCCTGTCGCTCGGCGACACCGACGGGGTGTTCTGGGCGACCGGCAAGGGGTTGCGCGTGCTGCCCGGCCACGAGGAGTTGATCGCGCTGCGCATGCAGGCCCACGCCCGCGCCGGCGACCTGGCCGGTGTCCGCCAGGAGTGGGAGTCGTACGAGCGGGTGCTGGTCGCCGACGCCTGGTCCGACGGAGAACCCGCCCCGAAGCTCCTCGCCCTGCGCCGAGAACTCCTCAACCCGACGACGTCCTGACCCCTCATCGATGAGCGAAGCGACCGAATACCGACAGTTCGCTCATCGCACTCGAGCGTCAGTGACGGCGTGCGATGAGCCAAGCGACCGATCCGGCAGCTCGTACGATCGTCGCTCGTCGCCAAGGCGACGGGCGTCGACGAGTCCATGCAGCGACAGGTTCGGAGACCGCGGCTCGACCGCTGTCCGGACACCACGACGAAGACCCCGCCCGAAGGCGGGGTCTTCGATCAGGATCTCGACGTGATCTCGTCAGCGGAACGGATCAGGCGGGCAGTGCACAGTCGATTCGCGTGGAGCTTCGGCATCGGCGACCGCGCCGCCGTCAGTGACGCAAGGCGCGGTCGAGCGAGGACGACGACGAGCCCGCCGGAGGCGGGGCTCGTCTGGTGATCGTCAGTGACGGAGCAGACGCCGGCTGACCGAGCAGCCCACGTCCGTAGCTCGAGCGATCCGGCTTCGGTCGCGAGCATCCGGTCGACGGCGTCCATTGGCCGTCCGGCGGCGTCAGTAGCCGCCTCGACTGAGCGACCGTCGAAGGCGTCGTCGCTCGAGCGTCGCACGCCGCAGCGTTCTCCTGGCCCTGGTCGGTGATGCCGCGGACGGCGAACACGGTGACGGTGGCGAGGATGCCGAGGATGACGATGACGATGAGGAGTTCGACGAGGGTGAATCCCTTGTCCTGCTTGTTTTCCATTTGAATGGTTCCTTCCGCTCTTTGGTTGATCTCCCGGAGGAGAGGTGTCTCACGAATGCGCTCCGTGAGAACCAGCTCCCGTTGCGCAGTTGTTTCTTCGGTCCGTCCGATCCGACCTTGAGTGGAATTTCGAACAATCACCGAAAGATCAACAACGCCTCAAGCGGAGGGCTCAAGACGCCGGCAAGTCGCGCCGATAGCCACCTGAACGCACGCAGCAGGCGGCGCACCTCATCTCCGCAAGAGGACACGACATGTTCGGCAAGGCACGAGACATCCACGACCCCGACACCCTCGACACCAGCGCGCTCGACGAGTTCTTCGGCGACGGCGCGGCAGCCGAGAACACCGTCGAGATCCACGAGCTGCGTGACCGTGTCGAACAGGTCGAGGCGCAGATCAGCAGCCAGTTCACCTCGCTCGCCACCTACGCCCAGATCGCCCAGGAGCAGGTCGAGCTCGCCCGTTCGGAAGCCAAGGCCGCGACGGAACGCTCGGAGCAGCGACTCACGTCGTTGATCGAGCGCGAGCGCGCCGACCGCATCACCTCCTACACGGGCGTGACGCCCAGCGGCGCCTCCGAGGGCGCTACGGAGCACTCGCCGGAGACGGCCTCGCGGCTCGACGTGCTCGAGCAATCGATCACCCAGCTCGCGGAGGGTCTCGACCAGTGCCGCCAGCAGCAGAAGGACCTCGCGCACGCGATCACCGCCATGTTCGACTGGCTCTCCGAGTCGACGGTCCTCCGCGTGAAGCGCGACGCTTCCGCCAGGTCGACCGATCTGCCGGCTCCGTCGCCCGCGGCATCGGTCGACGAGCCGGCCCCACTCCCTGCGCCATCGCTCGCAGCACCCGCCGACGAGCCGATGGTCGAGTCGAGGCGTCGCGACGGCACCTGCGATGGGCCGATCGTCGGCCTCGCCCTCAACGGCTGACGCGCTCGGAACATCGGCTCACGAACGAGCCGTCGCGGACCGGGCTCGTCGCAGGTGTCAGCGGACGATTTCCATGCGCATGCCGGTGTCGTCCCAGAACGGGTCGAGCGGCATGCGGCTGATCGCCCGGCCGGACGCACGTCGAGCCGTGAACAGCAGGGCGGCGGCCTGCAGCAGGTGCACCGAAGCGGCGCCGTCCGGAGGGGTCCGGGTCACGACGTCGTCGACGCCCGGCAGCCGCTGACGGATCAACTCGAGCCGTTCCAGGCGGCCGTCCTCGTGATACGGCGACGTCTTCAACGGCTCGTCGCTGTTCATCACGGTGAACGACACGTCCGGATTGGCCGAGAAGAAGCTGCGTGAGTGGAACGGCTGCAGTTCGCGCTCGGCCTCGCGCAACCAGCGCAGCCGCCGGACGTCGTGCTTGGTCATCCACGGCTCCAACTCTTGGGCCTCGCCGTTCGACGCGCGCACTGCGGCACGACTCGGCGTCCCCGAGATGCCGGCGACGCGCGGCCACCCGACGTACTCGCGGGCTTCACGGTCGCACGGCCGGTACTGGCCCGACGGCGAGTCGAACCACCCCATCGGCACGTTGATCGCCGCCGCCTCGAACGTCGGGCGGAAGTCGAGCACCTCGAACAGCTTCGGGAGCACGAAGGCTTCCTCGGCAGCGACGGTGATGCCGGACAGGCGCGCCGGCAACACCAACCAACCACCGGGACACGGCGTGACACCGGCGATGTTCTTGTAGGGATTCTTCTTGACGACCATCGAGGCCTCTTGTTGCTCAGGAACCGTTCGGGGAACCGACGGGTGCCGGCAGCGGCGGCGCCGTCGGCGACGTGACCGGAGCTCCGCCGTACGTGCCCGAACCGGACGAGCCGGCCTGGCCGGTGGCGACAGCGTCGGCATGCGCGTGCATCTGCGCACGGGCGGTCGCGAGCTGGGCCTGCACTTCCTTCGGGTACTGGCTCGCCTCCATCGCCGTCTCCATCGAGATCAGCCCGGCGGCCACGAGGCGGGCGAGGTCCATCTCGATGGTCTGCATGCCTTCTCCGGCGCCGGTGGCGATCATGTTGCGCATCTGGCGCGACTTGCCCTCGCGCACCAGGTTGCGGATCGCCTCGTTGGCGATCATCACCTCGTACGCCGGCGACACGTCCACCACCGATCGACGGCAGCAGACGCTGGGAGATGACCCCCTGCAGCGCGCCGGCGAGCATGATCTGGATCTGGTCGCGACGTTCGGACGGGAACACGTCGATGATGCGGTCGAGCGCCTGGGCGGCGTCGTTGGTGTGCAACGTGGCGAACACGAGGTGGCCGGTCTCGGCGAGCGACAGTGAGATCTGGATCGAGTCGAGGTCTCGCATCTCGCCGAGGAGCACGACGTCGGGGTCCTCACGCAGGGCGCTGCGCAGACCGTCGTTGAACGAGCCCACGTCGGTGCCGACCTCGCGCTGGTTCACCATCGCCGTCTTGTGGTGGTGCATGTACTCCACCGGATCTTCGATGGTGAGGATGTGCACCGGCTTGGTGTCGTTGATGCGGTCGATCATCGCCGCCAGGGTGGTCGACTTGCCCGAACCGGTCGGACCCACGACGAGCACGATGCCGTACGGCTTGTTGAGCAGCGTGGTGCACGCCGCGGGCGCGCCGAGTTCCTCGAGCGAGCGAACACGGAACGGCACGACGCGGAAGGCGAGCGCGAGGTTGCCGCGTTGACGGAACGCGTTGGCGCGGAATCGGCCGACGCCGGGCAGGCCGAACGAGAAGTCGACCTGGCGGTCCTCGTTCAGCTCGGCGAGCTTGCGATCGTCGAGCAGCGAGTACACCATCCGGTCGACGTCCTCGGTGCTGAGCACCGGCACGTTCTCGAACGACACCAGCACGCCGTCGCGGCGCGCCGTGGCCGGCCGACCCACCGTGAGGTGGAGGTCGGACGCACCGGAGTCGACGGTGGCCTTGAGCAATGACTCGAGCATCGGATCTGGATTGGACATGGTTGGCTAACCTCCCGCTCGGGCCACGGAGGGCCACTTTGGATGAGCTTCTCGTTGTTGATCGTGGTCGTGGTCGTCGCCGGTCTGGTGATCGGCTCGTTCCTGACGGTGGTGGTGGATCGGGTGCCGCAGGGCGGCTCGGTGAAGGCACCGCCGAGTCGCTGCGGTTCGTGCGGGCTCCGCCTGGGCCCGCTCGATCTGGTGCCGGTGTTCAGCTGGCTCGCCTTGCGTGGCAAGTGCCGCCGCTGCCGAGCACCGATCGGCATCGACCCGATCGTCATCGAGCTGTCCAATGCCGCCCTGTTCGTGCTGATGGCGATCCGCTTCGAGGACGTGCGTGCGGCCATCCCGGCCTACTGCATCCTGATGTCGGTGCTGCTCGCCCAGACGTGGATCGACCTGAAGACCAAGCGCCTGCCGCGCGAGATCACCTACACCGGCATGCTCGTCGGTGCGATCGCGTTGACGATCGCGGCCATCGTGATCGACGAACCCGAACGCATCTGGATGATGGCGCTCGGCGCCGTGATCGCGCTCGCGGCGATGTGGCTGATCTACGTGCGCCAGCAGAGGCGGCATGGGCGACGGCGACGTGCGCCTCGCCCCGTTGCTCGGCATGTACCTCGGCTGGCTGAACCCCGGCATCGTGCTGCCCGGGCTGTTCTTCGGCTTCATCGCCGGCGCCGTCGTCGGCGTCGTCATGATGGCGTTCGACCGCGCGGGACGTCGCACCGCGGTGCCGTTCGGGCCGTTCCTGGCCCTCGGCACCGTCGTGGCGATCTTCGTCGGACAGCATTTCGTCGACCTCGTCCTCGCCCGCTGACCGCGACAGGTCAGGCGGTCTCCTTCAGTGCCGCCGAGCACGCCGTACATCGCCGACACGAGCGCCACGGCGACGAAGCCGACGATCACGCCGACGAAGATGATCATCATCGGCTCGAACATCGTCGTGAACTTCTTGATCCGGCTCTCGAGCTCACGGTCGAAGTAGATGCTGGCCACTTCGAGCTGCATGTCGAGCGTGCCGGTCTCCTCGCCCACCTTGAACATCTGCCTGGCCGCACCGGGGAACAGTTCGGTGTCGATCAGCGGCTGCGAGAAGCCCCTGCCCTCGAGCATCTGGGCCCGGGCCACCTCGAGCCGCTCCTTGTAGACGATGTTGCTGGTCGCGTCGGTCGTCGTCTTCAGACCCTCGGGCAGCGGCACGCCGGCGGCGAGCATCGCC
Source organism: Ilumatobacteraceae bacterium (assembly GCA_963746285.1). Taxonomy (GTDB): domain Bacteria; phylum Actinomycetota; class Acidimicrobiia; order Acidimicrobiales; family Ilumatobacteraceae; genus Sva-07. The sequence continues at coordinate 30,170 of CAVVAO010000011.1, read as the reverse complement.
GACAGGATCCGGCAGAACCGCTCGAGGATGGCGTAGTCGACGATGCCCTTGATGATCGGGATCTTCAACACCAGCCGGTTGTTCCAGAGCTTGCCCGTCGGGTGCTTGAACAGGAAGATCAGGATGCCGGCGATCACGATGAAGAAGCCGGCGGTGATGAACCACAGGTCGGTGAAGAAGCGCGAGAACGAACAACATCATCCGAGTCGGCAGCGGCAGCTCGGCGCCGAGCTCCTCGAACAGCGGCTTGAACTGGGGCAGCACGTAGCCGGCGAGGATCAGCACGGTGACCATCGCCATCACCATGACGACCATCGGGTACGACAGCGCCGACACGACCTTGGAGCGGGTGTCGATCTCGCGTTCGAGGTAGTCGGCGAGGCTCTCCAGGGCGGTGTCGAGCTGACCGGTCAGCTCGGCCGACTGCAGGATGCCGACGTAGTAGTCGGGGAACACCTCGGGGTGCGCCGCCGCCGCCGCCGAGAACAGCCCACCGTTGCGCAGTTCGTCGACGAGATTGCCGAGCGCCCGGCGCAGCGCCACGTCCTCGGTCTCGTCGCCGATGGTGATCAGTGCGTCGGTGATCGGGATGCCGGCCTTGACGAACACGGCGAGCTGACGGGTGAAGTGCATCAGGTGCTTCTTCTTCACCTTCTCCTTGGTCAGCTCGAAGTCGAGCATTCCGCGTCGTTCCTCGATCTTGGTCGGGAACAGGTTCTGATCGACCAGGATGGCGCGCGCCGCACCGATGGTGTCGGCCTTGGTCACCCCCTCGACGGGAGCGCCGGTGGTGTCGATTGCGGCGTAGGCGAACTTGGGCATGTGATGCTCCGTCTCTCGGTTCTCGATCTCAGTGGGCGAACAGGGTTCGGACGACTTCGGGGATGGTCGTGATGTCGTCGTCGACCATCTGCATTGCTTCTCGGAGCATCGTGCGCATACCTTGAGCAACTGCCAGACGACGAAGTTCCTCGGTGGTCGCCCAACCGACGATCAGACGACGCACTTCGGGGGTGATGCGCAGCAGTTCGTAGACGCCGATGCGCTCGCGATAGCCGGTGTTCGAGCAGTAGCTGCAGCCCTTGCCGTGGTAGAAGACGGTCTTGTCGCTGCCACCGGAGTGCTGACGGAACACCGCCATCTCCTCGGCGCCCGGCGTGTACGGCTCCTTGCAGTTCTCGCACGTCTTGCGCAGCAGACGCTGGGAGACCACGCCGACGATCGCCGAGGCGACGAGGAAGGCCTCGATGCCCATGTCGAGCAGGCGGTGCAGCGCGGCGACCGCGTCGGTGCCGTGCAGCGACGACAGCACGAAGTGTCCGGTGAGCGCCGACTGGATGGCGATCCGCGCCGTGTCGGCGTCGCGGATCTCGCCGACGAGGATCGTGTCGGGGTCCTGTCGCAGGAGGGCCTTGAGGCCGGTGGCGAACGTGAGGCCGGCCTTGGTGTTGGTCTGGACCTGGTTGATGCCGGGGAACACGTACTCGACGGGGTCTTCGACCGTGGTCACGTTCTTGCCGGTCGAGTTGATCTCGAGCAGCGTGGCGTACAGCGTCGTGGTCTTGCCGGCGCCGGTGGGGCCGGCACAGATGACCATGCCGAACGGGGCATGGACGAGCTTCGAGTAGGTCTTGTAGGTCTCCGCCGGCATGCCGAGCTGACCGAGGCTGACCATCGACTTCGACTTGTCGAGCAGACGCATGACGATCTTCTCGCCGAACACGGTCGCCACCGACGACACGCGGACGTCGATCGGGCGCCCGTCGACCTTGGTCGAGAACTGGCCGTCCTGAGGCGCCCGCTTCTCGACGATGTTCATCTCCGACATGATCTTCAGTCGGCTGATGAGCGCGTTGTGCGCCGACAACGGCAGCGAGAAGGCCTCGACGAGGTTGCCGTCGACGCGGAACCGGATGCGGAGCCGATCGTCGAGCGGTTCGATGTGGATGTCCGAGCTGCGGTCGCGGAGCGCCTGCCCGACGATCTTGCCGACCAACTGCACGACGGGCGCCTGGTCGTCGAGGCTGACCTCGGCGATCGTCTCGGCGGCATGGCGCTGCTCGTCCTCGGCCGCGAACGACGCGACGATGTTGTCGACGTCGGCGGTCGATCGGTACATCTGCTCGATGAACGACGTCACCGTCTTTTCGTCGGTGGCCTGCCACACGAACTTCTGACCGGTTGCCGACTCGACCTGTTGACGACGCCACGGCGACGGGTCGGCTGCGTAGAGCAGCACCGAGCCGTTCGACTCGGCGATCGGCATCACCTTGTGGGCGCGAGCGACGTGTTCGGGGAACTTCGCGACGATCTCCTCGTCGAGTTCGGCCATCGAGATGTCGGCGACCGGAACCGCACACACCGCGGCGACCGCTGCAGCGAGTTCGTTGCGCCCGACGCTGTGGTGGCTGAGCAGCAACGTGACGAACTTGAGCAGGTCGCCGTTCGTCGTCGCCGACACCGTGTCGAGCGACTCCTGCGACACGTGACCACCCGCGAGCAGCATCTCGCCGACGGCATTGCACTCCTCGGCGGACTCGCCAGCGGGAGGCGGCTCCGCGAGCGCGGTGGCACCACCGCCGCCGGATGCCATGTCTTCTGGTCGGGGCTTTCGAAGTGCCATCGTGATGCTCTCGATCTCAGGACTGGCCGACGGCCTGTGGCGCGAACGGGGTGGGTGCGGTGAGTGGCGATGCCGGATCCGACGTTGGTTCCCCAGCGGATGCTGTGTCGCCGCGTCGCACGAACTGGCTCGGGTCGAGTGCGATCAGCGCTCGTTCGACCTCTTCGAGCCGTTCGAGTTGCACGGCGGTCTCGACGTCGAGGTGCTGTTCCTGCAACTGGGTCTCGAGTTCGACGATCCGGCCGAGGGTCTTGTCCATCGACTCGCCCATCGACTTCTGGAAGCGTTCGACCTCGATGCGCACGAGTTCCACCTCACCCGCGGCACTGGCGACACGGTCCTTCATCTCGTCGATGGCGTCGACGTCGACGAGGTCGAGGCGGGCACCCATCGCGTCGATGGCCCGGTTGACCTCGTCGAAGCGACCCTCCGCTGCGGCGATGCGGTCGCTGAGTGTGGCGACGGCGTCGTCGAGGCCCGCGCTCACCCGACCGACGTAGGCGTCGATGTCGGCGACTCGCTGGCCGAGGGTCTCGTTGATGCGGGCCTCGGCGGTGAGGATGCGGTCGTTGATGCGGTCCTCGGCCTGGTCCACGCGGGCGCCGACGGCGTTCGAGACCTCTGCCTGCTGGCGAGCCGCCTGCGCGGACACCTCGTCCATGCGCATGGCGAGCGATGCGAGTCGCCCCTCGAGGTGTTCGGCGACCTGCTCGGACATCTCGTCGAGCCGGGCCTCGGTGGCTTCGGTGATCGCGTTGACCTGCTGGACGAGGGCGCCCGCCTGCCCGTCGAACTTGCGGACGCTGCGGTCGAGCGAGGAGAGATCCTTCTCGACTTGGTCCTGGCGGTGCTCGAGTTGCTTGACCACCGGTCGCGCCGCCGATTCGACGGCGGCGGCCAGCCCGGCGTTGGCCTCGTCCGACACACGACCGATGCGGATGTCCAACTCGTCGTGGCGCCGCCTGGTCTGTGCGGTGAACTCACCGAGGCGCTGTTCGATCGCCGGGAGCAGGGCCCGGATGGTCTCCTCGCTCTTCGCCCGGGCCGATCGCTCGGCGGCGAGCTCGCTCTGAAGTCGCTGGACCTCCGCGGAGACCTGCTTGCTGAACCGGTTCAGCTCCTGCTGAACCGCGGCGACGATGCTGGAACGGGTGTCGGTCTGGGCGGCGGTCATCACACGTCCTTCCGTGGGCGCACGGCAGAGGTGTCCCGCAACGAGGCGTGCGGGGCGGATGGGGCGGAGGGGGGGCGTCGTGTCGTCATCAGCTCAGGTGGTGTCGTGTGCGGTTGATTCGCATGACCTCTATCGACCGATCCGCAGGCGATCTTGAGGGTTCGCTGAGACGGAATTGACCAAGTCCGGGCACGAACGGGACGATCTCGCGACGTAACGTGCCCGCATGCGTGTCCATCTCGTCGACGGCACCTACGAGCTGTTCCGACAGCATTTCGGCATGGCGTCACGCCACAGCAACCGCGGACCGTTCGACGCCGCCGCCGGTGTCGTCACCTCGACGCTGGCCCTCGTCGAGGACGGAGCGACACACGTCGGGGTGGCCTCCGACCACACGATCGAGAGCTTCCGCAACGACCTGTGGGCCGGCTACAAGACCTCGGCGGGGATGGACCCCGAGATCCTCGAGCAGATCCCGGTGATGGAACGGGCACTCGTGGCCGCAGGCTTCACCGTGTGGCCGATGATCGAGCACGAGGCCGACGACGCCCTCGGCGCCGCGGCCCTCGTCGCCGATCGTGACGAGCGCGTCGACCAGGTGCTGATCGTCACCGCGGACAAGGACCTCGGCCAATGCGTCCGCAGAGAACGCGTCGTGCAATTCGACCGCCGCAATCGCGAGATCATCGACGCCGATGGCGTCCGAGCGAAGTTCGGCGTGGGGCCGGAGTCGATCCCCGACTACCTCGGCCTCGTGGGAGACACCGCCGACGGGTTCCCGGGGCTACCGGGCTGGGGCGCCAAGAGCGCGGCCCTGGTGCTGGCGCGCTACGGCCACATCGAGGACATCCCACCAGCGGCCGGACAGTGGGACGTGCCGGGCCTGCGCGGCGCCGCCAAGCTGTCGGCCACCCTGCAGGCTCAACTGGCCGACGCCCTGCTGTTCCGCACGATCGCCACCGTCGACACCGACGTCGACGTCGGTACCGTCGACGACTGGCAGTGGCACGGACCAACCGACGACTTCGCTGCGGTCGCGGACGAACTCGGCGCACCCGACCTGGTGACCTACGCTCAGCGCCTCTCGCCCCACTGACGACGCCGACTGAGGTGACGACCAGGCGATCTGCGGCACACGGACGATGCCGATGAAGGCTGCTCCCTTCCGGGCCTGACCTGATTCACGGGCGACCATTGCACAGGACCCGGTCGTCACCTCACTCGGCGGCGAACCGTCCGAACAACGCCTCACGTTAGCTGGATCTCGAGGATCAGCGTCGTCGCAGAGCATCGCGTAGAGTTCGCCGAAATGTCCGTCGCCCGCCCACCGTCGACCGACGAGCCCACCTCAGGTCGAACCAGCGATGTCGACAGCCCGCTCGCGGGTCCCAGCGACAGCTCGACGACAGCGACGACGCCACTCCGTGCGTTCGCCACGATGATCGCTGCGGTGACGGCGGCGGGACTCCTCCCCTTTCTCGGCGACCGGAGCTTCTATCTCTCAGGCGACTCGATCGCGCAATGGCTACCGGTCAACCGGCGAATCGGCGAACTGCTCCGCGACGGCGAATCACACCTGATGGACCCCTCGCTCTGGCGGGGAGGCAACTTCATCGGCGAGGGGCGTTTCGGCGTGTGGAACCCGATCACGCTGCTGATCGACGTCGCCATCTCGATGATCGATGACCTTGCGGTGGCGATGCTGCTCGTCAGCCTCGTGTACCTGCTGCTGCTCTCGGTCGGGGTCTTCCTTCTCGCACGCGAGTACGGCGCGGAAGCCTGGCCGGCCGCGGTCGTGGGAGTTGCTGGCGCCACGGGGGGCTGGACACTGTGGATGGACGCCGCGTGGTGGACGCCGCACCTGGCATCGCTCGCGCTCACACCGTTCGTCTGGATCGCGGCCCGACGCGTCGCTCGCGGCGCGAACGGGCCGGTCTGGCTGGTACTCGCCGGTGCACTCTGCATGACCGCCGGCAATCCCTACAGCACGCTCGTCGTGCTCGCGATCGTCGTGGGGGTTGCTGTCGAGTTCGCCGACCGCACGCGGCCGGTGGTGCTCATCGCACTGTTCGGTGCACTCGTCTCGATCGGATTGATCACCATCTTCGTGTACCTCCCGTTCCAGCAGACGTCCGCAGTGGGCCCGCGCACGTCCGAGAACTTCAACGATGGGTCCTGGGTGCTCGCCCCCGGGGACCTGCTCACCATGAGTACCCCGACCGCCCGACCGTTCGTCCGCAACTTCGGTGCGAACGTGCTCGGGTTCCCAGGTTCCTACCTCGCATGGTTCGTGCTGCCGCTGGCACCCTGGCTTCGCTGGCGGAGGCTCGTTCGGCGGGAGTTCGCAGCGATGGCGGTCGTGGGCGGCGCAACCGTCCTGTTCGCCGTCGGACCGTCGAATCTCTGGTTCTTCCGGTGGCCGATGCGGCTGATGCCGTACGTGTATCTTCCCGTGCTCCTGGCGCTCGCCATCGTGCTCGGCGCCGGGTTACTGGACGATCGGCGACGTCTTCGGGCGGGCCTCAGCGCAGTGGCCGTGCTCATCCCTGCGTACCTGGCCGCCACCGATGCGCCGGTGGACGTCGCCTGGCATGGCGTGGGCACCATCGTCGTGGCGATCCTCACCACAGCGGTGATCGCGGTCGCACTCCAGTATCGAGCAGCGCTCTGTCCGATGCTGATCGCCACGACGCTGCTCGTGCTCGCCGTACAACTCGCCTGGAAGCCGCTGAACGTGAGCGTGCGCAACTACCTCGCCCCGCAGTCGGCCGCCACCTTCGTCGATCGGTTCTCCGACCGCTACGACGGCAGGGTGGTTCAGATCGCCTCGTTCGACGCCGTCGGTCGGTCCGAACGCGATGCGGACCTCGCGTACCAGGATCTCGCGTTCGCCTCGATGCACGCGATCTCCGGGGTCGAGGCGTTGTCGACCTACAGCGGCATCGGCTTCTCGAGCCATGACACAGCACTCTGCCTCCGGTTCGACGGCGCGACGTGCAAGGGCGCCTGGGACCGCCTCTGGGAGCCGCCGGGTGACGAGGGGCCGGTACTCGCCGACCTCCTCGGTGCCGACGCGGTCGTGGTGCAGCGATCGTTGTTGGAGACAGCGACCGAGGAACCGCCGCCCGGGTGGTCCATGACGGAGTCGACACCGACGGTCGACGTCTGGGGACGCGATGTCCCCCGAGCGTGGCCAGACGGGCGGTTGACGGAGGCCAGCGGTCCGATCACGGTCCAGACCGACACGGAGCGTCGAGCGCACAGGGAGGTGGTGGAGTTCCGTCGCACGGGTCGTGGACCTGCTCAGCTCACGTTCGCCCGCCTCGCGTGGCCGGGCTACGAGGCGCATGTCGACGGTCGAACGCTCGACGTCGGCGAGGGCCCGGCCGGCCTGCTGACGGTGGCCATCCCGGCCGACGTCGACGACGGCGACGTGGTGCTCACGTGGGCGCCGCCGTACTGGCGGCCGTCACTGCTGATCCTGGCGCTCGGAGTGCTCGTGGGCGTCGCCACACAACTCTTCTGGTGGCGGCGCTCGGAGCGGCCGAGCAGCACACACGATAGAGTTCGCCAGTCGGTGGACGACCTCTAGGACGTGACATCGAAGAACACCTGGAGGGGTGCGAGAGCGGCCGAATCGGCACGCTTGGAAAGCGTGTGAAGGGCAACCTTCCGTGGGTTCGAATCCCACTCCCTCCGCCATGTCGCTGGACGCTGACGCCCACGACGCTCCGATGGCGCAGGCGCTCGCCGAGGCCCGGGCCGCACTCGAGCACGACGACGTCCCGGTCGGTGCGGTGGTGGTCCATGACGGTCGGGTCATCGCTGCGCGCCACAACGAACGCGAGCTCACCCACGACCCTGCTGCACACGCCGAGATCCTCGCGATGCGCGACGCGTCCCGAGCCCTCGGCCAGTGGCGACTCGACGAGTGCACCCTCTACGTCACCCTCGAGCCGTGCGCGATGTGCGCCGGCGCCGCGGTGAACGCACGGCTCGGCCGGCTCGTCTACGGCGCCCACGACCCGAAGGCCGGAGCGGTCACGAGCCACTTCGGGCTGCTCGACAGCGACGTGCTCAATCACCGCGTCGCGGTCACGAGCGGCGTCGGCGCGCAAGAGTCGAGCGAGCTGCTCCGATCATTCTTCCGCGAGCGGCGGACCGACACCGCCCGCTGAAGGCGAGGCGGGACCCACAAGCCCGCCGCGTTTACGTCAGCACAAATCACCGACGAACACCTCGGCGCCGACACAAACCGCAGTGACGTAGAGCCGCCGCGTTTACGTCAGCACAAATCACCGACGAAGACCTCGGCGCTGACACAAACCGCAGCGACGCAGCGTTCCCCGTTCGAGTGTCAGCTGTCCTTGCGGCGCAGGCTGCCGATGAGACGGCGCAGCGCCGAGCTGCGATCGTGGTCGTCGGAGGCCGGCGCGACGGCCGGTTCCTCGATGGGCTGGCCATCGTCGGTCATCTGTCCGTAGAGCACCTCGGCCCGAGTGGCCATCGCCGGCGGGGCGAACGTCTCGAACGCAGGTGCCGTCGTGCCGGCGACCGGCGCGGTCTCGTGGCTGATCGTTCCGGCGGAGAACTCGATCATGAAGTCGTCCACCTGGGGCAGCTGCGAGGTGACCTCGACGCCGGGGGTCGGCGCCATGCTTGCCGACTCGATCGCTGAGATGGCTCGGCGCACCGCCTCGGCGACATCGTCGGGAACGACGTCACCAGGCTGATCGGACTCGTGGTCGAGTTCGAGTGGCGGCATGGCCAACTCGGCATCGCCCTCGTCCTGTTCCTCGGGACCCTCGGGCCACACCACCGAGAAATCGAACTCCTCGGACGTGACCGTTGCCGCGTCGACCACTTCGGTGTCGACCACTTCGGCGTCGACAACCTCGACGTCGGTCGCCTGCATGGGTTCGAACACGTCCACGTCGGCGACGACCTCGTCGACCGGGTGCTCGACGGTCTCGAACTCGACGACCTCGTCGCGGACCAGCACGATCTCGTCGAGGTCGGAGCCATCGGGCGACCCGGCGTCGAACAGCTCGTCGAACGCAACGGCGACGTCGGTCTCTTCATCGTCGATCACGACCGTGTGGTCGAGCGACAACTCGAAGATGTCGGTGTCGAGCTCGTCGTCGTGGAAGATCTCGACCTCGTCGACCGGTCGTTCGGGCACCTCGAGCAGCGACAGGTCGAACGCACCGTCGAACTCGGCCCGGTCGCCACCGAAGGCGACGTCGAACTCGTCATCGAACTCGTCGTCCCACTCGATCGTCAGTTCGTCGCTGTCGGCGAACCCCGCGCCGGGCAGTTGTTCGACAACCGTGGAATCGAGTTGTGCCACAGCACTCACGGGGCGTTGGAGGGCGACGGGTTCGAGCGGCGCAACGAACCAGCGATGCACGCCGGAGGGGTGGTGACGATACGCCGTGACGCGGGCCGTCGCGGTCACCCCGTTTGCCAAGTCGGCGACGAGTTCTGCGGTGGCGGCCTCGGCGACCACCAGCACCGCGTCGCGGTCGACCGACGGATCGCGGTCGAAGAGCCGGCCCAGATGTTCGAGGTCGCCGACACGAACCGTGCCGCGATCGAGCTGGGCCTGGTCGACGACTCCTGCCTCGAGCAGGCGGCTGCCCAGCGAGGCGTCGGTGGCGCGCTCGGCGTGGTAGACGATGCCGTGGTCGAGGTAGGCGTGCACCTCGGGGTCGGTCTCGAAGACGATCTCCCCGGTGAACGCCCGCTCGCGCGATCGTTCAGCGTCAGCCAAACCGGTTGCGCTCCGTTGACGACGAGTGCCGCCGCGGACGTCTCAGCCGTGCTTCCCGTGTTGTGGAACATGTCAGGCAACCTCAACCTTCGTTGATTCCATGGACGCGAGGAGCGTCAGGAGAATTTCGACCACGACCTCCCGGCCGGAGTCCGGGTCGACCAGTTGGCACGGCACGACGGCCTCGCCATCGAGCGCACCCAGAGAACGTGCGAGTCGGCGCGCGACCTCGAAGTCGTCGCACCGGTTGACGGCGATCACCGCCGGCACGCGCAGATCACGCAGCAGCGCCCGGAGTTCCACGCCGGCGGCGGCGTGGGTCTCGGTGGCCGAGGCGTCGATCACGAATGCGACGACGTCGACGTCGCCCTTCAGTACCTCGGTCATGAATCGGAACCGAGCCTGTCCGGGTGTGCCGAACAGCAGCAGCCGGATGTCGTCGCTGTCGAGGCTGTAGGTGCCGAAGTCCATCGCCACCGTCGTGTGCGACTTGACGTCGGACTCCTCGCCGCTCGTGACGACATCGGTCGAGATCGCGCGAGTCTGCGACACGGACTGGATCATCGAGGTCTTGCCGGCCGCGAACGGTCCGGTGACCAGAATCTTGAAGGTCTGTGCGCTCACGACGGCGCTCCCACGAGCCACGTGGCGCGGGCCTGCACGAACGAGCGGAGCCGTTGCTGTTCGACGCCGCTCACGGCCAAGATGGCCAGCACACGGTGTTCACCGATCGGCCACACGAGCATCAGGCCACCGTCGTGATCCACCACGAGCTGTCGCAGCTGTGCCCCGCCGCCCATCGACACGAGTTGGCGCGCGAGACCGATCGCGGCGGCGAGCATCGCCGAATGGGACGCCTCGTCGGGCATCGAGCGGCTCCGAGCGAGGCCGAACCCGTCGACGGACGCCAAGATGGCCGCTCGGACGCCATCGACGTACGCCACGAGTTCGTCGAGGATCGCCGAAGGGTCGGTCGCCGCGGTGGGAGAGATCACCGGCGTCGATGCGGTCACCGGAGGCGACGGAATCGGTGGCGTCGGCCGCGCGGAGGGCATGGACGGGCTGGGTGCTGTCCAGGCTGCGCCGGCGGGGCTCGACATGGAGATCGGTGGCCGCGGCGCAGCGCCATCGGTCATCGATGACCTGCTCATGTGGGCGACTGCCTTGACCTTTTCCATACGAAACACCTATCGGCATTCGGTGGGCCGTCTTGAGGTATTTCTGACGCAGGATCGTCGCGCGCCGGAATGTACGCCTACCCCCGGCCGGCGTTGAGCGAACGCCTCCCGATCCGGCAATCCGGCGGCCCGCCGCTGCGGTGAGCGAAGCGACGGGATCCCGGCGCTTCGCCCGTCACCGCACGCGTACGTGGACTGGCGGAAGGCGTGGGATTCGAACCCACGGAGGCCCGAAGGACCTCAACAGTTTTCGAGACTGTCCCATTCGTCCGCTCTGGCAGCCTTCCGCCGATCGAGGCTAGCGGCGAACGCGTGGGCCGGCTACGAACAGGTGGTGCCGTCGTCCGGAGCGACGAGTGTCAGCAGATACTCGTGGACGATGCCGCGCACGCAATCGTCGCCGCGGTAGCCGGTGTGTTCGTTCGCCTCGACGACGACGAGTCGCCCATCCTCGAGCGTGTCCGCCATCGCCCGAGAACTCTCGAGCGGTGTCGCCGGGTCGCCGGTGGTACCGACCACCACGATCGGCCCGGCCCCGACGCCCGTGATCTCGATGCGCGGATCGAGCGCCGGCGGGAAGAACGTGCACGAGTACGACCCGGTCGTGTACGGGAAGATCCGGGGCGCCACGGCGAGGACGTCGGCGACATCGTCGTCGGCCTGTTCGACGGTCGGCCGTTCCTCGTCGTCGGCACAGTTGATCGCCTGGAACGCCTCGATCAGATTGCCGTAGGTGCCGTCGGAACGCCGGCCGTAGTAGGCGTCGTGCAACTGCAGGAGCCCGCCACCGTCGCCCGCAGCGGCATCCTCCAGCGCCCGCTCGAGCGCCGGCCAGTAGCTCTCGGTGTACATCGCCTGCGCGACCGCGAGCACCGCCACGCTGCGGTTCACTGCGACGCGATCACCTGTGCTGGGCAGCGGCGACTCGTCGAGGCTCGCCATCAACCGGTCGAAGGCGCCCTCGGCGTCGCCGTCGTTGTGGAACCCACACTGGGAGTTCGCACTGCACTGGGCGAGGAAGTTCGTGAGCGCGGCCTCGAAACCTGCGCCTTGCTGCAGCGTCGACTGGAGCGGGTCGGAGTTCGGGTCGGTGGCCCCGTCGAAGACCGCAGCGCGCACCGTGGTGGGGAACAGGGTCGCCCAGACGCCGCCGAGTTCGCTGCCGTAACTGAACCCGAAGTACGAGACCTGCTCGACCCCGAGCGCCTGACGGATCGCGTCCATGTCGCGTGCCGAGTTGTTCGTGCCGACGTACTGGAGGGTGTCCACGCGGTCGATGCACGCCTCGGTGAACTCCTGCGGCGAGCTCGACCAGCTGGGCTCGCTCGGCGTCGTCGTCGGGGGTGATGTCCGGTGCCGAGAAGAACCGGTCGTACTCGGCGTCGTCGATGCAGTCGACGACACCCTCGCTCTGGCCGGTGCCTCGCGGGTCCCAGCCGATCACGTCGAAGTTGTCGGTGATCGTCGGATCCGAACCAGCCCGTGGCGTCGAGCGCCAGCGTCGCACCGTCGGCGCCGGGGCCACCGCGGTTGGCGAGCATCGGACCCGCGGACGGCTCGGCCGTCGCTCGGTGACGGGCGACGTACAGCTCGATCGTGTCGCCCTGCGGATCGGCGTAGTCGACCGGCACGGTCAGCCGACCCTCGTCCGACCGGTCGGACACCTCTGTCCACTCGATGGAGTAGTCGAGCGGTTCCGGCGCGGCGGTGACGTCCGGCATGGTCTCGACGACCGGGTCGGTGACGTTGGTGACGTCGAGTACGGCAACGGGTGGATCGCTCGGTCCCGGCCGAGCACGAGGCCAACACCGCCAGGGAGACGACGGTGAGGGCGAGAGGACGCATCAACTCCAGCGTATGGGCGATCGGCGCTCCGAGCAGGCAGCGAGATCGGCGAACTTCGGCTCGTAGCGTTGTGGTCATGCGGATGCGTCCCCACTCGATGATGCCCGGCGACAAGGACGCGTTGAAGGGTGTCGAGCTGAGCGACGGCACGCTGCGTCGTGTGTGGACGTTCGCGCGGCCGTACCGCGGCACGATCGTCATCTTCCTCGCTCGCGATCCTCGCCGCAGCGCTGCTGGCGCTCGTGCCGGTGTTCGTCATCCGCGCCATCATCGACAACGCGATTCCCGACGGCGACAAGCGCCAGATCGTGATCCTGGCCTCGCTGGCCGTCGCTGCCGCGCTCGGCGATGCCGTGCTGGCGATCGTGCAGCGCTGGGCCAGCGCGAAGGTCGGCGAGGGGCTGATCTACGACCTGCGTAGCGCGCTCTTCGCCAAGATCCAGCGGATGCCGATCGCGTTCTTCACCCGCACGCCGACCGGGTCGATCACCTCACGTCTCAACAACGACGTCATCGGCGCGCAGACCGCCGTCACGAGCACACTCGGCAGCGTCGTCAGCAACGTGATCGTGCTGGTCGACCACACTGGCCGCGATGATCGCGCTCGAGTGGCGCCTCACGCTGCTGACGCTGGTGGTGCTGCCGCTGTTCATCGTGCCGGCGCGGCGCGTCGGGGCTGCGACTCCAGGGGATCTCACGCGAGCAGATGGGCTACAACGCGGCGATGAACACCCAGATGACCGAGCGCTTCAACGTGGCCGGAGCAAGCCTCGTCAAGCTGTTCGGCTCGGGCCGCCGCGAGCAGGAGGCGTTCGAGCGCCGCGCCGGCGGCGTGCGCGACACCGGCATCCAGTCGGCGATGCTCGGGCGGGTGTTCTTCGTCGCCCTCGGCCTCGTCGGCGCCATCGGCACTGCCGCGATCTACGGGATCGGCGCGTTCATGGTGGTCGACGGATCGATCGAGGTCGGCACGCTCGTGGCGCTCGCGGCGCTCGTGACCCGGGTCTACCAACCGCTCACCGGGCTCACGAACGCTCGCGTCGACCTGATGACCTCGATGGTCAGCTTCGAGCGGGTGTTCGAGGTGCTCGACGCGCCCGAGGCGATCCAGGAGCGGCCGGGCGCGGTCGACCTCGTCGACGCCGACGGGTGCGATCGAGTTCGACGACGTCGTGTTCCGGTATCCGCCGGCCGCCGACTCGGCGATCGCCTCGATGGAGCAGAACGCCGGCCTCGGCGGCGACACCGACCCCGACGTCGACGTGTTGCGTGGCCTGTCGCTGAAGGTCGCTCCCGGCGAGACCGTGGCGCTCGTCGGGCGCGTCCGGCGCCGGCAAGTCGACGACGATCTCGCTGATCCCGCGCCTGTACGACGTCACCTCGGGCGCTGTCCGTATCGACGGCCACGACGTCCGCGACCTCACGCTCGGCTCGCTGCGCGCAGCCATCGGCGTGGTGTCGCAGGACCCGCACCTCTTCCACGAGTCGATCGGCGACAACCTGCGCTACGCCGGACCCCGACGCCACCGACGACGAACTCGTCGCTGCGGCCGTGGCGGCTCGGATCCACGACACGATCGCGGCGCTGCCCGACGGCTACGACACGATCGTCGGCGAGCGTGGCTACCGGCTGAGCGGCGGCGAGAAGCAGCGCCTGGCGATCGCCCGCCTGCTGTTGAAGAACCCGGCGATCATGGTGCTCGACGAAGCGACCAGTCACCTCGACAACGAGAACGAGGCGCTGATCCAGGCCGCGCTCGACCACGCGATGGAGCACCGAACGGCGCTCGTGATCGCGCACCGTCTGTCGACGATCCGCAGCGCGGACCGCATCGCGTTCGTCGAGGACGGCCGCATCGTCGAGATCGGCACCCACGACGAACTGCTCGCCGCGAACGGCCGCTACGCCCACCAGCTCAACGCCGGGGAGCTGCTGCTCCCCGGCTGAGTCGCCGTACCACTCAGTCCTCCCAAGCGAGCTCGTAGCCCGAGTTGCCCGACCGTTCGTAGTACTCGACCACGATGGTGTTCGAGCCGGCGACGATCGGAACGTCGCTCACCGAAGTCGTCCTGTAGGCGTAGTCGCCCCAATCGTCGATGACGGTGGCCCCGTTCACCTTCACCCGCATGCCGTCATCACTGCCGCGCAGCAGATCGATCGTGCACGCCGACCCCGCAACGAAGGTCGTCGTGAAGCGGGCCGTGTACAGGTTCGCGTAGTCCGAACCCAGTCCCGCCGGCGGATTGGTGTCGTCGACCTTCAAGACCTGGGTGAGGCTCTGCGTCACGTCGGGGGTGCCCGGGAACGGGTTCGTCAACGGGGTCGGCATCGAATCGAAGTCCCAGAACTCTGCCGTCCACGGGTTGTCACCGAAGTTCCGAGTCCAGGAGCCTCGCGCCACGTTGCAGGGTGCGTTCGGTGTCGCCGTCGGAGGCGGCACCGTGGTGGTGGTCGTGGTTCGTCGTAGCGGCTGGATCAGTGGTGGTCGTGACGGCCGGATCGGTCGTGGTCGTGACGGCCGGATCGGTCGTGGTCGTGACGGCCGGCGGCGTCGTGGTGGTGACGGTGCCGGCGTTCGGGTCGACGGTCCAGCCGTTGATCGCATAGCTCTCGTCGATGTTGACCTCCATGATCGCCCTCGAGACGGTCCGCTGACCGTTCGGCGCCGTCACCGAGACGAACAGATCGACCTGGCGTTGGATCGGCTCGTCGAGCACGCCGAGGAACCAGTTGCTTGCCGACGACGGCATCACGTCGTAGCCCAGCTCGAGTGAGCTGGCGACGACGCCGGCGGAGAGCCGGAGGCGGTAGTCCACGTTCGCACCACCGGTCAGCAATACCCGTGAGTTCGGCACGAAGATGTAACCGTCGGTCACGAACTGATTGGTCGACGCAGTGCCGCCGGTCTGGGTGATCGAGATGATCGTGTCGGTCGGTGCCAGCGTGGAGGCGCGATAGCGCGCAGATCGGCGTTGTGGGTGTGATCCGAACCGAGTGGTCGGCCGCACGCTGGAGGCATGTCGTCGTGCTGAGCGACGCATTGCACGACGAGTTGGCCGAGTCGTAGACGTCGGCGAGGTAGACGACGTCGTCGGGCACCTCGGCCGGCGCGGCCGCGGTATGAGGGGTCGTGCGGAAATTGACCGACCGGATCGCGACCGTCTCGGTGCCGCGGCTGGTGCTGTCCGACACGCGGCGGTTGATCTGGATCGACGCATCGTTGGCGACGAGACGACCGGAGCCGCCGAAGACCAGGGTCGCGCCCTTGCCGGTGATCGCATGAAAGTTCGGTGCCGTCGGAGCGAACGCTGCCTCTGCGTCGAATGTGCAGCCACCCCAGCGTCCCTCACCGGCCACCAGCTGGGCACCCGGCGACAACGTCAGCACGTCTTCGAAGTAGTAGACGCCCGACGGGAAGAAGTGCCGCCCGGCGCCGAGGGTCAGAGGTGTCTCGTAGCGACCAGGGAAGTAGACGTTGCACGAGCCGATCGTTGCCTGTGCGACGCTCGGCCGGAGGTACGCCGGCAGGGGCGGCAGCTCGGGGTAGTCGTATGCTCCGGCTCCGTTGAGGTCGCCGGCGAACGCCGACCAGGGCTGGGCCTGACAGATGGTGGTCCAGTCGGCTCCCGGATTCGGGAAGGCCATCGAGGCGGCGACCGCCGGGTTGCTGCAGTCGGTCGGCACCTGCGGTGCCGGCGGGATGATCGTCGGATCGGCGTACCGCGCCAGCGGGCTGGCGATCGATGTGGCGTTCGAGGTGACCACGTCGCTGGGGACGCCGGCGACGCCGGTCGAGATGCCGACGTCGCTCGTCGCCACGCCGAAGCCGCCGGCGTTGACGAAGACGTCACCGGTGATCGGCTTGACAGCCGCGGCGGCGCCACGACCTGCGAGCGAGACGCCGGTGGGGTTGTTGGTGGTCGTGATCACGGCGTATCGCCCGCGGCCGGTGCCGAAGTAGTTGCCGGTCGGCGTGCACGTGATGTCAGCGGTGAACCCGTTCATCGTGACGCTGTCGGTCGCCTGGTAGCAGCCGTCGGGCCCGTGTTCGCGCTGGAGCGTCATCGCCATGCTCATCGCCGACTTGGCAGTCCAGAAGGTGCGGTCGCGCACCTCGATCGGTGGCCGGTTCGTGAACAACGTCGTGGCAAACGTCAGCAGCGCGACCACGCTGAGCGAACCCACCACCATGAGCGCAAGGATCATCGGCAGCACCGAACCCTCGTCGCGAGGTGGTGTTGGAGGTGTCGTCGTCGGGTTCATGCTGGCCTCGAGATCATCAGACAGGACACGGCCTGGTCGGCTTGGATCGTGACGGTGGCTCCTGCGGAGCCGTCGGCATTGGGCGTCGACGGGATCGGGTTGCCTCCCGCCGTGCACTCGGCGCGGTCCCAGACGTAGCCGGAGACCGGCGCTTCGACGATCTGGACCGTCTTGGTGACTTCGCCGGTACCGAAGGAGTAGTCGAACGTGATCGACGACGTGGTCGCTCGGTCGAGCTCACGCACACCGAGGTCGGTCGTGTACGACCACTTGCCCGACGTCGGATTGTCGACCGAGGCACCGTTGTCGATGCGCTTCTGCACGGTCAGCGTGCCACCGCACTCGGCGATGAGGATCGAACGCAGAATCGGACCGAGGCTGTTGAACGAGCCCCGGAAGAAGTCGGCGGTGGCCGCATTGCCGACGTTGATGCTGCCGTCACCGTTGACCGAACCGTTCCACTCGATCGGCCCGACGACGTCCCTGAGGTAGCCGACGTAGGTGTTGTTGGTCGCCGTGTTGCCGACCATCACACCGATCGTGCGAGCACCCTGGGCCCGCAACTGATTGGCGACGACGGCCGCAGCCGCCTTGGCGGTGGAAGCGCCCACCTCGCTCGACCCACCCGAAGTGGTCCTGATCGCCGTCGGCTGGCCGTCGGTGATGAACACCACGAGGCTCGGCTGCTCGACGCCGTACGGGGTGCCGTCGGAGCGGCGGATCAGCGTGTAGAGCCCGTCCTCCCAGTTGGTGCCGGCGCCGATCTGGTCCCACATGACGCGGTCGCCGTTGGGGTCGCGGGCGCCGATGCTCGCGGTGCCTCCCGGGCCAGGCGCCGTCGAGGTTGTCCAGATCGGTGATGCGCTTCTTCATCGTCTCGATCGCCGGGGAGGGGTTGAGCAGCGACACGAAGGGTGCACGTGTGCCGTTCGACGAACCGCGAGCGACCGTGCCGGCCGGCTGCGACGTGTCCCAGATCATGCCGTAGGCCTCGCGGTCGAAGCCGTTGATCGACATGGTGGTCGGTGTGCCGGTGAAGCCCTCGATGAAGCTGACGGCGGCGGTCTCGGTGGGGATGCCACCGTTGTTCGTCGGCACCGAACCCGAGGTGTCGATGACGAGTGCCACTCGTCCACCACAGCGGCTCGGCGGAGCGCTGGGGTCGGTGAAGCCGCCGCTGTAGTCGGTCGGCAGTTGGTTCTCGGCCGAGAGACCGGCGCCGCCGGTGCGGAACTCGTTGCCACTCTCGAAGTTCACGGTCACGTCCTCGCCGATGGGACGCAGGATCACCTGGTTGCGGCTCGTCACCTCGACGGCGTGCACCGGTGGAGTCGTTCCGTCCCACCCGGGTGGCGGTGCAGGAATCTCGTGGGCGACGCCGACCGTCTTGACGACTTCGGATGCCGTGCCCGGGTTGCGGATCTCGAATCGGCTGAGCTGCCACTTGCCATTGACCTCGTGGTAGCGGTAGGCGACGAGGTAGTACGAACCGGCACCCGACTCGAGGTCGGGCCGGATCACGGTGAGCACGTTCACGCCGGGCAGCGTGGCGTTGTAGGCCATCGGCGGGCTGAAGGCGGCGAGGTCGGCGAGCAACGTCGCTTCGTCCACGTGCGTGAGGCTCTCGAGGGCCGACGACAGGTCGACGGGGAGCCACGTCTGGACGAACGTGATGTCCTTCGACTCGGCGAGGCGGTCGGTGGCCTGCGCCTGCGTGCGCAGCACGGTCGTGAACGCCATCGCAACCGACACGGTGAGGATGCCGCAGATCATGATGGCGATCAGGAGCTCCGGCAGCGTGAAGCCGGCGTCGCGTCGGGGGACGGATGGTTGTTCGGAGTGCTCAGCCGGCTGAGACATCTTTGATCTCCTTGGGTCGAATGTCGGACTTCACGATGTCGATCGTCGCGGTGTAGCCACCGCCGGGCGACGTGGCCCGGATCGTCAATTTCTGCAACGTCTTCGACGTCGTGAGCCCGACGTTCGGGTTGCAGTCGGTGCCCTGGATCGAGTTGGTGTCGTCCCAGCTCTCGGTGTCGGGATTCCAGTACTGGTAGTCGATGATCGAGACGGTGTTCAGCGGCCAGCCGACCGAGGCGGCGGCCTTCTGCCCGAACTCCTCGTACCCCTGATCGACCTCGGGACAGGCGATGTAGCGGTAGTTGGAGATGCCGTCACCGGCCGCTCCGAGCACGGCACCGACCTTGGCCCGCTGGTCGCTCTGGTCCGAGGCCCGCACGACGGCCCACATGCCGCCCATGATCGCCAACACGATGGATCCCATGAGTATCACCGCGATGAGCATCTCGATGAGGGTGTAGCCACCGTCGCGATGGGCGTGCTCGGGCTCCGAGCGCATACCGAACAGCGGCGGATCAGTGTCGGTCGACTCCATGTCAATGATGTTCGGCATGTGGGGACTCCGTCTTGAACAACTGGCACCGGTGGCGCCCGAATGAGCGCCGTCCTCAAGGTAAGGACCGGACTGTCAGCGGTCGCCGTGGCGCGCGTCAGAGGACGGCAAAGTCAAGGAATCTTGACCAACGCCCTCCGAAGGAGTCACCGTTGCCACTGCGGGACCGACCGGGCGCGAGACTCACCTGGTGATCGAGGCCGCAGTCCGCGCCGCAGCAGTGCCGCCGTTCCACGCGATGGCGATGAGCCGCGAGGCTCTTCGGTTGGAGGCGTCGGGACGTCGAGTCCTCCACCTCGAAGTCGGTCAGCCGTCGACGCCCTTGCCAGCGCTGGCGCGAGAGGCGGTGCGCGCCCACCTCGACGAGCAACTCGGATACACCAATGCGGCCGGCATCCACGCGTTGCGTCGGCGACTCGCGGAGCGCGAGGGCGTCGAGATCGACCGGATCCTCGTGGTGGCCGGAGCGTCGGCCGGTTTCACCCTGGCGTTCCTCACGCTGTTCGAAACCGGCGCGCGCGTCGGCGTGCTCGAGCCGGGCTATCCCTGCTACCGCAACACCCTGATGGCACTGGGAATCGAACCGGTGGCCATCCCCGTCGGACCGGACAGCCGATGGGCGCCGACGCCCGCTCATCTCGACGCCGCCGGCGACCTCGACGGGCTGATCGTCGCGTCACCGTCCAACCCCACTGGAACGGTGCTCGGCGCCGACGCGCTCGCTGCGATCACCGCCGCGTGCCGAGCCCGTGGGATCGCAGTGATCGCCGACGAGATCTACCACGGCATCGTCGACGGGCCGCCGGCTGCCAGGGTGCTCGACCATCACCCCGACGCGTTCGTGGTCAACAGCTTCTCGAAGTACTGGTCGATGACCGGTTGGCGCGTCGGATGGGTGGTGGTGCCGGACTCGTTGGTCGACACCGTCGAACGGCTGCAGCAGAATCTCTACATCTGCGCGCCCCACGTCTCGCAGGTCGCCGCGCTGGCCGCATTGGATGCGTCCGACGAACTCGACCGGCACGTCGCGCGGTACCGAGAGAACCGCACGATCGTCGTCGAGGGGCTCGCGGCAGCCGGGATCTCCGAGATTGCCCCCGCCGACGGTGCCTTCTACGTGTACGCACACGTACCGCACCTCACGACGGAGATCGGGCTCGACTCATTGCAGCTCACGACCCGTTGGCTCCACGAGATCGGCGTCGCGGCCACCTCCGGCGTCGACTTCGACCTCGGACGCGGCCACGAGTACGTCCGCTTCTCGTACGCCGGCACGGGGGCCGACATGGCGGAGGCCTGCGAACTCCTCGCCGGGTGGACACCGTGACCGGGACACCGGCGCTCGCCGGGCTGCGGGTGATCGACATGTCGACCGTGCTGGCCGGTCCGAACTGCGCCCGATACCTCGCCGACTTCGGCGCCGACGTGATCAAAGTGGAGCGACCGGGTGGCGACAGCCTGCGCAACATGGCGTGGCGCGACCCTCGCGACGGCGAAGGGTTGTGGTGGAAGCTCGTCAACCGCAACAAGCGCACCGTCGTGCTCGACGTGAAGGCCGACGACGACCGTGAGGTGCTGCTGTCGCTCGTCGACGACGCACACGTGCTGGTCGAGAACTCGCGGCCCGGCACGATGGAACGCCTCGGCCTCGGACCCGACGTGCTGTTGGGGCGGAACCCGACGCTGGTGATGACCAGGGTGAGCGGGTTCGGTCAGGACGGCCCGTACGCGTCACGGCCCGGATTCGCCACCATCGCCGAAGCGATGTCCGGGCTCGCGTCGCTCAGCGGCGAACCGGACGGGCAACCGCTCCTGCCACCCATCGCCCTCACCGACGAACTGACCGGCCTGGCCGCGGCGTTCGCCACGATGGTCGCCCTGCACTCCGGCGTCGGACAGGTGGTCGACGCCAACCTGCTCGAGACCATGTTCCACGTGATGGGCCCGCTCGCCTCCGTGTACGCCGTGCTCGGCGAACAGCAGCCCCGCCTGGGCGCGGGGCTCCCCTACACCGTGCCGCGCGGCACCTACCGGTGCGCCGACGACCGCTGGGTGGCGGTGTCGACGTCGAGCGACTCGGTCGCTGCGCGGGTGATGGAGCTGCTCGGCGTCGGGGACGACGATCGATTCGCATCGTTCGCCGGGCGGACCGAGCACCGCAGACGAACTCGAACAGGTGATGACCGAGTGGTGTCTGGCACGCACCCAGGCCGAGGTCATCGATGCCTTCACCGCCGCCGAAGCGGCGATCGGGCCGGTGTACGACATGGCAGACATCGCGTCCGACCCGCACTACGCAGCGCGGGGAGCGATCACCGACGTCGACGGAACCCCGATGCAGGGCCTGATCGCCCGCCTCTCGGCGACGCCGGGCCAGTTGCGATGGGCCGGTCGGCCCTTGGACGCCGACGGCGACGAGATCCGCCGATCGGGCTGGGGTTGATCTCCCGGTCGTCGATCGACGGGCCGCGACGATCAATCGTCCGCGAGGGGGGACTTGAACCCCCACGCCCTTTCGGACACCAGCACCTGAAGCTGGCGCGTCTGCCATTCCGCCACTCGCGCAAGTGGAGCACGAACGTTAGCGCTCGCATCCACGCTTGGCACGCGCGGAAACTCACGCGTCACGACCGGATCCCCTTGCGATGAGCCAAGCGCCCGTATAGCGACACTTCGCTCATCGCAGGCGGTCATGGCAGCGGGCGAGGCGACGGGGCGGGCACCGGGCGGGGCAGTAGCCTGGCGAGCCACCTATGGGATTGCAGTCACTGGAGCACCGTCTGGAGCGTATGGTCGATGGCGTGTTCTTTCGTCGCTCCAAGGGCTCGATCCGCCCCATCGAACTCGGCCGCCGTCTCGTGCGTGAGATGGACGATCAACGCTCCGTCGACGTCAAGGGTCGCCGGATCGTCCCCAACGACTTCACGGTGGTGCTGAGCGCCGTCGATCACACCAGCTTCCACGACATCGAGGATGCACTCGTCGCGGAACTCACGGAGGCCGCTCGCGAGTATGCCCGCGAGGAGGGCTACCACTTCATGGGGCCGGTCACCGTGCAACTCGCCGTCGACAACAATCTGCGCGCCGGCCGCTTCAACATCGTCAGCCAGCTCAAGCAGGCCGCCACCGGACCCGGCATGGGATCACTCGTCCTGCCGTCCGGTCAACGGGTCGACCTCGGCGCGTTCACGGTCACCGTCGGACGACTGCCCGAATGCACCATCTCGATCAACGACAGCAACATCAGCCGCAACCACGCCGAGGTCACGGCGGGAACGTCCGCGTACGTCGTCAAGGACCTGGGTTCCACGAACGGCACGATGGTCAACGGCATCAAGATCTCCGGCGAACACGCGTTGCGTGACGGCGACATCATCAGTTTCGGCTCGACCCACGTCCGGTTCGAGGCCTCTTGACCCGACAGGAGCATGAGCTCCCTCGTGCTGAAATGACTGCGCTGCGATGACCGACCAAGTCCTCACCATCTTGAAATTCGTCCTGCTCGGACTGCTGTACCTGTTCTTCGCCCGCGTGCTCTGGGCGGTGTGGAGCGAGGTGCGCACGCCGAGCCGGCGCCCGATGATCGGCGCCCCGCGCCAAGCCGCCGCGAACCCGAGTGCCGGCCAGACGACCCCGATGGGCCGACCGGCGGCCGCCGCGACCACACCCATGACCCAACCGACGCTGCCGCCCAAGGCGTCGAAGTCCAAGTCAGGCAAGCGCTCGTCGAAGCGGGGCCACGCGACCCGCCTCGTGATGCTCGAGCCGCGTTCGCGGCGCGGCGTCACGGTGGCACTGAGCGGCGACGTCGTGCTCGGCCGCGACCCGGCGTCCGCGATCTCGATCGACGATGACGCCTACATCTCCCAACGGCACGTGCGGTTCTACGACTTCGACGGCCAGCCGATGGTCGAGGATCTCGGCTCGACCAACGGCACGTTCCACAACGGCTCCAAGCTCGTGGGCGCACGGCTGCTGCACCCGGGCGACCGAGTGCAGGCCGGCACCACCGTGATCGAGGCGCAATGACCAGCACGACGGAGACGATCTGATGGCCGAGCTGCGCGTCGGGGCCTCCACTCACACGGGCCAGCTCCGCTCCGACAACGAGGACAACCTCCTCGTCACCGAGCGTCTGTTCGTCGTCGCCGACGGCATGGGCGGGCACGAGGCAGGTGAGGTCGCGAGCCAACTCGCCGTCGACCGGCTCGGATCGCTCCTCGACGGTGAGGACCCGCCGACTGCACCCGACGTCGTCGAGGCCATCAGGGTCGCCAACGGCGACATCTTCCGCGCCGCCATCGCCAATCCCGGCCACCACGGCATGGGGACCACACTGACGGCGATCGCCGTGATCTCCGACCCGTTCGCAGGCCGGTCCGCGCCGAACATCGACCTCAACGACAACGAGGTCACGCCGGTCGTGCCCGCCGAACCCAGCGAGGCGCTGGTGCTCGCCAACGTCGGTGACTCGCGGACCTATCTGTTCCGCCACGGTCGACTCCGGCGCGTCACCGTCGACCACAGCTACGTGCAGGAACTCGTCTCCACCGGCCACATCACCGAGGACGAAGCCCGCGATCATCCACGCCGCAACATCATCACCCGGGCCCTCGGCATCGAACCGGAGGTCCGTGTCGACTGGTGGACATTGCCGCTGATCCGAGGGGACCGGTTCGTGCTGTGCAGCGACGGACTCGTCGACGAGGTCGCCGACGTCGACATCGCATCGACGCTGACGATCGAGACCGACCCGCAGGTCGCCGCGGACCGCCTGGTCGAGAAGGCCAACGAGGCCGGCGGGCGCGACAACATCACCGTGGTCGTCGTCGACGTCCTCGAGGGCGACGATCCGCCGGATCCGACCCAGGAACTCGACGTGATCCCGGTCTGGGCCGAGGCCGGGACCGACCCGACACCGGCCGGCACGCTGGAACTCGACCCCGATGCAGCATCGTCCGACGCAGCATCAGCCGACGAAGGTCTTCCGACCGAGGCGGACACGCCCGACGGCCTGCGCACCCGACGCCGGCGCAGCACGCCGGCAGCGCCTGGCCATCGGATTCGCCGCCGCCGCGGCGCTCGTGGTCGCATTCGTCGTGTTCTCGGCGTGGGCGCGGAGCGGTTGGTTCGTCGCGTTCGACGATCAGGACCAGGCGGTGATCTACCAAGGTCGTCCGGGCGGGGTGTTGTGGATCGAGCCCACCGCCGATGCCGTCGGCCCCGAACGCGACGAGTTCGATCCGGAGGTCGCCAACGCCATCGAGACCGAGCCGCGATTCGACAGCTTCGAGGATGCCGTCGAGTTCATCAACGCCGGTACGACCACGACCACCACGACGACCACCACGACCACCACGACGACGGTGCCGCCTTCGACGACCGTCGACGAGGCCACCTCGACGGGTGCGGCAGTACCGGGCGGCGTGACCACCACCAGCGGGCCGTGACCGACACCGCGGCCCCAACGTGGTACGTGGAGGACGACGGCGTCGTCGAGCGTCCTGACTCGCCACTCGCTCGGAGCCGACGAACCACCGAGCTGACGCTCGTGATCATGGCCGCCCTGATCACCGGCGCCGCCTACACGGTCACCGCGCTCGGCACGAACGCCGAGATCCCACCGGGCATCGTGTTCTTCGTTGCGATCCTGTTGGGTCTGCTGCTGTGCGCCCACGTCGTCGTGCGTCTGGTCGCACGCGGCGCCGACGGCACGCTGCTTCCCCTCGCCGCGCTCCTGCACGGCATCGGGTTCGTGATGATCACGCGGCTCGACGACGAACTCGCCGGACTCCAGGCCACCTGGAGCCTCGTCGCGATCGTGGCCTTCATCGCGACCCTGCTCGTCGTGCAACGCGCCAGCGACCTCGCCCGCTACAGCTGGCTCTTCTTCTTCGTCGGTGCGTTCCTGCTGCTGCTGCCGCTCGTGCCAGGGCTCGGCACCAACATCAACGGCGCCCGCATCTGGGTCAGCCTCGGACCCGTCAACTTCCAGCCCGGCGAGTTCGCGAAGGTCTTCCTGGCGATCTTCTTTGCGTCCTACCTGGCCGACCGACGCGAGTTGATCGCTGCGTCGACGTGGAAGGTCGGGCCGTTGCACCTCCCGGAGCCGCGCTACATCGCTCCGATCATCATGGCGTGGGGCTTCGCCGTCGTGGTGATGGTCTTCCAGCGTGATCTCGGTTCGTCGTTGCTGTTCTTCACGCTCTTCGTGGTGATGATGTGGGTGGCCACCGAACGCGTCGGCTACCTGTTGATCGGCACCGTGCTCTTCGCCGGCGCCGCATACTTCTCGTGGACGCAGTTCGGTCACGTCCAGACTCGTGTCGACATCTGGCTCGACCCGTGGGCGGACCCGCTCGACGACGGGCTACCAGATCCTCCAGGCGCTCTACGGTCTCGCCGACGGCGGCCTGACCGGCACCGGGCTCGGTCGGGGCAACCCCGGCCAGGTCCCCGAGGCGCAGAACGACTTCATCTTCTCGGCGATCGGCGAGGAGTGGGGCTGATCGGTGCGTCGGCGGTGTTGATGGCGTTCGTGTTGATCGTCGGTGCCGGCCTGCGGATCGCGCTGCGCACCGACCGCACGTTCGAGAAACTCCTCGCCGTCGGCCTCACCACCATCGTCGGCATCCAGGCATTCATCATCATCGGCGGTGTCATCAAGGTGGTGCCGCTCACCGGCATCACGCTGCCGTTCGTGAGCTACGGCGGTTCGTCGCTCGTGGCGAACTACGTCCTGCTCGCGCTGCTGATCCGGCTGTCGGACTCGTCCGCACGCCGGCTGGGCGAGCTGCCCGACGACCCGACGCCGACGGAGCGTTGGAAGGCGTGGCGTCTCGGTCGGCGTCTGCGGCGCGACGAACGTCGGGCGGCCGCGTGAACCGCCAGATCCGCCAGCTCGCCCTCGGCCTCATGGCGTGCTACGTCGTGCTGTTCGTGGCGCTGAACTACTGGCAGGTGGGGCGCAAGCAGGAACTCGACGCACGCTTCGACAACACCCGACAGGTGCTGCGCGAGTTCAACAAGCCGCGCGGTCCCATCGTGACCAGCGACGGCATCGTCGCGGCCGTGTCGTTCCCGACGGCACCGGGCGAACCGTACGAGTTCCGTCGCGAGTACCCGACCGGCGATCTGCTCGCCGACATCACCGGCTACTTCACGTTCGCGTTCGGATCGACGCAGGTCGAGCGGATGTACGGCGACGTCCTGACCGGATCGACCACCGAGCAACAGGTCCGCGGCCTCGGCGATCTGCTGACCGGCGGAACGGGATCGACCGGCACGGTCGAGCTCGCCGTCCGCCACGACGCCCAAGGCGCTGCGAAGTTCCTGCTCGGCGGGCAGAGCGGCTCCGTGACGGTGATCGAACCCAAGACCGGCGCCATCCGGGCGATGTACAGCAACCCGACCTACGACCCGAACACGTTCGTCAACGCGGACTTCGCGGTCGCCCAGAAGATCATCACCGACCTCCAGAACGCGCCGGGCAATCCGCTGCTCGCCCAGGCGTACCAGGAGCGGTACATGCCCGGCTCGACGTTCAAGGTGATCACCACCGGCATCGCACTCGAGAACGGCATCGCCGACCTCGACAGCCAGTTCGCCAGCGAGCGCGAATGGGTGCCGCCGCAGACCGACGACCCGATCCAGAACTACAACGGCAGCCTCTGTGGCGGCGACATGGCCACGGTGTTCGCCCGCAGTTGCAACATCCCGTTCGCACAGCTGGCAACACTTCTCGGGCCCGAGGCGATGGTCGCCGGCACCGAGGCGTGGGGGATCGGTGAGCCGTTGCCGATCGACCTGCCGCGCCCGATCGCGAGCACCTTCGGCAGCACCGAGAACCTCGCGGAGGAGCTCCCACTGCTCGCGATCCGCGGCTTCGGCCAGAGCGAGGTGCAGATGGTGCCGCTGCACATGGCGATGGTGGCCGCGACGGTCGCGAACGGCGGCCAGATGATGACGCCGTACGCGGTCGAGTCGACCTACGACCAGGAGGGCCGGGTGCTCGACGAGACGAGCCCCTCGGTGTGGAAGACGCCGATCTCGCCGGCGACCGCGGAGATCGAGCGGCAGCTGATGATCGGCGTCGCCGAGCGCGGCACCGCGAGCTGCTGCATCGCGCTGAACGGAGGGATCCCGGTGGCGGCAAAGACCGGCACGGCCGAGCTCGGCGATCCGTCGAATCCCGACCTGTCACACGCCTGGATCGTCGCGTTCGCGCCAGCGGACGACCCGCAGTACGCCGTGTCGGTGGTGCTCACCAACGTCCAGTCGACCGCCGATGTCGCGGCAACCGGCGGTCGACTGGCGGGGCCGATCGCCAAGGGCATGCTCGACTTCCTGCTCACCGGACCCGGCGCGACGCCCGCCGTTCCCGCCCCGGAGGCCGGCGGATGAGCACGAGGAAGCCGCGCGGACGTCCACTTCCGCCCAGCGACGTGAAGCTCACGCAGGGTGACCAGTCGGTAACCTTGCACAGCGCTGCGGATCAACGCGGCGGCGGAGAGAGCACACAGTGACGAACAACGGTCAGGCGACGGTCATCAACGACCGGTACGAGATCCACAAGCGGATCGGGCGCGGCGGCATGGCCGACGTCTTCTCCGCCGATCTGTTGCTCGATCGCCAGGTCGCCGTCAAGGTGCTGTTCCCCGAGTTCGCGACCGACGCCAACTTCGTCGAGCGGTTCCGGCGCGAAGCACAGTCGGCCGCCAGCCTGTCGCACCCCAACATCGTCAATGTCTACGACTGGGGCAAGTACGAAGGCACGTACTTCATCGTCATGGAGGAGGTGCAGGGTCGCACCCTCGCCGAGATCCTGTCGACGAACAAGCAGCTCACGTCGAAGCAGGCCGCGGAGATCGCCAGCGAGGTCGCCGCCGCGCTGGGGTTCGCCCACGACAACCACGTCGCGCACCGCGACATCAAGCCGGCGAACATCCTGATCGGCTCGAACGGCCAGGTGAAGGTCGCCGACTTCGGCATCGCCCGTGCGCTGAACGCACCGACGGAGTCGAACCTCACGCAGGTCGGCTCCGTGATGGGGACCGCCACGTACTTCTCGCCCGAGCAGGCCCAGGGGGCCCAGCCCGATCCGCGCAGCGATCTGTACTCGCTCGGCATCGTGATGTACGAGATGGTGGCCGGCAAGCCGCCGTTCACCGGCGAGAACCCGGTGAGCATCGCCTACAAGCAGGTCCACGACGCCTGCCGCAGCCGCTCGTGCAGATCGTGGCCGACGTGCCCCGCTCGTTCGAGGCGATCGTCGCGAAGCTGCTCGCCAAGGACCCGAAGTTGCGCTACCCGAGCGCATCGGCGCTGCGCGACGACCTGCGCCGCTTCCGCAACGACGAGCCGGTGCAGGCGCTCGCCGCTGCGCAGGTCACGCAGAACCGTGCGGCGGGTGTCGCCGGGGTCGCAATCGCCGGTGCTGCAGCTGCCGGCGTGGCCGGCGCCACCACCGTCAATCCCACGACCGCCCCCACCGGGATGGTTCCGACCAGTGCACCTCGCTCCAGCACGGTGCCCTCGACCGGGATGATCGAGGCGGGCTATCCGACCGGCGCGTCCGCCGACGCGATGTACTACGACACCAACGGCTCGCGCACCGGTTGGTATGCACTCGGCGCGTTCATCGCGTTGATCCTGCTCGTCATCGGTGGCGTCCTGCTGTTCCAAGCGCTGAGCGCCGACGACGGTGGCGCGGAGGCCGAACAGTTCGTCCTCGAGGACTACACGAACCGTCCGCTGGCCGAAGTGACCGCCGATCTGACGGCGAAGGACATCGCCTTCACCACGCTCGCCGAGGAGAACAACCTCGTCCCGGCCGGTTTCGTCCATCGCACCGATCCGATCGCGGGCACGCTGATCCTGCAGGACCAGATCGTCGAGGTCGTCTACAACCCCGATCCTCAACTGGTGCCGATCCCGAACGTGGTCGGGCTCTCGTCCGCCGATGCGCAGACCAGGCTCGCCGCTGACGGCTTCGTCGTCGGCGAGCTCACCACCGTCGAACGAGACGACATCGCCGAGGACACGGTGGTCAGCACCGACCCTGCGCCCGAGACGCCGGCGTTGCAGGGTTCGACGGTCAACCTCGTCGTGTCGGCTCCGCCGTCGAGCGTGCAGGTTCCCGGTGAAGTGATCGGAATGACCGAGGTCGACGCGTGTGCCGTGCTCACCGCTGCGCCCTACGAATTCGTCGTCACCACCGACGTGCGCTCGAGCCCGACGGTGCCCGAGAACACCGTCATGGAGATCCGACCCGGCCCCGGCGAACTCATCGAGATCGGCAGCGACGTGTTACTCATCGTGTCGAGTGGACCCGAGGACGTCCGCGTGCCGGTGGTCGTCGGCCGCACCGAGGCCCAGGCTCGCAACACGCTCACCGAACTCGGCCTCATCCCGAGGGTCGACTATCAGGACGGCAACTTCGGAGCGGCCGAGGACGGTCGCGTCATCTCGCAGAGCCTGCCCGTGGGTTCGCGCGTCCCTCCGGGCACCGAGGTCAACATCGTGGTCGCCCGCAACACGGCGCCACCGACGACGATCCCACCGCCCACCACGACGGAACCCCCGCCGGCGACCACGACGGCACCGGCGCCCACCACGACGACGATTCCCTGAACCCCGCGCTCAGGCGATGCGGGACAGGAACGTGCGCAACAGATCGTGACCGTGACCGGTGAGGATGCTCTCGGGATGGAACTGGACGCCCTCGACCTCCAGCGTCCGGTGCCGTACACCCATCACCACGCCATCGGCGCTGCGCGCCGTGACGACCAGCTCGTCGGGGATGCTGTCCGGGGCGAGCGTGAGCGAGTGGTACCTTGTCGCGGTCAACGGCGACGGCAGCCCGGCGAAGACGCCCGACCCCTCGTGCAGGATCGGTGAG
>CAVVAO010000010.1:0-22890 GCA_963746285.1 Ilumatobacteraceae bacterium | reverse complement strand
GCAGGATCAGATCGTCGAGGTCGTCTACAACCCCGATCCGCAACTGGTGCCGATCCCGAACGTCGTCGGGCTCTCGTCCGCCGACGCGCGGACCGGCTCGCCGCCGACGGCTTCGTCGTCGGTGAGCTCACCACCGTCGAACGAGACGACATCGCCGAGGACACGGTGGTCAGCACCGACCCTGCGCCCGAGACGCCGGCGTTGCAGGGGTCGACGGTCAACCTCGTCGTGTCGGCACCGCCGTCGAGCGTGCAGGTGCCCGGTGAGGTGATCGGGATGACCGAGGTCGACGCCCGTGCCGTGCTCACCGCTGCGCCGTACGAATTCGTCGTCACCACCGACGTGCGCTCGAGCCCGACGGTGCCCGAGAACACCGTCATGGAGATCCGACCCGGCCCCGGCGAACTCGTCGAGATCGGCAGCGACGTGCTGATCATCGTGTCGAGCGGGCCGGAGGACGTCCGCGTGCCGGTGGTCGTCGGCCGCACCGAGGCCCAGGCTCGCAACACGCTCACCGAGCTCGGCCTGATCCCGGTGGTCAGCTACCAGGACGGCAACTTCGGAACGGCCGAGGACGGTCGTGTCATCTCCCAGAGCCTGCCCGTCGGTTCGCGGGTCCCACCGGGCACCGAGATCACCATCGTGGTCGCCCGCAACACGGCACCACCCGACGACGATCCCGCCGCCCACCACGACGGTCCCGCCGACACGCCCCGCCGGCGACCACGACGCGCACCGGCGACCACCACGACGACGATTCCCTGAGCCGCCCCCGCTCAGGCGACGCGGGACAGGAACGTGCGCAACAGGTCGTGACCGTGACCCGTGAGGATGCTCTCGGGGTGGAACTGGACGCCCTCCACCTCGAGCGTCCGGTGCCGCACGCCCATCACGACACCGTCGGCGCTGCGCGCCGTGACGACCAGCTCGTCGGGGATGCTGTCGGGTGCGAGCGTGAGCGAGTGGTACCTCGTCGCGGTCAACGGCGACGGCAGCCCTGCGAAGACGCCCGCGCCCTCGTGCAGGATCGGTGAGGTCTTGCCGTGCATCAGCTCGGGAGCACCGACGACGTCGGCGCCGTAGACGTGACCGATCGCCTGATGTCCGAGGCACACACCGAACAGCGGCGTGCCACGCGCCGGCGAACGCCCCGATGGCGTCGCAGATGATGCCGCTCGACTCGGGGCGACCCGGACCGGGTGACAACAGGACGGCGTCGGGCGCGAGCGCAACGGCCTCCTCGACGCTCAGCTGGTCGTTGCGCACCACCACGGGGTCGGCACCCAGCTCACCGAGGTACTGCACGAGGTTGTAGACGAAGCTGTCGTAGCTGTCGATCACCAGGACACGCGGAGCAGAAGTCACCGTCCAAGTATGGAGCGTCGGGCACCTGCGCACCCGCCGTGAATGCACTGTTGCCCGAATCACGTATGCTCGGGACCGCATGGCTCCCCCGAAGCGAAAGACGGGCGGTGGACGGGTCACCCCGAAAGGGACGCGACCAGAGGACCGCCACGTCAGTACGAACAGCAGCGACAAGCACCACGACGACCACCACGAGGTCGCTGCATCGTCGCGCTACACACCCAAGGCGCAGCGCCGCCAGCTCGTCCCACCGAACTGGATCCCGGTGATCATGCTCGTGCTGCTGATCGGCGGCGGCGTCATGATCATGCTGCGCTACCTGGTGTTCACCGACAGCAACATCCCGACGTTGATCGGGCTCGTGATGATCCTCGGTGGCCTCTACACCGCCACCAAGTGGCGATAGCGCAACGTCGACGCCGGGTCAGGTGACCGGGGCCGTGTCGAACCGGAGGATCCGATGACCGAACCACTGCACTCCCTCCGACCCACGACACCGCGTTGGACCCACACGGCGCTTCGGGTCTCCGACATCGACGCGACCATCGACTGGTACCTCGAGTTCACGCCGCTCGAATTGCTCGACCGCCGCGAGGACGACGACGGCTACGGCGCATGGCTCGGGCATTCCGACAGCGGTGAGTTCCCCTTCATCCTGGTCGTCGCCCAGTTCCACGAGCATCGAGATCCGTTCGCACCGGCGCCGATCGCGGCGATCGGCCCGTTCAACCACATGGGCATCGAGATGCCCGACCGTGCCGGCGTCGACGACATCGCCCGCCGGGGCGAAGCTGCCGGCTGCCTGGCCATGCCGGCGACGCTGATGCCCGACCCGATCGGCTACATCTGCATGCTGCACGATCCCGACGGGAACATGGTCGAGTTCTCCTACGACCAGGGTGTCTACGAAAAGGTCCGTGAGGTCTGGGGTCGACGCACCGGCCCCTCCGAAACCACATCGATGTGATTTCCCCCAGGTTGTCCACACTCCTGTGGACAACTCACCGGTCGGGCGCCGACACGCGACGACTCACTCGAAGAGCGGCGCGACCTCGGTCATGTCCTCGAGACAGTGCCGCGGGGGCGGTGGGTCCTCGTCAGGGGCCATCGTCAACTTCAACTCCACCCCACAGACATCGCAGCGATACCTGCGGTTCACCTTGCGGAGCTCACCGGTCGGCGGCGGCTCCGGGGGCATCGACGTCATGCTGCGCAGCATCATGATCCCGGTTTTCCACAGGACGTAGCCGAGGAGCCACGCCGACGCCCACCCAGATCACGGTCGACACCGCGGGCATCGGGTCACGCTATCCGTTGCGGGTTTCCCCCAGCCGCCGTCCGTGTGACAATGAACACATGACGACGCTGACACCACTGTCCTCCATCGCCGAGGTCGACGCCGCCGCTGCGGGTCGCACCGTGCCGCGCGAGTTCCTCGCCCTCGTGCGGGCCAATCCGGGATCGCCGGCGCTGCACTCGATGCGCAGCGACGGCGGCTGGAACGCGTGGACGCTGCAGGAGTTCGCCGACCAGGTCGCCGGCGCGGCGGCCGGCTTGGCCGGCGTCGGTGTGAGCGCCGGCGAGCGCGTCCTGCTGATGATGCGCAACCGTCCCGACTTCCACTGGTTCGACGCCGCGGCGCAGTTCCTGCGGGCCACTCCGGTCAGCATCTACAACTCGTCGTCGCCCGAGGAGATCCAGTACCTCGCCGGTCACGCCGAGGCGCGCATCGCCATCGTCGAGGACGCCGGGTTCCTCGAGCGGATCCTGAAGGTCCGCTCCGAGCTGCCGGCGCTCGAGCGCGTCTACGTGATCGAACCACCCGAGGGTCCGCTGCCCGACGGCGTCTTCGCTGCCGCCGAACTGTTCGGCAGCGGCACCGCCGACCTCGACGCGCTCGCCGCGGCGACCGAGCCCGGCGACATCGCCACGCTGATCTACACCTCCGGCACCACCGGCCCACCCAAGGGCGTCATGATCAGCCAGTACAACATCGTGTACACGATCGAGATCCTGAAGCGGTCGATCACGTTCGACGACTTCGTCGGGATGCGCGTGGTGTCGTACCTGCCGATGGCCCACATCGCCGAACGCGCCGTGAGCCACTACCAGTCGATGATGCTCGGCTACAGCGTGTACTGCTGTCCCGATCCGAACCAGCTGACGATGTACCTCAAGGAAGTGCACCCGCAGCTCGCGTTCGGCGTGCCGCGAGTGTGGGAGAAGATCTACAACGGCGTCAACGCCGCGCTCGCGGCCGATCCCGAACGCAAGGCCCAGTTCGACGACGGTGTGAACGCGGCGATCGAGATCCGCCGCTCGAACCTCGACGGCGACTTCACCGACGAACAGCAGGCGACGCTCGACTTCCTCGACAGCGTGGCGTTCTCGAACGTGCGTGCACTCGTCGGTCTCGACGCCGTCGAGTTGGCGATCACCGGTGCTGCGCCGATCCCGGTGCCCGTGCTCGAGTGGTTCAACGCGATCGGCGTGCCGCTCGCGGAGATCTACGGCATGTCCGAGACGACCGGTCCGATGACGTTCTCGCCCGAGCGGCCGAAGATCGGCACCGTCGGGCGCGGCTGTCACGGCATGGAGGTGCAGATCGCCGAGGACGGCGAGGTGATCTGCCGCGGCGGGAACGTGTTCGAGGGGTACTTCAAGCAGCCCGACAAGACCGCCGAGACGATCATCGACGGATGGCTGCACTCGGGTGACATCGGCGAGATCGACGACGAGGGCTACATCAAGATCGTCGACCGCAAGAAGGAGCTCATCATCACCTCGGGCGGCAAGAACATCAGCCCGGCGAACCTCGAAGCGGCGCTCAAGACGATCCCGTTGATCGGTCAGGCCGCGGCGATCGGTGACGCCCGCAAGTTCGTGTCGGCGATCCTGGTGCTCGATCCCGAGGCCGCGGCCGTGTGGGCCAAGTCGCACGGCAAGGAGTCGCTGTCGCTCGCCGAACTCGCCGCCGACCCCGACGTGATCGCCGAGGTGCAGGCCGGCATCGACGAGGTGAACCAGCAGTTCGCGCAGGTCGAGCAGATCAAGAAGTTCACCCTCGTCGGCGAGGAGTGGCTGCCCGACAGCGACATGTTGACGCCGACCTCGAAGCTCAAGCGGCGCGGCGTGAACGCCCGCTACGGCGACGAGATCGAGGCGATGTACGCCTGAGTCGACGGCGATGTCACCAGGGGTCTGACCCCTGCTGCACTTGCTCGTCACCCGGGTCGTCGATGCCGAACAGCGTGTCGAGCACACGTGCGATGTCGGCGATGTCCCCGTCGTCGAGATGGATCGCGAACTGCGCCTGGATCGCACGGCGGTAGCTGACGTTCATCTCCCGCCACAGCCGGCGGCCGGTGCGGGTGAGTTCGACCTCGACCGCTCGAAGGTCGGCGCCGGGCACCTCCCGATGCCGGGCGATCCAGCCCTCCTCCTGGAGCCGATCGAGTCGGCGGCTCAGGCTCGACGGCGGCAGCCGGAGGTCAGCGGCGATGTCGAGCGGCCGGGCGCGTCCACCGAGGCGTTGGAGCGAGGCGAGCACGTCGAACCATCCGAGCGGGATGTCCCAGTCGGCGCGCAACTCCTCGTCGAGACCTCGTTCGATCTGTCCGACGAGCGCCTGCAGACCCCGCCACGCGGCAATGCGGGACGAGTCGAGACGGGCCATCGACGGCGATCACCCCGTGGCGCGGATCGCGGCCGCGAAGGCGTGCGTCGCCTCGTTCACCTCGTCGGACGTGACCACCAGCGGCGGCATCCACCGGATCGTCCGGTTGCGGGTGCCGGCCAGCATCAGGATCAGGCGGTGCTCACGCAGGCAGTGGGCGACGACCGCTTCGGCACGTTCGGGGGTGTCGAACTCGGTGGCGACCATCAGGCCGCGACCGCGGACGTACATCAGCGCCTGATCGAGCTGCTGCATCTCGCGCAGCTCGTCGATCAACTGGGTGCCCCGGGCGTGGACGTTGTCGAGGAAGCCCGGCGCGGTCAGCACCTCGATCGTCGCGAGCGCCGCTGCGCAGCCGATCGGATTGCCGCTGGTTGAGCCGCCCTGGCTGCCGACACGCCAGCTGGCGTCGATCGAGTTGCGCATCCCGAGGGCGGCGAACGGGAAACCCGACGCGATTCCCTTGGCCATGCAGAGCATGTCCGGTTCGACGTCGTGCGCTTCGATGGCGAACATCTTGCCGGTGCGGCCGAACCCGCTCTGGACCTCGTCGGCGATGAACAGGATCCCGTGCTCGCGACACCGCTCGGCGAGCCCGGCGAGGAACGCTGCGGGCGTGGGGATGTAGCCGCGTTCGCTGATGACCGGCTCGATCACGATCGCGGCGATCTCCTCGGCGACGACCTGGGTCTGCAGGAGCCGGTCGAAGCCGCGGAGCGCCCGGCTGATCTCGGCCTCCTGATCGGAGGCGTGCGGGTCGGGGAAACGGCGCGACGAAGACGCCCGGCGGGAACGGGCCGTACCCGGCGCGGTCGATGGCACGCGCCGTGGACATCGCCATCGTGAGATGGGTGCGGCCGTGGAAGGCGCCGTCGAACACGACGATGTTGTGTCGGCCGGTCGCGTGCTTGGCCACCTTGACCGCGATCTCGAGCACCTCGTCGCTGCTGTTGGCGAAGAAGAACGTGTCGATCGACGGCGGCGTGATCTCGTCGAGCTTGGCCGCCAGCGGTTGGAGCAGATCGTGGGTGTACACGTTCTGCTGGGCGTGGATGAATCGGGCCGCCTGGTCCGCGATCGCCTGGACGACCTTCGGATGGCAGTGGCCGGTGGACGCTGCGGCGATGCCGGCGGTGAAGTCGAGGTACTCGTTGCCGTCGACGTCGACCACCCGGCATCCGTGCCCGCTGACGACCCGGAGATCGGTGGTCTTGGCCCAGACGTTCGACGTGTGCGAAACCGCTGAGGTCATCCGAGGAGCCTAGGCGTCGAGCCCCGAGGTGGCCGCGATCGCCTCGTCCCAGGTGGCCCGTTCGAGGAACAGCTTGCGTGTCGGCATCACCCATCGCGGGGCGTTCACGCCGAGCGCCCCGTGCAACCGGCCCTCGCGTCCGAACAGCGCGAGGAACTTGGCGTCGGCGACGGATCCGGCGACCACGCGCACCTCGTCGTCGATCGCAGCCCGCCCGAGGAACTGGATGCGGTGTTCGAACTGGTCGCTCCAGAAGAACGGCAGTGGCTCGTAGGGCTCGAAGGGTTCACCGGCGGCGAGGTGACGAAGATTGGTGGCCACGTGGGCGCCCTGTTCGGCGGCATTCGTCCAGTGCTCGACGCGCATCTCCTCGTCGAAGAGCCCGTTCGGCCATCGAGCGACGTCGCCGGCCGCGAACACGCCGGGAACCACCTCGCCGGACACGTCGAGCGCATTGAGGTTGGCGTCGCAGACGACGCCGTCGCGTAGTCGCAGGCCGCTGCCTTCGAGCCAGTGGGTGTTCGGCGTGACGCCGATGCCGACGACGACGACGTCGGCGGGCACGACCTCGCCGCCGACGAGCCGGACCCCGTCGGCGGTCAGCCCCTCGATGAAGACACCGCACCGGACGTCGACACCGTGGGCGCGATGGAGCTCGGCGATCGCCTCGCCCATCTCGGCGCCGAGACCACGGATGAGCGGAGCGGCGGCCCCTTCGAGCACGACGACGTCGTTGCCGAGCGACCTGGCAGTGGCCGCGGCTTCGAGACCGATGAAACCGGCGCCGATCACCACGACGTGGCGGCCGCCCGACGTGATCTCCGCACGCAATCCGAGGGCGTCGTCGAGGGTGCGCAGTTCGTGCACGTGATCGAAGGTGTCCTGACCGGCGAGTCGGCGAGGGTGGGCGCCGGTCGCGATGACGAGACCGTCGAAACCGAGGACCGATCCGTCGGCGAGGCCGAGTTCGCGCGCGCGCAGATCGAGCTCGAGCGCCGCGTTGCCGAGTCGCCATTCGACGTCGAGGTCGTCGAACACGTCGGGTTGGCGGAGGTGGATGCGGTCGGGCTCCCACTCGCCCGACAGCACCTTCTTCGACAGCGGCGGACGGTCGTACGGCCGGTGCACTTCGTCTCCGACGATCACGATCGACTTCGCGACATCGTGTTGGCGCAGCGTCTCCGCCGCTGCGAAGGCCGGCGAGTGACGCACCCACGACGACGACTCGTTCGAGCGGCTCGGGGGACATCGTGGCGTCGCGGTCGGTCATGGCCGCAACGATGCCACGCTTTCGCGGTCGCGGCGAAGCTCGCAGAATCGACACGGCGAAGCTCGCAGAATCGACACGGCGAAGCTCGCTGAATCGATACGGCGAAGCTCGCTGAATCGATACGGCGAAGCGTCGCTCGGAACTGGCCCGATCGTCCAAGTAGCGTGCGGGCATGCCTTCCGCCACGGCCGATGACACGCGCTCGCTCCCGACGGTGACGGCCGTCAACGAGATGATCGAACAGCTCTTCCCGGGTTCGAACAACACCTGCGACTCCATCGGCGCCGATTTCGCCGTCGCTCGGCGAGAGATCTCCGACGCTGAGCTCCGGCCGGGAGCGTTCGTGTCGGGACCGTCGCAGTTCGGTCTCGCCGACGCGGCGCTGTGGTATCTCGTGTTCGGCGCGACCGGACGGATCGAACCGATGGCGCTGACGTCGGAACTGTCGATCCGCTTCCTGCGGCCGGCCCAGGGCAACGTGCTGTGGGCCAAGGCGACGCTCGACGTCGCCGGTCGTCGCAACGTCGTCGGCACCGTGCACGTGTGGTGTGACGATCGCAGCGACCGGCCGACCGCCACCGCCCAGGGCACCTACGTGTTGCCGCTGTGAGCGCCGACGAGCGTCCGTCGCGGTTCCACCTCGCCATGCCGGTGCACGACCTTGCGGCCGCGCGTGCGTTCTACGGCGGGTTGCTCGGCTGCCGCGAGGGCCGCAGCGCGGACACATGGGTCGACTTCGATCTGTACGGCCATCAGTTCGTCGCTCATCTCGACCCGTCGTTCCGACCGCCGACGCTGTCGAATCCGGTCGACGGCCACGATGTGCCGGTCCCGCACTTCGGCGTGCTGCTGACGCCCGCAGCGTGGGCCGAGTTGGCGGCGCGACTTCGTGCCGCGAGCACCAGTTTCGTGATCGAGCCGCACACCCGCTTCGTCGGTCAGGTCGGCGAACAGTCGACGATGTTCCTGCTCGATCCGTCGGGCAACGCGCTCGAGTTCAAGGCATTCGCCGACGACTCGCAGGTGTTCGCACGTTGAGCACGATCGTCGTCGAACGTGCCGACGATCCGAGGCTCGACGACTATCGGGCACTGAACGACCAGGCGTTTCGTCGGCGCTACGAGGGTGACGATCTGTTCATCATCGAGGGCTACGTGGCGATCGCCCGGCTGATCGAGTCGGGTCACCAGATCCGATCGGTCCTGCTTGCCCCCTCGCGGGTCGAACGATTCGCCGCCGACGCATCGACGCTCGCGGACCGCGGCATCGCGGTGTACGAGGTCAGCCGCGACGTGATCGCCGAGGTGGTCGGCTTCGATCTGCATCGCGGCGTGCTGGCGTGTGCGCATCGACGTCCGCTCGCCCGCGTCGACGAACTCATGCACGGCGCACGGCGCCTCGCCGTACTCGAGGGCTTGAACGACAACGAGAACCTCGGCGCGATCGCCCGGGCGGCGAAGGCGTTCGGCATCGACGGCCTGCTGCTCGATCCGACGTGCACCGATCCGTACACCCGCCGCACCGTGCGCGTCGAGCATGGGCGAGGTGCTGACCCTGCCGATCTCGCGTGCCGAGCCCGACCGCTGGCCCGCGGTCCTGGGCGATCTGCGAGCGGCGGGTTTCGAGGTGTGGGCCATGACCCCTGCGGCGTCCGCCGACGAGCTGTGGAGCGTGGAGATCCCCGACCGGGTCGCCGTGCTCCTCGGCGCCGAGGGGCCGGGGCTGACCCGTCGTGCCCTCGCAGCCGTGGATCGTCAGGTCCGGATCCCGATCAGCGTCGAGGTCGATTCCCTCAACGTCGGCCAAGCCGCCGCCGTCACCTTCGCCGCCCTCACCCGCCCGTAACGTCCTCCGAGCCCGGGTCTCCGGGGACCGCGACGGTGCGGACGAGGCCGTGAGCCCGTCCGCACCGATCAGGGCGTCTTCGTCAGTGGGCGAACTTGACGTCGGGGAGGATGCGATCCATCCAACGCGGCAGCCACCAGGCCCGGTTGCCGATGATGTAGAGCGTCGCCGGCACGAGCACCAACCGGATGAGGAAGGCGTCGAGCAGCACCGCGGTGCCGAGGATCAGGCCCATCTCCTTCATCGGCAGCGTGCCGGCGATGGCGAAGGTGTAGAACACGGCGATCATGACGCCGGCGGCGGCAACGATCGGGCGTCCGACGTGGCCGAGTGAACCTCGAACCGCCTCGGCCGCGTCGCCCGAGCGCTCGAAGTGCTCCCGGGTCGAGGCGAGGAGGAACACCGTGTAGTCCATCGAGATGGCGAACACGAGTGCGAAGAAGAACAGCGGCGCCCACGAGGTGAGGTAGCCCTGGCTGTCGAAGCTCAGGAGGCCGGCACCGATGCCGTGCTGGAACACCAGCGCACCGACACCGAACGCGGCGCCGACCGACAGCAGGTTGAAGATCACGCCGACGAAGGCGACGATCACCGCCTGCAGGGCGATCATCAACAGGATGAAGCCGAGGACGAGGACGACGCCCATGACCAGCGGTGCCTTCTCGCTGAGGGTCTGGTCGAGGTCGTAGTTCTCGGCGACCGGGCCGCCGACGAGCACGCCGTCGGGGAGGTCGGTTCGCAGTGCCGGGATCAGCGCCAGCGCCTCGTCGGATGACGGGTCGTAGGCACCGACGGCCTGGATGATGCTTGCGCCTTCCATGCCGGGTTGCGGCGGGAACGCCATCACGACGCCCTCGGTGGCCATCACCTGGTCGGCGACGGCTTGGGCATCCTCGCCGGCCGGAACGATGACCTGGATCGGGCCGGGACCGCCCGGACCGAAGCCGTCAGCGATCATGTCGTAGCCCTGGCGGGCCTGTTCGTCCTCGGGGAGCACGGTGATGCCGGGCATGCCGGTCTTCAGTCCGAGCAGAGGCAGCGCCAGTGCGAGCAGCACGACGACGGCACCGACGGCCACGACGACCTTGTGCGCCTGGATGCGGTCGGCGAGCCTGGCGAAGAATTCGCTGTGGTGGTCGCCCTTGGAGTGCCACGGCAGGGCGAACTTGTCGATGCCGGGACCGAGCAGTGCGGGGAGCAGGGTGAGCGCAGCGAGCAGGACGAAGCTGACCGACAGCATCATGCCGGCGGCCATCGAGCGGAACGCCGGGATCGGCACGAGCAGGACGGCCGAGAGGCTGATCAGCACCGTGATGCCGGAGAACAGCACGGCCTTGCCGGCCGTGTCCATCGAGATGCCGGCGGCGTGTTGCGGATCCTCGGGGTGGGCGTGGAGCGCCGCTCGATAGCGAGTGACGATGAAGAGGGCGTAGTCGATGCCGAGCGCGAGCGCGAACATCATGGCGAAGTTCAGCGTCCAGATCGACAGGTCGGTGATCTGGGTGATGCCGTACAGCACGCCCATCGAAGCGAGCAGGCCGGCAGCGGTGAGCACGAGCGGGAGTCCCGCCGCGGCCAGCGTTCCGAACGCGATCACGAGGATCACGGCCGTGACGGGCCACGTCAGGATCTCGGCCTTGAGCATGCCCTCGCGGTTGACCTCGTTGAAGTCGTCCCAGAACGCCGGCGAACCGGTCAGCGCGACCGAGATCTCGTCACCGGCGACCGTCTCGGACAGCTCCGAGATCTCGTCGCCGAGGTCGCCGGCGGATCGCACGGCCTCGGTCGGATCGACCTCGGCGCCGGCCTGGATCATCACGGTCATACCGTCCATGCCGGGCTGGGCCGGCATCGGCTGGCCGAATCCCGGCTCCGCCACGATCAACGCGTTGACGTCGCTGATCACCTGCTGGTACGCAGGATCGTCGATCGGGGTCGACTGACTCTGGATCACGACGACCGCGGACTGCGACGACAATCCGCCGAACTGCTCGTCGATCACGTCGCGGGCGGCGAGCGACTCGCTGCCGTTGACCTCCCACATCGCTCCGGAGAGCGCGTGTTCGAGCTTCGGCGCGAACACGCCGAGACCGATGGCCAGCACCGCCCAGGTGATGATCACCAGCTTGCGATGGCTGTGGGCCCAGCGGCCCATCCGAGCGAGCGGTGGATGCACGACGTCGGTCTCCATGTCGTCGTGATGATCTAGCGGTTGATGCTCATGAAGCGATGGATTGCTCAATGGTGGTGGTTCGAGGTCCGTGCTCATCGTGGTTCCTTCTCGGTGGTTGCGGGTGCGGTGGTTGGACTGGGGCGGTGGTTGGACGGGGCGGTCAGACGGCGAACGTGCGGGCGTCGTCGGCCACCTGCTCGCGCAGACGGTCGCAGACGATGGCGCACACCGGCATCAGGCTCGGGTCGGTGACGGCGTAGTAGGCGGACGTGCCCTCGGTCCGCCGCGTGACGATCCTCGCATCGTGGAGGATGCGAAGGTGCTTGGACACGTTGGCCTGGCTGGTTCCGAGGCGGTCGACCAGCTGGCCGACGTTCTGCTCGCCGTCGTCGAGCAGTGTGCGGATGATGCCGAGCCGCGTCGCGTCGCCGAGGACGCGGAAGCGTTCGGCGACGTGTTCGAGCAGTTCGGGCGGAAGCGCCTTGGACATGCGCAGCACTATATAACTATGGAGCGATGAATGCAACGCTCCCACGATGAGCGAAACGACGGTATTCGGGCGGTTCGCTCATGGCGACCCACGATGAGCGAAATGTCGGTATTCGGGCGGTTCGCTCATCGCACGGGAGGGGCTGGCCCGATCCGGCACGTGCGGGGCCTGCGGAAAACGACGAATGCCCCCGGGTCTCCCCGGGGGCATTCGTGCGATTCGTAGCGTCTGTCGGGTCAGTCGACCGATTCGGAGACTTCCTCGCGCGGTTCGGGGGCTTCCCCGAGGCCGAGCTTGGCGAAGATCTCCGCCTTGCGGTACTCGAAGTCCTCCTCCTCGACATCGCCGGCAGCGAACTTCTCGTTCAACTGGCGGAACTCCTCGAGCAGCGCATCTTCGTCGGGGCCGTCATCGACGTCCTCGTCCGAGTCCGATGACTTGCCGTGTCGAACGGCGAGCTTCTCGGCCTTGCGCTCCTTCTTGCGGAGTTCTCGCTGACGCTTCTGGTAGGACTGTGGGCTTCGAGCCAATCGGAACGCCTCCTCAGACGACTTTGACGTCGACCGCTTCGGGGCCCTTGCGGCCCGCAGCGATCTCGAACTCGACGGTGTCGCCGTCGTTCAGCGACCGGCGACCGGACCCCTGAATGTTCGAGTAGTGCACGAAGACGTCGTCACCGTCGTCGCGAGAGATGAAACCGAAGCCCTTCTCGTCATTGAAGAACTTCACTGTACCTGTGGCCATTTCGGCTCCTTGTTGAAATCGGAGCCACCGTTGACTCACGTTTACGGGCATCAGACTAGTGACGGTTGTGCGATTGTCCACCGCGCGGCACACGCGGGACATACGGCACGCCGTCAGCCCGCCGTGGCGACCTCGAGACGGCGGCACGGATCGAGGACGACGAACGGTCGATGTCCCGTGACCGCGAGGCGCACGAGGATCACCGACGCCATGACCACGCCGACGAGGCCGGCCAGCGTCGAGCGCGACGTCGCCGACGCCGACGCCGTAGGCCAACCACAGGATCGACTCGACCGCGGCGATGATCCAGGTCGTCGACGACACTCCCGACAGCACCGACGTACGCAGCGACGCGACGACGGCAGGGAGCAACTGGATCCCGTACGAGAGCCCGACGGCGACACCGGCGAGTTCCCAGCCGCCGATCACCAGGAACGGCAGCGGCACCATCCCGAGTCCGAACACCCCGAGCGCGAGCCCTCGCAATGGCGTCTCGACCGACCGAGAGGACGAAGAACCAGGCCATCACTCCGTAGAGCAGCAGCGAGATGGTCGACACCGGGACGAGCGCCCAGACGCCGGCGACCAACCCGTAGCTGAGCCACCACGCGTTGATGGCGAGGCTCACGCCGATCCAGGTCACCGAGACGCCGTCGACGCGGCGCGTGCGGGCGATCCGACGCGCCTGCGGGAACGCCATCCACGATCCGAGGACGGTGGCGACGAGGACGAGAAGATTGAGGAGGAGGTGCATGATGGAGCGAGGATTTCTGTAAGTGTCTAACTTGAGTTAGTACCTTACACCATTCGCGGCAGTTACGCTCGCCAACGTGTACGTCACGTCCGGGCACGACACGGAGATCCGCCTCACGATCGAGGCGCTCGTCGATCTCGTCAACGCGCTGTCCGACGCCGCGGGTCCCGACGGCGAACCGGTCGACGTCCGCACGCTCCTCCACGAGCACCGCTTCAGCCGCGCCGCAGGTGCCTCCGCCGCAGCCATCGATCGGATCGAGGAACGCATCGGCGCCATGATCCCCACGCTGCGCCGACTGCCCGATGCCGAACCGGAGCCGACCGTGGCGTGGATCAACCTGCAGCTCGCCGGCATCCACATCACCCCGTCGCTGACCGACCACGACGGCGCCGACCTCCACATCCACTGGACGCCGTCGTCGGCGACGTTCGACGATCAGGTGATCGCCGACTTCCTGATGGCGGTGGCACAGGAACTGTGCGACCACGGCACGAGTCGCTTCGGCACGTGTGCCGCCTCCGACTGCGAACACCTCTTCTACGACGTCACCCGCAACGGTTCCCGCCGCTTCTGCGCCGACCCGCGCTGCGCGAGCCGCACGCACACCGCCGAGCACCGGTCACGCCGCCGGGCAA
This sequence comes from Ilumatobacteraceae bacterium, assembly GCA_963746285.1. GTDB lineage: Bacteria > Actinomycetota > Acidimicrobiia > Acidimicrobiales > Ilumatobacteraceae > Sva-07. The sequence goes on along the minus strand of CAVVAO010000010.1, from coordinate 8,683 downwards.
CCTGATTGCAGCAGGCGTTCTGACCCCTGGTGCAATCACTCCACCAGGCGGCCGGCGTCGAGGCGCAGGACCTGGTTGGCGCGATCGAAGGCGACCGCGCGATGTGAGACCGCGATCACCGTCATGCCGGCGTCGGCGAGATTGGTCCACAACTGGACTTCGGTCTCGACGTCGAGCGCGCTCGACAGGTCGTCGAGTACGACGAGCTCGGGCGAGTGGACGAGCGCCCGCGCCGTGGCCAACCGTTGGCGCTGTCCGCCCGACAAGCGCAGCCCGCGCGGACCGATCAGTGTGGCCGTGCCCGCAGGCATCGCGGCGATGTCGGTGGCGATCGCCGACAGTTCCAAGGCGCGCGCCAGGTCGTCGGCGGAGACGGGTCCGAGACCGACGTTGTCGGCCACACTGTCCGAGATCAGCTGGGGCACCTGTGACAGGAACGCGGCGTTCGGCGGCACGAGGAACGCCGCCCGGTCGTCGATCTCCACGCCGTTCCAGCGCACCGAACCACGGACCTCCGCCTGCCAGGCCAGGCCCAACAGCGCTCGGAGCAATGTGCTCTTGCCCGCCCCGACCGGACCGGTGATCACGACGAATTCACCGCGGCCGACGTCGAACGACACGTCGTCGAGGACGGGACTGCCGCCGTACGAGACGGTGAGCCCGTCGACCTCGAGCCGTTCGAGCGAGACCCGCTCGGGACGTACGACGTCCGTCCGCTCGCGCTGATCGCTGGGGTCGATCGGGAGCCGCTGACGACGAACGGTGTTCTCGGCCTCCTGACCAGCGACCAGTGTGCGCATCCTGTCGAAGGCCACGCCGGCCTGCTTGCGCCGAGCGAGCACCCGACCGACCATGCGCGGCAGGAAGCTCAACCAACCGAGGTACGCCGTGAACAGCGCCAACGTGCCGAGGTCGAACGATCCCGACGCGATCGCACCCGCACTGACGAGCAGCACCAGACCGAGGCCGATGTCGGCGGCACCCTGGCTGAACGCCTGGACGCCCTCCTCGAGCACGCGGTCGCGGACCGCGGTGACGCGGCGACGCTCGACCAGCACGGCCAGTCTCCGCAACATCGGCTCGGTCGCGTCGTTCACCTTGACCGTGGTGGCGGCCGCCATCACGTCACCGAGCAGACCGGTCACGCCTTCGGTCGCACGTCGATCTGCCGCCCGGTACTCCTTGATGCGCGTGTCGAGCACTCGCGTCGCGATGCCCACGCCCAGCAGCGGGATCACCAGCACCGCGGCCGCCCGCGCATCGGCGGCACCGAGCACGAACCCGGCGATCACGGTGAACACGACGCCACCGGAGATGTCGACCATGCCATCGACCAGGTTCGCCACGTCCTCGGTGTCGTCGCGGAAGTGGGTGATCGCGGAGCCTGCCGAGCCGATCGGCTGCCCGGCATGGACACCGCCGCTCGCCATCTGCGCGGCGAGCATGTTGGCGCGCAGCAGCGTCTGCATGTGGATCCATGCCTTGGTCCAGATCAGTGCTCCGTGATGGATCGAGACCATCCGAATGGTCTCGCTGACGGCGATCGCCGCGGCCCACCACATCGTCTCGGAGGTGTCGCCGCGTTCGAGCGCGTCGTAGCCGCGGCCGAGCAGGTACCCGCTGATCGCGGGCATCGTGAAGAACACGACGAACAGGATCCAGCCGAGCCAGAACTCCTTCGGTCGGTGTTGGGACACGCGCCACGCGAGCGCCCAGACGTTCGGCACCCCGTCGAGCGACAGGTCCTCGACGGAGGGTTCCTCGTGTGCGGCGCCGGCGTCGGTCGGCGGTCGCGGCCCGATCTCCGGTTCGAGGTGCGCAAGGCCGAGGTCGGTGGTCACGACGTCACCTCCGATCGGGTGGCTGCGTCGGTCGCATCCGACTCGGCGTCGGACTCGCTGTCGAGGGCGAGCGCGAGGAGTCGAGCGAACCGGCTGTCGTCGTCACCGACGAGTTCGACGCGATCGCCGTGTTCGACGATGCGCCCGTGATCGAACACGATGATCTCGTCGACCGACCGCAGCGTCGACAGGCGGTGCGCGATCACGAGCGTGGTCCGACCGCGCATCAGCTCGACGACCGCCGCCTCCAGGCGCCGTTCGGTCTCGGGGTCGACTCGTGCGGTGGCCTCGTCGAGCACGACGATGTCGGGATCGCGCAGCCAGACCCGAGCCAGGGCGAGGAGCTGCGCCTCGCCTGCGGAGAGCCCTGCTCCCGCCGCGCCGAGCTCGCGCTCGATACCGTCCGCGGCGAGGGAGCCCAGGCCGACCCGTTCGAGCGCGTCGATCACGTCCGCGTCGGTCGGCTCGTCGTCGAAGAGGGTCACGTTGTCGCGCAGGGTTCCGGCGAACAGCTCGACCTCCTGCGGGACGAGCGCCACCCGGCGGCGGAGTTCCACCAGCGGGATGTCGGCGATCGGGACGTCGCCCAGCGCGAGGTGTCCGCCGGTCGGCTCGACGAGTCGCAGCACCAGACGGGAGAACGTGGTCTTGCCACTGCCCGTGCGGCCGACGATGCCGACCGAGCGCCCGGCCTCGATGCGCAGGTCGACCGCTGCCAACACCGGCTGGTCGTCTCCGTAGTCGAAGTCGACGTCGGTCGCCGTGATCGACAGCGGCCCCGGCGCCGGACTGGTGGAGCCGTCGTCGAGCACGTTGGGTCGAATCGCCAACAGGTCGGCGACGCGCACCATGGCACCATTGGCCTTCTGGACCGTCTCGAGTTCGTGCACCACTTCTTCGAGTGGCCGAGCGACGAGCAGCACGAACTGGAAGAGGAGGAATGCCGTGCCGACCGTGATCGTGCCGGCGGCGACGAGCGCTGCTCCGAGCACGAGCGACAACACCCATCCGGCGGCGACGGCGCCCTGCACGAACCACCACATGACGAGGAACGCGCGCTCCCGCCGCACGGCGCTGACGAGCGCTCCCTCGCTGTCCTCGACGAAACGCCAGGCGACGTGGTCGGCAGCACCGTTGGATCGAAGGTCCTCCGCAGCGGTCAGGCGTTCCTCGATGCCTCCGTACAGACGACCGAGCGCACCCATCTCGTCGGAGGACTCCGACACCGCGCGGTGCCTGGTCCGCACGATCACACCGAGCGCGAGGCCGACGTAGACCGCCATGCCGAGGCCGAGTCTCCAGTCGATCACGCCGAGCACGACGACCATGCCGCACACGAGCATCGCAGCGCCGGCCGCTTTGGTGACGACCTGGCTGAGGAAGTCCGACACCGAGGTGATGTCGCCGTCGACGCGCTGGATCAGCTCGCCGGGGGTGTGGGTGCGATGGAACTCGTGGTCGAGACCGAGGACGTGGCGCGTCATCGTGAGACGCAACTCGTTGGTCGTCCGCCATGCAGCGACGGTGGCGAGCCACGCGACGACCACTGCGATGAACTGCGCGAACGCGGCGATCGCCAGGAAGATCAACGCGAGGCGCGTGATCTCCGCGGCCGTCGTCCCGTCGGCGGCGGTGTCGACGACGCGGCGCACGACCAGCGGACCTGCGATCGTGAGCGCCGACCCGACCGCCACGAGCGCGCCGAGGCCGACCCAACGCCACACGTCGGGCCGCAGCAGCGCACCGAGGGCACGCCAACGAGAACCGGTCACACCGGCCTGCGTCGCCATGTCCCCAGTCTCGCCGCTGTCGTCGCCGCCACCATCAGAGTTTTCCGCCAACCCTGTCCTTCCGGACCCGACCCCGAAGGACAGGGTTGGCAGGCCGGCGGCGATCCTGCGGAATATTTGCGTACGCAACGAGGTTGCGACGGTCCATGGGTGTTCACCGACTCAACCACGCAGTGCTCTACGTCCGTGACGTCGCTGCCTCGACACAGTTCTACGGCGACGCGCTCGGCTTCCGGGTCGTTACCGAGTTCCCGGGCGCTGCGTTCCTGCAGGCACCCGACTCGACGAACGACCACGATCTCGGCCTCTTCGAGATCGGCGCCTCGGCCGCGTCGTCGGGTGCGGGCCGCTCGAGCGTCGGGCTGTACCACCTGGCCTGGGAGGTCGACACGCTGGGCGAACTCCAGCGTCTCGCCGGCCGTCCTGCGAGACCGGGGCGCCCTGGTCGGCGCCAGCGACCACGGCACCACCAAGAGCCTCTACGCCAAGGATCCCGACGGCATCGAGTTCGAGGTCGTCTGGATCATCCCTGCCCATCTGCTGACCGCCGACGATGTCGACGCCCGCGCGTCGATCCGTCCACTCGATCTCCCCGCCGAGATCGAACGCTTCGGCCACGGCGAGCCGGGAGGCATCGGCATCTCCATTCCCGCGCCGGCACGCCCGACCACGAAAGCGACGTGACGACATGAGGATCGACTTCTGGGTCGACCCCGCCTGCCCCTTCTGCTGGGCGACTGCCCGCTGGGTCGTCGACGAGGTGCAGCCGCATCGCGACATCGACATCAACTGGCGTCCGATCAGCCTCTTGTTCAAGAACGAGCCCGACGCCGGCACACCGTGGCGCGAGGGGCTGCGAGTTCACCCACGGCCTGCTGCGGGTGATGGAGTCGGTTCGGTCCACCGACGGCAACGACGGCGTGTTCAAGCTCTACTGGGAGTTCGGCTCCCGGATCCACCACGACGGGGAGACACCGTTCGATCCGGCCGACGCCCTGGCGACCGTCGGCCTCGACGCCTCCCACGCCGCCGCGTTCGACGACGAGTCGTGGGATGCGGTGATCCGCGCCGCGATGGACGAGGGACTCGCACTCGTCGGCGACGACGTCGGAACGCCGATCATCGCGTTGGAGAACTCCGACGGCGTGAAGACCGGGTACTTCGGTCCCGTCATCTCACGCATCCCGTCGACGGACAAGAGCGTGGCGATGTGGGACGCGCTGGTGACGATGATGGACGTCGACTCGTTCTTCGAACTCAAACGCACCCGCACCGAATCACCCGACCCCGGCGACCGCCCCACAACCACGTTTGCGTTGCATTCCGGCTGAGGCGGGTCACCCGAAACGCAACGCAAACGGAGGTGCGCTGACCTGCGGTGTCAGTCGGCGCAGGCGACGAGCAGGCGCCGCTTGAATGCGGCTTCGTCGACCGCCCAGAGCACCCGGATGTTCGGGTCGGGGCGGCCGTAGCGCCGGTCGGGAATGGTGCACCCCCGGGTCGGGCCGTCGAGGCCGACCACCAACCACTCGTCGGTCGATTCCGTGATGATCGAGTCGTCGAGGGCGACCGCCATGGCGATCGGGTCGGGGAGGTCGAAGCCGGCGAGGCCGGTGTCGAGGCAGTACTGCTCGACGTCGCCGTTGATGTCGACGGCGAACTTGCCGAGCGCCCCGACGGCCGCCGAGCTCGGCCTGCTCGTCGTCGGTCATCACGGCGAACGTGCGCGAGATGTTCCAGCCGATCATCGTCTTCGCTCCCGGCGCTGCGAACACGACAGCGGCCGCTTCGGGGTCGGCCCACACGTTGTACTCGCCGAGCGCGTCGACGTTGCCGACCCCGTCCGGTGATCCGGCCATCAGGTAGGTGTGACCGAACTTCGTGAGGAGGTCGCTGTCGCGTTCGAGCGCGGCGGCGATGTTGGTGAGCGGCCCGAGCGTCACCAGGTCGTGTCGGCCGGGTTCGTGCGCCGAGATGTCGAGCAGTGCGGCGACCGCATCGTCCGAGGTGGGTCGGCGCGACGGTTCGGGAAGGTCGGCGCCGCCCATGCCGTCGGCGCCGTGCACGAACTGCGCCGTGTCGAGCGGGCGCACCAACGGTCGGTCGCGACCGGCGTGCAACGGGATCTCGGCACCGCCCGCCAGATCGAGGGTGACGATGGCGTTGCGCACGGCCAGGTCGAGCGGCACGTTGCCGGCCACGACGGTGACGGCGCGTACGTCGACCGAGGGTTCGCGAACGGCGAGCACGAGCGCGACTGCGTCGTCGGAAGCGGTGTCGGTGTCGATCACGATGCTGCGGCGAGACATCCCCGGAGTCTGGCAGCCATCGGCGAGTGGTCCCCGCTCCGGCGGAACGAATCAGAACAGCGAGTCCTGTCCGAGGACCTCCGTCGCGGGCACGACCGGCAGCGGTGTGGGCAGCGGCGCCAGATCGCCGATCGCCGCCGCGACCTCGGCATGGAACATCCGCGCCAGCCTCGGCGACTCGAGGTTCTCGGGTTGGTGGACGAACAGGTACGGCTCGCGGCCCTCCGCAATCCAACCGGCGAAGTGCGCGATCCAGGCCCGGAGGCCCTCAGCCGTCGTGTCGGCGTCGTCCGCCCCGATCACACGCACGATCGGCGCGGCGCCCACCACGTCGGTCAGCACCGGCAGCCTCGGCTTGGTCCGACGCTCCTCGACCGCCGCGTCGGTCTGTGGCGACGCGCGTACAGCGGTCGCGTGTCGAGCACGACGCGACCCACGCCAGCGTCGTGCAGGACCCCGTCGATCGCGCGATGCGCGGGGCCACCGTCGAAGAAGCCCGGGTGGCGAAGCTCGACCATCCACCGATGTCCGCCCGGGAGTCGTTCGACGAACGAACGCAGCGTCGGCGCCGACTCGGGCCCGAACGACGGCGGGAGCTGCAACTGCACCGGACCGATGCGGTCGCCGAGGGCGTCGATCGCATCGAGGAACTCGCCGAGCGCGCCGAGCGGCATCGTCACCGCGGAGGCGAAGCTCGTGCGTGACGTGGCGCGGAACCTTGAACGCGAACCGGAAGTCGATCGGCGCCTGCTCGGCCCATCGGGCGATCGTGCGCTGCGACGGCACCGCGTAGAACGTCGTGTTGCCCTCGACGGCGTTGCACCAGCGCGCGTACTCCTCCAACTCCCGGCCCCGGTTCCCGGGCGACAGGAACCGGCCGACCCACGGCGGATGTGCCCACATCGGACACCCGACCCGAAGGACCGCCACGAACCCGCCCCGTCTCAGACGAACGAACCGATGGCGAGCCGGTGCAGCCAGACGGGAGCTTCGACGCCCTTCACCCGGGCCGGGCCGACCGGTTCGAACGTCGCCGTCGTCGGATCCAGGGCGGCCACCACGCTGTCGGAAACCACGAGTTCGCCAGGGCCCGCCAGGTCGACGATTCGCGCGGCGACATTCACGGTGTGACCGACGATGTCATCTCCGCGAGTGACCACCTCGCCAGTGTGCATGCCCATGCGCATCCCGAGCGGGAAACCGCCATCCGAGCGGGCGTCATCGATGGCACGCAGGATCGACGTCGCGGTCGCCAGCGGACCGGGATCCGCGAACCAGAACATGAGCCCGTCACCGATCTCCTTCACGAGTCGACCCCGAGCGTCGATCAGTGCACGGCACACGATGGCGGACTGCGCGTCGAGCACCTCCACGGCCGCGGCGTCGCCGCAACAGTCGGTGAACTCGGTGAAGCCGACCAGATCGGTGAACAGGACGGTGTCCGTCGTCGGGAGCGCGCCCGGGGTCATCGGTCCGCGACGACGACTCGTCCGCTGCCCGATCGAGCCACGACCGTGCAGTCGTGTTCCTGCGTTGCGCGGCGACGTCGGCCTCGGTCGAGACGACGAGCGGCCGCACGTCGCTGGGGTACGAGACCTCGACGCGTCCCGAGACGGTCTCGGCCTCGACGTCGTGAGCGCCGGCCACCGCCACGCTGACCCTGCCGCTGGTAGACGTCGCTCGGACGTTGTCCGTGCGCATCGGCGAGCACGACCCGGCCGCTCCCGCAGGCGGCGTCGGCAGACCCGCATCGATCGACCTCGACGCGCCCGCTCGTCGACACGATCCTGCAGCACGCCCTCGGCGTGTCCGACGTGCACCCGCCCGCTCCTCGTACGAACATCGACCGAGAGTGCCTGATCGATCGAGATCCGACCGGACGTCGTCAGTACAGCGATCGCCCCGACGCGACCCTCGACGGTCACCTTGCCGGATGTCGTCCCGATCACCAGATCGGTTCCCTCCGGCACACGAACCTCGACGGCGGAGCTCTTGCCGTCGACGGTGAACGGCGAGACGTCGAGCGCGGCGACGCTCGACCAGCACTCGGTTCGGCCGGCTTCGGCCCTGCACGCGCACCGCCCCGCTCGAGGTGGTGATGCGGACGACCGCAGTGGACGCCGGCGCGGGCCACGACATGGAGACGACGGTACTCGTTCGACGACGGCTCGCCGGACGGTCAGTCGTCACGCCTGCGCGCGCGTGGAGGATCACGCACGTCTGCACCCGCCCCGAAAACTGACTGGACCGTCGCGCTCGCGCGACGGTCCAGCCGATGTGTCGACTCGCTCCGGGGAGCCGATGTTCGACCGAGGTTCAGTCGAGGCGTTCGATGATGGTGGCGTTGGCCATGCCGCCACCCTCACACATCACCTGGAGGCCGTAGCGGCCGCCGGTGCGCTCGAGTTCGTTGAGCAGCGTCGCCATCAACTTGGTGCCCGAGGCGCCGAGCGGGTGACCGAGGGCGATCGCGCCGCCGTTGACGTTGACCTTGCTCATGTCGGCGCCGGTCTCCTTCTGCCACACCGAGCACGACCGAGGCGAACGCCTCGTTGACCTCGAACAGATCGATGTCGTCGATGGTGAGGCCGGTCTTCTCGAGGATCTTCTTCGTTGCCGGGATCGGGCCCTTGAGCATCGTGACGGGGTCGGCGCCCGTGACGGCGAAGGCATGGAAACGGGCGCGGGCTTCATACCCAGCTCTCGGCCTTCTCCTTGCTCATGATCAGCACGGCCGACACGC
>CAVVAO010000009.1:0-45999 GCA_963746285.1 Ilumatobacteraceae bacterium | reverse complement strand
AACTGGGTGGCCCAGCCGATCCTCGATCTCTCGACCGCGCCGACACTCGTCGACGACGGCATCGAACCAAGGCATCTCGACCTGCGTCCGTTCATCCTGACGGGGAAGGGCAGCTACGTCACCGCGGGCGGACTGACCCGCGTTGCCCTGACGAAGGGATCGCTGATCGTCAATTCCTCCCAGGGTGGCGGCAGCAAGGACACGTGGATCGTCGACCGGAACCACCAGCCGCAGCCCGGGCCGGACCAGTCGCAGCACCAGAGCCAGCACCAGTCACAGCCCTCCAGTGGGAGCGCCTGATGGCGTTGCTATCGCGCGTTGCCGACCGGATGTACTGGGCAGCGAGGTACGTCGAGCGCGCCGAGGACTCCGCTCGCGTCCTGCGCGCCTACGGCGACGTCCTCGCCGACCTGCCGACGTCGTCGACGCGGTGGAGTCCACTCGTGAGCATCTCGGGCAGCGACGTCAAGCTGCCACCGGTGGCGGGTTCGGACGAGACGCAGGTGGCCCAGTTCCTGATCGCGGATCGGGAGCACCCCAACAGCATCCTCAACAGCGTGGAGAACTCGCGGGAGAACCTGCGCACGTGCCGTGAGGTGCTTCCACGAGAGGGCTGGCAGACGATCAACGACCTCTCCATCTACGTGCGCGGTGCCGCCGTGACGTCGGTCGAGCGGCGTCGGCGCGATCGTTTCCTCGCACGGGTGATCGACGAGAGCCGGCGGCTCGACGGCGTCCTGATCTCCACGATGACCCGCGACGAGGTGTTCGAGATGTGGCGCCTCGGCCGGTACATCGAGCGCGCGGACATGACCACCCGTGTCCTCGGCGTGCGCGCCGCATCGCTGTTGGCATTGCCGCCGGGAGCCGCCGACGAGTTCGCCGAAGTGCAGTGGATGGGTGTGCTGCGTTCGCTGTCGGCGCTGCAGATGTACCAGCGCGCGACCCGAGGTCACATCGACGGCCCGAGCGTGGTCCGGTTCCTCCTGTTCGATCACCGCTTTCCGCGTTCGGTGGCGGGATGCCTCGCCGAGATGCGCACCTCGATCCTCCGACTGCCCCAGTACTCGACCGTCCTCGGCGCGGTCGAGGCCGTCGACCGCCAGTTGCGTCGCAGCCGGCCCGCCGCCGATGACGGTGTCGCGCTCGACTCGGCCATGGACGAGGTGCAGCTGGCGCTGGCCCGGCTGAACAGTGTCATGCACGAGCAGTACGTCGTGCACGAGCAGCACGTCGTCCACTGACGGTGACAGGACGAACGATGATCGATTCGACGACCAGCGACTCGGGGACGCCGCCGTCGGCGACCGCCAGCGTCGGTGGGATGGGAGCTGCAGCTCTGATGGAGTCGATCGCCGGTCTCCGCGACCTCACCACGCGCCAGCAGGACCACGACCGCCTGCTCGCCGCAGAGGGTGCGGGACACATCGTTCACGACCTGCCACTGCGCGCCGACGGTCGCATGGTCGCGCTCGAATCGCGACCGTGGCGGCTCGACCCGATCCCGCTGGTGATCGACGGCGACGAGTTCGTGGCACTCGCCGACGGGGCGATCGCCCGCATGCGAATGCTCGAGGCGATCCTCGCCGACCTCTACGGTGCTCGGACCCTGCTGAGCGACTCGGATCGTCGAGCCACGTCGCGTCTGGGCGTCGTCCTCGCTACCGCCTCGCCGCATCGGTCAGCGCGCATCGCCGCGTTGGCTCGACGACGTACTCGGTCGACGTCGCCAAGGACACCGACGGGCAGTGGCACGTCGTGCGGACCTCACCGACCGCCTCCCGGTGTCGGGTACGCACTGCATGGGCCGAACGGTCCAGCCCGAGTTCATCGCGACGTGATGGCACCGCTCCCTGCGGGGCGGGGCTCCGCTCGATCGATCCGTTCGCCGATCAACTGCGCGACGGTCTCGCCGACCTCGCGAAGACCCAGAACCCGCGCATCGTCGTGATGTCCGGAGGCGTGGAGCACCCGTCGTTCGTCGAGCAGTCGTACCTCGCGTCGCGACTCGGTCTCAACCTCGCCGAAGGTGCCGACCTCGTCGTGCGCCAGCGACGGGTCTGGCTTCGTTCGCTGGCCGGGTCTCGAACCGATCGACGTGATGCATCGTCGACTGGAGGACGACCGGATCGACCCGATGGAGGTCAACGCCGAGGGTGCGCGGGGCGTGCCCGGGCTGCTGCTCGCCGCCAGATCGCGGGGGGTGAGCCTCGCCAACGCGCACGGGAGCGGCGTGCTCGAAGACCCGGTGCTCGGCCGAGTAGTGGGACGACGCGGGCGCATGGATGACCGATCGGACATCGGACTACCAGGGCGTGTGGCCGCTGCCGTTCATGCCGGCCGTCGAGCGCGCCGATACGCGAGTCGACGATGTGGCCGTGCTTCGACGGTTCGCAGCTCGTCGAGCGGGCGATCACGCTGCGCCTGCACCTCGTGGCGAGCGACAAGGGCGTCGACGTGCTCCAGGGTGGGAGCGCTCGCGTGATGATCGCCGGTGACGATCCGATCCGGCCGACCGCGGCGACCGCGAAGGACGTCTGGGTGGTCGGTGGCACCGTCGCCCCACCGCTGTTGCGCCGACGCGAACCCCTCCCGCAAGTCGACCTGATCGCATCGGTTCCGACGCGTGCGGCCGAGGCGTTGTTCTGGGCGGGTCGGGCGATGGAACGCGCCGAGATCCTCGCGCGGCGATGGAGGTCGTGCTGGAGCGCACGAGCGGGCTCGTGGCGGCCGAGATGGCCGAGCCGTGGGTCGACCACGGACTCGACATGCTCGCGTCCGTTGCCGGAGTGCCGGTCGATCGCGGTGTCGAGCAGCGTGCGGGCGTGGTCTTCGCGTCCGGTGTCGAGGCATTGGCCAGGCAGCTCGGATCGTTCCTGGCCGAAGCGTCCTCGGTGCGCGACTTCTTCTCGACCACCGCCGGACGAATGCTCGCTCGTCTCGCCGAGTCGAGAGCCCAGTTGCGGTGGATGGTCGCTGAGGACGGCTCACCGAATCCGTCGGTGGTCGACATCGCCCGCATCGACGGCCGTGCCCTCGAGTCGATCCTCATCGACCTCGCGTCGCTCGTCGGTCTCTGGAACGAGAGCGTGGTGCACGGTCCGGCCTGGCGTTTCGGTGAGATCGGACGGCGTCTCGAACGGGCCTTCGGTGTGGTCGACGGCCTGCGTGGAGCATTCGGGCTCTACAGCGATGCAACCGTGTTCGACCAGGCATGGGTCGGGCCGGGGGCGGACGATCACCGTCTCGACTTCCAGCGCCAACGCGTCATCGAGCTGATCCTCGCCTCGAACGAGAGCCTGGTCGCGTATCGGCGCCGGCATCGCAGCGACGTCGAGTTCGAACGGGCGCTGCACCTCGTCGTCGCCGACGCCCACAACCCGCGTGCGGTCGCCTCGGCGGTCCGCCAGGTGCGTCACCAGGCCGCCCGACTGGACTGGCAGGCCGGGGTCGACGAGTCGACGCGGCTGCTCGATGCCCTTGCGGACGCATCGTTCGAGTCCGTCGAATCGACCGCCGCGGTGCTCGCCGACGTCTTCGACGGCTGCGACCGATTGGCCCGCGACGTCGTCGGCTCGTACCTGGCAGCACCGGTGGATCCGCGGATCATGGGTCGGAGCTGACGTGCCGGGCCAGCGTTATCGCGTCGTGCACCGCACCGAGTACCGCTACGGCGCCACGATGCTCGACGGCTACAGCGTCGCCTACGTGCTCGCACGGCCGACGCCGTCACAGGCGGTGTCGTCGTCGGTGGTCACGACGTATCCGGCTCCGGACGAATACGACGAACGCGACGACGTGTTCGGCAACCGTGTCGTGCAGTTCGGCCTGCACCAACCGCACGACGAGCTCGTCGTCGAGGCGGTCACGGAAGCGAGGGTGTGGGCCCAGGGCATCCCACGAAGCGATGTTGCGTGGGAGCGGGTGGTTGCTGCTGTGGCTGGTGCACGCGGACCGACTGCGCTCGATGTCGCCCCGTTCGTCGCTCCGTCGCGGTTCGTCACCGTCGACGCGAACCGGCTCGAACTGTTCGAACTCGCCTCGGCAGCGTTCACGCCCGGCCGTGGCCTCGTCGAGTCCACGGCCTCGTTGTGCTCGACGATCTTCGAGACGTACGCCTTCGACCCGTCGTTCACCGAGGTCAGCTCGCCGCTCGACGTGGTGGTGCGGGAGCGGCGCGGCGTGTGTCAGGACTTCGCACACCTGGCGGTCGGTGCACTGCGCACGATCGGGCTCGCTGCCCGCTACGTCAGCGGCTACATCGAAACCGATCCGCCTCCTGGTGAACCGAAGACGATCGGCGCGGACGCATCGCACGCGTGGTGCTCCGTGTGGGTCCCCGACCACGGCTGGCTCGACTTCGATCCCACGAACGGGGTCGTTGCGCCGTCACGTCATGTCACCATCGGATGGGGACGCGACTACGCCGACGTCGCGCCGGTCCGCGGCGTCGTCGTCGGCCCGTCGTCGACGCAGTCGCTGTCGGTGTCGGTCGACGTCGCCCGCATCTGAGCCCTCCCGTCCCGTCCCACCCCGACCAAACCACGTTTGCGTCGCGTTTCCGCGGGGCCGTCCCATCCGGAACGCAACGCAAACGGGGTTTGGGACGGCAGGATTGGCGGAATGTCGATGGTGAACGTCGAGGGAAGTCCGAGGCCGACGGGCCTGCTGACGCGTCCGTTCGTGATCGTCACGGCCACGGCGTTCATCTTCTTCATCTACATCGGGATGCTGGTCCCGATCGTGCCGCTGTTCATCGAAGGACCGCTCCGGCGCGGCGAGTTCGGTATCGGACTCACGATCGCCGCATTCGCCGGCGCGGCGATCCTCGTGCGACCGTTCCTCGGTCGTCTCGCCGATCGACATGGACGGCGCGTGCTGCTCGTGGGTGGGTCGGCGCTCGCGGGTCTCGCCGGCATCGCATCCGGCCAGGTCACCGAGTTCTGGCAACTCCTGGTGACGCGCAGTGTGATGGGAATCGGGGAGGCTGCGGTGTTCGTCGGCGCAGCAACGCTGATCGCCGACCTGTCGCCACGGGATCGACGGGCCGAGGGCGCGAGCTACTTCTCGGTGGCAGTGTTCGGTGGGATCGGGGTCGGGCCGATCATCGGTGAGTGGCTGCTCGATGACACACAGTTCGAGCGCGCCTTCGCGGTAGCCGGCGCGTTCGCGCTGCTCGCCGCGGTGGTGGCGTTGTTCGCTCCGGCCCGCGTCGCACCGCTGGATTCGGTGGAGGAGACGATCGCATCGGCGGCCTCGGCATCGGGACGGCGTCGGATCATGCACCCGGCAGCCGTGATGCCCGGCGTCGTGCTCGCGTCGGGTGTGGCAGCATTCTCCACCTTCGGCGCGTTCATTCCCGACTACTCACGCGAGGTCGGGCTCGCCACCTCGGGCGGGCTGTTCGCGGTCTACTCGCTCACGTCACTGCTGGTTCGCATCTTCGGAGCGACGTTGCCCGAGCGGCTCGGGCCGCGCCGCGCGGTCACCATCGCCCTCGGCACGGTGGGGATCGGGCTCACGATCCTCACGTTGGTGCCCGACCGTCGCAGCACTGTGGGTCGCGTCGGTGCTCATCGGTCTCGGCATCGCGTTCAACTATCCGTCGCTGCTCGCGCTCACGGTCAACCGGGCGAGTGACAGCGATCGCGCGTGGGCGATCAGCTCGTTCACGATGTTCTTCGAGGTCGGCTCGGTGTTCGGCGGGTTGTTCATCGGCGCGTTCGCGCAGGCCGTCGGCAAGCAGACCGGCTTCTTCGGCGGCGTGCTCTGCTGCATCATCGGGTTGTACCTCCTGCGCTTCAAGCTCGTCCCCGCCGGATCTCCCGACGCCGGCCCCACACGTTCCCCGGGGGCGCGCTTCACGCCCGTCGTCGGCGACTGACGTTCCTCCCACCACGTTTGCGTTGCACTTCGGATGGACCGTCCCATCCGAAGTGCAACACAAACGTGGGGCGTGGGGAGTTCTGGAGCGTGATGTGATGTCCGAATTCCGCTAGGAGGTGAGCCGTCGGAGGGGCATGATGGTCACATGCCGCCGCTCGATCCCGACCAGTGCTACGTCGCTGTGCAGAGTCGCGACCAACGGTTCGACGGCTGGTTCGTCACGGCCGTGCGTACGACGGGCATCTACTGCCGTCCGAGCTGCCCGGCGATCACCCCGAAGCGCACGAACGTCGAATTCCACCCGACGGCGGCCGCCGCCCAGCAGCGGGGCTTCCGCGCCTGCAAGCGGTGCCGGCCGGATGCGTCGCCGGGCTCGCCCGAATGGAACGTCCGCCAGGACGTCGTTGCCCGAGCGATGCGATTGATCGCCGACGGTGTCGTCGAGCGCGACGGCGTGGGCGGTCTCGCACGGCGGCTCGGCTACAGCGAGCGCCACCTGAACCGGGTGTTCACCGACGAACTCGGTGCCGGTCCGCTCGCCGTCGCCCGGGCGCAACGTGCACACACGGCCCGGCTCCTCGTCGAGACGACGACGCTGCCGTTCACCGACGTGGCCTTCGCGGCCGGGTTCGGCAGCGTCCGGCAGTTCAACGACACGATCCGCGACGTGTTCGCGACGTCGCCGACCGAGCTCCGCAGCGCCCGTCGCCCGTCGGCGCCGACCTCGACCGCATCGACGAACGAGACCCGCGTCGCGGTCACCGTGCGGCTCGCCGTTCGGGCGCCGTTCGCATCGAGCGAGGTCATGTCGTTCATCGGCGAGCGCGCGATCCCGGGCGTCGAGACGTGGGACGGCGACGACCTATCGCCGTTCGCTCGACCTGCCCGGTGGCGTCGCCATCATCGAACTCGTCGCGCACGACGACCACGTCGCTGCCCGGCATCGAGCTCTCGTCGTGGAGCGACCTCGGCGTCGCCGTCCAACGCATCCGTCGCCTGCTCGATCTCGACAGCGACCCGGCGGCCGTCGACGCCGCGCTCGGATCGGACACCGCGCTCGCCCTGCTCGTCGCGGCGGTGCCCGGCCGACGAGCGCCCGCCAGCGTCGATCCGTACGAGACGGCGATTCGCGCCGTGATCGGCCAGCAGGTCTCCGTCGCCGGCGCACGTACGGTGGCCGGTCGGATCGTCGAGCACGTCGGTCGCACGCTCGGCGAGCCCGTCGACGACATCGCACACGTCTTTCCCCGACCCGACGAACTCGCAGTGGCGCCCGACGACGCGTTCTCGATGCCGGCTGCTCGGCGCGACACGATTCGCCGGCTGGCTCGTGCCGTCGCCGACGGCGACCTCGAACTCGACGTCGGCAGCGATCCCGCCGTCGCCCATCGGCAGCTGCTCGCGCTCAAGGGCATCGGTCCGTGGACGGCCGACTACGTCGTCATGCGGGGCCTCGGCCACCCCGACACGTTCCTCACGAACGACCTCGGCGTGCGACACGCGCTCGACCGGCTCGGCCTCGGCCGACGAACCCAGCGGGTCGAGGTGGGCGCCGTGGCGTTCGTACGCCGTCCACCACCTCTGGGCCAGCCTCGCCGAACCGTCCAGTCCACCCCGCCTCCGAACGAAAGCAGACCCATGAGTAGCCAACTGTTCAGCACCGTCGTCGACAGCCCGGTCGGAGCGCTCACGATCGTGGCGACCGACGACGGGCTGCGAGCGATCCTGTGGCCCGACGACGATCCGTGCCGCGTGCGACTGGCCGACGACGATCGAGGATCCGTCGCATCCGGTGATCGCGGTGACGGCGGATCAGCTCGCCGAGTACTTCGACGGCGAGCGCACCGACTTCGACGTCCCCCTCGACCCGGTCGGCACCGAGTTCCAGCGGGCCGCCTGGTCGGCGCTGCGCACGATCCCGTACGGAACGACGGTCAGCTACGGCGAGCAGGCCGAGCGGATGGGCGATCGTCGCAAGGCCCGGGCGGTCGGCGCGGCGAACGGACGCAACCCGATTTCGATCGTCGTGCCGTGTCACCGCGTGGTCGGAGCGAACGGCGCCCTCACCGGCTTCGCCGGCGGGACGGACACCAAGGCGTGGCTCCTCGACCACGAGCGACGCCAACTGTCACGCCTGAGGGTCTGACCCCGTGTGACCGTGCTCAGGCGCGGTTGCGGGCGGCGGCCGACTGGGCCCTGCGGGCGCGGTCGGCTTCCTTCTTGGCGGCCTTCGCCTCGGCGCGCTTGGCCTTGAGGGCCGCCTGCTCCTCCGGTGAGCGCTTCGAGGTGTCGATCAGCGGGGCGATGGTGACCTCTTCGACCTTCGGGAGTGCGACGAGTTCGTCGGACTTCAGCAGGTCGCGGATGATCGCCGACGCGGGCGCCTCTCCGGCCACCGTGGCCGCGAGCATGATGCGGGTGACCGCCACGCCGTGACGTTCGGCGAGGCCGGGCAACACGTCCTTGAGCTGGTCGGTCGACGGATTGTCGGCGTGGTCGCCGAGCTCCTTGATGCAGTCGGCCAGGCACAGATCGGAGATGATCGCGGCGATCGCCTCCATGTCGCCGTTGATGCGACCTGCCTTGACGGCCGTGCGAACACCCTCGGGGGTGGCCGCCTCGACGAACGACTCCAGGCCCTCGCGATGGTCGTCGTCGAGCGCCTCGATCGCCGTGGTCGAGTTCGTCGTCGGTGGCCGCCTTGAACGAGCGGTCGAGCAATCCGAGCGCCTGCATCCGGTTCTTCGTCTGATTCACGTCGCTCGACGCTATCTGCGTGCGCAGGCGACCACGTCGGCGCCGCGAACGCCGTCTTCGACGCTCCCCGCGGCGCGCGACGGTTATCGGTCGACTAACGTCTCAGCCGACGTGGTCGAGGGGAATCACGCTCACCGACGCTCCCAGCGAGGAGCCACAGGAGGAATTCGTCATGGCAACCGTTCAGCTCGATGGCATCAACAAGGTCTACGAGAACGGCTATCACGCGATCCACGACCTGGATCTCGAGATCGCCGACAAGGAGTTCCTGGTACTCGTTGGTCCGTCGGGCTGCGGCAAGTCGACCGCATTGCGCATGATCGCCGGGCTCGAGACCATCTCGGGCGGCACGATGAGGATCGGTGACCGGGTGGTCAACGACGTCGAGCCGAAGGACCGCGACATCGCGATGGTCTTCCAGAACTACGCGCTGTACCCGCACATGACGGTGTACGACAACATCGGCTTCGCGCTCAAGCTCGCGAAGGTGCCCAAGGAGGAGATCGACACCCGCGTTCGCAAGGCCGCGGCGATCCTCGAGTTGGAGAGCAACCTCGACCGCAAGCCAGGCCAGCTCTCCGGTGGCCAGCGCCAGCGGGTCGCGATGGGCCGTGCGATCGTTCGCCAGCCGGCCGCGTTCCTGATGGACGAGCCCCTCTCGAACCTCGATGCCAAGCTGCGCGTGCAGATGCGCGCCGAGATCGCTGCGCTACAGCGCGAGCTCGCCGTCACCACCGTGTACGTCACCCACGACCAGATCGAGGCGATGACGATGGGCGACCGCGTCGCCGTGCTCAAGGACGGCTATCTCCAGCAGGTGGACACCCCGCAGAACCTGTACGACCATCCCGTCAACGTGTTCGTCGCGGCGTTCATCGGTTCGCCGTCGATGAACCTCTTCGAGGCGCAGGTCCAACTGTCCGGAGACGTCGGCACGATCACGCTCGGCTCGCACGTCCTGGCGCTGTCGCCGCAGTGTCTCGTCAAGCATCCCCGACTTCGTGACTACGACGGTCGAAAGGTGATCGTCGGGATCCGTCCCGAGGACTACGAGGACGCCGAATTCGCGACCGGCGTTCCCGAGTCCCAATGGATCACGTCGAAGGTGACATTGCTCGAGGCGCTGGGTTCGGAGATCATGGCGCACTTCCACGTCGATGCGCCTCGGGTCGACTCCGGCGACCCGGACGCCGTCGAGGACAAGGCAGGCTCGAGCCAGGCGAACGCGGTCGGACGATTCCACCCGAGATCTCGAGCTCGAATGGGCGAGGAGATCAAGATCGCCATCTCGACGGAGAACCTGCACTTCTTCGACAGCGACACGCGTCAGTCGATCGAGGCCTGACGGCCGATCAGGCCCGCAGGATCGCGAGCGTCGTCAGCGCAGCGACCGACCAGATCGCTGCGCTCGTCAGTGCCGGGCGGAGCCCGATGCGGCGAAGCGTCGGTGCGTGCACCGAGATGCCGATGGCGAACAGCGCTGCGGTGAACAGGATCTTCTCGACGTCTGCCGCGAGGTCGGCGAGACCGTCGGGGATCACGCCGGTCGAGCTGATGACGCTCGCGAGGATGAAGAGCGCGACGAACAACGGAATCAGTCGATAGAGCCGTCGCGCGCTCACCGACTGCGGCGGGCGATCGGCTGGCGTCGACCGCACGAGGCTGCTCCCCGCGAGGACCACGAGCACGGGAACGAGCAGCAGCACCCGCACGAGCTTGACCGGGACGGCAGCGGTCAGCGCCGCGTCGCCGACCGCCGTCGACGCGGCCACGACCTGGCCGACGTCGTGCACCATCATCCCGATCCAGATCCCGAGTTCCCGGTCGTCGAGGCCGATCCACGAGCCGAGCGCGGGGAGCGCGAACGTCGCCACGGTTCCGATCAGCGTCACGGTTGCGATCGCGTACGCGGTCTCCTCCTCGCTCGCCTCGATCGTCGTGCCGGCGGCGGCCACCGCCGAAGCACCACAGATCGCCGAGCCGATGCCGAGCAGGGTGCTCAGTCGCCGATGGAGGTCGAGGCGCCGGCCGATCCAGACGGTGGCGGCCAGGACCACCAGCGAGACGCCGACGGCGAGCGCGACCGTCGCCATCCCGAGGTCGGTCAGGTCGTCGACGGTGATCCGGAATCCGAGGAGCACGACGCCGATTCGCAGGGCGAGCTTGCCGATCGTGGAGACCTCGCTCCCCTCACCGAGCGGTGCCCATGGAGACGCCAGCGAGTCCGAGCACCAACGCGACCGCGATCGGCGACGGCGCGAAGTCGAGCTGGCCGATCGCCGTCGCAGCCACCGTACCGACCGCGATCAGGCCGAGTGCCCGCAGCCACCCGCCGCTCACAGTGTCAGGGCGTCCAGCGCGGCTTGAGCGCAGCGTGGTCGAGGTGTGGCAGGACGTGTTCGGCCACCAGTTCGCATTCCGCGATGTGGGGATAGCCCGAGAGGATGAACGCGCCGATGCCGGCCTCCTGGTAGGCGCGAAGCTTGGCGAGCACCTGGTCGGGATCGCCGACGATCGCCGCGCCGGCGCCGCTTCGGGCTCGTCCGACGCCGGTCCAGAGGGCCTCCTCGACGAAGCCGTCGTCGGCGGCCGATTCTCGCAACGAGGCCTGGCGTTGGACCCCGACGGACGCAGCGTCGAGCGACTTGCTGCGGATCGCGTCGCCCGTGTCGGCGTCGAGACGCGACACGAGCCGCTCGGCGGCAGCGCGCGCCTCGGCCTCGGTCTCGCGCACGATCATGTGGGCACGCAGGCCGTAGACGAGTGAGCGGTCGTAGCGCTCGCTCGCGAGGGCGGTCATCTCGTCGACCGTCGCCGCGACGTTGCCGACGGTGTCGGGCCACGTGAGGAACACGTCGGCCTCGGCGGCAGCGACGTCCTTGGCGGCGGGGGAGAAGCCGCCGAAGTACATCGGGGGGCACGTCCCGTTGACGGTGCCCGCACGCGGCGGGTCGAGCGTGAGGTCGACGAACTCGCCGTGGAAGTCGATCGACTGGCCGTCGAGCAACTGCCGCAGCACCTGCATCCACTCGCGGGTGCGCTGGTAGCGCGGTGACGACTCCAGCTCCTCGCCGGGGATGTCGGAGGAGATGATGTTGATGCAGAGTCGACCGTTCGCGAACTGGTCGATCGAGGCGAGCTGGCGTGCCAGCTGCGGCAACCACATCTCGCCCATCCGGACCGCGAGGAGCAGGTTGATCTGCTCGGTGTGGGTGGCGATCGCCGCGGCGAAGGCGGTCGAGTCGATGCCGAGCGCGTACCCCGACGGCAGCAGCACGTTGTCGAAGCCGTTGCGGTCGGCGGTTCGCACGATGTCGGAGCAGTGCTCCCAACTGCTCGCGAGCGTCGGGTCGGGCACGCCGAGGAACTCGTAGTCGTCGTCGCACAGTGCGCCGAACCACGAGATCTCGGGAACGTCGGGTCGATCGGTGATGCTGCTCATGGCAGAGGTACTCCTTCGGAGGCCTGGATGATGGCGTACACGTCGGTGCGGTGAGCTCGACGTCGAGCGCGGCGGCGGTGCCGGCGATTCGTGCGGGGTTCTGCGATCCGATGATCGCCACCGGCGCCGCGGGGTGCGCCAGCACGAAGGCGATCGCGACGGTGGCCCGGTCGACGCCCTCGCGTGCGGCGAGCGAATCGAGCACCTCGAGCAGCTCGGGACGCACGCCGTCACCGGTGGCGAGGCGTCCGCCGGCGAGTGGGCTCCAGGCGAGCGCGACCGTCGCCGAGCGCATGCAGGCATCGAACGTGCCGTCGCGCAGCGGGTCGAGGTGCAGCGCCGAGTACTCGGGCTGGTTCGACGCGATCGGGAACGGAAGGTGTGCGGCGAGTGCGGCCACCTGCGCCGGGGTGTGGTTCGACACGCCGACCTCGCGGATCTTGCCCTCGTCGCGCAGGGCGGTGAGCGTGGCGGCGACGTCGGCCGGGTGGGCGAGGAGGTCCGGGCGGTGGATCTGGTAGAGGTCGATCACCTCGACGCCCATCCGTCGCAGCGAGGCCTCGCAGGCCGAGCGGAGGTACGTGGGCGACGAGTCGTAGGGGATCGGCGGCATGATGCCGCCCTTGGTGGCCAGCACCATCCGGTCGCGCAGGTGCGGCGCGACCGCCAGGACACGTCCGAGGTTCTCCTCGACGGTGCCGAAGCCCGTGCCGCCCCAGTCGAAGCCGTACACGTCGGCGTTGTCGACGAGGTTCATCCCGGCGTCGAGTGCCGTCTCGAGCAGCGCCTGTGCCGCCGCCACGTCGGGGTTCGTGTAGCGCCACAGACCGAACGACGAGCGGCCCGACGGGCGGCAGCGATCCGATCGAGCGCGGCTGGGTCTGGACGAGGTTCACGTGGTCAACCTAGTGCCCGACGCCCGGAGCCTTCGCCGGTGGATGGCGGGTCAGCCCTTGACCGAACCGGCGAGCATGCCGCGCACGAAGAAGCGCTGCAGCGCGAAGAACACGACGAGCGGGATGAAGGCCTGGACGAACGCGGCGGCAGGCAGGATGTGCTCGTTGCGACCGAAGTCGCCCGCCAGGTTGGCGATCAGGATCGTCGTCGGGTGCGCCGACGGATTGGCGCCGACCATCGTGTTGGCGATCAGGTAGTCGTTCCACGTCCAGAGGAACTGGAAGATCGCGAACGCCGCGAGCACCGGCACCGACAACGGCAGCACGAGACGCCAGAAGATGGTGAAGTGGTTGGCGCCGTCGATCCGCGCCGCTTCGAACAGATCCTTCGGCAACGAGCTGATGTAGTTGTGCAGCAGGAAGATCGCGAACGGCATCGCGAAGCCGGTGTGCGTCAGCCAGACCGCGGTGGTGTTGCCGGCGAGGTCGAAGTCCGGGATCAAGCATGATCGTCTTGTCGAGCAACGGCAGGGTGAACTTCGCGCCGCCGACGTACAGCTGCAGGAGCGGGATGAGGGCGACCTGCAGGGGGATCGCCAGCAGCGAGACGGTGGCGATGAACAGCACCTTGCGGCCCCGGAAGTCGATCCATGCGAATCCGTAGGCGGCGAACGCCGCGAATGCGATCGGGATGATCGTGGCGGGCAGGGCGATCGCGAACGAGTTCGCGAGCGAGTCCCAGATGCTGTTGCGTGCGCCGAAGATCGTGTCGTAGTTGGCCGTGGTCAGTTCGTCGGGGCGGGTCTTCCACCATCCGGTCGTGATCTGTGCTTCACGGGTGCGCCAGGAGTTGATGAACAACCCGAGGCTGGGAATGCTCCAGATGACCACGAGGATCCACACGGCCCAGGTGGGGATGCTCCTCATGAATGCGTACCACCGACCCGTCACGCCGCGTGCTGATTCGGGGGCGTCCGAGGCGATCCCGGAACTCGCGGAGGTTGCGACGTCGGTCATCTCAGGCCTCTCTCTGCATTCTGCGGATGTTGTAGTACATCACCGGGAGAACCGACAGGAAGATGAGCATCGCCAGCGCCGCACCGCGGCCGATGTTGATGTTGTTGAACGCCTGTTGGTACATGTCGTTGGCCAGCACCTGCGTGTCGAACTGACCGTTCGTCACCACCTTGACGATGTCGAAGACCTTCATGACCAGGACGATGAGCGTCGTGACCACGACGCCGATGGTGGTGCCGATCTGCGGCAGGGTGACCCGCCAGAACACCTGCGAGTCGGTGGCGCCGTCGATCTTCGCCGCCTCGATCAACTCGGTCGGCACCGCCTTGATCGCGGCCGACAGGATGACCATGGAGAATCCGACCTGGATCCAGATCAGGATCACCATCAGCCAGAAGTTGTTGTACGGGCTCTCCTGCACGAACACGATCGTCTCGGGCCGCACCGTGCCGTCCTCGGTGTAGGTGAACCCGCCGATGCCGCCGCCGATGATCTGGGTGTAGCGGAGGAACACCCACCCGACGAAGATCAGCAGGACGCCGGGCACGACCGCCCGTCCGTAGGCCCGGCGCGTGAGCGATCGGGCGAGGAACGTGGCGACCACGGCGAGCAGGATGCCCAGGAGAACCGTTCCGATCAGCGTCGGGAGCCCCGATCCGGTGCTGAGGCGTCCCAGTCCGACCCAGATGGCGTTCATCACTCCCGTCTGTTCCTTGGAGACCTCACGCGTCTGGTACACGAAGCGCCAGATGATCGACGCACCGACGAGCGACAGTGCCATCGGCATGAAGATGATCGACTTGGCGATCTTCTCGCCGCCGCGCTGGTCGGCGAGCACGGCGACGGCGAGGCCCAAGCGCCGTCGAGAAGAACGTGACCGTGACGACCCACCACAGGTTGTTGATGATCGTTCCCCGGGCCGCGGTGAAGGCCGCGAAACACACGAGCAGTGCGCCGACCACGAGCGGCGCCACCGTCGGGATTGCCCAGCTCGACGGCTCGGCCGGTCTGTCGCTTCGATCTGGTTCCGACGATCACCGCGATCGCCAGCAACACGACGCCGATGTAGAACGGCACGCTGGTGAACATGTTCGTCCAGTCCGACAGGTCCCAGCTGGCGTCGTCGGTGAACGTGTCGACGTAGTTCTCGAGCCCGACGAACTCCTCGGAGTCGCGGTCGAAGAGCGACAGGATGCCGGTGCGGATCGCCGGGATGACGAGCATCACGGCGATGAAGATCAACGCCGGGCCGAGGAAGATCCACGACCGCGACCCCTGATCGATCGCCGCTCGTCGCGTGAGGTCGGGATTCGTGGTCTCGCTCAAGCGGAGCCCGAGGAGCACGCCGGGAACGGTCGCGCCGAGCACCGCCGTGGCGATCGTGCCGTCGCCGACGTCGGCGCCGCCCCAGTAGCCGAGTATCCAGCCGACGGCCGCACCGATCACGACGCCGTGTTGGACCGGCTTCTTCAGTGCCAGACTGATCCCTGCCCCGACGAGCGCGAGCACTGCGGTGTAGACGACCGTCGTGAGCCAGTCGACGCCCGGTTGGTACTCCTCACGGATGAGCAGGCCGACGGCCACCCCGATGAGGCCGAATCCTCCGATCGAGATGATCCGGCGCCGTTGCGGGTCGTCGTTCTGAGCGAGCAGGAAGCCGATGGTGCCGAATGCGATGCCACCGGCGAGCGGACCGAGAATCCACGACCACACCCCTCCGCCTGAGCCGACGGTGAGGCCGTTGCCGTGCAACACGATCCCCAGCAGGGCGCCGAGTGTGCCGAACCAGAGCGTGTTGAACCGTTGCCACCGGCCCCGGGCCTGGTCGAACAGCAGGTTGGCGCCGATCCAGATGGCCGCGCACGCCGACACGGCGACGATCACGGTGATGATCGTGCTCCGGATCTTGTCGAACAGGACCGCCCATGACGATCACTGCGACGAGTGCGGCGACGATGCCGCCGAGCGTCCCATACGACTGCTGTTGCAGCCAGGACGTCGCGCCGAGACGCTTCATCCGAGGACGTCTCGGCATGCTTGCCCTCGAGCGGATCGAGCGGATCCGTCCCGCTTCGTTCGATGGTCTCCACCTGTGAACCCCCCGTGTTCGTTCCCCGAAAAGGTCGGGGCACTGACACCTTAGTGTCAGTGCCCCGACCGGTGATCACCGACCCGCCGAAACGGGTCGGAATGACGTGGTTACTCGGGCCAGGTCGCCTGGATGTTCGCGCCGGCCTCCTCAGCGGTGATGTCACCGTTGACGAGCGAGGTGCCCTCGGACCAGAACGACCCCGAGCCGACGTCGGCCGGCATCAGGTCGCCACCGTCGAAGCGCACGAAGTCGGCGCTCGTGAGGATCTCGATGAACCGCTGCTCGAGCGGCTGGTAGACGCTCGGGTCCTGGCCCTTGGCAGCCGAGAGATAGCCCGAGAGGCTGCCGTCGAGCTCGGCCGACTGGATCCGCTGACGGTTCTCGCGCGTAATCGGCTGTTGCCATGTACTCCAGCACGGCCATCGTCGCAGGATCGTCGTTGAACGCCGCGGCGAAGTTGCCGGCCGAGAGCACGGGGCCGTCGCCGTTGATGTCGGGGAAGTAGAAGACGTCGATCGCCTCGGGGTCCTCCGGGTCGGCGAACGCCGTACCGGCCGGGTACAGACCGGCGAAGAAGTTCGAGTGACGGACCATGTAGCAGTCGTCATTGGCGTGAGCTTCTGCAACCGGAGCACCGAAGTTCGTCGCCGAGATCGTGCCACCGGCGGCGAACACGTTCTCGTCGGTCCACAGATCCTTGACGGCCTGCATGGCCTCGATCACCTTCGGATCGTCGAACTTGACCTCGTTCGTGACCCACTGGTCGTAGACGTCGCCGCCGTGCAGGCGGAGCATCATGTCCTCGACCCAGTCGGTGAACATCCAGCCGGTTGCCGTTCCGGACTCGATGCCGACGCACAGTGGCTTCGACCCACCGGCCGCGGCCATCTCGTCGACCAGCGCGACGAAGTCGTCGTAGGTCTCCGGAACCTCGTAGCCGTCGGCTTCGAATCGTGCCGGCTTGTAGAAGACGATGCCCTTGAGGTCGGACTTCACCGGCACGCCGTACTGCACGTCGTCGACCTTGACGACGTCGGACAGGCCAGGTGCCCAGTACTCGGTGATGGCCGCGTTGACGGCATCGTCGAGGGGCACGATGAAACCTTCACGCGCGAAGTCGGCCAGCTTGCCGGGCTGGGGGAAGAGACCGATGTCCGGCGGGTTGCCGCCCTGCACCTGGGTGTTGATGTTGGCTTCCCAGTCGGCGTCGCCGGCGAACGTGACCTTGAGGTTCATCGACTCGAAGTGCTCGTTGAGCGCGTCGTTGATTGCGATCACCGACGGGTCGTCGCGCTCGGAGCCGGTGATGGTCACCTCGGCGCCGCCGAAGTCCGTCGTCTCGCCGCCGTCGCCGCCGTCGTCGCCGCCATCCTCGCCGCCGGCGTCGGTCGTTTCTGTTCCTGTGTCGCCGTCCGAGCCGCTGTCGTCGTCGCTGCCGCATGCTGCGGCAACGAGTGACAGGGCAACCGGAACAACAGCCAGCTTGAGCCAGCGCTTGTTCATTGGGTCCTCCCCCTCTGAGTGGATGTGTCGCCGAAAGTGTTTCGGCAATGTAAACGCTTACAGACGCGATGGGTCGGCGTCAAGGCCAAAGGGTGGATCTGCCGTGATCGCCGCGATCGTGGCCGTCGTCAGCGGGTCGGCACGGGCTCGAGCGGTGGTCCCGTGGTGCCGCGCAGCATCAGCTCGATGGGCGCGACGGCCGGTTCGAGGTCGACTGCGGCACCGGACATCACCGCGATCAGCGCCCGGGCCGCGGCGGCGCCCTGTGACGGGACGTCCTGGCGGATCGTGGAGAGCGAGACGACGCGGGCGACGTCGTGATCGTCGACGCCGAGCACCGCGACGTCGCGGCCCGGCTCGAGTTCGCGTCGTGACAGCTCCATCAGTGCGCCGAAGGCCATCTCGTCGGACATCGCGAACACCGCGGTCGGCGGCTGCGCGAGGTCGAGGAGGGTGGCCATCGCCTCCTGACCACCGTCGATGCCGAAATTGCCGCCGACGACGAGGTCCGGATCGTGCGTGATCCCGGCGGCGAGCAGCTCCGCGTCGAAGCCGGCCTTGCGACGCTTCGGGACCTCGAAGTTCAGTGGGTCCTCGCCGAGCCCGCTGATCAGTCCGATGCGGCGGTGGCCGAGCTCGATGAGGGCGCGGGCGCCGAGCCGACCGACCTCGACGTCGTCGATGAACACCGATGGCGAGCCGGTCACGCAGGTGCCGATCGTCGACAGTGAGACCCCGCGCTCGCGCAGCGACGCGGCCTGGGCGTCGGTGGCGGGGATGTTGACCAGCACGACGCCGTCGGTGCGTCGCTCGAGCCGTGCGTGCTCGTCGAGGAGGCGGTTGCACTCGTCGACGCTCCCCACCCCGACGACGAGGAACTCGTAGCCGGACTCGTTGCACACCGCCTCGGCGCCCGCGATGACGGTCGAGAAGTACCAACTCGCAAGGTGTGGGACCACCACGATGACCGTGTGGGTGCGCCCGGCCGCGAGTCGCGCTGCTGCGGGGTCGGGCGCGTAGTTCATCGCCGTCGCGACCTCGAGCACACGCAGGCGGGTCGACTCCGCCACGTTCGGGAGTCCCCGCAGCGCGCGGCTCACCGTGGCCACCGAGACGTTGGCCGCCTGTGCGACGTCCTCGATGCGGGCGCGCCGTGGGGTGGACCCCGTGCGTTCCCTCGACGTCCCCATGGTCGGCCAGTGTAAGCGTTTACACGCGAGCGATCCGCGGTCCGTGGCCGGTGCGGTACCTTCGCAGGTCGTGGAGAGCTCTCGCGCCTGGTGGCGCCACGCCGTCGTCTACCAGATCTACGTCCGGTCGTTCGCCGACGGCAACGCCGACGGAACGGGTGACATCGCCGGTATGCGGAGTCGGCTGCCCTACCTCGAACGGCTCGGGATCGATGCGATCTGGGTCAACCCCTGGTACCGGTCGCCGCTGCTCGACGGTGGCTACGACGTCGCCGACTACCGCGAGATCGACGAGCGGTTCGGCACGACCAGCGAGGCCGAGGCCTTCATCGCCGAGGCGCGATCGCACGGCATCCGCGTCCTCGTCGACCTCGTCCCGAACCACACCTCGTGGGATCACCGGTGGTTCCAGGCGGCGCTCGCCGCGACACCGGGATCGGTCGAGCGCGCTCGCTACCACTTCCTCGAGGGACGCGGCGACCACGGTGAGCTGCCACCCAACGACTGGCAATCGGTGTTCGGCGGCCCGGCGTGGACTCGGGTGCCCGACGGCCAGTGGTACCTCCATCTGTTCGACGAGAGCCAGCCCGACGTCAACTGGGAGCACCCCGAGGTCGCCGACGAGTTCGAAGCCGTGATGCGGTTCTGGCTCGATCGCGGCGCTGCGGGCTTCCGGATCGACGTCGCCCACGGTCTCGTGAAGGCGCCCGGCTACCCCGACGGCGGTGCGGCGCCAAACGACGGCAGAGGGCAACCCGACGCGCTGCCGTACTGGGACCGTGACGAGATCCACCCGATCGTGCGGCGCTGGCGGCGAGTGCTCGACGAGTACGACGACGACCGGATGATGGTTGCCGAGGCGTGGGTCGACACGACCCGCCGGCCGTTGTACCTCCGGCCCGACGAGTACCACCAGGCCTTCGACTTCGACCTGCTCACGGCGACCTGGGACGCGGGCGACTTCGCCTCGATCATCGCCGCGAGCGTCTCGTCGGCGCAGGCGGTCGGCTCCGACCCGACGTGGGTGCTCTCGAACCACGACGTCGTGCGTCACCCGACCCGGTACGGCCTGCCCAACGACATCGAGCCGGGTCTCTGGCTGCTCGACGGCGATCGGAGCCTGCTCGACGAGGAGCGTGGCGCGCGCCGGGCGCGGGCAGCCGCGATGGTGACCTTCGCGCTGCCGGGCTCGGCGTACGTGTACCAGGGCGACGAACTGGGACTTCCGGAGGCGTGGGACCTGCCGCTCGACGTGCTGCAGGATCCGATCTGGCACGACTCCGATCACACCGTGAAGGGCCGAGACGGCTGCCGGGTCCCGATCCCGTGGGAGCCCACGGGCGCGTCGCTCGGTTTCGGCGACGACGGTTCCTGGCTGCCGCAGCCGCCGGAGTACGCACGCCTCGCCGCGTCGGTGCAGGAGCACGAGCCGGGCTCGACGCTCGATCTCTACCGCACCGCGCTCGCGCTGCGGCGAGAGCGGCTCGTCGAGGAGGTCGGCTTCGAACTGGTCGACCTCGCGACCGGACGTGTTGGCGTTCCGTCGTGGCGACGCCTTCACCTGCGTGGCCAACATGGGCGACGATGCCGTGGCGCTGCCCGACGGGGAGGTGCTGTTGTCGTCGGGTCCGCTCGTCGACGAACGGCTGCCGCCCGACACGACGGTGTGGCTCGTGTCATGAAGACGGTGTCATGAGGGGGATGTGACGAGGATGACGTGGGAGGATGATGGTGTCATGGAGATCGTGACCAAGCAGGGTCATCCCGACTTCCTCGACCTGCCGTGGGACGAACCGTTGGTCGAGTGGGACTCGCCGCGGCTGGTCAAGATGGCGCACGGCATCAGCCGGCACGTGGTGCGCTTCGTTCGCTTCGACGATCGCGTGTACGCGCTGAAGGCGACGGGCGTCGGTGGCGGCGCAGTCCGAGTACCGGGTGCTGCGCGACATGCGCGACGACCACCTCCCGGTCGTCGAACCCGTCGGCGTGGTGTCCGACGCACCCAACCCCGGCGACGCCGTGCTGATCACCAGGTACCTCGACTTCTCGTTGCCGTACTGGTACCTGCTCGGGCGTGGCGATCCGTCGCTCGCCGATCGGTCTGATGGATGCCGGCGTGGTCCTGCTCGTCAGGCTCCACCTCGAAGGAGTGTTCTGGGGCGACTGCTCGCTGTCGAACATCCTCTGGCGTCGCGATGCCGGGGCGATGATGGCGTACCTCGTCGACGCCGAGACGACCGAGCGTCACGAGACGATCAGCGATCGCATGCGCTGTTACGACCTCGAGATCGCCGTGGAGAACATCGCCGGTGGACTGCTCGAGCTGCAGGCGAGCGGCCGGATCACCGACGACATCGACCCGCTCGCCGTCGCCGAGAGCCTGCGGACCCGATACGAGGAGCTGTGGAGCGAGTTGACCCGCGTCGACGAGTTCGACCTCGACGAGCGGTGGCGCATCGAGCAGCGCGTCCGGCGGATCAACGAGCTCGGCTTCGACGTGGAGGAGCTGTCGATCAACCGCGACGGTCGGACGCTGACCGTCCAGCCGGTGCTCGTGGAAGAGGGCCACCATGCCCGCGACCTGCGCAAGCGAACGGGGCTCGAAGTGCAGGAGAACCAGGCGCGGCGACTGCTGGCCGACATCGACGGGCACCGTGCGTGGCTGGAACGGCGCGAGGGGGTGTCGATCCCGCGGGCGGTGGCGACGGCTCGGTGGCTGGCCGAGGTCTACCAACCCGCGATCGACTCGATTCCAGCCGACCTGCGATCGCATCTCGAACCGGCGGAGCTGTTCCACCAGTTGCTCGAACATCGGTACCTGATGGCAGAGCAGCGTGGCGGTGAGGTGCGCACCAGTGAAGCGCTGGCCGACTATGTGGGCGGAGTGCTGGCGTTGACCCCCGAGGAGCGTCAGCTCCGTCTCGACACGGGCAGCATTCCGCGCATCGTGTTCGACGAGTCGGCCGCTACGTTCGACGTGTGAACCGCATCGAGATCGCCCGACGCCTCATCGGTCTGATCGACCTGACCGACCTCTCCGACGACCACGCCCCCGACGGCATCGACGAGCTGTGCCGGCGAGCGCGTGAGCACGGCACCGCGGCGGTGTGCGTGTGGCCCGAGTTCGTGTCGACCTGCGCGGCGCAGCTCGCCGGCTCCGGCGTCCGGGTGGCGACCGTCGTGAACTTCCCGACGGGCGCCGAACCGGTCGCGGACGTCGAGGCGGCCACTCGGCGAGCGCTCGCCGACGGCGCCGACGACATCGACGTGGTCCTGCCCTACGAGGCGTTCCTCGCCGGCGACGCGCAACGCGCCGGCGCGATGGTGTCGGCGATCGCCGCCCTCGTCGACGAGCCGCACGTGCTCAAGGTGATCCTCGAATCCGGTGCGCTCGGGCCGGCCGAGACGGTCGGTGCTGCGGCCCGGCTGGCGATCGACTGCGGAGCCGACTTCGTCAAGACCTCGACCGGCAAGATCCCGGCCGGGGCGAGCCTCGATGCGGCGAGCGCGATGCTCGAGGCGATTCGCGCCGCGGGCCGGCCGGTCGGTCTCAAGCCGTCGGGCGGCATCCGCACGTTCGACGAGGCGATGGCCTACGTGGACCTCGCCGACTCGGTGATGGGGGAGGGATGGGCGACGCCGGCCACGTTCCGCTTCGGCGCCAGCGGTCTGCTCGACGCCCTCCTGGCCGAGATCGACGGCACATCGCCCCCATCCCCGACCTCCGCCTACTGACGTACGAGATGTGCCAGGCACATCTCGTACGCCACCACCACCGCTAGCCTTCGGGGCCCCTGCCCTCGTAGCTCAGGGGATAGAGCATCGGCCTCCGGAGCCGTGTGCGCAGGTTCGAATCCTGCCGAGGGCGCCACTGGATCTTCGATCGAATGCGGGCCTGCGAGATCGCCACTGCGGGCCGGTCGATCACCCCGACGAGGCCGCCCACGTGAACAGGGTGCCGGTGCCCTGCATGAGCAGCGTGCCGGGAAAGACTCGCAGCCGGAATGGCTCGAGACGGATGATCCCGAACGCTTCGGAGTCAGGGCCGTCCCAGCCGGGCACGATGCTGGGGTCGTAGCCGACCGGCGCCGGACCGTCGGCGAATCGCTGCCAGCCCGCCCGCTTCGACTCGTCGTCGGACTCCCACACGGTGTCGCAGTCGGCCGTCGCGACGTCCTGCGACGGATCCCAGTACGTCAATGACACCCGTGATTCGTTCGCGAGATCCCGAGCCTTCGGCGAGTTCGGTCCCGTTGCGATCCACCCGGTGAGCCGTTCGCCGTCCCACTCCCAGATGGGGTGCAGGATGCGGGTGCGTGGCGCGCCGGACGGGTCGACGGTGGCGACGGTCGCCCAGACGATGCGATGCGCAATCGCCACGAAGGCCGGTGCGGTGTCGGTGAGTGTGCTTGCAGTCATCAGGTTCCTCCGGCCGTCCATCATTCGCATCTGCGACGCGCCGCAACGTCCCGATTCGAAGCTCCTGTGAGTCGACACCTCGCATCCGGCAGACTGGTGCGACCATGTCGGACCCTCTTGCCACGATCACCAACCTGCTCGCGCCGGTCTTCGCCGAGCTGAACGGCGGCGAACCCGCCGACCCGACCGTGCGGCCGTCCGACCGCGCCGACGCGCAGATCAACGGCGCATTGCCGCTCGCGAAGCAGCTCGGCACGAACCCGCGCGAGTTGGCCCAGCGGATCCTCGACTCGGGAGCACTCGACGGCGTCGCGACCGAACTCGAGGTCGCCGGGTCCGGGCTTCGTCAACGTGACGTTCGCTCCCGAGTTCCTCGCCGCCCAGCTCGCCGAGGTGGCCGGCGACGACCGCCTCGGCATCGCTCCGGCGACCGCCTGCCAAGACCGTGGTCGTCGACTACTCGGCGCCGAACGTCGCCAAGGAGATGCACGTCGGGCACCTGCGCACCACGGTGATCGGCGACGCCCTGGTGCGCATGCTCGACTTCCTCGGCCACCACGTCATCCGCGAGAACCACATCGGCGACTGGGGCACGCCGTTCGGGATGCTGATCGAGCACCTCGTCGACCTCGGCGAGGAGCGTGCCGCCGAACACCTCTCGCTCGGCGACCTCGACGGCTTCTACAAGGAGGCCCGAGCGGCGTTCGACGCGTCCGAGGAGTTCCAGGACCGGGCGCGTCAGCGTGTCGTGCTGCTGCAGGGTGGCGACGCCGAGACGCAGCGGTTGTGGGGGCTGCTCGTCGAGCTGTCGACCAAGCACTTCAACACGGTCTACGAGATGCTCGGCGTGCTGCTGACCGACGACGACCTCGCCGGCGAGAGCACCTACCAGCCGCTGATGCCCGAGGTGATCGAGCGGCTCGCGCGCGCTGGACCTCCTCACCGAATCCGACGGCGCCGACGTGGTGTTCCCGCCCGGGTTCACCAACCGCGACGGCGATCCGCTGCCGCTGATCGTGCAGAAGGGCGCCGGCGGCTTCAACTACGCGACGAGCGACCTCGCCTGCGTGATCGACCGGGTCGAGCGACTCGGTGCCGACCTGATCCTGTACGTCGTCGGCGCGCCGCAGCAGCAGCACTTCCAGATGGTGTTCGCGGTCGCCGAGATGGCCGGCTGGCTGGCGCCGCCGCGTGAGGCGGTGCACGTCGCGTTCGGCAACGTGCTCGGCACCGACCGCAAGATGCTGAAGAGCCGCACCGGTGAGTCGATGAAGTTCGTGGAACTGCTCGACGAGGCGCTCGAGCGGGCCGCGGTCGCCATCGACGAGAAGAACCCGGACCTCACCGCGGAGCAGCGCGCGGAGACCGTGCACATGATCGGCATCGGCGCGGTCAAGTACGCCGACCTCTCGACGGACCGGGTCAAGGACTACGTGTTCGACTGGGACCGGATGCTGTCGTTCGACGGCAACACCGGCCCGTACCTGCAGTACGCGCACGCCCGGATCTGCTCGATCTTCCGGCGCGCCGACATCGATCGGGCCTCGGTGCGTGACGTCGACATCCAGGTGGGCACGCCGCAGGAGCGGGCACTGGCGTTGCGGCTGCTCGCCTATCCGACGGCGATCGACACGACGCTCGAGACGCTACAGCCCGCACAAGCTGTGCACCTACGTGTACGACCTGGCGACCGACTTCACCGCGTTCTACGAGCACTGCCCGGTGCTCAAGGCCGACGAGCCGCTGCGCTCCAGCCGGCTCGCGCTCGCCGATCTCACCGCTCGCACGCTGCAGCACGCCCTCGGCCTGCTCGGCATCGACGCCCCGGAGCAGATGTGACCACCGCCTCGCCTCGCGCACCCAATCCGTTTGTGTTGCGCTTCGGATGGGACGGGTCATCCGAATCCGACGCAAACGTGGTTGCGCCGGGCCGAACCCGTTTGTGTTGCGTTTCGGATGGGACGGGTCATCCGAATCCGTACGCAAACGTCGAGTTGGCGGGGTCGGCGCGATGAGTCCCGATCCCGCGTCGGCTGTTGCCGGACACCGCGACGGTCGGTCACGACGGCTGGCTCGAGGTCGGCGGCGTGTCGATCGAGGCGCTGGCCGAGGACCACGGCACGCCGCTGTTCGTCTACGACGAAGCCCATCTGCGAGCTCGGTGCCGAGAGGCGGTCGCGGCGTTCGGGCCCGAGCGGGTGATCTACGCCACCAAGGCGTTCCTGTGCCGGGCGATGGCCCGCCTCGCCTACGACGAGGGTCTGCTGCTCGACGTCGCCTCCGGTGGCGAACTGCACGTGGCGATGTCGGCCGGCGTGCCCGCCGGCGCATGCACGCTCCACGGCAACAACAAGTCCGGCGACGAACTCCGCGAGGCGATCGAAGCCGAGGTCCGCTACATCGTGGTCGACTCCTTCGACGAACTCGATCGCCTCGACGTGCTGGCCGCCGCGGGTGTCGGCCCGGCCCCACGCGTGGTGTTGCGGATCACCCCCGGCGTGCACGCGCACACCCACGAGTTCATCGCGACCGGCCAGGACGACTCGAAGTTCGGCTTCAACCTCGCGAACGGCGACGCACTCCGTGCGGTCGATCACGCCCGCCGATCCTCCGGCGATGGAGTTGGTCGGCGTGCACTGCCACATCGGCTCGAACGTCTTCGAGGCATCGTCGTTCGCGAAGGCCGCCGAGGTGATGGCGGACTTCGCCGTGCCGCTCGACCTTCCCGAGCTGATCCTCGGTGGCGGTCTCGGCGTTGCGTACGTCGAGGGCGAGGAGGCGCCGACGATCTCGCAGTGGGGAAGCGTGCTGCTCGACGCCTGTGATGCGCTCGGCGTGCGATCGCGGGTGAGCGTCGAGCCCGGCCGCGCCATCGTCGCGTCGGCCGCGATGACGGTGTACACCGTCGGCACGATCAAGGAGATCCCGGGCGTTCGAACCTACGTCGCCGTCGACGGCGGCATGAGCGACAATCCGCGACCGGTGCTGTACGGGTCCGGGTACGAGTCGTTCCTTCCCCGATCGGTCGACGCCGAACGCGACATGACGGTCCGTCTCGTGGGCAAGCACTGCGAGTCGGGCGACGTGCTCGCATTCGCCGCTCAGGTGCCGTCGGATCTCGCCGTCGGCGATCTCCTCGCGATGCCGGTCACCGGTGCGTACGGCCACTCGATGGGATCGAACTACAACAAGATCACCCGGCCGCCGGTGGTCTTCGTCGCCGACGGTCAGGCCCGTGCTCGTCGTGCGTCGCGAGACCTACGACGATCTGCTCGCCACCGACCTCGGCTGATCTCTCGCTCCCTCCACGTTTGTGCGCGGATTCGGATGACCCGTCCCATCCGAATCGCGACGCAAACGTGACGGCTCGGGCCTGGGCACGTTCGTGTGCGATTCGGTGACCCGCCCATCCGAATCGCGACGCAAACGTGATGGGTCGGGCGTGACGGGTCGGGAGTCCGAGCGGGAATACGCTCCGGCGGATGTCGAACAATCGCCGGTGGATCGCGGGACTCGTCGCCGCGGGCCTCGCGTTGTTCAAGGAGCGCGACCGGCTCGCCGGCAAGTCGAGCAAGCAGTCGGCGCCGACGACGCGACGGGTGGCGACCGGCACTCGGGTCGAGTACTCACCCGACCTCGACGGCGAGGCCGACCCCGGCGAGGTCGTGTGGACGTGGGTCCCGTACGAGGACGATCCCGCCAAGGGCAAGGATCGACCGGTCGTGATCATCGGGCGATCGGGCAACGACCTCGCCGGTGTGCCGCTCACCTCCAAGGACAAGGGCCGCGGCGCCGTCCCGGTCGGATACCGGCGGCTGGGATCGGAGTGGTCGTCCGAGCTGGGCCAAGGTCGACCAGCTGATCGTCGTGCGCGAACGCGACGTCCGCCGCGAGGGCTCGGTGCTCGACCGTCAGCGCTTCGACGCCGTCGTCGCCGGTGTCGGCGAACACCACGATCTCGTCGTGAGCTGACTCGTTCACCCGCACCAGACCCGTTTGCGTTGCACTTCGGATGGGCCGGGTCATCCGAAGCGCAACGCAAACGTGGTCTGGGGTGCTGGGGCGGTCGACTGTGCCCGTGGCGGAATGGGCAGGCGTCGACAGGGTCGAACCCCGTAGCCTCCACCAGCGTGACGAGCGACGGCCAGACGGTACGGATCGGGGTTCTCGGATGCGGGAACGTGGGGGCTGCATTCGTGCAGCTCGTCGAGTCGCAGGCGGCCACCGTCGAGCGCCGCACCGGCCTGCGCCTCGAGGTCACCCGGGTCGCCGTGCGCAACCTGTCGGCGCCCCGCGACGTCGAGCTCGCCGACGGCATGCTCACCCGTGACGTCCACTCGGTGGTGTCCGATCCGGACATCGACCTCGTCGTCGAAGCGATCGGCGGCATCGAGCCGGCCCGCGAGCTGATCCTCGATGCGCTCGCGAACGGCAAGCCGGTCGTCACGGCCAACAAGGAGCTGCTCGCCAACGTCGGTGCCGAGCTGTACGCGGCGGCCGACGCGGCCGGGCGTGACCTGCTGTTCGAAGCGGCCGTCGCCGGTGGCATCCCGATCATGCGGGCGCTCCGCGAGAGCCTGCACGGCGAACCGATCAGCCGCGTGCTCGGCATCATCAACGGCACCACCAACTTCATCCTCACGAAGATGACCGACGCCGTCGCCGGTGGGGGAGAGGCCGACTACGCCACGGCGCTCGCCGAGGCGCAGCGCCTCGGGTTCGCCGAGCGCGACCCGACCGCCGACGTCGAGGGCTTCGACGCCGGAGCGAAGGCGGCGATCATCGCCACGGTCGCCTTCGGCGCCAAGGTCGTCGCCGGCGACGTGTACCACGAGGGCATCAGCCGCATCACCGGTGCCGAGATCGCCATCGCACA
This sequence comes from Ilumatobacteraceae bacterium, assembly GCA_963746285.1. Classification (GTDB taxonomy): domain Bacteria; phylum Actinomycetota; class Acidimicrobiia; order Acidimicrobiales; family Ilumatobacteraceae; genus Sva-07. The sequence goes on along the minus strand of CAVVAO010000009.1, from coordinate 17,921 downwards.
CCGCCTCGGCTACGTCGTCAAGCTGCTCGGCATCGTCGAGCGTGACGTCGATTCCGGCGAGATCAGCGTCCGCGTGCACCCGGCGATGGTGCCGATCCACCATCCGCTGGCCTCGGTGCGCGACAGCTTCAACGCGGTCTTCGTCGAAGGCGGCTTCGTCGACTCGCTGATGTTCTACGGACGCGGCGCCGGCGGTGCGCCGACGGCGAGCGCGGTGTTCGGCGACGTCGTCGACGCGGCGCTCAACCTGCGCAAGCGGCACCCACGGCTCGCTCGGCGTGCTCGAGCCCGTCACGATCCGGGCGATCGACGAGACCTCCGCCGAGTACCTGCTCGGCCTCGACGTCGCCGACAAGCCCGGCGTGCTGCATGCCGTCACCGGCGTCCTCGCCGACCACGGCGTGAGCATCCGTGTCGCCGAGCAGGAGGGCAACGGCCCCGATGCCCGGCTCGTCTTCATCACCCACTCGGCGCGCGAGTCCGACGTCCAGGCCACCGTGCGCGAGTTGCGCGACCTCGACGTGGTCCGCAACGTCGGTGGACTGCTGCGCGTGATCGGCGACTGAGCCGTGCGCTACGTCTCCACCCGCGGCTCGGCGCCCGAGCTCGGATTCGCCGACGTCCTGCTGGCCGGGCTGGCCACCGACGGCGGGCTCTACGTGCCCGAGCGGTGGCCGACGCTCGCTGCGTCGAACGCCCACACCTACGCCGAACGTGCCGTCGAGGTGATGCTCCCGTTCGTCGAACCCGACATCGACGAGATCACCCTCACGCGGCTGTGCACCGAGGCCTACGACACGTTCCGTCATCCCGCCGTCGTGCCGCTGGTGCAGCTCGACCATCGCCAATGGGTCCAGGAGCTCTTCCACGGCCCGACGCTCGCGTTCAAGGACGTGGCGCTGCAGCTCGTCGGCCGGATGTTCGACCACGTGCTCGGCGAGCGCGGTCAGCGCGTCACGATCGTGGGCGCCACGAGCGGCGACACCGGCTCGGCGGCGATCGACGGGGTCGCCGGATGCGAGCACGTCGACATCGTCATCCTCTATCCGCTCGGACGGACCAGCGAGGTCCAGCGACGGCAGATGACCACCGTCGACGAACCGAACGTGCACACCGTCGCGGTCGAGGGGACCTTCGACGACTGCCAGGACCTCGTCAAGGCGATGTTCAACGACGTCGCGTTCCGCGACCGCAACCAGCTGTCGGCGGTCAACTCGATCAACTGGGCGCGGGTGATGGCCCAGACCGTCTACTACGTCACCGCGGCCGAGACGTTCGCCGATCCGGTCACCTTCAGCGTGCCGACCGGCAACTTCGGCAACGTGCTGTCGGGATGGATCGCCCGCGAGATGGGCGCGACGATCAGCGATTTCATCGTGTCGTCGAACACCAACGACATCCTCACCCGGTTCATCAACGACGGCGACATGAGTGCCCGCGACGTGGTGCCGACGCTGAGCCCGTCGATGGACATCCAGGTGTCGTCGAACTTCGAGCGGTTGCTGTTCGAGATGAACGGCCGTGACGGCGGGATGACCGCCGAACAGCTCGGCCGGTTCCGCGCGACCGGCCGCCTCGACATCGAGGCCGACCAGCGCGAGCAGTACATCACCGGTCACTTCCGGGCCGCTGCCTTCGACGACGACGCCACGCTCGCCGAGATCGCCCGCGTCCATCGGCTGACCGGCATGCTGCTCGATCCGCACACCGCCACCGGCACCGCTGCAGCCGCGATGCTGACCGGGCTCGATGCCGACGACCACCCGGTGATCACGCTCGGCACGGCCCACCCGGCCAAGTTCCCCGATGCCGTCGAGCGCGCCACCGGCGAGCGTCCGTCGCTGCCGGCCCATCTCGCCGACCTCTTCGAGCGACCCGAGCGCACGCAGACCGTCGCCAACGACCTCGCCGCCGTCGAAGCCCTCGTCGAACGCCTCACCCGCCACTGACCACTCCGACTGCCGCAATGGCGCGGTCTGGCCCCAGCGCAACATCGACGGACATGTTCGGGTGAGGTGGTGCGGCGGTTCGGGGATGCGTGGCGCGGGGCGCGTGGGGCTGATACAGTGACGGTCGCCCGGTCATCCGGGCCGCACCCCGAAATCTCGGTCGTGTGCGAATTTCTGCCAGGGGATCCACGGCTCGGTCGCGTGTTGCGCCGACGCAACCCCTCCCTCTGGTGCTCGAACCCTCACCCAGCTCACGGCTCGGAGAGAAGAGAGGAATCCTCGTGGCCGCAGCCGCACTCGAACAGTCCATGCTCGAATCGAAGGACAAGGACACCCTGCTGGAGATGGCCAAGGCGCTCGGCGTCAAGGTCACCGCCCGCCAGAAGAAGTCGGACATCATCGACAAGATCCTCGAAACGACCGGGCCGAGCTCGTCGCCGACCCCTCCGCCGCCGAGACCCCGTCCGGCAACGGCCAGAGCGCACCGGCATCGCCGGTCGACGCCGCTGCTGCCGCGACGGCGCGGCGCCGTCTGCCGAGGCATCCGCCACCGCCGCGTCTCCCCGGTCGTCGACACCGTCGTCCGACACGGCCGAGGTCGTGCTCGGACCCGACGGCGAGCCGCTCGCCGATTGGGAGATCGAGCTGGCGCGAAGCGGCGAGTCGGCCGAGGCAGATGACGCGTCGCCTCGCAACGTGCAGAACCGCAACGACCAGAATCGTGGCGGCCAGAACGGCGGCGAGCCGAGCCGCAGCGACCAGAACCGTGGCGGCCAGAACCGCGCGGAGCGCTCGGGTGGCGATCAGGCCGACAAGCGTGCCAGGTCGGCGGCGATCGCACCGACCAACCCGGCCAGGGCGACCGCAACCGCAACGGCCAAGGCGGCGGCCAGCGCACCGAGAACCGAACAACGAGAACCGGAACAACGACAGCCGCAACAACGATGCCGGCGACGGCAACCGTCGTCGCCGTCGTCGGCGCAAGGGCCGAGGCGGCCAAGAAGGCCCGCAGGGCGAGGACGTCGAGCTCATCGAACAGGACTCCGGCTTCGAGAGCACCGAGCCGGTCGACGTCGAGGGCTATCTCGACATCCGCGACGAGGGCTACGGCTTCCTCCGCGTCAACGGCTACCTGCCCAGCAAGTCCGACGCCTACATCCCCCTGAAGCTCGCCCGCCAGTACGGCCTGCGCAAGGGAGACCTCGTCACGGGCAAGATGCGCCCTGCCGGACGCAACGAGAAGAACCCCGGCCTGCTCGAGGTCTACACCATCAACGGCGGCGACCCCGAGGCCGCCAAGAAGCGCCCGCACTTCGAGAGCCTGACGGCGCTCTTCCCCGATCAGCGCCTGACGCTCGAGGATCCCAACGATCCGGCCAACATGACGGCGCGCATCATCGACCTCGTCGCCCCGATCGGCAAGGGCCAGCGCGGCATCATCGTCTCGCCGCCCAAGGCCGGCAAGACCACGGTGATGAAGACGATCGCCAAGTCGATCGAGCTCAACAACCCCGAGGTCGAACTGCTCGTGCTGCTGATCGACGAGCGGCCCGAAGAGGTCACCGACATGCGTCGCAGCGTCAAGGGCGAGGTGATCTCCTCGACGTTCGACCGCCCGAGCGACGAGCACACCCACGTCGCCGAGATGACCATCGCCAAGGCCCGCCGCATGGTCGAAGCCGGCAAGGACGTGGTGATCATCCTCGACGGCATCACCCGTCTCAGCCGTGCCTACAACCTCGCGGCGCCGGCGAGCGGCAAGATCCTCTCCGGCGGTATCGACGCCGGCGCGCTGTACCCGCCGAAGAAGTTCTTCGGCTCGGCGCGCAACTGCGAAGAGGGCGGTTCGCTGACGATCCTCGCCACGGCGCTGGTCGACACCAACAGCCGCATGGACGACGCGATCTTCGAGGAGTTCAAGGGCACCGGCAACATGGAGCTGCGCCTCGACCGCAAGGTCGCCGAGCGGCGGATCTACCCGGCGATCGACGTCGACGCCGTCCTCGACCCGCCACGAGGAGCTGCTGTTCGACCGCAAGCAACTGCAGCAGGTGTGGAAGTTGCGCCGTGTGCTGTCGGGCCTCGCCCAGGACGGCAGCGCGGCGGCGGGCCTCGAGTTGCTCATCGACCGACTCAAGACGTTCCGCACCAACGACGAGTTCCTCGCCGAGATCGCGAAGCAGCCGGGCTGACCGGTAGGCTTGTCTGCCGATCTGGGTGACGACCGGGGGCACAGGGCCCGCCCGCTCAGCCATCCTCAGGAGATCCATCATGAAGACCGACATCCACCCCAACTACTCGGACACGACGGTGCGCTGCTCGTGCGGCAACACGTTCGTGACCAAGTCGACCGTCGACGGCGACCTCACCGTCGAACTGTGCAACGAGTGCCACCCGTTCTTCACGGGCAAGCAGAAGCTCGTCGACTCCGGTGGACGCGTCGAGCGCTTCAACAAGCGCTACGGCCAGCGCAAGAACGCGCCGGCGACCTCCGCCGACGACTGAACAACCGGGCCGCACGGCCCTGAACCCGATCCGCCAGAACGCCGCCCTCCGGGGCGGCGTTCCGCGTTTTCCGCTGGACTGCGGACGGACGACGAACGACGCGGAGAAATCGCTCAAGTTCTGTCGCTGGATGGCCGATGAAGCGGCGGGACTTCTCACATGGCGCCACCACCATTGACCGAGGCGAACGTTCGGCACCTCCTTCGCCGGACCGAATTCGTCGACCGGCCGCACCGTGTCGCGGAACTTCTCGAGCTCGCGGACATCGGCGCCGCCGTCGCGAACATCCTCGACATCAACCCGACGCCGCCGTCGGTGACCTTCACCGCCCCGGCGGATCGCGACTGGGAGCGCGGCCAGGACCTCACCCACTTCTGGCTGGACCAGATGGCCCACGACTCGAGCCGGCCGTTCCAGGAGCGTCTGGCCTTCTTCTGGCACGGCCACTTCTGCAGCGAGTTCGGCAAGGTCGGCTCGTCGATGCTCATGCGCGAACAGATCGACCTCTGGCGCAGAGAGGGCCTGGGGAACATCCGTACGCTGGCGACGACGATGTCGACGCAGGTGGCGATGATCCGCTACCTCGACAACAACCAGAACAAGAAGAGTTCCCCGAACCAGAACTTCGCCCGCGAGCTGATGGAGCTGTTCCTGCTCGGCGTGGGCAACTACTCCGAGGCCGACGTCGAGGCAGCTACTGCGGCGTGGACGGGTCACACCGATCAGTGGGACGACGATGTCAGTCCCTACCGGTGGCGCGCCGACTGGCACGACGGGTCGCCCAAGGACTTCCTCGGTCGACGCATCAACGTCGACCAGATCGCCAGCGCACTACCCGGCCACGGTCCCGAGACCATCTCGGTGATGCTCGGCACGGCACCGTTCCTCAGGGTGCCACCAACGTCGCGAACCGGGCCGAGCCACTCGTGACGTGGCCGCCGAGTTCCTGTCGCGGAAGCTGTGGACCTCGTTCGCCACCGACTCGCCTCCACCGTCCGGCGTGCTCGACGCGATGCGCACGGCGCTCACGACGAACGACTTCGACGTGCGGCCCTGGGTGACTGCGATGCTCACGCATCCCGACTTCTACACCGACGGCGTGCGACGCGGACTGGTCCGCACTCCCGTCGAGTTCGTCGTCGCGCTCCTCGTCGCGACAGGCCAGCGATCCCGCGAAGGCCGAACGTGACCTGGCTGATGGAGGCGATGGGACAGCGGCTGCTGTATCCGCCGAACGTCAGCGGCTGGCGCCCGAACGGCTACTGGGTCAACGCCAGCGCGATGGAGGGTCGGGCCCGCACCGCGCAGACCTGCGCTGGGCCGCAGTCGCACCTACTGGAACGGCGACGACGGTCCGATCACGCTCGCCGGCGGCTCGATCATGCGGTCGGAGATCACCGCGCGCACCCCATGGCCGGAATACGCAGCCCGTGCTCTCCAACGCCGACCTGGTCGCACGACTTCTCGAGTTGATGCGCATCCAACTCTCACCGGCGGCAACCGCGGAGATCGTTCGTTACGCCGACGGCGCCACCGTCTGGGAGCGCAACAACGCCCTGCTGCTGATCATGCTCGCTCCTGAAATGCAGATGGCCTGACCATGCTCGATCCCGACATCTCCACCGCCGACGCCCTCGGGCACCTCCAGTTCCCGGAGTCCGATCCCAACGCCCTCGACCGGCGCCGATTCCTGCAACTCGTCGGGCTCGGCGTCGGCGCCGGAGCGCTCGTCGGCCCGACCAGCTCGTTGCTCGACCTCTCGCTGCCAGGGCTCGACCCGTCGGTGTGGGCGGCGGGACCCGCTGGTCCGAACGACGGCGTGCTGATCGTGATCGGCATGTTCGGTGGCAACGACGGGCTGAACACCGTGGTGCCGGTGAACGATCAGCTGTACTACGGCCAGCATCGCAACCTCGCGATCGCACCGCAACAGACCCTGCGGATCGACGCCGCGACGGGTCTGCATCCGGAGCTCACCGTCTTCAAGCAGTTCTGGGATGCTGGCCAACTCGCTATCGTCGAGGGTGTCGGCTACCCCGACCCCGACCTCAGCCACTTCAACTCGATGGCGAAGTGGATGGCGGGCAGCCCCACCGGCATCCCGACGTCGGGCTGGCTCGGGCGCTGGCTCGACGGCTACATCGGCGGTGGCAAGAACCTCTATGCGGCCGCCCAGATCGGCCAGTCGGTCCCGCTGCACCTGATCGGTCGGACCCAGCGCGGCACCGCGGTCCCCGTGGGTCGCCCGTCGTTCGGAGCGTCGACCAATGCCGGCGACCGCAAGGTCTACGAAGGGGTCCGGCGCCTCGCCGCCGGCGACCCGTCGACGTGGCAGGGGCGAGTCGGCCAGGCGATGATCGACCAACTCGACCTCGCGGGCACCCTTGCGCCGCTCATCCCCGATCGCAGCGCGATGTCCGACATGCCGCTCGTCGCGGAGATGGAGGTGATGGCACGCCTCGTCAACGCGAACCTCGGCCTGCGCGTGCTCAGCGCGGGATGGGGCGACTTCGACAGCCACGCCGGACAACCGAACCAACATGGCACCAGGATGCGTGAGCTCAATGCCGCCGTCGCACGGTTCTTCCAGGTCCTCGCTCCTGCGTGGACGAGCCGGGTGACGATCATGACGTTCTCCGAGTTCGGGCGCACGAGCTGGAGCAACGACGGCGCCGGCACCGACCACGGCACGAGCGCGCCGCACTTCGTGCTCGGGCCGAATGTTCGGGGTGGACGATACGGTCAGCGTCCCTCGCTCGCCGGCCTTCTCCGATGGGACCGGATGCCGTTCCACGTCGATTTCCGCGACTACTACGGCAGCGTGATCGACGGTTGGCTGGGTGGCGGCGCGTCGGATGTCCTCGGCGGACGAGCGGTGCAGGATCTCGCGCTCTTCGCCCGGGGGCCGGGTGTCGCCGGTCCGCCGCCGCCCTCGACGACTCCCACGCCGTCACCCGGCCCCGGTAAGGGTGGGCCGACGGCAGCCGCCGGCCGCTTCGTGGCGCTGGTGCCGCAGCGGGTCTGCGATACGCGTGGTGGCCTGGGTGGTCGACTCGGGCCGATCGGGCCAGGCGAGACGCGGGCGGTGCAGATCACCGGTGTCGGCGGTGTGCCGTCGAGCGGCGTGACCGCGGTGGCGATCAACGTGACCTCGGTCAACGCGACCGAGTCCGGATTCTTCAGCGTGTTCCCGTCGAACGTCTCGGCGACAAACACCTCGAGTCTCAACCTGGTGCCCGGGCGCGCGGTTCCCAACATGACGATCGTCGGGGTCGGACCCGACGGCAAGATCGGTGTGTTCAACGCTGCCGGGCGCGCCGACTGCATCGTCGACGTGATGGGCTACGTCCGCACGGAGTCGGCCGCCGGCCTGCTCCCGCTGGTGCCGAGCCGACTGCTCGACACCCGCAACGGTGTCGGGGCACCGCTCGCCCGGCTGCGCGGTGGGCAACGCCTCGACCTTCGTGTGGCCGGCCGAGGCGGCGTGCCGGCGAGCGGCGTCGACGCCGTGGTGCTCAACGTCGCAGCGCTGCGACCGACCGAACCCGGCTTCCTCACGATCTGGCCGAGCGGTCTCGGCCGGCCCGACGTGTCGAACCTCAACTTCGACCCCGGTCGCAACGTGCCCAACCTCGTGGTCTGCAAACTCGGCGCCGATGGTGCCGTCAGCCTGCTCGCGAACACAGGGGAACTCGATCTGATCGCCGACGTCGTCGGCTGCTTCATCGCTACCGGAGCGAGCGTGGTCCCGGTGGTCCCGGCGCGGCTGCTCGACACGCGGCACGGCCTCGGTGCCCGCAAGGGCGTGGTCGGACCGACCGGCGAGATCGACCTCGCCGTCACCGGTGTGGGTGGTGTCGATCCGAACGCCTCCGCGGTGATCCTGAACGTCACTGCGACCGGTGCCTCCGAGGAGACGTTCGTGTCGGTGTATCCCGGCGGGGTGAAGCGCCCCGATGCGTCGAGCCTCAACGTCGAGCGTGGCGGGACCATCGCGAACCTCGTCATCGCCAAGGTCGGCACCGACGGTCGTGTGCGGCTCTACAACCACGCCGGCGGAGTCCACCTGGTGGCCGACGTGACCGGCTACTTCATCTGACCGGTCGGCTCTCGCCGATAGGTTCGCCTCGATGAACGAGCATCGAGGCGACGCGCGCCACGACGGCGCTGCGACCGACGACCTGCGCAGCCGGCTGCTCGGGATCAAGCTGCGAGCCCTCGTGGCCGAGCATCACGGGTCGCGCGAATCGCCGCCGAATCCCGGGGATTCCCGTCGGGAGCAGCGCTCGTCGACGACACCGCGGCGTGGGTGCTCGTCGACGGCCCTGCTGCCAGGTTGCTCGGACCCGCGCTCGCCTGGGCGATACGCCAGGACGCGACCTCACTCCACCTGATCGTCGAGCACGACACGGGCCTGCTCGCCCGTCGCGCCCAGCGGCTGGTCTTCCCGGTGACCGTCTGGTACCCCGAGGACCGCACGCTGTTGCCCGTCGTGCCCGAACCCCTCGCCGCGTCGGTGTCGGCGCTCGCCGAGCATCTCGCGTTCGCGGCCGTGATCGAGGCGGCAGGGGCATGCGTCAACGTCGAGCACGGCGTCGTCGCCGGCGAGGTGCGCGGGCTCGAGGTGTGCCGCGTCGTCGAGACCCCCACGGTCGGCCACTTCGCCGAGTTGGGCGACTTCGACGCACCCGCGACGTCGGACGTCGGTGTCCTGCTCGAGGTGGGGGTCGGGGCGAACGACCGCGAGGCATTCCGGCTCTTGCACGGCGACATCCCGACCGTCGAGGCCTTGGCGAGCGTCGTCGAAGCGGTGCTCGCTCACCGAAGCCCCGACTCGATCCAGCACCCGTTGAACCGGTTGGGCCAGGAGCGCTACCTGCGTTGGGAGCTCGAGCAGGACCCGTCGCTCGTCGGCATGACCATGGTCACGCCGCACGAACCGCCCCAACCCCGACCCAATCTCAAGGACCCGATCCCCTGTGTCGCTCGCGGCGTCGACTCGACCGGTCAGGAGTACACGCTCGTGTGTTCGGTCGGTGTCGACGTCGACCTCATCGGCTTCGTGGCCGACGTCCAGTCGACGGTCACGTCTGCAGTCATCGTCGTGCTGCGCGAACGCGACGCGATCGCGCTCACCCGCGAACTCCTCGCGCTGCTCGTGACTCCGGTCGACATCCGCACCGTGTAGCGCCGAGCGCCGGGGTGGCGCTGTTGCCCGGCCAGTAGCCTCGGGTGGCCATGCTCGAACGCCTCCGCCACGTCGTCGACGAGTACGAGACCATCGAACAGCAGTTGGCCGATCCCGAAGTCCTGGCCGATTCCGACGCACTGCGCCGGCTGTCCAAGCGGTACAACGAACTCGGTCCCGTCGTCGACGCGTACCGTCGACGCGAGGAGCGACGAGCCGACGGCGACGCGGCCCGCGAGATGCTCGCCGGTGCCTCCGGTGCCGAGCGCGAGATGCTCGTCGCCGAGATCGAATCCGCCGACGCCGAGACGGCGGCGATCGAGGACGAACTGCGAGAGCTGATGCTTCCGGCCGATCCGCACGACGGCAAGAACGTGATCATGGAGGTCCGCGGGGCCGAGGGCGGCGAGGAGGCGAACCTGTTCGCACGCGACCTCTACGAGATGTACCTCGCCTATGCGGCGTCGCAGCGCTGGAAGGTCGAGACGCTGGCGGCGTCGCCGAGTGACATGGGTGGATTCAACGAGGTGACCTTCGAGGTGCGCGGCGCAACGGCGTGGCGGAACCTGAAGTTCGAGGGTGGCCCGCACCGGGTGCAGCGCGTGCCGGCGACCGAGAGTCAGGGGCGGATCCACACGTCGTCGGCGACCGTGACGGTGTTGCCCGAAGTCGACGAGATCGACGTCCAGATCGACGAGCGAGACCTCGACATCGACGTCTTCCGAGCCAGCGGTCCCGGTGGCCAGAGCGTGAACACGACCGACTCCGCGGTGCGCATCACCCATCGACCTACCGGGGTCGTGGTCTCGATGCAGGACGAGCGGTCACAGCTGCAGAACAAGGCGCAGGGCGATGCTGGTGCTGCGCGGCTCGCCTGTTCGAGCTGGCGGAACGGGAGCGCACCGCCGAGCTGTCGGCCGAGCGCCGCTCGCAGGTCGGCGGTGGCGGTCGCAGCGAGAAGGTCCGCACCTACAACTTCAAGGAGAACCGGGTCACCGATCATCGCATCGGCTTCACCGTGTACCGGCTGTCGGACATTCTCGGAGGTGACCTCCAGATGGTGATCGACGCGCTCCAGGCCGACGAGCGCGCTGCGTCTCCTCGCGGAGGGTGAATGAGCACCGATCGCCGCGACGATCGGCGATCGACGTGGTCACGTGGAGGCAGCTGTGGGCCGAGACCGCCGACGCCGTCGGTGACCGGAACAAGGCTCGGTGGCTGTGCGAGGTCGCCTCGGCCAGCGTCGACGGCGACGAGTTCGTCGCCCGGCTCGACGAACCTGCGACGGAGCGGATGGTCGTCGCATCTCGACACCATGGTGGCGCGCGCTCGGACCGGCGAGCCCATCCAGTACGTGCTGGGGGAGTGGAGCTTCCGTCACATCACGCTCAGCGTCGATCGTCGTGTCCTGATCCCCCGACCGGAGACCGAACTGGTCGCCGAGATCGCCGTCGGACTCGCGGCGAACTGCGAGCCGACGCGCAGGGTCGCCGACCTCGGCACCGGATCCGGCGCGATCGGCTTGTCGATGGCGTACGAACTTCCCCGCCAGGGCACCGAGGTGTGGATCACCGACGCGAGCGTCGACGCGATCGACGTCGCACGAGCCAACCTGGCCGGCATCGGTCCGGCAGCGGCGAACGTGAGGGTTGCGCACGGCGCGTGGTTCGAGGCGCTGCCGACGACACGCTGTTCGATGTCATCGTGTCGAATCCGCCGTACGTCGCGGTCGGTTCACCTGACCTCGATGCCGTCGTCGGCGATTGGGAACCGCCGAGCGCGCTGTTCGCCGGTGTCGACGGCCTGGACGACATCCGGATCCTGGCCGCCGGCGCATCAGATCGGCTGCGACCGGGTGGCGCGGTGGTGCTCGAGATCGGTGCCGATCAGGGCCGCGCCGTCGACGAGTTGCTTCGACGGGCGGACCTCGTCGACGTGGAGATTCGCAAGGACCTCAGCGATCGCGACCGCGTCGCGATCGCTCGTCGACCCACGCGGGTGGCGTGATCGTCAGCCGAAGCGAACCGCGACGTCGGCGAGGATCGTGCCTTCCTCGGGCGTGACACCCTGATCGACGTTGGCGATGTCGCGGGCCGCGGAGAACAGCGCCGATCGCAGCACCCGGCTGCTGATCCTGCTGTCGATCGAGTCGAGGAACTCGTCGCCACGTCGTCGCGTTCGATGGCATGGCGGGCCTCCTCGATCGCCGGACGGACGTACTGCTCGAAGGCTGCGCCCTCCTCTCGCCAGTCGGTGCTGATCTCGCGGAGGACCTCGACCTCGTCGTCGCCGATGTTGTGGTCCGACAGCATCACGAGCGCGAGCAGCTCGAGCGCTGCCTGGTGCTCGTGGTCGGCGGTGGCGTGTACGGCAACGCCGCGGTAGAGGTCGTCGAGTCGTCGGCTCACGAGGGGTCCTTCGAAATGGTGGAGGGGTTGGTGGTCGGACGGTTCGGTGGTGGCGGAGGGAAGCGATCGGTGGAGGAAGTCGAGTTGGTGGAGCAGCAGGTTCTCGGCGACCTCTTCCTGGGGGGTCATGTGGGTGACGCCGACCAGGGGCAGCACCTCGTGCGGGCGCCCAGCGGCGAGCAGGGCGGCCGACAACTGCAGCGTGTGAGCGGCGACGACGTTGTCGTCGGCGAGTCCGTGGATGAGCAGCAGCGGACGGGTGAGGTCGGCGGCGAGCGGCAGCAGGGAATTCGCGTCGTAGCGCGTCTGGGCTGATCGCTCGGGTTGCCGAGGTACCGCTCGGTGTAGTGCGTGTCGTAGAGACGCCACTCGGTGACCGGTGCGCCGGCGACGGCAGCGTGGAAGACATCCGGTCGGCGCAGCACGGCGAGCGCGGCGAGGTAGCCGCCGAAGCTCCAGCCTCGGATCGCGACCCGTCCGAGGTCGAGACCGGGCACCTGTTCGGCAACGGCGTGCAGCGCGTCCACCTGGTCGTCGAGCGTGGGCGTTCGCGAGGTCGCGGTGGACGGCGCGTTCCCACTCAGCTGCCGCGACCCGGCGTGCCTCGGCCGTCGGCGACGACGACGGCGAACCCCTGGTCGGCGAACCACTGCGAGGTGAGGTGGGCGTTGTGGGCCTGCGTGACGCGCAGGGCGTGTGGGCCGCCGTACGGGTCGAGCAGGACCGGCAAGGGCGGTCCGCCCGCGCCCGCTTCGAAGTCGTGGGGAAGCAGCACGGCGATCGACAGCTCGCGATCGCCCACGGTCAGCAGCCGCACGTTCGGCGTCACGAGCGGCGTCTCGGCGTACGACGCGATCTCGTGGTCGTGGCCCGCTGCGTGGACGATGGTGGTGGTGCCGGGCCGGTCGAGGGTTGCCGACCGTACGACGGTGGTCGAGCCACCGACCGCGGCACCGTGGACGCCCGGTCTCGGTCGTGATCGGTCGAAGGCCGTCGTCGGTCCACTGCCACACGTGGAGTTGAGTTGCGTCGTCGACCGGGTTGGCGCAGAACGTGACGACCGGAGCCGATTCGTCGCCGCCGGCCGACACGATGGAGCGCACCTGGAGCTCCGTCGGTGTGACCGGTTCGTCGTCGACGAGCAGCCGTCGCGCGCCGTCACGATCGGCCGCGGTGACCAGTCGCCCGTCGGCGAGCCGTGTCGGGCTCCCGGGCACGAGTTCGACCCACGCGTCGTCGTAGTCGTGCGCACAGCACGGTCGTCTCGCCCGCGTGGACCGTCGGTCGTGTCGACCTGCAGCACCATCGAACCCTGTTGATCGCGTGACTGCACCGAGCAGGGTCAGCCCTGCGTCGGTCCAGTCGACTGTCGCGAGGTACGGGAAGAACTCGCGATCCCAGTCGACCGCCGTCCTGGATCCGTCGAGTCCGAGGAAGTGCAACGTCACGTCGGGGTTCGCGGTGCCGGCGGCCGGGTAGCGGACCGTTCGCGCGGCCGCGGCCGGCCGCGCTGGATCGGCGATGATCCACTCGCTCGACCGGCGCGTCGTCGACGCGACAGGCGGCGATCGTGCGTCGCCGTCGGGGCTCCACCAGTAGCCGCGGTAGCGACCCATCTCCTCGGCGGCGACGAAGTCGGCGCTGCCCCACGACACCGTGTCCGGTTCGGTCCCGTCGTCGCCGGCGAGCGCCCGCGACGTGCCGTCGAGCTCGCCGATTCGCAGACGTCGTCGCGCTGCACGTACGCGACGCGTCGCGCCGTCGGATCGGGTCGCGGGTCGAAGACGGGCCCGTCCACGGTCAGTTCGCGCGCCAGTGCCGGAGAGCAACCCCCCGACGAACAGCCGTCCGCCGAGCGCGAACGCGACCACGGTGACGTCGGCGTCGGTCGCGTACGCGGTGATCCCGCCAGCGCCCTCGCTGGCGCGCTCGCGCCGGGCCCGCTCTCGCTGCGGGCAGATCGGTGGTGGTGTCATCGGGCTCTGCGAGCGAGCAGTTGCGCGGATCGGCGACGAGACGTTCCTCCCCGAGTCGACGTCGAGCACCCACAACGAGTTCACCGGATCGCTGCCCGCTCGCGCTGCGGAGGAAGACGACGCGCTTGCCGTCGGGCGAGACGGTGATGTTGCGCGGCTCGCCGAGCGTGAAGCGCTGCGTCCGTGCGTACTGGCGGGGGAAGGTGTCGGTCACGATCACACTGTAGGAACCTCGCTCGGCCGAGGCGTCACGGCTCGACGAGGATCTTGGCGTGCGGCTCGGGGTTGCCGAGATCGATGAACGCACTGCGGGATCTCGTCGATCGCGACGATGCCGGTGATCAGCGGCGAGAGATCGACGCGTCTCGGTCGGCGATCGCGTCGAGCGAGGTGGCGAACTCGTCGGGGGACGTATCCGAGGACGAACTGCAGGTTCAGCTCCTTGCCGATGCCGAGCATCGGGTGGATGTGATCCTCCTGCATGCAGGCACCGACGATCAGGATGCGACTGTCCTTCGGAGCCATCCGCATCGTCTGCTCGATCATCCCGGGAACACCGACCGCCTCGAACACCACGAGCGGCTTGCTGCCGTCGACGCGCCGCCAGGCGCGCGATCGGCGGTCTCCTCGTTCGGGATCGACGACCTCGTCGCAGCCGAGGTGCTCGGCGAGGCGTCGCCGCGCTGGAGAGAAGTCGGCGCCGACGATCGGGCCGATGCCGAGCATCTTCATCGCCGCGATGCAGGCGAGACCGACCGGGCCGAGTCCGATCACGATGGCGGCATCGCCCGAGCGATGCCTCGACTTCGCGACGGCGTGGACGCCGACGGCCAGCGGCTCGGTCATCGCTGCCATGTCGTGGGGGAGCCCGGTCGGGCACCTTGATGCGCGAGCAGTTCGTTGAGCACCATGTACTCGGCGTAGCCGCCGGGATAGATGTTCGAGAAGCCGATGGGGTGGATGCCCGTTCGCGTCGAAGTCGAGCGGCATCGACACGACGACGTCGCCGACCGCGAGGTTCGATCACGCCGGGGCCGACCTCGACCACCTCGCAACAGAACTCGTGGCCCATCACGAGATCGCCGGACGGGTCGAACATGTTCACCGTCGGTTCGTCCGGCGAGCGAGCTTCGGCATTCTCCTCGGCCAGTCTCGTCGGTGAGTCGACGGGATTCCTCGCCGTGCTTGAGCAGATGGAGATCGCTCCCACAGATGCCGCACGACAGGACCTTGGTGAGCACCTGGCCCGGCTCGGCGGTCGGCACGTCGATGTCGTCGACGCGGAGTTCCCAGTTGGTCATGACGGCTGCGCGCATCCGAGCCGACAGTATGCCGCGCCGCCAGTTCCACTGCAACCGTGGATCGGTCAGTGGCTAGATAGTGCGCGATCGCGGCGACGAGGAGGTCGAACACCGCGTCGTCGTCGACGGTCGGTGAGCACGTCGCAGTTGGGTGCGGCGCCGAGGAGGTGACGTTCGCTCGATCGATCACGGTCATCCCGCGGGTGTGCTCGCCGCGGGTCTCGATGGCGACGTGGCGCGCGGTCCGGTCGAACAGCTCGGGATGCGTCACCGCGAACACCGCGAGCGGGTCGTGGACGGCGGCGCCGCGATCGAACCGGCGTCGTGCCGCGCAGGTAGTGTCGCGCTGAAGAAGCCGAGCAGGTCGGCGAGCACGGCGGCGAGCGTGCCAGCCGAGCGCGTCGATCGTGGCGATCCGTTCGGGCGTGGCCAGGAACTGGTGTGTCACGTCGAGGCCCGCCATGACGAGCGGGCCGCCGTAGCCGAACACGATCGTCGCGGCCTCGGGATCGGCCCAGACGTTGAACTCGCCCGTCGGCGTGCGGTTGCCGAAGGTTCCGCCGCCCATCAGCGAGATGCCGGCGATGCGATCGACGATGTCCGGAGCGGCGCCGCAGGGCGAGGGCGATGTTCGTCAACGGGCCGACCGGCACGAGCCAGACGTCGTCGAGCGTGCGACACGTGTCGACGATGAACCCGACGGCGTCGATGCCGTCGAGTGGGGTGGTCGGCGCGGGCAGGTCGGCGCCGTCGAGGCCGCTGTCACCGTGGACGAACGCGGCGGCGCTGCGGCTCGGCGACCAGAGGACGAGCGGCTGCCGGAGTGCACCGGAACGTCGAGACCCAGCAGATCGCGCATGACGAGGGCGTTGTGGGTGGTTCGCTCGAGCGGCGCGTTGCCGGCAACGGTGGTGATGCCGACGAGTTCGGCGTGGTGGGCGGCGGCCACGATCGCCATCGCGTCGTCGTGACCGGGGTCGCAGTCGAGCAGCACTCGTGCCGTCATGCCCCGAGCATGTCATCGCCCGGCCCTCCACCTCCACCTCCGGACCTCCACCGCCACCTCCGGCCTCCACCGCCACCTCCGGCTGCGATGAGCGAAGTGTCGGTATTCGGGCGGTTGGCTCATCGCGGGGGTTCGGTCGGGTGTTGCGATGAGCGAAGTGTCGGTATTCGGGCGGTTGGCTCATCGCACCGCTTCGTGCCGGTGATCTCACGGTCAGACGAGGTGGATGTCACCGTCGGCGTCGAGGGCGACCGGGCGGCCGACCCACTCACCGTCGCACATCGCGGCGGTCACCTCGGCGGCCTCGGATGTGCCCACGCCGCGCCGGCCGTCGGCGAGCAGGCAGGCGGCGATCGAACGCTCCGGCGATCCCGTCCCGATCGAACATCACGGTGTAGGCCTCGACGGTGGCCGGTCCCGCTGCGTCGGCCGTGCCCGCGAGCTCACGGCGTGGCAGCGCGTCGATCTCCGCCTGCGGCTTGTCGTAGCGGAACTCGCCGACGGGAACGGTCGAGTACACGCCGAACGCGTGCTTCGTGACGAATCCACCGTTGGCCCACACGAGGCCGTATTCGCCCGGCCGCTCGCGGAGGTCGTCGACCACCGTGGCGATGGCGTGCATCACGTAGTTGTTCCACGGGCCACCGGCGAACGTCATGTCCGCCGGTGCGAGACCACTGGCGGGTCGCGAGATCGATGCCGAGCGATTGGGCGCCCGAGCTGCACGGCAGCCGGGAAACACGAGTACAGGTCGATGACCGAGATGTCGTCGATGTCGACACCGGCCAGCTCCAGCGCCCGTCGACCCCCGATCTCGATCGCAGGTGTGCGCGCGAACGTGTCGCGGTGCGAGACGAACTGGTGCTCGTGGCAGTCGGTGCCGGCGTGCGGGAACACCCAGCGATCCTCGGGCACGCCGAGACGTCGAGCGGCGCCGACCGAACACATGATGACGTGCCGCCGCCATGTCGACGCCGTTGTTCGAGTTGAGCAACTTCGGGTACGGCAACCCGATCATCCGGTTGCGATCGGTGACCGTGATGATCTCCTCGGCGCTCTTCGCCTCCTGGATCCACGCGTACGGGTTCTCGCGCGGCGATCTCGCTGAGGCCCGAGTACAGGCGGCCGAGGTGTGCCTGATGCTCGTCGATCGAGCGTCCGGACGCCGCACGGATCGCCGTCTCGAACATCGGGTAGTGCTGCACCGGCGCAACGATCCCTCGTTGGATCTCGGCGTCGAGCGCCATGTGCAGGTCCTCGCCGACGATCGTCGGCTCGTCGCCCGGTTCGGACTTGGGCCAGTCGAACTCGATGCCGGCGGCCCGGCCCCGCTGGCGGGTACGTGTCGCCTCACCGCCGGCGAGGATCGCGATGTCGATCTCACCGGTCTGGATCTGCAGTGCCGTGGCGTTGACCAGCGTTTGCGGACTGTTGCCGCCCATGGTCGTGTAGTCGAGGCGACGAGGCTCCAGCCCGAGGCGTTCGGCGAGGAACCGGGGAACGTTCCCGTAGCGCCACGAGAGCTGACCGACCACGCGCACCGCGTCGGCGGGCGGCGGACCGGCCAGCTTGGCGTCGGTCGAGGCAG
>CAVVAO010000008.1:0-236657 GCA_963746285.1 Ilumatobacteraceae bacterium | reverse complement strand
CACGAGGCCCCGACGGGATCCTTCGCGTCGGCGACTGCGTGGAGATCGATGGCAACAGCTTCGCGAGCGAGGTGACCTGCACCGGCGACGCCGACCGAAGACCTCGTCGTGGA
The DNA here is from genome assembly GCA_963746285.1 of Ilumatobacteraceae bacterium. Classification (GTDB taxonomy): domain Bacteria; phylum Actinomycetota; class Acidimicrobiia; order Acidimicrobiales; family Ilumatobacteraceae; genus Sva-07. The sequence goes on along the minus strand of CAVVAO010000008.1, from coordinate 236,544 downwards.
GGACTTCGTTCCCTTCGATACCGACTGCCCGACCGGCACGGTCGGTCACCAGGACCGCCAGGGGATGGGTAACGCGTGCTGTCGGTGTCCGGCTGCCCGCCGTGCCGAATTCTTGAGGAGTTCTTGCACCATCGCTCCCGCGTCGAGCGTCACCGCGTGGTTAGTGTGCCGCCGATGCACAAGGCGGTGGGGGCGGCACTGGTGGTCGGATCGTTGATGGGAGCGCCGGCGATCGCCGGTCCGGCGCAACCCGTCGCCGCGGTCGACGGTGGCCGCATCGAGCTGATCGCGCCGCAGATCATCACCTGGACCTCCACGAAGACGACGTCGATGGCCGTGGGTTCGGGCTTGCTCCAGATCACCGCCCTGGACACCTCGACCGGCACGATGACGGTGCGACCCTGTGGCGCCGCGGCGTCGCCGTCGGATGCCCGAGTCGACCTCGAGCCTGGCGTGGCAGTCGCGTCGGTGCCGCGTGGTGTCGGTCCGAGCAGATGTGTGCCTACGCCGACCACCCGATCAACTTCCAGGTGATCCGGTCCGGCGACGTGTCGTCGAGCCGGAACCCGGTCGTTCGCAATACGTCGCGCTCGGCGGAACCGGTCATGTTGATCAGCGGCGTCGCTCCGCCGACGGGAACGGTGACATCGACGATTCGCTCGGGCTGCCGTCCGCTCGCACTCCCGGCTGACGCCACCGCGGCCGTCGTGTCGATCACGTCGTTCGGCTCGGACGCCGGATACGTCGCGGTGACCGGCTGTGGGGGAGGAACGTTCACCGGTCCGGCCCTCGCGGTGCCCGGAAGTCTTCCGGCAGCGGTCGACGTGGCCGCGGTCGGTCCCGGTGAACATTGTGCCTCCGAGGCCGATGCGCCAGTCGGTGGGCGCTCGACCTCGACGTCGAGCTGCTGGGCTATCTCGCCCCGTCGGGACCGGATGCGACCGCCCTCCCACCGATGTACACCGTGCGCGACGAGCCGACGAGGTCATCCGGCTTCGCCGCCTTCAACCCCGAGCGAGCGCTCGACACCCGCAACGGGATCGGGTGCTTCGTCGAGGGTGACCTCTGCTACCCAGTGGAGAAGGTCGCCGCCGACGAGACGGTCGCCGTCGACATCAGCGAGTTCCCCACGCCGTGGACGACGGCGCTCAGCCTGAATGTCACCGTGACCGGACCGGACACCGGCGGCTTCCTGACCGTGTGGCCCTGCGACGAACCGCTGCCCAACGCATCGAACCTCAACTTCGGCGCCGGCGAGACGAGGGCGAACCTCGTGGTGGCGAAGTTCGCCGACGACGCGACGGTGTGCATGCGGAGCACGGCGTCGACGCACCTGATCGCCGACGTCACGGGCGTGTACGACTGGACCTACGGGGTGCCGGCGACGGGCATCACGCCGACGAGGCTGCTCGACACGCGCAACGCGATCGGTATGCCCGGGCGGACGCCGGTCGGTGCGGGCAAGGTGCTGACGTTGAAGGTTGCCGGCCGCAATGGGATCCCGAATGGGATCGATGCCGTGACGATGAACGTGACCGCGGTCGATCCGCTCGGCGACGGGTTCCTGACGGTGTGGCCCTGCGATCAACCGAGACCGGACGTGTCGAACCTCAACTTCCCGCCTGGTCGCACGGTGCCGAACCTGGTGACCGTCGCACTGTCGGCGACCGGCACCGTGTGCATCTACACCTACGCCGCGACCCATCTGATCGCCGGACGCGGCGGTGTGGTACGGCGACGCCGGTTCGAACGGTCTGGTCGAATTGTCCCCGAAGCGGATCCTCGACACTCGCACCGCCACCGGGGCGCCGCTTCGAAAGATCGAGCCGAACCAGGTGCTGACCCGTGCAGGTCCGCAACCGTGGTGGCGTCCGGGCCGATGCGCGAGCAGTGGTGATGAACATGACGATCACGAACCCGGAGAGCGACGGCTTCCTGACGGTGTGGCCCTGCGATCGCCCGAAGCCGAACGCCTCGAACCTCAACTTCCGCGTCGGTGACAGCGTCCCGAACCTCGCCACCGTCACGCTGTCGGCCGCGGGCACCGTGTGCATGTCGGCCAATGCCCGCACCGACGTGCTTGCCGACGTCTCGGCCTTCCTCACCGATCAGCTGACCACCTTTCCCACCATCGTGTTGGTCTGAACATTCGGTCGCCCTGCTACGTTGTGGGTTCCCTCAGGGGCGATTAGCTCAGTTGGAAGAGCGCCACGTTCACACCGTGGAGGTCGGGAGATCGAGACTCCCATCGCCCACCCCTGTACGCACTGGCGATGAGTCTGAGTGCGAACGGGTCGTGGCGAAACTCATCGCGACTCGAGATTCGCAGGAGTGTGCCGAGCTGGTCAGGTCTGGACGTTCGGCTCTGGTGCCACGGGGGATCGAGATGCGCCCGATGGTGGTAGGGAGCGTGCGCTCGACCGCAGGAGGACGACATGAAGACCGAAGTGAGTGGACCGCCGTTCGATGGCGTCGCTGCGGATGCGAATCTGCTGCAACCGCTGCGACGTCTGGTCGAGCGGATGGCGATCGGGTGATCGCACTCACCCGGCAGGGTGATCGGTTCGTCGACTGGACCGCCGAGCAGATCGCCGACCGTATCCGAGCAGTCGCGAAGGGATTGGTGGCGTGTGGCATCGAGCCGGGCGATCGTGTCGCGCTCATGTCTCACACGCGCCTGAGTGGCTGATCGTCGACCTGGCGATCATGTCGGCGGGCGCCGTGACCGTTCCGGTGTACGAGACGTCGTCGGCCGAGCAGCTTGCGTGGATCCTCGAGGACAGCGAGGCCGTCGTGGCGGTGGTCGAGACAGCAGAGATGCTCGCCCTGTACCGCGACGCCCGTGAGCACGCCTCGGACTGCCGTCACGTCTTCACGATCGAGACGGTCGACGACGCGGGAACCTCGATGGTCTCCAAGCGCTCGGCATCGACGTCGTCGACGGCGAGATCGACCGTCGATCCGCCGCGCTCGGTCCGCAGGACGCGGCGACCGTCATCTACACGTCAGGAACGACCGGCCGACCGAAGGGATGCGTGCTGACGCACGGCAACCTCTGTGCGAACGTGGCGCAGACGGTCGACGCGATCGGCTCGGAGATCCGTCCCGACGATGTCGGGCTGCTGTTCTTGCCGCTGGCGCATTCGCTGACCAAGGGCAACCTGCTGTTCAGCCTCGAGATGGGTGTGCGAACCGGTTTCGCGACCGACATCGCCCACCTCCCCGAGGAACTCGGCATGGTGCGTGCCACCGTGATCGCGGCAGTGCCGCGGATCTTCGAGAAGGTCTACAACTCCGCCCATCACACCGCTCACAGCTCACGCAAGGGGCCGATCTTCGACCGCGCCGCGTCGGTGGCTGTGCGGTGGTCGAACGAACGTCACCGTGGCGACATCAAGCCGTGGACCGCACTCGAACACGCGGTGTTCGAACGGCTGGTCTACGGCAAGTTGCGTCACGCGCTCGGGGGTGGAATGCGCCTCGCGTTCAGCGGTGGCAGCCCGCTGGGCGAGCGGCTCACCCACTTCTTCGACGGGATCGGTGTCCAGATCTTCGAGGGGTACGGGCTCACGGAGACGAGTCCCACCCTGACGCTCAACCGTCCGGGCGCCTGGCGTCCCGGCACGGTGGGCCAGCCACTCACCGGCACCACCATCCGCATCGCCGGCGACGGTGAGGTCCTGGCGATGGGCCCGCAGGTGTTCTCCGGCTACTGGCACAATCCCGTCGCCACCGCGGAAGTGATCGATGGCGAGGGGTGGTTCCACACCGGCGACATCGGCGAACTCGACGAGGACGGATACCTCCGGATCACGGGTCGCAAGAAGGAACTGATCGTCACTGCCGCGGGCAAGAACGTCGCTCCCGCTCCGTTGGAGGATCGCTTGCGTGCTCACCCGCTCGTGAGTCAGGCAGTGGTGGTCGGCGACGAGCGCCCGTTCGTCGCCGCCTTGGTGACGATCGACGAGGCGGCCTTCGTCGACTGGGCACAAGAGGCGGGGCTCGATGCAGCAACGGTTGCCGAGGCGGCCGAGACATCCGAACTCCGCGCGGCCGTCCGCGTCGCGATCAATGACGCGAACCTCTCGGTCAGCCGGGCCGAGTCGATTCGCGAGTTCTCGATTCTCCCCGAGGACTTCACGATCGAAGCGGGTGAACTCACGCCCACGTTGAAGGTGCGCAGATCGGTGGTGCACGGTCGCTACCAGGCCGTCATCGACTCGATCTACACCGCCTGAGTAGGCTCGTCGCGGACATGGCCGAGCGGACCGAATCGCGGACTCGGATCGATGACCGTGACGGCGAAACGGTGACGCTGAGCGACGGCGGGCGGATGTTCATCCGTGCCCTTCGACCGTCCGATCGCGACGAACTCGCCGAGCGATATCTCGAGCTGTCGCCGCAAGCACGGCGGTTGCGCTTCTTCAACGCACCCGATCACCTCTCGACCCGGCTCCTCGACTATCTCGTCGACGTCGACGGTGTCGATCGCTGTGCCCTCGTGGCGTTCGCGATCGACGACGATGGCGGCGCCGGGCGTCGGAATCGCGTCGCTTCTCGCGCAGCCGCGACGATTCGAGTTGCGCCGAGGCAGCGGTGACCGTCCTCGACTCGTACCACAACCGGGGGATCGCGACCGTCGTTGCTGCACCGGCTCGTCGACCAGGCCCGCCGGAACGGGATCTCCACGCTCACCGCCAGCGTGATGTGGGAGAACCTGGGCGCTGCTCGACGGGTTGCGGGCGTTCGGCGCCGAGGTGATGCCCAGTGAGCCCGGCGTCGCGTCCGGTGCGGATCGCGGTTCCGCCGGCCGAGGCCGAGCTGCCCGAGACCGAACTCCACCGAGTTCTTCGCGTCTTCGCCGAACGGGTCGGCGACGCGATCGGTCTGCGCTTCGAGACGCTGATCAGCGGTTCTCGCGGACGTTCTTGACGAACATCCGCAGCAGGATCCACGTGGCGAGCGCGGTGCACGCCCACACGATCAAGGTGGCGAAGACCCAGGTGCTCGCTCCGGAGATGTTCAGCCCGTCCGACACCAGTTCGGTGATCAGCAGCGCGAGAAACGTCGTGATCAGCGAACTGAACGTGGCGATGAGCGACACGTGCTCGTCGCCGATCTTCTCGATCAGCGGCTCCAGCACTGCGGTCAGCACGACGAAGATGACGATCGCGAGCAGGAAGGCCGCGCCGTCGAGTGTCATGTCGTCGAGCACGACGGCGGCGACGATGAAACCGATCGCCGCTCCGAGCAGTGCGACGCCAATCCTGATGAGCAGCCGAATCATCCTGTCCCCCCGTGAATCTGTCGTAGGCGACACCATCATGGCGCACCCGGTCACGCTGCGTCGCGGATCGTCGGCACGGCGATCGGGTCACCGTGTGCTGTACGCCTGGACGGCTAGGGTCGGCGTCGATGGAACGATTGTGCGGGCGCCCTGGTTGTTCCGAGCGGGCGTCGGTGCTGTGCGGCATGCGCCCCGAGGACCTGGTGTTCTGGATCGATGTGTTGCCCGCGCAGGTCGATCACGGCGCAGCGGTGCTGTGTCTGCGCCATGCCAACTCGATGGTCGTACCCCGCGGATGGACGCTCGACGACCTCCGAGATCCGGACCTCCATTTGTTCCGGCCACCGCTCCCGGCCCCCACCGCCCGAACCAGGGCGCCGCGACAGCCTCGTGTCGCTCCCCGTGGCGAACAACTCGAATTCGACGGGGCGCTCGGAGCCGACGCCGTGACACGTTCCGACACTCGCGGCGCACTCGACGTCGTCGATGATCCCGATCCCGATCCCGATCCCGATGTCGATCCCGATGTCGACCCGTGGACACCGTCGTTCGACGAGGCCGACGACCTCGACGGTCTGCTCTCGGCTCGCAGTCCGCTGCTGGCACGAGCCTTTCGCACCGCCGACCGTCCCGCGGAGTGACGGTCGCAACCTCGGCACCGATGCAGATCGAACGCCACACATCGGTGCCGGGTCCGCCTGCGCGGGCATTCGCATTCGTCGACGACCTGAGCGTGTACCCGACCTGGATGGATCTGGTGCACGACGTCGGGGAAGTGGACCCGACCGGCGGGCTGCGCACCTGGACTGTCGAACTCCAGGCGCAGGTGGGCCCGTTCGCCCGTTCGAAGCGGTTGCGGATGGTTCGTGTCGTTCACGAGCCGGGACGCCGTGTCGTCTTCGAGCGCAGCGAAGTGGACGGTCGGCGACACTCGCCATGGATCCTGAGTGCCAGCCTCGAACCGGAATCATCCGGCGGGTCGGGTCACGCAGACGCCACGACCCGGCTGACCATGACGCTGACCTACGGCGGGAACCTGTGGACCGGAGCCGTGCTCCAGCGGGTGCTCGACGACCACGTCGAACGCGGGCGGCCGCCCTGAGCGCGTTGCTGAGCGAACCGGACTCCGTCGACGGCTGACGCTCGGCGTCGACCTCTGGTCCCGGACCTCAGCGGCGTGTCACGGGCGATGACCCGTGTCGGTGAGGTCGAACGGGCTGTGAATCGCAACCACGTACCCGTCGAGATCCATCAACGTCGCTTCGTGGTGGTGGGCCTGCGGGTTCCAATGGGCGGCCTCGAGCACCGTGACCCCGGACGCGGCGGCGAGCGTGAACAGCGAGTCGAACGCATCGCGATCGGACGCCTCGAACCAGCAGTGAGACACCGGCACCCCGCGTGGACTCGGACTCGAGTCGCCCGAAGCCGTGTTCCTCGGCGTCGAGACGATGAAGGCTGATCAGGTGCTCGTCGCCGTGCATGAGCATCTCGAACTCGGCGCCACCGTGACCCGACGTCAGCCCGAGCACATCCTGGTACCACCGGCTGGACGCTTCGACGTCGGTCACCTGGAGCATCGGTCGCAGCTTCATCTCGCCGAATGTAGGCGTCGCGAGCGGTCATCGTCGACGACGCAATTGCACAGGCTCCGATCGAGACCGCGGATCAAGTTCCGGGTGCTCGATGACGAAGAACAGGTGCCCGGCGCCACGCTGCCGGTTGCACCACGGCAATGCCAACTACCATCTCGCCCATCAAGTCCGACCACGACGTCTCCTCGCTCAGTCGCGTTCGCTCTCGGGTCGGTCGCGATCGACTCGGTCGAGCGGCGCTGGTGTTGCTCGCGGTCGTGGCGGTGACCGTCCCGCTCGCTGCCGCACAGCCAGGCGGTGCCACCGCGCAGACCAGCGACGAGGCCGCACGCGAGGCGGCACGCGAGATCCAGGCCGCACGTGACCGAGCCAACACGGCCGCCGAGGCGTATTTCCAGGCCCAATCCGACCTCGAGGTGCTCGAGGACGAGGCGGTCGGTATGGAACGGCGAGCCGAGACGCTGGAAGAACGCGTCGAGAAGCTCCGCCGCGACGTCCAGGCAGTCGCGATCGCTCGGTTCGCGACCAGCGGGGCCGACGGCATCCCCCTCCTGACGGGACTGCAGGCGCCGAAGGACCAGGTCCAGGCCGACGTCCTGGTCGACGTGGTCACGAACGCCGGCACCAGCTCGATCGACGAGTTCCAGGCCGCACAGAAGGAACTCACCGAGCAGCGCAAGGAACTCGCTCGGCAACAGCAGGCGATCGAGGACCAGCAGGACGTGTTCGCACAGCTGCAGGACGACGCCGAGGCCGAGGTGCAACGCCTGCGCGAGATCGAGGAACAACGTCTCACCGACGAGGCCGTGCGTCAGGCCCTCGAGGAGCAGCAGGCCGCAAGCCTCGCGTTCTTCGAGGAAGTCGAGTTGCGCAACGCCGAGGCAGCGGCTCGAGCGCAGCCGAATCCCGGAGTGGCGGCGGCGCAGGCGGCGGCCGAGGCCGCGGCGGCTGCCGCTGCCGACCCGAACGCCGATCCGAATGCCGACGCCGACGCGACCCCCGCGATCGCCGCCGACGCAGGGGCAGGAACGGCACCGCGGTCGACGGGCGCATCCGGCGGCACCAGCGGTGGGCGTACGGGCACCGGTGGCGCCGGCAGCGTGCCGATCGGCGTCGTCAACGGCGAGGTGTACATCGACGCCATCTTGTGCCCGATGAACGGCTCGGCATACGGCGACAGCTGGGGCGCTCCACGATCAGGGGGGCGCAGCCACGAGGGCGTCGACATGCTCGCGCCGATGGGCACACCGATCTACGCCGTCGTCAGCGGTGCTGTGAACTTCCGGCAGAACCGGCTCGGCGGCAACGCCGTGTCGCTCGTCGGCGACAACGGCAACCGCTACTACTACGCCCACCTCGCCTCGTACGAGGGGGTCAGCCGTCGCGTCAACCAGGGCGACGTGATCGGCTACAACGGCGACACCGGCAATGCAACGGGGACGCCGCACCTGCACTTCGAGATCCACCCGGGCGGCGGGCTCGCGGTCAACCCGACCCCGTCGGTCCGCGTCGCCGGCTGCTGACGCGTTCGGCCCGAGACCCTAACCTGACCGCGATGGCGACCTCCGCGGTGGGCACCGAGTTGTCGATGATGTTGTCGCAACTTCTCGGCGGCGCCGATGTCCGCGATCTGCATCGTCTGTCCGGAGGTGCGTCCCGCGAGACGTGGCGGTTCAGCGCCGATGGGCGCAACCTGATCCTGCAGCGTCAACGTGCCGGCGACCAACGCAACATGCTGGTCGAGGCCGGCGTGGTCGCGGCAGCTCGTCGAGGCGGCGTTCCCGTACCCGAGCTGATCGACGCTCGTCGACGTGACGACGGCATGGCATTCATGGTGCTCGAGGCGATCGACGGCGAGACGATCGCCCGCAAGATCCAACGCGACGTCGACTTCGCCGCAGCGCGTACGCGGCTCGTGGCCGACTTCGGGCACGCGCTCGCCAAGATCCATGCGCTCGAGCCGACGAACGTCGACGGCCTGGAGGCCACCGACCAGCTCGAGTACTACACCGACGTGCTCGAGTCACTCGGCCAGCCACACCCGGTGCTCGAGCTCGTCCACAACTGGCTGGTCGACACCCGGCCCACGTCCGAACGGACGTGTGTGGTGCACGGCGACTTCCGCCTCGGCAACGTCATCGTCGGTCCCGACGGTCTCCGGGCGGTGATCGACTGGGAGTTGGCGCACCTGGGCGATCCGATGGAGGACCTGGGCTGGCTGTGCGTCAAGGCATGGCGATTCGGAGGCGGTCCGCCGGTCGCCGGCCTCGGTGACTACGAGGAGTTGTTCCGTGCCTACGAGGAGGCGGGCGGTGTCCGTCCCGACCCGGTGGTGGTGCACTGGTGGGAGGTGCTGGGCACCTGGAAGTGGGCCATCATGTGCGTCCTCCAGGCGAGCGTGCACCTCAACGGGGTGACCCGCAGCCACGAGCTCGCGGCGATCGGACGGCGGGTGTGCGAGAACGAGCACGACCTGCTGGTAGCCCTGGAAGGACGGTGGTGACGATGGGTGCCCCGCACGACGCACCGACGGCGATCGAATTGCTCGAGGCCGTGCGCGAGTGGATCGACCGTGAGGTGAGTCGCATCCACCGACGGACGGCTGCGATTCCACGCCCGCGTCGCCTCGAACGTCCTGGCGATGGTCGAGCGGGAGATCGAGCTGGGACCTGCCCAGGAAGCGGCACACCAGGCACGGCTCGCGGAGCTCGGTGTGGCCGACGACGCCGAACTCGCCGTGGCGATCCGCGAGCGACGATTCGACGACCGCGCCGAGGAACTCCGATCGCTGCTCGCCGACACCGTCGCCGACAAGCTCGCCGTCGCCAACCCGACGCTACCTCGACTGACGGTCCTCCCCGGCCCCGTCCCCGCCCGGACCGAACTCAGCGACGGCGGCCGAGGGCGACGGGCTGCCCGGCGGCGAGCTGGCCGCACGCGGCGTCGATGTCGGTGCCACGGTTGCGGCGAACGGTGGCGTTCGCGCCGTGCGACTCGAGGAGCTCACGGAACGCCTCGACGCGCCGCAGTGGCGTCCCGGTGGTCGGGTATCCGGGCGTCGGATTCAGCGGGATCAGGTTGACGTGGGCGTGTGGAGACAGCCGCCGACACAGCGTCGCCAACTCGCGAGCGTCGCTGTCGCGGTCGTTGACCCCGTCGATCATCGCCCACTCGAAACTCACGCGACGGTGCTTCGCGTCGAGATAGTCCTCGCACGCGTCCATCAAGTCGGCGATGGGGTACCGCTTGTTGATCGGGACCAACTCGTCGCGCAGCGTGTCGTTGGCGGCGTGGAGGGATACCGCGAGGTTGACCGGCAACGGGCGGTCGGCGAGCGAACGGATCCCGGGGACGATGCCGACGGTCGAGATCGTGATGTGCCGGGCGGACAGCCCGAGATCGCCGTGGAACCGCTCGGTCGGCCGTCCACACCGCGTCGAGGTTCGCCATCGGCTCGCCCATTCCCATGAACACGATGTTGCTCACGCGACGCTCGAGTTGGCGGGCACGCTGCGACGCCCGCACGACCTGTTCGACGATCTCGCCCACGGTGAGGTGACGCGTGAAGCCGGCCTGGCCGGTCGCGCAGAACCCGCACGCCATCGCGCACCCCGCCTGACTGCTCACGCACACCGTCGCCCGATCCGCGTAGAGCATCAGGACGGTCTCGATCCGGCTGCCACCCTCGAGTTCCCACAGGAACTTGACCGTGTCGCCACGATCGCTCACCGACTCGGTGACGGCGCTGAGTGCGGTCGGGAGCTCGGCGTCGAGGCGCGTCCGGACGGCCTTGGGCAGGTTGGTGATGTCGGCCGGGTCGGCGAGCTGTGTGTAGAGCCCCGCCCACAGCTGATCGAGGCGGTAGCGGGGCTCGCCGTCGAGGGCGCCCGCCAGGTCGTCGCGGGTGAGGTCGTAGCGGGTGATCATGGCGCCTGGTCCGTAGATGCGGCGAGCGATTCGTAGTCGTCGATGCGCTCGCGCACCACGTCGAGGCTCGCCGTCCAGAACGATTCGTCGGTGACGTCGAGGCCGAACATCTCACCCAACTCCTCAGCCGTGTCCATTCCGGCACGTGAGAGCAGGTCGTCGTAGCCGGCGCGGAACCGTTCGGGGTCGTGCTGGTACTCGCGCGAACAGTCCGAGACCGAACAGCAGGCCATACGTGTAGGGCCAGTTGTAGAAGTGCGAACCGTAGTAGTGGGGCTTGAGCAGCCACATGTAGGGATGTGCCGTCGACTGGTCGAGGCCGTCGCCGTACGCCTCGGCCTGGGCAGCGGTCATCATCTCGCACAGCTCCGACGCACTGAGCGTTCCCCGCTGACCGCCGTTGGAACAGCTCGCGTCTCGAACAGGAAGCGGGAGCGGATGTCGACGATCACCTGGTTCGTGCCCACCAGGTCGACGTCGAGCTGGGCCAGGCGTTCGGTGCCCTCGAGGCGGGCGAGTCCGGCTTCGACGACGAGCGTCTCGCAGAAGATGCTGGCCGTCTCGGCGAGCGCCATCGGGAGTTGCCGCTGCAGCGCCGTCCGACCGGCCAGCGTCGTGTTGTGGTACGCGTGGCCGAGTTCGTGGGCGGTGGTCTGGGTCGAGTCGGCCGAACCCGACCAGTTGAGCAGCACCAGCGACCGATCGTCGACGAACCGAGCAGCAGAACGCGCCACCGGTCTTGCCGTCCCGGGGTTCAGCGTCGATCCACGCTTCGTCGAGTGCCCGGTCGACCAGACCGCCGAGGTCGGGGCTGTAGTCGCGGAATGCCTGCGCGCACGACGTCGACTCCCTCGTCCCACGACACCGTCGTCGCCGCCGACGGCAGGGGAGCGACGAGATCCCACCAGGGCAGACCCCGCTCGGGCGGGTTGCCGTGGAGCGCCGCCTTGGTTCGCATCCAGCGACGCATGTCGGGCAACGACGACGTGACCGCCGACTGCATCGCCTCGAACGTCGGGCGGCTCACGCTGTTCGCGAAGAGCGACGCATCCACCGGGGAACCCCAACCGCGACGCCGGTTCAACGACGATCGCCTCGCCCTTGATGGCGTTCATCGCGGCGGCGACCGGCACCGCGACGGTCGGCCAGGCTCGCAGTTCGGCCTCGTACGCGGCCCGGCGGACTGCGCTCTGCGGGTCGGTCGCCAGCCCGCGCACCGCCGGCATCGGCAGGGTGTGGACACCGTCGGGCAACTCGACTTCGGTGGAGAGCTGCGAGGTGACATCGGCGTGCAGGCGCCCCCAGGCCGAGGAACCGGTGAGCGAGAGTTCCGCGGCGAGGTGCTCTTCGGGCTCGGTCATCTGATGGCTGGCCCGGGCGGCGAGGCGACGCAACGGACCGCAGTGGTCGTGAACCTCGGCGCTCACGTCCGCCAGATCGTCGACGCCGAGCGCTGCCACCCAGTCCGCGAGCCGCGACATCAGCGGCCGCAGTGTTGCGTCGAGCTGACGGGTCTCGCTGAACAGGGACTGCGCACGTTCGTCGCGCAGTCGGTCGCGACGGTGGCGTAGACGTAGACCCGGAGCAGGTTGACCGCGTCGGTCACCCGGTTCAGCTCCCGCAGTGCCCGATCGGCTGCTGTGGCGTCGTCGGCCGTGACCGGACGGGTGTCCGTGGCGCGAATGTCGAGTTCGTCGAACAATGCCACGAGCCGGTCGGCGTCGGACCGGGCCAGTTCGAGCGCGTCGGTGAACGATCGCGCATCGAGCGATTCGTGCACGTCGGCGACGCTCCATCGCGGGAGTTCGGTCAGGGTCACCTCGGGTCGGCTCCTGCGGCGGCGATGTCGGCGACGAACGCCGCATTGGTCGAAGAGACGGAGAAGCCGAGTCGCTTGTACAGATTGACGGCGGCCATGTTGTCGGCATCGACGTACAACATGCCGACACCGATGCCTCGCCGGGCCAGGTGATCGAGGCCGGCCAGCGTCAGCTGCGCTCCGAGGCCGCGACCGTGGAAGTCGGGGTCGACCGCGATCACGTAGATCTCGCCGACCTCGTCCTCGTCGCCGATATCCGACGCCTGGTGGATCTTCGTCCAGCAGAACCCGGCCATTCGCACGTTGCCGTCGTCGTCGACCGCATCGAGCACCCGAAAGCCCTCGGGGTCGAACCATGCCTCCTGCTGGCGCTGGCAGAACGTGTCGAGCGTCCAACCACCCTGTTCGCCGTGATCAGCGAACGCGCGGTTGTTCACGTCGAGCCACGCTGCGTCGTCGGCGCCCGGGACGAACGAGCGGGTCTCGATCGTGACATCCATCCCGGTGGGGAGGCTGCGCCGCATCTGATGCAGCGTGCGCCCGCGGGTCATGTGCGCTGCGTGGGCCAACGCGCTGTGTGCCGTGGTCGGTTCGAACACCCACCAGTTCACCCGCCCTCCGCCGTCGGCGGCGACCACGTCGATCGCCGCCTCGATGAGTTCCGGGCCGATCGTCGCCATCTCGTAGCGGTGGTGGGGGTGGATCACGAGTTCGAACGCATGAGCGTCGTTGCCGCGGGAGATCTGCGCATACGCGACAGGGTGATCGTGACCAGGCTCGGATGCCAGGAAGCCGGCGAATCCGTCGAGGCCACCGTTGACCAGGTCGAGATACAGGTGATCCGACAGCGGCCGCCGGCCGTCGGCGCGGGCAGCAGCATCGAGCAACTCGGTGACGCTGGCGATGTCATCGCTCGCCATCTGGCGCTTGATCTCGAGACATCGCATGGCTGGCAGGGTACCCGTGGGAGTTCCGCCGGGTGTATAGTTCCCGTCAACCAGGTTCCCGCCACCTGGTTTGCTGCGACGGTTGGGATCCGCCTCCCGACCTCGCACCGAGCGACGGCCCTTCTCACGAGGGGCCGTCGCCACTTTTTCGGCTCTCACCAGGGGTTTCGGGCGTTCAGTCGCACGCCTTGATCGCTCGGATCAAGGTGCGTTCGGCGTTGCGGAGCTGGCGTTCGGCCTCGTGAATCGCTGTGACGACGTCGTCACGCTCCGTGCCGATCCACGGTTCGGCGAGACCGGCGACCCGGTGGCGGTACTGCGCCACGTTGTCGGCGATGGCGCCGAGTTCGGCGGCGGTCGACTCGGTGGATCCGGCCATGTCGCCAAACCCTACCGGGAGGCCGGCGAGCCCTCCCTCTACACTTCGCCGGGTGATTCCCGTCCGCGACGACCTGCGAGCCCTCGAGGGCTACCACTCCGCGCAGGTCGACGTGCGCGTGCGATTGAACACGAACGAGTCACCCGAGCCGCCGCCCGCCGCCTTCCGCGACGCGGTCGCTGCGGAGGTGTCGCGGGTCGACTGGCACCGATATCCCGACCGTGCGGCCACCGAGTTGCGCGAGGCGATCGCCGCGACGCACGGTGTCGACGCCTCACAGGTCTTCGCCGCCAACGGTTCCAACGAGGTGCTCCAGACCGTGCTGCTGGCCTATGCCGGGCCGGGCCGTACGGTCGCCACTTTCGAGCCGACCTATCAGATGCACGCCCAGATCGCCCGGGTGACCGGCGCGACGGTCGTCGAGGGGGAGCGGGCCGCCGACTTCACCCTCGACCCCGCCGAGGTCGAACGTGTCATCGACGAACACCGTCCTCACGTCGTGTTCCTCACCTCCCGAACAATCCGACCGGCCTCGTCGAACCGGTCGAGCGGGTGCGTCAGTTGCTCGACCTCGCTCCGGGCTTGGTCGTCGTCGACGAGGCCTACGCCCAGTTCGCCGACTGGTCGGCGCTCGACCTGGTGGGCGAGGACGTGCCGCTCGTCGTCACCCGTACCTTCTCGAAGACCTGGTCGATGGCCGGAGCCCGCCTCGGCTACCTGGTCGGGCCGTCGTGGCTCGTCGCCGAACTCGACAAGGTGGTGCTGCCGTACCACCTCGATGCGGTCAAGCAGATCGCCGGCCGACTCGCCGCTGCGATACTCCGATGACATGAACGACCGCGTCGAGCACATCGTCGCCGAACGTTCCCGCATCGTTGCCGCGATGTCCGACGCTGGCACTCGACGTGTTCCCGAGCGGCGCCAACTTCGTGCTGTTCCGCGTGCGTCCCGGTGCGCTGAATGGTCGTGACGTGTGGCAGGGCCTGGTCGACCGCAGCGTCCTGATCCGCGACTGTTCGAGCTGGCCTCGCCTCGACAACTGCCTGCGCGTCACGATCGGGACGCCCGACGAGAACACCGAGTTCCTCACCGCGCTGGCCGACGTGCTGGCACACGCCCCGACGACCGCATCGACGACCGCACCGACCGGAGTGATGTCATGACACGCACAGCGCAGCGCCGACGAGCGACCAAGGAGACCTCGATCGAGATCGACCTCGACCTCGACGGCAGCGGCATCACCGACATCTCGACCGGCATTCCCTTCTACGACCACATGCTCGACCAGATCGGCCGACACGGCGGTTTCGACCTCCGTGTGCAAGCGGTCGGCGACCTCCACATCGACACGCACCACACCGTCGAAGACGTCGCGATCGCACTCGGCGAGGCGTTCTCCGAAGCGCTCGGCGACAAGGCGGGTGTGCGGCGGTTCGCGAGCGGTCGCTATCCGCTCGACGAGGCGCTGATCGACGTCGCTCTCGACCTGTCGGGGCGGCCGTGGGTCGAGTGGCACGTCCCGATGCCCGAGTCGCTCCCACTCGGCGACCCGGCGTTCGACCCGCAGCTCGCCGAGCACGCGATCGCTTCGTTCGCAACAGCAGCCAACATCACGCTGCACGTCGAACTCGTCCGCGGCCGCAACGTCCACCACATCATCGAAGCGACGTTCAAGGGGCTCGCGCGCACGCTGCGAGATGCCGTTCGCGTCGACGACGCCGGAGGGGTCCCGTCGACGAAGGGTGTCCTGTGAGGACCGTGTCGTGACGCGACCTCTGCTGGCCGTACTCGACTACGGCATCGGCAACCTGCACTCGGCGCAGAAGTCACTCGAACACGAAGGTGCTGATGCGCGGCTCACGGCCGATCCGGCGTTGATCGCCGACGCCGACGGGGTCGTCCTACCGGGCGTCGGAGCGTTCGGTGCGTGCATGAACGCACTGCGCGCTGCCGGGCTCGAAGGCCCGGCCCACGACGCCGTGTCGTCCGGCCGCCCGTTCCTCGGGATCTGCGTCGGCATGCAGATGTTGTTCACCAAGTCCCAGGAAAACGAAGATGCGGCCGGCCTCGACGTGATCCCGGGGACGGTCGCGTGGATTCCGGCCGGGCCGAAGATCCCCCAGATGCAGTGGAACCGACTCGACATCGTCGACCCGTCGGAACCGATGCTGCGCGACCTCGGTGACGAACCGTACGTCTACTTCGTGCACTCGCTGCACGGGGTTCCCGACGATCCCGGTGTCGTGGCAGCGACCGTCGAGTACGGCACCACGTTGAATGCCGCATTCCGGCGCGGCAACGTGTTCGCGGTGCAGTTCCACCCGGAGAAATCGAGCCGCCCGGGCCTGCGTCTGTTGCGCAACTTCGTGTCGGAGTGCTCGAGATGATCGATCTGTACCCCGCGATCGACCTGCTCGGCGGCCGCGTCGTCCGGCTCCGTCAGGGCGACTACGCCGACGAGACGGTCTACGGCGACGATGCCGTCGCGGTCGCCAGGGAGTTCGCGGCAGCCGGTGCGCGTTGGATCCACGTGGTCGACCTCGACGCGGCACGGTCGGGTGACCCGGTCAACCGACCGGTCGTCGCTGCGATCGTGTCGGCCGTGGAGGGCGTCGCACGGGTGCAGACCGGCGGTGGTGTCCGGTCGCTCGCCGACGCCCGCGAACTCGCCGACGCCGGCGTCGCGCGGGTGGTGATGGGATCCGCAGCGGTCAGCAACCCGTCGCTGGTCGAGGACGCGTCCGAGGTCGTGGCGGTGGCGGTGGGGCTCGATCACCGCGACGGCGATGTCGCCGTGCACGGCTGGACCGAGGGGAGCGGGCTCGCTCTCGACGACGCCTACGCGCTCTTTCCGAGCGCCGATGTGTTCGTGATCACCGACATCGGTCGCGACGGCATGCTGGTCGGACCGGACCTCGACGGCCTCTCCCGGTCGGCCGAACTCGCCGGGGCGCCGGTGATCGCGAGCGGCGGCGTGTCGAGCCTCGACGACGTGATCGCACTGACGCGGATCGAGAACCTCGGTGGAGTCATCACCGGCAAGGCCCTCTACGAAGGCCGGTTCACCATCAGCGAAGCGCTCGCCGCAGTCGGGTCGGAGTCGTCGTGAAGGTCGCTCGGGTCATCCCGTGTCTCGACGTCACCGACGGCCGAGTGGTCAAGGGCACCAACTTCATCGACCTCCGCGATGCCGGTGACCCGGTGGAGCTGGCCGCCCGCTACGACCTCGAAGGTGCCGACGAGCTGGTCTTTCTCGACATCACCGCATCGAGCGACAACCGCGACACCACGATCGAGATGGTGCGCCGGGTCGCCGACGAGGTGTACATCCCGTTCACGGTGGGAGGTGGCATCCGCACGCTCGAGGACGCCAGGCGGATGTTGCGTGCGGGAGCCGACAAGGTGAGCGTGAACACCGCCGCGGTCGAGCGACCGGAGTTGATCTCCGAGATCGCCGGCGAGTTCGGCGCCCAGTGCGTCGTGTGCGCGATCGACGCGAAGCGCAGCGCCGACAGCTGGGAGGTGTTCCTCCACGGTGGTCGCACTCCGACGGGCATCGACGCGATCGAGTGGGCACAGGAGGCGGTGCGGCGCGGCGCCGGCGAGATTCTGCTGACGTCGATGGATCGCGACGGCACTCGCGAGGGGTTCGACCTCGATCTGACGCAGGCGATCGTCGATGCCGTCACCGTGCCGGTGATCGCGAGCGGCGGCGTCGGCTCGATCGAGCATCTGGTCGAGGGGGTGACGGTCGGTCGTGCCGACGCCGTGCTCGCCGCGTCGATCTTCCACTTCCGCGAACACACCGTCGCCGACGCCAAGGCCGAGATGTCGGCCGCCGGGATCCACGTCCGCCCGGTCTGATCATGCCTGGGGTCAGACCCCAGGCGTGATCAGACTCGCAGTCGGGCGGTCGCGTAGGTTCTCCGGCATGAGTACTGCTGCACTGACGACCGATCGACGCGACGGGGTGCTGATCGTGCACCTCGACGACGGCAAGGCGAACGCACTGTCGTTCGACATGATCGCCGCGCTCCACACTGCGATCGACGAGGCCGAGGGTGACGCCGACATCCGGGCAATGGTGCTGCATGGTCGGCCGGGAAAGTTCTCGGCCGGTTTCGACCTCGGCGTGATGTTCGGCGACGACATGTCGGCGATCATCAACCTGGTCGCCGACGGTGGAGCGCTGGTGCATCGGCTCTACGGGTCGTCCGTCCCGGTCGTCGCCGCCAGCACCGGCCACGCCCTCGCCGCGGGTGCGCTGTTGCTGTTGGGTTGCGACGTCCGCATCGGTTGCGACGTCGAGGCGAAGGTCGGGCTGAACGAGGTCGCGATCAAGATGGTGTTGCCCGATTGGGCGTTGACCATCGCCGTCGAGCGCCTGAGCAAGCGTCACCTCCAACGGGCGCTGGCGAACGCTCGGATCACGACGCCACGCGATGCCGTCGACGTCGGGTTCCTCGACGAGGTCGTTCCCGACGGCGACGAACTCGATCGTGCCGTTGAAGTCGCCGCCGAACTGGCGGCGACCCTCGATCCGTCGGCGTACGTGCGCACCGTGCGGGCGATTCGGGGACCGGTGCTCGATCTGATGGAGCAGCAGATCGCGAGCGATCGTTCCGCCGGTGTGAGCCCGCTGTGAGTCGATTTCTGTCAGCGCATTTCGGTCCGAGCGGTCTCGTCGCTGACACAAGATCCGCGATCCGGGTTTCTGTCAGCACACAGGGCCATCGCTCACCCATGTGCTGACACAAGATGCCGATCGGCTGCCGGCCGGTGGACGTGGGTAGGGTCGGCGTCATGGCCACTCCCAACGTGAATCCCAACATGGAATACCGCCGGCTCGGCAACACCGGGCTGCAGGTCAGCGTGCTGTCGTTCGGAAGCTGGGTCACCTTCGACACCCAACTCGACAACCAACTGGCCCTCGAGTGCATGGCCGCCGCAGGTGATGCCGGCTGCAACTTCTTCGACAATGCCGAGGCCTACGCCGGCGGCAAGAGCGAGACGATCATGGGCGAGGTGCTGCGCGAACTCGCCTGGCCGCGCTGGTCGTACGTCGTGACCACGAAGGTGTTCTGGGGTCTCCACAAGAACACCCCGAACATGAACAACACGCTCAACCGCAAGTACCTGATGCACGCAATCGACGGGTCGCTCGAGCGGTTCGGGCT
Source organism: Ilumatobacteraceae bacterium (assembly GCA_963746285.1). Taxonomy (GTDB): domain Bacteria; phylum Actinomycetota; class Acidimicrobiia; order Acidimicrobiales; family Ilumatobacteraceae; genus Sva-07. The sequence continues at coordinate 217,416 of CAVVAO010000008.1, read as the reverse complement.
CGACTTCGTCGACGTCCTCTACTGCCACCGGGCCGATCCGCACACGCCGATCGAGGAGACAGTGTGGGCGATGAGCGACATCATCTCCGCCGGCAAGGCGCTCTACTGGGGTACCAGCGAATGGTCGGCCGACGAGATCCGCGCCGCAATCGACATCGCCGATCGCCACCACCTCCACCGGCCCGTCACCGAGCAGAGCCAGTACAACATCCTCGAACGCACCAAGGTCGAGAAGGAGTACGCCCGGATCAACGCCGACTTCAACTACGGCAACACGATCTGGAGTCCGCTGGCGTCCGGTCTCCTCACCGGCAAGTACCGCGACGGCATCCCCGAAGATTCCCGTGCCGCGCTCGACGGCTACGCCTGGCTCGCCGGTCGGTTGAGCGACGCAGAAGCGATCGCCCGGGTCGAGAAGCTGCGCCCGATCGCCGACCGACTCGGCTGCACGATGGCACAGCTGGCGCTCGCATGGTGCACGAAGAACCCCCACGTGTCCAGCGTCATCACCGGCGCGTCGAAGGTCAGTCAGGTCGAGCAGAACTTCGGTGCGCTCGACGTGATCCCACTCCTGACCGATGAGGTCAAAGAGGAGATGGAAGCCGCCGTCGGGCGCTGAGACCGCACGCCCGCCTCTGAAATGGCGCGTTCACGTTGCGGTGAGCGCAACATTCCCGCGAAGTTTCGGGGTGGTCACCGGATGAGGTGGTCGAGGATCCACGTCGCTGTGGATTCGGCCACGTGGGCCGTTCGGCCGGCGAGGAAGTGGTCGGCCATCTCGACGACCTGAAGGTCCACGGGCGCGGAGTTGCGTGAGTGCCAGTCGGCGATGATCGGCCGGATCGCCGAGGGCGGACTGAACTGGTCGTGCGTCGGCGTGATCACCAGCACCGGCACCGACGGTGGTGGAACGGGTGCCATCGCGGCGAGCGGCGGAGCGACGGCGACGATCGCCGAGATGCGCTCGTCGTCCAGCCCGAGCGCCACCCAGGCCCCGAACGAGTAGCCGACGAGCACGATCGGGACGGCGTCGACGGCGTCCGACAGCGTCTCGAGTGCCCCGAGCGCATCGAGGCGTTCCCCGTCGCCGTCGCCGAACGTCGCCCGGAAGTCGAACCGCATCGCCGCGATCCCGGCTGTGGGCAGCACGTCGTACAGCGCTCCGACCACGTTGTCGAACCGGTTGCCGCCGTACTGCGGATGGGGGTGGCACACGACGGCGCCGGCGACGATCGGGTCGGGCAGGGCGAGGTCGCCGACGAGGCGTGTACCGTCGAGCGAACCGAATTCGAAGGTGCGGCGGGTGGTCGCCGAAGACTCGCTCACGGCCGCCGACGGTAGCTCCCGAGATAGCGTGGCGGGGATGGCGGTCGACGACAAGCTCCCGATCAAGATGCTCAACGACCGGGTGCTGGTGCGCATCTCGGACAAGGCGGGCGAGCGCAAGTCGTCCGGCGGCATCGTCATCCCGGCGACGGCGCAGGTGTCCAAGCGCCTCATCTGGGCGACGGTCGTCGCCCAGGGCCAGAACGTGCGCTCGTGCGAGGTCGGCGACAAGGTGCTGTTCAGTCCCGAGGATCGCTACGAGGTCGAGGTGCAGGGCGAGGACTATGTGATGCTGCGCGAGCGAGAACTCCATGCCGTCGCCGCCGAACGCATCGAGGCCTCGACCGGGCTGTACCTGTAGACGCTCAGCCCAGTTCGTAGCCGCCGCGCACCGTGACGGTGACGCCGATGCGGTCCTTCGAGTACGTGCCGCCGGTCAGCGTGTCGAGGCCGAGCCATGCCAGCATCCGGTCCTGATCTGCGGGCTTGAGGCGAGCACACCCCTTGCTCTGGGGGCTGGTCGGCACGTTGTTGGCGCCGTGGATCGCCTGGCCCTTGTCGAAGTACAACGGCTTGTACATGTTGCCGTTGAGCGGGTTGTCCTCGGGCACCGGGTACACCGACGACTCGTGCCACCCGCCGTTGTCGAGCGCCGGGTTGAATCGGAAGGCGCGAGTGCGTTCCTGCAGGCGCGTCTCGTGACCGGGCTCGCCGGTCGAGGTGGGAAACACGTTGACGAGACGGTCGGGACCTTCTCCGGTGAGCAGGATCTGGCAGGTCAGGTCGATGAAGATCCATCGTCCGTCCGTGGCGACGTTCGGGGGAATCGGCAGCGCGGTGGTCGCCAACAGTTGCAGTTCCTCCGGGCTGCCGGGCAGCATGTCGGCCCGGTTGACCGGGAGGCCGAGTGCCAGCCTGCTCGCACACAGCGCACGACGGGTCACCGGGCCCGAAACGCCGTCGACGGGCATCTCGGGGAAACCGTACGGCACGAGCAATTCGTTCAGCTTCGTCTGTTGAGCGGTCACCGACACGAAGGTCTCGGCGGCGAGGACCGCCGCGTTGCGTTCGAGCCGTTGTGCCCCGCTGATGTCATCGAGGCCGTTGTCGATGCAGACGTCGAGCAGTTGGTCGGGCACGATCGATTCGTCGGCCAGACCGTTCTCCGCCTGGAGCGACGCGATCGTGACGATCTCGTCGGCCCGCTCGGTCGGCGATGTCGCCGAGCGAGTCGCCTGGAGCCACCTGCACGACGCACGCCGGGTCGTAGACGTCGAGCGCCGGCTCGGTGGTGGTGGTCGTCGACGTGGTGGTGGTCGAGGTCGTGGGCGCATCGGTCGCCGGTGTGATCGGGGTTGCCGGACTCGTACTCGTCGGGGTGGCCGATGTGCCTGACGCCGACGACGGTTCGTCCGGTGCGTTGGCTGCCGGATCGACGGCCACGGCCTGGCTGCACGCGGCTGCGAGCAAGCAGGCGCCGATCAGCAACGTCATCCGGGGGGAACGCACGACGGACAACTTACAAATGGCGGATCGCGGAATACACGTCTTTCGTCGATGTTCACCGACAACGCACTCGGTCCGTCTGGCATCGAAACCGTAAGCTGACCCGATGCCCGACGGGATCACGATCGACGCCACCGACGACCAACTGGCAGGCATCAAGTACGACGACCAGGGTCTGGTGGCAGCGATCGCCCAGGACATCGACAACGGCGAGGTCCTCATGCTCGCCTGGATGAACGCCGAGTCGCTGCGGATGACACTCGCCGAAGGACGCATGGTCTACTGGTCGCGCAGCCGCCAGGAACTGTGGCGCAAGGGGGACACCAGCGGCGACCGCCAGTTCGTTCGCGAGGCCTACTACGACTGTGACGCCGACGCGCTGCTGTTCAAGGTCGAGCAGGAAGGCGCCGGTGCGTGTCACACCGGGGCCCGCACGTGCTTCTTCCGAGCATTCGGTGCCGGGTCCTGAACGACCGATGAAGTTCCAGCCATCACGCGACGAGTTCCACCGCCACGCGGTCGAGCACACCGTCGTGCCCGTGTGGACCGAGTTGCTCGCCGACCTCGAGACGCCGGTCGCCGCCTATGTCAAGCTCGTCGGTGACGGACCGGGCTTCCTGCTCGAGTCGGTCGAGGGTGCCGAACGCTGGGCGAGGTTCTCCTTCGTCGGCCGGAACCCGTCGGCGATGCTCGTCCTGCGCGACGGTGTCGTCGAGCTCGACGGGGCCCTGCCCGACGGCATCCCGACCGACGACGGGATGCTGGCGGCGCTCGAGGCGCTGCTCGAGCAGTACACCAGCCCCCAGTTCGACGATCTGCCACCACTGCACGGCGGCATCATGGGGTTTCTCGGCTACGACGTGATCCGCGAGGTCGAGCACCTGCCCGACACCCCGCCCGACGATCGGGGCTATCCCGACGCCGTGATGTCGGTGATCGGCTCGCTGGCGGCGTTCGACCACTGGCGCCAGCGGGTGTACCTGATCGAGAGCGTGCCCACCCTCGGCCTCGACGACGCGCAACTCGACGCTGCCTACGACGCTGCGATCAGCCGCGTCGAGCAGGCCGTGGCCGATCTCGCCGAGCCGTTGCCGTACACGCCGGTCGAGCCACCGTCCGCGGCGGACGAGCTGCCGGAGCTGCGTTCGTCGATGCCGAACGGCATGTACCAGCGCGCGGTCGAGGTGGCCAAGGAACACGTGGTGGCCGGAGACATCTTCCAGGTCGTGCTGGCGCAGCGCTACGACCTCGAACTCGGCGCCGATCCCTTCGACGTCTACCGGGTGCTCCGGCAGGTGAACCCGTCGCCGTACATGTACTTCGTGCGTCATCCCGAGCTGACGATCGTCGGGTCGTCACCCGAGCCGATGGTGCAACTGCTCGATCGAACCGTCGTCTCACGTCCGATCGCCGGGACGCGTCGTCGGGGACGCACCGACGAGCACGACCGGATGATGGCGGCCGAGTTGATCGAGCATCCGAAGGAGCGCGCCGAGCACGTGATGCTCGTCGATCTCGCCCGCAACGACGTGGGGCGTGTCGCCGAGTTCGGTTCGGTCAACGTCGACGAGTTGATGACGCTCGAGCGATACAGCCACGTGATGCACCTGACCTCGCAGGTGTCGGGCCGGCTGCGCGACGGGCTCGGGCCGGTCGACGTGCTGCGCGCCACGCTGCCCGCCGGCACGGTGTCGGGGGCACCGAAGGTGCGGGCGATGGAGATCATCGATTCCCTCGAGCCGGTCAAGCGGGGGCCGTATGCCGGCGTCGTCGGCTACATCGACTGGTCCGGCAACCTCGACACGGCGATCGCGATCCGCACGATGTTCGTCACCGGTGACGGAACGACGGCGAGCCTGCAGGCCGGTGCCGGGATCGTGGCCGACTCGGTGCCCGACGACGAGGATCTCGAGTGCCGCAACAAGGCAGCGGCGTTGCTGGCGGCGATCCCTGCACGCGCGTCGCATGACCGCTGCCCGCCGCGCCGCCGGTACCTCTGCCTGAGACGCGCCGCTCGCCGAGCCCTTCGCTCAGAGGGCGAGGCCGAGCAGGAACAGCAGGCTGAGGCCGGCCATGCCGATCGTGATCACCGTGGCCAGCAGGATCAGCAACGGGAACGTCGTCACGGATTTCAACGCGATGGCGAGTGCGGTGAACTGTCCGGCGGTCCCGACGGTGTCGCTCATCGTGAAGAACTGACGCGACATCACCACGGCGCTCTGGTCCTGGACGCCGTCGCTGGCCTCGATGGTCTCGATCACGACACGCTCGGATCGTGGGTCGCCGGCGATCAGCCGCTCGACATCGGTGATCAGCGCCGTGCCCAGCTTCGTGATCGCCCAGAGGCGGAACATCGCGAGGCCGACCGAGCCGATGGCGACGAACGCGGCGAACCCGCCGAAGATGATCCACACCGTCTCGATGCCGTCGGACAGCGCGGCGATGCCGAGCGCGAAGCAGCCGAGACACACCACGATGACGATCAGCATCGTGCCGAACGCAAGGCGTGTGCCGCGGTGCACGAGGGTGAGGAGGCTGTCGACGGCACGCGTCGCCAGATCGTGGAGTCGGCGGTCACTGCTGGCGTCGCTGGTGTTGTCGTCGTACGTCATGACGATCGCAGTGTGCCACGGCAGACTGATGGTGTGACTCCCGATCCCGCCGTCATCGACGATTCCGCCCGCGACCACGTGATCGTCGAGGGGCCGGACGCGCTCACGTATCTCCACTCCCAGGTCGCGCAGGACCTCAGCGACCTCGCGGTCGGCGACCGTGTCTGGACACTGGTCCTCGAGCCGAACGGCAAGGTCGAATCGCTCGCACACGTGTCGCGTCTCGCCGACGATCGGTTCGACTTCGACGTCGACGCGGGGTTCGGCGAGGCGCTCGCTGCTCGACTCGAGCGGTTCAAGATCCGGGTGAAGGCCGACATCCGAGTCGAGCCTGCCTCGAATCCCTCACCATCGGATGCACACGAGGCGGCGCGTGTCGCCGCCGGCTGGCCGCGGCTGGGCTTCGAGATCGTTCCCGGCCAGACGATTCCCGCCGTGACCGGGGTGGTGCCCGTGGCGGTGAGCTTCACGAAGGGGTGCTACCCGGGTCAGGAGCTCGTCGAACGTATGGACAGCCGCGGTGCTGACGCCCCGCTGTCGCTGCGCATCGTCGACGTCGACGCCGGCACCGTCGTCGGCGTTCCGCTGATCGTCGACGGGACCGAGGTCGGCTCGATCACGAGCGTGTCACCGACCGGCGATCAGGCACTCGCGCTCGTCAAGCGCGGCCACGACGTCGGTCGCCCGCCCGCCCACCTCGCCGCGGAGTGACTCCGTTCCTGGACGGCGGCGTGAGGAGTCAGACGGCGTGCGTGGCGGCGATGTCGCGGCGGATGGCGATCACGTCGGGATGCTGGCGAATGCCGATCAACTCGGGTGACGAGTCGATGATCACGGCGAGCCCGGCGGGCGACGTGCCCGCTTCGGCGGCGGTGCGCAACCAGCCGATCGCCGTCGACTGATCGCCCAGTGCGCCTGCCGCGCGTGCCACGGTCGCAGCCGCGAGCGTGTGTGGATGTCTCGCGTAGCCGTCGGCCGCATAGTGGGCGGCGTCCTCGTAGCGTCCGAGTCGCATCAGCTGGTTGGCGAGGACGTACTCGTTCCACGGGTCGCCGGTGGGCCAGGGCTCGGGGAGCACGTCGATCAGCGCGGCGATCCGTTCGGTTGACAAGGTGACGGGAGGCGGCGGCTGGTCGGGGCGATGGTGGCTCAGCGCGGACACGAGGATGCGCCGCGCCTTGGCGGGCTTGCCGGCGGCGAGGGCCTCGTCGGCGTCGTGCCACGGTGACGTCGCCGACTTCGACGAGCCGAGCATCTGCAGCTGCGACACGAGGAGGAACCCCATGATGAGCATGAAGCCGCGGTACTGCGTGTCGACCAGGGCGAACACGGTGAACGCCCCGGTGACCGCGAGCGAGAACCAGATCATCGCCCGCTCGGCCCGGCCGGGAACGATGCGGTCGAGCGCGGTGGTGACGATGTTGCCGCCGTCGAGCGGCAGGACGGGCACGAGGTTGAACACGCCGATGATCGGCCCCGCCCACCAGATCGCCAGCAGCACCGGATCGTTCGCGTACGACGGCCGCTCCAGCGGGTTGGCGCCGAGCGCGAGCAGCATCGCGACGCTGACGGCGATCTGGATGCCCGGCCCGGCGAACGAGATGCCGATCTGCTCGGCGCGTGTCAGCGGTCGAGTCGGCACGTAGGAGGCGTAGCCGGCGAGGAAGTTCAACGAGATCTCGGCCTCGGCGCCGGTTCGGCGTGCTGCGACGGCGTGGCCGAGTTCGTGCAGCAGCGTGAACCCGGCGAGCGCGACGGCGAGCCAGAGTCCGAAGGCGTCGCCGTAGAGCACGACGATCAGCACCATGAACACGACGAATCCCGGTCGGACGTGGACAGGGAAGCCGAGCAGCCGGAACATTCGACTCGAAGGCTACGACCGATCGACGGTGGCTGTCTCGCGTGGCGACGTGTTCTCCGATCGTTCAGGGGGATGGGCGTCCGGGTCGTACACTCTCTCCACGTGCCATACGTCTACGCCTTCGATCACAAGCACCGCCGCCCTCCGATGGAGTACAAGGACTTGTTGGGAGGCAAGGGCGCCAACCTCGCCGAGATGACCAGCGTCTTGAAGCTGCCGGTGCCGCCGGGCTTCACGATCTCCACCGACGCCTGCCGCGACTACATGTACGGCGGCTGGCCGGAGGGCCTCGACGAGGAGATCGCCAAGCACGTCTTCAAGCTCGAGAAGGCGATGGGCCGCAAGCTCGGCGATCCGTTCGATCCGCTGCTCGTCAGCGTCCGCTCGGGCGCCAAGTTCTCGATGCCGGGCATGATGGACACCGTCCTCAACCTCGGCCTCAACGACCAGAGCGTCGAGGGTCTCGCCCACTCGACCGACGACGAGCGCTTCGCCTACGACTCGTACCGTCGATTCATCGCCATGTACGGCCGGATCGTGCTCGGCGTCGACGGCGAGCCGTTCGAGCATGCCCTCGACGCTGCCAAGGCCAAGGCCGGCACCGCGATGGACAACCTGATCCCGGCCGACGCGCTCAAGGAGCTGTGCGAGGACTACAAGGCGATCGTGCTGAAGGAGACCGGTGCACCGTTCCCGCAGAAGCCGCGCGAGCAGCTGAACGGCGCCGTCGAGGCCGTGTTCAAGAGCTGGAACGGCGCCCGCGCGATCGCGTACCGCAACCGCGAGAAGATCGATCACGACCTCGGCACCGCCGTCAACGTCCAGACGATGGTGTTCGGCAACCGCGACGACAACTCGGGCACCGGCGTCGGCTTCACGCGCAACGCCGCGACCGGCGACAACAAGCCGTACGGCGACTTCCTCGTGAACGCGCAGGGCGAGGACGTGGTGGCGGGTATCCGCAACACCGAAGACCTCGACCACATGAAGAAGCACTTCCCGGTGATCCACGCCGACCTCCTCGAGATCTTCAAGCGTCTCGAAGCGCACTACACCGACATGTGCGACACCGAGTTCACCATCGAGCAGGGCAAGCTCTGGATGCTGCAGACACGCGTCGGCAAGCGCACGGGTGCCGCCGCGCTGAAGATGGCCGTCGACATGACCAAGGGCACCGGTGCGGGCTCGCGTCGGTGGAAGATCTCCCGCGAGGAGGCGCTCACCCGTGTGTCGGCCGATCACCTCGACGCCGTGCTCCATCCGCACTTCGCCGGCAAGGGCATCGTGCTGGCAACGGGCCTCGGCGCCTCGCCGGGTGCCGCGGTCGGCGCCGTCTACTTCACCGCCGACGACGCGGCGGCGGCCAAGGAGCGCGGCGAGGACGTGGTGCTGGTTCGCAGCGAGACGAGCCCCGACGACATCCACGGCATGATGGCCTCGAAGGGAATCCTGACCTCACGGGGCGGGCTCGTGAGCCACGCCGCCGTCGTCGCCCGAGGGTGGGGGACGCCGGCGATCGTCGGCGCCGAGCAGGTCAAGATCCAGGGCAAGCAGTTCTCCGTCGGCGACACCGTCGTCAAGGAGGGTGACGTCATCTCGATCGACGGGACGACCGGCGAGGTCGTCCTCGGGGCGATGGAGTTGCGGATGGCCGAACCGCCGCCGGAGTTCGAGACGATCCTCAAGTGGGCCGACGCCGTCCGCAAGGGCAAGCTCGGCGTGCGTGCGAACGCCGACACCGGCGAGGACGCCACCAACGCACGTGAACTCGGCGCCGAGGGCATCGGGCTGTGCCGCACCGAGCACATGTTCCTCGCTCCGGACCGGCTGCCGGTCGTGCGCGAGATGATCCTCGCCTCGACGCCGAAGCAGGAGGAGGCCGCACTCGAGAAGCTGCGCGCCGTCCAGGAAGCCGACTTCATGGAGATCCTCGACGCGATGGACGGCCTGCCGGTCACCATCCGGCTGCTCGATCCGCCGCTGCACGAGTTCCTCCCGTCGGTCGAGGAGCTGCGCATCAAGGAGGCCACCAAGGGCCTCAACAAGAAGGAGCAGGAGCTGCTGACCGCGGCCGAGCACTGGGCCGAGCACAACCCGATGATCGGCACCCGTGGTGTCCGCCTCGGTGTGATCAAGCCGGGGCTCTACGCGATGCAGGCACGGGCGCTGCTGTCGGCGGCCGCGAAGCTCCGCGAGCTCGGCAAGAACCCGATCGTCGAGATCATGATCCCGCTGACGGTCACCCGCGAGGAGATGGCCCTGGCGCGGAGCTGGGTGCAGGCCGAGGTCGACGCGGCGCTGGCCGGCATGAAGAAGAAGCCGAAGATCACGATCGGCACGATGATCGAGACGCCGCGGGCGGCGCTGCGCGCCGACGAGATCGCCGAGGTGTCCGACTTCTTCAGCTTCGGCACGAACGACCTGACGCAGCTGACGTTCGGTTTCAGCCGCGACGACGTCGAGAGCCGGATGATGCCGCAGTACCTCGAGCAGGGCCTGCTGAAGGCGAACCCGTTCGACACCATCGATCAGACCGGCGTGGGTGACCTCGTGCGGATCGGCGCCGAGCGGGGACGGTCGACCAAGCCCGACCTGAAGCTCGGTGTGTGCGGCGAGCACGGCGGCGACCCGGCGTCGATCGACCTGTTCTACAACGCCGGGCTCGACTACGTGTCGTGCTCGCCGTTCCGGGTCCCGATCGCCCGGCTCTCCGCAGCCCAGGCGATCATCGCCGCCGGTCACTGACTGTCACACCGGCCGGGTCAAACATGACACTTGCGTGGCCGCTGATGCGGCGCATGAGCGAACTGTCACGTTTGACCCGGCACCGTGTGACATTGCGGGGTCTACGCTGATCGGCCATGGGGATCGTCGACGAGGACATCGAGCGGCTGCGGTCGACGGTGTCGATCGTCGACACGGTCCAGCAGTACGTCGCGCTGAAGCGGGTCGGGCGCAACTGGGTCGGGCTGTGCCCGTTCCACGCCGAGAAGAGCGGGTCGTTCAACGTCCGCGAGGAGACCGGTCGCTACAAGTGCTTCGGGTGCGACAAGGGCGGCGACGTCTTCACGTTCATCCAGGAGATCGAGCACCTCGACTTCCCCGGGGCGGTCGAGCACCTGGCGGCCAAGGCCGGCATCCAGCTCAACTACACCACGACGGGCCAGTCGAAGGAACGAGCGCGGCGCAAGCAGCTCGTCGAAGCGATGGACGAGGCCGTCGAGTGGTATCACCAGCGCCTGCTGAACGACCCCGACGCCCGGGCCGCTCGTGACTATCTCCGCCGGCGTGGCCTCGCCGGCGACATCGCTCGCCAGTTCAAGCTCGGTTGGGCGCCCGACGACTGGGATGCGCTCGCGCGGGGGCTGGGCGCGTCGCCCGACGTCCTGCAGGCGGTCGGGCTGGCGTTCCGGAACAAGCGCAACAAGATGCAGGACTCGTTCCGGGCGCGGGTGATGTTCCCGATCTTCTCCGAGTCGGGCGAGGCGCTGGCGTTCGGCGGTCGGATCCTGCCCGGATCCGACGATCCGGCGAAGTACAAGAACTCCTCGGAGACGCCGATCTACACCAAGTCGAAGATCCTCTACGGGCTGAACTGGGCGAAGTCCGACATCGCCAAGCACGACCAGGTCGTGGTCTGCGAGGGCTACACCGACGTGATCGGATTCCACCGTGCCGGCGTGCCGCGTGCGGTGGCCACCTGTGGCACGGCGCTCACGGAGGAACACGTCCGGCTGCTGAAGCGGTACGCGAGCAAGGTCGTGCTGGCGTTCGACGCCGACGCCGCCGGCCAGGGCGCGGCGGCGCGCTTCTACGAGTGGGAGCAGACGCACGCGGTGGAGGTGTCGGTGGCGCGACTCCCGCAGGGGCAGGATCCCGGCGATCTCGCCCAGAGCGACCCGGAGGCGCTCGCGTGCGGTCGGCTCGGCGATGCCCTTCCTCGGATTCCGACTGGAGCGCACGCTGAACGCGCGGACGCCGAGTCGCCCGAACAGCGCGTCCGGCTGGCCGAGGAGGCGATGGCCGTCGTCAACGAGCACCCGAACGTCGAACGTGCGCAAGCTGTACGCAGGCGAGGTCGCCGCCTCGGTCGGCCTCCCCGTCGGCGACCTCGTGCAGATCGCGGAGCGGGGATCGCGTCGACCGGCGATCCAGGTCGCGCCCAAGCGGTCACGGGGTCCGATGGAGAACGCCGAGTTCGCGGCGCTCGTGCTGCTCGTGCAGGACTGGGACGAGATCGCGCCGTGGCTGATCGAGCAGTTGTTCGACGACGACGCCAACCGGATGGCGTTCGTCGCGATGGCCGAGGCCGGGGGAGATCTCCAGCAGGCGTTGGAGCTCGCCGCCCCCGACGCCCGCGAGGTGCTGGAACGGGCGGCGGTCGCCGACCTCAACCTGCAGCCCGATGTCGAAGCGCGCACGCTGATCGGCGCTGCGGCGCGACGGGAGCTGACTGCGCACGCACGGCTGACCGACCCCGCGGCGATCGAGGAGGACCGTGCGGCACGCCTCGACATCGACGCGCTCAACGACACCGACCGAGCGCGTGCCATGGCAGCGGCCGAGTCGTTGCTAGGTTGGCTGGATCGACGGACAGGGGAACGCAACGATGGGGGCTGACCCGCCGCCCGGCGACGGGTCCGCGTCGGCGTCGCCGTTCGCGGGTGTCGACGTCGACGAGTGGGACGAGCTGGTCGGGCGTGGTCGTCGCGCGGAGCGGTCCACGCCGAGGACGTCGCCCACGTGCTGCGCCACGTCGAGTTGTCGGGCGACGTGCTCACCGAGGTGCAGACCGCGATGGCCGGACAGGGCATCGAGATCGACGATGACGTCGACCACATCGCCGACGACACGCCGTCGAGCGGGTCGCGTCGAGTCATCGTCGAGCACGACCGCAGCGCTGCGGCGGCGGACCACGACGAGCAGCTGCTCAGCCGGGGTCGGGGTCGGCGCACCCGCAAGGCGGGGCCCAAGGGCGACAACAGCACCTCGGACACCGTGCGGATGTACCTGCGCGAGATCGGCCAGGTCGACCTGCTCACCGTCGAGGACGAGCGTCGCCTCGCCCAGCTGATCGAGGAAGGCAAGATTGCGGCGGCACGGATCGACAAGATCGTGAACTCGACGGGGTTCGAGCCCGGCGAGGAGCGGATGCTGCTGCGCAAGGTCAGCAGGGGAGAGCGGGCCAAGAGCGAGCTGACCCAGGCCAACCTGCGCCTCGTGGTCAGCATCGCCAAGCGCTACTCGGGACGCGGGATGCAGCTGCTCGACCTGATCCAGGAGGGCAACCTCGGGCTGATGCGAGCGGTCGACAAGTTCGACCACACCAAGGGCTTCAAGTTCTCGACCTACGCCACCTGGTGGATCCGCCAGGCGATCACCCGGTCGATCGCCGACCAGGCCCGCACGATCCGCATCCCGGTGCACATGGTCGAGCACATGAACCGGGTGACCCGGGCCAAGCGCCAGATGCACCAGGAGCTCGAACGCGAGCCGACCGTCGACGAGATCGCCGAGAAGGTGCAGCTCCCGCCGGACCGGGTGCGTGAGTTGTTGCGCATCTCGCAGGACCCGCTGTCGCTCGACTCGCCGATGGGCGACGAGGACGAGGCCAACCTCGGTGACTTCATCGAGGACGAATCGGTCGACAGCCCGGCCGACGCCGCGACCCGCATGATGTTGCACGATGCCGTCACCGAGGTGCTCGGCGAGCTGTCCGACCGCGAGCAGGAGATCGTGCGGTTGCGGTTCGGTCTCGACGGTGGTCGGGCCAAGACGCTCGAGGAGGTCGGCCAGGAGTTCGGCGTGACCCGCGAGCGGATCCGCCAGATCGAAGCCAAGACGCTCGCCAAGCTGCGTCACCCGCAGCGATCCGAACGCCTCCGGGAGTTCCTCGAAGTCGAGTGACTGTTACACTGGGGTCTGACCCCTGATGTCAACAGTGATCCGAATCCGGTCGGCGCCCGAACCTCGGGCATGGCTGCACCCACTCTGTCGAAGCGTTCGTCGACGGCGCTCGGCGCGCTGGCGGGGATCGTCGCCGGCGATCGTCGCCCTCGGCGTCGCCGAGCTGATCGCCGGGATCCGTCAGCCGTGGCGGTCGCCGGTGATCGACGTCGGCGACCGGGTGATCGACAACGTGCCGCCGTTCGTGAAGGACTTCGCGATCGAGACCTTCGGCACGAACGACAAGCCGGCGCTCCTGATCGGGATCGGGGTGACACTGCTGATCTACGCCGCCGTGATCGGGGCGCTGTCGTTCCGCCGGCGGATCGAGATCGGACTCGTCGGGATCGGGCTGTTCGGTCTGATCGGCTCGCTGGCGGCCGGTTCGAATCGCGCCGGCGGATCGCTCGATGACGTCGTTCCGACGATCGTCGGCTCGGCGGCGGGCGCCGCGGCGCTGTGGCTCGTCGTACCGGATCTCCCGACCACTGCTCGCTGGAGTGCCGTCGGCGGACGCGGCGCCTCCGAGCGAGCCGACGGACGTCAACCGGCCGTCGCCGACCGATGCACCGAGAGCCACACGTCGTGAGCTCCTGGTCCGCACCGGCGGCGTGCTGGCCGCGTTGGCGTTCGTCGGCGCGGGTGCCGGCGCGGTCGGGCGGACGATTCGGAGCCGATTCTCGGCGACGCCGAGTCACGCCTGAACGTCATCGCTGCCCACGGGCCGTCAACGCAGTTGGCCCGATTCCCGATGGGGTGGCCGTCGGGGTCGACGGTGTCGCCCCGTTCGTGACGCCGAACGCCGACTTCTACCGGATCGACACCGCACTGACCGTGCCCCAGGTGCCGACCGAGGGCTACGAGCTGCGGGTGACCGGCATGGTCGAGCGGGAGCTCGCGTCTGAGCTTCGACGACCTGCTCGCGTCGGACGTCGTCGAGCACGACATCACCCTGACGTGCGTGTCGAACACGATCGGCGGCGAACTGGTCGGCAACGCACGTTGGACCGGGGTACGTCTCGACGAGCTCCTCGGCGGATGCCGGCGTCGATCCCCGTGCGACACAGGTCGTGGGTCGATCGGTCGACGGCTACACGTGCGGGTTCCCGGTCGAGGCAGCCACCGACGGTCGCAACGCACTCGTTGCGTTCGGGATGAACGGCGAGCCGCTGCCGCTCGAGCACGGGCTTCCCGGTGCGCCTGATCGTGCCGGGGCTGTACGGCTACATCTCGGCCACCAAGTGGCTCACCGAGATCGAGCTGACCACGTTCGAGGACTTCGAGCAGTACTGGGTGCCACGCGGCTACGCCGATCGGGCACCGATCAAGCTGATGAGCCGGATCGACTCGGTCGACGGGCTCGGCACGCTCACCCGGACTGCCGACGGCATCGGCTGCCATCGGTGGCGTCGCCTGGGCGCAGACCCGCGGCATCAGCGCCGTCGAGGTGCAGCTCGACGACGGCCCGTGGCAGCCGTGCGAGCTCGGCGAGGCCCTCAACGACGACACGTGGCGCCAGTGGGCGTTCCGCTGGGAGCCCGACGCCGTGGGCGGACGTCGATCCGGTGCCGGGCGACCGACGGCGACGGAGTGATCCAAACCGCCGAACGATCCGAACCCCTCCCGAACGGTGCCTCCGGGCACCACCAGATCGTGGTCTTCGTCGAGTGAGCCGCCCCCCGGCCCATCCGACGACGGACGACGCAAGACGCTGCGACGCAGCGTGAACCACAACACCCACCCCCTACAAGGAGAATCACGATGACCACCCGAACCCGAACCGCGAAGGTGCTCCTGGCAGCAGCCTCGTTCTCACTGGTCGCCGCAGCCTGCGGTAGCGACGCCAACGACGACGCCGTCGACTCGACCGACGCACCTGCTGCGACGTCGGCCGACGACCGATGGCGACATGGAGGAGATGGCCGACGGTCCGTTCGGGCCGGCGTGTGACGCCGTGCCGGCCGACGGCGAAGGCTCCTTCGCCGGGATGACCGACGACACCGCCGCGAACCGCAGCGTCGAACAACCCGCTGCTGTCGACGCTCGTCAGCGCCGTGTCGGAGGCGGGTCTGGTCGACACGCTGAACAGCGACGGTCCGTTCACGATCTTCGCCCCCACGAACGACGCGTTCGCCGCCGATCCCGGCCGACGACCTCGACGCGGTGCTGGCGCGACCAGGAGCTGCTGACCTCGATCCTGACCTACCACGTGGTCGCCGGCGAGAGCCTGGACGCTGCGGCGCTCGGTGAGGCCGGCTCGGCTGCCACCGTCAACGGTGCCGAGCTCGAGTTCGGTGCGGACGGCACCACGGTCAACGGCGTCGACGTCGCTGTGCTCGAACGTGATGACCGCCAACGCCACGGTCCACATCATCGGTGAGGTGCTCATGCCGCCGGCCGACGACATGGGTGAGATGGAAGAAGGCGACATGGAGGAAGGCGACATGCAGGAAGGCGAGATGGAGGAAGGCGCGATGATGCCCGACCGGTCCGCTCTGCTCCGCCGTGCCCGCCGACGGTGAGGGCTCGTTCGCCGGGATGACCGACGACACCGCGGCCACCGCTGCCTCGAACAACCCGGTGCTCTCGACGCTCGTGAGCGCTGTGCAGGCCGCTGGCCTGGTCGACACCTTGAACAGCGACGGTCCGTTCACGATCTTCGCCCGGCGAACCCGGCATTCGACGCACTCCCCGCCGGGGACGCTCGACGCCGTGCTCGCCGACACCGACCTGCTGACGTCGATCCTGACGCTGCACGTCGTGGCCGGTGAGCAGCTGTCCAGCGCCGACCTCGCCGAGCTCGACTCGGTGACCACGGTCAACGGCGCCGACATCACCCTCGAGGTCGCCGGCGACGGCACCCTGATGGTCAACGGCCAGGCCTCGGTCGGCTGCGCCGACATCCAGACCGCCAACGCCACGGTCCACGTGATCGACGCGGTGCTGATGCCGTGACCTCAGCGGTGCAGGGCACCGAGAGATGACCGACCAAGCGTGGCGAGGTGGCTCCGGCCTCTCGCCACGCTTCGCGTTCTCGGAGAACTCTCGAGTGATCCACCGCCCGTCGAGCGGCGAACCACGATCATGTCATCGCCACTGTTCGTCCTCGACGGAATGATCTCGGCTCACGGTTCACTCGTCCTCGACGACGTCGTCGACCGGGTGGTCGTCCGTTCTCACGGACGGCTGCTGGTCTCGATGGTCGATGTGCTGGCGATCGTGCGCCTCGACCGGGGCGCCGACGTGCTCCTGGTCGAGTTCGTCGACGGCTCGAGCCCGGCCTTCCGGATCGCCGACGTGCTCGAGCGCGACGACGTGTTCATCGCAGCTGCGGATCGAGTCTCGAGCCGATCGCCGTGTGTGGAACAGCCGGCTGTGGTCGCAGGACGTCGGCGCCTCGCTGGTGGTGGCCTCGATCAGGGTGATGACCTTTGCAGCGTTCGTCGGATCGCGATGACGACGCTCGAGGCGGTGTGGATGACGCTCGATGCGGGCACATCCCTGGCATCATGAGCCGATCGTTTCGCCTGGGCCAGACCTCGTGTCGTTGATGCAACTCGTCCAGACCGGCGACGAGGCAGCGTTCGCCGCGCTGTACGACGAACTCGCCGGCGCCGTGTTCGGCACGGTCAAGCGGGTCCTACGCGATCCGGCGATGTCCGAGGAGGTCACCCAGGAGGTGTTCGTGGAGATGTGGCGCACCGCCGCCAGGTTCGATCCCGAGCGTGCCAGCGTCTCCACCTGGGCGATCACGATGGCTCGCCGCCGTGCCGTCGACCGGGTGCGGCGGGAGCAGTCGCAGCGACGCGATCGCATCGAGCGCTCCGCGACGCAGCGCCAGGATGCGCCAGAGGCGCCCGATGACGCCGTCGTGTCCTCGATCGAGGCGGAACGGGTGAACCGAGCGGTGGCCGAGCTGCCCACGAGCAACGCATCGTCATCGAGATGGCGTTCATCGACGGCCACACCCACGGTGAGATCGCCGAACGTCTCGACCTCCCGCTCGGCACCGTGAAGGGCCGGGTCCGCCTCGGGCTGAAGCGGCTCGGTGGCAGACTGGGAGCTGCGACATGAACTCCGACCGCATCGACGAACTGATCGCATTGGCCGCCCTCGGCGAGCTGTCCGACTCGGATCGTCGCGAGCTGGACGCCGTCGCCCACAACGATCCGATGGTGGCTGCTGACCTGGATGCGGCGCTGGCGACCGCCGCGGCGATCCAACGGCCACATGCCGAGGAGCCGCCGGCGGCGCTGCGGGCCTCGGTGTTGTCCGCGATTGCCGCGACGCCGCAGGAGGAGGCCCTCCACTCCGGCGCCGGCCACCGCCCCACCGGTGTCGCTGGACTCGGAGCGGCGGCGTCGAGGCATCCGCCCGGCGATCCTCGCCGCAGCGGCGGCGGTCGCGCTCTTCGTCGCCGGTGGCGTCATCCTGATCGCCCAGAACGGCGATCCTTCCGACCCGATAGCAGCGGTGGTCGATGCGCCGGACGCGTCGAGTCGCCAACTCGCAGGTGAGATCCAGACGCTGACCGCGGTCTACTCGCCGTCCGAGGGTGCGCTCGTGATCCAGGGTGAATCCGTGCCCGTCCTCGACGACACCGAGACCTACCAACTGTGGTTGGTCGGCGACGACGGAGCGACCTCGGTGGGAACCTTCCGGCCCGATGAGGACGGCACGGTGGCCGAGCGATTCGCCGATGCCGATCCGACCGGCTTCGTGCTCGGTGTGACCGAGGAACCCGCCGGCGGCAGCGAGTCGCCGACCCTGCCGATCCTCGCGTCTGCCTGACACCGCTGCAACTCTGCGGCACCCCTCGTTCATGATCGACCCGTGGGCCACGGAGGCAAGTTCGTCGAGCGGGAACGGGCACGGGAACTGCGAGCGTGGTCGTGGACGTTGCAGGAGATCGCCGACGAACTCGGCGTCGCGAAGGGGTCGGTGTCGGTCTGGGTTCGAGACGTCGAGTTCACGCCCAAACCCCGTAATCGCGGCCACTCGGGTCACCAGCCGCACCCGCTCCACGTGAGGAAGCTGGCCGAGATCGAACGCTGCCGAGCCGAGGCCGAAGCGGAGTACGGCGAGTTGAGCATCGAACAACTCGACGCGTTCGCCCTCGGTCTGTACGCCGGAGAGGGGGCCAGACGCCTGGTGCTGTCTCGATGGCGAACACGAACCCGCTGCTCCTTCGTCTGTTCGTGGATTGGCTACGTCGCAATTTCGACATCGAAGAGGCTCGGCTGCCGCGCCCGGCTCTACCTGCACCAGGGTCTCGACATCGATGACGCCACGGCGTACTGGTCGGCGGCGACGTCGATTCCGGAGCGTCAGTTCCAGCGGCCGTACAGAGCTGTCGCAGATCCGAGTCGTCGGCACACGAAACATGAACGTGGGTGTCTGACGATCGTGTATCACTGTTCGGTCACGCATCGACGTGTGATGGCCAGCGTCGCGGCGATAACCTCTCGGTTCGACCTTCCGGGATAGCTCAGCTGGCAGAGCAATTGACTGTTAATCAATGGGTCGCAGGTTCGAGCCCTGCTCCCGGAGCAAACGAAAGCGGACCTTCGAGTGATCGAGGGTCCGTTTCTCGTTTTCGGCCCGGCATGACTTTGGTCGGTTGACTCGGCCGCCGACGTCGTGGATCGTTGATTCCAGGACAGCGTTCGAGGAGGAGTTGATCATGTCGATGTCATTGGACGGAGCAGTTGCGATCGTCACGGGGCGCTCGCGGAATCGGTGCGCAGCACGTGCGAGGACTCGTGAAGGCGGGCGCCGAGTCGATCGCGACCGACGTGCTCGACGATCTGGGCCGAGGCCTCGCCGACAAACTCGGCGACGCCGTCATGTACCGCCACCTCGCATGTCGCCGACTCGGACGCCTGGGACACGGTTGTCGCTCAGGCCGAGGAGAGCGTGGGCGCCGGTGAAAGTGCTGGTCAACAATGCTGGCGTCGTCATGTTCGGTCCGCTGGACACGTTGTCACCCGCCGACTGGCAACGCACGATCGACATCAACCTCACCGGCGTGTTCCTCGGGATGCACGCGGTCATCCCCTCGATGAAACGGGCAAACGGAGGAGCGATCGTCAACATTTCCTCCACGGCGGGCCTGCAGGGGTATGCAAACCTCGGCGCCTACGTCGCCAGCAAGTGGGGCGTGCGTGGGCTCACCAAGACCGCTGCGATCGAGTTGGGTCCGTCGAACATCCGGGTCAACTCGATTCATCCCGGGCCGATCCGTACGCCGATGATCGACGGAGTCGACCTGGCGATGGTGGAAAACCAACCCATCGCCCGAGTGGGCGAGCCGGAGGAAGTGACGGCGATGCTGCTGTTCATCCTCCAGGAGGCCACCTACTCGACCGGACACGAATTCGTCATCGACGGCGGCACGATCGTCGGTCAGACGGTACGCATGCCGGACGAGTGATCGGCGGGTGGAGCCGTCGCTGAGTAGCTTGGGACGTCACCCGAGTTCGGGGCGGTAGCTCAGTCGGTCAGAGCAGCGGACTCATAATCCGTGGGTCGTGGGTTCGAGCCCCACCCGCCCCACACGGTCGTCACCCGGCGGCGACGACCATCGTCCAGTACGTCACGCCGTTTGCGCCCTCGGTGGCGGCAACACCGATGTGGAGCGCCCCGCGCTGCAGGATGTTGGCCCGGTGTCCGGGACTGTTCATCCACGCGTTCGTCACCTCAGCTGGAGTCTTCTGACCTGCGGCGACGTTCTCGGCCCACATGGTCCATCCGTAGCCGGCATTCGTGATGCGCTGGCCGCCGGTGGTCGATCCCGAGCCGGTGTGGGTCATGACCTTCAGCCGCGCCATGTGATCCGAGTGGCCCTGCGCCGCAGCGGTGAGGCGACCATCGACCACCAACGAGCCGAGGCCGGCGGCCGAGCGGTGGTGGTTGACGTCGGACACGACCGACTGCTGCACATTCGACACCTGGAGCACGGCGGGAGCCGGAGCTGGTGCACATTGCGGTGCCACACCTCCCAAGGTGAACAGGCCGAGTGCGGCAGTCACGCCATAGGTGCGCAACCGCATGTCGATGTTTCGAGGTATGAGACGTTCGAAGTAGGGATTCATGTGAGGTTCCGATCGCGCCCGCAATCTGGGGTGGATGTCGATGGTCGATGCCATGCCGCCGTTTCGACACGAAACTGTAACACGGAATGTCGTCGATGGGACGATCAGTCATCGGTCGCTCGGTTCCTGAGCTTGAGGGTGGAGTGACGGATGTCACGCCCACGTCGTCGATCATCGCCGGATCAACGAGCGGGCCCCGGCTGGGATCGCCGTCGGATTGCCACTGGCATCATCCATTGGGGGTGACGTCGCGACGTACGGTTGTCCGTATCGTTCGGCTGCTGCCCGAGGCAGCGTCGGCCGTCGGTGTGTTCACCACCTGGTGAGCGCCGAAAATCACAACCAAGGAGACGTGAATGCTCGCATACGACTACCCGATTCTCGGTCTGTTCTGGACCATGATGATCTTCTTCCTGTGGATCGCCTGGCTGATCCTGCTGTTCCGAGTGTTCGCCGACATCTTCCGCAGTGACATGGGTGGTGGTGCCAAGGCGCTCTGGACGATCTTCGTGATCCTGGTTCCGTTCCTCGGCGTGTTCATCTACGTCATCGTCAACGGCCGAGCGATGGGCGAGCGCGACATCGCCAACGCACAGCAGCGAGAGTCCGAGTTCCAGGCCTACGTCCGCCAGACAGCCGGCAGCGGGGGCGACGCCGACGAGCTGGCCAAGCTCGCTGCCCTGCGCGACCAGGGTGTGCTCACCGAGGAGGAGTTCTCGGCACAGAAGGCAAAGCTGCTCTCCTGAGCTGCTGACGTCGTCGACGCGAGTGGCCCGGCGCTCAGGCGTCGGGCTGCTCGATGGCGTCGAGGAAGGCGTTGACGTCGGCGTCCTCGCCGCCGACGAGCCAGATCGTCAGCTCGCCGTCGCTGTCTTCGTCGTCCTCGTCGTCTTCCCACGGGAGCACGCCGTCGACGAAGTAGCGGTCGACGGTGATGTCGTCGGAGCCCTTCCTCGACCGGGGCGATCACGGCGAGTTCGACCTCGGCGTCGGCGGGCTGGTCGCTGAGGATGTCGATCAGTTCGTGGACTCGCATGACGCTCCCTTGCGTGCTGGTTGGCGTGGTCGGCCTGGTGGATGGTCGGGTCGGTTCAGTACTCGTCGAGCCACTTGGGGGCTCGTTCGAGCAGGTACAGACTGACATGTTTGCACCGGTCGAGGGCGGCTGCGATCGCATCGTCGACGTTCATGTAGACGTCGGCGAGGTCGACGGTCATCTGCGCGACGATCGACAGGCTGCGCTCGGGCGCGTCGGTGACGCTCGGGAACGAGTCGATCGCCGACACCTCGACCGGGCAGGTCGATGCCGCCGATGCCGGCGAGGTCGGTCGCCAGCACCAGCAGGTCGGGTGGTTCGGGCAGCGGCGGCAAGCGTCCAGGTGAAGATCAGCGGGAACGTGAACCCGGTCGGCGGCGGGTCGTCGATCTCGTCGAGCTTCATCACCTCGTCCTCGAACCCGAGCATCGCCCGCGGATCGACGTCGAGCGACAGGTGCAGGTCGATCGGGCCGGTGCACGCCTCCTCGGGATGGAGGTCGACCTCCCACAGCTGGCGCAGCGAGTAGGTCTCGACGAAGTGCCGTTCGTCGTGGACGTGGAAGCCGTGGTCGATCGCCTGGCTCTTCACGTCGGCGACGAACCCTGCAACGTCGATCACTGCCATGCAGTCGGGACACTACCGTCCCATGCGATGCGCTCGCCCAATGACACCACTGCCGTGCTCGAACTCTTCGGGTCGATCTGCGACGCGACGAGTGCCGTGGTCCGCTCGACGACCGACTGGGGCGAGTCGGGTCGGCGCCCGGGTCAGTACCTCGTCGATCTCGACGTCGACGCCGTGTGCGTGTCGCCGCTGCTCGCGTCGGGCTACTCGGTGCTGTCGGAGGAGAGCGGGCTCCAGCACCCGGGTGACGAGCCCTCGGCGCTCGGCACCGTGGTGGTCGATCCGCTCGACGGGTCGACCAACGCCAGCCTCGGGCTGCCGTGGTTCGCGACGTCGCTGTGCCTGGTGGTCGACGAGGTGCCGATGGTCGCGATGGTGGCGAACCTGGCCACCGGGGAGCGGTTCACCGCCGTGCTCGGCGCTGGCGCAGCGCTCGACGGACGACCGCTGACAGGTCGAGGCCGCAGCGGCGCTCGACGACGCCGTGATCGCCATCAGTGGTCTGCCCGACCACCACTACGGCTGGCGCCAGTTCCGGGCGATGGGCGCCTCGGCGCTCGACATCTGCGCGGTGGCCAGCGGATCCTTCGACGGGTTCGTCGACATGAGCCCCGACGCGCACGGCGTGTGGGACTACCTCGGGGCGACGTTGGTCGTGCGGGAGGCCGGGGGAGTGGTCGTCGACGCGCCGGGCGCGACCTCACGGTGCTCGACCACGTCGGCTCGGCGAACGCCCGTCGCCGCCACCAATGGCCGCGCTGCTCGACGAACTGCTCGAGCACCGGCGGCGTGGCTGACCGGCAGGGGCCGAGCAAGCTAGAAGTCGAAGTCCTTGTTCGGCCGGATCACGATCTCGGGGATGTGGACGTGGGCCGGCTGCGTGACCGCGTAGAGCACCGCGTCGGCGACGTCGTCGGGTGCGATCATGATGTCGGCGAGCACGGCCTGCGCCGCTTCGAGGACGTCGTCGGGAAGCCGTTCGCCGGGGACGATCTCGACCTCCAGGCCCGACATCGCCACGATGCCGGCGAGGAGTTCCGGATCAGCGTTGCGGCCGATGTTCGTCGCCACCAGGCCCGGCATGATCGAGGTGACCTGGATCGGGTCGTCGAGAAGCTCCTGGCGCAACGAGTTCGTGATCACGTTGACCGCGTGCTTGGTCGCGCCGTAGACACCCGAATCGGGGCGGAGTGCAGCGACCGAGGAGACGTTGACGATGTGGCCCCGATTGCCGACCTCGCGCATCGCAGCGACCGCGGCCGTGGTGCCGACGAGCAGCGACAACACGTTGATGTCGAGCATCTCGCGCCACTGGTCGACGTTGCCGTCGAGCACGCCACCGAGGAACGACACGCCGGCATTGTTCACGAAGATGTCGAGGTGACCGTCGGCCGCGAGCGCCGCGGCGACCAGCTCGTCGATGGCGCTCGGCTCGCGGACGTCGCCGACGACGACGGTGGCGCGCCCTCCGGCATCGGTGATGCGAGCGGCGCTGTCGGCCATTGCGTCGGCGGTGCGGCCCGACAGGATCACGTGAGCGCCGGCGGCACCGATGCGTTCCGCGATCGCGCGGCCGATGCCGCTCGATGCGCCGGTGACGATGGCGGTCTTGCCGGAGCAGGTCAGCGTCGATGGTCATGGTGCACCTTCTCACACGCCGTCGTAGCGTGCCGGCATGAAACGGCAGGAGAAGGCGGACCGGATCGGTGAGATCCTCGACGAGTTGTATCCCGAGACACCGATCCCACTCGACCACACCGACGCGTACACGCTGCTCGTCGCGGTTGCCCTGTCGGCCCAGACCACCGACAAGAAAGTGAATCAGATCACTCCGGCGTTGTTCGAGGTGGCCGGAACGCCCGAACAGATGGCGGCGATGGATCCCGACGAGATCCTCGGCTACATCCGCGAGGTCGGCCTCGCCCCCACGAAGGCGAAGAACCTCTGGCTCGCTGCCAACAAGATCGTCGACGCCGGTGGCGAGGTCATTCCGGACTGGGGGTTCCTCGAATCGCTGCCCGGCATCGGCCACAAGACGGCGAGCGTGGTGATGGCGCAGGCGTTCGGCGTACCGGCATTCGCGGTCGACACCCACGTCCACCGCCTCGCCGAGCGCTGGGGGCTCTCCAATGGCACCACCGTCGAACGGACCGAGGCCGACCTCAAGGCGGTGTTCCCGATCGAGACGTGGAACGACCGGCACCTCCAGATCATCTTCTTCGGACGCGAGTACTGCCCGGCTCGTCGCCATGACCTGGCGGCGTGCCCGATCTGCAGCTGGGCGGCGAGCAGAAAGCGCATCCGCGAGGAGTCGATGCGCTGAAGATCAGGCCGGCAGCGGCACCCACGGGTCGTGGTCGCCCGGCACCGTCGGGAATCGTTGCCCGCTCCAGTCGGCCTTGGCCTGTTCGATCCGGTCGCGGTCGCTGTGAACGAAGTTCCACCAGATGAATCGGTCGCCGACCGGTTCGCCACCGAGCAGCATCGCTCGTCCGTTGCCGGTCAGGACCGGAGCGGCACCGGCCTCGAGTACCGCCAGCTGCCCCACCCGGAGTTCTGTGGCTCCCGAACCCGAGCTCGCCGTCGATCGCGAGCACGCCTCGCTCGGGGTGGGTGGCATCGATGACGATCGGTCGAGCGTCGGTGGGGCGGAGTTCGGCGAGGACGAGCGGCGAACTCACCGCGACGGGCGACTCCATCGACCATCCACTTCCTGCCACGATCCGCACGCCGTCGACATCTGGCATGCGGTCGGCCGCGGTGTGCTCGAAGGTGGCGGCACCGTTCTCGCGATCGCCGGGCAGTGCGACCCAGGTCTGCAGTCCGTGCATTGCCCGAGTGGTGGAGCGGTCGTCGTCGTGGCTTCGTTCGGTGTGGACCACGCCGATGCCGGCGGTCATCCAGTTGACCGCGCCGGGTTCGATGGTCGCGACCGCCCCGGTCGAGTCGCGGTGGACCATCCGCCCGGCGAACAGGTAGCGTGAGCGTCGACAGCCCGATGTGGGGATGCGCATCGACGTCGATGCCGGTTCCGGCGGCGAGGGTCTCCGGGCCGATCAGGTCGGCGAAGATGAACGGCCCGATCATCCGACGCTTGCGGAACGGCAGGACCCGCTGCACCGACCCGCTCCCGACCTTGGCCGTGCGGGGATCGATGATCATCTCGATGGCGGACACCGACACACGATGGCCGCGTCGAACGGCATCGTCAACTACAGCGAGGCCGCGCGCCGTTGGAGGAGGGCTTGCAGACCCGGGTGGAGATCAGCGAGATCGCCGCCTACATCTGCGAGATCCTCGTCGTCGGGTGCTTCTCGGAGTAACCGCCACCGTAGTCGGCACCGGATCTCGTCGAGTCGATCGACCGGTCGGCTCGGGCGGGGAACGCCGCCGTGGTCGTGGCGGTCAGGGTTGCGGTTGTGTGGGTGGCACTCCGCTTTGCCGTTGAACTGACTGGTGGGCCCGTCGGCGGCGTGGGGAACGACGTGGTCGATGTCGCAGTCGTCGGCAGGAACGTCGCAGCCACTCTCGTGCTGGCAGTGACGGTCGCGCACCTGGACGGCGCGGCGGAGCGCCCCGGTGAAGGTTCGCCGGTGCGAGACCGATACCACCGTGGAGGGGCCGTCGAACAGCACGACCTCGAGTTCGGCGTCGCCCGCGTACCGGAAGATCGAGCCGGGGGTCACCACGGTGCCGTTCGCGAGTTCACACAGCTGCGACAACGTCTCGTCGCCGACGAGCGCCGTGAACAGTGGCTTGGGGCGCCGACCGCCGGCGGGAGCGGTGGCCGATCGAGTGGCCATCACGACGAGGGCAGCGGCCCGGCGCTGCGATGCGGTGCGCGTGACGCCGTCGCGCTGGTCGGCGAGGTAGAGCTCGCGCTCGAGTCGGGTGAGCTCGTCGCTGACGATCGAACCGCCGATCGGGTCGAGGAGCCCGTTGATCACCACGGTGCCATCGAGCGTCGACGACACATCGAGGTGCGCAGCGTTGCGTTGACGCTCGGCCCGTTCTTCGGCGGCATCGGCGTCGGCTCGGACACACCAGTAGTCGACCATCTTGCGGGCGTCGTAGAAGCGCAGCACCTTGCACTGCTCGACCAGCGTGTCCTCGTGGTCGGCGAAGCTGGCGTTGCGCCATGGACGGTTTGCCTTGGCGAGCAGGTCGACGTGATCGGGGGACAGCTCGCCGGCAGCGAGCGCTGCCGCCGTGGCCGGCATCGAGCGGAGCTGTCGGGCACGCCGGATCTCGGTACCCGTCGACGATGTCGATGCCGAGGTGTCGTTGGCCAGTCGAGTCGCTGCCGACCTCGCGCCGTTGTCGGCCCACACCATGCGCCGATCCCACGACGAGATCGCCGTGGCGGCGACGGCAGCGAGCCGGTGGCGTTGCCGCTGGAGCGTGGTCACCAGCTCGTGGAGTTCGTCGTCGGTGAGCCCGGCCGGGTCGACGTCGAGGAGTGAATCGATCACTCCTGCCAGATCGTCGATCCCCTTCGACATGGAATCAGGATAGCACACCAGTACGGTATATGCAATAATAGCGAACAAATATTCGTACCGACTCAGCGATCTCGAAGTCCTTTGGAGGTGAGGATCTTCGGGACGAACCGTCGACGTCGGGCTTCGTGCTCCTCGGGCGAATCGTCGGTCACTACGGTGACGGCGTGATCGACGCCGATGGCCTGTTGACCGTGGACGAGGCCCGGTGTCGTTCGAGGGTCGGCGTCAAGTGGACCAAGTACGGGACGGGCGTCGTGCCGGCATGGGTGGCCGACATGGACTTCGACCCGCCGACGCCCGTGCTCGAGGCGCTGCGCGGTCATGCCGACCGCGGCGACCTCGGCTACGGACCCTTCGCCGGCGACCTCGCCGAGCACTACTCGAACTGGCAGGACCGACACCACGGTTGGCGGCCGGACGTCGAGCGGATCCGACCGTTCACCAGTGCGCTGCACGCCCTCGAAGTCGCCCTGTGGAACACCACCGATCCCGGTGACGGCGTCGTCGTGTTCACGCCGATCTACTACCCGTTCCTCGCCGCCATCGCCGACAGCGGGCGCCGCCGTGTCGACGTGCCGCTCGATCGCGATGGTTGGCGGATCGACCCCGAACGGCTCGCCGCGGCGATCGACGACACCACGCGGGTGATCCTGTTCTGCAACCCGCACAATCCGACCGGCCGCGTGTTCGACGCCGACGAGGTGGCCGGCGTCGCCGAGGTGGTGGAACGCCACGATCTGCTCGTGATCACCGACGAGATCTGGGGTGAACTCGTTCACCCGGGCGCCGTCCATCACCCGCTGGCCGTCGCCGACGAACGGTTCCGCGGTCGGCTGATCACGCTGGGATCGGCCAGCAAGACCTTCAACCTCGCCGGCCTCCGCACCGCCGTCGCCCACATCGACCACGCACCGCTCCTCGATTCGCTCGCCTCGATGCCCGGCCATCTCCAGGGCTCGCCGAGTTCCCTCGGCATCGTCGGCACGATCGCCGCCTGGACCGAGTGCGACGACTGGCTCGCAGCCGTGCGGCGCACGCTCACCGCGCGGCGTGACCAGCTCGCACGGCGTCTCGCCTCGGATATCCCGTCGGTTCGGTTCGACGCTCCGCAGGCGACCTATCTCTGCTGGCTCGACTTCACGCAGACCGGTCTCGGCGACGACCCAGCCCGGGTCCTGCTCGAACAATTCGGTGTCGCACTGTCGAGCGGGCCACTGTTCGGTCCGAACGGAGCCGGGTTCGCTCGCATCAACGTGGCGACCTCCGAGGCGATCCTCGACGAGGTGATCGACCGAATCGCCGAGGCGGTCGATCAGTCGTCGATCGCCTGATACACGAGCGATCGCAGGTCGCGTTCGGGCAGCAGCATGCCGGTCATGTACTGCGACATGAACAACCCGACGAGATCCTCGGTCGGGTCGATCCAGAAGTAGGTCTTGGCGGCGCCCGCCCACCCGTACTCGCCGACCGAGCCCGGACCGGCGGTCTGCGCGACGTCGAGCATCACCCTCGAACCGAGGCCGAACCCCATGCCGGGCGACGGCATGCCGAGCAATTCGTAGGGGAGGAGTTCGGACGGGACGTGGTTGCTGTGCATCAGCTCCAGGGTCTTGCGTCCGATCAGCCGCTCGCCGCTGCCCGATCGGTCGAGGCGACCGCCGTCGGCGAGCATCTGCGCGAACTTCATGTAGTCGGCGACGGTCGAGAACAGGCCGAGGCCGCCACGCTGGAACACCTCGGGTGTGCCGGTCGGATAGGTGACCGACACGTCGATGCGTTCGTTGAAGCCGCTGAGGGCCGCTTCGAACAGTTGGACGAAGGAGTAGTTCTCGCCGACGAGGTCGGGCAGCCCGTACATCGCCGCGAGTCGGGGGAGTTGATCGTCGGCGACTCCGAAGCCGGTGTCGTTCATGCCCAACGGATCGAACAGGCGCTCGCGCAGGAAGTCGCCGAGCGATTGGCCCGACAGCACCTCGATCAGTCGGGCCGCCACGTCGATGCCGACGCTGTAGTGCCAGCGGGTGCCGGGCTGGAAGGCGAGAGGGAGCGTCGCCAGCTCGTCGATCAGCGCGTCGAGCGAGCGGGTCGAATCGTTCATGATCCGAGCGTCCCGGTAGAGCTGCGCGACGGGGTTGTCGGCCATGAAGTCGTAGGTGAGGCCGCTCGTGTGGCTCAGCAGGTCGCGGATCTGCATCGGTCGCGCCTGGTCGACCAGGATGCCGTCGTCGGACATCACCTTCGTCGCGCCGAACGCAGGGAGGTACTGGGCGACGGGATGCTCGAGTTGGAAGGCGCCCTCCTCGTGCAACAGCATCAGCGCCGTGGACACGACGGGCTTGGTCATCGAGTAGATCCGGAAGATCGTGTCGGGAGCCATCGGCACGCCGGCTTCCTTGTCCTGGAAGCCGAACTGTTCGTCGTGGACGATCTCGCCGCGTCGACTGATCATCGTGCTGATGCCGACGACGCCGCGTTCGTTGACGTACGACTCCATCACGGGTGCGATGCGGCCCAGCCTGGTGCCGCTCATGCCGACAGTCTCCGGCGACGTGACGTGCTTGCTCATGGTCCCTCCTCGGATCGTGCGTGCGATCCTCGCGGACGGGTCGCGCACGGGGAGCCTCGGAGCGCGGGAACTCGGCGAACAACGAGCCGAGCGCTGACACCGGATCGGCGATTGCATCGGCGCATCACTGCGGCAAGGATCGGTCCATGACGACGATGGCGATGTACTCGGCCAAGCCATACGACCGGCGGTCGTTCGACGATGCCAACGGTTCGGTGGGGCGTGATCGACGAGTGGACATCCAGTACCACGAGGCCCGGCTCAACCCATCGACCGTCGGCTACGCGAGCGGAGTCGACGTGGTCTGCGCGTTCGTCAACGACGACCTCTCCGCCGACGTGCTCGAGATGCTGGCCGCATCCGGGACGACCTGTGTGGCGTTGCGGTGTGCCGGGTTCAACAACGTCGATCTCGACGCGGCCGCCCGTCTCGGTGTCACGGTGGTGAGGGTGCCGGCGTACTCGCCGAACGCCGTCGCCGAACACACGCTGGCGTTGATGCTCAGCCTGAACCGCAAGATCCATCGCGCCCACAACCGCGTGCGCGACCGCAACTTCTCGCTCGACGGACTGGTCGGATTCGACATGGCGGGCAAGACGGCTGCCGTGATCGGCACCGGCCAGATCGGCGCCATCGTGGCGCGACTGCTCTGGCATCTACGCTGCGACGTCGTGGCGTTCGATCCGGTCGTCAATCAGGGCCTCGTCGACCTCGGGGTCACCTACGTCGACATTGGACGACGCGCTCGCCGTCGCCGACATCGTCACGCTGAACTGCCCGCTCAACGAGCACACGCATCACCTGATCGACGAGACGTCGATCGCCAAGATGAAGCCCGGAGCGATGCTGGTCAACACCGGCAGGGGAGCATTGATCGACACCGCCGCGGTGCTCGACGCGCTCAAGTCCGGCCACATCGGCTCGCTCGCCCTCGACGTGTACGAGGAGGAAGGCGACCTCTTCTTCGAGGATCGCAGCGACGAGATCCTCGACGACGACAACTTCGCCCGACTGCTCACCTATCCGAACGTGTTGATCACCGCACACCAGGCGTTCCTCACGCACGAAGCGCTCGGCGCGATCGCCGAGACCACGCTGGCGAACGTCGAGACCGTGCTCGCCGGTGACGTGTGCGCCAACAGCGTCACGGCGTCCTGAGGTTCATTCTCGATGTGTGGCTGTTTCGTGTTGTTGCTCGGAGCGCTGTTCCCGCGATTCGCGCTGGTGCTCATCGAGATGTTCTCGGACTGGAACGACCAGGCGTTCGACAGTTTCTGGATCGGCTTCGCCGGCTGGCTCTTCCTGCCGTTCACGACCGTGGCGTACACGACGATGAATGCGTGGGGCGATCCGATCAACGGATTCGGCTGGGTGTTCGTCGTCTTCGGCTTCATCGCCGACCTCGCGAGCTGGTTCGGCGCCGGCGCCCGCAACCGTCGCACCTAGCCGCCAGGTCAGGAGATCTTGACGAGCAGCTTGCCGGTGTTGCCGCCGTTGAACATGAACTGCAGTGCCTCCGGGTACCGATCGATTCCGTCCAGGATCGATTCGGCGCACCGGAGCGAACCGTCGGCCAGCCATCTGGCGAGTTCCTCGGTGGCGGGGCCGATGCTCTCGGGGAAGTGGAAGAACGCGTAGCCCTCCATCGAGGACTGGCGTTCGGCCAGGCGCAGGTACATCGACGGGCCCTTCACGTTGTCCATGTCGTCGTACTGCGAGATGGCGCCACAGATCACGACCTTGGAGCGCATCGCGAGATTGTCGAGCACTGCGTCGAGGATCGGCCCGCCGACATTGTCGAAGAACACGTCGACACCATCCGGTGCCAACTCGCGGAGGCGAACGCTGACGTCGTCGTTCTTGTAGTCGATCGCCGCGTCGAAGCCCAGTTCCGACGTGAGGTACTCGACCTTGGCCGGACCTCCGGCGATACCGATCACGCGCGCCGCCATCGCGCTTCGCGATCTGGCCTGCGATCGAACCCGACGGCTCCGGCCGCTGCCGACACGACGAAGGTGTCGCCCGGCTCGGGCTTGGCGACGCACCGGACACCGATCCACGCCGTCACGCCCGTCGACGGGCCCAACACTCCGAGGTAGTGGCTGAGCGGCCCCAGCGAGTCGTCGACCGCGTGCAGCTGATCGGGTCGCAGCGTGGCGAACGTCTGCACGCCCAGTCCACCGACCACCGCCGTGCCGACCGCCCACTCGGCCATCTTCGACTCGACGATGCGTCCGACGCCACCCGCAAGGATCGTTTCGCCGAGACCGACTTGGCGGTGGAACCCCTCCCCGCGCAGCATCGTTCTCGTACCGGCGTCGACCGAGACGTACTCGACAGCCACGCGCACCTGCCCGTCCGGGAGCGTGTCGAGTGGTTCCTCCACGAGCGCGAAGCAGTCGGGCGTCGCCTCGCCGACAGGACGACGGGCGAGTGTGACGCGGGTGTTCGTCGTGGGCATCTCGTGATCCTTGCGCGTCGGTCGCGTCGGCATGCGATGCGAGCCGTGTGTTCGTCGTCGTGCAGGCGTCGAGGCTCTCGAGACCCCAGGTAGGATCGCCGATCTTCGGGCGCATAGCTCAGTTGGCTAGAGCGCTTCCCTTACAAGGAAGATGTCGGGGGTTCGAGTCCCTCTGCGCCCACCGTGTGATGTCGCGGGACATCGGGAACGTGCGAACCCTCGTTATCGGGTGGTTCGGCGGGTTTTTCGGGGTCCTGGTGGTCCGCCTGGTGGGCGTCCGGTGCCGTGGTAGCGCTTGGTGGGGTCGAGGGTGAGTGTGCGGATGATTTCGCCGGTGTCGGTGTGGATGACGCGGACGTCGAGGTCGGCGATGAGCAGGATGACGCGGGTTCCGTCGAGGGGTCGTCCGAGTCCGATGTGGTGCATGTGGCCGTTGACGCGGAGGCTGACGCGGCCGGAGCGGACGCGGTCGTGGCGGACGCGGTAGTGGGTGTCGTCGCGTCCGGTCGGGGTGGCTTTGGGTCGGGCCTGGTAGGCGGCGCTGGGGTGGTGCGGTGTGGGAGTGATCGGTGGGGGCGTGGTGGTTGTAGTCGTCGACGAAGGTGTCGAGGTGTTGTTGGAGTTCGGCGATGGTGGCGGCTGGTCGGTTGGGCGCGGAGCCACTTCTTCATCGTTTGTTGGAACCGTTCGACTTTGCCGCAGGTGGTGGGGTGGTTGGGTCGTGAGTTCTTCTGGATGACGCCGAGGCGGACGAGGAGGTTCTCGAGCCGTTGCGGCCGCCTCCGCCGGAGAGGCGGGTGGTGAACACCATGCCGTTGTCGGTGAGGGTGGAGTACGGGAATGCCCTGCTCAACGGTCGCTGTGCGTGAAGGTGTCGACCACGATCGGGCCGGTCACTCGAGCGTGCGCGGTGACTGAGAGCGCGTAGCGGGAGTGGTCGTCGAGCCAGGTGAGGATCTCGGTGTCGGCGCCGTCCGCGAGGCGGTAGTGGGTGAAGTCGGCTTGCCAGCTTTCGTTGGGGTGGTCGGCTTGGAACCGGATGTAGGACGAGCGCGGCGTTTCTTCGTGGTTCGGTCCGTGACGAGGCCGGCGGCGACGAGGTAGCGGTGGATCGTGGATGCTGACACCGACACCTGATGGTGCTGCGAGGTGCCAGCCGATGGTGGCGTTGCCGGCATCGAGACCTTGTCTGGTGAGGTCGTGGCGGATGGCGATGATCAACGCGACGACTGCTGGAAGTGTCGCCGATGGTGAGGTGTGCGGTCGTCGCGATCGTGGCTCGAACGCACTGTCGCCCTCGGCGTGGTAGCGGGCCACCAGCTTGGACACCCACCCTTTCGACACGCCGTACTCGATCGGCGACATCGATCGGGCGGCGACCCTCGAGAACCACAGCGGTGATGACCAAACGGGCAAGCGACACCCCACAGCCTCACCACCCGGCCACCCCGCCAGGTTTCCCATGACCCGACAGACCGGTTTCCTATGTCCTGACAGACAACACCTCTGCGCCCACCGTGTGATGTCGTGCCGTGTGCGTTCGGACGATCCGTGACTCGTGGCCCGGAGCGGCGTTGCTCAGTCCATGTCGCGTCGGGAGAAGAGGGTGGCACCGATCGCAAGGAGGGCGAATGCGTAGCCTCCGAAGAGCACCGCGTTCTGGAACGGGGTCAGGGCAGCAGCGAGTGACTCGGGTGTGTCGGTCGCCGAACTGATGCCGAGCATTCCGGTGGCCGCGCTGAAGGGCATGAACCGGGACGTGCTGACGGGAATGAGGGTGCGGGCGATGTTCTCCAGCACGAACGCCCAGACGAGCAGGATCGAGACCGCTGCGGCACTGTGACGCAGGATCATGCCGACGCCGAGGCCGAGTACGGGAGCGAGCGTGGTGAGCACGAGGCCCCAGAGCGCCGTCGATGCCATCCCCGACGTGTCGCCCTGCCGCGAGCCTGCCCAGGAGGGCTCCGCTGAGACCACCGATCATCCCGAGGATCCCCATCGCCAGTCCGAAGCTGCCCGCAACGGTCGTCTTGGACGCGACGGTCACCCATCGGGAGGGTTGCGCCGCAACGACGGTCGCGAGGGTTCCGTGCTGAGCCTCGGAGGTGAACATCAGCGTGCCCATGATCGCCGCGAGGACGGTGGTGAGCCATGTCGAGAAGATGAATGTCTCACCGACCGTGAAGGGGAGATCGGTATCCGGATCGATCTCGACGAAGGTGGCCAGGATCCACGACAGACGCGACGCCGATGACAAGGGTCGCTGCGAGGATCGTCACGTTCGAGCGAAGCGAGGAGACCTTGATCCATTCGCTGTGCAGCGCGGTGGGGATTGAGGCGATGTCGTCACGGCGAGATCGCTGTTGGACTCCGACGGTGGAGTGGGGGGTCGATGGTCATGGAGGTGATGGTCATGGGTTTCAGATCGAGGTGAACTCGGTGGCGGTGCTCGTCATCTCGAGCAGGATCTCTTCGAGGGATCGGGAGGTCTCGGTGATCTCGACGATCCGAATCCGATGATCGAAGGCGAGCTGCGACACCGTCGCCGTGGTTGCGCCGTGAATCGACAGTCGGTCGTCGGTGATCCCGAACTCGATGTCCGCACGGTGCAGGAGGCCGGCGAGCTCGGCCGCTTGCGGAGTCCGGACGACGACGGTCGAACGTCCACGGGCAAGCGTGCTGGAAACGGATTCAGCAGCGAGGAGCTTCCCCCCGCCGACGACAATCAGGTCGTCGGCGAACATCTCGAGTTCACCGATCAGGTGGCTCGACACGAAGACCGTGCCGCCCCGAGCCGCGAAGGCGCTCAGGGAGTTCCGCAACCAGCGAATGCCGTCGGGATCGAGGCCGTTGGAGGGTTCGTCGAGCAACAGCACCTCGGGCTCACCCAGCAGGGCACCGGCGAGGGCGAGGCGCTGGCGCATCCCGAGCGAGAAGCCGCCGGCACGTTGGTCTGCTGCGCTCTCGAGTCCGACCTCGCGGAGGACCTCGTCGACTCGATCAGCGGAGATCGCGCTGAGCGCTGCGGTCGCCCGGAGATGGTTCCGGGCTGTCCGGCCGGGGTGCATGCATCGTGCATCGAGCACCGAGCCGACGATGCGTGCAGGCCGGAGAAGTCGCGTGTACGGAACGCCGTGAAAGCGGACGTCGCCGCGATCGGGACGCGTCAGCCCGACCATCATTCGCATCGTCGTCGACTTGCCGGCGCCGTTCGGGCCGACGAATCCGGTGACTCGTCCGGCCGCGACGTCGAAGCTCATGTCGTGGACGGCGATGCGGTCGCCGTAGTGCTTGGTGAGTCCTGAGACGGTGATCATGCCCCCATCCTCCGCAACCTGGGCCGACGGCACATCAGGAGTCCGGCCACTTGCACACCGTCTGATCGGCCGGTCCGCGGATCGTTCTTTCGGCCGATCCGCTCGACGCTCGGATTCCGTACGCTTGCTCCGTGGTCTTGGACAGGAGCCGTCCGTACTGGTCGGAACCACGGGTGGCAGATCCGCCCGGACCGGGTCGGCGCGACTGGCTGCTCGTGGCGGTCGCGGTGGGGGCAGCAACGATCGAGACGTCCGCCCGGGAACTGGTGTGGAGCGGTGCCTCGCTGGTCGTGACCGTCGGCGTCGCGTGCCTGTTGCCATGGCGTCGCGTGCATCCGCTTGTGGTCGTCGCTCTTGCGTTCGGCGCGATGAGCGCCGTCGAAGTGGTGTCGCTCGTGCGTGACGTGGAGTGGGAAGGGCTCAACACCGCACTCTTCCTGCTGCTGTTGCCGTACGCACTCGCGCGTTGGGCGTCGGGACGCGACGTCGGCGTCGGTCTCGTCGTCATGGCGGTCCCGGTCGTCCTCACTGCGGTTGGCGGCCAGCCGGTCGGCGACACCGTCGGCGGTGCCGTCGTGCTCCTGCTCGCCTGCGCCATCGGCTTCGCCGTTCGGTACGCGAGCGAGCTGCGAACGGAGGAGATCGCCGGTGTGCGTTCGCGTGAGCGGGAGGAGCTGGCACGCGAGCTCCACGACACCGTCGCCCACCACGTCTCTGCCATTGCCGTTCAGGCCCAGGCCGGTCGGGTCGTTGCTGCCACCCGACCCGAGGCTGCGGTCGACGCGCTGCGGGTGATCGAGGAAGAGGCGAGCCGCGCCCTCGAGGAGATGCGATCGATGGTCGGCTCGCTTCGCCGCGGCGACCAGGCCGATCTCCGACCGCAGCAAGGCGTGCGCGACCTGCGCCGGCTCGAACGTCCGGGCGAGGGATCGGGACCCCGGGTGAGCGTGACCTTCGCCGGCGACGTCGACGAACTCCGCCCGTCGGTCGACGCCGCCTGTTTCCGCCTCGGGCAGGAGGCGGTGACCAACGCCCTCCGTCACGCTCGACGTGCGTCGGAGGTGCAGGTGCGTGTCGACGGCGGCGACGACCTCGTCCGGCTCACGGTCGTCGACGACGGAGAGGGTGGCGGCGGTTCGACGCCCGCCGCGCCGGGGTTCGGGCTCATCGGCATGGCCGAGCGGGCCAAGCTCCTCGGCGGAACATTCGACGCAGGCCCGACCGCCAGCGGCGGCTGGACGGTCGAGGCCACATTGCCCCGTCGAGCGGTGACCTGATGACCATCCGGGTCCTGATCGCCGACGACCAGGACATCGTGCGCACCGGACTGCGCATGATCCTCGACGCCCAGCCCGACATCGAGGTCGTGGGTGAGGCGGTCGACGGACGCGACGCCCTCGAGCTCGCTCGCAGGTTGCGTCCCGACGTGTGCCTCTTCGACATCCGGATGCCCGAGTACGACGGGATCGAGGTCACCCGCCGACTCGCCGGACCAGACGTCACAGACCCTCTGGCCGTGGTCGTCATCACCACGTTCGACATGGACGAATACGTCCACGGTGCACTCAAGGCTGGCGCCCGCGGGTTCCTCCTCAAGGACGCCGGTCCCGAGCTGCTCGCCCAGGCGGTGCGCTCCGCCGCTGCCGGCGACGCGCTCATCGCTCCGAGCGTCACGGCTCGCTTGCTGTCGGCATTCTCCGAACTCGGCGCCTCGACCAGGGAGCAGGCTGCGCAGCCGATCGACCCGCTCACCGAGCGGGAGGAGGAGGTGCTCGTCACCGTCGCCCGCGGCCGCACCAACGCAGAGATCGCCGACGACCTCCACATCAGCCTCAGCACCGTGAAGAGCCACCTCGCCAGCCTCATGAACAAGCTCGGCGCCCGCAACCGCGTCGAGCTGGCAATGTGGGCCTACGAGACCGATCGAATGCCGGCCGACTGAGACCGTGCGTCCGAGCAGCCGACCGGCGCTACGAACCGTGTTGGTACCGGCGGTGACGGATCCGCCACCCGGCGGCGGTGTGCACGACGTCGTCGTCGTACCGTCCGTAGAACACGCTGGTCGGATTGCGCGGGTCGGATGCGCCCACCGGATAGATGCCGCGCGAGCACAGATGGACGAGGGTGCCCCCATCGCGGGGATCCTCGGAGACCGACTCGATGTAGATGTTGGTCATCAGGTGGGCGCCGGGGTGCACGTCGGGGCGACCCATGAACTCCATGATCGCGTCGAGGCCGTCCAGCCGGATGCGGTCGACCATCTCCCACACCGCGTCCGTCGTGAACACCTCGCGCAAACGCTCGGGCTGGAGCCGGTCGAGCGCGTCGGCGTACCGGGCGGGGAGTTCGGCGATGTCGAGCCGGTCGTCGGTGGTCAAGCGCACAGCCGCAAGGTAGCGGCCACGCTGGGGTTCGTCGACACCGGGCGGACTCGCCGAGTCCGCGATCCGACGCCTACAGGCTGGCCTCGATCGCTGCGACGAGGGCGGGATCGTCGGGCGCGACCGTCGGCCCGAAGCGGGTGATCGATCCATCCGGGGCGATCAGGAACTTCTCGAAGTTCCAGCGGATGTCGCCGCTGTGGCCCTCGGCGTCGGCAACTTCGGTGAGCACCTCGTAGATGGGGTGCCGGTCGTCGCCATTGACGTCGATCTTCTCCATCAACGGGAACGTGACGCCGTAGGTGGTGGAACAGAACGTCTCGATCTCCTCCGGGGTGCCCGGCTCCTGGCCGAGGAACTGGTTGCAAGGAAAGCCGATGACCGTGAACCCCTTGGGGCCGTACGTCTCGTGCAGTGCTTCGAGGCCGGTGTACTGGGGTGTGAGCCCGCACTTCGACGCCACGTTGACGGCGAGGATGGTCTGGCCGGCGTACGCCGCAAGCGAGGTCGGCTCACCCTTGAGGGTGTGGATTGGTGCGTCGGAGAGGGTCATGGCAGCTGATTCTTGCCGACGCCACGAGCATTTTCGCTGTCGGCCGCGATGACGGCCCGGCGGTGTCGACCTCGTCGCTGCCGACGGAGTTCATCGAGCCGAAACGACCCTGGAACACTGGTTTCGTACCGTCGCTCGCATGACCTTCCACGCCACCGTCTCGACCGTTGATCGACCGCCGATGAAGGCGACCCCGGTGAAGGCGACACCGACCAAGCTCACGCCGCCGCGCCAGACGCCGATCAAGCCGATACGCCCATGACCTGAAGCACCTGACCGGGTGGCTTCGTGGACGAGTGCCCCGTCCGGAACATCCTTCACATGAAGTGTCACTCTCGTGGCAGGATGGTGGAAAGTGTCATGAAGCCACCACAGACCCTGCCGACGGGCGATGTCACGTTCTTGTTCACCGACATCGAGGGTTCGACCGCGCTCTGGGATCGCAGTCCTGACGCGATGACGGAATCGCTCGCCGAACACGACCGGCGGATCAGTGCGATCGTCGAGCGTCATGAGGGCTACGTCTTCACCACCGCCGGCGACAGCTTCGCAGTGGCGTTCCAGGCGGCTGCACAGGCCGTCCAGGCGGCGCTCGACGTACAACTCGCGTTCCGGGAGCCCGTCGGGGAACTCACGTTCAAGGTGCGTATCGGGGTGCACTCCGGGATGGCGACCGTCCGCAACGGCGACTACTTCGGTGCGGCGGTCAATCGCGGAGCCCGGCTGTCGGCGAGTGCCCACGGGGGACAGCTCGTGCTGTCGCAGGCAACCGTTGATCTGCTGGCGGGGCGTCTTCCTGCGGACGTCGAACTGGTCGACCTCGGAACGCACCGCCTCCGCGGGCTGACGGAACCGGAGCGGATACATCAGCTCTGCCATCCGGCGCTCACGCGAACGTTTCCACGGCTGCGAACCGTCGAGGGGCCCGATGACCACCTCCCGACGCAGCTGACGAGTTTCATCGGTCGCACCCGCGAACTGCGCGATGTGATGGGTCTCCTGGACGAGCACCGGCTCGTGACGTTGTCCGGAGCGGGTGGAGCGGGCAAGACGCGGTTGGCCATGCGTGTGGCCGAGGAACTCCTCGGCAACTTTCCCGACGGACTTCGCGTGGCCGAACTCGGTGCGGTCCGCGATGCGGACGTGCTCATCGACGAGATCGCGCAGCGTTTCGCCGTCACCCGGGTCGCTGGGACCCCGATGATTCGCTCGATGGCCGAGTACATCGGTGCCCAGCGTGTGCTGCTGGTCCTCGACAACTGCGAGCAGGTCATCGATTCCACCGCAGCACTCTGTCGAGACCTGCTGACGGCGTGTCCGAACCTCCGCGTCCTGGCCACGAGCCGGGAGCGGCTCGGTGTCACGGGTGAGGCGCTCTACCGGGTGCCGTCGCTGTCGTTGCCCGCCGAGGATGCCACGGTCGAGGAGGCATACGGGCACGACGCGGTGCGCCTGTTCGCCGAACGTTCCCAGCTGGCATCGTCCGAGTTCGTGCTGACGCCGGACAACGTCGAAGCGGTGGTGAGCATCTGCCGGCGTCTCGACGGTATTCCGCTGGCCCTGGAACTCGCGGCGGCTCGTACCCGTTCCTTGTCGCCCGCTCAGATCCTCGGTCGGCTCGACGAGCGGTTTCGTCTGCTCACCGCTGCCGATCGCAACGCCGAAGGTCGCCAGCGGACGCTGCTGAGCACCATCGAGTGGAGTCACGACCTGCTGGGAGCCGACGAACGCCTGCTGTTCCGTCGGCTCGGGGTGTTCGCCGCCGGCTTTGCCCTCACATCGGCGGAGCACGTCTGCAGTGGTGAGGGGATCGACGAGTTCGACGTCACCGACCTGCTCATGGCGCTCGTCGACAAATCCATGGTCGCCACCGATTCGGCCCGCGACGGTACGACCCGATACGTCCTGCTCGAGACGCTTCGGGAGTTCGCCAGACGCCAACTCGACGACGCCGGCGAGCGCGACGTGCTCGAGCAGCGACATGCCGATCACTACGCGAACCTTGCGGCGCAGCTGCAGGCTCAGCAGCGCGGGGGCGATCTCGGCGGAGCGCTGGTCCGACTCGACCAGGACGAGGCGGAGTACCGGGCGTCACTTCGACGCACCCTCGACGCACGGCAACTCGAGACCACGGGCCGTCTGGTCGGAGGTCTCGGCTTCCTGTGGTACTCGTCCGGCCAACACCGCGAGGGGCTCCAGTGGTGCGATGACCTGTTCGCCCTCGATCCCGATCTCGCCGATCCGGTGCTGGCAGATGCACTGCACAGCTACGGGAGTCTGCTGGGCGTCATGGGCCACACGGGTCGCGCGATCGAGGTGCTGGAACGGCAGGTCGAGATCCGCCGACGCTTGAACGACCGCGAGCGTCTCGGCGCTGCGCTGAACAACCTGGGCGACTGGTACTTCGAACGGGGCCGCTACGACGACGGCGAACGGACCCTGGCGGAGGCGATCGTCGAGCTGCGCAGCGCGGGGACCTACGGGGTCAGCCTGGCGTTGGGCACCCTGGCCTCCGGCCGGTTCAACCAGGGTGCCTTCGAACTGGCCGCACGCGACTACGAGGAGTCGCTCGCCGAGGCACGGCGCGCCGAGCACCCTCACTCGATCGCGGTCGCAATGTGCGGGCTCGGTCGCAGTCTGCTCGCGTTGGGTCGGCCGGACGCCGCTCGGCCCCATCTGATCGAGGCCCGCGAGCGGTACGAGGAGCTGACCATCGCGCCCGGCGTCGTCGATTGCACGATCTTGCTCGGCGTCACCGAACGCGATCTCGGAGACCCGCAGGCTGCTGCACGGCAGCTGCTGGCCGCCCTGACCGAGACCGGCATCCACTGGTCCGACGACGCCGACTACTGGACCCTGCAGTTCGCCGCGTCGGTGATCTCCGACCGAGCGACCGCTGCGGTGCTCGTCGGAGCTGCGACCGCCGCCTACGAACGCTCGGACGTCGACCAGCCCGCGTTCGTGATCGGAGAACTCGGCGTCCTGCGCGACCGCCTGGAGCGCGAACTCGGTCCCGAGGAGTTCGGCCGACATCTCCGAACCGGCGAGCGTCGAACACGTGAGGAAGCCGTCGACATCGGACGCACGTCGCTGTCGGCATACCTCCTCGAGGAGGGCGTCGCGTGACGAACGAGACCAGGAGGCCCGCGGCGACGAAACGTGATCGGCGAGGGTCGCGGTGAGCCCGCCCGACGCGGGGTGTGCCGAGCGGGTCCCGATGTCCCGTACAGTCGCATCGTGGAGGATCTCCGATGTTGGTGACGTTCTGGGGAACGCGGGGTTCGATCGCCAAGGCGGGACCATCGACGGTGCGATTCGGTGGCAACACGTCGTGCGTGTCGGTGCGATCCGATGCCGGAACCCAGCTCGTCATCGACTGTGGGACCGGCGCCCACGGTCTCGGTCAGGCGCTCGTCGCCGCGTCGAACGGTGACCCGATCGACGGCCACATCCTGATCAGCCACACCCACTGGGATCACATTCAGGGTCTGCCGTTCTTCGCCCCGCTGTTCTTGGAGGGCAACACCTGGCACATCTACGGTCCGAGCGGCCTGGGTGGCTCGCTCAGCGAGATCCTCGCCGGACAGATGGAGTATCGGTACTTCCCCGTCGAGATCGACCAGCTGTCGGCCCACGTCGATCACCACGACCTCGTCGAAGGAACCCTGCGCATCGACGACGTCACCATCGTGACCCACTACCTGAACCACCCGGCGCTGACCCTCGGCTACCGCATCGAGGTCGACGGAGGTGTCGTCGTGTACTCCTCCGATCACGAACCACACGACCAGTCACTCGCCGCCGGCGGCGACCTGCGCCGGAACCGCCACGACGACGCCCACGCCCGATTCGTGAGCGGTGCGGACCTGCTGATCCACGACGCGCAGTACCTCGGATCGGAGTACGGCGAGCACGTCGGTTGGGGTCACAGCACCGTCGAGTACGTCGTCGACCTAGCCCGACGCGCCGACGTCGGCAGCGTCGCGCTGTACCACCACGACCCCAATCGGACCGACGATCAGGTCGACGACCTCCTCGAGCTGGCACGAGCGCATGCGCGTCGTTCGGGCTACGACGGCGAGGTGCTCGCAGCTGCCGAAGGCTCGACGATCGAGATTCGCGGTGACCGTGCGCTGTCGCCGATGGTCGCCCGCGGGGCCAACGCAGCATCATCCGCCATCGCTGCTCCGTCGCAGGTTGCAGTCGTGGTCGCGCAGAGCCCGGAGGTCACCGAGGCACTCGTCGCTGCTGCACGTGCCGAGGACCTCGACGTGGTCGTCACGGCCGACCTGCTCGAGGCGTTCGAGATCGTGCGGTCGACCGAACCGGGGATCGTGCTCCTCGAGCCGTTCGACGACGACGGCGGGTTCGACCTCGTCGCCGCCATACGCGACCTCGGAACTGCGAACGGTGCCGGCGTGCCGATCATCATGGTCGGCAGCGACGATGCCCGATGGCGTCCCGACTCCGAGGAGACCCACATCACCGAATGGCTCGTGTGGCCGGCGAGCCCGTTCTTCCTGCGCACGAAACTGCGGGCGTGGCTGTTGCGCCGGGCGATCCGCTGGCAGAACGCGCCGCTGCCCGCGGACGAGGACGCACGGGTCACGGCACTGCACGACCTGGATGTTCTCGACACCGCGCCGGAGGAGCGATTCGATCGCCACACCGACCACATCGCCGCCATCCTCGATGTCCCCGTTGCACTCGTGAGTCTGGTCGACACCGACCGACAGTGGTTCAAGTCACGACATGGCATCGAGGTCGAGCAAACCCCACGCGAAATGTCGATGTGCGCGCACGCCATCCTCGGCTCCGATGTCCTGCAGGTCGAGGACACCTTGGACGACCCGCGATTCGCCGACAATCCGCTCGTATCGGGGGGACCGCGCATGCGCTTCTACGCCGGAATGCCCCTGGTGCTCGACGACGGCAGCCGTGTCGGCACGCTGTGCGTCGCCGACCATCGACCCCGCCATCTCGACGAGGAGCAGCTCGACGCGCTGCGGCACACGGCCGCACTCGTCGTGCGCGAACTCCAGGCCGGTTGAGGGTCAGTCCGATCGGGCATCGAGGACCTCGGCGAACAGCTGCAGCGCCGCAGCGGTGAAGGCCACCATGTTGTCGAGACGGTCGTCGAGTCCGGTGAGCACGTTGCGGGTCGCCGAGCGGGGTCCGTCGACCGCCAGCCAACTGTGGCCCGCGGGGTCGCCGTATGGATTGGCGGGACCTGCTGCGCCCGCCTCGCCGATGCCCCAGGTCGAGCCGACCTTCAACCGGACCGACGTCGCCAGATAGCCGGCGAAGGTCTCGGTGGCCCCGCGCATGCCGGCAGGGGCGTCGACGGCGCCGGCCATCCAGGCCCGACTGGCTGCCACGGTGTAGATGACGGTGCCACCGACGAAGTAGGCCGAGGCTCCCGGCACCGACAACAGCGCGGCCGATACGAGACCGCCGGCAGAGCCCTCGGCGACGGCCACGGTCTCGCCGCGGTCGCGCAGCACCGACCCGACGTGCTGGGCTGACTGGATCAATTCCGGTGTGAGCACGTCGAACAGCTTGGCGCATGGCACAGTACGCAGCGGTGAATGCACTCACGATCCTCTCCCTCGTCGTCGGCATCGTCTGCCTGGTCGGCGGCGCCGAACTGCTCGTGAAGGGGGCAGCGACCATCGCGTCGAAGCTCGGCATCGCGCCGGTGGTGATCGGGCTCACCGTCGTGGCGTTCGGGACCAGCGCTCCCGAGCTCGCCGTCAGCGTGTCGGCGGCGCTCGGTGGCGACGCCGACGTCGCGTTCGGCAACGTCGTGGGCAGCAACATCGGCAACATCCTGCTGATCCTCGGAGCGTCCGCAGTCGTCGGTGGCCTGGCGGTCCAGCAACGCATCATCCGCTTCGACATCCCGTTGCTGATCGTCGTGTCGTTCGTCGCGTTGCTCATGTCCCTCGACAACGAAGTCGGCCGCGTCGACGGCATCATCCTGTTCGCCGGTGTGGTCGCGTACGTCGCCTGGCTCGTCCGTGAGGCGCGTGGCGAACGATCCGACGTGGTCGAGGAGTACGCGGAATCGGTCGAAACGCTCGAAGGCGTCTCGGTCGAGCGGCCGCTGTGGTTCAACCTCGCCCTCGTCGTCGCGGGACTGACCGTGCTCGTCGTCGGCTCCCAGCTGCTGGTCAACGGCGCCACCGACATCGCCGAGTCGGCGGGCGTCAGCGACCTCGTCATCGGGTTGACGGTCGTCGCCATCGGTACGTCGCTGCCGGAACTGGCGACGTCGATCCTCGCGGCCGTCCGCGGCCAGCGCGACATCGCGGTCGGCAACGTGATCGGCTCGAACCTGTTCAATCTGATGTCGGTGCTCGGGCTCTCCTCGATCGTGTCGAGCGACGGCATCCCGGTCAGCGACGTGTCGCTGCGCCTCGATTTCCCGGTGATGTTGGCCGCAACGGTGGTGCTCGTCCCGATCGTGTGGAACGGCTTCCAGATCAAGCGC
This sequence comes from Ilumatobacteraceae bacterium, assembly GCA_963746285.1. Classification (GTDB taxonomy): domain Bacteria; phylum Actinomycetota; class Acidimicrobiia; order Acidimicrobiales; family Ilumatobacteraceae; genus Sva-07. Next base: position 173,135 of record CAVVAO010000008.1, on the reverse strand, counting down.
TGGGAGGGTTTCGTGCTGATCGCCTTCTACGTCGCGTACGTGGCGTATCTGGTGCTCGACGCGAGCGATTCAGCGGCCGCCGACGTCGTCGGGCCGGCAACGCTCATCGTCGCCCCACTCGTGGCGATGACGTTCGCCGTCACCGGCTTCCAGGGCTGGCGTCGCCACCGGGAGGCTCGGGCGCTGGTCGCCTGACCGGCTCAGTCGTGGATCCACACCGTGGATCGCAACGGCAGGAGGTTCAGGCCCCAGATCAGGTCCATGACCGGGTTGGCGACGCGGATGCAGCCATGTGACGCCGGATAGTTCGGCACTCTCGGAGCGCCGTGGACGGCCACGCCACCGATGACGAACTTCGGGCGGTACAACGTGCCCAGGTCACCTTCGTATCGGGCGGTGTCGTGCTCGCGGTAGGTGCGGAACGTGCCGGTGGGCGTGACCGCCACGCCGATCACCCGGCTCCCGGCGTTCCTCTGGTCCTCCTCGTCGTACGACCTGCCGTTGCCGGTGGACACGTTGAACACGAGCTGGACGTTGCCGCCGCGCACGACGAATCCGATCTGCTTGCCCTTGTCGACCTCGAAGTAGTCGCCGCTGCGACCAGCGGCGGGAACGCACCGCTCGGTGTTGAGTGCGATCGCGGTCGCAGTGTCGACGACGGTCGTGGCAGGCAGGCCCTTCCACTTCTGGAATGCCATCACCGACTGGGTGGTCGTCAGCCCGTAGGCCCCGTCGGTACCCGCGTTCCAGAATCCGAGTGCGAGCAGCCGATTCTGCAGGTTCGCGACCGCCGCGCGGGAGGACCCGTACACGATCGGTCCGACCGGTGCGACCGGCTCTCCGGCGGTCCGGGTGGAGCAAGCCGGCGCCGTCGGATTGCTCCTCGGCCCGAATGGTGCTGCGGACGGTGCGCCGATGAAGTACCCGGCGAGATCGGCGAGTAGGTGGCCGCCTGGCTCGGTGTACATCGAGAACCCTCTCGCCGAGACGGGAACGATGGCATGGTTGGCGAGCATCTGGGCCGGTCGCACCACGTTCATGGTCGAGGTGGTCGGGGCAACGCCGGGATTGGTCGCGCCAGCGGTGCCGACCGTGATGTAGCCGATCGTGAGCGCTTCGACCGAGGTGGCGTTGATGACGACGGCGGAGACGTCCGATCTGCCGATCGCGGGCTTGCTCGTGACCGGGACCTCGAAGCTGCTCCTGATCGAGGGCCGTGTCGTCCCGCCGAGCGGATTCAGGCCGGCGATGCGGGTGTCGACGATGCGTGTCGGCGTGGCCATCGGGACGAACAACCCGGTCGCCGACGACGGCGCCGAGGCTCCGGTATAGATGCCGACGAGGTCGATCAGGAGGTCGCCGCCGCTCTGGGAGTAGATCGAGATCGCGCCCGCGGCGTCGACGGCGACGATGGCCTGGTTGGCGATTGCCGCCGAGTATCCGGCGGGGGAGTTGAGGTTCGATGTGGCCGGAGCTGGACTGCCCTTGGCGTACACCTGCCAGAAGCCCGCCACGTTGGTGACCGACGTGAGGTTCACCGCCACGGCGCTCGCACCGGCGGCGCCGGGCACGGTGAATGCCCGGGTCTCGCCCGGCGCGAACGTGGCGATCCCGCGTGTGTCGAGCACGCGTCGCGACGCGGCGAGCGGCTCGAACCGGCCGGACGTCGCGGTCGCGGCAGGGGTGTAGTAGCCGAGCAGGTCGACGATCACATTGCCGCCGCCGCTGCCGTAGATGTCAACCACACCGTCAGACCCGACCGGAACGGTGACCAGGTTCGGCGTGACGTTGCCGGCGAGGAACTGGTTCTCGTCGATGTTGAGGTTCGACGCCTCCGGACGCGGTCTGTTGTGTGGCCACACGGTCCAGAAGCCGGGTCCTGCGGGCGGTGTGACCGTCACGTTGAGCACGACAGCGGTGACCGTGCCGGTTGCCGGGAGCGGGGCCGCACCGGTGACGGCGACGGAGATCGTGCCCCCTGCGGGCACGGGTGCAGCCCGGCGAGTGTCGAGCAGGCGTTGCGAGGTGGGCATCGCCACGTAGGCACTGGTCGTTCCCGCAGCCTCGACCGGCAGCGGCGGTGCCACGACGGCTGCGACGAAGGTGGCGCCGATGGCGCTGCCCAACGCAGCGAGACCGGCAAGGATCGACCGTGAACGCATCCGGCAACGATACGGGGTCCCAGCAGCTCGCGCCATCGAGCTCGAGATGTACTCGAGGGTCATGGTCGCGCGCACTCCGGCAGCGATCCGGTGCACGCCACGTGTCAGGATTTCGGCCATGCCGACTCCCGCCACGATTGCCGACATCGACGCCGCCTGGCTGGGGGAGGCACTCGGCGCCGACCTCGATTCGATCGAGGTGCACCCGATCGCCGCCGGGGAAGGCTTCATGGGACAGCTCGCCCGAGTGAACATCGTCTCGTCGGTGCCGGGCGTTCCGCTCTCGGTGATCGTGAAGATGCCCACCGCGGATCCCGGTGGCCAGCGCGATGGGCGAGATGATGCGGGTCTGGGAACGCGAGCACTGCTTCTATCGCGACGTCGCAGGACAACTCAACATCCGCGTGCCGCAGGCGTACGTCAACACGCTCGACCCGCCGTGTCTCGTGCTGGAGGATCTCGCCCCCGCCGTGCCGGGCGATCATCTCGCCGGAGCGAGCCGCGAGCAGGCCGAGCGCTCGATCGACCTGCTCGCACGCCACCACGGCGCCTGGTTCGAACATGCGTCGTTGTCGACGTTCGACTGGATGCCGGGCCTCGACGACCCGGCGGTGCTCGGCCTCGGTCCGATGTTCGAACTCGGCTGGCCCGGGTTCCTCGATCGCTACGCCGACGAACTCCCGCAGCGGTGTCTGCGTTGGTGCGAGCAGTTCGTGGAGGGCATCCCGACGTGGATCGAGGGCCACCTCGACGATCCGGTCACGCTCATCCACGGCGATTTCCGGCTCGACAACCTGTTCTTCGCCGACGACGGTTCGGTCGCCGTGATCGACTGGCAGCTGGCCATGCGCGCCCCCGGCCAGACCGACCTCGTGTACTTCTGCGCCAACAACCTGACCGTGCCCGACCGACGCGAACTCGAAGACGAACTGATCGAGCGGTACGTCGACGGCGTCCACGCGGCGGGTATCCCCGCAGACCGGGTCACCCTCGACGGCGTCCGGCGCGGGTACGTCGAGGGGATGCTCTTCTACGCGGTGTCGTTCGGGGCGAGCTTGCTCACGATCGACCCGGCGAATGCCCGCGGTGCCGCATTGTTCGACCAGCTGGTCCGGCGAACCTTCGCTGCGGTCGACGATCTCGACGCGGGCTCGCTGCTGGGCTTCTGACCGTCGACACAGCTTCGGGTCGTCAGAGCTTCGGGATCACCGTGTAGTTCGCTCCGCCGGTGACGAGGAACTCGTCGGTCCAGGAGGTGCCGTAGGTGTCCTGCACCTCCTGGGCCTTGTCCGAGTCGGCACCGTCGGGTGTCGACTCCAGCGTCCATGCCTGGCGCTTGTACGTCCAGTTCTCGGGGAACAGCGCGTGGGCCTGCTTCCACCACGCCATGGCCGCTGGATGATCGCCCCGGCGTTCGGCAGCGATGCCCAACTCGAAGCATGCCGCCGCGCGGCTGTGATCGGCCGAGCGGGGCTGCGACGCCGCGACCACCTCGTCGGGCGACATCGCGTAGGCGCTGTCGGCGCCGCGCTGGGCCCAGTCGACGATCGCGGCCCGGTAGGCGGGGCCGGTCTCGGGCATCTGCTTGAACTCGCGCAACACCGCCTGGAGCCGTTCGGGCATCTCGTCGGTGATCTCCATCGCTGCGAACGGGCTCGGCTGGACCGACGCACCTTCGGCGGGGCGCACGAGCGTGCCGGTCTCGTCGATCCAGACCGCCATCGGCACGTTCGAGATGCCGAGCAGCTCGTCGATGCGGTGGTCGCTGTCGACGAGCGACGGGTGGGTGGGCGCGGCCCGCTCGATCCAGGGTCGGGCTTTTTCGGGGTCCAGGTCGAGTGCGACGGTGACGACGCTGAGGCCGAGGGGTTCGAGTTCTTCGTGGAGTGCCTGCCACACGGGCAGATCAGCCGAACAGCCTCACCACGACGCCCAGGCGACGAGGAGCACCTTGCGTCCGTGCATCGCGGCGAGATCGAACGGATTGCCGTCGACGTCGGGGAGCACGATCTCGGGTGCGGTGGCGGTGGCGAGCGCACGACCACCGCTCTCGGGGCCGAGCGCCCAGACGCCGGTTGGTTCGTCCTCGACGAGTGCCATGCCCAGCCGCTCGGCAACCGCCGCGACATCGAGCCTGCCGTCGTCGCCGATCGCCCCCGGCACAGGCACACAGGAATCGCCCTTGCACATGCCCTCTGGCTTCGCGGCCCACCCCGTCGCATCGGCGAAGGCATCGGCGGTCAGGTCCAGCGAGTCGAGCAGCATCGGTCCACTGTTCCAGGCGCGAACGGCCACAGGCGAAGTGGGCGACCTGATCGTCTATGGTGCACTCAACCGCATCGAACCCGGGGGACGAGATGGGCAACGTATTGATCGTCGGCAACCGTTCACTCGGCGGATCCGAGTTGGCCGAGTTGATTGCGCAGCGCGTCGCGGCCGCCCCGTGCTCCGTGCACCTCGTGGTGCCGGTTCCGAGTCCCGTCGCCTCCGCGGTCGCTGTCGGTGGCACCGCCGCCGACATGGCGCCCACACTGAGCCGTGACATCGACCAGGATCGCCGCGCCGCCCAGGAACAGCTCTCGTTCGGGCTCGAATGGCTGAGTGGGCTCGGCGCAGCGGCGACGGGGGAGTTGTCGCTCGACCCCGACACGCCGGCTGCGGTGGCCCGCCTGGTGGACACACACGCCTTCGAGGAGGTCATCGTGTCGACGCTGCCCACGAAGGTGTCGAGATGGTTGCGTCAGGACCTGCCGTGCCGCATCGGTCGCAAGGTCTCGGTGCCGGTCACCGTCGTGTCCACCTCGACCACCTGACGTCGTCCGCTGCCGGTTCCCGACCGGTGCCCAACCGCTTGCGATGAGCCAACTGTCGCTATTCGGGCGGTTCGCTCATCGCTGAGGTCGGGCTTCGGGCTGCGATGAGCCAACTGTCGCTATTCGGGCGGTTCGCTCATCGCTGGGGCGGATCGGGCGAGGGTGTACGCCTCGACGATCGGTGCGAGTTCGTCGGGACTCGCGCCGTGCATGATCACGCGCGTCGGCGCCGAGGTCGAACTGGCCTCGAACCGCCGCGGCGCACTGCGCGGCCGACCCGGTCGCCGACGGTGCCAGCCACTCGTCGGGGATCAGCGTGGCGATGTGTTCGAGTTGCTCGGTGGTCGCGCGTCGACGTCGATCGCGCCCGCGGAATGCCGCCGACCAGCTCGTCGGCGCGGAACGCTGCGAGCACGCGCCGGATCCCAGCGGTTCGTCTCGACCATCAGGTCGCCGTAGGCCTGCAGGTAGGTGGCGAGTCGGCCGACGGTCTTCTTGAGTCGAACGGGTTCGGGCAGGTGGTCGCCGATCGTGGCGAAGCACGACCAGACCGTGCACCGTCGTCGGGTCGCGTCCGGCCTGCTCGGCGGCATCCTTCACCGTGCGCACGCAGCGCTGCAGCGTCTCGTCCGTGAAGAACGTGTGCAGGATGACGTGGTCGAAGGCCCGCCCGCCCGAGCTCCAGCGAGTTCGGCCCGAACGCGACGAGTCCGAGCGGGATGTCCTCGTCGAAGGTCGGGTCGAGCCGCAGGACCGGGTACGACCCGATCGGGCCGTCGTGTCCGACGATCGTGTCGCCGTGCCACAGCCGGCGCATCACGCCGGTGAAGTCCTCCATCTGCGCGGTCGTGATCCGCGGGATGCCGTAGCGCGTCGAACATCGGGGCGATGCCGCGTCCGATGCCGAGCACGAAGCGTCCGCCGGTCAGGCGGTGCATCGTGGTGGCGTACGACGCCGTCACGATCGGGTGGCGGGTGTTGTGGTTCGTCGCCGCCGGTGATGATCTGCATGTTCGTCGTCGCGACGCGCCGCTGCGCCCGACAGCGTCGACGGCCTCCTTCACGTTGAAGCGTTCGCTGATGAACACCGCGCCGAGGCCGAGCTCCTCGGCGTCGGCGGCACTCGTCGACGAGGTCGCGCGGCGATCTCCGCGCCGCCGGCGAGCGTGTAGAAGCCGAGCTCCGGGAACCGCGGGCCGGTCATGACGACACCGACGGTTTCGCCGGCAGCGGCCAGCGCCGCGGGCGTCTCTCGCGGATGAACACCGCGGCACGAACGAGCGCCTCGGTCGCCTCGGGCATGTACCCGGCCAGCATCGGATAGACGTGCCACAGTCCGTCGCGCAGGTCGAGACGGACGTCGACGCCGGCCGCCTCGTACCGTTCGGCCAGCCGCGTCGAATCCGACAGCAGGATCTCGTCCATGCCCGTCTGGATGAGTGTCGGCGGGTAGCCGGTCGGGTCGGCGAACAGCGGCGACACCCCAGGATCGTCGAGCGGTGTGTCGCCCGCGTACGTCGCGGCCGCCTCCGACAGGCCCCGGCCGTCGAACATCGGGTCGAAGGGCGCGCGTGCTGATCACCGATTCTCCGGACGCGGTCAGATCGGTCCACGGCGACAGCACGTACACGGCGCCGGGCATCGGGTCTCCTGCGGCCTTCAGGGCTCCGAGCGTGGCGAGTGTGGCGCCGCCGCCCGCCGAGTCGCCCGCGATGGTCATCAACGCCGGGTCGACGTCGGCGATGATCGCCCGGTACGCCGCGACGCAGTCGTCGATCGCCGCCGGGTAGACGTGCTCGGGGGCCAGCCGGTAGTCGATCACCGTGATGGTGGCCGCCGCTCGCTTCGCGAGTCGCGCACACATCGCGATGTGGCTGCGCGGCGAACCGACCACGTAGGCGCCGCCGTGGACGTACAGGATGTGGCGGTCCGGGGACACCTCGGTGGGGGTGGCGACGATGGCCGGGATACCGCCGACGACCGTGTCGACGTAGCGCACGTTGCGCGGTCGCGGGATCGCGTCGAGCTTGTCCATCGTTGCGCGGCGAGACCTCGATCGATACGTCGTCGCCGACCTCGAACTTGGAGATGCGTTTGCGGAAGAAGCGTGCACGTCGACTCAGCGTCATGACCGCAGGGTAGATCAGCCGGAGTTGCGCAGCCCGGTGGCGATCGCGTTGATCGACAGCTGGATGCCGCGCACGACGAGTTCGTCGTCGTCGCCGTCGCGGAAGCGGCGCAGCAGGTCGACCTGCATCACGTGCAGCGGGTCGAGGTACGGATACCGGTTGCGCAGGCTCCGAGCGAGCAGCGGATTGTCGGCCAGCGGCGAGGACGCACCGGTGATCCGGCGATGCCACGCGAGCGTGCGGGCGTGCTCGTCGGCGATCGCGCCGAAGATGTCGGGACGCATCGCGTCGTCCTCGACCAGGACGTCGGCGTACCGCGACGCGATCGCGATGTCCGACTTCGCGAGCACCATGCCCATGTTGTCGATCGCCGATCGGAAGAACGGCCAGTCGGCGTACATCGATCCCAGCAGTTCGAGGCGCTCGTCGATGTGCCGTTCGTCGCCGACGAACCGTTCGACGGCGCTCCCGACGCCGTACCATGCCGGGATCATCAACCGGCACTGCGTCCAACCGAACACCCATGGGATCGCCCGGAGGTCCTCGATCGACTTCGACGCGGTCCGCGAGGTGGGTCGGCTTCCGACGTTGAGCATGGCGATCTCGTTGGTCGGGGTGATCGCCCGGAAGAACGACACGAAACGTTCGTCGCCGTACACCAGCGTGCGGTAGGCGTCGAAGGCATGGGCCGACAGCTCGCCCATCGCATCCGCGTAGCGCTGGTCGACGGTTCCCGACGTGCGGTCGTGCGTGGCCGACCGGTTCGACAGTGTCGCTTGGAGCGTCGCCGACAGCAGTGTCTCGAGGTTGCGGCGGGCCGTGGCGCCGGTTGGAGTACTTCGCCGCGACGATCTCGCCCTGCTCGGTCAGCCGGATCGATCCGTCGACGGTGCCCGCCGGCAGCGCCAGGATCGCCTGGTACGCAGGCCCTCCGCCCCGACCGACGGTGCCGCCGCGGCCGTGGAAGAAGCGCAGCTGCACTCCGGCGCGTCGGGCGATCTCGGCCAGGGCGGCCTGGGCGGACGACAGGCTCCACTGCGAGCAGAGGTACCCGCCGTCCTTGTTCGAGTCGGAGTAGCCGACCATCACCTCCTGGCGGTGGCCGCGCGAACGAACGATGTCGAGGTACACCGGGTCGTGGAGCATCGCGTCGAGCACGCTCGGGCGATCGCTGCAGGTCGTCGATCGTCTCGAAGAGCGGGACGATGTCGAGCTGCGATGTCGCCGGCCGGCCGCGATCGGGCGCTGGTGGCGAGCCCGACCTCCTTGAGCAGCACGGCGACTTCGAGCACGTCACTCACGTCGTGGGCCATCGAGATCACGTAGTGCGGGCACGATGCGCCGGCCCACTCGGGCGACCGCATCTGCAGCGGCTTCGAGGATCGCCAACTCCGATTCGCGTGCGCTCGGCTAGTTCGGCGCCGGGATGGCGCAACAGGCGCGGCGTTCGCAGTTCGGCGGCGAGCATCGCCATCCGATCGCGCTCGGCGAGCGCCATGTAGTCGTCGCACACCCCGGCGTTCGCGAACAGATCGGCGAGCACCTCCTCGTGGACGGCGGAGTTCTGGCGCAGGTCGAGCCCGCACAGGTGAGCGCCGAAGATCGCCACGCTGCGCCGTACGGGCTCGACGAGCGCCTCGGCGATCGACCCGGCGCCGTGACCGTGCAGCGAGGCGATCACGTGATCGAGGTCGACGATCAACTCGGTGAGATCCGCGTACGGGACGCTGTCGTCGATCGGTGCCGGGCCGGGCACCTCGACGTCGGGGTCGAGCGTGCGGCGGGCGAACGCGTGCAGCCGGGCGTGCATGCCCCGAAGTGCGCGCCGGTACGGTTCGTCGGCTCGGAACGGCGACTCGTCGCCCGACTCGGCAGCGAGCGCGACCACCTCGTCGCTCGCGGCGACGAGCCGATCGGTCATCGACAATCGGCGCGACAGCGTCGTGCACGCCGGTGAGGTGCCGCGCGAGCGCGGTCTCGGTCTGGCGGCCCGTTGCGTAGCGCACCACCTCCGCGGTGACGAACGGATTGCCGTCGCGGTCGCCGCCGATCCACGAACCCATCGTGATCGCGCCGGACGTGTCGACCTGGCAGCCGTCGGCGACCGCAGCGACGCCCGCTGCGAGATCTCGTGTCAACGTCGGGATCACGTCGAACAGGCTCGTGTCGTAGTAGCGGATCGCTTCGTTGATCTCGTCACGAACGCGCAGCTTCGACAGGCGGAGCAGGGCCGTCTGCCACAACAGCAGGACGCACACCGACAGCTCGTGTTCGATGCGGGTGACGGCATCAGGGTCGTCGCGGCGCAGGTCGAGGTCGTCGAGCAGTTCCGCCACCTGGTCGAGAACTTCGAGGATCGTCTTGCGCCGTACCTCGGTCGGGTGCGCGGTGATCACCGGGCTCACCTGCAACGACCCCACGACGCCGGCGAGCTCGTCGGCGCTGATGCCGGCGTCGCGGACCCGGGCGAGCACCGCGGGGAGGCTTCCGGGCTGTGGGGGAGCGTGGCGCTGGCGGTGGTGCCGTCGGCGACGCTCGAGGTGGACGTCCTCCGCAGTGTTCGCGAGCAACGACAGCCAGTCGAGCGCACGCAGCACGAGGAGTTGCGAGTCGAGCGGATGCTCGGCCAGCGCGGCCCGGATGTCGTCGACGTCGCTGCGTTCGGCACGCCGGGCGTCGACCGCGATCTGGCGGACCTGATCGACCAACTCGAGGACAGCGGTCCCATCGGTCTGCTCGATCGCATCGCCGAGGAGGCGTCCGAGCAGACGGATGTCGGCGCCGACGGCATCCTCGTGCTCCTCGGTGGCAACGACGGAGATGTCGGTCAGGCTGGCGGTGTCGGACACCGTCACAGTCAAGCCGAACCGCGACGAGGTGGAAACCCGCACGCTGGTTGGTGACGCGCCAGACTGATGTCATGCGCGTCGTGTTCGCCACCGCCGAGCTGTCGCCGGTCGCGACGGTCGGCGGGCTCGCCGCGGCTGCGGCCGGCCTGGCGCGCCGAGCTGCGCCGGCAGGGTGTCGACGTCGACGTGGTGATGCCGGACTACGGCGACGTCGCGCTCGCCGACGAGACCGACGACGCGGCTCGACGTTCCCGCCTGGGTCGGTGCGGCCACGGTTCGTGTCGGGTCGCCATCCGGTGGTCGGTCGGCTGCACCTCGTGTCGGTGCCGGGTATGGCGCGCCCGCACCCGTACCTGCAGCCCGAGCGGCGAGGGTTGGCCCGACAACGACGCGCGGTTCCTCCGGTTCGCCCGGGCGGTCGCCGCGTTCGTCGAACAGGACCCGCCCGACGTCCTGCACCTCAACGACTGGCACACCGGCGCGGCGCTCGCCGCGCTCGACGACGCCGCCGCCGACCGTGCTGTCGATCCACAACCTGGCCTACCAGGGCGTCACCGACGGGTCGTGGCTCGACCGCATCGGCCCGCGGGCGTGCCACTACGAGTGGTGGGGCGGGACCAACCCGCTGTCGGGCGGCCGTCGCGCTCGCCGACGCATCGTCGCGGTGTCGCCGCACTACGCCCGCGAGATCGCTCACGCCCGAAGGCGGCTTCGGGCTCGACGGGCCGCTGCGCGCACCGGGCAGACGACCTCGTGGGCATCCTCAACGGCATCGACACCGACGTGTGGGACCCGGCGACCGATCCGCTGACCTCGCCGCGCCGCTTCGCCGCCGATCGTCGATCGAGGCGCCGCGACCGCCAATCGGGCCGCCGCTGCACGCAGCGGGTCGGGCTTCGCCGACGACGGCGTCCCGCTCGCCGTCGTGGTCACCCGGCTCACCGACCAGAAGGGCATCGACCTGCTGGCTGCCGCTCGTCCCGCTGCTCGCCCAGATCCCGATGCGCCTCGTCGTGCTCGGCTCCGGCGAGGCGGAGCTCGCCAGCGCACCTGCCGCGGACTGGCGGCGGAGCATCCCGACTGCGTTCGCGTTCGTCGAGGGCTACGACGAGGCGCTCGTCCACCTGATGTTCGCCGGCGGCGACCTGTTCCTGATGCCGAGCCGGTTCGAGCCGTGCGGGCTCGCCCAGATGCAGGCGATGCGCTACGGCGCGATCCCCGTCGTCACCGACGTCGGCGGGCTGCGCGACACGGTCACCGACGCCGACCTGCACCGCCGACGGGCACCGGCTTCGTCGCCGGGCGGACCTCGAGCCGGCGACCTGCTCGCGGCGCTGTTCCGGGCCGCCCGGCGCCTGCGCGACCGGCGTCGCCGCGCGCGCTGATCCAGACGCGGATCATGGCGCATCGACTGGTCGTGGCGCGAGCCCGGCCGGCGAGTACGTCGCGCTGTACCGCGTCGCGCTGCGCCGGTGACGCTGCGATCGCGTGTGTACGGTTGACGGCTGATGGCCGCCGAACCGAAGGTCCTCGTGATCGTGCTGGCCGGCGGCGAGGGCAAGCGCCTCCTGCCGCTGACCAACGACCGGGCCAAGCCGGCCGTGCCGTTCGGCGGCTCCTACCGGCTGATCGACTTCGCGCTGTCGAACTTCGCCAACGCCGGCTACCTGAAGATCGTCGTGCTCACCCAGTACAAGAGCCACAGCCTCGACCGCCACATCAGCCAGACGTGGCGGTTCTCGACGATGCTCGACAACTACGTGACGCCCGGTGCCGGCCCAGATGCGGCGCGGTCCGTTCTGGTTCCAGGGCTCGGCCGACGCGATCTACCAGAACCTCAACCTGATCCACGACGAGAGCCCCGACATCGTCGTGCGTGTTCGGCGCCGACCACATCTACCGGATGGACCCGCGCCAGATGGTCGACGCACCACCGCGAGTCGGGGCCGGTGTCACGGTGGCGGCGATCCCGGTGCCCGAAGCACGAGGCGACCGAGTTCGGCGTGATCGAGGTCGACGACGACGGCAAGATCCTCGCCTTCCACGAGAAGGTCGCCGACCCGCCGACGATGCCCGGCGACGACCAGCGGTGCCTCGCCTGCGATGGGCAACTACGTGTTCGACACCCAGACGCTGATCGACGTCGTCACGCCGCGTGAGAACCAGTACACCGACCTCGGCGGCCACGTGATCCCGGCGCTCACCGCGGCCGGGGTCGCCCACGTCTACGACTTCTCGACAGAACGTCATGCCCGGCCAGGACGACCGCGAGCGGGGCTACTGGCGCGACGTCGGGACGATCGACTCGCTACTTCCACGCCAACATGGACCTGATCGCCCCGCTGCCGGTCTTCAACCTCTACAACGACCGGTGGCCGGTGTACACGCTCCGCGGGCGCTCCCGCCGGCCAAGGTGTCGCGCGGGCCGCGGCGGTGAGCCGTCGTTCGTCGACGGCAGCCTGCTGTGCCAGGGCTCGATCGTGTCGGGCGCCCACGTCGAGCGGTCGATCATCGGCCCCGGGCTGCTACGTCGACCACGACGCGCACGTCACCGACTCGATCCTCTTCCCCGGCGTCCGCGTCGGCGCCGGGCGCGCGGCTGCACCGGTGCATCGTCGACAAGAACGTCATCGTGCCCGACTGGGCGCGGGTCGGCCTCGACCTCGACGCCGACCGCGAGCGCTTCACCGTCAGCGACGACGGCGTCGTCGTGATCGAGAAGGGCCGCGACCTCTCCCGCGGCTGACGTACACGATGTGCCAGGCACATCGTGTACGTCAGGGTTCGAGGAGTTCGGCGGGGGTGAGGTCCCGCGGGCCGGTGAACGGCAGCGGAACGTCGATCGCGTCACGGCCTGCCGACCAGTGCGCCGCGCAGATCACGTCGAGAACCTGGCGACCCAGCCGTGAGGTGGCCGGGACGGGGCGACCGGTTCGGATGTTGGTCCAGAAGCGCTTGAGCTGCGGGGCGTAGCCGTAGTCGTCCACGAGCGACGGCCCGCCCGCCCGGAGCGGCGGACCCAGCGGCACAGGATCTCCGTTGTGTTCGAGTGTGGGGGAGGGGTACAGCTCGGCGCGCAGTACCGCGCCGGCACTGGATGCCTGGAGGTCCCAGTCCGGCGTCGAGTTCGGCTGCCACCGCGCGGTGACCGTGGCGACGAGGCCGGACTCGAAGCGCACCTTGATGGTGCCGTGCTCGCGGCGGGTGCCGGCATCGATGATGACCGCGTTGAGCGACACCGGCCTGCCGGCACCCGACTCCGCCGCGGTGCGCAGTGTGAGACCCACCGGATGCACGCCGAGGTCGAAGAGCGCGCCGCCACCCCAGTTCGCATCGATGCCGTCGTCGGGTCGCCACGACGGGGGCGCTTGCGTTGCACGCGCGGACAGATGGGTGAGCGCGCCGATTCCCCCGACACGAACGAGGAGTCCATCGATGGTCGGCGCCGCGGCGAGGTGCTCGGAGTAGAGCACCGGTCTGCCCACTCGCTGCTCGGCCTCGACCAGGCGGTCGGCGTCGGCCAGCGTGCAGGCGATCGGTGCTTCGACGACCACGTGGTAGCCGGCGTCGAGCAGCGCGACGGCCGCGTCGACGTGGGCAGCCGGGGGCGTGGCGACGATGGCGATGTCGGCGCGTCGTTCGTCCAACAGGTCGTCGAACGACATCGTCCGGGCATGCACACCGGTGGCGAGGTCGGCGGCCCGCTCGGCGCTTCGCGACGCGACGGCGACCACCCGCCAGTCGAGCGCCTGGCACGCCGCAGCGTGGACGCCCGCCACCATTCCGGCGCCCCACAGCACCACCTCGGGTCGACGTTGCATCAGCGCCGACGGTACCGCCTGCCGACATGGCGTCGGCCACCGCCAGTATCGTCGTCAGGGTTGTGCGAGTTCTCGGATTCATCCCTCGGCTGCTGCTGATCGTCGCCGCGGGCGCCTTGCTGCTCACTGCCACGGTGGTCGGTGTCGCGCCCCGGATCTGGTCGACGGCCAACGCGCACGAGGAACTCCCGGTCGTCCTGCCCGAGTTCGAGGCACTCGCCCAGCGCACCTACGTGTACGACGCCAACGGCCAGGAGATCGCGTTCTACGAACTCGAGAACTCCCAGCCGATCGCGTACGAGGACATCCCGCAGGCCGTCATCGACGCATTCCTCGTCGTGGAGGACAAGGAGTTCTTCACGCACGACGGCATCAACATCCGCAGCCTGATCCGAGCGACGCTGTCGAACTTCGCATCCGACTCGCCCCAGCAGGGTGCGTCGACGATCACGATGCAGGTGGCCAAGAACGACTTCCTCGCCGGGCTGGAGCGCGACGGCCGCTACAAGCTCCTGCAGATGCACTACGCCCGCATGCTCGAGAACCAGATGTCGAAGCAGGACATCATGGCCCGGTACCTCAACACGGTGTTCTTCGGGAACAACGCGTACGGCATCGAAGCGGCCGCCGAGACGTACTTCGGCAAGAAGGCAGCGGACCTCACCTTCATCGAGTCGGCCTTCCTCGCCGGGCTGGTGCGTTCGCCATCGGGGTTCGACCCGATCAACGAACCCGAGCGCAGCCGCGCCCGTTGGCTCCAGGTCCTCGACCGGCTCGTCGATGAAGAAGAGATCACCGAAATCGAGGCAGAACAGCTCGCCGAGGAGTTCGTGCTGCCGTCACGGATCAAGACCCTGCCCGACCGTTCGTTCACCCGGACCTACTTCTCCGAGGCGCTGCGCGACTACCTGCTCAACCGGTCCGACATTCTCGGCGACACGTATCAGCAGCGCTACAACCAGCTCTTCCGCGGCGGTCTGCGCATCCACACCACCCTCGACGCGAACCTGCAGGCCCTGGCCGAACAGGCCCGCAACGTGCTGCCCGACACCGCCGACATCGAGACGAACTTCGACGCGTCGATCGTGTCGCTCGACTCGACCACGGGTGCGGTGCGGGTGATGGTCGGCGGGCGCGGGTTCGTCCCCAACGAGCGCGAGGTCAACATGGCGTTGTCGCCGCGACAAACCGGCTCGAGCATCAAGATGTTCATCCTCGCCGCCGCGGTGCAGGCGGGCGCCCAACAGAACGACCTCATCGACGGTACCGATCCGTGCACGTTCGAGGTGCCAGGACAGGAACCCTTCACGATCGACGCTGTCACCAACGGACTCAACACCTTGCAGTCGCAGACCACGAAGTCGATCAACTGTGCCTTCGTCCGGCTCTCGCAGATCGTCGGGCTGAATCGAGTCGTCGACACGACGTACCGGATGGCGAGTTCGTCGTACCTGTACCGGGATCAGCCGGCCACCGAGCGTCGACCGATCGACCCGTTCGTCAGCTTCGCGAACGGGAGCGAACGAGATGTCGCCGCTCGACATGGCGGCGGGAGTCCAGACCCTCGCGAACGAGGGCTTGCACCACGAGCCGTACTACGTCGAGTTCATCGACGGCCCCGATGGTGAGCGCATCTACACCCATCTCGATCCCGGCAACCAGGTACTGGAACGCAATGCGGCGCTGGCCACCGTGGAGATCATGAAGGGGCCGATCTACGGCGGCGGCACGGGACGGCGCGCAGCGTTCGACGATCGGCGCCCGGCGTTCGGCAAGACCGGCACCCAGGAAGACAACACCAATGCCTGGTTCGTCGGCGGCACCAAGCAGCTGTCGACCGCCGTGTGGGTCGGCGACCCGAATCGCTACACGCCGATGCTGGTACGGGAACATCCCAGAGTTCCGTGACGCCGGATTCGGTGCGTCCGGCGTCCAGGGCGGCCACTTCCCCGCGGTCATCTGGAACGCCTTCATGGAACCGGCCCATGCGTTCCTGCCGGCGATCGACTGGGACCGACCGGCGCCACCGAGCCGTGCCAACGCGCGTCTGTACCTCCCCGGGAACGAGTGCGTGTTGCGGGTGGTCGGCAGCGCGCCGGCACCCGTCGATCCCAACGCTCCTCCGACCACGGTGCCGCCGCCCAATCCGGACGGCACCCCCGTCGAGACCGTTCCGCCCGAGACGATCCCGCTGGTCGAGGCGGTCCAGGTCGGCAACACGATCCCGCCCGACGATCTCAATCCGTTGACCCCGCTGCCGTCGTTGCCCTTGACGGATCTGGTGGGATCGTGCACAGCTGTCACACTGGTCCCCGATGAATGAGACCGCCGAACCGGCGCCGAGCGCGCCGTCCACCATCCCCGAGATCCTGCTGGCACTCCAGGCCGTCGACACGACGGCCGATCAGCTCGGCGCACCGCCGCGAGCATTCGCCGCTCCACGACGATCTCGCCAGTGCCACCGCGTCGATGCGCAGCTGGGAGAAGCAGCGAACAGCGCTGCGAACGCGGATCGACGAGCTCGGAGCCTCGATCGACGACGCCGAGCGGCGCGGCGCCGAACTGCTCGCTCATCGCCGACGCCTCGACCAGCAGATGAAGACCGTGATCGCTCCTCGCGAGGCCGAGGCGCTCATGCACGAGATGGACACGCTGGCGCAGCAGTCCGACGAGCTCGACGGTCACGAACTCGACGCACTCGAGGAACAGGCCGCACTCGACGACCAGCTGTCGGCCCACCTCCTCGGAGAGGAGTCGTTGCGCGACCGTCTCGGCCAAGCCGACACCGCGCTGGCCGACGAGGTTGCCGACATCGACCACCAACTCGCTGGGCTCTCGTTGCAGCGCGACGAGTTGCGCGCGCTGGTGCCGGCTGCGCTCCTGGCCACGTACGACCGCAAGCGAGCGGCGTTCGGTGTGGCGGTTGCGAGGCTCGTCGGCAAGCAGTGCCAGGGGTGCCACCTCGAGCTGTCGGCCGCCGAGATCGACACCGTCAAGGACGAAGCATCCGACACGGGCGTCACCGACTGTCCCGACTGCGGCCGTCTCCTGATCGTCTGACGCGTCGTCGGCTCGTGTTCTTCTGGTTCATCGGCACGGCGATCGTCACCGTCGGCGTCGTGTTCCGCGACCCGCGGTTCGACTACCGGCTCCTGATCGTCGGGTCGGTGCTGCCGATCGCCGACGGCGCGTTCGGCGGAGCCCGTGCGCTGCACAGCGTGACCGTCAGCGTCGCGCTGCTCGCGTGCTGATGATCGCCACCTCCGGACGCAAGCCGATCCGCAAGCTGCTGCTGGGACTGCCGATCGGGATGATCCTGCACCTCGTGTTCGACGGTGCCTGGAACAACACCGAGGTCTTCTGGTGGCCGTTCTTCGGCCTGTCGTTCGACGATGCCGGCTTGCCGATCCTCGACCGCGGGTGGTTGAGCCTGTTCCTGGAGGCGATCGGCCTCGCGATCTGCGTGTGGATGTGGCGCCGCAACCACCTCGGTGACCGAGCGCGGCGCACGAGGTTCTTCCACGATGGTCAGCTCGACGCGGTGCCGGAACGCTTCGGCTGATTCCGCTGTGCGACACTGCTGTCGTGCTGATCCTCGTGCGTCACGGTCGTACCCCGGCGAACGCGATGGTTTGTTGCAGGGGCGACTCGACCAGGACCTCGACGAGCTCGGGCGTCGACAGGCGGTCGCGGTCGCCGCCTTCGTCCAAGATCGCTGTGAGGTCGACTTCGTCGTGTCGAGTCCGCTCAACCGGGCCCGTCAGACAGCGGCGGAGTTCGGCCGCCCGGTCGAGATCGACGACCGATGGTTGGAGCTCGCGTACGGTGAGTACGAGGGAACACCGCACGCCGACGTTCCGTCCGAGATCTGGTCGCGATGGCGCGACGACCCCGACTTCACGCCGGAAGGCGGCGAGTCGCTGGCAACCCTCGACATCCGCGTCCGTGCGGCGTGCGACGACCTGCTGGAACGAGCGGACGCGGCGAACATCGTCGTCGTGAGCCACGTCTCGCCGATGAAGTCGGCAGTGGCGTGGGCGCTCGGCGTCGACATCGGCATCTCGTGCAACTGTCACCTCGACCACGCGTCGGTGTGCCGCATCTCGTTCGGGCGGTCGCCCCATCCTCGAGACCTTCAACCAGACCGCCGTCATCCCGAACCCGTGAACAACTCGCATCCCTCAGCAGGTGGAGTTGCACGAGCGGTCAGGCTGCGGTTGGGTCAGCCGGCCGGGCTGGGGTAGTCGGGCGGCGTCTCCTCGGGTGGCGCGATCTCGTAGATCGTGACCGCACCTTCCGGATCGAACAGCTTGTCCTCGGTCGGCCAGTCGCCCGGCAGGTAGCGCTTGCCGCCGTCGACGTACTGCCACATGCCGGTGCCGTCCTTGCGGATCTCGTCCGGGCCGGTTGCGGTCGGATCCCACCACATCAACGTGGCGTCGTCGATGCCGTTGTAGTCGATGTCCGGCCAGTATCCCTGGTCGCCCCAGGTCAGGAGCGGCTGGCTGATCGCCTGATTGGTCCCGCCACCTTCGAAGATGGTGTCGCGGAAGGTCTCCGGCGTCAGGTTCGGGCCGGTCGCCTGCAGCTTCGCACGCCAGGAAGGTGTAGTTCGGCACGATGACCCCGATCGTGTCGTTGGCCGGCGCTTCCTCGCCCACGAACCACTGGTACAGCGCGTAGTAGCCGCTGACCTCGGGCGTCACGGGACGGCGCCGTGCGTCACGCCGAAGGCGTGCTCCACTGCTCCTGGTCGTAGGTGCGGGCGAACGCCGTCAGGTCCGACGAGCGCCGATGCGGCGATGAACCACTCCGGGAAGTACTCCTGAGCCGTCGCCTCACGGGTGAAGTCACGTGGCGCGATGCCGTCGGCAGACGAAGATCACCGTCGTGACGCCCGAGGCCTTCAGCTTCGAGATGATCTGCGAGGCCTGAGCCTGGATCGGTGCCGGGGTCGAGCGTGTAGGGGAGCGACTCGACGATCGCGATGCCGCCCTCGGTGAGGTCGGCGACGAACGCCGACGCGATCGCCGCTGACTCGGCGCTCGACTCGATGTAGACGAGGCCGAAGACTCGCGGCGTCTCGAGAACTCGTCACCGGCGAACTCGGCGTTCTTGCCGGCCATCTGCTTGCCGAGGAACTCCGCGACGTGGACGTTCGGGCCTGCGCGGCGCTGATCGCCAGCCGTAGTTGTACGGGATCGCGTTCGACGTACCAGTCGGCCGGCTGACACGGGTTGCAGCTGATGCAGACCACGTCGCGAGCGACAGCTCGTCGCCGAACGCGGCCGTCAGTGCCGGCCCGCCGAGCACGGCGAACGGCTGGATCTCCTCGGCGATGCGGACGGCGTCGGCGCGGGCGGCCACCTCGTCGTTGGCGCGCCCAGTGCTCGTCGAAGAACTCGACGTCGACGGTGCGGCCGTACAGCTCGTAGAACTGCTCGTAGATCCCGAGCATGTCGTCGCGCGTCTGTTCCGCTGTCGGCGTTGGTGTCGTCGTTGGCGATCGCGGCGGTGATGTAGTTGATGATCGGGTCGTCGTCCGGCCCGAGGTAGTAGACGACCTTGATCGAGTCGGCGGTGACGCCCGACGCGGTCTCGCCGCCGTTGTCGCCCTCGAACGGCGCGTAGCACTCGGGTGCGAAGAAGTCACGCACCGCGAGGTGGCCGGTCTCGGGGTCACAGTCGTTCGCCCCACGCGACCTCGATGCCCTGCTCCTCGGCCTGGCT
Organism: Ilumatobacteraceae bacterium; assembly: GCA_963746285.1. GTDB lineage: Bacteria > Actinomycetota > Acidimicrobiia > Acidimicrobiales > Ilumatobacteraceae > Sva-07. The sequence goes on along the minus strand of CAVVAO010000008.1, from coordinate 153,631 downwards.
GAACGACAGCGGGAAGGTGATCTCGCCGCCGCCACCGCCACCAGCGGGCTCGGTGGTCTCGGCCGTGGTGTCGTCCGGGGCGTCGGTCGGCTCCGGCGCATCGGTGGCCTCGGGTGCTTCCGTGACCGCCGTGGTGGTGTCGCCGCAGCGTCGCCGTCGTCATCGTCCCGCCGGACACCAGGACGATGCCGACGATCGCGACGATGACGAGCACGATGGCAGCGATCGGACCCCATTTCTTGAGTGATCGACGAGGAGCCCCCGCCCTCGGCCTGTGCAGGTTGCATGATCTACTCCGTTCCCCCGGATCGGGCGATTGCGGCACCGGACGTGCCGAGGTATGACTCGATGACGTCTGGGTGTGCCAGAACGTCCGATGGCGTGCCGGTCGTGACGACCCGGCCCTGGTCGAGAGCGATCAACCTGTCCGACACGTCGGACACGAACGGGATGTCGTGTTCGACGATGACCAGACTCGCTCCCATCTCGTTGCGCAGGCGTCCGACGACGGGCGCCAGCGCTTCGACTTCACGTTGGGCGATACCGGAACTGGGCTCGTCCAACAGGATCACCGCCGGCCGGTGGGCGACCAGGCACGCCAGGTCGACGATACGGCGGGTGCCGGTCGACAGCTCCCGGACGAACGAGTTGCGGTACTCGCCGAGACCCATGAACTCGAGCAGTTCGTCGACGCGCATGGCGACGTGCAGTTCGGAATCGACGACCATCGGCAGGTGGAGCGCCGCGACCACGACGCTGCGGCTCTCGACGAAACGCTCGAGGGAGATGGCGAGCGTCTCGGTGACGGTCAGCTCGGGGAAGAGGCGGGCGTCCTGGAACGAGCGGCCGAGGCCCATCGCGCCCGGCCGGCGGAGCTGAGCGACGTGACGTCGCGGCCGGTCAGCATGATCCGGCCGCGATCGCAGCGGGGTGAAGCCGGAGATCAGGTCGAACATCGTGGTCTTGCCGGCACCGTTGGGGCCGATCACGCCGACGATCTCGCCGGCACACGTCGAACGTGACGTCGTCGACGGCGCGGATGCCGCCGAAGGTGACCGACAGTTCGGTGACCCAGAGCACCGGGGCGTCGGTGCGGTCGATGACGGCCCGGTCGAGTGCTGCGGCCGGTGATTGGCGTCTCCGGTCCGTCGGCCCCGTCACCGCCGTCGGCGTGGCCGGCGGACAGGAACACCGAGCGCAGCAGGTCGGGCCGATCGAGCAGTTCGGCGGTCGGGCCGTCGAAGCGGATCTTGCCGCGCTCCATGAAGTAGGCGCGGTCGGCGACGGTGAGTGCGACGTTGACGCTCTGCTCGACCAGCACGACGGTGACGCCGTCGTCTGCCATGCGGTGCACGATCGGCAGCAGCTGGCCGACGATGACCGGGGCGAGGCCGAGCGACAGCTCGTCGATCAGCAACACCTTCGGGCGCATGACGAAGCTCATCGCCAGCGCGAGCATCTGCTGCTGGCCGCCGGACAGGTTGGCGGCGGGGGAGTCGAGCCGCTCGGCGAGGATCGGGAACGTCTCCAGCACCTCGGCGATCGCCTGCTTCGACGCCCGCCGGGTCGCGGCGGTTGGTCCATCCGGCGAGCTCGAGGTTCTCCTTGACCGTGAGCGATCCGAACACGCCCTGGCCGCCGGGCATCTGGACGATGCCGAGCGCGGCGATCTCGTTCGGCGGGGCGTGGGTGATGTCGCGGCCGTCGAGCACGATGGCGCCACGGTCGGCTTCGACGACGCCGCTGATCGCCTTCAGCAGCGTCGACTTGCCGGCGCCGTTGGTGCCGAGCAGGGCGACGACCTCGCCCTCGTTGAGTCGAGGTTGATGCCGTGCAGCACGGTGCGCTTGTCGTAGCCGGCCTCGACGCCCCTCAGGAGCAGCAGGTTCGTCGTTGCCCTGGCGGCGGTCGTACAGCACCTCGGAGCGTGCTGCGGCCGACTGCCACACCTGCTTGATGTCGTCGTCGATCACGTCGGCGACGCTGCGCAGGAGCAGGCTGCCGATGACGAACATCGGCATCATGACGAGCATGCCGATCTCGATCGACCAGGTGTCGGCGATCCAACCGATGAACGGGAGGATCGAGCAGGCCCGGAATGACCCAGAGCGAAGCGATGGAGAAGCCGGTCGCACGTGCTCGTGGCGGGATGGCCAGCGACAGCGAGGCGAGCATGCCCGGTCCGATGATCGCGAGCGCGCCGGAGATCACGCAGTTGAACGCGATGGCGACGACGAGGTTCGGCGAGAGGGCGAACCGACCGTGGCCACCGACGTGAGCAGCGCGATCGACGCGAGGAAGCGGATCATGCCCTTGACGTTGCCGATGAACCGCCGCGTCGCGATGCGGGCCCCGACGACCAGGCCGACGACCTGGAACGGCTCGGTGACCGCAGCGGCGACGCCGCGAGCGCGTTCGTCGAGGTCGAACTCCTGCTCGTAGAACAGCGATGCGAGTGTGACGAAACCGATCAGCGACGTGGCGAGGAACGGCAGGCTCCACCAGATCCGGTGCAGCGACCTGCACCTTGTGGACGGTGCGCCAGCTCTCGGCGAACGACGGCGACTCCTCCTCGGTGTCGATGATCTCCTGGCGAGGCGCCGGTCGCGTGACGCTCCCAGCGGCCGCGGACCGGCTCCTTCAGCCGCAGCGCGAGCAGCGCGAAGATCACCGTCGGGATGACGAACACGAGGAACGGCACCCGCCAGCCGAACCAGTAGGCCAGCAAGCCGGCGGTGATCGGCCCGACGAAGGCACCGACGGCGTTGGCCGCGCGATGGAAGCTGTAGACGCGCGACCGGTTCTCGACGGGGTAGTAGTCGGCGATCAGCGAGTTGTGCGTCGGGTCGATGAAGGCCTTGCCGAGCGACGAGCCCGATCGGGCGACGGTCAGCAGGATCAGGCCGGTCGCGAGGCCGGTCATCCCGGAGAAGAAGCCCCAGACCAGGGCGCCGCCGACGACGAGCGGGATCCGCTTCGACCGGTCGGCGAACTGGGCGATCGGCACCTGCAGCGCGAGCGCGGCGACCGACGACAGCGCCACGATCGACAGCGCCGTCTGGATGTCGATGTCGAACTCGTCGCGGATGTTGGGCAGCAGGATGCCGAACGCGGTGCGGTCGAGTTCGTCGACCGCGTTGAGCCCGAACAGGACGAGCAGCGGGAACGCCGCCTCGCCACCGCAGATGTCGGTCAGCCACCGCCTCGGGTGGCGCATCCCGAAAGCGCGAACCGCTCGGCGATCGGTGAGGCGCGACTGATCCGGGCTGCGGTCGCGTCGCGTCGCTGCCCGATCGAGACCTCGTCGACGCCGGTCGTCGTCGTCCGAGTCAGCAACGCTCCTGGACCGACGGTCTCATCGCGGTCCGCCGAGCCCGAGGGCTGCGGGAACCGCGGTCCGGTCGCTGACGACGATGAGCGTACCGGTCGCGAAGCTTGATCACGAGGCTGGCGAGGCCGCCGGGCAGGATCAGCAGGACGATCAGCACGCCGACCGCCGACGACAGGAACTGCCAGGCCGGTTCGGTGATGAACCAGTCGGTGCCCGCAGGTAGACGGCGCCGAGCACGCCACCGAAGAGCGACCCGAGCCCGCCGACGACGCCGGCGGTGAACACGTTCGAGGCTCTGCGGCCGGGCCGTAGCTGGCGAGATCGAAGCTCTGGCTGAGGTGGACGAACAGTCCGCCGGCGACCCCGGCGACGGCGCCGGAGATCGTGAACGCCATCAGCTTGACGGGCACGGGCGACACCGCGTACGCCTGCGCGGCGCGTTCGTTCTCGCGCAGCGCGACGATCGCCCGGCCGGTCCGGCTGTGCCGGACGCCGCGCAGCGCCGAGGTAGACCAGTGCGAGCACGACCAGCGTGTACACGTAGTAGCGGGTCGGGGTGCTGATGTCGATGCGACCGAACAGCGGGAGTCGCTCGAGTCGTTCTCTTCGGCACCCAGCCGAAGAAGAGGTCGTTCAGCAGCCACGACGACACGGCGAGCGCGAAGACCAGCGTGGTGACCGCGAGGTAGAGGCCGCGGAGCCGGAGTGCGGGCAGCCCGACGACGAAGGCCGCGAACGCGCCGGCCGCGCCGCCGGCCAGCAGGGCGAGCGAGAGGTCGACGTTCCAGTTCGAGGTGCACTTGGCGGCCGACGGCGGCACCGATGGCGACGAAGCCCATCTGTCCGAGCGAGATCTGCCCGGCCCATCCGGTCAGCACGACGAGCGACAGTCCGATGATGGCGTACACGCCGACGGCCGATGCCTTGATGATCTGGTCGGAGCGCAGCAGGAGCGGGATCGCGACGAGCCCGGCGAGGATCAGCGACGGCGACGCCCAAGCGCATCAGGCGCACGCAGCGGGAGTCGGGTGACCGACGGTTCGAGCGGGCGGACCTCGTCGCTCGAGCCGCCACGAGGCGGCCTCGTCGGTGTCGGCCCGGCTGTACTGGCGGCGCTGGAGGAGCAGGGCGATGAGCACGGCTGCGCCGACGATCGGCGTGACGAGCAGCGGGCTCTCGGCGTTCCAGGCGACGCCGTACTCGAGGACGCCGAGCGCGACGGCCGATGTGGCGACGGTGGGGAGGTGACGCAGCCGGCCGATGACCAGTGCGGCGAGCGCCTGTACGAGCGCGACGATGCTGAGCGCCGAGCCGATCGGCACGCCGATGATGCCGGCCCGGAGGAACAGCGCGAGGAACGACAGCCCGGCGGCGATCGCCCAGACGAGCGTCGAGAGCCAGGCGACCGGGATGCCGAGCATCTGCGCCCGTTCGCTCTGTTCGGCGGCGCCGCGGACGGCGGTGCCGAGACGGGTGCGGCCGAGGAACAGGGCGACCGCGACCATCGCGATCGGAGCGACGATCAGCGCGATCAGGTCGTTGGCCGTGAGGATGAACGTCCCGATCGTCAGCTTCCAGTCGAACGGCGGCGGGATGCGTTGCGATGCGGCGTTCTCGCCCCACATGCGCGGCACGAGCAGCGCCAGCACGGCGAGGAGTTGGGTGATGCCGATCGTGGCGACGGTGAGCACGAGCCGCGACGCCTTGGCGAACCGTCGGACGAACGAGAACTCGACGACCGCGCCGAGCGCGATGGCGGCGACCATGCCGATGCCGAAGCCGAGCAGGTACGGGCAGACCGGAGAAGAGGATGAGTCCGACCGCGAGCGTCGTCGGGACGAAGCCGAGGTCGGCCTGGGCGAAGTTGACGACCCGGTTCGCCCGGTAGACGAGCGCCATGCCCATCGCCAGCAGTGCGGTGAGGAGACCGAGGACGACGCCGCGGATCCACGCGCCCATCGGCATGCCGAACCAGACGAGTTGGACGGCGACGAGCCCGACGGCAGGGAGCATCTGCGAAGCGGTACGTTGCAGTTGCGCGGACCCCAGGCCCCTGATTGACACCCCCATGTCGGAGCGCAACCTAGTCCGATGGTTGCAGAGACAACGGATCGGACGCCAAGTCGCCCCGACGGACTCCTCCTTGCGATGAGCGAAGCGCCCGGATGGCGTCAGTTGGCTCATCGTTGGGTTCGGGTCCGGTGTTGCGATGAGCGAAGCGCCCGGATGGCGTCAGTTGGCTCATCGTTGGGTCGTCCGGTGTTGCGATGAGCGAAGCCCGGTCGCGTCAGTTGGTACGTTGGGAACGGTCCGTGTTCGAGGGCGGGGGCTGGTTGGCGTCAACCTCGTCGCCCGGTTCGGGTCCGGTGTTGCGTGCGCGAACCCCGATGCGTCACTGGCTCATCTCCGATCTGGTCCGCTGCTGCCACGAGTGGCGGCCGGATGGCGTCATTGGCTCATCGTCGGCGAGCGTGTAGTGGCAATGGTGAGGTGGCCTGTAAGCGGGATTCTGTGGGCGCATGCGCCCGGTGACCATCCATCTGTGCGGCCTACCCGAGGGTGTCCAGTTGCCTGGACGAACGGGCCGTTCGTGTCCTCTGCTCGGCCTTGCTCCGGGTGGGGTTTACCGAGCCGACGACGTCGCCGTCGCCGCTGGTGCGCTCTTACCGCACCGTTTCACCCTCACCTGTGACCGGCCCGCCGAAGCGATCCGGCCCATCGGCGGTCTCTCTCTGTTGCACTTGTCCGTCAGGTCGCCCCGACCTGGCTCTCGCCAGCACCCTGCCCTGTGGAGTCCCGACTTTCCTCGACGATGCAGCACGCACCGCCGCGGTCACCCGGCCACCTCACCATTGCCGCACCGAGTGTACGGCACGAACTCAGCAGGTCGGTTCGAGTTCGTTGTAGATGAGCGAGTTGAGCGACGGCGTCTGCAGGATGAACGTCTCGCGGACGCCGTTCTCGTCGGGCGCGCCGACGATGAGTTCGATCTGGCCGATCGAACCGAACCGGTCGGTGATCGCGAACTGCAGCGGGATGCCCTCCGCGTCGCTGGCGACGTCGCCGCCGCCGAGCGTCGGGCTGACGTAGCCCTCGGCACCGCGCGAGCCGCGACGATCGCCGCGGAATGGCGCGACTCGAGCGTCGCGGCAGCCATGGTCGCAGCCGACGCGGCCTCGTCGGTGAGCTCGACCGTGAGGGACTGATGGGTCGCGGCGGCGAGGCTCTCCAGGGCGTTGGCGGTGTTGAGGATGTCGCGCGTCGGGTCGTCGCTGCCCTGGATCGCAGCGAGCATCGGGTCGACCAATCGGTTCATGTTCCACGGGTTGGTGCACTCCCAGGCGGTGCCACCGACGGCGACGGTGAGTTCGCCCATCTCGTCGGCGACGGCCTGATGGTCTTCGACCAAGCGTTCCGACCAGGAGGACCTGGTCGCCGTCGAGCACGCCGACGCCGAGGATCGTCTCGTAGACGTCGACCAGTGTCAGCTCGAGCGACGACGCGGTGCGCAACAGCACGGCGTCGTCGATCGGATAGTCCGGTGGATCGGTGATCGGCGGTGCATACCCGACGCGGCCAGGGGCCTCGTCGCCGGTGCGATCGTCGCCGCAGGCAGCCACGAGCGCAGCGAGCGACACGGTGAGTCCACCGATCTTGCAGCGCGTCGCGACGCCCGAGCGCGGGTGCCGTGCGGTCGAGCGGTTCACGACGCCACTCCCAGCAGTGAGGTCGAGGGGCTCGACGTCCGGCTCGAAGAGCTCGTCGAAGTTCGAGGCGAGATCGCCGAAGTCGGTGAGCACGGTGGCCATCCGCGCCTCGACCACGATGATCGACGCGTGGCCTTGCGGGCATTGACCGATTCGTATTCGGGAAGCAGCGCGGTGTGCGTGGCCGACGCAGTGTTCTCGAGGGTGTTGGCGATCTCGGCGAACGCCTGGTCGTCGCTGGTGTCGAACGCCGGACTCGAGCTGCTCGAACACCTCCTCGTTGCGTGTGTTCGGCGGACAGGCCGGCCAATCCGGCGATCTTGCCGGCGTACGCAGCGTGGTTGGCCGCGAACACCGTGGCGAGTTCGCCGGCCACGTCCGACAGCCCGGCAGCGAGCGACGTGCGGTACAGCGCCTCGGCGGTCAGCTCGAGCTGCATGGCTTGCCGCAGGAGCTCGGTGTCGTCCGCAGTCGGGCTCGTCGGTGCGGCGGACGCAGGTCGGGCGATGCTGAGCGCGGCGGCGCCGGCGAGGCCGACCGCGCCCAATGCGCCGATGAGGCCGCGCCGGGACGTTGCCGGTGCAGCGGGTTCGAGATCCACGGGGGAGTGTCCTTTCGGGGTCATGCGTACGACAGCCTTCCCGCTGGGAGGGCGTCGGAGCAATTCTAGGGTTCGGGGCTCGTTCATCAGGTGATCGCTCAGAAGTCGAGCGCCGACAGTTCGGCGTGCCAGCCGCCGGCACGTTCCAGCGCATCCGCGCCACCGTGCTCGCGACGCTGTTCGTGCGACGACGGATCGGCGGGTTCGACGACGCGGGCCGGCCGCCAGAGCGCGTCGAGGTCGTCCAGCCGTCGAACACGCCGACACCGAGACCGGCCATGAACGCGGCACCGATCGTCGTCGACTCGGCGACCGGGGACACCTCGATCGGGCAATCGGCGGCGTCGGCCAACGCCTGGACGAACGTGGGATTCGCGCTCATCCCGCCGTCGATGCGCACGGTGTGGATGTCGACCCCGCTGTCGGTACGGGCGGCGTCGATGAGGTCCGCGCCGCGGTGGGCGACACCCTCCAGCACGGCGCGCACCACGTGGGGACGTCCGGTGCCGCGGGTGATGCCGAGCAGCGTGCCGCGGGCGCCGTAGTCCCACTGTGGGCGTGCCGAGACCCAGCAACGCCGGGACGTAGACGACGCCGTCGGTGTCGTCGCACATCGCCGCCACGTCGTGGCTCTCCGCGCTCGTGGCGATCAGGCCGAGATCGTCGCGCAGCCACTCGACGTTCGTGCCCGCCGACAGCATGATCGCCTCGACCCCCCAGGTGATCTCACCGTCGCGCGACCACAGCGGGAGCGGGTACGTGCCGGCGGCGTGGCGGTGCGCCCCCGACCGGTGTGCCGGTGTCGGTGCACAGGTCGAGCATGCCGCCGGTGCCGAAGGTGATCTTGGCCCGACCGGGCTTGACGCAACTCTGGCCGATCAGCGAGGCCTGCTGGTCGCCGAGCATCGCGGCGATCGGCGGGGCCCCGGCGAGCGCAGTTGCGTGGCCGATGACGCCGACGGAGTCGACGACGCTGGGCAGCGTCGATTCGGGCACGCCGAACGCGTCGCACCGGTCGTGTGCCCACATCGAGCCGTCGACGAGCACGCAATCCGTTCGTCGTGGCCGACGCATTCGTCTGGTCGCTGACGTGGAGCGCGCCTTCGCTCAGCGTCCAGGCGATCCAGCTGTCGATCGTGCCGACGCACAGATCGCGGCCTTCCAGGCCGGCGCGTGTTGGCCAGGAGCCAGCCGGCCTTGGTCGACGACTGGTTCGGTGCCACCGACCAGCCGTGCTCGGCCTTGGCCATGATGCACTCGCCGACGGTGCGCAGATCCTGCCAGCCGAGCCCCGGTGCGACGGGTTCGCCGGTCGCACGGTCCCAGACGAGCGTGCTCGCCCGCTGATTGGTGATGCCGACCGCGACGACCGGTTCGGTCGCCGCCGCCAGCGCCGTGCGAGCGGCCTCGAGCAGCTTGGCGGCGAGGTCGGCGCCATCGAACTCGACCAGTCCGGGTGCCGGCGTGCTCGGCGGGCACGGCCGGTACTCCATGGCTCGAACGGCGAGCGAGTCGTCGACGATCGCCGCCCGAAGTCCGGTCGTGCCGACGTCGATCACGAGCATCGCGGTCATCGGTTCCCCTCTCCGTGTGGTGTCTGGCCGGACGGCAGGAACCCGCGTGCCTGCAGTTGGCTGCCCAGGATGCCACCGACGACGCCGGCGAGGATCACCAGCGACAGCGTGAAGAACACACCGAACCAGTTCACGCGTCGCCGCCGATCAGCCGGATCAGGATGAAGACGCGTCTGCGCACCCACGTAGGCCACGATCGTGGTCGATGACACCGTGCTGAGCAGCGGCGTGCCGCGTTGCTGGCATCCATGCCGCGCAACCACCGCCGAGCACGAAGCCGAACGTCGCTCCGAAGAAGAAGAACGCGTTGAGCCCGGACGAGTCGGAGTCGACGAACGCGGCGAGCGAGCGTCAGCGGGATGGCCAGCAGCAGACAGACCCCGATTCCGGCGCGGATGGCAGCGACGTCCCACCGACCCGTCGAGCGGCGTCCGTCAGGGCCACGACACCTCGCCGAAGGGGGAGGGCAGACCGAGCTTGCCGGGGTTCATGATCCCGTTGGGATCGAGCGTCGCTTTGATCGCGGCGAGCACACCGTGGGTGGCGCCGAGTGCCTCGGCCATGAACCGGCCGCGGTTCAGCCCGACGCCGTGGTGGTGCGACAGGTTGCCGCCGCCGGCGAGCACCGCTCGCTGGCCGGCGTCCCAGAGCGCGACGTAGGTCGACTCGACCTCGTCGGCCGGCGGTGTGGCGGCGAAGGTGAAGTAGAGGCACGCGCCGTCTGGGTAGCTGTGCGAGAGGTGGCAGGTGGCCGCCCGTGCGTGCGGCACCGCCATCATGCGCGGCGCGCACGTCGTCGAACAGGTCGACGAGCCGTGACCACGGCGCAGCGATCTCCATCGTGTCGACGACGAAGCCCTTGCGGGTGAGGCCCTGCAGCGCGGACGTGTCGTTGCGATGGCCCGAGCCAGGCGTCGACGAGCGACGCCGACATCGGAATCGCTCCGGCGGTCGAGCGCCGCGTGTTCGACGATCGACATCGTCGTGTCGACCAGGTCGGTGTGGCCCTCGTCGAGCACGAGCAGCATGCACTGGGTTCCGTCGCCGCCCTGGCCGCGCTTCGACTCGGCCGCGTCGTAGAGGCGCAGCACCGCCGGCGTGGCACCGGACTGGAGCGTGTGCCGGCACGCCTCGATGCCGTCGGCGAACGAGTCGAACGCGTAGGCCGCCCGCCGCTCGTGCGTCGGGACGGGGTGGGTCCGCAGCCACACCCGGGTGATGACAGCGAGCGTTCCCTCCGATCCGACCAACAGCTGGGTGAGGTCGGGTCCGGCTGCTGCGGCAGGGGCTCCACCGGTCCGGATCACGGTGCCGTCGGCCAGCACCGCCTCGAGGCCGACGACCATGTCCTCGATCTTTCCGTAGCGCGTCGAGTACTGCCCGGCGCCGCGGGACGCGACCCAGCCGCCGACCGTGGCGAGGTCGAAGCTCTGCGGGAAGTGACCGACCGACAGCCCGTGGGTCTCGCGGAGTTCGTGTTCGAGGTCCGGGCCGAACGTGCCGGGGAGCACCTCGACGATGCCGGACACGACGTCGACGTCGACGACGCCGCGCGAGCGCCGTCGCGTCGAGGACGACGCCACCGAACACGGGCGCCGCCGCTCCACACACGCCGCTGCGGCCGCCGGTGACGGTGAGCGGCAGTCGGGCGTTGTTGCAGACCTGGAGCACGCGGACGACCTCGTCGGTCGAGGTCGGGCGTACGACCACTTCGGCGAGCTGCGGTACCTGGCCGGCGAGCGCCCAGTGCAGCGCCAATGGCCACCAGTCGCGGCTCGCCTCGGCGACAGGGTCCGGGCCTCGCCCGTTCCGTCGAACTCGATCGTCTCGCAGATCGACGAGAGCGCAGCGATCGCCTCCTCGGGGACCTCGACGTTCGTGGTCGTGAGCCGGCTGTCGTTGCCGAGCAGCTCAATCGGCGGCGTTGGTGACGTGGGCACGTTGCGCTCCTGCACTTTCCTCGCGCTCGCACAGGCGTCGGTACGCGTCGAGCTGTCGTTGTGTCTCCTCCGGCGGCCAGCCCAGTTCGTCGCCGAGCAGCGCGGCGACCGATGGGGCGGCGGCGAGGCTGGCGGGCCGGTCGAACAGGTGCGCGCGGGTGCGACGCACGAGCACATCGTCGAGTGTGGTCGCCATCTCGTGACGAACCGCGTAGACCGCCTCGGCGCGAAGGTAGGGCTGGCCGGCGACGAGTGGCTCGCGCGAGTTCGGGTCGGAACGCGATGAGGGCCCGGATCTCGTCGGCCATCGAGCCGTAGCGGCGGGCGAGGTGATGCTCGAGCGTGCCGGGTCGGTCCGTGCGGGCGACGTCGGCTCCGAGCAGCTTCAAGCGTCGCGTCGCCGGCCGGCGCGGCTGACGCGGTGCACCGAGACGATCGGCGACCAGGTCGACGGTGTCCTCTGCCATCTCGCGGTAGGTCGTGAGCTTGCCGCCGTTGACCCGCACGACGCCGTGCTCGCCGACGGTGACCTGATGTCGGCGTGACAGGTCGGCGGTCTTCGAGTCGGCGCCGTCCTGCGTCGCCTGCTTGACCAGCGGTCGCAGTCCGGCCCAGACGCCGGTGATGTCCTCTGGGGTGACACGTTCGGTGATCGTCGGATCGAGCGCCTGGTTCAACGCCGTGAGGACGTAGTCGATGTCGTCGGCGGTGCACTGCGGATCGTCGAGCGGTCCGTCGTAGTCGGTGTCCGTGGTGCCGACGTACACGTGCTCGAAGGTTCCGTCCGGCGCGGCCCCCAGGGCACCAGGAACAGGCTGCGACGGTCGGCTCGCACCGGGATGATCACGGCGATGTCGATGCGGATCCTGTCCCACGGCACGGTGACGTGCACGCCCTTGGCGGGCCGGATCGAGTCGGGATGCTCGGATTCGTCGAGGGATCGGACCTCGTCGGACCAGACGCCCGCAGCGTTGACCACGCAACGAGCGGAGACCGAGAACCGTTCCCCGTCGGCCTCGACGACCACGCCGGATGCCGTCGTCGCGTGCCGGGTCCACCGTGACGTCGACGACCGGGCATCGGTTGACCACGACGGCGCCGTGCTCCGCGGCGGTGCGGGCCACGGTGAGCGCCAGGCGGGCGTCGTCGGCGCCGGCGTCGAAGTAGAGGTACCCCGCGCTCAGCTTGTCGAGATGCGTGGTGGGGAAGTGGGCCGCTGCCTCCTCCGCCGACACGCGCCGGTGGAGCTTGCCGATGCGCCAACCGCCGGTGAGGTCGTACATCCACATCGCCGAGCCGAGTGCCTTCGCGACCTTCTTCGACACGACGCCGTCCTTGGTGAGGATCGGGATCATGAACGGCAGGATCTCGACGAGGTGCGGCGCGTTCCTCATCAGCCGTCGGCGCTCGCGAAGGGCCTCGTAGACCAGACGGACGTCACCGTTCTGCAGGTAGCGCAGGCCCCCGTGGACCATCTTGGAACTCTTCGACGACGTCCCGCTGGCGAAGTCGTCGCGTTCGACCAGTGCGGTGCGCAGCCCACGGGCGGCAGCGTCGAGCGCGACCCCGACCCCGGTGATGCCACCACCGATCACCAGGACGTCGAAGGGATCGTCGGCGGTTCCGGTTCGCAGCGCGTCGAGCATCGCCCCTCGCTCGAACGGCTGCGGTTCGGCTCTCGACGCACGTCCCGACATCGACCGGATGCTACGAGAAACCCCGTTTGCGTGACACTTCGGGTGACCCGCTCCGCCCGAAGTGTCACGCAAACGGGGGTGTTCGTCCGGGTCGAGCCGGGGAAGACTGGCCACATGACCACCACGTACGACCCGACGCATCCGCTCTACGTCGACGAGGCCGACGTGCGCGAGGAACTCACCCGGGTCTACGACCTCTGCCAGGGATGTCGCTCGTGCGTCGGGCTCTGCACGTCGTTCCCGACGCTGTTCGAGATGGTCGACGAGCACGACGACCGCGACGCCGGCCGCCTCACCCCCGCCGACCAGGACCAGGTCGTCGACGAATGCTTCCAGTGCAAGCTCTGCGCCGTCAGATGTCCGTACACCCCCGAGTTGCACGAGTGGAGCCTCGACTTTCCCCGGCTGATGCTGCGCGCCGACGCGATGCAACACGCCAACGGCATCAAGTCCGCCCGGGACAAGACGACGACGCAGGTCATGGGCCGCACCGACCTGCTCGGCACGCTCGCGACCAGTACGGGCCCGATCGCCAACAAGATCACCCAGGCAGCACCCGGATCGGTGATCCGCAAGGTGGTGGGACTGGCCACCGGGGTGTCGTCGACTCGCCTGCTCCCGCCGTATTCGAAGCAGCGGTTCTCCACCTGGTTCAGGCAGCGCCCCAGGATCAAGCTGACCGAACCGCAGGGCAAGGTCACGCTGTTCCCGTCCTGCCTCGTCGAGTACCAGGAGACCCAGATCGGCAAGGACCTCGTCAAGGTGTACGAACGCAACGGCATCGAATGCACCAACACCGACGCCGGTTGTTGCGGCGCTCCGTGGTTGCACTCCGGCAACGTCAGGGAATTCACCAGGGCCGCCGAGAAGAACGTCAAGACCCTCGCCGCCGAGGTGCGCGCCGGCACCGACATCGTGGTGCCACAGCCGACGTGCAGCTACGTCATCAAGAAGGACTATGTCGACTACGTCCGGGATCCGGCGTTGCGTGCGGACGCCGAACTCGTCGCCGAACACACCTACGACGCCGCCGAGTACCTGATGAAGGTCCACACGGGTCACGACACGTCGCTCGACACCAACTTCACCGGCGAGACCGTCGAGTCGATCACCTACCACGCGCCGTGTCACCTGCGGGCACAGGACATCGGTTTCACGAGTCGCGATCTGATGAAGCTCACCGGTGCCAAGGTCGAGCTCGTCCAGCAGTGCTCGGGCATCGACGGCATGTGGGGACTTCGTGCCGGCAACGAGGACATCGCAGTGCCGATCGCGAAGCGGCTCGGCGATCAGATCGACCAGGCGGGCGGCGAGATCGTCGCCGGTGACTGTCACCTGGCCAACACCGCGATCGTCGAACAGACCGGACGGACCGCGCAGCATCCGCTGCAGGTCATGGCCCGCGCCTACGGCATCGCCCCGGAATGACCCACGTACACGATGTGCCAGGCACATCGTGTACGTGACGGGCGGGGAAAATTCCACTGGCGCGGCGCCGTTGTCGGTTCTAGATTCCCTGAACTGAGGGGCCAGCTACGGGGGGTCAACCGCACGTGTCGGTACAGGAACTGAAATGGTGGGATCTGGGAGCATGCCGAGGTCTCGATGCCTCCGTCTTCTACCCGGATGACGACGAGGGGGCCGAGGCCGCGAAGTCGGTGTGTGCGAGCTGCTCGGTGCAACGGGCGTGCCTCGAGTATGCGCTGTCCGAGCGTGAGAAGGCCGGTGTCTGGGGTGGCGCGACCGAACGCGATCGTCGACGCATGATCCGTCAACGTCGCCGATCGCGCTGACGACCGACCCAGAACGCGCGACCGAACCGGGTTCGCCCGGCGGTGCGGGCCCACGTACCATCGGCCCGATGTCGTCGAGCGCTCCACTGTCCTGGCCATCGGTGCTGTCGGAGCTGATCGCCGGTCGCGATCTCGAGGTCGCGGTGGCACACGAGGTGATGTCGACGATCCTGCGCGGCGACGCCACCGCAGCCCAGATCGCCGGGTTCCTGGTGGCGCTTCGGGCCAAGGGAGAGCAGGTCGACGAACTGACCGGGCTGCTCGACAGCGCGATGCAACAGGCCACGATCGTGCCGCTCACCGACGACGAACGCGCCCGGTGTGTCGACATCGTGGGCACCGGCGGCGATGGGTCGGATTCGATCAACGTGTCGACGATGGCGGCGCTGGTCATCGCCGGGTCGGGCGTGCCGGTGTGCAAGCACGGCAACCGTTCCGCGTCGTCCAGATGCGGGAGCGCCGACCTCCTCGAGTTGTTGGGCGTCGCGATCGAACTGCATGCCGACGGCGTGGCTGCCTGTGTTCGCGAGGCCGGGATCGGATTCTGCTTCGCGCCGGTGTTCCATCCGGCCTTCCGATTCGCAGGGCCCCCGCGTCGCGAGATCGGGGTGCCGACCGCATTCAATCTGCTCGGCCCGATGGCCAACCCCGGCCGTGTCCGCCGTCAGGTGATCGGCGTCGCCGACCCCCGGTTCGTCGAACCGATGGTGCTGACCCTGCAGCGCGAAGGGCTCACACACGCCTGGGTCGTACACGGCGACGGCCTCGACGAGCTCACCACCACCGGTCCGTCGAGGGTGCTCTCCCTCGCCGACGGCTCGATCGAGGAGTTCACGATCGACCCTGCCGAGTTCGGTCTGGCTCCCGCAACCCCGCACGACCTCCGAGGCGGCCATGCCGACGAGAACGCCGATGTCATCCGCCGGGTGCTCGCCGGCGAGCGCGGCCCGCATCGCGACATCGTCGTGCTCAACGCCGCAGCCGGACTCGTGGTGGGCGGAGCTGTCGGCGATCTCGGCAGAGGGTCTCGCCGTCGCTGGCAGCGCGATCGACGACGGACGGGCGCAGGGAGCCCTCGACGCGCTCGTCAGGGTCTCGCAGGCGCACGCCGAGTGACCGAGTCGCTCGTCGTCAGGGTCCCGGGGTCGTCGGCCAACCTCGGCGCGGGCTTCGACATCCTCGGGATGGCGCTCGATGTCTACCTCGAGATCGGGTTCGGCGCAGCTCCCGATGGCGCGCGGCCGATCGACCGGCATCACCCGACGACGAAGGCCTTCTCCGCAGTGACCGGCGCCGATCCACCCCACCCCTTGTGGTTGCGTTCGGCCATCCCGATGGCGCGCGGCCTGGGCTTCAGCGGTGCGGCTCGTGTCGGGGGAGCGGCACTGGCCGTCGTCTGCCAGTCGGACGATCCGACCGCCGAGTTGACCGCCGACCTGGAGGCCGGGCACTCACGGGTGCTCGAGACGGCCGCCCGCCTGGAGCGCCACGGTGACAACGCGGCGGCCTCGGTCTTCGGTGGCATCGTTGCCTGGGTCGACGGGCGGGTGGTCCGGTTCCGTGTCGGTCCGCTCCTCGCGGGGGCATCGGTCGTCGCGTGGATCCCGGACGTGACGACGTCGACCGACAGCTCGCGAGGGTCGCTCCCGGAAACGGTGTCGAGACGAGATGCCGTGCACAATCTCGGGCGGATGGCGCAGTTCGTGGCGGCCGTCGAGCACGACGATCCGTCGCTGCTCGACGGCGCGACCGACGATCGCCTGCATCAGACGACGCGCTTCGCCGAGGTCCCGGGTGCTGCCGCGGCGCTCGCGGCGGGTGGGGCAGCCGGCGCCTGGTGCGGCTGGCTGTCGGGCAGCGGGCCGACGGTTGCCTTCCTCGTCGACAGCGACCGGGCGGCCGCGGTCGCTGCGGCGCTCCCCGACAGCGGGCAGGTGAAGCACCTGCACATCGCCGGACGTGGCGTTCACCTCGTCACGCCGCACGAGTGACGAGCGCGGAGAGTTCGGGTACCCGATCGCCGATCGGGAACGCCCACGTGCCCGAGCAGCTCACCGTGAGCTGGTCGGCTCGCTTGTCGCAGAATCGGGCAAGACAGAGGGCCTCGTCGATCTGCTCGCGTGAGAGCACCGCAGCGTCCGATGCCTCGGGTGGGGGAACCGGCAATGCCCGTCCTGGGGTTCCGGTGCGCATCGCGTCGATCAACCGTCCGCGGTCGATGATCCACGTCGACTCACCGAAGCTCACCTCGGCACGTTCTGCCGCCCGCAGTGCCTCGACCAACAGGTGTCGGCGAACGGCGCCGAGCAGCGTGCTCAATCGGTCGCGAGTGTTCGCCGCCTCCTCGAATCGCTGGTTCGCAGCGAGGTCGAACATGCGGTCGCGCAGGCGCTCGACGACCACTCGAGGGTCACCCGACAACGCGCTCGCTGCCGCGTCGACCGCGGCTGCATAGGCCGTCGGATCGGCGGTGCCCGAGCACGGACAGAGCGCGACACCGAGCTGCGCTGCGCTGCACACGGGAGCGTCGTCGGGCGCTTGATAGCCGCGACCCATCCGCACCGTGCAGCGACGAAGCGGTACCGCGGTGTGGATCGCCTCGACGACGAGGTTCGCCATCGTGCGCGACGGCAGCGGACCGAGGTGCACCCCCTTGGCCGACGGGTTCTTCACGATCGACAGCCGGGGCCAGGCGCTGTCGACGTCGAGCTTGACGTAGCAGTACTTGTCGACGCGTGTGCCGGCGCGGTTGTAGCGGGGGAGCAGCCGGCTGATCAGTCGGCTCTCGATCACTTCGGCGGTGAGCGCGTCGGGGAGGTCGAGATGCGAGACCGACTGTGTCTCGCGCAGCATGGGTCCGATCTTGCGACGATCGTCGCTGCCGAAGTACGACCGCACCCGTTGGCGCAGATTGGTCGCCTTGCCGACGTAGAGCACCTCGTCGCGTTGGCCACGGAACATGTACACGCCGGGCGTACGCGGGAGGTCGGTGGTCATCCTCAGCTTCGCCGACTGCGGATGACCGGCCAGTTTCGACAGCATCACGAGGTCGTCGAGTCCGACGACGCCGAGGCCGGCGGCGCGCTCGATCAGCAGGTGCAACAGGTCGGCGGTGGCGAGTGCGTCGTCGAGGGCGCGGTGGCTCGGACGATGGTCGAGCCGGAATCGCGACGCCAACGTTCCGAGCTTGCAGTCGGGCACCTCGTCGCGCACCAGGCGGCGGGCGAGCGCGACCGTGTCGACGACGGTGCCTGCGAGTGGCTCGCGCTCGGCGCGCTGGCAGGCGGCGCGCAGGAACCCGACGTCGAAGCCCACGTTGTGTCCGACGATCACCGCGTCGCCGACGAAGTCGACCAGGGTTCCCAGCACGGCCTCGACGCGCGGAGCGCCGGCAACGAGCACGTCGGACAGGCCTGTCAGCATCGTGATCTGCGGGGGGATGGCCCGGCCGGGGTTGACGAGGGTCTGGAACGTGCCGAGACACTCGCCGCCGCGCACCTTGACGGCGCCGATCTCGGTGATCATGTCGTCGTTGCGGTTGCCGCCGGTGGTCTCGAGGTCGATCACGCAGAACGTCACGTCGTGCAACGGGGTGCCCAGGTCGTCGAACGATCGCTGGTGCGGAAGCTCGGCGATCGAACGTGTGGACATCCGGTGCATGTGAGCACGAACACGTGTACGTTGTCAAGAACACTCGTTCTGCTCGCCGAGTCGGTCGACTAGGCTCTGGACATGTCCGGTCCGGCAACGATCGAGCATCGCCACCTTCGCAGTGCCATCGAGTACGCGGTCGTGATGGGTGACGAGATCAACCGACGCAAGGTCGGGATCGCCGTTCCGCCGCGAGGTGCGGGCGATGTCCGGCAAGGCACGGATTCCGACCGGGTCGCTCGGGCCGCTGCGCCGGGCGATCGACGACAACGAGGCGTTCCGCACCGCCATCGCGGCCGGTGCGTTGCCCGAACTGGTCGATCCGATCGGCATCCTGTGGCTGCAACGGCCCGACGGTTGGGAGGCGCAGATCGAGCGTCTCGTCGCCGAGATGGCCGACGACGCGGCCGAAGCCGACCTCCGCACGGCACTGCGGCGCGAGGAGAAGCGTCGTCGCGCCGCCGAGCAGGTGGCCGTTCGACTGCGTGCCGACGTCGCCGCACGGGATGCGTCGATCAGCGCGCTCGAGGCAGACCTCGACGGGCTCCGCGCCGACGTCGTCAAGGCCGAGGACGAGGTGGCGGCCCTGCGTGCCGAGCTCGTCGACCTGCGCATCGAGGCTCGCCACGCCCGCGATCGAGAATCGGCGGCGAAGGCGAAGCTCGATGCGGTTCTGAACGCTCCGGTCGGCGCGAGTGCCGGTGCCGCGGCCGGCGAGTCGATCGGCGTCGATTCCGAACGTTCCGAGGGCGCCGCGGGGGTCGACCCGTCCGCGGTGTCCGAGGTGGCCCGAGCGGCACGCGAACTCGCTGGTCGACTCGAAGCGCTGTTGCCGATCGAGACGACCGATTCCGACCCCAGGTCCGAGCCACGCCAACCACTCCGGCTGCCGGGCGGCGTGATCGCTTCGTCCGCCGAGGCCGCCGAGTTCCTCCTTCGGTCGGATGCGGCCGTGCTCGTCGACGGCTACAACGTCGCCAAACTCGCGTGGCCGACGAGATCGCTCGAGGCGCAGCGGAACCAGTTGCTCGATGCGGTCGAGAATCTGGCGCGCCGGTTCGGATCCGACCTCACGGTGGTGTTCGACGGGGCCACCGTCGTGGGCGCCCACGCCACGCGGCGCCGGCTGGTCCGCGTGGTCTGGTCGCCCGAGGGAGTGATCGCCGACGACGTGATCCGAGACGAGGTCCGACGGCTCCCCACCGCCCGTGCGGTGGTGGTCGTCACCAACGACGCCGAGATCGTCGCCGACGTGAAAGCCCTCGGTGCCAACGTCGTGCCGAGCAACGCCCTCATCGCTGTCCTCTGACTTGCAACGGCGCTCCCGCGCTCAACGGGGGACTCCACGGCCCCACATCGCTCACGGGAGCGCCGAGCTCCTTGCCGACCTGGCCTCCCGCCAGGCCAGGTCGGCACGGCCGCCGCTACAACGCCTGGAAGATGGCTGATGAGCGACGGCACCATGATGACGATCATGAACACCGGGAGGAAGCAGAAGATGATCGGAAAGAGCATCTTGACCGTGAGCTTCGCGGCCTTCTCCTCGGTGCGCTGGGTGCGCTTGAGCCGCATCTGAGCCGACTGGATGCGCAAGCGTCTCCGCCATCGGAACGCCATGCTTCTGGGCCTGGAGGAGTGCGGTCACGAGCTGGCGGATCTCCGCAATCTGGGCGCGGTCGGCCAGCGCTCGCAGCGCCTGCGCGCGCGGTACGCCGGCGCGGATGTCGTTCATGGTCCGTCGGAGTTCATCGGTCGAGCGGGCCTTCGGTCGGTCGTTGCCACCCGTGCGATCGCCGCATCGAGTCCGAGGCCTGCTTCGACGCAGATGGTCATCTGGTCGATCACGTCGGCGGCGTCGGCCCGGATCCGGCTCTGGCGCTCGTCGCGCACGCTGAGCACCCAGTAGTCGGGCAGGAAGAACAGCACCCCAGCGGCGATGATCGCCAGCAGCACCTGGCCGTAGACGAGCAGGGTCAACGCCGCCATCGCCGCCAGCGTGATCTTGATGCCCAGCAGGCGAGGGAGGTCGATACCGTGAGGATGGCCCGGCCTGGACGAGGTTCACCTCGAGGCCGTCGACCATCGCGTTGGGTAGCATGCGACGCGTCGACTGCCCGAGCTGGCGCATGCCGACGACCAGCCGGACGGCTCCGGCGCAGGTTCGGGGAGTCCGGCGAAGAGATTGCCGCGCGCCGCCGATGGTCGGGCGGTCACCCCCCACCACAGCATGCCGACCGCGGCGACCAGCGCGAATGATCCGAGGATGAGTGCGAGTTCCATGTTCACTCCTTCGATCAGAGAGCGACCGAGTTGACGATCCGGTGGACCCAGATCGCGCCGACGATCATGAGAATCCCGGCGATGACGAGTGCGACCAGACCGACGCCGTAGGTGAGCAGTTCGAAGTTGTCCGGGTTCGCGCGCCACTGCCACGCCAGCATCAGGAACGGAAGTGCGATGAGAATGCGTGCCGACAGGCGCCCTTCGGCGGTGAGCGTGCGGACCTGTCGGGCGATTCGTCCGCGCTCGCGAACCGTGGCGCTCACGCGGTCGAGGATCTCCGAGAGGTTGCCCCCGGTGTCGCGGTTGATGTCGATCGCCGACACCACCCACTCGAGGTCCTTGCTGCGCATCCGTCGAGCGAGCGCAGTCATCGAGTCCGAGAGGTCACGTCCCAACCTGACCTCGGCGAGCACGTGGGCGAACTCGCTGCGAGCGGGTTCCTCGGCGTCCTCGGCGACCGACTCGAGGGCCTGGGTGAGGCCGAATCCGCTGCGGAGCGCGGTGGTCACGAGCTGGAGAACGTCGGGAAGCTGGTCGGCGAAGGCCGCCTGTCGCTTCGCCTCGGTCCGGCGGACGTAGAAGCGGACCGCGACGCAGACGACGATCGCGACGAGCACACCGACGATCGGACCTGCCAGCGCGAGGCCGACGAGTCCGGCGACGACTGCCACGACGGCGACCATCGCGACGAACTCGGCCGGCTTCATCGAGATGTCGGCCACTGCCAAGGCGGTGCCGAGATCGGCTCGCTTGCCGTAGCGCTCGAGCGCCTCCTCGATCGCGGACACCGAGCGGGTCCCGATGTCGGACATGCTGCGCGGCTTGTCGATGCCGAGACGCGCCTTGCTCACCCGCTCGCGGGGGAACAACAGCAGCGTGAGCAGGAACAGTCCAGCGAAGAGACCGATCGCACCGACGATCAACCACGCCGACGACGTCGACGGTTCTGGCGCCGACACTGCCAGCGCCGTCGTCGTGGGGGGAGCGAGCAGCAGCACGCGGTGGTGGCCGGTGGGGGAACGGTCGTGGGGGCGACGGTGGTGGCCGGTGCGGTCGAGGTCGGCACGGTCTCGATGACCTCGACGAGCAGGCCGGCCACTCGGGCGAACGCGCTCGACACTGCGGCGGGATCGTCGGCGGACGTGACCGGGCCGAGCGCGGTGAGGCTGGCGAGATCGGTCTCCGCCGTGGTCAGGCTGATCGTCTCGATGCTGATGCCTTGCGCGCTGCGATCGCCTCGTCCAACGTGGCCGAGCTTCCCTCGTCCTTGCCGTCCGACAAGATCACGAGCACCTTGTGCTCGACGGTCGGCGTGAATTGGCTGCCTGCACCGACGACCACGTCGTAGAGGGCGGTGTCGCCGTCGACGACGATCGAATCGATCTGCGTGCTGAGCAGCGCCCGATCGGTGGTGGGGGATGCCAACACGGTGACCTCGTCGGCGAACGTCTCGAGGCCGATGCGCACGTCGGACGGCATCGCTGCGACGAACTCCGAGGCGGCGACCTTTGCCGACTCGATGGCTGGGCGCATGCTCGCCGAGGCGTCGATCGCCAGGATCACCTCCAGGCTGTCCGTCGGCTCCTGAGCCCGTGCGGGTGCGCTGGCCAGTGATGTCGTCAGCGCGGCGAGCGTGAGCGCCCCGATGACACGCAGTGGTCGCATCATCGTGACCACATCCCCGGTCCGGCAAAGAGTGTGGCCGGCAGCGTGATGTCGTGTTGCGCCAGCTTGTCGACGAATTCGGGACGCACGCCCGTCGGCACCAGCGCCTTGGTCGTGTAGTCGTAGCGGTAGATGTCCTGCAGCGTGATGATGTCGCCCTCCATGCCGACCACCTCGGTCAGATGGCTGATGTGTCGGGCACCGTCTCGCGAGCGCTCGATCTGCACGATGAGGTTCAGCGCCGACGCGATCTGCTCGCGGATCGCCCGGGTCGGCAGGTCGAAGCCGGCCATCAACACCATCGTCTCGAGCCGCGCCAGTGCGTCACGGGGGGCGTTGGCGTGGACCGTGGTCAGCGAGCCGTCGTGGCCGGTGTTCATCGCCTGCAGCATGTCGAGCGCCTCGGCGCCGCGAACCTCGCCGACGATGATGCGATCGGGCCGCATGCGCAGTGCGTTGCGAACCAGGTCGCGGATCGACACCTGGCCATTGCCCTCGATGTTCGCTGGACGGGCCTCGAGACGGACCACGTGCTCCTGGTGCAGCTGCAGCTCGACCGCGTCCTCGATCGTGACGATGCGATCCTCGGCGGGTACGAAGCTCGACAGCACGTTGAGCAACGTGGTCTTGCCGGTGCCGGTGCCGCCGGAGACGAGCACGTTCATCCCGCCTGCCACGGTGGCGGACAGCAGCGAGGCAACGGAGTCGGTCATCGTGCCCATCGCGATCAGATCGCTGACCGTGAACGGGTCCTTGGCGAACTTGCGGATGGTGAGGATCGAGCCGTCGAGCGACAGCGGCGGGACGATGACGTTCACCCGAGAGCCGTCGGCGAGGCGGGCGTCGACCATGGGCGACGACTCGTCGACCCGGCGGCCGACCGACGAAACGATCCGCTCGATCACCCGCCGGAGGTGCTCCTCGGAGATGAAGTGCACGTTCGTCCGCTCGAGGAGGCCGGCGCGCTCGACGTAGATGTTGTCGCTGCCGTTGACCATCACCTCGCTGACCGTCGGATCGTTCAGGAACTGCTCGAGGGGGCCGAGGCCCATGACGTCTCGGGCGATGTCGTGGACGAGGAGCTGGCGTTCGTCCGGCGACAAGGCCGATTCCCGCTTGTCCATCAGCGACGAGATCTCGGTCATCACGAGCGACCGCATCTCTGCTTCGCTCGTCGCCTCGAAGAGTCGCGTGCCCAGCCGCTCGAACAGGGCGTCGTGAACCCTGGACTTGAAATCACCGAGTCCGTCGGCCCCTTGAGACTGTTTCGGTGTGTCGCCCCAGGTGGTCGTGATGTCGCCACGAAGGCGTGCCGCCTCCTGGGCCTGGGTGATGCGTTCGCTGACGCTCATCGCCGCCATCCTTTGCGTGTGGGTTCTGCGTTGCTGGGAGCGAAGAGCAGTGCGAGTTGTTGCAGTTGCTTCGCGACCGCCGATTTCGGTTCGCTGATCACGACCGGCGTGCCGAGGTTGAGCGAGAGCGGGATCTCTCGGCTCGACGGGACCGAGCAGGCGATCTTCATGCCCATGACGTCTTCGGCGTCCGACGGGTTGAGCCCGACCTTGGAATCGGCTCGGTTCAGGAGCAAGGTGCGCTCCGCCGAGATGCCGAGGTGGTCGAACGCGTCGAGCGCATTGCGCAAGCTGCGAATGCTGGTGACGTCGAGGCTCGAGACGAGCAGCAGGTCGGTGGCGCACTCCAGCGCCGCCAGCGTGAGCTCGTCGAGTCCCGCTGCGGTGTCGACGACCACGAAGTCGAAGTTCTCCGCCAACATCGGCAGCACCTGCGACACGTGGGCGTGACCGATCGAGTCGGCGTCGACCGGATCGTTCGCGCCGGCGAGCACGAACAGGCCGTTCGGTCGTGGGTGTCAGGTGCAACTTGAGCGTGGTGGCGTCGATCTGGCTCGACCGGGCGAGTTGCGCCAGTGTGCGTTCGGGCGTCAGCGACAACGCGAGACCCAGATCGCCGAACTGCACGTCGAGATCGACGGCGACGACGCGACCGGGGTGACGTTGAGCGAGGGCGACGGAGAGGTTGGACGACACGGCCGTCTTGCCGGCTCCGCCCTTCGGCGACACGACGACGATCACCTTCGACCGTCGCGGAGTGGCGGTGAAGCCGTCGGTCTCGACGACCACCCCCAAGCTGCTCAAGGTGGCCGACACGTCGACGAACAACTCGGGCGACATGTCGCGGCCGACGACCACCGTCGGTGTCTGGTTCTGCATCAGTTCACCACCGTGTACACGTTGGCGAGGGTGACCGGTCGGGTGCCGTCGTCGGCGACGGTGGCGGGGTCGAGCGACAGCCAGACCTTGCCGAACTCCTTGGCGAAGACGAATCGCTCCGACTGCTCGGGTGACAGGGCGATCGTCACGACGTACTGCGTGCCGGTCACCTGTGCGACCGTCGGCTCGTCCGCGTCGTCATCGTCGTCGGGGGTCACCGGTGCACTGGTGGTCTGGACGTTGGTGACGAGGACGTTGCGGAACTCCAGCCGGCTCACGTTCGGGGTCTTCTTCGGGAGGGCGTCGCCTCGCTCGGTCGGCCGTCGCGTCGGCCGTCGTGGCGTGCCGTCGTCGGTCGGGGTGAGCAGCGCGGACGCTTCGGTCGGGAGGCCCGTTTCGGCTTCTGGGTCCTGCCCGGACACGTCGACGTCGAAGGGATCGAACGACAGGTACACGCCGACGAGGTCGCCCTTCTTCAGGGCGCCACCCACCGCACGCTCGGCTTCGAGGAGCGCGGAGATCTGCACCTTGTCGGTGACCTCCTCGGTCACCAGGTCCTGGGCCGCGAGGCGAGCTGCCAGGAGCTGATCGCCCGGTTGGAGGTCGCTGGCGGCGACCTGCTCGCCGACCTGTTCGAGGTCGGTGAGTGCACCGGCCTGCACGAGACGTGCCGGCACCTGTTCGACGGAGACTGCCGACGTGATCGTGTCGGGTTCTGCCCCCTTGGGAATGAACTCGTCGACGACGTAGACGTCGACGAGTGCTTCGTCTGCGACCGCGTCGTCGGTCGCCGAGCGTACGTAGGACACGAGGGCAAATGTGCCCACGAGTGCGAGGACCGTTGCTGCAACGATCCCGATGATCCGCCGTTTGTTGTTCATTGTGGAGTTGTCCTTCTCGTGTGAGTTGGGTGTTACTCGTAGAGGTAGACCTGTGTGACGCCGAAGTCGGTGCTCGGACCGGGTGTGCCTTCGAAGTCGGTGAACTCGACGAACACGCCGCGAATGCAGTACTTGCCGCGGTCCTTGTCGTCCGGGCACTTCTTGCCGAGCGATCCGTCGTAGACGTTGCCGTTGAACGAGTAGCCGGTCATCTCGAGGGCTGCGAATCCGAGGATGAGGTACGGGCCCTTGCCCTTGCAGTCGATCGCCTGACAGGCGCTGGCGCTGTAGATCGGGAATGAGGACGGTGCGCGGCAGCGCAGCGCTGCCGGTGGTGGATTCGGTGAGGCAGGCGACCTTGTTCTGCAGGCCGCCGACGCCCGGTGACGCCTGCACGAGTTCCGTCGGCGCTGATCTCGACCGAGCACTCGGCCTTGTCGAGCTGGCTGAAACCTCCAGGCAGGGACGAACAGCCGCTCTGGGGCTTCGGGGTCGTCGAGGTACAGCGTGATCGTTCTCGCCGACGGCAGGTGCACGGAACTCACAGTCCGAGATCACGATCGGGACCGTGTTCGCCTGTGCTTGAGGGTTCCCCATCGGGCGGTGGCGCTCCGGTTGACGTCGCCCGCGCTCTGCGCGAGGAGCAGACCGTCGACGGTCCTTGGTCACGGTGATCGTTGCCTCGCCGGCGCCGCACGCGGGCGACGGTGATCGTCTGGCCGTCCTTGCGGTACGGCGAGTAGTCGGCGATCGGGGCGCCAGTGAGCGCGCAGTCGGTGGCCACTGCGAGCACGGTGGCGTCGGCGCTGTTCTGGGCCGAGCGAGCGGCGGCGACGTAGCCGCCGACGTCGATGGCGAGTGCAGCGCCGACGACCACGGGCAGTCATCGCGAGGATCACGAAGATCGTCGACCACGCCGCTGTCGTCGCGATCGAGCTTCGTTCAGCCGCCGCATCGCATCGTCACCGTTTCCGTGATGGTGTCCGGGAGCAGGAGCGGGAAGCAGTGGGATGCTGCGCAGGACACGGTCTTCGTGGCCTGCACGGTGACGAATTGCAGTCGGGTCGGACGGGCTGGCGCACGGCGCACCGAGACACGACGGTGTCCGGCGGGCAGAGCTCCGGCTCAGCGCCGCCGCTCGCGCTCCGTCGCGGGCGAGTCCGACTCGGTCTGCGTCTTCAGATTCAGGAAGTTGCCGAGCACGACGGTGCCGATGATCAAGCATCAGCAGGATCGGCATCACGATGACGAGTTCGAGCGCGACGACGCCTCGGTCGTCACGTTGGGATCGCAGTGAACGGTTCATGAGCACTGGTCCCCGGTCGGGGGGAGGTCGCCCTCCCCCCAGGTTCGGATCAGGCATCGATGCTCTGTGACGATGGTCGTGCAGCTTGGTCGACGAGCGTCGTCGCCGAACACGGTCCGACAGATCGCAGCCAGCGCCAACGACGACGTGCCGCCGGCGACGACGACGTACTCGATGGCGACGACGCCATCCTCGGACTCGACAGCGGTGTCGGCCGAGTACTTCTCAACGATGTTCAACATGTTCTGGTTTCTCCTTGATTGGTCCCGAGCCCCGCCGATCGAGGTGGGTCGGATGCAGACGTTAAAGACGGTCGTCGTCCGCGGATTCCCCAAGATTGATGAATTCGTCCTCGGCTTCGATTCGTACTGTTCGAGCCATGACACTTGCATGCCGTCGTCCAGAAGCACTGGCTCAATGCGCTCACCGCCCTGCTGTTCGTGGTCGCGTTCTGGCGGCTCGGCTTCAGCGCTGAGCTGCCTGCGGTGCTCGCCTTCATCTTCGGTGGCGCACTGTTGGCGGTGATCGACTGGAAGATTCAGCGACTCCCGACGCGCATCGTGTACTCGACACTCGCCGCAGTCGCCGGTGGATTGGTCTTCGCAGCGATCGTCGAGCGCGACTGGGTTCCGCTGGCGACAGCGGTCGCCGGCGCGGCTGCTGTTCGTCAACGCGTTCGCCCTCATCTGGATACTGACCACCAAGTTCACCGGGATGATGATGCTCGGCTTCGGCGACGTCCGTCTGGCCGCCGTGCTCGGTCTGCTGCTCGGCTGGTACGGCTTGCCGTTCGTGCTCTACGGAGCGCTCGCCGGCCATCTCCTCGCGGTGGTCATCGCCGTGGCCACGTGCATCCGCAAGCGGGGCCTGCACCTGCGCTACTCGTTCGGGCCTCCGCTGATCGCCGGCACGCTCGCCGTGGTGCTGATCCACGGCTGAACCCCTGATTGCCGGTTCCGGTGTCCGACCGGGCAACTCTGTGACAGCCCCTCGTCATGATGTGTCGACATGGACATCCACGACCGTGACACCCAGGCCATCGCCATCGAATGCGGCACCTGTGTCGCCACGGGAACCACTGCATGCACCGATTGCGTCGTCACCCACCTGCTCGCCAACGACGACGGGCCGATCGACCTCGTGTCCGTGGCGATCGGTCGAGCGCCATCGGCCACCGAGCGGGCGATCTCGCTCTTCGAACGTGCCGGACTGCTCGACGATCCGGTCCAGTTCGTGAGTCTCGCCGAGTTCGAACACGGCATCGAGCTGCCGGTTGCGGCCCGGTGACCGTGACGCGCTGCCTACCCTGGGTCCGGTGCGACGCCCGGAGCCGATCCCCACGATCGAGGAAGTGCGCGACCGCCTCGCAGAGAGCGGGATCACCCACGTCGGCGTGACCAGCGCCGACGTCCTCGACGAGGCCAGGGCGGCGCTGTTCGAACGACGCGAGGCGGGTCTGCACGCCGAGATGGGCTTCACCTATCGCGATCCCGAACGCTCGACCGACCCGCTGCGCGCCGTCCCCGGCGCCCGATCGGTGATCGTGGCGGCCAAGCCGTACCTGACCGAGGACGACCCGCCGAAACCCGAGCGTACGCTGGGGCCACATGCCCGGGTCGGGCGATACGCATGGATCGACCACTACGCGCCGCTCCGAGATGCATTGCGTGACGTGTGCCGCCGCATCCGGCGGTCCGACCACCGCGCCGTGGCGTTCGCCGACGACAACTCGATCGTCGACCGGGCCGTCGCTCATCGCGCCGGGCTCGGCTGGTACGGCAAGAACGCCAACCTTCTGCTTCCGGGGGCGGGAAGCTGGTTCGTGCTCGGCTCGATCGTCACGACGGTGCCGTACGAACCGACTCCAGGACCCGCTCCGGACGGGTGCGGCACCTGTACCCGTTGCATCGACGACTGCCCGACCGGAGCGATCATCTCCCCGGGCGTGATCGACGCGAACCGGTGCATCAGCTGGATTCTGCAGCGCCCGGGTTCGATCCCGCCCGAGTACCGGTCGGTGATCGGTGATCGCATCTACGGATGCGACGACTGCCAGGACGCCTGCCCGATCTCGGTTCGCCTCGGCCGACGCAACACGATCGAGCTCGACCCTGCGGCCGACGCCTGGGTCGACGCCCTCGAACTCCTCGAGGCCGACGACACCTGGATCGATGCCCGATACGGCCACTGGTACGTCACCGATCGCGACTTCCGCTGGGTACGGCGCAACGCGCTGGTGGTCGTCGGCAACGTCGGCGATCCGGCCGATGCGCGGATCCAGCGGGTCCTGGAGCACTACCGTGCCCACATCGATCCGATCCTCGCCGAACACGCCACCTGGGCCGCCGACCGTCTGGTGCACCGTTCCCGGTCGGGCGCCGACACGTGAAGCACCTCCTGGTCACCAACGACTTCCCACCGAAGATCGGTGGAATCCAATCGCTGCTGTGGGAATGGTGGCGGCGCCTCCCACCGGAGTCGTTCGCCGTGCTGACCAGCCCGTATGCGGGCACCGCCGAGTTCGACGCCGGCGAGCCGTACCGCATCGAGCGGACCCGCGAGCCGGTGCTGCTGCCACACCCGTGGATGGTCAACCAGGTCAATCGCCTCGCCGAGGACTTCGGGGCCGACTTCGTGGTGCTCGACCCTGCGGTCCCGCTCGGATTGATCGGTCCGTCGCTCGACCTGCCGTACCACCTCGTCCTCCACGGGGCCGAGGTGACCGTGCCGGGTCGGCTCCCCGGCCCCAAGCAGGCGCTCGCCTACACGCTGCGCCGGGCCGAGGGCATCATCGCCGCCGGTGGCTACCCCGCTGCCGAAGCGGTCCACGCAGCGGGCCGCGACCTGCCGATCACCGTGGTGCCCTGCGGTGTCGATCCCGCCAAGTTCGTCCCCCTGGATGCAGCCGAGCGACTCGCCGCCCGCGAGCACTTCGGCATCGCCGCGGACGCCGAGGTGATCGTGAGCATCTCCCGGCTCGTCCCGCGAAAGGGTTTCGACACGGCGATCCGGGCGGCGGCGCGACTCGGCCGCGTGCGGCCGAAACTGCGTCTGGTGATCGCCGGAGGAGGCCGCGACGACGACCGGCTCCGCCGCCTCGCCGAGGAACTCGGTGCTCCTGTCACGTTCCTCGGCCGGATTCCGAACGCCGACCTTCCCCCGCTGTACGGCTGCGCCGACGTGTTCACCATGCTGTGCCGCAACCGCTGGGGCGGGCTCGAACAGGAGGGGTTCGGGATCGTGTTCGTCGAAGCGGCGTCGTGTGGCGTTCCGCAGGTCGCGGGCGACTCCGGCGGGGCCGCCGAGGCGGTCGCCGATGGCGAGACCGGGTTCGTGATCTCCGACCCGGAAGACATCCAGGCCGTCGCCGACGCCTTCGCTGCGTTGCTCGACGACGACGAACTGCGCCGCGAGATGGGGGAGCGGTCGCGCGAGCGTGTCCTCGACGAGTTCGCCTACGACGTCCTCGCCCGCCGACTCGGCGACACCCTGCAGGTCGACTGGCCCGCCGACACCTGAGCACCCACGTTTGCGTTGCACTTCGGACGGACCGGGTCAGCGAAATCTGCGCACAAACGTGGAGAGCACCCACGTTTGCGTTGCACTTCGGACGGACCGGGTCAGCGAAATCTGCGCACAAACGAAGGGGAGCGCGGCTGGGGGCTGGCAGACTCGGGGCGTGACGAGCGACGGCGATCGAGCGGACGAGCGCAGGGCCGGCGACGTGATCGTGCTCGTCGACGTCGTCGGGACACTCGCGTTCTCCGTCACCGCGATCACTGCTGCGGTCGTGTTCTCGACCCCGGCCCAGTGGGTCGGAGCGATCACGGCGATGGCCCTGTTCGCCATCGGTGTCTTCACCTTCCTCTGGTCGTTCTGGAACGCCGTGCAGCGCAGCCGTGAGGAGCAGATCGGCGTGATGCAGATGTACCTCCTCCTCGGCGAGCCCACACCCGCTCGCGTGCGGCGGATCATGTTGGCGCTGCTCGCGATCCAGACCACCGTGGCGCTCGTCACCGCCTTGGCGCGGTCGGAGTCCGAGGACGGATCGCCGGGCACCTCGCTCGCCGTGGGCATCCTCGTGCCCATGTTCGGGCTCGGACTCAACGGGCTGTGGTGTGCATTCCACGGTGTGTTCCCACCACGCGCCGACCTCGACGTCGACGACGACGAGACGGATGTCGTCACATCTCGCGCCGCGATCGACAAGAATGACCACCATGGCTGAGACCGCGACCGAGATCATCACCATCGACGCCCCACACGAACGCGTCTGGCAGATCGCGATCGATCTCGAGAGCTACCCGATGTGGGCTCACGACATCAAGGACGTCAACATCCGCTCGACCGACGACGAGGGCCGTCCCCTCGAAGTCGAATTCCGAGCCTCGGCACTCGGCCGCAGCACGCACTACACCCTCAAGTACGACTACACGAACGCACCCAACGAGATGGGATGGTCGATGCTGAGCGGCGACATCCAACGCTCGATCGACGGTGTCTGGCGTTTCGAAGCCGACGGCGAGAGCCGCACGCTGGTGCGCTACGACCTGCAGATCGACCTGGCGATTCCGTTGCCCGGATTCGTGAAGCGCCGCGCCGAGGTCCGCATCCTCAACACCGTGCGCGAACTGAAGGTCCGCGCCGAAGCGTGATGACAGCGTGAGCCGGCGCGTCGGGATCGACGTCGGTGGCACCAAGGCGCAAGCCGTCGTGCTCGGTGCGACCGGCGAGGTCATCGAGACGGCGCAGCGTCCCACGCCACGCGGCGATCACAGTCTGGAGGCACTCATCGAGGTGCTCTTCGAACTGGCCGACGAGGTCGGCCACGAGGGGAGCATCGGCGTCGGCGTCCCGGGACTGGTGACGCGACACGGCGTGTTGCGTGCGGCACCGAACCTCGACGGCGTGGCCGACTTCGCCATTGCGGAGCTCCTGACGGAGCGGTTCGGCACCGACGTCCACGCCGACAACGACGCCACCTGCGCCACCGTGGCCGAATGGCTGCTCGGCGCCGGACGGGGCACGAGCGACATGGTGCTCGTCACGCTCGGGACGGGGATCGGTGGCGGCGTCGTGGCCAACGGAGCCCTGGTCCGCGGCCACAACGGGTTCGCCGGCGAGATCGGACACATGGTGATCGATCCGTCAGGACCGCCGTGCCCGTGTGGTCGTCGAGGCTGCTGGGAACGTTATGCGTCGGGCTCGGGATTGGCGATGCTGGCACGCGACGCGGCCACCGGTCGTCGTCTGCATCGTGTGGTCCGTCACGCCGGCGGCGACGCCCAGGCAGTGCGGGGCGAACACGTGCAGGCCGCGGCGCGCGACGGCGATCACGAGGCGCTCGCGGTGATCGACGACTTCTCCCGGTGGGTGGCCATGGGCCTGGCCAACCTCACCAACGCGCTCGATCCGGAGATGTTCGTGTTGGGCGGCGGCCTCGCCGTCGCGTCGGACCTCTACATCGAGCCCATCCGGCGTTGGTTCGGCGAACTGCTCTACCAACCGCACCTTCGCCCGATGCCCCGCATCGAGTTCGCTCGCCTCGGCCCGCTCGCCGGTGCCGTGGGCGCTGCGCTGCTTCCCGAACTCGCCGAGCGCGGGGGCCGCAGTCTCAGTGAGGGAAGTAGTTCGCCCGGGCCTGGTTGATCTCGCGCCATGCCGCGGCCCGGTCACCCGTGCCCTGGCTGGAGGAGTGCTTGTCGGGCTCCAACGCCTTGTAGACGTTGAAGAAGTGCTCGATCTCCTCGACGAGTTGATGGGGGAGACCCGACAGCTCGTTGACGTTCTCGAACCGCGGTTCGCGCGGCGGCACGCAGATCAACTTCGCGTCCTCGCCGGCCTCGTCGCGCATGTACAGCACGCCGATCGGTCGGCATTCGACGATGACACCCGGGTACACCGGGTCCTCGAGCAGGACGAGCGCGTCGAGCGGGTCGCCGTCGCCAGCGAGCGTCTCGGGGAGGAACCCGTAATCGGCCGGGTAGGTGGTCGCCGTGAACAGGCGGCGATCGAGGTAGACCTTGCCGTCCTCGTGGTCGATCTCGTACTTGTTGCGGCTTCCGCGTGGGATCTCGATCACGACGTGGATGCAGTCGGGGGCTGGTGTCTTGGCCATCGCTGCCAGCATCGCACACGCACGCCAGATACCCTCGGAACGATGGAATTCCGGCGCATCGAGAATCTGCCCCCGTATGTCTTTTCGATCATCAACGGCCTGAAGATCGAGGCACGCCGGGCAGGCGCCGATGTCGTCGACCTGGGCTTCGGCAACCCCGACATCCCCTCGCCGCAGATCGCCGTCGACAAGCTCGCCGAGGCGGCGCGCAACCCCAAGAACCACCGGTACTCGCTGAGCCGCGGCCTGCCGAAACTGCGCGAGGCCATCGCCGGCTACTACAAGAACAAGTGGGATGTCGACCTCGACACCGAGTTGGAGATCACCAACGTGATCGGGTCCAAGGAGGGCTTCAGCCACCTGATGTGGGTGCTGCTCGACCGCGGCGACGCGGCGATCGTGCCGAGCCCGAGCTACCCGATCCACATCTACGGACCGTTGTTCGCCGGCGCCGACCTGCGCCAGGTGCCGATGAAGTTCCTGGCCGACCCCGACCAGCGTGAGCACTTCGCCGACGATTTCATGGACAGCCTGCAGACCGCCTGGGACGTCGGCTGGCCCAAGCCTCGGGTGCTCGTGATCTCGTTCCCGCACAACCCGACGGGCGCCACCGTCGATCTCGCCTTCATGCAGCGCGTCGTCGACTTCTGTCGCGAGCACGAGATGATCGTCGTGCACGACTTCGCCTACGCCGACGTCGGCTTCGACGGCCATCAGCCGCCGAGCATCCTGCAGGCCGAGGGCGCCAAGGAGTGCGCCGTCGAGCTGTACTCGATGACCAAGAGCTTCTCGATGGCGGGTTGGCGCAGCGCGTTCCTGCTCGGCAACGCCGACGTCGTGCAGGCGCTGGTGAAGCTGAAGAGCTACCTCGACTACGGCATGTTCCAGCCGGTGCAGATCGCTGCCACGGTCACGATCAACGAGGCAGCCGACTACCCGAACGAGATCCGCGCGATCTACGAGTCGCGCTGCGACACCCTCATCGACGGTCTCGGCCGAATCGGCTGGGACATCCCCAAGCCGGGCGGTTCGATGTTCGTCTGGGCCCCGATCCCCGAGCCCTACGCCGAGATGGACTCGGTCGAGTTCTGTTCGCTGATCGTGCGTGACGCCGACGTGGCGTTGTCGCCCGGCGTCGGTTTCGGTCCGGGCGGCGAGGGCTTCGTCCGCTTCGCGCTCGATCGAGAACGAGAAGCGCATCCAGCAGGCGATCCGCAACCTCAAGCGCGGACTGCCCAAGCTCGGCTGAGCGCAACTGTCACGTTGAGCCCGGCACCGTGTGACAGTTCGCCGAACGCCGTCCTGTCAGGCGCTGTGTGAGTACGTACTCGGCGCCGGATCCACCGCCCAAGGGCTTGGACCTCCGCCGGTCCCGACCGACATTGACCTCACGGGGCAGGGCTTCTCGATGGTTGTCGGCGAGGGCGACCGCTGCGAGCTGTGATCGCACGCCGAGCTTCTGGAGGACCGACCGGATCTGTGATCGCACGGTGGTCACCGCCACGAAGTGCGACTGGGCGATCTCGTCGGCGTTGAGGCCCTCCATCATGGCGGCGAGTACCAGTGCTTCGCGTTGCGACAGCTGTGCAAACGTCGCTTGTGCGCGAAGGACCTCAGCGTCGTTCGGTGCGCAGTTGCTCGAGCAGCTCGGCGCGTGCCGTACGTCCGATGATCGGGCGACCTTCGATGACCAGCCCGATCGTCGCGTCGACCTCGTCCAGCCCGGCGCCGACGCCGATCCATCCGGCGGCACCCGCTTCGAGACATTGCGCCAGGACCGACCGGCGTCGCTCCGCGGTGAGCATCACCACCTGTGAACCCGTGGACACCAGCGGCCGGATCAGCTCGATGCCACTCCCGATGCCGTTGCGCATCTGGGTGTCGAGCAGCACGCAGGCCGGCCGGAACTGGCGCGCACGGTCGATCACGTCCTGGGCGCTGGGTCCGTCGCTGGTCTCGACATGCCACGACCGCTCGGACAACGCCAATTGCAGACCCGCCGCCACCACGGGATGCTCTTCGACCACGAGCACTCGCCCGGACCCCACTCGGGCGTCGGCGATGGGAGTGGCATCGTCGGGTTCGTCGTGTCCCGTCACCCTCACCTCTCCAGCTCGCATTGCACAGGTCCCTCGCTGCTCGTCTCCCGTGGTGATCGGCCGATCGGAGCCGCATGGGGAGCGTGGACGGGCGATCTTGAGGGAACCTTGAGGATCGACGTGTGCGGGAATCGGCCCGTAACGCGATGGTCACGGGGCGGTTACCGCCACGTGACGTGGCCGCTTGTACGGTCCCGGCGGTGATCACCATTGTCGTGCGTGTCTGGATGCCCGATCGTCCGGGTGCGCTCGGCCAGGTGGCGAGCCGTATCGGCGCAGTGCGTGGCGACGTGCTCTCGATCGAGATCCTCGAACAGGGTGGCGGACGCGCGATCGACGAACTGACCGTCGCGCTGCCCGACGACGATCTGATGCCGCTGTTGACGGCGGAGATCGACGCGGTGGACGGAGTGTCCGTCGAGAGCATCAGGGTGGTCGATCCCGACCGGACCGACGCGAGCCTGTCGGCCCTCGCGCTCGGTGCGGCCATCGCCGAGAGCCTGCCCTCCGAGCGCCTCGAGGTGATGGTCGGCGGCATCCAGCGCTTCGCCGAGACCGACTGGGTGATCGTGCTGGAGGACGGCGACCCGATCGCGCAGCTCGGTCGAGCCACCCGAGCTCCGATGGCTGACCGCGTTCCTCGCCGGCAGCGAACACCTCGACGGACTCGACGACTCGGCGCCGAGCGACCTGCTCTGGGGTCACATGATCACGTCGGCGTTGACCGTCGCCGCAGGCCGCACCGGCAACCCGATCCACGAACGCGAGCGCGTGCGGTTCTCGCTGTTGCTCCGGCTCGCCGACGCGCTCGGTGTCACAACACCCAGTTGCGTGACCGTTCGACGGCGCGCAGCCACTGTGCGTGGAGTGCGTCGGCCACGGTGCGGTCGGCCTGCGGAGTGAACTCGGCGTCGAGGCCCCACTGCTCGCCGACCTCGTCGACCGAGGCCCACACGCCCTCTGCGAGACCGGCGAGATAGGCGGCCCCGACCGCGGTGGTCTCCTGATCGATCGGTCGTTGCACGGTGACGCCGAGCTGGTCGGCCTGGAGCTGGCACAGCACGTTCATGGCCGAGGCGCCGCCGTCGACGCGCAACTCGACGAGCGGTGTCGCGCTGGCGGCGGTCATGGCGTCGACCACGTCGCGGGTCTGGTAGGCCATTGCCTCGACCACGGCGCGGGCGATCTCGGCGCGTCCGGTCCCTCGGGTGATGCCCACGATCGTGCCACGCGCGTACGGGTCCCACCAGGGCGATCCGAGCCCGGTGAACGCCGGCACCACGTAGACGCCGCCGGTGTCGTCGACGGATTCCGCCAGCGGCCCGGTCTCGGCGGCATCGTCGATGATCTGCAGGCCGTCACGGAGCCACTGCACCGCAGCGCCGGTGACGAAGATCGAGCCCTCGAGCGCATAGTGCGTGGTGCCGTCGGCGAGCGTCCATGCCACGGTGGTCAGCATGCCCTCGGTGGGCGGCGGGCACGTCTCGCCGACGTTGAGCAGCACGAACGACCCGGTGCCGTAGGTGTTCTTCGCCATGCCGGGGGTGACGCACGCCTGGCCGAACAGCGCAGCTTGCTGGTCGCCTGCGATGCCGCTGATCGGGATGCCCTCGGGGACGCCGCACTCCGGCGAGGTGACACCGATGCGGCCGCTCGACGGGACGATCTCGGGCAGCGCGCCGATCGGGACGCCGAGCAGTTCGCAGAGTTCCGGATCCCATGAACACGAGCGGATGTCGCACAGCATCGTGCGGCTCGCATTGGTGGTGTCGGTGACGAAACGTTGCCCACCGGTGAGGTTCCACACCAGCCACGAGTCGATCGTGCCGATGGCCAGATGGTCATCGAGGGGGATGTCGCGGTGCTCGAGCAGCCACGCCGCCTTGGTGCCCGAGAAGTACGGATCGAGCACCAGCCCCGTGCGTTCCCGGATCAGCGGGAGGTGGCCCGCGTCGGCGAGCTCGTCGCAGCGCGACGCGGTGCGACGGTCCTGCCACACGATGGCGTTGCCGTAGGTCTCGCCGGTTGCAGCGGTTCCAGGCGAGGACGGTCTCGCGTTGGTTCGTGATACCGATGGCAGCCACGTTCGCTCGGCCGACCTCGTCGACGACCTCGCGCAACGTGGTGGCGGCGACGTCCCAGATCTCGTGGGCGTCGTGTTCGACCCAACCCGGCGAGGGGTAGTGCTGGGCGAACTCGCGGTACGCGGCGACCGCGGGTCGCCCATCGACGAAGACCGC
The DNA here is from genome assembly GCA_963746285.1 of Ilumatobacteraceae bacterium. GTDB lineage: Bacteria > Actinomycetota > Acidimicrobiia > Acidimicrobiales > Ilumatobacteraceae > Sva-07. The sequence continues at coordinate 116,514 of CAVVAO010000008.1, read as the reverse complement.
ACGGCTGCGCACGCCCGTGGTGCCTGCGTCGATCGCGATCACGCAGCGGGGGTCGCCCGATCGGTCCATCAGCGCTTCCTCCGACTCGACGACTTGGGTCGACTGCCGCCCCCCGTGGTGCGACTCGTGGGCGCTGGCTTCGGCCGCGGTTCGTCGCTCGAGGTCGCGACCGTCGCAGCGTCACTCCCCGAGCCCGTCGCCGCACCGCGCACGTCCTTCAGGCGAGTGCGTTGATAGCCGAACTTCGCCATCACCGCACCGAACGCCAGGTAGAGCGGGCCGCTGATCAACACGCCGGCGATCGCGCCCAGCACGTTGTCGCCCCGGAAGAACACGATGAAGACCGCGGTCATGATCGCCGCGTAGATCAACCACTCACGGACCAATCGCTTCCACGGAACCGGACGGCTGCTGTCCCAGGCCATGGCCACGTCCTAGCAGCGTCTGCGGTGGTCGTCCAACACCGAGCGCAGCGGGATCGACGACGTCGACGTCACTGGATCGGCGACGGGATGGCCGGGAAGGCCGGTTGGCTGGACTCGACGAGGCCCGGGTAGTCGTACTGGGTGAGGGGCCGATCGGTGAGCTCGCCGTTGCCGAGCGGCCACACCCGTGGTTCGCCCTCGATGCGCAGCTGGACCGACTGCACGCCCTCGATGTCGGTCGCCGTCGACACGATCTGCGCAACGGCGAGGCGAAGGCCGTCGGACGTCAGATCGTCGAACGCGTCGTTGAGGTCGACGGTGAGCACCTGGCCGACCGGCCGTGCGTCGATCAGTACGACGTCGGCCGGGATGGCGGTGTCGAGCTGGGCCTCTCGTTCGTCGGCATTCGGACCGGCGAACAGCGATTCCAGCACCGAGTCGGGCGCCGGTGACACGTCCCGCTGCACCGCACGCAGCCGCTGCGGTGCATCGACGTCGGGGGGCGCCAGCAGATAGATGCGATTCGTGCCCGCCGCGACGTCGCCCGTGGCCGGTTCCCCGAACACGTTCGCACGTTCTTCCGGAATGTCGTTCGGCGACGCGTCCGGTTGGATCGAACACCCTGCGACCGCGACGAGCGCGACCAGTGCGAGTGCCAGGTTCCGGCTCATTCGTCCAGCTCCGCCGCCAACAGCTCGATCACGAAGCGGGCTCCGGGCTCGCCGTCGAGCCGATCCTCGACCCAGACCCGTCCGCCGTGCATCCGCACGTGCTCGTCGACCAGCGCCAAGCCGAGTCCCGCGCCCTCGCTGCCGGTGCGCCGACCGGCGCCGCCACCCCGGGCGAAGCGCTCGAACACCAGGTCGCGTTCCTCCTCCGGGACGCCGAGCCCATGGTCCTCGACGGCGATCAGGATGTGCGACATCGGCTCGTCGTCGGGATCGAGCACCGAGATCGACACCTCGGGCTCGCCACCGCCGTAGGCGCGTGCGTTGTCGATCAGGTTCGCGATGACGCGCGCGAGCCGGCGTCGGTCGCCACGGATCAGCGCGAGCTCGGCACGCTCGGACACGCGCACCGGGGTGTCGGGAAGCGAGCTGACCGCAACGGCCTGGCGGACGAACTCGGCGGCGAGCAGCTCCTCCATGTGCAAGCGGATCGCGCCGGCGTCGAATCGCGAGATCTCCAGCAGGTCCTCGACCAGGCCCTGGAACCGCACGACGTCGCTCGCCAGCAGATCGAGGGCCGCCTGGGACCGTTCGGGGAGTTCGTCGCGTCGAGCCTGCATCACCTCGACCGAGGCGGACAGCGTCATCAGTGGCGAACGGAGCTCGTGGCTGACGTCGGACGCGAACCGGGCGTCTCGCTCGACGCGCTGCTGGAGTGCGGCGGCCATGTCGTTGAACGATTCGGTGAGGATCCGCAGGTCGGGGTCGTCGGTGGACTCGAGCCGGGTGTCGAGGCGGCCGCCGGCGATCGCCGAAGCGGCCTGCGCTGCGGTTCCCACGGGCCGGACCGCTCGCCGGGCGGAGAAGATGCCGAGCAGGATGCCCAGCCCGGTGGTGATCGCGGCAGCGAGGACCAACGACAGCCGGACGCTCGACAGCGTCGAGTCGGCCTCGTCGAGGCTGAACGCCTCGAAGTAGGCGCCGATGCCCGGGATGTCCCAACCGACGACGACGTTCAACTCGTCGCCGAGCCGGACGATCTGGCTCGCGGACGTCGCTTCGTCGATCACCCGTTCGGCCAACGCCGGGGGCACGTCGGCGTCTTGGAAGGTGGCGCCTCCGGCGATCCAGTTGTCGGCGTACCAGATCAGGTAGTCCTGCACGCCGATGCGGGTGAGTGAGGCGCGTGCCGCTTCGGCGTCAGCGGGCAGCGACCGCAGGTCGCGTTCGACTCCCTGTGCGTTGCGTTGTGAGGTGTTGATCGCCGTGTCGACTCGCTCGCGTTCGACGTTCGAACGCGTCAGGCCGTAGGTGGTGGTGGCGAGGAACACCGACAACACGAGCGACCCGATGGTGAAGATCAGCAGGATGCGTCGCCGAAGCCCGAGTGCCGCCGGGCGGGAACGGCTGACCAGGCGACGGAACCAGCCGCCTTCGTTCACGTCTGGAGCCGGTACCCGAGTCCGCGAACGGTGACGACATGGCGAGGGTTGGCCGGATCGGCTTCGACCTTCGTGCGCAGGCGTCGAACGTGCACGTCGACCAGGCGGCCGTCGCCGAAGTAGTCGTAGCCCCAGACCTTGTCGAGCAGTACCTCTCGGCTGAGCACCTTGCCCGGGTCCTCGGCGAGCTCGCAGAGCAGCCGGAACTCGGTCTTGGTCAGGTGGACCTCCTCGCCGCTGCGGAGCACCTTGCCCTCGTCCGGAATCAACTCGAGGTCGCCGAAGCTCAAGCGGGCATGGCCCTGCACGCTGGGCCGGATGCGGCGAAGCAGCGCACGGATGCGGGCCGACAGCTCCTTGGGTGCGAACGGCTTGGTGAGATAGTCGTCGGCGCCGGCCTCGAGGCCGGCCACCACGTCGTGGGTGTCGTTGCGTGCGGTCACCATCACGACAGGCACGTCGCTCGTGCGCCGAAGTGTGCGGCACAGCTCGAAGCCGTCGATGCCCGGGAGCATGATGTCGATCAGGACCACGTCGGGATTCGACCGCGCGAACTTCTCGATGGCCTCCTCACCGCTCTCGGCCTCGTCGACGATCCATCCCTCGTCCTCGAGGGCGAGTTTGACCGCCGACCGGATGCGTTCGTCGTCCTCGACAGCCAGGATGCGTGTACCCACACCCCCATGATGCCGCATCGTCGAGGCCAACGACGACCACGCCTGCCAGAACCGCCCATCGAGTGCCCCCACCAACCCCGAGCGATGAGCGAAAAGCCGCTCTCCGGTCGCTTCGCTCATCGTTGGTCGGGGGATGTCCGTTCGAGGAGGTCGAGGAGGGCGCGGTGGATGCCGGGTGCGGCGACAACGACGGCGTCGGTGTCGGCGGGTCCGCCGACGAAGTTGGACGTCATGGCTCCGGCCTCGGCGGCGATCAACACCCCGGCCGCGAGATCCCACGAGTTGAGGTGCTCTTCGAAGTACGCGTCGAGGCGGCCACATGCCGCCATGCACAGGTCGAGCGCCGCCGAGCCGTAGCGGCGCATGTCGCGCACGTGGGGGAGCAGCCGTGCGAGTCGTTTGGCCTGGTCTTCCCTTGTGCTCGGCGAATAGTTGAACCCGGTCCCGATCAGCGCCATGTTGAGATCGGTCGCCGTCGAACAGTGGATCGGCTCGCCGTTTCGGGTGGCGCCCTCACCGCGAGCGGCGCTGAAGAGCTCGTCGGTGACCGGGACGTACACCGCGCCGGCGAGCGGGCCACGCCGGTCGACGACCGCGACCGAGGTGCACCAGGCGGGCAGGTCGTACACGAAGTTGACCGTGCCGTCGATCGGGTCGATGTGCCACTCGAGCCCGGACGTGCCCGTGTGACCGGCGCCCTCCTCTCCGACGATCGAGTCGTCTGGTCGCCGAACCCTCAATTCGTCCACGATCAGTCGCTCCGCAGCCCGGTCGAACTCGGTGACGGGGTCGGTCGGCGTCGACTTGGTGTCGTGCTCGACCGGTTGGCCGACACCGAGGTGCCGTCGACCTTCGTGCGCTGACGATCCCGCCCTGGTGGCGAGGTCGGCTGCGAGTGCCCGCAGCGTGGTCGTCGGCTCGGGCGGAGGGTCGTCGTGGCGATCGGTCATCGCGGCGCGTGCCCGGCGCCGGTGCGGTCCTCGATCTCACGCCATTCACCGATCGCCCGCATCACCAGCACGGCGACGATCGACATGCCGCCGGCGGCGACGACCGCGCCGATCAGGAGGCCGAGTCCCGTCGCCAGCCCGCAGTCGCCGTCGCACTGCAGCGAGATCAACGAGTAGCCGATCAACGCCCCGGCGAGGCCGCTCAGCAGGATGGCCGCGAACGCTGCCGATGCGGACCCCGACCGATGGCAGCGCCGAGAGCGAACGATCGGTGGCAGGTCCGTGCGACGTGTCCGGCGAGGTGTTCATGGCGCGGATGGTAACCGGCCACACTGGGGTCGTGACCGGGCCGCGCCAGATCCTGCACGTGGACATGGATGCCTTCTTCGTGTCGGTCGAACTGCGCCGACGGCCCGATCTCGCCGGGCAGCCGGTGGTGGTCGGCGGGACCGGCAGCCGTGGCGTCGTCGCCGCCGCGTCGTACGAGGCTCGCCGGTTCGGGGTGCACTCGGCCATGCCGTCGACGGTCGCTCGCCGGCGATGTCCCCATGCCGTGTTCCTCCCGGGCGATCACTCGCTCTACGGCGAGGTCAGCGCCCAGGTCCGCGAGATCCTCGACCGCTACACGCCGCTGGTCGAGCCGCTGTCACTCGACGAAGCCTTCCTCGACGTCACCGGCTCGCTTCGACTGTTCGGCCCGGCTGCGGACATCGCGGCGTCGATCCGACGGGACGTGTCGGTGGAACTCGGACTCGGTTGCTCGGTCGGTGTCGCGCCGAACAAGTTCCTCGCGAAGCTGGCCTCCGTCGAAGCCAAGCCGCGTGCGACGCCATCGGCGATCGAGCCCGGCCCCGGCGTCGTCGTGGTGGCCGCCGGTAGGGAGCGCGAGTTCCTCGACCCGCTCCCGGTGCAGCGCTTGTGGGGGGTCGGGCCCGTCACGCTCGACAAACTGCACCGGATCGGGATACGCCGGGTCATCGACCTCGTCGGTGTCGACCGCTCGACACTCCGGGCGGCGTTGGGCCCCTCGCAGGCGGATCATCTGGCCTCGCTGGCACGGGGGCTCGATGACCGTCCCGTCGAACCGGAGCGCGAGGCCAAGTCGATCGGCCACGAGGTGACGTTTGCGTCGAACACGTATCTCGCCGCCGAGATGCGCACGCATCTCGTGCGTCTCGCCGACGCTGTCGCGTCGAGGCTGCGCAAGGCCGACGTCGGAGCGCGCACCCTGACGCTCAAGGTGCGCTTCGACGACGGATTCCACACGATCACCCGCTCGACCACGGCCGCCGAGCCCGTCGACCTGGCCGAGACCATCGTTGCGTTGCTCCAACCGATCGTCGACTCGATCGATCCGTCACCTGGCGTGCGGCTGGTCGGGGTGAGCGGATCGAACCTCGCTGCGGTCCACCACCAGCTCACGTTCGACGAGGCGGTTGACGATCACGCCGGTTTCGGTGCCCGCGAAGCGGCGTTGGACCGTATCCGCGACCGTTTCGGCGCGAACGCGATCGGCCCCGCCAGCGTGGTGCAGGGCGGCAGGGTCCGCAACGTCGAGCGGGGTGGGCAACAATGGGGCCCGGACCGCCCGGATGGGTCCTGACGACCGCAGCGGAGAAACCCGCCCACCGCGTTGAGGATCGACCTGAAACGTGCGATGATTGCCTCGTGCCTCTCTCCGAGGATGAGCAACGCATCTTGCGCCAGATCGAGCAGGAGCTCGAACAGGACCCCACCTTCTCCCAACGTGGGTATCGGGTGTCGCGCCGTCGTTCGATCCTCCTGGCACTGGGCCTGGTCGTGGGGCTCGTCATCACCATCGGGGGCTTGGCCGTCAGTTTCGTGGTCGCCTTCGCCGGATTCGTCCTCGTGCTCGTCATGGCAATCCTGCTCGAGTCGGAACTGCGCCTGCTCGGACGCGAACGTCTCGGCCAGCTGCCGATCTCGGCATGGCTCAGCGGCCGGCGACCTGACGTCGACGACGACGCCACCCGCTGATCCGGTCGCTGCCGGCCCGGCACCGTCGGACCCGACCGGTGGGTCAGCGCCACGCGGTGAGGTGATGTCGGATCCGGCTCGGCCAGTCCAACGACTCCGAGGCGGCCCGATCGATCTGCTTGGCCCAGTTCCGGCAGTCACCGATCGTGCTCGCGCCGTACGCTCCCGGTCGGTCGAACCCTTCGCTGCCCTCCGCTGCATAGGTCGCCGCCGTCACGGCGTCGGCGAGCGACGCCGTCGGCCGGGTGACCAACGGGAAGTGATGTGCCGTCCTGGCCGCGACCTCCGCGGGGTGTCCGACGGTTGCAGCGGGACCCCGACGGCCGCCAGTGCGCCCGTCGCGCGCGTGCCACGTGTCGGCGAGTTGCTCGTCGACCGATCGTGACCGGCGTCGTCGGCGAACCATGCGCACGGCGCTCGGTGCGACGAGTGCTGCCGCGAGCAGGCCGATCACGACGAGCCACAGCGAGGCGGCTCCGTCGTCCGCGGACGGCTCCGGCGTCGGAGCCGTCGACTCGCCGCTCGGCGCGATGGTCGAAGTCCGGGATGTTGAGGCCCTGATCCGGGTCGGGCGGACCGGTGGGCAGCGACGGTGGCGGCGCCTCGTCGGTCGCTGCATCGATGTCGTCGGCGCCTGCCGAGGTGTCCTGCTGCGGGGGAAGCCCGGTGTAGCTCTGGGCGTTCGGGAGCGCCCCGTCCCGGGGTCGGTTCGAACGCGACCCAGCCGACGCCGTCGAACCACACCTCGGGCCAGGCGTGAGCGTTGCGGCCCAGCACGGAGTACTCGCCCTCGCCGAGTGCGACACCCGAGGTGAATCCGACGGCCACGCGCGTCGGGATACCGAGGGTGCGGAGCATGGCGGCGTAGGTCCCGGCGAACTGCTCGCAGTAGCCGACGCGGTCGCGGAGGAAACTCTCGATCGCCGAGTTGCCGTGACCCGGTCGAACCTCGAGGCTGTACTCGAACTCGTTCTGGAACCACGCCTGGAGGCGCAACGCACTGTCGTACGTGCTCGTTGCGCCGTCGGTCACCTGCTCGGCGGTCGCGGCGACCACGTCGGGGAGGTCGTCGGGCAGTCTGGTGTGGATGGGATCCGGCGGCGCAGCGGACGTCGCGGCGGCCAGCCGGGCGGGGTCGAGAACCGGTGCCGCCGAGACGATGTCGATCGTGTCGTTCGTCTGCAGCTCGTCGCCGACGGTGACGAGGGTCGAGGTCTCGGCCACGAATCGCAGGTCGTCGGGACCCGTGGCCTCGAACGGATCGGGGGCGGCCGGCACCAGCGTGCCGCCGAGCGCTCCGATGGTGATCCGTTGGCGGTTCTCGACGAGCGAGTCGACCGGCGCGGTCAGCGGTCCGTCGACGGGCCGGAGCTTGCGTTCCGGCAGACCCCACGTCGTGCCGTCGAAGTCGGGCAGTGCCGACGATCGCCAGTAGGACTCGGCGTCGGCGCGAACCCGGAACAGCTCGGTCGTCGAGCGGTTGGTCAATCGAGAACGGATGTCGACGAGCGGACTGAGCACCTGGGTGGTACTTCCTCCGCCACCGCTCGTCTCGTACAGGGGTGCAGCGTCGGCCCCCGGCAGCCGGGGCCCGACGAGACCTGCGACGAGTGCGACGACCATGCCGAACGTGATCGCCGTCGGCCATCGTCGCCACGATGTCGCCCGGTCGCGGCCGGCGTCGGCGTGGTACCCGCGCAGCGTCGCCGTCGTCACCGCCCCGACACCGACGACGGCGACGGCGGTCGCGACGCGAAGCCGATCGTCGCCGAGGGCACCGACGAACACGAACAGGACGCCGCCAGGTACGAGCGTCTCGGCGCGGGCGTCGGCTCGGAAGGCGAAGACGTCGGCGAGCAGCACTGCCATCGCGAGTACCGATCGCCGCGAGCACGTCCCAGCCACCCGCGTACTCGACCGGGGCGACCGCTGTGCGGAACTCCTCACGTACCAGGGCAAGCTGATCCCCGAGCACCGTCCAGGTCCCGCTCGTCGGCAATCCCCACGAGAACGTGTCGGGGTAGTAGACGGCGAGCACCGCCCAGGCGAGAGTCAGCGCCGTTGCCGGCACCGCCAGCCACGCCGTCAGGCGCAGGCGTCGCAGCAGGAGCCCGACGCCGTGCCCGGCGATGACGATCACGGCCATGTCGGCGACGAACGGCCAGCCCGAGAAGACCCGGGCGTATCCGAGGGCCACGGTCATGGAGAACGCGGCGACCATCAGCGTGACCAGGAGATCGCTGCCGAGTGCGGGACGGTTCGTCGTCGAGGTCATACGGGCTCCGGCTGTGTCATCGGTGCATCGACCGTGTGACGAGCGGCGACGGGATGACCGACCATCGCCTGCCACGCGGCGACGAACTCGTCCTCGGAACGGGCGCTCACCCCGAGGCGGACGCCGGTCGCATCACCGTCGGTGGCCACCAGCACCCTGGTGATCGTGGGATCGGCGATCGCCCCGCTCGCGCGCCACGACGCAGCGTGATGAGACCCGGTGATCACGACGAGCAGGACCAGTCCATCGGTCATGTCGTTGTCGATCGCGGCGAGCGGTCGGTCACTCGGCTCGATGCGGGCCAGCACCCGCTGGGTCGTGTTGACGACCTCGGGCCCGCGGCAGATCGATACCGCCAGCGGTGACGAATCGTGTGCTGAGCCCCGGCGCGGATGGCGCTCGAGACGAGGCTGGCCGCTGCCGTGACACCGTGTTCGAAGCCGGCGGTGCTTCCGTGGACCGCGATCGCCGGATCGAAGACGACCGTGCATCGGTGCAAACCTTCGACCGTGAACTCCTTGACCATCAGGTCGTCGCTGCGCGCCGACGCCTTCCAGTGGATGCTGCGGGGTTCGTCGCCGGTGGCGTACTCGCGGAGGCCGTGGAAGTCGCCGGGCCCGAGTCGCCGGGACGACTCGAGCAGGGCGCGCCCCAGCCGACCGCGGCCCAATTCGGGCATGTCGACCGCCAACGTGCGCGGTGCGACGACGATCTCGTCCGTTCCGGCGATCACCGAGGTCGAGCGGGCGACACCGAGGACGTCGCTCACGATCAGCTGCAGCGGACCGAGACCGACGACACCGCGCACGGTGGTCGGTACCCGATAGCCGGATGACGAGACCGATCCGGCTTCCATCGACGGGACGGGCAGCCGGGCGACATGGTCTTCGGTCAAGGTCCGCGCCACCGGTTCCTCCAGCACGAACGGTGCCGTGGGGAACGCGCCGGTGTTGTGCAGACGGACGTCGACGTGGCCGGTGTCGCCGGCCACCAACACCGTGGGATGAATCCAACGATTCGCCTCGATCCGGGGTCGTCGGCCGGCGACGTAGGCGACCGCGACCGCAGCCGTCGCGAGGAAGCCGGCACCGATGACGAACAGCTCGATGATGCCGAACACGCGCCCGATGACGATCGCGACCAGGCCGGCGCCGACGACGACGACACCCTGGCGGGTCAGTGCCGTTCGGGCCATCCGGTCACCTGCTCATCGGGGGACCGGCACGGCGACGGCGTCGAAGACCTCGCTGATGGCGTCCTCGGGCGACAGTTGCGAACCGTGCTCGGAACGCACGACCACCCGGTGGCTGAGCGTGGCGTGGCCGACGGCCTTGACGTCGTCGGGCGTTGCATAGTTGCGGCCCCGAGCGGCTGCGTGTGCTCGTGCTGCCGCAGCGAGTTGCAGCGTCGCACGGGGAGACAAGCCGAGTTCGATGCCGGGATGGCGACGGCTCGTCTCAGCGAGGTCGACCAGGTACGACTTCAGCGCCGTGGCGACATGGACCCGGCGAACGGCAGCGATCATCGACCGGATCTCCTCGACCGACACCACCGGCTCCAGCGCCTGCATCGCAGCGGCTCCGACCCTGCACGTCGAGCATCTGCATCTCGGCATCGCGGGCCGGATAGCCGATCGCGATGCGCAGCAGGAACCGGTCGAGCTGGCTCTCGGGAAGTCGGTAGGTGCCGTCCTGATCGACCGGGTTCTGTGTGGCGATCACCATGAACGGAGCGTCGAGTTGACGGCTGCGGCCGTCGGCGGTGATCTGGCGCTCCTCCATCGCCTCGAGCAGCGCGGACTGGGTCTTCGGTGACGCCCGGTTGATCTCGTCGGCCAGCACGATGTTCGCGAACAGTGGACCGTGCTCGAAGACGAAGGTCTCCGTCGAGCGTTGGTAGATGCTGACGCCGACGAGATCGGTCGGCAACAGGTCAGGCGTGAACTGGATGCGCTTCCAGGTGCAGTCGATCGACGCGGCGAGCGCCTTGGCGAGTGACGTCTTGCCGACGCCGGGCACGTCCTCGATCAGCAGATGGCCCTCGGCCAGCAGGCACATCACCGCCAGTTCGATCGTGTCGTGCTTGCCGTGCAGGACCTGGGCGACGTTCGACGTGATCGCGTCGAACAGGTCGGCGAACCCGCGGATGGCGGTCGTGTCCGTGGGGCCCGCGATATCCGTCGTCACCGCCGGAAGGGTAGACGGGAGATCGGCCGAGCGACAGTCGGGGATAGGTTCGCACCCCGTGGTGCAGACGGAGACAACGGTGTTGGCGGTCGTGGTCGACCCCGGTCGGCTCGCGGCCGGCATCGTCGACCAGCGCGGCGAGGTGCTCGTCCGCGACCGGATCGGCACCCCGACGCGTGAGGTGTGGCGTGTGCTCGAACAGCTGGTGCGGCGAGTGCTCGCCGCTCGCCCCGACGACATCGCGGCACCCGTCGTCGGTCGCGATCAGCTGCGCCGGACCGATCGACGAGCCCGCCGGTTCCGTGTCGCCGGCGGCGCTGCCCGCGTGGTCGGCATTCCCGCTGCGCCGACACGTCGAGGACCTCACCGGTCTCCCCGTCGTGCTCGACACGCTCGCCGGCGCGGCCGCCGAAGGCGAACTGCGCTCGGCGACACGGTGACCACCTCGAGCTTCTTCCTGCTCGTGGTCGACCGCACGATCGAGTCGGCATGCATCGTCGACGGCGTCCGGGTGCGAGGTGCTCACGGCAATGCGGGCTCGATCGCGCACATGACCGTCGACCCGGGCGGCCCGCTCTGCCTGTGTGGGGCACCCGGATGTCTCGCTGCGTTCGTGTCGGCGTCCGCGCTCGAAGCCGAGATGAACCGCCCGCTGCGCCGTGCCACCGCCATCGATCGTCGAACGGACCGGCATCATGATCGGCCGAGCGATCGCATCGACGGCCGCGGTGTTCGACGTGTCGACGTTCGTGCTGTCCGGCGTCGGTCGTCGACACGTTCGGCGACGCCATGCTCGACACGATGCGCCGCGAGATCGCTGCACGGCTGCGGCTGCCGCACCTCAGTGGTCTGCAGGTGGTCGAGCTGTCCGGGTCCGTGCAGCCGCTCGTGGGTGCGGCGGCGCTCGCCGGCTCCAGTGGTCCGAGCGAGGTCTGACGACTAGCCTCCGGCGGATGGAACCCACCTACTCCCCAGAGGCCGAGGCGTATCGCGAGAAGGTGCAGGCATTCCTCGCCGAGAAGCTGCCGTCGAACTGGACGGGGACTCGGTGCGCTCGAAGGCGACGCCATCCTCGAGTTCGTGACCGAATGGCGCAAGACGCTGTACGAGGCGAACTACCTCGCTCCGGGCTGGCCGGTCGAGTACGGCGGAGCGGGGCTGAGCGCGACCGAGCAGGTCATCCTGGCCGAGGAGTTCGCCCGAGCCGGAGTGCCGACCGGCGGTCCGAACGATCTGTTCAGCATCCAGATGCTCGGCAACACGCTGCTGCTGTGGGGAACCGAGGAGCAGAAGTCGTACTACATCCCGCGGATGCTGTCCGGCGCGGACACGTGGTGCCAGGGGTACTCCGAACCGAACGCCGGCTCCGATCTCGGCAACGTCGGGCTCAAGGCCGAACTCGACGGTGACGAATGGGTGCTCAACGGTCAGAAGATCTGGACCTCGGCCGGCCATCTCGCCGACCACATCTTCACGCTCGCTCGCACCGACCCCGACGCGCCGAAGCACAAGGGCATCTCGTTCCTGCTGGTGCCGATGGACCAGCCCGGCATCGAGGTGCGTCCGATCAAGATGATCTCCGGCGAGAGCGAGTTCAACGAGGTCTTCTACACCGACGCTCGCTGCCCGAAGGAGAACGTCGTCGGCGGCGTCAACAACGGCTGGGCCGTCGCGATGTCGCTGCTCGGTTTCGAGCGGGGCGAGGCCGCAGCGACCGGGCCGATCCGCTACCAGGGCGAGCTCGATCGCCTCGTCGAGATGGCTCAGCGAGTGCGGTCTCACCGACGATCCGATCATCCGCCAGCGACTCGCGTGGTGCCACTCCAAGGTCCAGATCATGCGCTTTCTCGGTCAGCGCACGCTGACGCAGTTCCTCGCCGGACATCATCCCGGCCCCGACGGTGCGATCTCCAAGCTGTACTGGAGCGAGTACCACCGAGTCGTCACCGAACTCGCCGTCGACATCCTCGGTGCCGATGCGCTGTACATCGAGGGTCGACCGCCGTCGTCGTCGTTCCAGACCGACGATCCGGGCGCAGCCAACACGTCGGGTTCGTGGGTCAACACGTTCCTCAATGCCCGCGCCGGCACGATCTACGCCGGATCGTCGCAGATCCAGCGCAACATCATCGGCGAGATGATCCTGCAGCTCCCGAAGGAGCCGAAACCGGCGTGACCGGCCGGGCGCCACGCCTCGTGGGGCCCCTGGTCGCAGTGGCGGCGGGCGTGCTGCGGCACCCGTCGCTGTGGCCCACCGCGATACGCCAGGGAGTCCGGCTCGTTCCCTCGCGGTGGTGGACGAGATCGCCGTATCTCCCGGTGCCCTCGCGCTCGTACCTCGAATTCCGGCTCGTCACGCAGTACGGCGACATCTCGCATCGCCCGGAGCCGGAAGATGTGCTGAACTACCTGCGATGGTGTCGCGATTGGCAGCGACTCGACGCCTGAGCGGTGATCGGGAACGGGGCGGGTCGTGCTGAGCGCGCTCGTGCTGAACGCGAGTTTCGAACCGCTCAGCATCGTGTCGAGCGAGCGGGCGACCTGCCTGGTGATCGCCGAGAAGGCCGACGTCCTCGAAGACGACGGACGGGTGATCCACTCCGAGCGGCTGAGCGTTCCGTGCCCGTCGGTGATCCGGCTGCGCTACATGGTCAAGGTGCCGTACGTGCGACGGGCGGCGCTCTCGCGGCGGGCGATCTTCGCCCGCGACGATTATCGATGCCAGTACTGCGGCGACCGCGCCGACTCGATCGACCACGTGGTCCCGCGCTCGAAGGGTGGGCCGCACAGTTGGGAGAACGTCGCCGCAGCGTGCCGGCCCTGCAACCTGGGCAAGCGCGACCGGACACCGGACGAGGCCGGGATGCGACTGGCGCGGCCGTGCCGGGCTCCCCGGGCGACGGCATGGGTCGTGGTCTCGGTGAGCGGGGTACCGGACACGTGGCGTCCGTACCTGCCGCTCGCTTCGTGAGCGGCGCTTCCGCGTACCGGATCGTCCGATCACGCTCCACCGCCGGGGACTTCCATGCCCGGACCGTGCCCGTTCCCGCGAGCCGCGAGATCTGGCGCCACGACGTGACCGCGCCGGCGCTGGTGCTCGGTTCGACCCAGGATCAGTCCGACGTCGACGTCGAGGCCTGCCGGAGGGCGGGTGTCGAGGTGGTGCGACGTCGAAGCGGTGGGGGCGCGGTGCTGCTGGTGCCCGGTGAGGTGACGTGGCTCGACGTGATCGTGCCGGCCGCCGCGCCGGGTTGGTCCGACGACGTGCACGGGCCGATGGTGTGGTTGGGCAACGGCCTCGCGACGGCAATCGCTCGCGCGACCGGTATCGACGACCTGGTCGTGCACGATGCAGCGATGCGCTCGACACCGTGGTCGAGGTTGGTCTGCTTCGACGGCCTCGGTGCCGGCGAGGTGCTGCTGGAGGGCAACAAGTTGGTCGGGATCAGCCAGCGCCGGACGCGCGACGCCGCACGGCTGCAGTGCTGCTGGTACTCCGAGTACGACCCGCAACGCCTCGTCGCCCTGCTCGATCCCGCCGCAGGTCGTCCCGCGGCTGCCGACCTCGCACCGGTGGCCACGCTGCCCGCCGAGTCGGCCGACGCGATCGTCCGCGAACTCGCCGCCGCACTCGCCTGACCTGCGCCCGCGCCCGTCACCTCCGCTGCGATCCACGTTGCGATGAGCGAAGCGACCGGATACTCGGCGTTTCGCTCATCGCACCTGGGATCGCCCGCGCCTGCGATGAGCGAAGCGACCCGGATAGCGGCCGCTTCGCTCATCGCAGCGGGAGGTGGCGGGCGGGGTGATCGGGGGTGATCGGTGGGGCGGAACGGGGCATGAATGGGGAGAGATGGTTGACAATGGGGGTAAATGGGGGAAGAATGGGGAGCGCTGGGGAGAACTCCCGCGTTCCCGGCACGGCAGGATCGCCGCGGGGGTGGAAAGCATGAGGAACGCGGCGCGTGTTTGTCGGGGTCTACGAGCGTCAGCTCGACGAACGGGGGCGAGTGGCACTGCCCTCGTCGTACCGGGGCGAGCTCGGCGACCACTGCTACCTGTTCTTCGGTGACGACGGCTGCGTCAGCGTTCGCAGCGTCGAGTCCTTCGAGGCCGAAGCGGCCGACCTGGTCGCCAAGGCCAAGCGTGGCGAGGTGTCGCGCAACCGTCAACGGGCGTTCGCCTCGTCGGCCACCCAGGCCACGATCGACAAGCAGGGCCGCGTGACGCTCGATGCGCGCCTGCGTGAGCACGCCGGTCTCGCCCCGCAGGCGGCCGTGGTGGTCCTCGGCAACATCGACCAGATCGAGATCTGGGACCCCGAGGCACACCGACGCAACGAGACCGAGGGTCAGTACGAGATCGCCGGCGGGGCGCGGTGAGCACCGGCGACCGTGCGGGGGCATCGAACTTCGAGCACGCACCGGTCATGGTCGACGAGATCACGGCCCTCTTCGCGAGCGTGCCGTCCGGCACCGTCGTCGATGCCACGCTCGGGGGCGGGGGGCACACTGCGGCGCTCCTCGAGTCGCGCGACGACCTCGACGTGATCGGCATCGATCAGGATCACGACGCGCTGGCAGGCCGCCACGACCCGACTCGCGGACCACGGCGACCGGCTCCGCACGAGCCAGCGCCGGTTCGACCAGCTCGACGAGGCGCTCGCCGAGCACCATGTCGAGCGGATCAGCGGGGCGTTGTTCGATCTCGGTGTGTCGTCGCCGCAGCTCGATCGTGGCGACCGGGGCTTCTCGTACCGCCACGAGGGACCGCTCGACATGCGGATGGACGCCGACCAGACCTGGTCGGCCGACGACGTGGTCAACGGATACTCGGAGTCCGACCTGGCGCGCATCATCAAGCGCTACGGCGACGAGCGCTTCGCGTCGCGGATCGCACGAGCGATCTGCGCCGCACGGCCGATCCAGACGACCACCGAACTCGCCGCCGTCGTCACGTCGGCCATCCCGGCCGCCGCCCGCCGCACGGGTGGTCATCCTGCCAAGCGGACGTTCCAGGCGATCCGCATCGAGGTCAACGACGAACTCGGGGTGCTGCCCGACGCGCTCGACCAGGCAGTGCGGGCGACCCGGCCGGGCGGGCGCATCGCCGTGCTGTCGTACCACTCGGGCGAGGACCGGATCGTCAAGGACCGCTTCGCCGTCGCCGCCGGCGCCTGCGACTGTCCTGACGACCTCCCCTGTGTGTGCGGCGCGATCCAGACCGTGCGCATCGTGCGGGGCGTGCCCAAGCGCGCCAGCGATGCCGAGCAGCAACGAAACCGACGGGCGGCCTCGGCACGACTGCGTGTCGTGGA
Source organism: Ilumatobacteraceae bacterium (assembly GCA_963746285.1). Lineage (GTDB taxonomy): Bacteria > Actinomycetota > Acidimicrobiia > Acidimicrobiales > Ilumatobacteraceae > Sva-07. Next base: position 100,576 of record CAVVAO010000008.1, on the reverse strand, counting down.
GCGCGTCGACCCGATCAGGAAGAGCGACGGACAACCGGTGGAGGATCGATGATCGCGCTCCCATTGCTCCGCGACAGCAACCAGCGAGGTTCGGCGTCGCGGACGGCAGCCCAGCAGCCGGCTCGCAAGCCGACGCTGACGGTGGTGCCACGGCGTCGCCGTTGGCCCGCGGTGATCGCCGGGCTCGCCTGGGTCCTCGTGTCGCTGGGCCTGCTCGGTGCGGCGGTGTTCCACACGCAGCTCGCCGAACGTCAGCTCCGTCTCGATCGTCTCGACCGCGACGTCGCTGTCGAACGCGAGCGATTCGACGAGTTGCGCTACGAGCGTGCCGAACTGCGTTCGCCCGTGCGTCTCGCGGCGGCCGCCGCGGAGTTGGGCATGCGACGCGGCCGAGCGACCACGTTCGTGTCCGTCACCCCCGAAGCGGTCGCTCGGCAACTCGCCGCAGCGGGGCCGATCGGCGACGACGCGGTGCGGATCGTGATCCACGCCGACCCGCTCGATCAGTTCCGCGCCGTCAAGAGCGTCACCGAGGTGACACCGTGAAGCCCGCAACCCGTGCGCACGGTGTCGCGTCGGAACAGCGGGCTGGCACCACAGGCGCCCGCGAGCTCGCGCTCGGGAGGTCCCGCGCGCCGGCGCGACGACCGTGGCCGTCGGCACGGGTCGGCTCGGACGGCTCGGTCGACGACGCATGCTCCGGCCGCGAAGCGGCCCCATCGCACCACCCGCAACGCCCCAGCGCCGTCCCGTCCCGCGACCCGAGCGAAGGTGCGCTCGACGCCGCGACGTCGCCGAGTGTCGAAGTACCAGGTGGGTTCGCCGCGCCGCCGGTTGATCACCGCGCTGGTGGTGATCGGTGCCATCCTGCTCGGCCTGATCCTCCGCGTCGCCTATCTGCAGACCACCGAGGCCGACAATCTGCGATCGGCTGCTGCGGATCAGTGGACCCGCTCGGTCACCATCCCGGCGCAGCGCGGCACGGTGTTCGACCGGCACGGCGCCGAACTCGCGATGTCGGTACCTGCGGTGACGGTGTCGATCAACCCGAAGCTGATCGAGAACGGAACCGCGACCGTCCAGGTCCTCGACGATCTGCTCGACCTCCCCGACGACAAGGTGGCCGAACTGATCGCCGAGATCGAGTCGAAGGACCGCGGGTTCGTCTTCGTGCGCAGGCAGGCCGACGCCGACGTCGGCGACCAGCTGTCGGCCATGAAGCTCGCCGGCGTGAACGTCGACCGGGAGAGCCGGCGCGAGATGCCCGGTGGCGACACCGGACGCAGCATCATCGGTCGCACCAACATCGACGGCGTCGGGATCTCGGGTCTCGAGTTGCAGTACGACGACCTGCTGTCCGGCACGGGTGGAGAGATGCGCCGAGAGGTGGCGCCCGGCGGCCGCTCGATCCCCGGCTCGGAGACCGTGACGGCGCAGCCCGTCGCGGGCGACGACCTCGTGCTGACGCTGGATCGGTCGATTCAGTACTCGACCGAGCAGGTGCTGCTGGAACAGGTGGCGGCCGTCGGTGCCAAGGGTGCGACGGCGATCGCGATGGACACCGACACCGGCGAGATCTATTCGATGGCGTCGGTGCGCCGCGACGACGAGACCGGCGCGTACGGGGTCACCTCGGGCAACTTCGCGGCGGTCGATGCCTACGAACCCGGCTCGGTCGCGAAGGTGATCACGATCGCCAGTTCCCTCAGCGAGGGCCTGGTCACGCCGGAGACCTCCTACGTGGTGCCCTGGCGCAAGCAGTACTACGACGACCTCCTCAAGGACTCCCACCAGCACCCCGACGAGGTGATGTCGGTCGCCCAGATCCTCACCGAGTCGTCGAACATCGGCACGATCTTCGTACAGCAGGAGATGGGCCGTGAACGCCACCGCGAGTACATGGCGGCCTTCGGCCTCGGTTCGACGACCGCGTTGAACTTCCCCGGCGAGTCCTCCGGCATCCTCAAGGAGGCCAAGGACCTGTGGGGCTCCGAGCGCGTGACGGTCGCCTACGGTCAGGGCGTGTCGAGCACGTCGCTGCAGCTGGTCGCCGCCGTCAACACCATCGCCAATCGCGGGACCTATGTCGCTCCGAAGCTGCTCAAGGCCACCGTGGGACAAGATGGCAGCGTGGTCGAGGCCGAGCCGTCCGAGTCCCGGAGTGTCGTCACCGAGCAGGCGGCGGTCCAGACCACCGAGATGATGCGCAACGTCGTGTGTTACGGCACCGCCACCCGGGCCCAGGTCGACGGTCTGTCGATCGCCGGCAAGACCGGAACGGCCTTCAAGGCCGCCGACAACGGCACGTACTTCGACGACGACGGCAACCGGATCTACTACTCCAGCTTCGTCGGGTTCTTCCCGGCCGAGAACCCCCAGGTCACCGTGCTGGTCTCGATCGACGAACCGCCGGCGGGCACCGACGACCGGTTCGGTGGCACCGCGGCGGCACCCGTGTTCGCCGAGCTCGCGCCGACGCTGATCCACGAACTCGGCATCGTCCCCGCCCCCGGCGCAGCCGTCTGTCCGCAGTCGTGAGCTCGCCGATGCCGAATGCCGTCGGTTCGCCGGGTACGGATCCGACCGGGCTACGCGAGTTGGCGACGTTGCTCGAACAGGGCGTCGTCGTCACGTCGGTCGTGCACGACTCGCATCGAGTCGTTCCGGGGTCGCTGTACGCGTGTCTGCGTGGCGAACACTTCGACGGCCATGCGTTTGCCGCCGAGGCAGTGAGCGCGGGAGCGACGGCGCTGCTCACCGATCACCATCTCGATGGCGTCGCGGTCCCGCAGATCGTCGTCGACGACACCCGGCGACGGCTGGGTCCGATCGCGGCCGAGGTCGCCGGCCACCCGAGCCGCGCCTTGACCACCGTCGGCATCACCGGGACGAACGGCAAGACCACGACGGCCGCGCTGATGGCCGCGATCCTCGACACCGCTGGTCAGCCCTGCGGAGTCGTCGGCACCCTGCACGGTGTGAGGACCACCCCCGAAGCGCCGGAACTGCAGTCGATGCTGCGGGACTTCGTCGTGGCCGGACGGTCGGCAGCAGCATTGGAGGTGTCGTCGCACGCCTTGGCGATGCACCGTGTCGACGGCACCCGGTTCGACGCGGTCGTGTTCACCAACCTCGGCCACGATCACCTCGACCTGCACGGCTCGCAGGAGGAGTACTTCCGCGCCAAGGCCCGGTTGTTCTCGCCGGAGTTCGCGCCGATCGGCGTGATCAACGCGGACGACACCTACGGGCGCCTGATCGCCGACACCGCGGCGAGCGACGTCGCGGGCAGCGAGTTCCGCGTCGTGGCGTTCTGCCTGGACGACGCCTCCGAGGTCGAGGTGACCGCCGAGGCACACCGCTACGTCTGGCGTGGTCGGCGCGTCGAGGTGCCGCTGGGCGGCGACTTCAACGTGGCGAACTCGCTGGCGGCGCTCACCACCGCCGTCGAACTGGGCGTCGACATCGACGTGGCCGTGCGGGGCGTCTCGGCGCTCGAGGTCGTGCCGGGGCGGTTCGAGGTCGTCGCCACCGACGAGAGTCGCCGACGTGGCGTGACCGTCGTGGTCGACTACGCACACACGCCCGACGGACTCGAGCGGCTGCTCGAGGCCGCGCGCCGCATCGTCGGTGCCTCGGGTTCGCTCGTCGTGGTGTTCGGCTGTGGCGGCCATCGCGACCGCCCCAAGCGTCCGGCGATGGGTGCCGTCGCGAGCCGTGCCGCAGACCGCGTCGTGATCACCTCCGACAACCCCCGCGACGAGTCGCCCGAGGCGATCGTCCGCGAGATCGTCGAGGGAGTCGACCGGACCTCGGCGGCGCGGGTGACCACGATCGTCGACCGGCGCGAGGCCATCGCGGAAGCGATCGCCTCGGCGCAGCGAGGTGACGTGGTCGTCATCGCCGGCAAGGGACACGAGATCGACCCAGGAATTCGCCGACCACACCATCGACTTCGACGATCGGGCCGTCGCCCGCGAGTGTCTGGAGGCACGATCGTGATCGCCATCATCCTGGCGGGGGCGAGTTCGATGCTCGTCTCGCTGTTCGGCACCCGGTACCTGATCATCTTCTTCCGCCAGCGTGGCCAGGGCCAACCGATCCTCGGCAAGGAGGATCACGGTCCCGAGCACCACATGCACAAGCAGGGCACGCCCACGATGGGCGGCATCGCGATCGTCGTCGCGGCCTTCATCGGCTGGCTCGTCGCCCACGCACGGCGGGGCCTCGCATTCTCCGACCAGACGATGATCGTCTGGGTCGGCGTGCTGTTCATGGCCCTGATGGGCTTCCTCGACGACTACATCAAGGTCCGCAAGCGCCACAACCGAGGCATCTTCTGGAAGCAGAAGAACTACATCACGATGCTGGCGAGCATCGCGATGGCGTGGTGGCTCGTCGTCGGCACCGGCATCTCCGAGACGATCAACGTCACCAGAGGGGCGGCCGGCATCGAGGTGCCGACCGCGGTCTGGGTCGTGTGGGCCGGGATGATCATCTGGGCGACCACGAACGCGGTCAACGTGACCGATGGCCTCGACGGGCTCGCATCGGGCTCGGCGCTGATGGGATTCGGCGCGTTCACCATCATCGCCTACTGGGCGTTCCGCAACCCCGAGATCTACGCGACCGTCGTGAACCCGCTCGACATGGGTGTCTTCGCGGCCGCCTTCGCCGGCGGCTGCCTCGGGTTCCTCTGGTGGAACGCGGCCCCGGCGCGCATCATCATGGGCGACGTCGGAGCGCTCGCCATCGGGTCTGCACTGGCGTTCTGCGCGCTGACGCTCAACACGACCCTCTTGATCGCGCTGATCGGCGGGATCTACGTCATGGAGGCGGGATCGGTCGCCATCCAGATGGGCGTGTTCAAGGCATCGGGTCGCACGAAGCGCCTGTTCCGCATGTCCCCGATCCATCACCACTTCGAACTGATCGGCTGGCCCGAGACGACCGTGATCATCCGCTTCTGGCTGATCTCGGCGATCTGTGTCGCATCGGCGCTCGCGATCTTCATCGCCGACTTCACCGCTCAGGTGCAGCTGTGACGGTGAGCCGAGCCCTCGTGTACGGCCTCGCCGTCGCCGGCGAGTCGACGGTGCGAGCACTGCTGCGTCGCGGCGTCGAGGTCGTGGTCGCCGACGACGACGTCGACGACCGGCGGAGCGCGCTCGCAGCCGAGCTGGGCGTCGAGTTGCTCGACCGTCCCGATGCCGACACGTTGGCCGAGGTGATCTCGGGTTGCGAGCTGGTCAGTCCGGCACCGGGCGTGCCCGAGACACACGCCGTCGTGAGCGCAGCGAGGGACGCAGGCGTCGAGCTGGTGTCGGAGATCGAACTCGCCCATCGCTGGGAGCAGGATCGTCCGGGCGGACCACGTCCGATGCTCGCCATCACGGGTACCGACGGCAAGACCACCACGACCCTGCTCGCGGTCGAGATGCTGCGAGCCGCCGGACTTCGCACGATCGACGCCGGCAACACCTCGACCCCCCTCGTCGACGCGATCGAGATGGATCTCGATGCCTTCGTCGTGGAGTGCACGAGCTTCCGGCTGGCCTGGACGCCGACGTTCCGGGCCGAGGGCGCTGCCTGGCTCAACCTCGCACCGGATCACCTCAACTGGCACCGGTCGATGTCCAGCTACGAGGCTGCGAAGGCGCAGGTGTGGGCCCACCAACGTCCCGACGACGTCGCTGTCGGTTTCGTGGACGATCCCGTGGTGATGCGTCGTCTTCGTGAGGCACCGGGGCGGAAGGTCACCTTCGGCGCGGCAGGAGCCGACTACCACGTCGACACTCGCGGCGAGGAGCGTCGGCTGGTCGGGCCGGCGGGAACCATTCGCGCTCGTGTCCGCGATGAAGCGCAGCTTGCCGCACGACCTGACGAACGCATCTGGCCGCGTCGGCGCTCGTCCTCGAGACCGGGCTCGCCGATGCGGAGGCGATCGCCGAGGCGCTCGCCTCGTTCACCGGGCCACCGCACCGCCTCGAACATGTCGGCACGTGGAACGACGTCGCCTGGTACAACGACTCCAAGGCCACCACACCCCACGCCGCCGCAGCGGCCGTGCGGTCCTTCGAGCACCTGGTGCTCATCGCCGGCGGCTACGACAAGGGCGTCGATCTGGCCGCAATGGCCGCCGACACCACCGGCGTCGAGGCGGTCATCGCGACCGGCGACACGGCCGATCGCATCGTGGCTGCGTTCTCGCGGTGTCGCGGTCGTCGAGGTCGTCGCAGACCTCGACGAGGCGGTCGAACGGGCGTCGCAGCTCGCGCGGCCGGGCGCAACCGTGCTGCTCTCGCCGGGTTGTGCCAGCTTCGATCGGTACAGCGGCTTCGAAGCGCGCGGCGACCACTTCCGATCACTGGTGCTCGATCGCTTCGCTCCGAGCGCCACAGGCATCCAACGAGAGGGGTCCAGATGACCAGCACGATCAGCGTCGGCGACCGCCGGAGAGCGGCACTCGAACGACTCCACGGTGGGACCGAGACACCGCGGCACACGGCGCCGTCCCGGCGCGCCAGCCGGACTCGGGCTGTCGGGCGACGATCACGCGAACCACGCGCCGAACTCGCCGCCGAGGTGCTCGGTCCGCCGCCCGGGACGTTCTATGCGATCGCCGCCGTCGTCTCGGTGTTGGTGATGCTCGGCCTCGTGATGGTCCTGTCGGCCTCGGCGGTCACCGAGGCCAACCTCGGCCGCTCGCCGTACGGCGTCTTCGCGAAGCAGGCGATGTGGGCCGGATTCGGCCTGATCGCACTCGTCATCATGGCGAAGATCTCGTACCGGCGCTGGCAGCGCCTCGCGCTGCCGATCGCCGTGCTGGCCGTCGCTGCGATGGCAGCACCGTTCGCGCCCGGTGTCGGCGCGAGCGTGAACGGCGCACGTTCATGGGTGCGCGTCGGGCCGCTGAGCATGCAGCCCTCCGAGTTCCTCAAGATCGCCGTCGTGATCGTCGCAGCCGACCTCCTCACCCGGCGCCGAGACATGCTCGGCGATCGTCTCACGACGCTCGTCCCGCTCGGCGCGCTCGCCACGATCGGGGCCGGCTTGTGCCTCGCCCAGGGCGATCTCGGCGCGGCGGTGGTGCTCGGTGCGATCGTGTTCAGCGTCGCCTGGGTCGCCGGTGTGCCGTTGACCCCGCTGTCGGGCATGGCCGTCGCCGCCCTCGGCGCGGCGCTGCTGTTCGTGGTGTCGAGCCCGCGTCGACTCGATCGGTTCACGGCGTTCATGAACATCGCCGAGGAGAAGGACCACCTCGCCTACCAGACCTATCAGGGGTACCTGAGCATGGCGTCGGGCGGATTGTCCGGGTCGGGCATCGGTGGCAGCAACGCCAAACTCGGCTACCTGCCCTATGCGCACAGCGATTTCATCTTCGCTGTGATCGCCGACGAACTCGGCCTGATCGGGACCGTCGCGGTGATCGGCGGTTTCGTGATGCTGCTCGCCCTGGGCGTGCAGACCGCGATCGCTGCTCCTGACCGGTTCGGCATGTTGCTCGCCGGTGGTATCGCGGCGTGGTTCGGTGTCCAGGCGATCGTCAACATCGGTGGTGTCGTCGGCTTCATGCCCGTCACCGGCCTCACGCTGCCGTTCTTCTCCGCCGGCGGCAGTTCGTTGTTCGTGAGCATGGCGGCAGCGGGGCTGCTCTTGAGCGTGGCGCGGCGCATCAACGCGCGATGACCGACCGGGCCTTTGCGGTGGTCACCGGTGGCGGCACCTCCGGCCACGTGCTGCCGGCGCTCGCCGTGGCCGACGCCCTGGTCGCAGCCGGACACGATCCGGCCACCATCCGGTACCTCGGCGCCCGACGCGGCGTCGAGACGCGCCTGCTGCCCGACACGCCGTACCCCCACGAGTTCCTCGACGTCGTCGGCCTGCAGCGTCGCCTCACCCGGGCCAATCTCGGCTTCCTCCCGAAGATGGTGCGCAGCACCCGGGCGGCGAGGGGACTGTTGCGCGAGTGGCGACCGCGCGTGGTCGTGTCGGTCGGCGGCTACGCGAGCATGCCGGCGGTCTTCGCCGCCCGCCGACTGGGCATCCCCGTCGTGGTGGTGTCGTACGACCGGACGCCGGGGAGAGCGAGCCGCTTGTCGGCTCGCTCGGCAGCGGCCTGCGCCGTCGCGTTCGAGAACTCGCCATTGCCGCGCGCCGAGATCACCGGCGCCCCGGTCCGCCAGGCGATCCTCGACGTCGACCGGAGTTCGGACGCACGGCGACGAGCTGCACGCGACCGGCTCGGGATCGAACCCGATCGGTTCATGATCGCCGTGATGGGCGGCTCGCTCGGATCCGGCGTGCTCAACGACGCCATCGAGCAGTACCTCGTGGGCCATCGGGACGACAGTCGACTCGCGGTCCGCCAGATCACCGGCGAGCGGTTCGCGGAGAGCGTCCGTCACGTCGAGGGTGCCGTGGTCCACCAGGTGGTCGGCTACGAGACCGACATGGCGGCGGTGTACGAGGCCTGCGACGTGATCATCGGCCGCGGGGGAGCCAGCACCGTCCACGAGGTCGCCGTCACGGGCACCCCGGCGATCCTCGTGCCGTGGGCGGCCTCCGCCGACGATCACCAGACCGACAACGTGCGGTGGCTCTCCGAGGTGGACGGTGCACTCATGTTGCGAGAGAGCGAACTCGATCGCCTCGCCGACACGCTGGACGCACTCCGCGCCGACCCCGGTCGTCGCGATGCGCTGGCGGTCGCGGCGCGGCGTCGCGGCGAGGTGCACCGTTCCGGAGCCCTGGCCGATTTGATCGAGCGTGTCGCAATAGCATCGTCGCCATCGTGACGTCCTCAGCCCTCGCCACCGGCATCGACACCCGCTCCGACCTCCGCACCGACACTCGAGTCGGCATCCTGACGGACCGCGTCGTCCCGTCGTCGTCGCCTCCCACTCCCGCCGCTCGACCTCTCGATCGCGCATCGCCTCCATGTGGTCGGCGTCGGCGGTCCCGGCATGAGCGCGGTCGCCATCGCCCTCGCCGAGATGGGCCACGTGGTGTCCGGATCCGACCTTCGCGACCATCCGGTGCTCGAGCGGGTGCGCGCCGCCGGCGTCGACGTGCACATCGACCACGCCCGGGCGCTCGTCCACGGCGTCGACGCGGTGACCGCATCGACGGCCATTCCCGAACGCAACATCGAACTCGACGAGGCCCGGGCCACCGGGGTGACCGTGCTGAGCCGCGCCGGCATGCTCGCGTCGATCTGCGCGAGGGCACGGTCGCTCGCAGTCGCCGGCACCCACGGCAAGACCACGACCACCTCGATGCTGATGCTGGTCCTCGCACAGGCCGGGATGCGTCCGAGCTTCATCGTCGGCGGAGACGTCACCGATCTCGGCACCGGAGCGCAGTGGACCCACGGCGATTGGCTGGTCGTCGAGGCCGACGAGAGCGATGGCACCCATCTGGAACTCCCGCTGTTCGGCACCGTGCTCACGAACGTCGAAGCCGATCACCTCGACCACTACGGTTCGTTCGACGGCATCGTCGCAGGGTTCGACGACTACCTCGGTCAGATCGACGGGCCGAAGGTGATCTGCGGCGACGACCCGATCGGCGCCGAACTGTCGCGACGCCACGGCGGGGTCACCTACGGGCTCGGGGCAGAGTGCGACGTCCGCGCGGTCGACGTGCGTGCAACCTCCGGTTCGTTCCGATTCGGACTCACACGCCGTGGCGTCGACGGGACCGTCGAACGACTCGGCGAGATCGCGCTTCCGCTGCGAGGCATCCACAACGTCGTCAACGCGACGGGGGCTGCGGCCATGGCCCTGAGCGTCGGCGTCGCGTTCGACGACATCGCCGCGGCCCTCGCACGTTTCGGGGGAGTCGCCCGCCGCTTCGACGTCCGCGGGATCGACGGCGGGGCGACCTTCGTCGACGACTACGCGCACCTGCCCTCCGAGATCGACGCGGTGATCCGGGCCGCGAGAGACAGCGGTGACTCGTGGCAACGCATCGTGGCGGTGTTCCAGCCGAACCGGTACCACCGCATCCAGGAGATGTGGCAGGAGTACGCGCTCGCATTCACCGGCGCCGATCTGGTCGTGCTGACCGACATCTATGCGTCCGGTACCGTTCCGATACCGGGTGTGACCGGCAAGCTGATCGTCAATGCCGTCACCGAAGCCGATCCCTCCCGACGTGTCGTGTGGCTGCCGCGTCGCGAGGACCTCGTCTCGTTCCTCGCCGGCGAACTCCGCGACGGCGACGTCTGCATCTCGATGGGGTGCGGCGACATCGCCACGCTGCCGTCGGAGGTCCTCGATGTCCGTCGACGCTGACGCCGTCGAACGCGCGCTCGCGCCACCTCGCGGACCTCGGCGACGCCGTGCGACGCGACGTCGCCCTCGGCCCGATGACCACCTATCGCGTCGGCGGTCCGGCGGCGCTGTTCGTCCACGTCACCGATCGCAGGCAGCTCACCGCAGTCGCCGAGGCTGCGAGCGCATCCGGTCTGCCCGTGCTCGCGGTGGGTCGCGGTTCGAATCTGCTCGTCGCCGATGCCGGGTTCCCCGGTATCGCGATCGGTCTCGCCGATCTCGACGCCACCGCCGACATCGACGTTGCAACGGCACGGGTGACCGCGTCGGCAGGTGTGGCGCTCCCGGTGCTCGCGTGGAAGACCGCTGCGGCGGGACTCAGCGGGTTCGAGTGGGCCGTCGGTGTGCCCGGCTCGATCGGCGGAGCCGTCCGCATGAACGCCGGCGGCCACGGTTCCGACATGGCAGCGTCGTTGGTCGAGGTGACGGTCTTCGACCTCGTCGCCGGAGGCGAGCGCGACGCTGCCGGTCGCCGAGCTCGGGCTCGCCTTCCGATCGAGCGCGCTCGCGCCCGAGCAGGTGGTGCTCGACGCCCTGCTCCAACTGGAGCACGGCGACGCCGACGTGTCGGCCCGTCTGATCGGCGAGATCGTGGCCTGGCGGCGCGCCAATCAGCCCGGAGGTCAGAACGCCGGATCGGTGTTCGTCAACCCGGTACCGGGCGAGGTGAGCGCGGGGGCGTTGATCGACGCCGCAGGTCTGCGCGGTCGTCGTCTCGGTACGGCCACCGTGTCCGTCAAGCACGCCAACTTCATCCAGGCCGACGACGGTGGGAGCGCCGACGACGTGCTGGCGTTGATGACCGAGGTGCGTGGGCTGGTCGAGACCACCAGCGGGTTCCGCCTTCGCAGCGAGATCAGATTGGTCGGCTTCGACGAAGGCGATGTGTTCTGAGATGGTGTGGCGACGACAGCGAGGTGGCCGTGTCGACGAACCCGTCGACGAGCACGGCGAGCCGAACGGGGACCTCGACGGCGAATCGGTGCCGTCCGAAACCCTTCCGGACCGGTCGGTGCTCGACGAACTCTCACGTGCCTTCGCCGGCGATGCGCACAGCGACGGTGAGCGTGACGTCGACGGTGAGTTCGAGGGGGACGTCGACAGGGACGTCGACGGTGACGTGGGTCGTCACACCGGCGAGGGCGGTCTCCCGCCGGAGCGGGCGATCATCGCCATCGGTGGCGATGACCTGCCCGATGTCACCTATCTCGACGACGAACTCCAACGCGACTCCGACTCGAAGCCGGTGTTCATCGACGACGACGGAGCCAGCGATGCGGTCACGGCGAGCGACGCTTCGACGCGTGGCATCGAACCTCGCATCCGTCAACGGCGCATCGGCGTCAACCGGTCCCGGAATCGCCGACGGATCTGGTGGCTGGTGCTCGCCGGCGTCGTGGTCGTCATCCTGATCGGAGTGCTCGCCCTGCTCGGATCCTCGCTGTTCGCCGTCGAGAACGTGACCGTCACCGGCGCGGTCTACACCGACCAGGAGGCGCTGGACGCGGTGATCGACGACCTGACCGGGACGGCCGTCCTGCTCGTCGACAGCGAGGCCGTCGAGGCCGAGCTCGAAGCGATCCCGTGGGTCGAGGACGCGCGTGCGACGGCATCGTTCCCGAATTCGGCGTCGATCGAGATCCGCGAGCGCACGCCGGTCGCGGCCATGATGGGCGCCGACGGCCAGGCCAGGGTGATCGACGTCGACGGTCGAGTGCTCGCACTCGTCGACGGTCAGCCCGTCGCCCTGGTCTGGATCGACGGCCCCGACACCCTCGACGTCGGCCCCGGCCAGTTCGGCCTCGATCGGCTACTCGTCGGCGGCGTCGCTCGTCACGAAACTGACCCCCGACATCCGCGGCCGGGTCGAGTCCATGTTGGTGACCCCCGACGGTGCCGACCTCGTCCTGGTGCTCACCAGCGACCGCGGCCCGATCGAGGTACGATTCGGTTCGGCCGTCGGCGAGAACTCGCAGATCGAGAAGCTCGTCCGACTCCAGAGAACACTCGACGACATCGGTGACAAGCCCGTCACGGTGATCGACGTCTCGACATCCGAAGTCACGGTACGGTGAGCGTCCACATCTGTGGACGCCGGACCTGACAGGATGTGTCCTGCACGTCTGCTTCCATTGTCTGCTCGCCTCACCCGTGTGCTCGGCTGAAACGATCCGAATCATGAACCAACACACTTGGAGGACCCGCTGATGGTCGGCGCTCCGCAGAACTATCTCGCCGTGATCAAGGTCGTCGGCGTCGGCGGCGGCGGCGTGAATGCCGTCAACCGGATGATCGATGCCGGGCTGAAGGGTGTCGAGTTCATCGCCGTGAACACCGATGCGCAGGCGCTGTTGATGAGCGACGCCGACGTCAAGCTCGACGTGGGTCGTGATCTCACCCGTGGCCTGGGCGCCGGCAGCGACCCCGAGGTGGGCAGGTCGGCGGCCGAAGCGCACCACGACGAGATCGAGGAGATGGTCCGTGGCGCCGACATGGTGTTCATCACCGCCGGCGAAGGCGGCGGCACGGGCACGGGTGCGGCACCCGTCATCGCCGAGATCGCCCGTGAGGCAGGGGCGCTGACGATCGGTGTCGTGACACGACCGTTCTCGTTCGAGGGTCGCCGCCGCGCCGTCCAGGCCGACAACGGCGTGCAGAAGCTCAAGGAGAAGGTCGACACGCTGATCGTCATCCCGAACGATCGCCTGCTCACCGTCGCCAACGACAAGACCAGTGTGCTCAATGCGTTCAAGATGGCCGACGAGGTCCTCCTGCAGGGCGTGTCGGGCATCACGGGGCTCATCACCACGCCGGGCCTGATCAACACCGACTTCGCCGACGTCAAGATGGTGCTGTCCAACGCCGGTTCCGCGCTCGATGGGCATCGGGCAGGCGAGCGGCGACGACCGCGCCGTGTCGGCTGCCAAGGCGGCAATTTCGAGCCCGCTGCTCGAGTCGGCGATCGATGGCGCCCGCGGGGTGCTGCTGAACATCACCGGTCCGTCCGGCATGGGGCTGTTCGAGATGAACGCGGCCGCCGAGATCATCCACGGTGTGGCACACCAGGACGCCAACATCATCTTCGGTACCGTGATCGACGACGAGATGGGCGACGAAGTCCGCATCACCGTGATCGCCGCAGGGTTCGACCGTCTCGACGATTCCGCACCGCTGCGCAGCACGACCTCCGACGACGGTCTGCGCACCGCGTCGACCCGGATCACCGAACTCTTCGGCTCCGACGACGACGAGGACCCGTTGGCCGACGATGGTGGCGACGACGACTTCGACGTTCCGTCGTTCCTGAAGTAGGTCGCGGAGCGCTCACCCGATCGATGCAGGAACTCCTGCGACGCGACATCGGCGGGCGCGTCGCGGTCGCGGCGGTCACCGAATGCTCCGACGGTGATGTACATCCCGAGATCGTCGACGCCGACACCTTGGGGCGGCGCCAATTCGAACTCACGGGACGCGGTGGGTGATGGTCGACGAGGTGCACGGCGTGGAGGTCGTCGCGGTCGACGTCGCTCACGAGCGTCGCCCGGCCGCTGGCGGCGACCGGCGACGTCCTCGTCGCCGATCGATCCGGCGAGACGCTGGCAGTGTGGGCTGCCGACTGCGCGCCGCTGGCGTTGTTCGGAGCGAACGGAACGGCGCGGGTCGTCGCCCACGCCGGATGGCGCGGCCTCGCGGGCGGCGTCATCGATGTCGCCGTCGACGTGGTCGAATCCACGGGGACACAGGTGGCTGCCGCAGTGCTCGGGCCGTGCATTCATCCGTGCTGTTACGAATTCGGTGCTGGCGAACTGGACCAGGTGGCGCGGCGGCGTCGGCGTCGCACCGAGCGACGTGACGGGATCGACGAGTTGGGGCACACGAGCGCTCGACGTGCCTGCAGCGGTGAGGGCAGGTCTTGCTCGACGTGGCATCGAGGTCGACGTCGCTGGGAGCTGCACGGGGTGCGACCGCCGCTTCCGCTCACATCGTCGACGAGCCGAACTCGAACGTCATGCGCTCGTCGTCTGGTTCGAGGCGCCGTGATCGACACGGACGGGCGTTCGTGGCCCGTCTGGGCCTGCTGCGCGAACGCATCGACGCTGTCGAGCGGCCGTGGGCCCACCGTGTCGACGTGGTCGGCGTGACGAAGGGATTCGGTGCCGATGCGATCGAGCCGCCGTCGCTGCAGGATGCGACGCCATCGGTGAGAACTACGCACAGGAACTGCTCGACAAGCGAGCGACGATCGAGCGTCTCGGGCCCGAGGTGCACTTCATCGGGCGGCTCCAGCGCAACAAGGTTCGTCAGCTCGCCGGCATCGTCGACGTCTGGTGCAGTCTCGACCGCGCCTCGATCGTCGACGAGGTGGCCCGCGCGCAGCGGGTGGCCGTGTGCTGATCCAGGTCGACACGACCGGCGAGCCGGGCAAGGGAGGCTGCACCGTCGGGGAGGTCGCAGCGCTGGTCGAGCGGGCGACCGAGCGGGGGCTGGTCGTGTGCGGGCTGATGACGGTCGGACCGACCGGGGCAGACAGCGAGGCCGCGAGGCCGGGGTTCCGTCGGGTGCGTGCACTGGTCGACGACCTCGGCCTCGCCGTGTGCTCGATGGGGATGTCCGACGACCTCCTCGTCGCCGTCGAGGAGGGAAGCACCGAAGTTCGCGTCGGTACCGCACTGTTCGGTCCGCGGCCACCACGACCGGCGCCGGTGCCCTGACGGCGAAACCGCATCGGCTGTCCACCTCGTCCGGCACCGCCTCGGCTAGCCTGCGCCCGGCAGGAGGGAATGCATGTCACTCTGGAAACGGACCATGGACTACCTGGGTCTCGGTCCCGACGATGCGTACGACGACTACGACGACTACGACGAGCCGGTTGCTCCGCCGCGTCCGAGCCGAGGAAGTCGCGATGTCGAGGCGCGCCCACGGGCGCGGGTCCTGGCGCGAACCAGCGCGGATGGGAGCCCGAGGAGGAGCCGACGGTCCGTACCGTGTCGGCGAGGCCGAGCTTCCCATCGCGGGACTTCGATGCGTCCCCGGCGCGCCGTGGCGCGAACGGGCGTACCGACGACTCCGGCGTCCAGATCAGGCCGAGTCAGACCCCGCAGCCGAACCTGCACAGCGTTCCGGGAGGATCCATGGAACCCCACACCGTGAGACCGCGACGGTTCGACCAGGCCCAGGAAGTCGCCGACAAGTTCAAGGACGGCCAGCCCGTCATCATGAACCTCGAGGGCACGGAGCGTGAGATCGCTCGCCGCCTGATCGACTTCGCGAGTGGCATCTGTTACGCGCTCGACGGTTCGATGGAGAAGGTCGCCACCGGCGTCTACCTCCTGAAGCCGCCGGCGCAGCAGCGTGCGCCGCGCTACGACGACTACGACGACTGACGACACAGGAGCAAGCCATGGAAATGAGTCCCCAAAGCGTGCGGAACGCTGTGTTCAAGACGGTCCGCAAGGGAGCACGACCCGAAGGAGGTCAAGGCCTTCCTCGACGACGTCGCCGACGAACTCGAGCGTGCACAGAATCAGTCGACCGCCATGGAGGCGCGAGCGCGAGCCGCGGTCGCTCGTCTGCAAGAGGTCACCGAGTCTGCTGCCGCGACTCCCGCGACGGTCGACGCGTCCGCGCGGACGAGTCCGAGACGATCAGCCGCACGCTGCTGCTCGCGCAACGCACCGCCGACAACACGATTGCCGAGGCCCGCGGCGAGGCAGCCCGCATCGTCCGTCCGCCAATGACGAGGCGGCCACCACGCTCGACTCCACTCGCGAGATGGCAGCCAAGCTGCTCGACGAGGCTCATGCAGAAGCTCGCCGTGTCCGCGAGACCGAGCGCATCGCCATCGCCGGGGAGGTCGATGCACTCAAGGCCCGACGTGACTTCCTCGAGTCGGACGTCGAGCAACTCGAGCTGTTCCTCGCCGAGCAACGCAACCGACTGCGCGAAGCTGCCTCGTCGATCGTCGGCGTGGTCGAGCGCGTCCCCGGCGGCCTCGGCGCCGCTCGACCCCCACTGCTGTCGGCGTCCGACGACGAACCAGGCGACAACAGAGCCGGCGTCGAGTTCGCGCCGGCCGGCGGCGTCGGTGCCGCGATCGACGGCGACATCTCCGGCGTCGCCCGACGACTCGCTGGTGACCGTGGCCGACATGCCCGAGGCGGACACGTCCGCCGACGAACCCGTGCCGGCCGACGAGCCCGTGCCGGCCGACGTGGCCGCCGACGAACACGAGCACGTCGACGTGTCCACGGACGAGGCGACGCAGGCGATGCCTGCGCGTGGTCGACGAACGCACCGACGGCGAGTCGGAGCGCGGCGAGGACGACTTCCGGTTCTCGTTCGACGACGATCGCAACTGAGCTCCGCCGGCTCGTCGGTAGCATCGTGGCGTGGCCTACCCAGACGTCGACCCGCAGCCGAACTTCCCCCGACTCGAGGAGGACGTCCTCGCGCGGTGGGAGAAGGACGACACCTTCGAGGCGTCGATCGATCGGCGCGACGCCGGCGAGCACGGCGCGAACGAGTTCGTGTTCTATGACGGCCCGCCGTTCGCCAACGGGCTGCCGCACTACGGCCATCTGCTGACCGGGTACGTCAAGGACGCCATCCCGCGCTATCAGACGATGCGCGGCCGACGGGTCGAGCGTCGCTTCGGGTGGGACTGCCACGGCCTGCCCGCCGAGGTCAAGGCCGAGCAGGAACTGGGGATCTCCGGCCACCCCGCCATCACCGCGTTCGGGATCGACAAGTTCAACGACGCGTGCCGAACCAGCGTGTTGCAGTACACCGACGACTGGCGCGACTACGTCACTCGCCAGGCTCGCTGGGTGGACTTCGACAACGACTACAAGACGCTCGACCTCTCCTACATGGAGAGCGTCATGTGGGCGTTCAAGACACTGTGGGACAAGGGTCTGATCTACGAGGGGTTCCGCGTCATCGCCTACTGCTGGCGCTGCGAGACACCGCTGTCGAACACCGAGACCCGCATGGACGACGTCTACCGCGATCGTCAGGACCCCGCACTGACGGTCGGATTCGAGCTGGAGTCCGGCGAACGACTCCTCGCCTGGACCACCACACCCTGGACGCTGCCGTCGAACCTCGCGCTGGCGGTCGGGACCCGACATCGACTACGTCGTCGTCGAACTCGACGGCATCCGGTACGTGCTCGCCGAAGCGCTGCTCGCCAACTACTCGGCCGAACTCGGCGAGGCCACCACGGTCGGCGACGATGAAGGGCGCCGACCTCGTCGGGCGTCGCTACACGCCGCTGTTCGACTACTTCGCCGACACGGACGAACTCGTTCCAGGTGCTCGCCGCCGACTTCGTGTCGATCGACGACGGCACCGGAATCGTGCACCTCGCTCCGGGCTTCGGCGAGGACGACCAGGTCGTCGCGAACGCCGCCGGCATCCCGACCATCTGCCCGATGGACGAACACGGCCGCTACACCGCCGAGGTGACCGACTGGGCGGGAACGCACGTCTTCGACGCCAACCCGCGTCATCCGCGAGCTCAAGGAGCGAGGCGTCGTCGTGCGTCACGCCACCTACGACCACTCGTACCCGCACTGTTGGCGCTGCTCGCAACCGCTGGTGTACCGGGCGATCTCGTCGTGGTTCGTGAAGGTCACCGAGTTCCGCGACCGGATGGTCGAGCTCAACCAGCAGATCACCTGGCAACCGGCGCACATCAAGGACGGCAGCTTCGGCAAGTGGCTCGAGAACGCCCGTGACTGGTCGATCAGCCGGAACCGTTTCTGGGGTTCGCCGATCCCGGTGTGGCAGTCGGACGACCCGACCTATCCCCGCATCGACGTCTACGGCTCGATCGCCGAACTCGAGGCCGACTTCGGCGTCACGGTCACCGACCTGCACCGCCCCGACGATCGACGAGCTGCGTGCGCCCCAACCCCGACGACCCGACCGGGGCGTCGATGATGCGCCGCGTCCCCGAGGTGCTCGACTGCTGGTTCGAGTCGGGCTCGATGCCCTTCGCCCAGGTGCACTACCCCTTCGAGAACCACGACTGGTTCGAGCACCACTACCCGGGTGACTTCATCGTCGAGTACATCGGCCAGACCCGTGGCTGGTTCTACACGCTGCACGTCCTCGCCACGGCGCTGTTCGACCGCCCGGCGTTCTCCAACTGTGTGAGCCACGGCAACGTGCTCGGCGACGACGGGCGCAAGATGTCGAAGAGCCTGAACAACTACCCGGACCCTAGGGCGATGTTCGACACGCACGGCGCCGATGCCATGCGCTGGTCGCTGCTGTCGTCGGCGATCCTGCGCGGTGGCGATGGCATGGTCACCGAGGAGGGCATGCGCGACACGGTGCGACACGTGCTGCTGCCGCTGTGGAACTCGTGGTACTTCCTCACGCTGTACGCCAACGCTGCCGGACTACCAGGGTGTCGTGCGGACCGACTCGACGAACGTGCTCGACCGGTACGTGCTGGCGAAGACCCGCGCGCTCGTCGCCGACATGACCGAGGCGCTCGACGCGTACGACCTGTTCGCTGCCTGCCAGATCGTGCGAGACCACCTCGACGTGCTGACCAACTGGTACGTGCGGCGCAGCCGCGACCGGTTCTGGGAGGGCGACCACGACGCGATCGACACCATGCACACCGTGCTGTCCGTGCTCGTCCGCGTGGCATCTCCGCTGCTGCCGCTGGTGTCCGAGGAGATCTACGGCGGCCTGCACGGCGCCGACGCGGGTTCGACCAGCGTTCATCTCACCGACTGGCCGACCCTCGACGAACTGCCGTCCGATGACGACCTCGTCGACACGATGGACCTCGTGCGCGACGTGTGCTCGGCGACGCTGTCGGTCCGCAAGGCGCACCAGCGCCGGGTGCGCCTGCCGCTCAACAGCGTCACGATCGCATCGGTCGATGCCGAGCGTCTCGGCGACTTCGTCGACGTCATCGCCGACGAGGTCAACGTGCGCAACGTCGAGTTGACCACCGACGTCGCCTCCGTGGCCACCGAGCGTCTGCAGCTCGTCCCGGCCAAGCTGGGCCCTCGACTCGGCAAGGACGTGCAGCAGGTGATCAAGGCGCACAAGGCCGGTGACTGGACGGTCGACGGCGACGAGGTCGTCGTCGGCGGCGTCGTCCTGGAACCGGGGGAGTACTCGCTCGAACTGGTGGCGTCGGGCGATCAGGCGAGCGCCGGGCTCGGCAGTCATGCCGGCGTGATCGCGCTCGACATCGAGGTGACCGCAGAACTCGAGGTCGAAGGGCGCGCTCGCGATCTCGTTCGTCTGGTCCAGCAGGCGCGACGCGATGCCGACCTCGACGTGTCCGATCGGATCGAACTGTCGGTCACCGCGGCCGACGAATGGATCGACGCCGATCGAGGCCCACCGCGATCTGATCGCCGGTGAGACCCTGGCCACTGCGGTGCAGACGCATCGGCTCGTGGACGCCGAGGGAGCCGAACCGGCGATCACCGTCGCGGTCTCGCGCTGATCGTGTCATCGTGACCGTCGGTACGAACCTGTTCGGCGTCCGGTAGAGTCCGGCGCTCACACCGCCCCGAGGAGCGCACATGGCCGCAACGAAAAAGTCGAGTTCTGCCACGAAGCCGCCGCGAAGAAGGCGCCCGCGAAGCAACCCGCAGCCAAGGCGCCGGCGAAGAAGGCCCCCGCTCAGGCAGCTGCGAAGAAGGCACCGGCGACGAAGGCAGCTGCGAAGAAGGCGCCGGCCACGAAGGCCGCCGCCACGAAGGCGCCGGCGAAGAAGGCCGCAACGAAGAAGGCGCCGGGTAAGAAGGCGCCGGCGAAGAAGGCGGCGCCGTCCGGCGAAGGCGTCGACGGCTGTCGCCCGCAAACCCAGGCAGCCCGGGGCAACGAGCCTGACTCCGTCATTGCTGTCGAATGCCAAGTTCGAGCGCGTCGAGATCCCGGCGCCGCGAGGCCACTCGAAGGACGGCATCGCCTACACGAAGGACTTCGACGTCAAGTTCCTGAAGGACCAGCGCGACGAACTCCTCGCACGGCGTGCTGGCGAGTTGGCTCGGGCGACCAGGCTCGAGGACGAAGCGACCAGCCTCATCGAAGACGGTGAGATGGGTGACGTCCAGTTCGACGACGAGGGGGGCGAGGGCGACACGATGGTGGTGCAACGCGACCTCGACCGAGTGCTGTCGACCCAGGCGCGTCAGACCATCCTCGAGATCGATGCCGCGCTGGCGCGTATCGAGCAGGGGACCTACGGCTACTCCGAGGTGTCGGGCCAGCCGATCCCGCGGGAACGCCTCGAGGCGATCCCGGAGACCACCGTGCTCGCCGCGGAGAAGGTCAGCGGCGTCGGTCCGCGCTGACCATGCCCGCTGTCCGCGCTTGGCGGGCGCCCGTGGCGATCGCGCTCGCCGTGATCGTGCTCGACCAGCTCACCAAGCACTGGGCGGTCACCTCGCTCGGCACCGAGCGTGAGATCGAGTTGTTCTGGACGTTGCAACTGAACCTGGCGTTCAACAACGGGATGGCCTTCGGCCAGGGACAGGGCTTCGGTCCGGTGATCGCAGTGATCGCCACGGTCGTGATCGTGTACCTGCTCGTGTCGCTGCAGACCGAGGCGAGCACGATGGGCACGATCGGCATGGGGCTCTTGATCGGCGGTGCCGCGGGGAACCTCATCGATCGACTGTTCCGCGGCGACGACGGCTTCCTGCAGGGCGGGGTGGTCGATTTCATCGACGTGCAGTGGTTCCCGATCTTCAACATCGCCGACATCGCGATCAACGTCGGCGCGGCGTTGCTGATCCTCAACAGCGTTCTCACGGCGCGAAGCCACCGGCACGACGGCTCGACCGAGCCCGTCGCGGACGACGCTGGCAGCCCGACATGATCACCGAGGCGGTGCCGTCCGCGCTCGCAGGAGAGCGGCTGGACCGGATCGTCGCGATCATCGGTGACGTCAGCCGGGCCGACGCCGCCGCGATGATCGCCGCCGGCGGGGTGCGCGTGGACGGAGCGCCTGCGGCGTCGGGCAAGGTGCGATTGCAGGAGGGTCAGCTCGTCGAGGTCGACCCGCAGGCCGTCCCCGAACCGCCGCTGCCGTCCGCTGACCCGAGTATTGCATTCGGGGTGGTCTACGACGACGACGCCGTCATCGTGGTCGACAAGCCCGCCGGCCTGGTGGTGCACCCGGGCGCCGGGAACCAGGAGGGCACACTCGTCAGCGGGCTGTTGGCCCGCTATCCCGAACTCGAGGGTGTCGGAGGCGATCCGATCCGGCCCGGCATCGTGCACCGGCTCGACGCCGGGAGTTCCGGTCTGCTGGTCGTGGCTCGTACCGACGCCGTCGCCGATGCGCTGATCGAACAGTTCGCCGATCACAGCGCGACCCGCCGGTACGACTCGGTGGTGTGGGGTGTGCCCGATGCACCGCACGGCATCATCGACGCGCCGATCGGACGTGACCGCGGCGATCCGTTGAAGATGGCGGTCGTTGCAGGCGGTCGTCCGGCGCGTACCGACTATCGGGTCGTGGGGACCTACAGCAGCCCGGCATTGGTGTCGCGGCTCGAATGCCGTCTGGAGACGGGCCGCACCCACCAGATCCGCGTGCACCTGTCGTCGATCAACCATCCACTCGTCGGCGATCCGACCTACAGCCAGCGCCGGCCGATGCTCGGGTTGACACGTCCGTTCCTCCACGCCGCCGAGCTCGCGTTCGACCATCCCGTCACCGGCGAGCGTGTGACGTTCACCAGCCCCCTCGCCCCCGACCTCCAGGCCTGGCTCGACGCCGCCGAGGTCTGAACGACACCACACCCACCACACCCAGCGATGAGCGAACCGCCCGGATGGCGATCGTTTGGCTCATCGCTGGGATGGGTGGGATGGTTGCGATGAGCGAACCGCCCGGATGGCGATCACTTGGCTCATCGCTGGGTCGGCGTGGGTGGTTGCGATGAGCGAGCCGCCCGGATAGCGACACTTGGCTCATCGCTGGGATGGGCGGTGGTCCAGACGTGATCACGCCGGCGAGCGGCAGGCTCAGCGCAGCGGACGAGGCCGGAGTCCAGACGTGATCACGCCGGCGAGGGAAGCGCCAGCGACGAGCCGGACGAGGCCGACCCAGATTGTCGCGTTCCGACGTGCCGTGAGGCCGAGCAGTGATTACGGCCAGGGCGCGTCGCCGCGGGCGATGGCAGCGATGCCGGCGAGGGTGAAGCCTTCGAGGTAGGTGCGCATGTGGTCGCCGGCCTGATTCCAGATGCCGAGCAGGACGCATTGGCCCTCGTGATCGCAGGCGCCGTCCTGGTGCGGTTGGCCGAAGTCGCCGAGAGTGATCGGGCCGTCGACGGCCGAGACGATCTCCGAGAGGCGGATGTCGGCGGGGTCGCGGGCGAGGATGTATCCGCCGCCGACACCCCGTTTCGACTTGACGAGGCCAGCGCCCTTGAGGGCGAGGAGTATCTGCTCGAGGTAGGGCTGGGGGAGTGCGGTCCGGTCGGCGATGTCGCGCACGGACGTCGGTCCCTGCTCGTCGGCGTGCAACGCCAACGACAACAGGGCACGGCAGGCGTAGTCACCGCGGGTCGAGATGCGCACACGACGACGTTACTCAGTCGGCCCTCGCAGCTCGGTTTCTGGACGTTGTGGTTGTCGCAAAGTCGTCGAACGTGGTGGACTGCCCGGGTGACCACGAGCGTCGCGGCGGACGGCCCGATCATTCCGGACTACGGCGGGGCGAATGTTCGCGGCATCATCCCAGCGCTGCTCGGCCCGGCATCGTGGTCCCACGGCCTCCCGGCGTGGATGCCCGATCCGGTCGCGTCGGCCCGAGCGGTCGTGGTGCTGGTGCTCGACGGCCTCGGTTGGGATCAGCTGCAGGACGCACCGGGAGCTGATGCCGACGGTGGCGTCGATGGTCGGTGGTCCGATCCACACCGTCGCGCCGACGACGACCGCGACGGCGTTGACGTCGATCACGACCGGATTGACGCCCGCCGAGCACGGGTTGATCGGCTACCGGATCGTCGTCGGTGGTGAGGTGATGAACGTGCTGCGGTGGGCCGTCGGCGACCAGGCGGTGCGGCGCTCCCATCCGCCGCGCGAGGTCCAGCCGTTCGAGCCCTTTCTCGGCCAGACCGTGCCGGTGGTCAGTGTCGCCGAGCTGCAGACGTCGGCGTTCTCCGAGGCGCACCTGCGCGGGAGCACTGCGGTGGGCTGGCGAGCTGCGTCGTCGATAGCGGTGCAGGCGCGTGCGGAGGTCGAGGCCGGTGAGCGGTTCGTCTACTGCTACTACGGGGGCATCGACAAGATCGCCCACGAGCGCGGCTTCGGCCCGTTCTACGACGCAGAACTCCGAGCGGCGGACCGGCTCGTCGGCGATGTGTTGGATGCGTTGCCGACGGGTACCGCGTTGCTCGTGACAGCGGACCACGGACAGGTGCACGTCGGCGACCGACTAGTGGTGCCCACGTCGGAGCTGCTGGCCGCGGTGGTTCTCCAATCCGGTGAGGGGCGGTTCCGCTGGCTGCACACCGCGAAGGGTGCGGTCGATGAGTTGGCGGCAGCGGCACGCGACGAGGTCGGACATCTCGCCTGGGTGGTGACCAAGGAGCAGACGCTCGACGAGCGATGGTTCGGCCCGGCGATGGCGCCCGCGGTCCGGTCGCGCCTCGGCGATGTCGCATTGGTCGCACGCGAGCCGGTCAGCTTCCACGACCCGGCCGACTCCGGCCCGTTCGAGCTGGTCTGCCGCCACGGTTCGATGACGTCAGCCGAAGTGAATGTTCCGCTGGTCGGGGCGCTGGCCTGAGCGGTCGGTAGAAAGGACCCCATGTCCGACACGCACGAGTCGCTGCAACCCGACGAGATCACCGCCGGCGCGGTGCCGGTCGGTGACGACGCCGGCGATGGCCATGATGGAGCCGCGCAGCCGGACGAGGAGTCGATCACGTCGCCGGCCAAGGTGATGCGGATCGGTTCGATGGTCAAGCAGCTCCTCGAGGAGGTGCGTGCGGCACCCCTGGACGAAGCCTCACGGGAGCGGCTTGCCGAGATCTACGACCGATCGGTGATGGAGTTGTCCGAGGCCCTGTCGCCCGATCTGCGCGAGGAGCTCGCCTCGCTCGCCCTGCCGTTCGACGAGGGCGAGATCCCGAGCGAGTCGGAACTGCGAATCGCGAAGGCGCAGCTCGTCGGATGGCTCGAGGGCCTGTTCCACGGCATCCAAGCCACGCTGATGGCCCAGCAGTTCGCCGCACAGCGCCAACTCCAGGAGATGCGCCAACTCCCCGGCGCCCCCCAGATCCCCCAGCAGCACCCCCAGGAATCCGGCCCCGATCGTCCCGGCACCTACCTGTAGCCCCCGCCCAACCAGAAGGAATCGGCCACGGATCGACCGCCAGATCACAGGCCGAGGTCGGCGTGGGGCAGCGAAGGTGGAAAGTGAGAGCGAGCGGGTGGGCCGGCGACAGGACCCGTGAGCGGTACGGAGTACGCGGTACGCCGCGCTAACGTCGCCGAAACAACATCCGAGTAATTCGAGAACGAGATCCGTGTCCGATTCCTTCACCCACCTCCATGTCCACACCGAGTTCTCGATGCTCGACGGGGCGGCGCGGCTGGACGAGTTGGTGGCCAAGGCGGTCGCTGACGGGATGCCGGCGATCGGGATGACCGATCACGGCAACATGTACGGCACGTTGGACTTCTACAAGGAGTGCAACAAGCAGGGCATCAAGCCGATCATCGGTACCGAGGCCTACATGGCCCACGATCACCGCAGCGAGCGTCCCACGAGGCGAGGTCGTGTCGACGACTCCGGGGGCGACACCGAGGGCGGCAAGAAGCTCTACTACCACCTGACGCTGCTGGCCGAGAACCAGACCGGCTACAAGAACCTGATCCAGCTGTCGAGCCTCGCGTTCATGGAGGGCTACTACTACAAGCCCCGGATGGATTGGGAGCTGCTCGAGAAGTACGCCGACGGCCTGATCGCCACCACCGGTTGCCTCGGCGGGCACGTGCTGCAGTCGTTGTTGAACGGCGACGAGAAGGGCGCTGTCGAGAAGGCTGCTCGATTGCAGGACATCTTCGGGCGCGACAACCTGTTCGTCGAGCTGCAGGACCACGGTCTGCAGGCGCAGCGTGAGACCAACCCGAAGCTGATCGAGATCGCGAAGAAGATCGGCGCCCCGCTGCTGGCCACCAATGACAGCCACTACACGCACCAGGAGGACCACGAGGCTCACGACGCGCTGCTGTGCGTGCAGACCGGTGCGCTGCTGTCTGACGCGAAGCGCTTCAAGTTCGAGGGCAGTGAGCACTACCTGAAGACGGCCGCCGAGATGCGGTACCTCTTCCGCGAGGTGCCGTCGGCGTGCGACAACACGCTGTGGATCGCCGAGCGTGCCGATCTCCAGATCGAGTTCGGCAAGCCGTTGCTGCCGAGCTTCCCCGTCCCCGAGGGGTTCGACGACGCGTCGTATCTCGAGCACCTCACCTGGGAAGGGGCCAAGAAGCGCTGGGGTGATCAGCTCCCGAACGATGCGGTCGAGCGGCTCAGCTACGAACTCAAGGTCATCAACGACATGGGGTTCGCGTCGTACTTCCTGATCACGTGGGACCTCATCAAGCACGCCCGCGATGCCAAGATCCGGGTGGGTCCCGGGCCGCGGTTCGGCGGCCGGCTGCGCGGTGGCGTACTGCCTGTGGATCACCGACCTCGACCCGATCAAGTACGACCTGCTGTTCGAGCGCTTCTTGAACCCCAGCCGCATCTCGATGCCCGACATCGACATGGACTTCGACTCGCGATACCGCGACGAGATGATCCGCTACGCAGCCGAGCGCTACGGGCGCGACCACGTGGCGCAGATCATCACGTTCGGCACCATCAAGGCCCGCAACGCCGTGCGTGACGCCGCCCGGGTGCTCGGCTACCCCTACGGCGTCGGCGACAAGCTCGCCAAGGCGATGCCGCCGATGGTGATGGGGCGTGACACGCCGCTGAAGTACTGCTTCGAGCAGAACCCGAAGTACGCCGACGGCTACAAGGCGGCTGCCGACCTCCGGGCGATGTACGACACCGATCCGGATCTCAAGAAGGTGATCGACGTCGCCCGCGGTCTCGAGGGCCTGAAGCGGTCCGACGGCATCCACGCTGCTGCCGTGGTGATCACCAAGGATCCCGTCACCGATTACGTGCCGATCCAGCGCAAACCGGAATCTGGCCAGGATCCCGCAGACGCGCCGGTCGTCACCCAGTACGAAATGCACGGGGTCGAAGACCTCGGCCTGTTGAAGATGGACTTCCTCGGGCTGCGCAACCTCGACGTGATCACCGATGCGGAGGCGATGATCAGGGCGCAGCGCGATCCGAGCTTCGTGGTCGAGGAGATCTCGCTCGAGGACCAGGCGACCTTCGACCTGCTGTCGAGGGGTGACACGATCGGCGTGTTCCAGCTCGAGTCGCCGCCGATGCGCCAACTGCTCAAGGCGATGGCGCCGAACAGTTTCGAGGACGTGTCCGCCGTATTGGCGCTCTACCGGCCCGGGCCGATGAGCGTCAACATGCACTACGACTACGCCGACCGCAAGAACGAGCGCAAGCCGGTTGAATACTTCCACGAAGACGCGGAGGAGGTGCTCGGCGACACCTACGGCCTGATGATCTATCAGGAGAGCGTGATGCGCGTCGCGCAGAAGTTCGCCGGCTACTCCCTGGCCGAAGCGGACAACCTTCGTAAGGCCTGCCTGCCGGCCGGATCGCGGATCCTGACGAAGTCGCGTGGATACGTGCCGATCGAGAAGCTCATGTCGATGAGTGATCGGAGTGTGCAGACCATCGACACGGACTCGTCGAACTCGCGGTACGAAGCGGTCGAGGATGTCTGGTCGGTCGGCATCAAGTCCGTGTTCCGGATCACCACACGAACGGGACACACCATCGAAGCGACCGGTGAGCATCCCTTCCTGGTCGAGGATCGCTGGGTCGAGCTCCGCGACATCCGGCCCGGCGACCTGATCGGCGTCGCCGGTCGGACAATCACGAATGGTGGAGCCAAGCTCGCATGGCACGAGGTCGAACTCGCAGCGCTGCTGATCTCGGAGGGGTACACGCCGGATCCCGACTCCCGGCTCGGAAACGCCGGACACTTCTGCAACACCGATTGGGAGCTGTTGGACACATTCCGACAGGCGTACGCCGACAACTTCGGACGTGCGCACAGACGCACCACGACGACCGGATCGGTGACCCAGCTCCGCTTGTCGCGTGACGAGCTCCGTTCGCTCGGCCCGTTGATCGGCAGCTTCGGCACCGCCGGCGACAAGATCATCACGGACCGCATCGTCAACGCGCCGCCGCGACAAGGTGGAGCGGTTCCTCGGCCTGTACTTCTGCGCCGACGGATGGGCTGACGAGGCGGGGTGCCACTTCGGGTCCAAGAGCCTGCAGGTGTGCCAGATGCTCAAGCGAATGCTGCTGCGGTTCGGCATCGTGTCGAACCTGCACCATCGAGACATACCGGGCCATGGCAGGCACTGGACGCTGTCGGTCGCGGACAAGGGCCACGCCAAGGCGTTCGCACGGGTGGTCGAGCCGCATCTGACCACGATCAAGTACGCCAAGGTCCGGCGTTGGCTCCACGAATGGGGCAACACGGCGGGGTCGAGCGCAACGAACATCGGGATCCCGACGGCCTTCGTGCGGTCGGAGCTCGAACGGCGGCAAACCGTGACCGGTCGGTCGAAGCGGTCGCTCGGGATCGATGGTGGCGGGTTGTTCACGACGAGGTTGGTGCACCGCAACACCCTCGACGGGCTGCTGTACTCCGAGCGGCTCGAGGATCTCCGCACCGGTGACCTGCAGTGGGACACGGTCGCGTCGATCGAGTACGTCCGCGACGCGGAGTGCTACGACTTCCGCATGGCGAACCCCGACCGGCCCTACGCCGTCGTCGAGGACTTCCTGGTCCACAACTGCGGGAAGAAGATCCGTGAGTTGATGGCCAAGGAGCGCGACGACGTTCGAGGCGGGAGTCGAGCGCACCGGCTACGGCAAGGACCTCGGTCCGATGTTGTTCGACATCATCGAGAAGTTCGCCGACTACGCGTTCAACAAGAGCCACACCTTCGGCTACGGCCTCGTCACGTACCAGACCGCCTACCTCAAGGCGCACTACCCGGTCGAGTACATCGCCTGCCTGCTCACCAGCGTCAAGAACAACCTCGACAAGGCCGCGACCTACCTCAGCGACTGCCGGTCGATGGGCATCAAGGTGTTGCCGCCCGACGTCAACCGATCGATGTCGAACTTCGGGGCCCTGTCACCCGATGAGCTGCCGCCCGGGGTCACACTGGCGGTCGGCAGTCCCGGGGCGATCACGTTCGGGCTCTCCGCGGTGCGCAACGTCGGCGAGGCGCTGGTCGAGCTGCTGATCGCCGAGCGTGAGGAGAACGGCCAGTTCACGAGCTTCCACGACTTCGTCGAGCGCGTGCCCGAGCCGGTGCTCAACAAGCGCACGATCGAGTCGCTGATCAAGGGGGGAGCGTTCGACAACCTGGGCCATGCACGCCGCGGTCTGCTGACCGTGTTCGAGCACATCATCGACACCACGGTGAAGCGCCGTCGCGAGCGTGAGAAGGGCGTGATGAGCCTCTTCGGCGACTGGGGCGACGGCGGCGATGGTGATGACGCCGGTACGGGGTCGGGCGATGGGTTCGACGAGCGCACGGAGATTCCCGAACTCGCCTTCGACAAGACCGAGCAACTCCGCTACGAAAAGGAGATGCTCGGGCTGTACGTGTCCGACCACCCGCTGTTCGGCGTCGAGGCGGCATTGCGGCGCAAGGTGGAACACTCCGTGCTCGATCTGCAGACGATGGACGACGGCGCCAACGTCGTCGTGGGCGGTGTGATCACCAATCTGGCCCGCAAGTTCACCAAGAAGGGCGACCAGATGGCGGTCTTCCTGCTCGAGGATCTCGACGCGTCGATCGAGGTGACGATCTTCCCGCGGACGCTCGCCGAGCAGGGTCACAAGCTCGAAGACGATCTGATCGTTGCCGTCAAGGGCCGTCTCGACCGGCGCGACGAATCACGGTTCGGGTTGATCGGCCAGACCGTCACGGTGCTGTCCGGTCTGAGTGACGGCCCCGCCGCGCCGCTGCGACTGCGGCTGCCGTCGGCGGCGCTCGACGAGCTGAAGATCCAGCGACTGAAACGCATTCTGCGCGAACACCCTGGTGATTCGGTCGTCATGGTGGACATCGGCCAGGGCAAGGTGCTCAAGTTGGCCGACGAGTTCCGGGTCGATCTCGACCGCTCCGTCGGTGAACTTCGCATGGCCTTCGGGCATGAGGCGGTGCTGCTGTAGAATAGGGCGGATGGCACTGGACGTTTCGACCAACGACGCTGCGGCCCTGACCGACACCGACCTCGACGAATTGGCGTCGATGGAAGATGCGTTCAGTGCAGGGCAGCTCTCCAAGGCGAAAGAGGACTGGGTCCTGATCACGACCGCCCGATTCGGCGGTGCGCTGCACGGATTCACGTTCTCGACCCTCGAACGTATCGGTGGCACGCCGTGCGTGCTGATCGGCTTGATGTCGGTCAAGCGCTCGTCCAAGCGTGACCAGGTCCTGCGCGGGCTCATCGGCGAGGCCTACCACCGCGCGCTGATGGCATTCCCCGACGAAGACGTCGTGGTCGGGTGCCGTTTCGTCAACGCTGATGGTCTCGAAGCGTTCAAGGATCTCCGCGACGTGACCCCGTCACCAGGTTCGCAGGCCGTCGGCGAGGAACGCGCCTGGGGTCGCCGCCTCGCCAAGCGCTTCGCCGTCGACGCCAAGTACGACGCCAACACCTTCGTCGCCGCAACGGGCAGTGCCGACGGCTACCTCGATCACGAGTCCTCGAAGCCCGAAAAGCTCGATCCAGCCGTCGTCGAGATGTTCAAAGCCGTGCCGGTGTCCAAGGGCGGCGCCATGATCGTCTACGGCTGGACGATGGCCGAGGACCTCCTCAAGCTCGGGAAGCGCTGAACACCGCGCCGTCGGCGATGACATGACCGAGTTCGCCGAGGTCGTCCGTGCACGACGGATGACCCGCGCGTTCGACGGTCGCCCGATCGGCGCAGACGTCCTCGACGGGTTGGTCGAGCTTGCGTCACGGGCGCCGAGCGCCGGAAAGACCCAGGGCTGGCACCTCGTGGTCCTCGAGGGCGCCGACACCGAGCTGTTCTGGGACTCGACGCTGCCGGCGGTCAAGCGCGACTCGTTTCGCTGGCAGCACTTGCTCACCGCCCCCGTGATCGCCTTGCCGCTGGCCGATTCCAAGGCCTACGTCGATCGATACGCCGAGCCGGACAAGGTCCAAACCGGACTGGGCACGAGCGCGTCGGCGTGGCCGGTGCCGTACTGGACGATCGATGCCTCGATGGCGGTGATGACGCTGCTGCTCGCCGCCCAGGACGCAGAGCTCGGCGCGCTGTTCTTCGGCGTCTTCCGTGGCGAACGCGAACTGCGACAGCGGCTCGGGATCCCGCCGGGTCTCGAATTGCTCGGCGCTGTTGCGCTCGGCTACCCCGCGGCGGAATCCGGTGAGTCAGCGTCGGGTCCGGGGCGCAGCGCCGGTCGAGGCCGTCGTTCGGCCCAGCAGATCATTCATCGGGGGCGCTGGTAGGCGATTCGACCGGTTCGGTCACGATCGTGTCGCCCGTGATGGTGACCTTGCGTCCGGTCAGCTTCTCGGCGAACCCCTGCAGCGTGTCCTGCGGCAGCTCGCAGGCGTAGTTGCGACACACGTAGCCGAACCCCTCGGCGCGATCGTTCCACAGCGGTGAGTCATACGGTTCGCCCCAGGCGAGCACCGTGTCGGGCCGCCACACGGACTGCGCGAGTCGCACCAGATCGGGCCGATCGCCGACGACGACCACCTCGGTGAGGCCGCGGCGGCGGAGATCGGCGGCGACCAATGCGTTGGAGTACTGAGCGGACGATTTCTCGACCGCGGCAGCGAGGAGCTGCAGGATCCGGTCGGCCTGATTGGCGTAGCGCTGTTCGCCGGTCAGCGCAGCCAGTCGGAACAGTGCGGTGGCCGCTGTCGAGTTGGCCGACGGTGTGGCGCCGTCGGTGAGGTCCTTCTGGCGCACCAGCAGCGCCTCGGCGTCCTCCGCGGTGGTGAAGAGCCCGCCCTGCTCGGGATCGAAGAACCAGTCGAGCATCGTGTCCGCGGTTCGCACTGCCTCGTTGATCCAACGCGCCTCGCCGCTCGCTTCTGCGAGGCGGGTGAACGCGTCGACGAGGGCAGCATGGTCGGCGGCGAGCGCCATGTGGCGCGCTCGGGGCTGGCCGTCCGCTTGCCAGCTGCGGAACCAGCGACCGTTGGCCGCTCGAAGCTCTCGCAGCAGGAACTCGGCGTTCGCGATCGCGGCCTCGAGCCAGTCGCGGCGTCCGAACACGGCGGCCGCCTCGCGCGAGCGACGAGAGGAAGAGCGCGTTCCATTCGGTGAGCACCTTGTCGTCGAGCCCAGGGTGGGGTCGCTGTGAACGGGCGGCACGAAGTTCCTTGACCGCGGCGTCGATCTCGGACGGGCGGATGAGCTGGCCGCGCGAGGTGATGCGGTTGGGGATCGAGCGGCCCTCGAAGTTGCCCTCGTCCGTGATTCCGTACCAGTCGATCAGGCGAGCGACCACCGACGGTTCGACGTGGGGGAGTGCCGTGCGGACCTCGTCGGGCGTCCACGTACTGAACCAGCCTTCGACCGTGTTGCCGTCGGGGTCGAGCGAGTCCGCGTCCTCGGCCGAGTAGAAGCCGCCGTCGGGGTGTCGGAGCTCGGTGAGCACGTAGTCGATCGTCTCCTCGATCACGAGCCGCCAATCGGCCCGTCCGGTGACGATCAGGCCCTTGAGGTAGATGCCGAGCAACAACGCCTGGTCGTAGAGCATCTTCTCGAAGTGCGGCACCAACCACTCACGGTCGGTGGAATAGCGGGCGAATCCGCCGCCGACGTGGTCGTACATGCCACCGGAGCACATGGCGTCCAGCGTCGTCGTCGATGATGCGTCTCGGTCCATCACCGGCGGTCGTCATGTAGGCGCGCAGCATCAGCTCGAGGTGGGACGTCGTGGGGAACTTCGGTGCCTGGCCGAACCCACCCCACTCGCTGTCGAAGGCTCTGGCCAGGCTCTGCAGACCCGCGTTCAGGACGTCGAGGCCCGGGGCGTCGTTCTTCGGCCGCAGCTCCGCGGTGGTCGACAGCGCCTTGGTGAGCGCCGTGACGTTCTGGCTCACGTCGTCGGGCTTGTTGCGGTAGACGTCGTCGATGGCGTCCATCAACTGCATGAACGCAGGCTTCGGGAAGTAGGTGCCTCCGTAGAACGGCTCGCGAGTGGGCGTCATGAACACGGTCATGGGCCAACCGCCCCGCCCCGTCAGGGCCTGCACGGCGTCCATGTACAGGGCGTCCACGTCCGGGCGTTCTTCGCGATCGACCTTGATGTTCACGAACAACTCGTTCATCTTGGCGGCGACCTCGGCGTCCTCGAAGCACTCGTGTGCCATCACGTGGCACCAGTGACAGGCCGAGTAGCCCACCGACAGCAGGATGGGGACGTTGCGTTCCTCCGCCGCGGCGAATGCCTCGGCGCCCCAGGGGTACCAGTCGACCGGGTTGTCGCGGTGCTGGCGGAGGTACGGCGAGGTTTCGTCGGCAAGCCGGTTCACCTATCCGACCGTACCTTCACGAGAGGCGATGGACGACGTAGACCGCGGCGGGTGGTTCGTCGGGTGGCTGGCACTCGTGGCTTCGAGTGAACCCCGCCCGCTCGAGCGCTGCGCACGACGCGGCGTTCGCAATCGCGGGTGTGGCGACGCACACATCTGCATCCGGATGCTGTCCGAGTGTCGACGTCGCGAACTCGCGTAGGAGTCGCCCGCCCAGCCCTCGGCCGCGATGCCGTCCTCCGAGCAGGTAGTCGATCCCGATGGCGTCTGGCACGCCGATGGCGGCATCGTGGTCGGAATAGTCGGAGTGTCGATAGCTCTGCAGCAGTCCGGCGCGCTCGCCGTCGACCTCGGCGATCCACATCGATGTCGGATCGCCGATGCCCTCAATCCGCGGCCGGTACTTCGCATCCACGGCGTCGAGGTCGGCCGGTTGGTTCCACCAGCGGGCGACCACCGGATCGGCGAACCACTCGACGAGGAGGCCGAAATCCGCAGCCTGGAGTGGGCGGAACGAGATGTCGATCCCGCGGACACCCATCGGTCCAGTGTGTCAGGCTCGCGGGCCGCCGGCGAGCCCGTGCCGAGAGGCCGCCGAATCTGCGTGCGATGAGCGAAGTGCCGCCATTCGGGCGGTTGGCTCATCGGTGGTTTGTCGGTCCGGGTAGCGATGAGCGAAGTGACGCTATTCGGGCGGTTGGCTCATCGCGGGCTTGTGCGATCAGGCGCCGATTGCGTGGTAGCCGCCGTCGACGTGGATGATCTCGCCGGTGGTGGCGGGGAACCAGTCGGACAGCAGCGCGACGCACGCCTTGGCGACGGGTTCGGAGTCGGTGACGTCCCAGCCGAGCGGCGCACGACCGTCCCACGTGTCCTCGAACACCGCGAAGCCAGGAATCGACTTGGCCGCCATCGTCTTGATCGGTCCCGCAGCGACGAGGTTCGAGCGGATGCCGCTCGGGCCGACCTCCTTGGCCAGATAGCGGGACACGCTCTGCAGCGCCGACTTCGCGACGCCCATCCAGTTGTACGCGGGCCACGCCTGCCGGTTGTCGAAGTCGAACCCGACGAACGATCCGCCGGGGCCCATCATCGGGAGGAACGCGTCGGCGAGCGCCTTGAGCGAATAGGCGGAGATGTGCATCGCGATCGCCACGTCGTCCCACTGCGCGGCGAGGAAGTCGTCGCCGAGGCAGACCTCGGGGGCGAACCCGATCGAGTGGACCACGCCGTCGACGCGGTCCCACTTCTCGGCGAGCGCCTCGCGGACCGCGACGCCGTGTTCGGGCACCGTGACGTCGAGTTCGAACACGTCGATGTCGTCGCCGAGTTTGCGTGCGGTTCGCTGGGTCAGCTTCAGCGCTCGGCCCGCGCCGGTCAGCACGATCTCGGCCCCCTCGGCCCGCGCGAATCGGGCCACCCCGAAGGCCAGCGAGGCGTCGGTCAGGACGCCGGTGATCACGATCTTCTTGCCGTCGAGCAGACCCATGCACCGGACCGTAGATGATCCGTGCCGCCGGCGTGCGCCCCTTGGTGATTCCGGCGGTCGGTGTGCCACGCTGTCGCCATGCGCATCGGCATTCTCGGCGGAACCGGACCAGCAGGCAGTGGGCTCGCGGCGCGACTGGCGAGCATCGGCCATCCGTGCGTGATCGGCTCGCGTTCGAAGTACCGGGCCATGGAGGCCGTCGACGAACTCGTCGGCAAATGGCCCCAACTCGCCGAACTCCTCGAGGCCGGTGACAACGCGGCCGCCGCCGAGTGCGACCTGGTCGTCATCGCCACGCCGTGGGACTCCGCCGCGAGCACGGCGCAGGAGAACGAGGAGGCGCTCGCCGGCAAGATCGTGATCTCGATGGCCAACGCGCTGGTGCGGGTCAACAAGGAGTTCCAGCCGCTCGTGCCGCCGCGCGGGAGCGTCGCAGCTCACGTGCAGGCAGCGGTCCCGCGGTGTCGGGTCGTGGCGGCGTTCCATCACCTCCCGGCGACCGAACTCGGCTGCATCGACCAGCCGATCGACTCCGACGTGCTCATCTGCGGCGACGACCCCGACGCGGTCCGTGACGGTCAGCGACGATCGTCGCAGGGATTCCCGGGCTGCCGACCGCTCGACGCCGGCGAACTGTCCAACGCCACGGCGATCGAGGCGTTCACCGCCGTGTTGCTCCAGCTCAACGTGCGCTACAAGACGCGGGTGGCGCCGAAGTTGACGGGAATCAAACGCGACCCTCGCGCTGTTGACGCCGGGTGATGCAGCTCTACGACACCGCGCGGCGCGCCATCGTGGCCTTCGAGCCGAACGACCACGTGCTGATGTACACCTGCGGGATCACGCCGTACGACGCCACGCACCTCGGACACGCGGCAACGTTCATCGCCTACGACGTGCTCCAGCGACGCCTGATCGACATGGGCCACACCGTGCGCTGCATCCGCAACGTCACCGACGTCGACGACCCGTTGTTCGCCAAGGCCCGCGAGCTCGGCGATCCACTACCTCGACCTCGCCGCCGGCGAAGAAGCGCGCTTCGAACGCGACATGGAGGCGCTGAACGCCCTGCCGGTCGCCGCGACGCCGCGTGCGTCGTCGGCGATTCCGGACATCCGGGGATTCATCGGCATGGTGCTCGACCGCGGCTACGCCTACGAGGCGGGCGGGTCGGTGTACTTCGACGTGTCGAAGTTCGGGTCGTTCGGATCGCTGAGCCACTACAGCGACGACGAGATGCTC
Organism: Ilumatobacteraceae bacterium; assembly: GCA_963746285.1. GTDB lineage: Bacteria > Actinomycetota > Acidimicrobiia > Acidimicrobiales > Ilumatobacteraceae > Sva-07. The sequence continues at coordinate 64,806 of CAVVAO010000008.1, read as the reverse complement.
GTCCTGGCCAAGGAACGCGGCGGCAACATCGACGATCCGAACAAGCGCTCGCCGCTCGACTTCGTGCTGTGGCACCCGTCGGCGTCCGACGAACCGTCGTGGGACACCATGTGGGGTGCCGGGCGTCCCGGCTGGCACATCGAGTGTTCCGCGCTCGCGCTGCGCGAGCTCGGCACGACCATCGACCTGCACGGCGGGGGAGCGGACCTGATCTTCCCCCATCACGAGTGTGAGCGCGCGCAGTCCGAAGCGGCGACGGGTGAGCCGTTCGTGAAGCACTGGATGCACACGGCCTTGATCCACAAGGACGGCGAGAAGATGTCGAAGAGCCTCGGCAACCTCGTGTTCGTCGATCAGCTCCGCGAAACCTAGGACCCTCGGGCGATCCGCCTGGCGATCATCGAGCACCACTACCGCACCGAGTGGGAGTGGGACGACGAGTTGATGCCGCGCAACGCCCGTCGGCTCGACGCCTGGAACGAGCGTGCCGGATCGAATCCCGATCTCCTCGACGAGGTGCGCGGACGGCTCGACGACGATCTCGACACGCCCGGCGCGATCGCTGCGATCGACGACGCCGCCCGGCGCGGGCGGCCGGCGTCCCCGAGGCAGCGGCCCTGCTCGGCGTCGACCTCGACTGAGCGGAGAATTCCTCGTCCGTTGACACGAAGTTCAACGGTCGGGATTCATTTCCGCGATCGTGCGGTCTACTCTGCAGGCATGACGTCTCGGCCCGGAGCAGGTGCGATGCAGCAGCGCGTCCGCCGGATCGGTCGTCCGGTCGCCGCTCGCCTGTGGAGCATCGAGCTCAGCGGTTACGAGCGCCTCCCGGTCGACGGCCCGGCGATCCTGTGCCCGAACCACATCAGCTTCCTCGACTCGGCGTTCCTGATGCTGACCGTGCCGCGGAACATCTCCTTCGTCGGCAAGGCCGAGTACATGGACTCGTGGAAGACGAAGTACCTGTTCCCGGCGATGGGCATGATCCCGATCGACCGCTCGGGTGGCGACAAGAGCACCGCGGCACTCGATGCGGCCGAGGCGGTGCTGCGACGTGGCGAGCTGTTCGGGATCTTCCCCGAAGGGCACGCGGAGCCGCAACGGCACCCTCTACAAGGGGCGCACCGGTGCGGCCCGGCTGGCGATGAAGGTCGACTGTCCGATCTTCCCGGTCGGCGTCATCGGCACCGACAAGATCCAGCCGCCCGACGCGAAGATGCCCAAGCTGTTCACCGGCTGCCAGATCAAGATCGGTCGCCCGATCCGGCCCGAGCGGTACGCGGGCCGCGGCGCCGAGCACATCGCGTGGCGTTCGATGATCGACGAGGTGATGTACGAGATCCGTGAACTCACCGGACAGGACCTACGTCAACACGCTACGCCGGTCGAGAGCGGAGACCGAACCGACCGTCGCCGCGACGAGTCGCATCGGTGACCGAGCCGAACCCGATTCCCGACGTCGACTCGAACGGGGCGGTCGAGCGCGAGCTCACCCTCGTCGCCGGGCGCTGAGCAGCCCGCGGCAACCCGACACCGTCGGTCGGTCGCGGCTGCTCGTATCCTGGGAGCCGATGTCGAAGATCACGATCTCGCTCCCCGACGGTTCCGAGCGCGAGCTGGCCGACGACGCCACCGCACTCGACCTGGCCGCCGCGATCGGTTCCGGCCTGAAGAAGGCAGCGGTCGCTGCGATCGTCGACGGCAAGGAGACCGACCTCACCGCACCGTTGCGCGACGGCGCCAGCGTGGCGATCATCACGACCGACACCGACGAGGGCCGCCACGTGCTGCGCCACTCCACGGCGCACGTGCTCGCGCAGGCCGTGACGCAGCTGTTCCCCGGTGCCAAGTTCTCGATCGGTCCCGCCATCGAGAACGGCTTCTACTACGACTTCGAACTGCCCGACGGCAAGACGTTCAGCGACGACGACCTCGAGCGCATCGAGGCCGAGATGCGCGAGATCGTCCAGGCGAACCAGCCGTTCATGCGTTCGGAGATGTCGATGGGCGAGGCCAAGGAGTTGTTCGCCGACCAGTCGTACAAGGTCGAGATCATCGAGAAGGTCGAGGCCGCGGCGAAGCCGACAACGACGACGCTGCCGAAGTCGGCGACGGCGGCGTGATCAGCGTCTATCGCAACACCGACGACTTCGTCGACATGTGCGTCGGCCCGCACGTGCCGTCCACCGGCCGGCTGGGCCACTTCAAGCTGCAGAAGGTCGCCGGCGCCTACTGGCGCGGCAACGAGAAGGGTCCGATGCTGCAGCGCATCTACGGCACGGCCTGGGAATCGAAGCAGGCGCTCGCCGACCACCTCCACCAGCTCGAGGAAGCCGCCAAGCGCGACCACCGCAAGCTGGCGACCGAACTCGACCTGTTGAGCTTTCCGCACGAACTCGGTGGAGGTCTCGCCGTGTGGCACCCGAAGGGCGCGATCATCCGCAAGCTCATGGAGGACTACAGCCGGCACGCGTCACGAGAAGGGCGGCTACGAGTTCGTGTACACACCCGCACCTCGCGAACGGGAAGCTGTTCGAGACGTCCGGCCATCTCGCAGTGGTACGCCGACGGCATGTACCCGCCGATGGAGATGGACAACGGCACGTACTACATGAAGCCGATGAACTGCCCGATGCACTGCCTGATCTTCGACAGCCGGCAGCGCAGCTATCGCGAACTGCCGCTGCGGCTGTTCGAACTCGGCAACGTGTACCGCTACGAGCGTGCCGGCACGCTGCACGGTCTGATGCGGATCCGCGGGTTCACGCAGGACGACAGCCACATCTACTGCACCAAGGAGCAGATGGCCGACGAGGTCGCCAGCCTGCTCGACTTCGTGCTGTCGGTGCTGCGCGCCTTCGGGTTCGAGGACTTCACGTTCAACCTGTCGACGAAGGACCCGAAGAAGTACGTCGGCGACCGACGAGATCTGGGAGGAGGCGACCGAGGCGCTGCGCGAGGCGCTCGACTCCCACGGTCTCGACTACGCCATCAAGGACGGCGACGCCGCGTTCTACGGCCCGAAGATCGACATCGACGTCCATGACGCGATCGGACGGTCGTGGCAGCTGTCGACGATCCAGGCCGACTTCCAGCTCCCGGAGCGCTTCGACCTCGAGTACGTCGGTGCCGACAACGCCCGGCACCGTCCGATCATGTTGCACCGTGCCCTGTTCGGTTCGATCGAGCGGTTCTTCGGCGTGCTGCTCGAGCACTACGCCGGTGCGTTCCCCACGTGGCTCGCACCGGTGCAGGTGCGGGTGCTCGCCGTCGCCGAGGCCCACGAGGAGTACGCCGCGAGTGGTGGTCGAGGCCCTGAGGCGACGCCGGAGCATGCGGTCGACACTCGCAGCCGACGACGGCCTCGGCAAGCGGATCCGCACCGCCAAGATGGAGAAGATCCCGTACGTGCTCGTCGTCGGCGACGACGACGTCGACGGCCGGCACCGTCGGTGTCAACCCGCGCGGAGGCGAGGTCGAGCGAGGTGTCGATGCTCCAGGACTTCGTCGAGCAGTTCCGGCGCGAGGTCCGTTCGGCGCGAAATCGGCAGCCCTCGGCGCCTGAGATGCTGGAGCGCATCTGGTCGGGATGGCGGTCGAGCTACGTCAGCGCCGCGCCGGTTCGCAGCGTCGGCGAGGTGACCGAGCCGGGCAGCGTGTTCACACGGCTGTTGAGCTCCGGGGCACCCGACGAGGAGACCCACATCGTCCATCGTGGCGACACGTGCTTCGTGATCATGAACGCTGTTTCCGTACACGTCCGGTCACCTGATCGTGCTGCCGTACCGTGAGGTGGCCGACCTCGAGCCTCGACCCGGCGGAGACGACGAACTCTGGGCCACGGTGACCGACGCGGTCCGCGGTCGTCGGCGGGTGTTCGGCCCCGACGGTGTCAACGTCGGCGTCAACCTCGGCCGTCCGGCGGGGGGCTCGGTGCCCGACCACCTGCACGTCCACGTCGTGCCGCGTTGGACCGGCGACACGAACTTCATGTCGTCGATCGCCAACACCCAGACGATGCCGGAGGCCTGGTCGACACCGCCGCGAAAGTCCGCGACGCCTGGCCACCCGCTGCGCCCGACGCTCGTAGCCTGTTCGGCGATGACCGACGACGTCCGCGACGAACTGCCCGACGATCTCGACCCGTCGGGTTCGTCGGCCCCTACCAGTTCCCCGACAACAGCCGCCGGCGGTGGCCCGGCGTGATCTACCTCGTCGTCGCGGCGATCTGCGTGCGCGTCTACGTCGCTGTCGACGACTCGGCGATCGTCAACGACGGGTGGCTGCTCGCCGCCGGGGCTGCTCGACGCGGTGGGCGTCATTCTCGATCACGTCCGGTTGGCGGATGCACGTCGACGAGACCGAAGCGCTCGTCGCCGCCCAGCAGGCCGTCGGCTTCCCGATCGGCCACGCCTCGGCGCAGCAGGTCTGGCGCGGACTTCGCAGTCGGCCGACGTGGCGGGTGCTGTGCTACTCCGCCGAGGACCCGCCCGTCCAGCGTGGACTCGTGCTCGTCGACGCCATCGACGGACGTGTCGTCGAGTACCTCCGCGAGAAGAATCCGGAGCTCGACAACCCCGATCTCGCCGGCAAGTCGCGATAGCGTCGGGCCGATGTTCGACGGCAAGTTCCGGGTCCCGGTCGACCGGGCGGTCAAGCCGATCGGCACTGCGCTGCGCAAGACCGGCCTCACCCCGGACCACCTGACCGTCCTCGGACTGCTGGTCGGTATCGGCGCGGCGGTCGCGATCGGCATCGAGCAGCTGCGCATCGGCCTGGTGCTCGTGATCCTCGCTGCGCTGCCCGACCTGCTCGACGGTGCGCTCGCCAAGGCGCAGAACACGTCGAGCCAGCGCGGTGCGTTCTTCGACTCGACCGTCGACCGCATCACCGACTCGCTGCTGCTCGGCGGCATCGCCTGGTACCTCGCGAGCGCCGAGTCGCCGCACATGTCGATCCTGCCGTTCGCCGTCGTGGCGGTGTCGAGCGCTCATCAGCTACCAGCGGGCCAAGGCCGAGTCGCTCGGCATCGACGCCAAGGGCGGCCTCATGGAGCGCGCCGAGCGGATCATCGCCATCTGTCATCGGCCTGCTGTTCGAGTCGCTGCTCATCCCGATCCTGTGGATCATGCTCGTGCTCACCTCGATCACGGCGATCCAGCGGTTCGTGAAGGTGTGGAAGCAGGCGGCGGTCGCTCCGGTCACCGCCGCGCAGATCGAGATGCGACGGTCGCGGCGCCAGAGCCGTCGGGTCGCGCGCACCGAGCGTCGCCGCACCCGCGTGCCGCGTCGGCCGACCTGAGTCGTGCAGTCGCGCCCGATCACCGATCCCCGCCGGTTCACCGACCTGGCGACGACGTCGACCTACCGATTCGGCGCCGCTGCGGCCCAGGTGATGCCGGCGCGCGTGGCCGCGGGGCTGACGGCGCCCTTCGGCGTTCGGCGCCAACGTCGCGAGTCGCGAGCGCCGGGCGATGATCAAACGTCATCTCCAGCGCGTCGACCCGTCGCTCAGTGGCCTCCGGCTGCGCCGGGCGGTGCAGCAGGCGTTCGACTCCTACGCGAAGTACTGGCTCGAGAGCTTCCGGCTCCCGAACCTCTCCGCGCGAACCGTCGAGCGAGGATTCGATGTGGACGGCTACGAGCAACATCGTCACGGCGCTCGAGGGCGGCAACGGCGTGATCCTCGTCCTGCCGCACCTCGGCGGCTGGGAGTGGGCCGGTCGTTGGATCGCCGAGCAGGGCCACCCGATCACCGTCGTCGTCGAGAAGATCGAACCGCCGGAGCTGTTCGACTGGTTCGTCGACCTCCGTTCGAAGCTCGGCATGACCGTCGTGCCGCTCGGTGCCGGCGCGGGCACCACGGTGATGCGGGCGCTCAACGACAACCACATCGTGTGCCTGCTCTCCGACCGTGACCTCAAGGGCGGCGGCCCCGAGGTCGAGTTCTTCGGCGAGCGCACGACGATGCCGGCGGGTCCGGCGACGCTGGCCTTGCGCACCGGGGCGCCGATCCTGCCGACCGCGCGTGTACTTCACCGACCGTGTCGACGGGCACTTCGCCTGGGTGCGGCCACCGCTGGCGGTCGAGCGGGTCGAGAAGCGCCTGCGTGACGACGTCGACCGGATCACCCAGGTGCTCGCCCACGAACTCGAGGTCCTGATCCGGCGGGCCCCGTTCCAGTGGCACATGTTCCAGCCCAACTGGCCGAGCGATCCGGGGTACGGGTCCTGACCTGGCGTTCTCACCCCGGAGTCGTCCACGAGGTGAGCGAACCATCCGAACGGGCTCCCGGCCGAGTGGGTCAGGCCGCCGTGTTCGAGGCGGCTGTGGTGGTGGGTGGCGGTAGGTGCAGGTGGCCGAGTGCGTGATTCGGCAGCCTGAAGACGCGCCCGTTGAACGTCATCACCGGCTGGATGAGGAAGCCGACGAAGACGAGAAAGAACACCGTGCCGACGCCGATCGGTCCACCGAGTGCCCAGCCAACAGCCAGGAGAGCCGCCTCGGCGACCGCCTTGAACAGCCAGAAGGGCCGCCCGGTCCGTGCGACGAGCGACAGGGCAACGAGATCCATGGCACGGATCCCGATCCCGCTCATGATGATCAAGGCGGACCCCCAGGCGCAGAGCGCCACACCGACCAGCATGAGCGCAGTCTCGGAGATCGGCGTGCGGCCGATCACGCCGTTGTGGAGCCACAGATCGATCATGGTTCCACAGAAGAAGAAGGTGACAAACGGCCAGATCGAGGGAACTCGCCGCTCCAAGCCCGCCCAGATCGCGAGCATGAGGGCGGCGAAGAGTCCTTGTGCCATCCCCACGGTGAGCGGTGTCAGGTCGCGCAGGCCGAGGGCGAAGACATCGAGGGGGTCGGTGCCGAGATTGGCTTCGATGAAACAGGTCGCGCCGAGGGCGAACAGTACGCATCCAGCGAGGTAGAGCGAATACTGCCCGAGGCCGAACCTCAGCGGAAGTACTACCGACATCACCGAGCGATGCTCGGGTTCCGCCGTTGGGGGTACAACGTCCACGCCTTCAGATCCAATCCGCCCCGCCGGTAGGGCACGCTCCGCCTAGACGGTCCAACGCCGCGCTCGTCGGACCCAGCGCCACAGACTACGGGCAGCCGCGCACACCCGCAAGAGGCCCGGCGACGAGCGCGTCGAGCCGTCAACGCCGCGTCGCGACCATCAAGTCGGCTGAGCGTCCTGCCGAAGAGTCAGCATCGACATCGCTGACAAATATCCGGTCGCCAAGCGTGCCCGCGTCGTGATTGCACTCGCGGCGGCGCTCACGGTGCTCTACCTCCTGCTGCCCGAGGCTGCCGGAGCGGAGGTGATCCGCGTCCTCGCGCCGGCGCTCGGTGCAGGTGCCGTCTGCGTCGGATTGGCCGCTCACCAGCCGCGACGCGTGCTCGCCTGGACGCTCGTCGCCGGTTCGCTCGGGCTGCTCGCAGTCGCACAGCTGATCTGGTCCCGCCTCTACTTCAGTGGGTCGGTGACGTTCCCGTCAGTGGGCGACGCGCTGCATCTCGTCTCCGCGAGCCTGCTCGTGATCGCCCTCGCCATGCTCGGGCGCGACTCGTCGCCCGACGATGACTCGCTGGGCCCCATCGAGACCACCATCGTCGGCGTCGCCGTCGCGCTCGGCGTCTGGCTCGCCGTCGTCGAGCCCTATCTCGCCGATCGTGGCCTGGCGTTCGGCGACCGGGTGTGGGCGGTGCTCGTCCCGATGGTCGATGCGTTCGCTCTCGCCATCGCGTTCCGGACCGCGGCGCAGAACCGGTTCCGGGTCCCCGCAACGGTGCTGGTCGCGACGGGTGTCGGGCTGCTGCTGATCTCGGATGTGGCACGCGGCATCGCCGAGCTGAACGGGTCCTCGGGAGTCGGAGGGCTGGTTGCCGCGTTGTCGATCGCCCCGCCACTCGTCCTCGGCGCGGCAGCGCTCGACCCGACGATGACGCATCGCAACCGGCCCACGGAGACGGCGCCGATGCTCGGCTTCGATCGGGTGGTGTGGCTCAGCGTCGCCGCGCTGACACCGTTGACGGTGTTGCTGTCACTGAACGTGTCGGGTCTCGGCACCCGCGCCACTCGTACGATCGCAGCCGTGGCCGCGGTCGTCGTCGTGATCCTCGCACTGACACGGATGTGGCGTCTGGTGGCGATGGTGCGTCGGCTCACCGAACGCAAGGGCCAGGACCGGTTGGCGGCGATGGTGGAACACTCCAGCGACGTGGTGTTGCTCGTCGGAGCGAACGGCGTGATCAACTACGCGAGCCCGGGTCTGGCGACCACACTCGGACATCGACCGAACGACTGGACCGGACGGCCGCTCGTCGACCTGGTCGCGAGCGACGATCACGATGCCGCGGCGAGCGAGCTGCGCAGGGCAACAGCGCTCCCGCACGGCGAGATGGTCAAGTTCGAGGCGAGCCTCGTGCGAGTCGACGGCGAGCGTCGCCGCATGGAGGCCACGATCGCCAATCTGCTCGGTGGCGATGCCGTCGACGGCCTCGTCGCCACGTTCCGGGACGTCACCGAACAACGAAACCTCGAACGGCAGCTCAGCCACCGCGCCTACCACGACGAACTGACCGGTCTGGCCAACCGGGCGTTGTTCCTCGATCGGATGGACCATGCGCTGCTTGGCCGCCACGAGGACGAGCCCGTCGTCGTGCTGTTCGTCGATCTCGACGACTTCAAGTCGGTGAACGATGCGCTCGGACACAGCGTGGGCGACCAGATGTTGCGTTCCATCGCCGACCGGATCCGCCTCGCAGCCGGACCCGGTGACACCCCGGCGCGACTGGGTGGCGACGAGTTCGCACTGCTGCTCGAGGACCATGGCGGCGTCGACCGGGCACTTGATGTCGCCGAGGGGCTGCTCGAGGCGCTCCGCCAGCCCGTGGCGCTCGCCGGCTACGACCTCACGGTGCTCGCGAGCGTCGGCGTGGCGGTCTCGACGCCCGGCATGAGCACGGCCGGACTGCTCCGAGACGCGGACATCGCCATGTACGAGGCCAAACGCGCAGGCAAGAGCCAGATCAAGATCTTCGATCCCGCCATGCGTCTGACCGCGACGCGTCACCTCGAGTTCCGCAGCGACCTCGGCTCGGCGATCGAGCGTGACGAGCTCCGGCTCGTGTTCCAGCCCATGGTGGACCTGCGAACGCAACGGGTGGTCGGCGCCGAATCGCTGCTCCGCTGGGAGCACCCCAGCCGGGGTGCGATCGCTCCGTCGGAGTTCATCCCCATCGCCGAGCGGGCTGGACTCATCGTGCCGATCGGCAAGTGGGTGGTCGACCAGAGCATCAAGGCAGCGTCGCGCTGGCAGTCGAGAGGACCCCAGCAGGTGAGTGTCAACGTGTCGGCGCTGCAGATCCGATCTCCCGAATTCGTCGAGTGGGTGCGTGGGTCACTGGAGGAACACCAACTCGAAGCGGGCCGGCTGGTGCTCGAGATCACCGAGCCGACGTTCGTCGCCGAAATCGAGTCGGCGTCGGACAACCTTGCCTCACTGCGTGCACTTGGTGTACTGATCGCAATCGATGACTTCGGAACCGGCTACTGCTCGATGTCCTACCTGCAGCGGTTCCCGGTCGACGTCGTGAAGATCGACCGCCAGTTCGTCGACGAACTCGACGAGCACGCGGACGGCATGTCGATGGCCAAGATGATCCTGCAACTGACCGCAGGGCTCGAGGTCACCTCGGTGGCCGAAGGGATCGAACGACCCACGCAGTTGCGCATGCTCCAGGCACTCGGCTGCGACGTCGGACAGGGGTACCTGCTGTCGGGCCCACTCGAAGCCGACGAGTTCGACCGGTGCCTCGGGGCGCCGTCCGCCCTCGCCGTCTCATGAACGACGCTTCATGAGGATCGGCATCGTCTGTCCGTACAGTCTGACGGTGCCCGGCGGAGTGCAGGCCCAGGTGCTCGGCCTCGCCCGCGAACTCCGCAGACGTGGACACGAGGCGCGGGTCCTCGGGCCGTGCGACGGGCCACCGCCCGAGCCGTTCGTCACGCCGCTCGGCGACTCGCTGCCGCTGTCGGCCAACGGTTCGATCGCTCCACTCGCACCGGACCCGTCGGCGTCCCTGCGGACGATGCAGGTACTCGCCGACGAGCAGTTCGACGTGATCCACCTGCACGAGCCCCTGGCGCCCGGCCCGACCTCGACCGCGTTGATGGTGCACTCGGCGCCGACGGTGGGCACGTTCCACGCGGCAGGCACGTCGGCGAGCTATCGGATACTGGGACCGGCGCTGACCCGGTTGATCCGCCGAATCGATCACAAGGTGGTCGTGTCGAAGGACGCGCTCGAGCTCGTGCGCAGCACATCGGCGGCGACTACGAGGTGCTGTTCAACGGGGTCGAACTCGACGAGATCCGGTCGGTCGCACCGTGGCAGCGCGAATCGACGGGCAGTCGTGCGAGGCAGGCGGTCTTCTTCTGTGGTCGCCACGAGGAACGCAAGGGACTGCGAGTGCTCGTCGACGCGGTCGTGCGCGGCGATCTCGACGTCGACGTGTGGATCGGCAGCGACGGTCCGGACACGGCGGAGCTGATCGCCGCGACGTTCGATGACGATCGGTTCCACTGGCTCGGCCGGATCACGGACGCGGAGAAGTTCGCCCGACTGCGATCGGCGACGTGTTCTGTGCGCCGTCGCTCGGCGGCGAATCCTTCGGGGTCGTGCTGATCGAGGCGATGGCGGCGGGCACGACCGTGGTCGCCAGCTCACTCGACGGGTACCGAAACGTCGCGACCGACGACGTCGACGCGCTGCTGGTCGAGCCGGGCGACGCCCGGCGCTCGCCGGCGCGCTCCGGCGGGTGATCACCGACTCCGAGCTCGCCGAGCGGTTGCGACGTCCGGCGACGCACGCGCCGAGGACTTCGCGATGACCTAGCTGACCGACCGGTACCTCGAGATCTACCGGTCGATCTGCCCATCCTCCGGTTGACCGACGGTGCCCCCGTAGACTTGCCCGAATGACTCCTCTCATCATCGTGATCATCGTCGTGGTGATCCTGTGGGGTACGTGATCGTCGCCTACAACGGCCTGATTCGTCGACGAACCAGATCGAGAACGCCTGGTCGCAGATCGACGTCCAGCTCAAGCGCCGCCTCGACCTCATCCCCAACCTCGTCGAGACCGTCAAGGGGTACGCGGCGCACGAGCGCGAGACCCTCGAAGCCGTGGTCCAGGCCCGCAATGCCGCGATCGCCGCCCCCGACACCCCCCAGGCGCAAGCCGAAGCCGACAACGTGCTCACCGGCGCCCTGCGCCAGGTCTTCGCCCTCAGCGAGGCGTACCCGGACCTCAAGGCCAACCAGAACTTCCTCGCCCTGCAGGAGGAACTGACCGCCACCGAGGGCCGAGTCGCCTACGCCCGCCAGTTCTACAACGACAGCGTGCTCGACTACAACAACAAGATCCAGCAATTCCCGACGGTGTTCATCGCCAAGATGTTCAACTTCGAACCAAGGAGTACTTCGAGGCCGACGAGCCGGCCCGGGTGGCGCCGACCGTCGAGTTCTGACCTGGTCACCGATGTTCGAACTGATCAGCGCGAACAAGCGCCGCAGCGTGCTGCTCGTCGTCGGATTCATGGCTGATCGTCGTGCTCGTCGGCGCCACGATCGGGCCGCTCGTCGGCAACGGCCTCGTCTTCGCGCTCATCGCCCTCGTGTTCGGCGGCGTCGTCGCGTTCGCCTCGTACTGGAAGCGCCGACAAGATCGCGCTGTCGGTCAGCCGAGCCAAGCCGGCGGCGCCGGAGGAGTACCAGCGGCTGCACAACCTCGTCGAGGGCCTGTGCATCGCCGGTGGCCTTCCGAAGCCCGGGGTCTACGTCATCGACGATCCCGGCACCGAACGCGTTCGCCACCGGCCGCAACCCGAACCATGCCGCGATCGCCGTCACGACCGGACTGCTCGAGAAGATGAACCGCGTCGAACTCGAGGGTGTCCTCGCCCATGAATTGAGTCACATCCGCAACTACGACATCCTGGTGTCGACGCTCGCCGTCACCATGGTCGGCGCGATCGCGCTGATGTCCGACCTCGCGATGCGCACGATGTGGTGGAACGGCGGCCGCATCGCCCGTCGACGGCGACCAGGCGAATGGCAACAACCCGCTGCGCTACGTGGGGTTCCTCCTGCTGATCATCGCGCCGATCGTCGCCAAGGCGATGCAGGCGACGATCTCGCGCAAGCGCGAGACGCTCGCCGACGTGAGCGCCTGCCAGCTGACGCGGTATCCGCCCGGGCTGATCTCGGCGCTCGAGAAACTGAAGGCCGACACGACGGTGACGCACTCCGCGTCCACCGCTACGGCACACTTGTGGATCGAACAACCCATGAGCGGCGTCGGCGACGACGGCAAGCTCGGCGGCGTCCACCGACTGTTCGACACGCACCCCCCGCTCGACGAGCGGATCGCACTCCTGAGAGAACTCTGATGAAACACCTCCGACCCCTCGCCGCGCTGGTCGCGCTGTGCCCTCGTCGCCGTCGCGTGCGGCGGCGGTGGCGACGAGCCGCGGACCGACGGCGCCGACGACGACGGCGGCCCCCACCACCACCGAACGCGCCGACGACCACGACAGTCGCTCGACGTCCACGACCACGACGACGGTGCCGACGACCATCCGTCAGCCGCTCACCGGCGAGCCGCTCGACGAGCGAGGACGACATCATCCGCGTCCGGCAATGGTCGTCAAGATCGACAACAACGCCAGCGCGGTCCCGAACCACACCGGGCTCGCCGTCGCCGACATCGTGTTCGAAGAGATCGTCGAGGGCCGCGCGACGCGCTTCGCGGCCGTCTTCCACTCGCAGAGTGCCGATCCGATCGGTCCGATCCGCTCGGGCCGCACCCAGGACATCGACCTGTTCTCGTCGTTCAACTCCCCGCTGTTCGTGTGGAGCGGCGGCAACGCCGGCGTGACACGGGCGATCGACGAGTCGCAGCTGATCAACATGGGTCCGAACAACGCGCCGGGTTACTTCCGGGGCCCGGGCGGCGCCCGCACAACCTCTACAAGAGCACCGACGCCATCTGGTTCCAGACCCCCGAGGATCAGCCCGGTCCACCGCCGGCACAGTTCGGGTACCTCGAGCCCGACGACGAGTTCGACGGCGAGCCGACGCGGGCGTCGGTGCGCGTCGGCGGCGAGAACATCGAATGGACCTGGAACGCCGAGATCGAGAAGTTCGACCGCTCGCAGAGCGGCAGCGTGCACGTCGACAAGATCTTCGGTCGGATCGGCGCGACGAACGTGATCGTGATGGGCGTCGAGTACGAGCCGAGCGCGGTCGACCGCCGCAGCCCCGAGGCCCAGACGATCGGCGAGGGTCCGCGTACTTCTTCAGCGACGGCGAGTTCATCGAGGGCACGTGGAAGCGTGAGTTCGCGCTGTTCCCGATCGAGTTCTTCGACCCCGACGGCGACCCGATCGACCTCGCGGCCGGCAACACCTGGATCGAACTCGCCGACCTCGACGACGTGGTCGCGGGCGCCGTCGAGGTGTTGCCGCCGGCACCACCCGCACCCTGATCTCACAGCAGCGGATCGCGGCGAGCACGAAAGTACGATGGGTCGCATGACTGGCAACACCGGAACCTTCCCCGTCAAGCGTGGCCTGGCCGAGATGATGAAGGGCGGCGTCATCATGGACGTCGTCACCCCCGGCCAGGCCAAGATCGCCGAAGACGCCGGTGCCGTCGCCGTCATGGCGCTCGAGCGGGTTCCTGCCGACATCCGCCGCGACGGTGGCGTGGCCCGGATGAGCGACCCCGAGATGATCGAGGGCATCAAGGAGGCCGTGTCGATCCCGGTGATGGCCAAGGTGCGCATCGGGCACTTCGTCGAAGCCCAGATCCTCCAGGCGCTCGGCGTCGACTTCATCGACGAGTCCGAGGTGCTGACCCCGGCCGACGAGACCTATCACATCGACAAGTTCGCGTTCGACGTGCCGTTCGTGTGCGGCGCGACCAACCTCGGCGAGGCGCTGCGTCGCATCTCCGAAGGTGCGGCGATGATCCGCTCGAAGGGCGAGGCCGGCACCGGCAACGTCGTCGAGGCGGTCCGTCACCTGCGCTCGATCCTCGGCGACATCAACAAGATCACCCAGGCCGACGAGGCCGAGCTGTTCGAGTGGGCCAAGCAGCTGCAGGCACCACTGCCGCTCGTGCAGGAGATCGCCGAGACGGGCAAGCTCCAGGTCCCGCTGTTCTGCGCCGGCGGCCTCGCCACGCCCGCCGATGCGGCGCTGGCGATGCAGCTCGGTGCCGAGGCGGTGTTCGTCGGCTCGGGCATCTTCAAGTCCGAGGATCCGTCGCCACGGGCCAAGGCGATCGTCGAGGCGACCACCCACTTCAACGACCCCCACATCCTCGCCAAGGTCAGCCGCGGTCTCGGCGCACCGATGACCGGCATCGAGATGGACGACATCAACCAGCGATATGCCGATCGGGGCTGGTGAGCCCGGCACCCCCGGGGCCGGTCTGATCATCGGCGTACTCGCCCTGCAGGGCGCGTTCGACCTCCATCGCCAGCGGCTCGAACGACTCGGCGTCGACGCCCCGATGGTGCGCACGCCGGCCGACCTCGACGGGCTCGATGCGATCGTGCTGCCCGGCGGCGAGAGCACCACGATGTCCCGGCTGCTCGCCACCAGCGGGCTGTTCGACGAACTCAAGGGACGTCTCATCGACGGGCTCCCGGTGTTCGGCACGTGTGCCGGCATGATCCTGTGCGCCACCGACGTGCTCGACGGACGGCCCGACCAGCGCGGGTTCGACCTGATCGACCTCACCGTTCGCCGCAACGGCTACGGGCGTCAGCTCGACAGCTTCGAGGCCGATCTCGACGTCGACAGCCTCGTCGGGCCCGTTCCACGCCGTGTTCATCCGGGCGCCGCTCGTCGAACGGGTGGGGCCCGACGTCGAGGTGCTCGCCCGTCACGACGGTGTGCCTGTCCTCGTGCGCGGTGCACGTTGTACCGTGGCAGCGTTCCATCCAGAACTCACCGACGACACACGTCTGCACGAGATGTTCCTCGACTCGCTCAGCGGCTGACGCACGTCCCGAACGCCAACGGAGCATCCATGTCCGGCCATTCCAAATGGGCAACGATCAAGCACAAGAAGGGTGCCGCCGACAAGGCGCGCGGCAAGCTCTTCGCCAAGCTCGCCCGCCAGATCGAGGTGTCGGCCAAGAGCGGCGGCGACGTCGACACGAACCCGACGCTGCGAACCGCCGTGCAGAAGGCCAAGGCGGCGCGGATGACCAACGACGCGATCGACCGTGCGATCAAGCGGGGAACCGGTGACGACGACGGCGGCACCTACGAGAGCATCATGTACGAGGGCTACGCCCCGGGCGGAGTGGCGTTGATGATCGACGTCCTCACCGACAACCGCAACCGCACCGGCGCCGAGATCCGCAACATCTTCTCCAAGCTCGGAGGTTCGATGGCCGAGCCCGGAGCCGTCGGCTGGCAGTTCGCACCGTCGTGGGGTGATCATCACCGGTGACGGTGTCGACGAGGACACGATCATGATGGCCGCCATCGAGGCAGGTGCCGACGACGTCGTCGCCGAGGGTCGGCGTTCCGTGTGATGACCGACCCGTCGGTCGTCTACGACGTCAAGGCAGCGATCGACGAAGCCGGCATCGAGGTGATCTCGGCCGATTCCCCGATGGTGGCCGACAACCTGGTGCCCGTCACCGAGACCTCCGACGCCAAGGCGATCCTCCGCATCCTCGACGCGCTCGAGGACAACGACGACGTGCAGGACGTGTTCTCGAACTTCGACATGAGCGACGAGCTGATGGAAGTGGCCGCATCGTGAGTCTCGGCGTCGGCGACCGCGCCCCCGATTTCACGCTGCCCGGCACCGGTGGCCGCGACTACTCGTTGGCCGAGTTCCGCGGCCGGCCCGTCGTGCTGGTGTTCTATCCCGGCGACGACACGCCGGTGTGCACGAAGCAGCTCAACACCTACAACGACGACCTGGGTCAGTTCGCCGAGATGAACGCCCAGGTGATCGGGATCTCGGCGCAGGACGTCAGCAGTCACGATGCGTTCGCCGGCAAGCACGGCTTCGAGTTCCCGCTCCTGGCCGACACCGACAAGGCCGTCGCGGGAATGTACGGCACGCTCGGGCCGATCGGCTTTCCTCGTCGCAGCGTGTTCATCGTCGACGGTGACGGGATCGTCCGCTACGCCCACCGGGCGATCGCCGGGCTCACGTTCCGGCCGGTCGACGAGTTGATCGGTGAATTGGAGAAGATCACCAGTTGAACCGAGCGGCGAACTAAGGTACGAACCTGTGTTCGCCAACAGTGCCTCGTCCCGGTCGTCCATACGGTCGTGCCGGGTGCTCGGGATCGATCCCGGCCTCACTCGATGCGGGTACGCGATCGTCGAGTCGCGGGGCCCGTCCAAGGCGGTGGCGATCTCACTCGGCGTCATCACCACACCGCGCACCGACCCGTTGCCGCACCGGCTCGCCTCGCTGCGCACCGAGTTCACCGCATTGATCGCCGAATTCCGCCCCGACGTGGTGGCGGTCGAGCAGGTGTTCTTCCAGGTCAACGTGCGCACCGCGATGAGTGTCGGTCAGGCGAGCGGACTCGCGCTCGCCGAGGCCGCCCTGGCAGGTTGCGAGGTCGTGCAGTACACGCCGAACCAGGTGAAGGACGCCGTGGCAGGTTGGGGCGCTGCCGACAAGGCCCAGGTCCAGAAGATGGTCCAGGCCCGCCTCGGCCTCACCACGCTGCCGAAACCCGCCGACGCGGCCGATGCCGCCGCCCTGGCGCTGTGTCACCTGGCGATGTCGCCACTCGCCCAAGTGTCACACCGTGCCGGGCCTGATGTGACAGCACCCGCCGCCACACCCCGGGAACGCAGCGCATGATCGGCTCGCTGCGTGGCTCGGTGCTCGAACGCAACCTCGACGGCACGGTCCTGTTGGAAGTCGGCGGCGTCGGCTACCTCGTCGCCGTGTCGACGCGAGTTCTCGCCGAACTGGAACCCGGGACGCCGGTGTTCCTCTACGTCCACCACCACATCCGCGAGGACGCCCAGACACTGTTCGGGTTCACGTCACGCGACGAGCGTCAGACGTTCCAGGTACTGATCAAGACCAACGGCATCGGCCCCGCGCTCGCCATGGCCGTCCTGGCGACGCACCCGCCCGCCGCGCTGTTCGACGTGGTCTCGAACAACGACGTCGCCGCGCTCACGCTCGTGCCGGGTGTCGGCAAGAAGACCGCCGAGCGGCTGATCGTCGAGTTGCGCGACCGGCTCTCGGTGCCGGTGCTCGACGGAGCCGGCGCGGGTGGATCGGCCTCGGTCGTCGCCGACGTGCGAGATGCACTTGCCGGCCTCGGCTACGGCACCGACGAGATCCGCGACGTCCTGCGCGAGCTGCGCTCCGACGCCGATTCCGCCACGCTGCTGCGCGATGCGTTGAAGTCGTTGGGGGCGCGTCGTGCGTGACGAGTTCCTCGATCCCGGTATCGGTGGCAACGACGACGACGTGATTGCGTCCGAGGTCGAGCTCGAGGCGGGTCTGAGGCCGCGTGCACTCGACGAGTTCGTCGGCCAGCGCGAACTCAAGGAACACCTGCGCATCGTCCTCGAGGCCGCCCGCAAGCGCGAGCAGCCCGTCGATCACCTGTTGTTCGCGGGACCGCCGGGCCTCGGCAAGACCACGCTGGCGGGCATCGTGGCCACGGAGATGGGCGTGCACCTGCACGTCACGTCGGGCCCGGCATTGGAGCGCGCGGGCGATCTGGCGGCGATCCTGACCAAGCTCGGCGACGGCGACGTGTTGTTCATCGACGAGATCCATCGGCTGTCACGGGCGGTCGAGGAGATCCTCTACCCGGCCATGGAGGACTTCCAGCTCGACATCGTGGTGGGCAAGGGACCCGCGGCATCCAGCATTCGCCTGACGATGCCCCCGTTCACCCTCGTGGGCGCCACCACCCGCACCGGCATGATCACCGGGCCGCTGCGCGACCGCTTCGGGCTCGTGGCGCGGCTCGACTACTACGACGACGACGAACTGCGCGCGATCGTCGAGCGTGCGGCCGGGATCCTCGACGTGCAGATCGACCGTGATGGTGCGTGGGAGATCGCTCGCCGTTCGCGCGGCACGCCGCGCATCGCCAACCGCCTGTTGCGCCGCGTCCGCGACTTCGCCGAGGTGCGTGCCGACGGCACGATCGACGCGGCGGTCGCTCGTGAGGGTCTGGCGCTGTTCGGCGTCGACGACCGCGGCCTCGACAAGGTCGACCGTGCGATCCTGGCCGCGCTGTGCACCCAGTTCAACGGCGGCCCGGTCGGGCTGTCGACCGTGGCGATCAGCGTCGGCGAGCAGCCCGAGACCGTGGAAGACGTCTACGAGCCGTTCCTGATCACCCAGGGCATGATCGCTCGTACCCCGCGTGGCCGCGTCGTGCTCGACGCCGCCTACGAGCACCTCGGCCTGACGCCCCCGCGCCGTTCGAGCAACGCCAGCCTCTTCGACTGAACTGTCACACGGTGCCGGGCCTGATGTGACACTCGTAGTCTCTCGCCGTGCAGATCGCCGACTTCGACTACGAGTTGCCTGACGACCGGATCGCCCAGACGCCGCTCGAGCGCCGCGACGCCTCCAAGCTGCTCGTCGACCGGGGGAGTGCACCACCCGAGCACCGCGTCGTGAGCGACCTGCCGGAACTCCTGCGGGCGGGTGACCTCCTCGTACTCAACGAGACTCGGGTGATCCCTGCTCGGCTGCGCCTGCACCGGCGGACCGGCGGGGCCGCCGAGGTGCTCCTGCTCGAACCGTGGGACCACGACCGGCGGACCTGGGAGGCGCTCGTGCGGCCCGGCGGCAAGCTCGCCGTGGGCGAGGTGCTGCAGTCCGGTGACGTTCCGCTGGTGCGGATGGGGGAGCGAACCCCTGCGGGCGACACGTTCTGGGTCGAACTCGTCGGCGACGACGATCCCGTTGCGCTGCTCGATCGTCACGGCGAGACGCCGCTGCCGCCCTACATCTCCGAGCGTCTGGGTGATCCCGAGCGGTACCAGACGGTGTTCGCCCGCGAGCCTGGATCGGCAGCTGCGCCGACGGCAGGTCTGCACTTCACGCCGGAACTGTTCGAACGCCTGGCCGAGCGGGGGATCGGCGCCGCGACGGTCGAACTCGTCGTCGGGCTCGACACGTTCCAGCCGATCAGCACCGATGATCCGCTCGACCATCCGATGCACACCGAGCGCTACCGGGTGCCGGCCGAGACGATGGCGGCGTGCCAGGCGGCAGAACGCGTCGTCGCCGTCGGGACGACGGCGGTGCGTGCGCTCGAGTCGGCCGCCCGCTCGAGCGAGCTGTCCGGGCGCACCGACCTGTTCATCCATCGGGGGTTCGACTGGCAACTGGTCGACGTGATGATCACGAACTTCCACCTCCCGAAGACGACGCTGCTGATGATGGTCGACGCATTCGTCGGACCGCGCTGGCGGTCGCTGTACGAGGTCGCGCTCGCCGCCGACTACCGCTTCTTGTCCTTCGGCGACGCGATGCTGCTCGACCGCCACGCCGACTGAATCGCCGGTACCGTCGCCGCAGACCGTCCGCGGCCGTTCTGTGTCAGCTCCGAGATCCGAATGACGCGTCGGCGCTGACGCAAACGTTCTGTGTCGGCTCCGAGGTGCGAATGAGGCGTCGGCGCTGACGCAAACGTTCTGAGTCCGCTCCGAGGTCGTCGGCGCGCACTCAGTGGAGACTCCGTCGCCACGCGACCTCGGAGCGATACCGTCGCCGCGATGTATCCGGTGGAGTTCCAGGTCGATGCTCTCGACGGTGCGGCGAGAGCGGGCACGGCGACGACAGCCCGGGGTGCCTACACGACACCGCTGTTCATGCCGGTGGGTACGCGTGGTGCCATCAAGTACCTCAGTGCCGCTGACTACGAGCGAATCGGTGCGCAGATCGTGCTGGGCAACACGTACCACCTGATGCTTCGTCCGGGAGCGGATCTGGTCGAGCGGTTCGGCGGTCTGGGGAGGTTCGCCGGTTGGGACGGATTGACGCTCACCGACTCGGGCGGGTTCCAGGTGTTCTCACTCGACCCGAAGGTCGACGACGACGGGGTCACGTTCAAGAGCACCTACGACGGCTCCACCCATCGCTTCACTCCCGAGATCGCGGTCGACGTCCAGCAGCGTCTCGGCGCCGACATCATGATGGTGCTCGATGTGTGCCCGCCACTGCCGAGCCCGCCGCAGGTGATCCGGACCGCCGTCGAACGAACGACCGCGTGGGCCGCGCGTCCGCGGGCCGCCCACACCAGAGCGGACCAGTCGATGTTCGGGATCGTCCAGGGCGGCATCGACGAATCGACGCGACGCGAGAGCGCCGAGCAGATCGTGGACATCGGATTCGACGGCTACGGCATCGGTGGCCTCTCGGTGGGCGAAACCCGAGAGGAGATGCTCCCGGCGCTCGCAGCGGCGCTGGAACGGCTCCCGACCGATCGTCCCCGCTACCTGATGGGCGTCGGTGACCCGGCGTCGCTCGTGGAAGCGGTCGCGCTGGGCGTGGACCAGTTCGACTGCGTGATGCAGACCCGGCTCGGCCGTCACGGAACGGCGCTGACGTCGACCGGGCGGTTCCAGGCGAAGGCGGCTCGCAACGCCGAACTCGACGAGCCGCTCGACGCGACCTGCCCGTGCGAGGTGTGCGCACGCCACAGCCGGGGCTACATCCGCCATCTGCTCCAGGTGGGAGAACCGACGGCGTCGCGCCTGCTCTCGATCCACAACGTCGCCTGGACGATCGCGTTGATGAACTCGATGCGCTCGGCGATCACCGCCGGGACGTTCGAGTCGCTGCGCCGATCGGTGCTCGACGTGTGGGGATGACGAGTTCCGGACCGACCGACTTGACGGGATGACCGGTACGAGCGACCGATCGCCGGTAGGATCGCACGCCGTCATGTCCTCGCACCTCATCACCTCGCTGATCGCCCAGGAGTCGTCGTCAGGCGGCGGGAGCGGCGCCATCATCCAGCTCGGGATCCTGCTGTTGATCCCGTTCGCCATGTACTTCTTCCTGATCCGACCGCAGCGCCGTCGGATGCGCGAGCAGCAGGAGTTGCAGCGGTCGATCCAGGTCGGTGACGAAGTGATCACCACATCGGGCGTCTACGGCACGATCACCGGCGAAGACGGCGAAAGCCGCTTCTGGCTCGAGATCGACGACGACGTCCAGATCCGTATCGCCCGCGCGGCGATCTCCGGCAAGGCGTCGACCGACGATGACGCCGGCGACGAGGTGGCATCGAGTGACACGGCGCCGGTGAACGCCGACGCCGATGCCGACGCCGACGACTGAGTCCAACCACATGACGCGTCGACTCTGGACCTCACTGATCGGCGTCGTGCTGATCGTGCTCATCACGCTGGCCTACAACATCGCCACCGACAACACACCGATCCTCGGTCTCGACCTGCAGGGTGGCGTGTCGGTGATCCTGGCGCCGACCGAACCGGCAACCGAGGACGAACTGACGGTCATCCGTGACCAGATCCGGGCAGAACTCGAACGCCAGGGGATTGCCGAGCCCGACGTCCGGGTGCAGGGAGAGACCATCGTCGTCGACCTCCCCGGTGTGCGTGACCAGCAAGAGGCACTCAGCGCGGTCGACGTGTCAGGTGTGGTCGAACTCCGGCCCGTGCTGAACCCGGAGAGCTGCCAACCGGTCGACACGACGCCCATCGGCCCGGTGATCGACAGCCCGACCGACACCGTTCCGACCGATACCGTTCCGACCGATACCACCTCGGGCACCGAGCCGCAGGGCCTGCGGCGGCCCGACGCACCCCCCGCCGACACCGTCCCGGCTGACACCGTCCCGGCTGACACGGTTCCGACCGACACGGTTCCGAGCGGTGACGTCGACGAGCCGGTGCCGACCCAGTTCGTCGACCCGGGTGCCGTCGTCCTGCCGACCCGAGACGGGGGAGCCGAGTGCCTCGGTCCGGTCCAGGGCACCGGCGAGGTCTTCGAACGCGGCAGCGCGGAACCGACGCTCGATCCGGCGCAGGGCTGGGGCGTCTCCGTCGACCTGCGCGGCGGCGAGGGTCGCGACACCTGGAACAGCCTCGCCAACCAGTGTTTCAACCGGGCTCCGACCTGCCCGACGCAACGTCTGGCGATCGTGCTCGACAGCGTGGTGCAGTCGGCACCGACCGTCAACGAGCCGAACTTCACCGATTCGGTCTCGATCACCGGCAATTTCGCCCAATCCGAGGCCGAGGAACTCTCCGCGGTGCTCAATCGTGGCGCGTTCCCAGTCGAGGTCGAGGCCCAAGAAGCCCGCACCGTGTCGGCGTCGGCGGGAACCGATGCCATGCGCGCAGGCATCATTGCCGGTCTCGTCGGCCTCGCGTTGGTGCTGATCCTGATGGTTGCCTACTACCGCTGGCTTGCACTCGTCATCGTCGCCGGGATGGTCGTCTGGGGTGGCATGGTCTGGGCGATGTCGACATTCGTCTCGGAATGGACCAACTACTCGCTCAGCCTCGCCGGCGTCACCGGAATCATCGTGGCGATCGGCGTGACCGTCGACAGCTACGTCGTGTTCTACGAGCGCATCAAGGACGAACTCCGCAACGGACGCACGATCAAGAACGCAGCGCCACGGAGCTTCAGCATGACCTGGCGCACCATCTGGTCAGCTGATGTCGTGTCCTTGATCGGCGCCTTCATCCTCTTCTGGCTGAGCGTCGGGTCGGTGCGCGGCTTCGCGCTGTACCTCGGGCTCACCACGATCTGCGACCTGCTGGTGTGCTACTTCTTCACCCGTCCCGCCATCTTGTTGCTGGCTCGGACCAAGCTGATGGCACGGCAGCAGAGGCTCCTCGGCATCAACGTGGCGACGACATGACACTCGACACCTCGCATCTCGCGACCCGGCTCGGCCGGATCGTTCCGCGGCCAGACGGCGATCGACTTCTACGGCCAAGCGGCGGCTCGGTCTCGGATCGCGCGATCGTTCGTGATCGTCACCGTCGTGTCGCTGTTCGCGCAGGGTCTGAACCTCGGACTCGACTTCGAGGGCGGCGACGCCTGGGACATCCCGGCGAGCGAGACGTTCGGAGTCGACGAGGCCGCTGCGGTCCTCGAGGCCAACGGCATCTCGACCGAGCGGGGCGCGCATCCAGCTGCGCAGTTCGGAGAGCTCCGACATCGTGACCGTGCAGGTCAAGGAGCTGGAGCGCGAGACGGCCGACGCGGTCACCGCGGACTTCGCCGAGGCGGCCGGCGTCGAGCGTTCCGAGGTGAGCTTCTCGTTCATCAGTTCGACGTGGGGTCGCCGAGATCACCGAGAAGGCCGTTCGGGCGCTCGTGATCTTCCTGGCGCTCGTCGCGATCTTCATCTCGGTGCGGTTCGAGTGGCGGATGGCGCTGTCGGCCATCGCAGCGATGATGTACGACGTGGTCTTCGCCGTCGGCTTCTACTCGGTGTTCCAGTTCGAGGTGACTCCGGCCACCGTCATCGCATTCCTGACCATCCTCGGGTACTCGCTCTACGACACGATCGTGGTCTTCGACCGGGTGAAGGAGAACGAGGGCCGGTACGCCGGCGGCGAGATGCCGTACGAGGACATCGTCAACATCTCGATGAACCAGGTGATGATGCGGTCGTTGCTGACGAGCCTGTCGTCGATCCTTCCGGTCATCTCGTTGCTGCTGATCGGTTCGGGCCTGCTCGGCGTCGTGTCGCTCCAGGAGTTCGCGCTGGCGCTGCTCATCGGCATGGTCTCGGGCGTGTAGTCGTCGATCTTCATCGCGACACCGCTGCTTGCCTGGCTCAAGCGCGACACCGGTCGAACGAGCTATCGGTCACGACTGCTCGGTGACGATCTCCGCGCCGCCGTGATCGGCGCTGGTGTGAGCGGGCGAATCGCGGAGGACATGCCGCGAGTGCACGATGAGGTCCCGCAGGGTGACGGCGCCGTCCGGAGCCCGTCGCGTCTGGTGCCCGACCGTCGCAGGGCGCCACTGCGCCGGCGCGGGCCGAGCGGCTGCTGACGCATCCCCCACGTCCGCGCAAGAAGAAGCGTCGCTGACATCGAGGCGGCGCCCGTCATCGTCGCGAGCGCCGGGCGGCGGTAACCTCCGAACATGGCAGGCGACGCAGCAGCAGATCGAACGGGCGACCACGGGCCCTTCGGGGCTTCGTGCGCGAGATCGACGACTACCCGACCGATGGGGTGACGTTCCGCGACATCACGCCGCTCCTGGGAGACGCTCGCACCTTTGCGGCGGCAGTCGACGGGCTCGTCGAGGAGTTCGCCGGATCGCCGGTCGACCGCGTCGTGGGCGTCGAGGCCCGCGGTTTCATCTTCGCCTCGGCGGTGGCGTACCGGATCGGGGCGGGTCTCGTGCCGGTGCGCAAGGCCGGCAAGCTGCCATGGGCGGTCGTACGTGAGGAGTACGACCTCGAGTACGGCTCCGACAAGCTCGAGATCCATCGCGACGCCATCCATCCGGGCGAACGGATCCTGATCATCGACGACGTGCTGGCCACCGGTGGTACGGCCGCGGCGACCGCCCGTCTCGTCGAGACCTTGGGCGGCGTGATCGCGGGGCTCGGCTTCGTGATCGAACTCGATGACCTCGGCGGCCGCAAGCATCTGGGAGAGCGCCCGGTGAAGGCGCTCCTGCACTACTGAGCAGCGCCATGGGGACCGTCGACCGTGTGCTCCCATGGCGGCGCCAACATGTCGAGGCCGCCAATTCCGAGCTGACACCGCTGCTGGCGTCGTACCGGCGCCGTCATCCGAAGTCCCCGGTCTCGACGATCAGCCGCGCGTACCGCGTGGCCGCCGACGCGCACCAGTCGCAGATGCGTTCGAGCGGTGAGAGCTACATCAACCATCCGCTCGCGGTCGCGCAGATCGTCGCCGACATCGGCCTCGACGAGATCTCGGTGACCGCTGCGTTGCTGCACGACGCCGTCGAGGACA
This sequence comes from Ilumatobacteraceae bacterium, assembly GCA_963746285.1. Taxonomy (GTDB): domain Bacteria; phylum Actinomycetota; class Acidimicrobiia; order Acidimicrobiales; family Ilumatobacteraceae; genus Sva-07. Next base: position 39,761 of record CAVVAO010000008.1, on the reverse strand, counting down.
CCGAGATCACCGTCGCCGATGTCGAGCGCGACTTCGGCGCCGAGGTCGCAGCCATCGTCGATGGTGTCACCAAGCTCGAGCGCATCCGTTTCGACTCGCGTGAGGAGCAACAGGCCGCCAGCATGCGCAAGATGCTGGTGGCGATGGCCAAGGACCTGCGGGTGCTGGTCATCAAGCTCGCCGACCGGTTGCACAACATGCGCACGCTGGCAGCGATGCCGCTCGAGAAGCAGCAGCGCATCGCCCAGGAGACGCTCGGACATCTACGCGCCGCTCGCGCATCGCCTCGGCATGCAGGAGCTGAAGCAGCAGCTCGAGGACCTGGCGTTCGCCGCACTGCACCCGAAGCGCTTCGCCGAGCTCGACCACCTCGTGTCCAGCCGAACCCCCGAGCGCGACGTCTACCTCGCCAAGACGCTCGCCGAGATCCGTGCGCGACTCGACGAACTCGGCATCAAGGCCGAGGTCACCGGTCGCGGCAAGCACCTGTGGAGCATCTACGAGAAGATGGTGGTCAAGGGGCGCGAGTTCGACGACATCTTCGACCTGATCGCCATCCGGGTCGTCGTCGACTCGATGAAGGACTGCTACGCCGCGCTCGGCTCGATCCATGGTCGGTGGCGTCCCGTCGTGGGGCGCTTCAAGGACTACATCGCGATGCCGAAGTTCAACCTCTACCAGAGCTTGCACACCACGGTGATCGGGCCGATGGGCAAGCCGATCGAGGTGCAGATCCGAACCGTCGAGATGCACCAGCGTGCCGAGTGGGGCGTTGCTGCACACTGGGCGTACAAGGAGGGCGGAGAACTGCCCGCGGAGATCGACTGGCTGAACCGGATCATCGACTGGCAGGAGGAGATCTCCGATCCTGCCCAGTTCATGCAGAGCCTGAAGACCGACCTCGAACAGGACGAGGTGTTCGTGTTCACGCCGAAGGGTCGCGTGATCACCCTGCCGGTCGGTTCGACCACCGTCGACTTCGCATACGCCGTGCACACCGAGGTCGGCCATGCCTGCATCGGTGCCAAGGTCAACAACCGGCTGGTGTCGCTCGACCACGTGCTGACGAGCGGCGACAACGTCGAGATCTTCACCTCCAAGGTCGAGACGGCGGGTCCGTCGCAGGACTGGTTGTCGTTCGTGGTGTCGCCGCGGGCACGCAACAAGATCCGCCAGTGGTTCAGCCGCGAGCGTCGCGTCGACATGATCGAGGTCGGCCGCGACGACCTGACCGCCGAGCTGCGCCGCGAGCGGCTGCCGGTGCAGCAGGTGTGGAAGTCGCCGCAACTCGACAAGGTCGTCGTCGAGCTCAGCTACGTCGACCTCGACGCGCTGCTGGCGGCGATCGGCGAACACCACGTGTCGGCCAAGACGGTCGCGCAGCGCATCGCCGCAGCCTGCTTCGCGGCGACGACGGCGAACAGCTCCCCGCCACCGTCGTCCACGCCACGTCGTGAACGCCGCGACGGCTACGAGACGCCGGTCGGCGTGCACGTCGAGGGCCTCGACGACGTGCTCGTGCACCTGGCCAGCTGTTGCACGCCGGTGCCCGGGCGACTGCGATCATCGGGTTCGTCACCCGGGGCCGTGGCGTGAGCGTGCACCGTTCCGACTGCGCCAATGCAGTGTCGCTGATGGCCGAACAGGCGACCCGGATGATCGAGGTCGAATGGGACCGAGACGAGCGGTCGGGGCGCACCTTCGTCGCCGGGGTCGAGGTCGTGGCGCTCGATCGGTCACGGCTGCTGCGTGACGTGGCCAACGCCCTCGCTGATCACCACGTGAACATCCTGTCGTGCCAGACCGTCACCGGCTCCGACCGAGTCGCCAAGATGCGTTTCGAGTTCGAGTTCGCCAATCCCGGCCACCTCGACGCGGTGATCCGCACCATCAAGGGCGTCGACTCGGTCTACGACGCCTACCGTCTGATCCCCGGAGCGGCCACGCCGGTCGCCTGACCCGGCCTGCCCGCGATGAGCCAAGCGCCCGGATACCGGCTTTTCGCTCATCGAAACTCGGGCACCGCCGCCTCCGATGAGCGAAGCGCCCGGATACCGGCTTTTCGCTTATCGCAGTGGCTGGGCTCGGAGGGAATCGAGGGGTTCGGGCGGGCTGCGGCCAGATACCCTGACGGGCCGTGCCAGCGTTCCAGACCAGTCCCGGCATGCGGGACATCCTGCCGCCCGAGAGCGGTCGCTGGCGCCGGTTCACCGACGTGTTCGCCGACGTGGTCGAACGGGCGGGCTACGGACAGCTGATCACCCCGCTGCTCGAGGATCTGGGCGTCTTCACCCGGATCGGCGACGCCACCGACGTGGTCACCAAGGAGATGTACGACTTCGTCGACAAGGGTGACCGTCACGTCGCCTTGCGTCCGGAGATGACGGCGAGCGTGTGTCGCTCGTTCGCCGAACATCGACCGACCACGCCGTGGAAGGTGTTCTACTCCGGTACGAACTTTCGGTACGAGAAGCCCCAGCGCGGGCGGTACCGGCAGTTCGACCAGGTCGGTGTCGAGGTGCTGGGCGCCGACGACCCGTACCTCGACGTCGAGGTGATCGCCCTTGCGTGGGACTTCTACCGGGCACTCGGCCTCCGCCAGGTGACACTGCTCGTCAACAGCCTCGGCGAACCCGACGACCGAGCCCGGTACGTCGAGGCGCTGCGCGAGCACTTCGTCGCGGCCGGCGATGCACTGAGCGAGCAGTCGCGCGCGCAACGCTCGAACGCAACCCGTTGCGCGTGCTCGACTCCAAGCGCGACGTCGATCGCCCGCACATCGAGGCTGCCCCGCAGATCGCAGAGTTCCACAGCGACGACGCCGCAACGCACTTCGCCGCCGTGCTCGACGGTCTGCGCGCCCTCGACATCCCGTTCACGATCGAGCCGAAGCTCGTGCGCGGCCTCGATTACTACCGTCGCACGATCTTCGAGTTCCAGGGTGGCACGCTCGACTCGGCCCAGAACGCGCTCGGTGGCGGTGGTCGCTACGACGGGCTCGTCGAGGCCCTCGGCGGTCCGGCGACACCGGGCGTCGGGTTCGCCCTCGGCGTCGATCGCACGCTCTTGGCCTGCGATGACGAGGGCGTGTTCGCCGCCGAGCCGGTGGCGCTCGACGCGTTCGTGGTCGACGTCACGGGCGGGCTCCAAGCGGTCGCTCTCACGGCGGAGCTCCGTGCGGCCGGATTCGCTGTCGACCGGGGCTACGACAACCGGTCGATGAAGGCCCAGATGAAGCTCGCCAATCGCAGTGCGGCCCGATTCGCCCTGATCATCGGCGACGACGAACTCGCCGCCGGCACCGTGGTCGTGAAGCCGATGCACGGCGATGGCGAACAGGTCGCCGTCGCCCGCTCGAACCTCTCGTCACACCTCGCCTCACACCTCCCACAGAATTGATTCCCTCATGACCGACCTCCCCAGTACGACCAGCACCGTCAGCTCTTCGCAGGCCACCTCGATGCGCACGCACCTGTGCGGTGAGCTCCGCTCCGACCACATCGGTCGGACCGTCAGCGTCTGCGGCTGGGTCGGTCGTCGCCGCGAGCACGGCGAGCACCTCGCGTTCGTCGACCTGCGCGACCACTCGGGCATCGTGCAGTGCGTGATCAACGACGACGTCGACGTGCGCAGCGAGTACGTCCTCAGGGTCACCGGTGTGGTGCGCGAGCGGCCCGAGGGCACCGTCAACGAGAACCTGCCCACCGGCCACATCGAGCTGGGGGAGTGCCAGGTCGAGGTGCTCCGCAGGGCCGACCCGCCACCGTTTCCGATCGACGCCCGTGCCGACGACGTCGACGAGAACATCCGTCTCCAGCACCGCTACCTCGACCTGCGTCGTGAGCGGATGCAGAAGAACCTGCGGGTTCGCTCACGGGTCAACGCGTCCATCCGCGCCGCGATGGAGCGCCAGGGATTCGTCGAGGTGGAGACGCCGATGCTCGTGCCGTCGACCCCGGAGGGCGCCCGCGAGTTCCTCGTGCCCTCGCGCAAGGAGCCCGGCTCGTTCTATGCGCTGCCGCAGTCGCCACAGTTGTTCAAGCAGCTGTTGATGGTCGGTGGGGTCGATCGCTACTACCAGATGGCGCGCTGCCTGCGAGACGAGGACCTGCGCGCCGACCGGCAGTACGAGTTCATGCAGCTCGACATGGAGATGAGCTTCGTCACCCAGGACGACGTCCTCGACGCCGTCAGTGAGGCGGTGCTCGATGCCGACGAGGCGATCACGGGACGACGCCAGGGACCGATCGAACGGATGACGTGGCACGACGCCATGAACCGATTCGGCATCGACAAGCCCGACCTCCGATTCGGGATGGAACTCGTCGAGCTCACGCCGATCTTCGCGAGCACCGAATTCAAGGCGTTCGCCGGTGCTCAGGCGATCAAGGGAATCCGCGTACCGGGCGCAGCCGGCGAGTACGGCCGCAACCAGCTCGACAAGCTGACCGACCGAGCGAAGAGCCTCGGAGCCAAGGGGCTGGTCTGGCTGAAGACGACCGAGTCAGGCTTCGATTCACCCGTGGCCAAGTTCCTGTCCGACGACGAGGCCGCCGCGGTGCGCTCGACGATGGACGCGCGACGACGGTGACCTGATCCTGATCGTCGCCGACGAGTGGATGAACACCTGCGAGGTGCTGGGCACACTGCGCAACGATCTCGGTCGCCCGCCCGTGCACCAGGGCCCTTACCGCTACGTGTGGATCGTCGAGTTCCCGCTCTTCGTCGGCGTCGACAAGGAGACGGGACGTCCGAAGCCCGGTCATCATCCCTTCACCAGGCCGCATCCCGACGACATCGACAAGATCGAGACCGAACCGCTGTCGGTTCGATCGATCGCCTACGACCTCGTGCTGAACGGCTGGGAACTCGGCTCGGGGTCGATCCGAATCCACGAGGCCGACCTGCAGCGGCGAGTGTTCCTGGCGCTCGGCATCTCCGACGAGGAGGCCGAGCGCAAGTTCGGCTTCTTCCTCAACCCGTTCGACTACGGCGCACCGCCGCACGGCGGATTCGGGATGGGTCTCGACCGGCTGGTCGGAGTGCTGGCCGGGGAAGAGAACATCCGCGAGGTGATCGCCTTCCCGAAGACACAGTCCGGTCAGGACCCGATGACCAACTCTCCGATCCCCGGCGACCCCAAGGCGCTCGCCGAACTCGGCCTCAAGGTCCTTCCACCCGCCACCTGACGTCGAGCGCTCCCACCCTCCTGCGATGAGCGAACCGCCCGGATAGCGACACTTGGCTCATCGGAGGCGCGGGAGTCAGTGCTCGCGATGAGCGAACCGCCCGGATATCGACACTTGGCTCATCGCTGCGAGATGGGTGGTCGATGTGGGTGGGTACGGGTGGTGGAGGGTCTGGCAGGATCGGGCGATGAGTTTCGAGACCGAGATCTCCCGCGACGGCGACACGCTGATCGGGCCACTGCGCGCGCCCGCACAGATGCTCGCCGAGCAGGAGTACGCAGGCCACACGAGCGTCCACGACGACGAGACCGCCGCGAAGCTCGGCCTCGCCGGCGCGCCGATCGAGGGTCCCACGCACTTCAGCCAGATCGACCCGCTCGCGGTCGAGCGTTGGGGCCCGGCATGGTTCGAACGGGGCTGCGTGAGTTCGCACTTCCTCAACATGGTGGTCGAGGGTGAACAGGTGCGGGCGGCGCTCGAACCGGTGACCTCGACGCTGGCACGAATCGACGCCCAGAAGGCCGACGCGACGCCGGTGCTGACGGGCACGGCATCGATCGGTCGCGACGATGCGACCGAACTCGACGAGCGGCGCCAGCGTGGGCTCGACCGACCCTGGAGCCCTGTACATCGTCGACCAGCTCGAGATCGGCATGCGCATCGCCGTGCCGGAAGCCGTCACGATGGGATTCGACGACCACAACGGGAACCTGTATCCGTTCAGCCTCGCGCAGAAGCTCGAACGCATCACCGAGCGATCATCGTGGTACCTCCCCGACGGCGACAGCCCGTGGAGCCGCCCGATCATCCCGACGGAGATGATCAGCGTGATCGCCCACCGCTCGAACGCGCACTTTCCGGTGCGGGGACCGGCGATCGGGCTGTTCATCGACCTCGAGGTGCGTTTCGTCGACGGGCCCGTGTTCGTGGACCAGCCCTACCGGGTCGAACACACGGTGGTCGGGCTCGGACAGACCAAGCGCGTCGAGTCGTACTGGACCGAGACGACGATCACCGACGCCGACACCGGCGTACATGCGGCCACCGTGCTGCTCCACCAGGGCGTCTTCAAGGCGTCGTTCGCCGGCTACCCCGCCGACTCCGGCTGACGGTCCTCCCCGGCCCCGTCCCCACCCGGACCGTCATCGTTCTTCGGGATAGACGACACCGAGCTGCGCCCGGATGTCGTCGAGCAGCTCCATCGTCGACACGGTCGTTGCGAGCGGGATCACGTCGCTCTCGCGATGACCACCGCGAATCCGCTCCATCGCGTGAGCTGCCTCGTGGGCCAAGCCCTGGTTGGGCATGTCGACGTGCACCGGATCTTCACCGGTGAGCCGGACCGTGAAGCCGCTCGGGAACCAGAACGGGGCGTCGACGTCGATGCGTCCGAGCGTGCCGAACACCGACGCGCCCAGGCTGCTCACCATGTCGAGCGACGTGTGGAAGACCCCGAGCGCTCCGCTCGCGTACGTGACCACGCCGCCCACGGTTGCATCGACGCCGGTGGGGCCGAGGATGCCGCTGACCTTGGCCTCGACGGGATCGCCCGCGAGGTATCGGGCGAACGTGACCGGATAGATGCCGACGTCGAGCATCGCCCCGCCGGCGAGGTCGATGCGTCGGTGACGTCCGTCGGGATCACCGACCGCGATGCCGAAGTTCGCCTCCACCACCTTGAGCTCGCCGATCTCGCCGTCGAGCACCCGCTGGCGGATGTCGACCACGGCGGGGATGAACCAGGTCCACATCGCCTCCATCAGGAATCGATCGTTTCGGGCGGCGGCCTCGACCATCTCACGGGCCTGGCCGGCGTTGACGGCGAAGGCCTTCTCGCACAGGACGTGCTTGCCGGCGTCGAGGGCGGCGATCGTCATCGCATGGTGATGGCTGTGCGGTGACGCGATGTAGACGACGTCGACGTCGTCGTCGGCCCAGAGCGCCTCGTAGCGAGCCGTGGGCGTGGGGGATCGAGAACCGGCGCGCGAAGCTCGTCGGCGGACTCCTGGGTGCGCGAACCGACGGCCACGATGTCGGCGTCGGGCAGGCTCTGCAGCGCCTCGCACATGCTGGCGGCGATCTTGCCGGTCGCTGCGATGCCCCATCGCAGCGGACGCTTCTCCGAGTTGTCGCTCATCTCTGTGACACGTCCTCTCTATCGTGGAGGCTGACCGGCTCCTCCCCAGCAGTCATCATCGCAAAGGGAGTAGGACATGAACGACCACGACGAAACGGTTCTCGGCAACATCGCCGTCATCCGCGGCGTCCATACGCGCCGAACCGACCGTTCGCGAGCTTCCCGGTGGCGGTGTCGTCGCCCAGTTCGACGTCGCCACGACCACGGAGTCCGACGGTCGTGAGCTCACCGTGTCGGTGCCGATCGCCTGGAACGATCCGTCGACGACCCAGCTCGGTGTCCTCAGCGCAGGTTCCGAGGTGTTGGTCGTCGGCACGGTCCGTCGACGGTTCTTTCGCGTCGGCGGCGCCACCCAGAGCCGTACCGAGGTCGTCGCCGACGCGGTGATGCCGGTACGCCAGCACAAACGGGTCGCCACCGCACTGCGCGCTGCAGCCGATCGCGTGCTCGACCTCGCCGCCTGAGTCCGCCGACTCACGCCAGGCTGCGGACCACCAGACCGGTGCGCAGCTTCGGGGTGAAGAACGTCGACTTCGGCGGCATCAGCGCACCCTCGCGCGCGGTGCGTTCGATCTCGGCCACGCTGACCGGGCGGATCAGTACGGCCGCGGTTGCCGCGCCTGACGTGACGGCGTCGACGACGTGGTCGACCCCGTGCTGATAGCTGACCGAGTGTGCGAGCCCGGCGAGGGCATGTTCGAGCCATGCCCCGTCGAGTGAGCGGACGTCGTCGAACGCTCCGCGGCGGGGACGCAGCCACTGGGCGGCTCCGTCGCCCGTCACCAGGCACAACACGCCCTCGCTGTCCATCGTGGCGAGCGTCGCGTCGTCGGGTCGGCCGGCGTCGCTGCGCTCGAAGCAGGTGTCGAGTGCCTCCACCAGCTCGTCGAGGGAGACGTCGTGATAGAGGCGGTGGATCGCTTCGACCGAGAGTTGGTCGGCCACGAGTTCGTTGACGAACGCGAGCGTCTCGTCCGCAGGGTTCGGCTGGTCGCCGTTGGTGGCGCGCACCTCGTCCCGGTAGGTGCGGCTGATCCCGTAGCGATGATGCCCGTCGGCGATCAGGACGTCGTCGGAGCCGATCTTGTCGGCGATGGCTCGGATCCGTTCGGGGTCGGAGACCCGCTCGACGATGTGGTCGACGCCATCCACGGTGACCGATGCCACGGGGTCGCCGGGCTCGGCGAGCAGTGCGGTGAGTCCGGCGGCGAGCGACAGACCCCACACGGGCGACAGGTTCGCCTTCGTCGCCCGTGTCAGGTCCAGCCGGTCCGTCGACGCCTTGGGCGTGACTCGCTCGTGTGGAAGCACGCCACCTGCACCCTCGTCGACGACTTCGAGCCCGCCGAGCACGCCGGCGATGTCGCGAGCGGTTCCCGATGCGTCGGTGAACCTCATCCGGTAGATCGTGAACGATGCCCCGTCGTCGTAGGTCATCACGCCGGCGTCGATCCAGCTCGCCAACGTCGCAGCGGCGGCGGCGTAGCGCTCGGGCCCGGCCGACTCGCGCGGCACGTCGACGTGGGTGATGTTCCACCGGCTGCGACCGCCGAGTTCGTCGAGGTCGGCCTCGGACAAGACGTCGTAGGGCGGGGCGATCAGATCGTCGATCTCTCGATCGGCGTAGCGCAGGGCGGGAAACGGCGTGAAACGTGGCACGACGACAGGATGTCACGGCACACCGCCGCGACTGCAACGATCGACGACGTGGACGACTGGAGCCGGGGCATCGACACGGTGTTGTGCGACCTCGACGGGGTGATCTGGCTCGCGCATCAACCGATCGCCGGCTCGGTCGAGGCGGTCGCCGAACTCCGCCGCAGCGGGCGACGGATGATCTTCGTCACCAACAACTCCGCGGCGACGTCGGCCCAACACGAGCAGGCCTTGGCGGACGTCGGCATCGCAGCCCACGGTGACGTCGTGAGTTCGGCCATGGCGCTCACTGCGTTGATCCCGCCACATTCACGCGTCCTGGTGGCCGGCGGGCCTGGGGTGGTGGAGGCACTGGAGCGAGCAGGTGCCGACGTCGTGATCAACACCGGTGAACCACTCGTCGGTACCGTCGATGCGGTCGTGGTGGGGATGCACCGCGAGTTCGACTACGCCCGGTTGGCGGTCGCCGCCCGGGCGGCGCGCCAGTGCACCCGGCTGATCGGAACGAACACCGACAGCACCTACCCCACGCCCGACGGGCTGCTCCCTGGTGGCGGGTCGATCCTGGCGGCCGTCGCGGTGGCGTCGGGCGTCGTTCCCGTGATCGCCGGGAAACCGCACCCGCCGCTGGCAACCCTGGTTCAGTCGATGGTGGCCGAGCGTGGCGACATCTTCGATCCTGCCCGGGTGCTGATGGTCGGTGATCGACCCGAGACCGACGGCCGGTTCGCGGCGCTGCTGGGCTGTCGATTCGCGCTCGTCCGTTCGGGGGTGAGCAGTGCGGGCGGCGACACCGACGAGACGATCTCGGTCGATCTCGAGGTCGACGATCTGGCCGCAGTCGCACGTCGGCTCGTGCCGTGAACGATCCGAGTAACCTGCCTCCATGGCAAATCCGACAGTCCAACGTCTCGTCGATGCAGGTACCGAGTTCTCCGACATGTCGCGCAGGCAGGCGGAGTCGATCGTGCGAACGCTCGTCAAGGCCGGTGAGGTCCGACGCGCCGACGCCGAGAAGGCTGTGCAGACGTTGATGGAGCGAGGGCGCGAGACCTCCGAGCGGATCAGCACGGACGTGCAGCGCGAGGTCTCCAAGCAGATGAACTGGCTCTCGGAACGATTCGACGAGCTCGAGGATCGCTTCGAGGAACTCGCGCAGAAGATCACCGAGCGCGTCAAGGCCGACGTGTCCGCAGCACAGAAGAAGGCCCCCGCCAAGAAGGCGCCCGCGAAGAAGAAGGCCCCCGCCAAGAAGGCGCCCGCGAAGAAGGCCCCGGCCAAGAAGGCGCCGGCCAAGAAGGCCCCGGCCAAGAAGAAGGCGCCGGCCAAGAAGGCGCCCGCGAAGAAGAAGGCTCCCGCCAAGAAGGCGTCGTCCGCCCCGACGCCCGCCGCGTCCGACTGAACCCGGTGGGGCCTCGTCGACGGCTCGACGCCGAACTGGTTCGGCGCGAACTGACCGCGAGTCGCACCGAGGCGCAGGCGCTCATCGCTGCCAACCGGGTGCTGGTCAACGGGTCGGTCGCCGACAAGGCGTCGCGCCAGGTCGCGCCCGCTGATGCGGTGGTGATCGAAGGGCCGCCGGCACGGTTCGTCGGCCGTGGAGCGATGAAGCTCGATCACGCACTCGAGGTCTTCGGTCTCGACGTCGAGAACATGCGAGCGCTCGACGTCGGCGCCTCGACCGGAGGGTTCACCGACTGCCTGCTCCAGCGTGGGGCCGCACACGTGGTGGCGCTCGACGTCGGGCACGGCCAGCTCCACGAGCGGTTGCGGGCCGATCCGCGGGTCACGAATCTCGAGCGCGTCAACGTTCGACACGTCGACGTCGACCAGATCGGTGGGGCGGTCGACGTCGTCGTGGGCGACCTGTCGTTCATCTCGTTGCGGCTGGTGATCCCGGTGCTGGTGGCGCTGTGCCAACCTGGAGCCCCCATGGTGCTGCTCGTGAAGCCACAGTTCGAAGCCGGCCGTCAGGAGGTCGACCGGGGTCGCGGCATCATCACCGACCCGGTGATCCACGAGCGTGTTCGCGACGAGATCGAAGCGGCACTGCTGGAAGCAGGGTGTGAAGTCAGAGGATGGGCCGATTCGCCGATCGTGGGTGCCGACGGCAACCGTGAGTTCCTCGTCCATGCGACGACGTCACCGGTGGGTGATCGATGACCAGCATTGCCGTGGTGGCGCACCACGAGCGTTCGGCGGCACGTGCGCTCGCCGAAGAGGCCGCCTCCTGGTGTACCGACCACGACGTGGTGTTCTGGATGCCCGTCGACGACGCCGAGGCCCTCGATCTCGGTGACTGTGCGAGCGTCCGGCCGATCGCCGAGGCCGATCTCGTGCTGAGTCTCGGCGGCGACGGAACGATGCTGCGCAGCGTGCGGATGCTCGAGGGCGCACCCGTTCCGGTGCTCGGCGTGAACCTCGGCTCGCTCGGATATCTGACCCAGGTCGAACCGGATCGATTGGCCGACGCACTCGACCGGTTCGTCGCCGGGTCGGAGGCAGGAGCGTGGACGCTCGATCGACGCATGATGCTCGACGTCGCGGTGAACGGCGAACTGATCGGTCGGGCGCTCAACGAAGCGGTGGTCGAGAAGGCGGAGTCGGGGCACACGGTGCGGCTCCTGGCGCGAATCGACGGCGAGCCGTTCACCTACTACGCGGCCGACGGGCTCATCGTCGCCACGCCGACGGGGTCGACCGCCTACTCGCTGTCGGCTCGCGGGCCGGTGGTGTCGCCGCGTCATCGGGCGATGCTGCTGACGCCGGTGTCGCCGCACATGCTGTTCGACCGCACGCTCGTGCTCGACCCGACCGAAACCATCGAGATCGAGGTGTCGGGCCATCGCGTCGCGGAACTCGTCCTCGATGGCCGGCCGGTGGCGCCACTCGACGACGGTGACGTCGTGCGCTGCACACCATCGGAGTCGACGGCGAACTTCGTCCGGCTCGACGCCGAGTACTACCACCAGATCCTGAAGGCCAAGTTCGGCCTGGCCGATCGCTGAGCGGCCAGGCGACACCGTGTTGACCGAACTGCACATCGAGAATCTCGGGGTCATCGAGCGTCTCGAGATCGTGCTCGGGCCGGGTCTGACGGCGCTCACCGGCGAGACCGGCGCCGGAAAGACCATGCTGGTCGAGGCGATCGAACTCCTCGTCGGGGGACGCGCTGACGCCTCGATGGTCCGACACGGCGCGGACGAGGCCCGTCTCGACGGCCGTCTCGTCGACTCGAACGGCGACGAGACCGTGCTGACCCGGGTGATTCCGACGACGGGTCGGTCGCGGGCCTACCTCAACGGCCGGCCGGCCACCGTCTCCTCGCTTGCCGACGTCGCCGCCGACGCGGTCGATCTGCACGGCCAGCACGCGCATCAGTCGCTGCTGTCGACGGCGACACAGCGTGCCGCGCTCGACGAGTACGGCGGCGTGGATCTCGCACCGCTGCGCGAGGCGCGGGCACGCCTCACCGAAATCGACGCAGAGCTCGCCGCACTCGGAGGCGACGATCGGGCGCGAGCGAGGGAGATCGATCTGTTGCGATTCCAGGTCGACGAGCTCGATGCGGCCGCGGTGCTCGATGCGGAGGAGGACCAACGTCTCGATGCCGAGGAGTCGATGCTCGCCGATGCCGCGGCGCATCGCGAGGCGGCGAGCGCGAGCAGCCGCATCGGTCAGCGACGACGGCGGAGCGCGCGACGCACTGACGACCGCACTCACCGCCATCGACGGACGTTCGCCCTTCACCGATCAGGTCGCTCGACTCCGCGACCTGCTGGCCGAACTCGACGACGTGGTCGGCGAGATCAGGACCTCGGGAGAACGGATCGACGAATCACCGGAACGGTTGGCCGAGATCCGTGAACGTCGCCAGCTGCTCAAGAACCTGCGACGGAAGTACGGCGACGATCTGACGGCAGTCATGGCCTTTCATGCCGATGCGGCCGATCGGCTGGCCGAGCTCGAGCGCTTCGACGAGCGCGCGGCCGAACTCGATCGGGCAGCGTCACGATGCACTCGCGGCCGAGCGATCTGCCGCCGAGGTCGTCGGCCGCCGTCGTCGGGAGGCGGGGCCGTTGCTCGCCTCGGCGGTGGAGACCGAGCTGCGCCGCCTGGCGATGCCGCACGTGTCGGTGGAGGTCGAGGTCGGGAGCCACGCCGACGACCATCCGGGCGACCGGGTTCAGTTCCTCCTCGCGGCCAATCCTGGCTCGCCGCTGCTCCCGCTCACCCGCGTCGCGTCCGGCGGCGAGCTGGCCCGAGCGATGCTCGCTCTGCGACTCGTGCTGTCGCGGGCATCGGGCCGCTCCGAAGCCGGCCGCACGCTCGTGTTCGACGAGGTCGATGCCGGTGTCGGGGGCGCCGCCGCTCAGGCGATCGGTGAGGCGCTCGCACAGCTGGGACGTTCGCACCAGGTGCTCGTCGTCACGCATCTCGCACAGGTGGCGGCGGCAGCGGACGTCCAGATCTCCGTCGCCAAGTCGATACGGGACGGCGAGACCTTCGCCGAAGCCGTATCGATCTCCGGCGAGGAGCGCGTGGTCGAGGTCGCCCGCATGCTCTCGGGCTCGTCCAGCGCCTCCGCGCTCGACCACGCACGCGAGCTCCTCGGCGCCTGAGTGCGGGAATTGCAGCCATCACGACCTGAACCGGCTCTGACCCCGGGCGAAATTCGCTGCGAAGACGCGCCCGGCCCGACCCGCGGGGTATGGTGATCTCCCGTCATGGTGTCGCACGACATCGGGAGACGACAGCAACGTCGAGACGGAGGAATGGTCGAATGCCGAAGCACATTTTCGTGACCGGAGGCGTTGCCAGCTCGCTCGGCAAGGGCCTCACGGCGTCGTCGCTCGGGCGGTTGCTGAAGCTCCGGGGACTCCGGGTGACACTGCAGAAGCTCGACCCGTACATCAACATCGACCCGGGGACGATGAACCCGTTCGAGCACGGTGAAGTCTTCGTCACCGACGACGGCGGCGAGACCGACCTCGATCTCGGACACTACGAGCGCTTCATCGACGAGAACCTGTCGCGGAACTCCAACGCGACCACCGGATCGATCTATCAGGCGGTACTCGCCGCCGAGCGCCGCGGTGACTACCTCGGCAAGACCGTGCAGGTGATCCCGCACATCACCGACGAGATCAAGCGTCGCATCCAACGAGTCGCCCACGACGACGTCGACGTCGTGATCACCGAGGTCGGCGGCACGGTCGGCGACATCGAGATCCTGCCCTTCCTCGAGGCGATTCGCCAGTTCCGCAACATGGTCGGCCGTGACAACGTCTGCTACATCCATGTCACCCTGGTGCCGTTCATCGGCCCGTCCGGCGAACAGAAGACCAAGCCGACGCAGCACTCGGTGACCGAACTGCGCAGCCGAGGCATCCAACCCGATGTCATCGTGTGCCGGAGCGAAGCGCCGCTGTCGGACGACTTGAAGCGCAAGATCTCGAACCTCTGCGACGTCGAGGAGCGCGCCGTCGTGAACGCGGCCGACGCCAAGAACATCTACGAACTCCCGTTGATCCTCCACGACGAGGGCCTCGACGACTTCGTGTGCGACGTCCTGCGTATCGAGGGCGAACCCGATCTCACCTACTGGGAGCAGCTCGTCGCCAAGGTCGAGGCCGCGACGACGCCCGTGCGCATCGGCCTGATCGGCAAGTACATCGAGCTTCCCGACGCCTACCTCTCGGTGGTCGAGAGTCTCAAGCACGCCGGATTCCATCACGGCGCCGACGTCGAGATCGTCTGGATCCAGTCCGAGAGTGTCGAGGGGTTGCTCGCGGCCGGCCAGCTCAACCACCTCGACGGCATCGTCATCCCCGGAGGGTTCGGTTCTCGGGGTGTGGAGGGCAAGATCGCTGCAGCCCGCTACGCCCGTGAGGAGGGTGTCCCGTGCCTCGGGCTCTGTCTCGGGCTGCAGACGATGACGATCGAGTTCGCTCGCGACGTCGTCGGCCTCACCGATGCCAACTCCACCGAGTTCGACCCCACGACCCACCATCCGGTGATCGACCTGATGCTCGAGCAGCGCGGCATCGAGGACAAGGGCGGCACGATGCGCCTCGGCGCCTACTACGCCGTGCTCGCTCCCGGCTCGCAGGTGGCCGAGGCATACGGCGAACCCGTCGTCAGCGAGCGGCACCGTCATCGCTACGAATTCAACGAGCGCTACCGCAAGCAGCTCGAGGAGTACGGTCTGTGGTGCTCTGGCACGTCGCCCGACAATCGGCTCGTCGAGTTCATCGAACTGCCCGGGCATCCGTTCTGGGTGGGCACGCAGGCTCATCCGGAGTTCAAGAGCCGGCCGGATCGCCCGCACCCGCTGTTCCGCGAGCTGATCCACGCCGCGCTGCAGCGTCGAGCGCAGACGGGACCATCGGCCGACGGTGTGACCACCGAGGC
Organism: Ilumatobacteraceae bacterium; assembly: GCA_963746285.1. Taxonomy (GTDB): domain Bacteria; phylum Actinomycetota; class Acidimicrobiia; order Acidimicrobiales; family Ilumatobacteraceae; genus Sva-07. The sequence continues at coordinate 24,365 of CAVVAO010000008.1, read as the reverse complement.
TCCGGTCGAGGTGCCCGTCGAGGCGTCGGCCGTCGCTCCGGCGGCATCGCTCACCTCGTGAGCGAGTTCCGGCGGGTCTCCGAACGCACCATCCACGAGGGCCACGTCTGGAACCTCGCCGTCGTCGAGTTCGAGGCGCCCGACGGGTCCACCTTCGCCCGCGACATCGTCCGATCGCCCGGCGCCGTCGGCGTGCTGCCACTGGTGTTCGACGCCGAAGGCAATCCATCGGTGGTGCTCGTGTCGCAGTACCGGCCGCCGTACGAACGATCGATCATCGAGATGCCCGCCGGAATGCGCGACATCGAGGGAGAGGACACCGCCGAGGTCGCCCGGCGCGAGTTGATCGAGGAAGCCGGATTGGAGGCCGGTGGTCTGGAGCTGCTCACCGAGATCCTTCCGTCGCCGGGGATGACCGACTCGGTCACGACGCTGTATCTGGCCACCGCCTGCACTCCGGTTCCGCACGATCGCCACGGCCCGGAGGAGCAGCACATGGAGGTGCTCCACGTGCCGCTCGCCGACGCGGTGTCGATGGTCGAACGGGGCGAGATCGCCGATGCGAAGACGGTCGTCGCGCTGCTGCTGGCCGACCGACGACTGCGGTCGTCCGATCACCCCGACGGCTGAGCACCCGGGAACCCGTCGATGGCCAACCCGCCGCTCCCGATCGAGATCGAGGAGTTCCTGTCATGGATGGTCGCGGAGAAGGGACGATCCGCCAACACGATCGCCGCCTACCGCCGGGACCTCACGCTCTACGGCGAGTGGCTGGCGGCCAACTCCGCAACGGTCCTCGACGTGAACCACCAGCAGCTCGTCGACTTCGTCGCGAACACGGCGCGCGAGCAGTGCTGCCACCTCGTCGATCGCACGGCAGCTGGCCGCAGTGCGGATGCTGCACCGCTACCTGTCGGTTGAAGGCGAGCGGCGTGACGACCCGGCTGCCGAACTCGAAGGTGTACGTGTTCCGTCGGGTATTCCCAAGCCGCTCACCGAGGCACAGGTCACGAGCCTGATCGATTCCGTGCTCGTGACCGAGCCGATCCATCGTCGCGACCTCGCGCTGATCGAGTTGTTGTATGCGACGGGGGCCCGCATCTCCGAGGCGGTCGGGCTGTCGATCGGCGAGATCGACATGGACGCACGGTTGGTCCGGTTGTACGGCAAGGGCGCCAAGGAACGAATCGTGCCGTTCGGATCGACAGCCGCAGCAGCGCTCGACGACTGGTTCTCGCCGAGCGGGCGAGCCATGGTGGTCCCGGCCCAATGGCGTAGCCGGGACGACGCCGAAGCGGTGTTCCTGAACACCCGGGGTGGGCGTCTGACGAGGCAGGCCGCCTGGCAGCTGATCAAGAAGTACGGGATCCGCGCCGGTATCGGCGACGAACTCTCGCCGCACGTGCTCCGCCACTCGTGTGCGACCCACCTGCTCGACCACGGCGCCGACCTCCGTGTCGTCCAGGAGATGCTCGGCCACGCGTCGATCTCGACCACCCAGATCTACACCAAGGTCAGCCAGGAGCGATTGTGGGACGTGTACCGGTCGGCGCATCCGCGGGCCACACTGGCGCAATGAGCGACGTGAACCCACTGAGGGTGGTCTGGCACCTCACCGCTCGATTCGTGACGTCGCTGCCACCGACGCCGCCGAGCGTCGACGACGAGATCTGGGTCGACGAGCACCTGTTGGCGGGGGAGCGGTCGCTCTGGGTGCAGCTGTCCAACCAGGACCGTCGGCACAGCGCTGCGGTCGCACGACGGTTCGTCGCCGAGCGACCAGAGGCCACACGCGCCGAGATCGCCGGGGCGATCCTGCACGACGTCGGCAAGATCGAGTGCGGCCTCGGTACGTTCGGACGGGTGGTCGCCACGCTCGTGGGCCCCCGGACGGCAGCATTCGCCGCCTACCACGACCACGAGGCGATCGGCACTCGTCTGGCGTACGCAGCGGGTTCGGATCCCGCCACGGTCGAACTGATCGCGCAGTGCGGCTCTGCCTTCGAGGCGCTGGCATCCTCGGATCACGCCTGATCAGGCATGGCGCTCCTCTCGGTTGTCAAATGGTTGCGGTTGACAACAGGTTGCGGCTAGCGTGGCGGTATGGCCCGAACCGACGCGTTGACCGACGAGTTGGCCACCGAAGTACTGCTCCGCGCCGATGGCGACTCCGATGTGCTGCGTCGGCTCGTCGATCGGCTCGATCACGAGCTGAACGCGAGCCGCTGCAGCGAACGGTTCGGTTGTGGGACCTCTCGGCCACGCAGCTCGGACAGATGTTCGGCATCAGCCGACAAGCGGCGTCGAAGTGGCTCGCCGAGGGTGCGCCTGCCGGCCGGCGCGACCAGGTCGCGCTCCTCGGCCAAGCGACGGACCTGCTCGACCAGTGGGTGAAGGCCGAGCGGATCCCTGCGGTCGTTCGCCGACCCGTCGACGAACTCGATGGTCGCAGCCGCCTCGACGTGGCGCTCGCCGGCGAATTCGAACGGTTCGCGTGACGAGCTCGCCGACACGTTCGACCTGAGCGCGCATTGCCCCGTGATCGACGTTCGGGTGCCCGATGGACACGTGTGGCTGCGGATCACCCGGCCGCACTACACCGACCCCTTCGATCCGGGATTCGCCCAGCGGCGAGGTGGACGATGGAACCCGCCGGACTCGTGGCCCACGCTGTACCTGAACCACGACCTCGCCACCGTGCACGCGCAGGTCCGGCACCTGTTCTCGGGTCGTGGCATCGAACCCGACGACCTCGACGACGATGCACCCATCCGGCTCGCGGCGGCGACGTTGCCCGGTCGCCAACGTGCCGCCGACGCCGTCTCGGACCGAGGGATCGCGGCGGTGCGGCTTCCGGCGTCGTACCCGCTCGACCACCGCGGTGTGCCAGGTGCCCCACGAGACCACACAGGCAATCGGCGTCGAGGCTCACGGGGTCGGCCTGCGCGGGGTGCTGTGCCGTTCGGCGTCGGGCGTCGGGCGTGAGTTCGCCTGGTTCCCAGCGGATCGCTCCCGCGCCCGACCGGTGTGGTCCTCGCCGCTGGCGTTCGGCGCATGGCGTCACGTCGTCAGCCTCGACCAGCTTGTCCCGTGATACGGCCGCGAGCTCACGCTCTCGTGAACTCGTTGGCGACATACTCGGGACGAGTTCACTAGAACCGTCGGGAGACGTGCTCAGGCGGGGAGCAGGCCGATGTTGGCGTGCGCCCGGGCGAGCGTGGCCGACGCCACCTCGCGCGCCTTGTCGGCGCCGACGCGCAGCAGCCGGGCGAGTTCGCCGGGGTCGTCGAGCAGCTCGAGGTAGCGGGCGCGGATCGGGTCGAGCACCGCCAGCACCGCTTCACCCGTGTCGACCTTGAGCCTGCCGTACTGCTCGTACGCCTCAGCGACGGCCTGTGGCGTGCGATCGGTGACCGCCGCGTTGATCTCCAACAAGTTGGCGACGCCGGGCTTCTCGGCGCGGTCGTAGCGCACCGCATCCGGACCCGTGTCGGAGTCGGTCACGGCCCGCTTGAACTTCTTCATCACGACGCTCGGCTCGTCGATCAGGTAGATGCAGCCGGAACCGGATTCGTCGGACTTCGACATCTTGGAGGTCGGGTCCTGCAGGCTCATCACCCGGGCGCCGGCGGCCGGGGTGACCGCCTCGGGAATGACGAAGGTCTCGCCGAAGCGATGGTTGAAACGGATCGCGATGTCGCGGGTGATCTCGACGTGCTGGCGTTGGTCGTCGCCGATGGGCACCTCGTTGGCGTCGTACAGCAGGATGTCGGCTGCCTGCAGCGCGGGATAGGTGAACAGCCCGGCGGACACGAACTCGTGCTCTCGCTTGGCGCTCTTGTCCTTGAACTGCGTCATCCGCGACAGCTCGCCGTAGCTGACCGTGCATTCCATGATCCAGCCCAGCTGGTTGTGCTCGGGGACGTGGCTCTGTACGAACACCGTCGCCACGTCGGGATCGAGCCCGATGGCGAAGAACATCGCCGCCAGCGACATCGTCTGGCGGCCGAGCACCTCGGGCTCGTCGGTGACGGTGAGGGCGTGGAGGTCGACGATGCCGTGGAACGCGTCGCAGGTGTGCTGGCCGGCAACCCAGTTCCGCAGTGCCCCGAGGTAGTTGCCGAGGTGCACGTCGCCGGTGGGCTGCATGCACGACAGCACACGTGTCGTCGAGTTGCCGGAAGGGTTCGTCACGGGCGCCGACGATACCCGTTTGCACCACCGGCGCTCCGGTAGGTTGGGCGACGATGTCTCTCCACGTAACCAGCGACGCTGCGAACAGCACCTCTGGCACCGTCGTATCCACCCCCGTGTACGAGGGGCCATTCGACATGCTCCTGCAGCTGATCCTGCGCGAGCAGGTCGACATCTACGAGATCAACCTCTCGAGCATCGTCGATGCCTACCTCGCCGAGATCGAACGGATGCAGCTGCTCGACCTCGACGTGGCCACCGGGTTCCTGCTGATCGCGGCCACGCTGGTGGAGTTGAAGGCCCGCCGCCTGCTGCCGAACCCGACGGACCTCGATCTCGACGACGAGTTCGCCCTGTGGGAGGAGCGCGACATGCTGCTGTCGAGGCTGCTCGAAGCCAAGACCTTCAAGGACGTGGCGCAGATCTTCTCGAAGCTCGCCGACGACGCCGACCTGTCGTTCCCCCGAGTGGTCGGCCCCGACGAGCGCTTCGCGGCCGTCGTGCCCGACATGCTCGAGGGAACCACCGTGACCAGCCTGCGCAACGCCGCGATCAGGGCGCTCACCCCGAAGCCGGTCCCGGTGGTCGACCTGTTCCACGTCAACCCGATCACGACCACCGTTGCCGATGCCGTCGCCGAACTGCTCGACGAGCTGCCGCGTGCGGGACGGATCACCTTCCGGCGCCTCACCGCCGACCTCGCCGATCGGATCGAGGTGATCATCCGGTTCCTCGCCGTGCTCGAGCTCTACAAGCAGGGTGCCGTCGAGATCGACCAGCCCGAACGGTTCGGCGACATCGAGGTCATCTGGAGTGCCGACCACGATTTCGACACGACCGCCATCCTGATCGACGCCTACGACGGCTGAGGATGCTGACGGACGAACGAATCGCCGAACGTCGGACGCTCCCGACGACCGGGTGCGGAGTACAAGCGGGCGATCGAGTCGATCGTTCTGGTCGCCCACGATCCTGTTCCCGCCGAGCTGCTCGCCCAGCTCCTCGAGGAGCCGACGGTGATGGTCGAGCAGTGGTGCGAGGAACTCGCCGAGTCGTACGTCGCGGCCGGGCACGGATTCGAACTCGTGCACATCGCCGGAGGGTGGCGGTTCCAGACGGCATCCGACCTGACGCCGTACGTCGAACGGTTCCTGCTCCACGATCAACGGGCCCGGCTGTCGGGTGCCGCGCTCGAGACGCTGGCGATCGTGGCCTACAAGCAGCCGATCTCGCGCGGCCAGATCGCCTCGATCCGCGGCGTCGACCCCGACGGCGTGCTGCGTACGTTGCAGGCACGCGGCTACATCGACGAGGTCGGGCGTGACAGCGGGCCCGGGTCAGGCAATCCTGTTCGGAACCACCGCGACGTTCCTCGAGAAGCTCGGCCTCGCATCCCTCGACGACCTGCCACCGATCGCCGAGTTCATCCCCGGTGCCGATGTCGTCGAGGCACTCGAGATCGGACTGCGGGTCACGCCGTTGATCGAGGTGTCGACGGGAACAGCCGATGAAGCGGCGCCGCCGCACTCCGCCAGCTCCGACGACCGTACGCCGTGAACGATCGGACACCCGAGCCCCCGCTGTGGGAGCAGATGGCGCAGCACAATGCCGCGCTGCCCGCAGGGTGAACGTCTGCAGAAGGTGCTCGCCGCCACCGGATACGGCAGTCGGCGGGTCTGCGAGGAGCTGATCGCCGCCGGTCGGGTCACGGTGAACGGTGAGGTCGCCGTCCTCGGTCGTCGTGTCGACGTCGAGCACGATCACGTCGACGTCGACGGCGCTCCGATCGGCGTCCGCCCCGATCTCGTGTACTACCTGCTCAACAAGCCCGTCGGCGTGGTGACCACGGCTCGCGACACCCATCAGCGGCCGACCGTGGTCGACCTGGTGCCGATCGGAGCCACGCGTCTTCTCGGTCGGTCGGCTCGACGTCGACACCGAGGGCCTGTTGCTGCTGACCAACGACGGCGATCTCGCGAATCGCATCGCGCACCCGTCGCACGGCATCGAGAAGGAGTACCTCGTCGAGGTGACCGGCGGAGCGGTGTCGGCCGGCTCGATCCGTGCGCTGCGCGAAGGGGTGCTGCTCGACGACGGGATGACCGCGCCGGCCAAGGTGTCCGCAACCCGAGCCCGGCGTGCTGCGAATCACGATCCACGAGGGCCGCAACCGGCAGATACGCCGGATGTGCGAGGCGGTCGGGCACCGGGTGACCCGTCTGGTGCGCACCCGGATCGGACCGACTCAGCGATCGGTCGCTGCAACCGGGCACGCTGGCGCGAGTTGACCATCGACGAATGGCGGGCGCTCACCGAGGCGGTGGCCGAGCGCTCGGGTCAGCCGCCGGACGCCACCGATACGATCGATGGTCATGACTGACCTCGATCCGGACGTGCGCCGGGCCAACGTCATCGGCCTCGGGCTGATCGGGGGGTCGGTCGCGCTCGCGCTGCGCGAGCGGGGTGGAACGTGAGCGGCGACGACATCGACCCGGTGACGGCGGCGTCCGCCCTCGAGCGTGGCGTCGTCGACGCGATCGGCCTCGACGCGGACGCCGAGATCACGTTCGTGGCGGTCCCGGTGCTGGCCGCCGCTCGACCAGGTCAAGCGCGCGCTGGCCGAGACGACGCGGTGCCGTCACCGACGTCGGCAGCGTCAAGGCGGCGATCTGCGCCGCGGCCGCCGACATCCGGTTCGTCGGCGGGCATCCGATGGCCGGCTCCGAACTCGACGGACTCGACGGCGCCCAGGCCGACCTGTTCGAGGGGGCCGTGTGGGTGCTGACCCCTGGCTCCGACAGTGACGACGCCGTGTTCGCCCAGGTCGCCTCGGTGGTCGCATCGTTCGGAGCCGAGGTCGTCGCGCTCGGCCCCGAGCGTCACGATCAGCTCGTCGCAGTGGTCAGCCACGTTCCGCACCTCACCGCTGCCACGCTGATGGGTCTCGCGAGCGAGCGCGCCGAGGAGCACGCCGCCCTGCTGCGCCTCGCTGCCGGCGGTTTCCGCGACATGACCAGGGTGGCCAGCGGGCGTCCGGGCGATCTGGCTCGACATCTGCGCCGAGAACCGCACGGCGATCGTCGGGCGTGCTCGACCAGCTCATCGATGGCCTGGCGGAGGTGCGCGACATCATCGGTTCCGACGACCGCGACGCGCTCCACGCCCGTCTCACCGCGGCCCGTCATGCCCGCGCCAACCTGCCCGACGCGCGTCGTGCATCCCGACGAGCTCTCCGAGGTCCGCATCCCCATACCCGACCGTGCGGGCGCTGCGGCCGAGGTGTTCACGCTGGCCGCCGAACTCAGCGTCAACATCGCCAGCTTCGAAGTCGTGCACGTCGCCGAGAGCACCCGGGGCGTGGCGGTCGTCCTCGTCGATCGGGCGATGGTCGAGCTGTTCCGCGGTGGGCTGCTCGCCCGCGGTTTCCGTCCCGCCGTGCAGCCGCTGTCGTGAACGATTCCGACCTCCCCGGCGACGGGCTGCATCGGGTGCGTCGCGCCGACGGCCCCGTGATCGCCGACGTGCACGTGCCGCCGTCGAAGAGCATCGTCAACCGGGCCCTCGTCTGCGCGGCGCTGGCCGACGGCGCGAGCACGATCACCGGGCGTCGCCGCCGGGCGACGACACGGCGGCGATGATCTGACGTGCCTGCCAGCGCCTCGGCATCGGCATCGGCGTCCGCGACGACGGTGACGACCGGATCGCCGACGTGGTGGGCACCGGTGGCGAGCTGACTCCGGGGCCGATGACGTTGCACGCCGGACTGGCCGGAACCACGTCGCGATTCGTCACGGCGCTGAGCGCGCTCGGGAGCGGGGAGTACACGATCGACGGCGCACCGCCGCTGCGGGGCCGCCCGATGGCGCCGCTGCACGACGCGCTCGCCGCGCTGGGCGCTGCAGTCGCACCCGGCGAGACCGCCGGACATCTGCCCGTCACGGTCGCAGGCCCGTTGCGTCGAGCCGACGCCGTCGTCGATGCCCGGCGACGTGTCGAGTCAGTACGTCACCGCGCTGATGCTCATCGCGCCCGTACGTCCCCGGCGGGCTGAAGCTCTGGTTGTCGTCCGGGCTGGTGTCTCGGCCGTACCTCGAGATCACGCGGCGGTGATGGCGGCGTTCGGTGCCACCGACGGTGTCGAGCTCGGCGATCGCCACGTCACCGTCGGCCCGGGCGAGTACCGGCCCACGGAGTACACCGTCGAGCCCGACGCCAGCTCCGCGAGCTACCCGCTCGCCGCCGCGGCGATGGTCGGTGGTGCGGTCAGCGTGCCCGGCCTCGGCTACGACGTCGTTGCAGGGCGACGCCCGCTTCGTCGACGTGCTCGCCTCGCATGGGCTGCATCGTCACGCAGGACCCGACGAGACCGTCGTGATGCGACGCCGCGACACGCCGCTGCGCGGCGTCGAGATCGACATGGTCGACATCTCCGACCTGGTGCCGACCGCTCGCCGTCGTCGCCACGCAGGCGGTCACGCCGACCCGATCAGCGGCGTCGGCTTCATCCGCGACAAGGAGAGCGACCGTCTCGGCGACCTCGCCGCCGAACTCCGCCAGGACCGGCGCGATCGTCAGCGTCGAACCCGACGGACTGCTCATCGAGCCCACCGACCTGCTCCACGGCGCACGGCTGGCCACGCACCACGACCATCGGCTCGCGATGGCCTTCGGGCTGCTCGGCCTCGTCGTCGACGGCATCGAGATCGTCGAGCCGGCCGTCGTGTCGAAGAGCTGGCCGAGCTTCTGGGACGCGCTGGCGGCGATCCCGTCGCGGTTGCTGTGACGGGCGTCGACGACCGGCTGCGCGTCGCCGCGTTCGACGTCGACGGCACGCTCACCCGCCGCGACTGCGTCGTGCCGTTCCTGCGGCGTGTCGCGGGGACGCCGGCGCTGCTCGGCCGGCGCTCGTCGCCCAGACGCGCACGGTGTCGGCACGGCGTGCCGCGTCGCGATCGCGACGCGTCTGAAGGCGGCAGCGCCGCCGGCCGCGTTCACCGGTCAGCCGATCGAGCGCATCGAGGCAGCTCGCGCGAGGAGTTCGCCCGCTCAGGTGCACGACGAGCGGGCTGCGCGCCGACGACGGTGGAGCTGCTGCGACGGCCATCGAGAGCGCCGGTGACACCGTGGTGCTGGTGTCGGCGTCGTTCGAGGTCTACCTGCGCCCGCTCGCCGAGCTGCTCGGCGTCGACGACGTGCTGGCCGCCCGGCTCGAGGTGGGTCGCCGACGGACGCCTCACCGGACGGCTCGACGGGCCGAACTGCCGCGGACCGGAGAAGGTGCGCCGGCTGCACGCCTGGCTCGACGTGCACGCGGGCGGCCGTTGCCGGGGCGCCACGTGACCGCCTACGGCGACTCGGCGGGCGATCGCGAGCTGCTCGCCGACGCCGACGTCGCCCGGTGGCTCGGACGGGGAGCGATGCCGCGATGACCGCGACCGCGGCGACTACGGTGCCCGGCGCGATGAACGCAGCCGGCGCCCCTCGAACGTGAGCAGGACGTTCGCGCGTGCTGACGGGTCTGTGGCGCACGGCGCGGCCCAAGCAGTGGGTGAAGAACGTGCTGGTGTTCGCCGCGCCCGGAGCCGCCGGCGTGCTCGACGAGGGCGACGACCTGGCGCTGACGCTGCTCGCGTTCGTGGCGTTCTGCCTCGCCGCCAGCGGCATCTACTTCTGGAACGACCTGCTCGACGTCGAGGCCGACCGCCGCCACCCGACCAAGTGCCACCGGCCGATCGCCGTCGGGTGCAGTTGCGCGTCGGCACCGCACGGGTGTTCGGCGTCGTGCTGCCGATCATCGCGCTCGGCCTCGCTGCGCTCACCGGTCGCTGGCAGACCGTGGCGGTGGTCGCCACCTACATCGTGATCACGATCGTCTACACCCTGCGGCTGAAGCACGTGCGCCGTCGTCGACCTGGTCGCGGTCGCCGCCGGGTTCGTGCTGCGCGCCGCCGCCGGCGCGGTGGCCGTCGACGTGCCGATGTCGCGCTGGTTCGTGCTGTGCACCTCGTTCGGCTCGCTGTTCATCGTCGTCGGCAAGCGCTACGCCGAGCTGCGCGAGCTGGGCGAGGAGGCAGCCAGACCCGCGCGACGCTCGAGGAGTACTCGCTCGGCTATCTGCGGATCGTGCTGTCGGTCAGCCTCGGCGCGGTGCTGATCACCTACTGCATCTGGGCGTTCGAGACCAGCGGAGCGTCGGCGAGCGACTGGCCGTTCTACGAGCTGTCGATCGTGCCGATGCTGACGGCGCTGCTGCGCTACCTCCTGGTCCTCGAGCAGGGCCACGGCGCCGCCCCGGAGGAGATCTTCGCCGCGACCGCCTGCTGCAGGCTGCTGGGCGTTCTGCTGGGTGGTCGTGTTCGGTCTCGGGGTGTACGTCGGCTGACGCTCTCGGTTCCGAACGCTCGGACGAGGCCACTGTCACCGCTCGGTCGCCGACGTCGAGGGGTGGATGTCGCCCGATCAGGCGCGACGCTGTACGACGCCGCTGCGGCACTGCCGCTCACGGCGGCACGATCGTCGAGATCGGCAGCTTCCGCGGTCGCTCCACGATCGTGCTCGCCAGCGCTGCGCCGCCGGATGTGACGGTGATCGCCATCGATCCGCACGCCGGCAACGACCGTGGCCCGCAGGAGATCGACGGGCTACGCCGACGCGGCCGCCGACGACCACGCGGTGTTCCTCGCGCAACCTCGCGGCGCCGGCGTGGCCGAGCGGGTCCGCCACGTCCGCACGTTCTCCGACGACGCACTCGCCGACGTCGACGGCGCCGATCGACGTGCTGTACATCGACGGCGCGCACCGGTACGGGCCGGCCCGCGCCGACATCCGCGACTGGGGCGCCCGGGTCGCCGACGGCGGCACGATGCTGATCCACGACTCGTTCTCCTCGATCGGTGTGACCCTGGCCATCCTGCGCGAGCTGCTGCTCGGCAGCCGGTTCCGCTACGTCGGGCGGGCTCGCGGTCGCTGACCGAGCTACCGCGCCGACCTCGACGGCCGGGCCGCGAGCCGGGTCGCGCAATGCCGGACGCCAGCTGGTCCAGTTGCCCTGGTTCGTGAAGAACCTGGCGCTCAAGGTGGTCCTCACGCTCGGGCTCGGCAAGGTGCTCGGACGGCATCGGTCGCACCGCGCCGGACTGGCCGTACTGATCCAGCGTGACTGATCCGGCGTGAGGACTCGTCAGCTCGAACTGACCGGCTGGGGTCGCACGGCGCCGTCGGTGGCGACGTTCGTCGATGCCGATCCCGACGAGCTCGACGGCTCGGCGCTCGACGGACGTCTCCGAGCCGCGCGGGATCATCGCCCGCGGGCTCGGTCGCAGCTACGGCGACGCCGGCACAGAACGCCGGCGGCACTGGTCGCTGCGACTCGCACGCGGCGCCGATGCGTGCTCGACTCACGTGCGGGCACGGTCACCGTCGCCGCCGGGGTGAGCCTCGACGAGCTGCTCCGCGCACATCGTGCCGCGCGGGTTCTTCGTGCCGGTGCACGCCCGGCACCCGGTTCGTCACCGTCGGCGGTGCGATCGCGAGCGACATCCACGGCAAGAACCACCACGTCGACGGCTCGTTCGGCGCCCACGTCGACGCGATGACGATGCTGCTCGCCGACGGCACGCCGGCGGGCGATCGCGCCCGCGACGGACCCCGAGCTGTTCTGGGCGACCATCGGCGGCATGGGGCTCACCGGAATCGTCCTCGACGCGACGGTCCGGCTGCTGCCGATCGAGACCAGCCGATGTCTCGTGCGACACGAGCGGGTCCCGAACCTCGACCGCCTGCTCGAGCGGATGGAGACCGGCGACCACCTCCACCGGTACTCCGTCGCATGGATCGACATGGTGGCCACGGGCGACCACCTCGGTCGCAGCGTGCTGACCCGTGGCGACCACGCCACCTACGACCAGCTCGTCGCCGAACGACCAGCCGCCGGCGACGATCCGCTGGCGTTCGCGCCCGCTCGGGCTCGCTGCCGTTCCCCCGGGAATGCCGAACGTGCTCAACCGCCTGGCGGTTCGCGCGTTCAACGAGCTGTGGTATCCGCAAGGCGCCGCGTCGCACCTCGGTCTCGAGTCGATCACCGGCTTCTTCCACCCCCTCGACATGGTCGGCGACTGGAACCGGCTCTACGGACGCGGTGGCTTCCTGCAGTACCAGTTCGTGGTCCCGTTCGAGGCCGTCGACACGCTGCGCACGATCGTCGCCACCGTGGCTGCGTCGGGCCATGCCAGCTTCCTCGCGGTGCTCAAACGGTTCGGTCCCGAGAGTGGGGGACTGTTGAGTTTCCCGACACCGGGGTGGACGCTGACGCTCGATCTTCCCGCCGCCGTCGCCGGGCTCGGCGGTCTGGTCGGCGAACTCGACCGGATGGTTCTCGACGCCGGAGGGCGTCACTACCTCGCGAAGGACGCGACGGCGACGCCCGAGATCATCCGCGCCGGGTACCCCCGCCTCGACGAGTGGTTGCAGATCCGCCGGACGGTCGACCCCACGGGCCGGTGGATCAGTGACCAGGCCCGCCGCCTCGATCTGTACTGACCGCTCTCTCCTGACAGGATCTCACCGTGAACAACGCCGTCCACCAACCCCAGACCGTGCTCGTGCTCGGCGGAACCAGCGACATCGGCCAGGCCATCGTGTCGGCGCTGGTGTCGCCGTCGCTGCGCCGGGTGATCCTGGCGGTCCGCGACCCCGACGCCGTCGATGTCGGCGCGCTGTCGTTCGGGTCGGCTGAGATCTCCACGGTGGCGTTCGATGCCCTCGACACCGAGGGGCACGAGCAGCTGATCGCCGACGTCGCCGAGCGGTTCGGCGACCTCGACGTCGTCGTCCAGGCCTTCGGGCAGCTGGGTGCGCCCGGCCTGGATGATCCGGTGGCATCCGCCGAGCTCGCCAGGGTGAACTACGTCGGCGCCGTGTCGTCGGGCTTGGCGGTTGCCCACCGCCTGCGTACCCAGGGTCACGGCACCTTCGTGGTGCTGTCGAGTGTCGCCGGGGTCCGGACCCGGGCCTCGAACTTCGTCTACGGCTCGACCAAGGCGGGCCAGGACGCCTTTGCCACGGGCCTGGGCCACCTGCTCCACGGGACCGGGGCGCGGGTGCTGACCGTGCGTCCCGGCTTCGTTCGCTCGTCGATGACCACCGGAATGCCCGACGCGCCCTTTTCCGTTGACGTCGTCGACGTTGCCAACGCCGTTGCCGACGGCCTGCGCAAGGGCCGCAGCGTGGTGTGGGTGCCCGGCATCCTGCGGGTGGTGTTCGGACTGCTGCGCTACGCACCCGATGTCGTGTGGCGCAAACTCGACCGATGAACCCGATGGCGGGCGCCGCCGACGACCTCGCGGCGGCGGCCGCACGGCTTCGCAGCGCCGGCGTTCGGCGGGTCGAGAGCTACGCCTGGCGTGATCTCGACGATGCCGAGGCGGGTGGTTCGGAGTTGCATGCGGACGAGATCTTCCGGCGCTGGGCAGGCGAGGGCGTCGAGATCGTGCACCGCACGTCCACCGGAGACGCGCCACGTGAGTTCGACCGCAACGGCTACCGGGTGATCCAGCGAGGTGGCCGATACGACGTGTTCGCCAGGGTTGCGCTGCGCCAGCTCCTGAGGCGGCGTCCACGCGACACGGCGACGATCGAGATCTGGAACGGCGTGCCGTGGTTCGGGCCGTTGTGGGCACCGCAGCGGCGGCTCGTGTGGATGCACCACGTCCACCGCGACATGTGGGCCGAGGCACTACCGCCGACCACTCGACGCGGCCGGCCGCTTCGTGGAGACCCGTTTCGCTCCGCTGTTCTACCGTCGTAGCCGGTTCGCCACCTTGTCGGAGTCGTCCGCCGACGAGATCGAGGAGCTGGGCATCGACCGGGCGCGTCCTCACCGTGATCCCACCCGGCGTCCACGAGCGGTTCACACCCGATCCGACCCGGCGCGCCGACCGTCCGCGGGTGGTCGTGGTCGGACGGCTGGCCCCCGTGAAGCGGCAACGTGTCGCTCTGGCCGCGCTGGCCGAGGCGCGGCGTGCCGTTCCCGAGCTGACCGTGGAACTGGTCGGTGACGGCCCGGATCGCGGCGTGATCGACGAATGGATCGCCCAGCACGGGGCCGAGGGGTGGGTCGATCGGCGAGGACGGGTCAGCGACGACGAACTTCTCGAGGCGTACCGGCGCGCGTGGCTCGTGGTGAGTGCATCGCACGCCGAGGGTTGGGGCATGTCGCTCACCGAAGGGGGAGCGTGCGGGACTCCGTGCGTGGCGACCGACATCGCGGGTCATCGCGGCTCGTGCATCGACGGCCGGACCGGGGTGCTGGTCGCCGACGTGGACGATCTGGGCAGGGAGATCGCCGCCTTGCTCGACGACGACGCACGCCGCCAGGCGATGGGCTCGGCAGCGATCGCCCACGCACGAGGACTCTCGTGGACGGCGGTCGCCGCCCGTCACCTCGACCTGCTCGCCGACGCCGTCGAGCGTTCCTGATCGGCCTCGATGACCGGCGGCGTGGTACGCCGCTGCGGCGTCGACGTCGAGATTCGTCACCGAAGATGGCAAATGCTCTTGACGTCAACCAGACATCGCGCGATTGTGAATTCCGGTGTGTCGATCCCGACGCACCAACGATGAGATGGGGACAATCATGCAACTTTTCACACGTCAGCTGATGACGGCCGGACCGGAGTCCGAAGCCGGAGCCTGGGCCGCCGAGATGGCTGCCATCGCCTCGGCCAAGATGGGGACCGAGGTCGCCCTCTGGGCCGCTGGATTCGGGGCGCCGATCGGAGCGGTGGCGTTCACGATGCGCGTCGACGGCATCGCCGACCTCATGACGAAGGCAGCTCCACTGGGCGAGGATGCCGACTACCAGGCGAAGCTTGCCGCCGGCGCCGACTTCGTGGTGGGTCCGCCGCAGGATTCCTTGGCGACGCCGCTCCACGGTGACCTCGGCGATCCGCCGCCCGTCGGCTCGATGGCGGTCGTCACGAACGCTGTGATCGCCAACGGTCAGTACGCAGAGGCGGTTGGCTGGGCGATCGATGTCGCGCAGCACGTCACCTCCCTGTCTGGCATGCCGGTCGGTCTGATGATGCAGGAGTACGGCACCTTCGGTCAGTTGACATGGATCGGGATCGCGGCCGATGCGGCGGCAGTCGATGCCTCCGCCGCCGCAACCAACGGCGATGCCGAGTACATCAAGAAACTGTCGGCAGCCGGCGACCTCTTCGTTCCCGGCACCGGCCACCGCTCGCTCGTCACACGAGTGGCCTGACACAGCCGAGGAGTCGCGTCTACGGCCGCGCCGTCGATCAGACGGTGTCGGCCGGAACGCCTCGGATCTGCTTCTTCCAATACGGGTTGCCGTCGAGATCGCCGACCCGAACGAATCCTGCCGCGCCGGGCGACGGCGAGCGACCGTGCATTGTCCGGGTGGATCAGCAATGTCGCGACTCGCCAGTCGGTGTGCTGCCGAAGGTGCTCCATCAGCAGCAGCACCGCTCGAGTGGCATGACCTTGCCGACGATGCGGCCCGAACACGTTGTAGCCGAGGTTGACCTCATCATGCTCGAGCCATGAGCGATCGTGATCGAAGTCGACCCATCCGATGACATCGCCGTTCACGACGATGCACGCTGTCGGCGCGGGCTCGGCCGATCCCTCACCGAGAAACGTGAAGAACTCGGCATCGCGTCCTGCGACGAGCACGGCGACATCGTCATCCGTCGCGGACCGAATCGTCACGACCCCGTCCGACATCGGCTGCTCCAACACGTTCGTCAGTGTGCTCCATGTGAGCGGTCGAGTCGGCAGCACTTTCTCGGCAGGTGGGTTCGAGAACGTCAGCGGTGGCTACTCAAGTCTGGTCGGCCGCCTCGTCGACGTTCCGGTGCATTCTCAGTTCGTCCTTGCAGGGGTCCGACGGGAGTGGTTGATGGTCGCCGGTCAGGTGGAAGCCCTGGGTCTCGTACAGGCGCTCTGCAGCGTCGTTGCCGCGCGTGACCCACAGCGCGACGGTGGTCGCGCCGGTCTCGCGAGCCCACTCCACGACGGCATCGACCAACCTGGCGGCAACACCCATCCGTCGCTGTGCCGGCGACACCCACATCGAGACCAGTTCGACGGTGCGCCCCGCATCGCCGGGTCGGTAGGCCGAGACCAGCCCGACGACCGACCCCGCGAGGTCGGCGAAGAAGGTGACGCTGCGGTCTCCGGATGCGCCGACGACTGCTCGGCGCGTCCCAGAAATCGTCGGGTTGGCCGGCCTCCGCTGCGTAGCTCGACCCGAACGCCGACGGTGTGTCGGCGAGCGCCGCGAGGCGGACCGCCCTGAGGAGGGGACCCTCGTCGGGTCGGACTCGTCGAATGACCGTGCGCACCGTGTCAGTTTCGTCGGCGTCCCGGTCTCGAGCACTGCGAGTTTCGGTCGGCGGTACCGGCGTCCCACACGATGACGAGCGCGATCAGGGAGAGATGGCGAGGTGTGTGATGAGCCCGTTGCTGAGGCGGAACTCGTAGGCCAGTTCGACGTGGCCCCCCGGGAAGTCGCCGTCGAGGTGGTTCGTGACGACCCAGCGGTCGGGAGCGATCTCCTCGGCGGAGATCGGCGTGCGCGTGAAGGTGTACTCGGATGCCGCCGTACGCAGGAACGACTCGACACCGGCGGTGCCGTGATAGGTGTGGCCGTCGTCGACAACGCTGGCGTCGTCTGCGAACTGCGCCAGCGCGGTCGGTATGTCTCGGCGGTCGTGTGCGGTCTGGTAGGCCTCGATGACCGGCGGGACCTCGATGGTGTCGGACGAGTTCATCGTTCTCCGTTCGGGATGTGGTGCTCACGAGGCAGTATTCGACAGTCGCTGCCGGTTCGACGAATTCCAGGCCGACGTCAGGTTTCGAAGACGACCTCGACCATCGGCGCCGTGCCGACGCAGCACGTCGAGCGGCTCCTGCTCGCGATACCAGGTCGCGGTCGCGTGTTCGAGAACCACGCGGCGGGTCGACGCGTCGTCGACCTCGGTCGCGCGGGCAACCAAGTCGACCTGGCCATGACGCTTCAAGTGCACGACGAGGCTCGGGCTGGACCTGAGGTTCGCCAGCCAGTCACGTCGACCCGGAGTTCCGGTGATGAAGAACCGCCCGTCGACGTCCAGCATCCAGATCTCGATCCGACGGGGCAGCCCGGTGGCCCGACCGGTGGTCGTGATGTCCACGGTCGGATCATCCGCGAGTTCGTCACGCACGAGGTCCACGGCGGCAGCGTAGGAAACCCGGACCGCGTCGATGCAGCCCGAACGCTGGGCTCGCTGCGAGCGCCCCGACGGCTCCCTCGTAGATTTCGGCGATGAACGAATCCCGATCGTTCAACTCGCGCCAACTCCTCTTCAAGGAATTGTTCGTCGGCACGCTCATCTACACGATCGTGCTGGGCTTCTTCGACGACTACACGTCGATCGTGGAGGCGACGAGCTTCCGCTACGTCTTCCTTGCTGCGATCGTCCTCGAGGCACTCACCTGCCTGGCGGTGGCCATGAAGGACGCGATCGTCGGGCATCTCCGCCACCGGGGCACCCGCAGATCGATCGCGTTGATGGCGTTCGGCGTCTGGTTCGTGTTGTTCTCGTCGAAGTTCGTGTTCATCTGGGCGATCGACGTGGTGCTCGGCGATGACGTGAACATCAACGGGTTCTTCGGCATCTTCGCTGTTGCGCTCGTCGTCACGGTTGCCCATCGGTCGGCGGACATCGTGTTCGCCGGTCTCGGAGGGCCTTCGGCGTCGAGCGCGAGTCAGGCGTCGTCGATGGAGGTCGGCAACGAACGGTAGGTGAGTCGAGCGCGGCGGAACGTGAGGGCGTCGCGCAGTCCCCACAGCGTGACGAGCTTGAACGCCTCGATGATGATGCCCCGGTGCATCTTCGACGTTCCGGCGACACGATCACGAAACACGATCGGCACCTCGACGACGCTGAGGCCGGCCTGCACGGTGCGATAGGTCAGCTCGATCTGAAAGCCGTACCCGTCGGCTTGCACGCCGTCGATCCCGATCTCGCGCAGCGTGTCGGCACGGTAGACCCGGTAGCCCGAGGTGGCGTCGTTGAGCGCCAGACCGAGCACGAGGCCGGCGTAGCGGTTGCCCCAGCGTGACAACCAGGTGCGGCGTCGCGGCCAGCCGATGACCGAACCCCCGGGGATGTAGCGAGACCCGATGACGAGCGCGATGCCTCGGTCGGCGAGGTCGAGCATCATCGGGAGCGCGGCGGGGTCGTGCGACAGATCGGCGTCGATCTCGACCACGGCGTCGTATCCCTCGTCGAGTCCGATGGCGAATGCGTGCAGATAGGCGTCGCCCAGACCCCGCTTGACCTCGCGTTCGACGAGACGAACTCGGCTGTCGACTGCGGCGCGTGCGTGCACCAGGCCACGGGTGTCGTCGGTCGAGCGGTCGTCGATGACGAGGACGTCGGCGTCGGGCACGTCGGAACGGATCCGGTCGAGGATCTCGGAGATGTTCGCCGCCTCGTTGTGAGTCGGCACGATGATCAACGTGCGCACGAGCAGAGCACGCTACTGCCTTCGTCGCACGCCGCCCGGCATGATGGCGACCACACACACAGCGGCGACGGCGAGCCAGACCAGAGGTGCGGTCCACCCGAAACGGCTCGGCCAGTCGGGACCGGGCGGGTAGTCGTAGCGCCATTCGGCAGCGACGATCCAGCCGGCGGTGATGCCGCCAGCAACCAGGACCACGGCCGGCGCGGCCCACGGCCAGCGTCGGTTGGCGATCAGCACGGCGAGCGCACCGATCGCCACGGTGGGACCAGCGAAGAACGCGACGAGGGCGATCAACACTGCCGCGAGGAGCGGGCTCGAGCGCCAACGCTCGGGTCGTGCTGGATCGACGGGCTCGCCCAGACGGTTCGGCATCGGCGTCCGGCGCGTCCACAACAGCAGTGCCACGACGCCGAGTCCGGCGAGCAACGAGAACCACAGTGCGAACACCACGCCGCGCTGCGGCGTCCACTCGAACACGATCGACCGGTCGGTGCCACCGGCATCGAGCAACCATCCATTGGCGTAGCCGTCGATCAGCACGGGAGCACCGAGGTCGACGCCGTCAGCGCTGGCGGTCCAGCCGGCGTTCCAGCTCTGTTCCAGCACCACCCAACTCGGATCGTTCGATGCCCCGACCGACGCCTCGACACGCGTGTCGTCGACACTGACAGTCGTGACGCCAGGAGCAGGAGCGACGCTCGTCGTCGGGGCATCGACGGGCCCATCGAGGGTGACGCGGTCGAGGTCGAACCCACTGAGTGCGCCGGGGGTCGCCCGCAGCACGTGCCTGCCCGCATCGAGCACCACCGCCTCCCCACACATCTCCACGGCGAGCTCGGCCCGAGCGATGGCCTCGCGCTTGGTTCCCACGATTCGCGCAGGTACGGGGCGGCCGTCGAGGGTGACGAGATCGTCACGGCATGCGTCGTCGAGCGGTTCGGCGAGGTCGACCTCGACGTTCGGCGTCGCGCCGATCTGGACGTTGGTGATTCCCAGCGGGAGCGCCTTGGCGACGCCGGAGAAGTACTCGGGCGTGGTGCGTTCCTCGACGCCCGTGAACGTGACCGTCGATCGGGATGCTCGGTATCCGTCGAGCGTCGTCTCGAGGGTGGCGATGCCGTCGACGGGATCGGTCTGCGGGATCGGCACGCTGCGCA
The DNA here is from genome assembly GCA_963746285.1 of Ilumatobacteraceae bacterium. GTDB lineage: Bacteria > Actinomycetota > Acidimicrobiia > Acidimicrobiales > Ilumatobacteraceae > Sva-07. The sequence continues at coordinate 4,476 of CAVVAO010000008.1, read as the reverse complement.
CGGTGCCGTCGTCGCTGGTGACGGTGACCTCGGTGGGGATCGAGTGGCGACCGTCGTCGAGCCACGACAGCGCGAACGTGTCGTCGGTGATGGGGGTCGGGTGCTCGATCGTGAGCGTGGCGCCCTCCACGTCGTCGAACGGCGTCTGCCACGCGGTGTCCGCGTTGCGATCGATCGCGGAGGCTCCACGAGAGCCCGGGCTTCCGCCGAGACGCCGATCGGCGACCACCCGGTAGGCGTCGTCGAACAGGTCCGCGAGTGTCTCTTCGGAGGCCCGGTCTCCCAGACGTGCCTCGCCTGACAGCACGAACGAGCGCTCGTCGGGGACCTCGAACTCGCGCACCAGGGCGCCCTCGGCCGGCGCCTCGTTCGGCGTCGCCGGATCGATCCGCTGCCGTGTGAACAGATAGGTGAGCTGCTGATCGGCGAGCCGGTCGGCATCGGTGAGTCCGAAGGCGTCGAGCCGTGGTACCCGGACGATGCGGTCGTCGGTCACGCCGGGAATCGTGACCTCCGCGAGGCCGACCGCGGGCAGCGTCGTGTAGTCGGCGATGTCGCCGATGTTGTCGCGCCGCACCTCGAACCGCATGGTCTGGAAGCTCTCCACGGGCAGCTCGACGACCTGCCCGGGTTCGGCCCGCGACGACTCGTCGAGTGTCACGTCGAAGGTCGTCTCGGTCTCCATGTCGTCGTCGAGAGTGATGCGGGCGTCGACGATGTAGCGATTGGTCGCCCCGGTCACCGGCTGCAGGATCGTGATCGTCGAGGTGTCGGCGCGCTCCTTCAGGTCGAGTTCCCAGAAGAGCCCGGTCGTGGACCCGAACGCGCCGGCACGCCAGGCGGTCGCCGGATCGCCGTCGATCGCGAAATGAGGCGCATCGCCCGGGGTGAAGGCGACCCGGTTGCCGTAGTAGCTGGCGCGCACGTCCGCCACGTCGCCGTCGTGCACCGCGATGGTGCGTCGCTCGAGGGCATCGGGAGCGTCGTCCGGGGCGAACACGTCGAGCTGCTGGTTCGACGGGTCCTCGTCGAGCCACAGCGGCCCGTCCGCTTCGAGCGCGCCCAGGTTCGAACTGACCGTCGACCAGTGCCGGGCCTGCTTGCGGTTGGTGTCGGTGACCACCCACCACGTGTCGTCGCCGACCATCGCGGGGTCGAGGTCGCCGCTGGACGCGAGGTCGAACAGCGTCGAGGCGAACAGCACCGGACGGTCATCGATGGGGAGCCCGGCGCCGGCGACGTCGACGAGACCCTCGGCGCTTCCGGCGACCACGATCGGGGCTTGTGCGGACACGGCGTGCACGAGTGGAGCGGGATCGAGATTCCAGGCGGCGACGACGGGGAACCTCTCCGCGAGGTCGACCTCGGCCAGCGTCCGTTCGTCGAGGAGCGGGATGACGGTGTCGTCGGTGACCGTGGGGCCGGCGAAGTCGGGGTCGCCGAGTGCGGCGACGAGATCGTTCCACAGCGGGCCGGGTCGGGCGAGCAGGTAGCGCTCGTGTTCGAGGTCGTTGCGCACCACGATCGTGTCCACGCCGAACCGTGCGGCGATCACCGGGAGCGTCTCGGGTTCGAACCAGCCTTCGGGGATGCGGCGTTCGAACGCGTTCAGCAGATCGGCGGTGGCCGCGCCGCCCTGCAACACGACGTCGCGCGCGAGGTAGGGACGCTCGATGATGCCGGGCAACACGGCGTCGACCGTGCCACCCCATCGATAGTTGGCGAAGTCGGCGGCGGGGATCTCCCAGACTCGGCCCCCGCTCGCCGTGTCGCGGGTCGAGTCGAGCCACTCGGCGAGTTCGATCTCGTGCGCGGGCAACTCGGAATCGCGCAGCAGCGACGACGACAGCGAATTGGCGGTGAACCAGGGGAACATCTGGACCACGACGAGGCCGATCGCTGCGGTCGGGGCGATCAGACCGCGACGCTCGGCGATCGAGCGTGACCGTTCGGCACCGCGAGCGGTGATCAGACCGCGCAGCCACTCCGAACCTGCCGCGACACCGAACGCCAAGCGCGAACACGACGAGCGGTGCGGCTCGCGGCGTCGAACGCAGCGCCAGACCTGCCGTCGTGTCGGAGGCGAACCACTCGAACAGTGCGCCGTACGGTGTCGACGAGCCCAGCGGGGCGGCACCGACGGCGACGGCGAGGCCGACCAGCAGCAGGACCGCCGAGACCGCCGCGGCCCGAGAACCGCGTGAGGAAGCCGAGCAAGGCGACCCCTGCGAGCACGAACCCGAGCGCCATGAGCGCGGGTTCGTCGAAGTAGGACACCGCCGGCTCGACCCACGGATCGAGCCGGTCGCCGCCGTACAGGAACCAGTAGCCGAGTCCGCGCATGATCTCGGCGGGGGTACTGGAACTGGCGACGGACTCGTAGGTCTCGGTGTAGCGCAGGATCGGGATGCCGTAGGTCCCCTGGATGCGCAGCGCGACGATCCACCACACCGACACGGCGACGCTCAGTGCGCCGATCTTGGCAGCGGCACGAACCCCGTCGCCGGCACGGACACGCCCCGACGCGAACGTCACAGATCAGCCAGATGACCGGTCCGAGCCCGGCGAGCACCAGTGAGGTGGCATTGACGCTGCCGACCAGCGCGACGATCACGGCGAACCAGGCGGCGGGTCGCCACGAGCGGGTGCGCGCCGCCTTCGCGACGAGCAGGATCATCCAGGGCAACGCGGCCCACGGGCCGAGGATCACCGAGAGCCGGGCGAGATAGCTGAGCACGTACGGGCTGAACCCGTAGGCGAACGCAGCGACGAGCGCCCCGGCCGCGCTCCACCCGAGCCAACGCGCCAGGCGGTACATCCCGAACGCCGCTGCGAACACGAGTGTGCCCCACAGCAGACGTTGCGTGATCCAGTCAGGCGAACCGATCGCCTCCATCAGCCAGTAGTACGGCCCGAGCGGGAACAGGTACCCGATGTTCTGGTGCGGCACGGTGCCTGCGCCGACCGTCGGATCCCACATCGACGTCGCCTGGCGCAGCACGGCGCTCGGGTCGAGTGTGAGATACGACTTCGTGTCTGCGCTGATGCGTCCCGGCTCGGTGAGCAGGATCGGCACGTACGCGCAGAGTGCGATCAATGTCGCTGCGCTCCGGTCCGGATGGCGCCTGGCCCACTCGATCACCCGCGCCATCGGCGCAGAAAGGTACTGGCTCACACCGGCTCGCGGTCGGCATCGCCGGCGAAGGTGGCACCGACTGCCAGGACGATCACGGCGAACAGCGCCAGCCCGTTGAGATGCTCGACGCTGGTGGTCCATCCTGCGTTGGGGATGGGACGGTCCTCTCGCACCACCCACATCGCGCCGACAGCGACGGCGCAGCCAGCCGCAATGCCGGCAATCTCGAAGGTGCGCGATCGGCGGAGCCACCATGCGACGGCAGCGACGGCGGCTGCCACGAACCCCCACGGCGGGCCGATCAACAGCACGGAGGCGACGACCAGCACGCCGCCCGAGATCGCCGCGCGGCGCCGCGGGGTCGGTCGCATCGACACGGGACGTGGTCGGGGGAGCGGAGCCAGGGTGCCGACGCGCGACCGAGCACGGCGACGAGCAGACATGCGATCGCGGCGATCACCGACACGGTGAGGCCGATCGTGACGGGACGCTGTGCAGTCCAGCGGAACTCGATCGTGGTCGGAGCCTCGCCCGGTGGGAGCAGCCATCCGTTGAACCCACCGTCGACGAGCACCGGCGGACCGAGCGAGATGCCGTTCGCGGATGCCGACCAGGCGTCGTTGAAGCCTTCGCCGAGGACGACCCGAACAGCCTGCCGGACACGCATCGACGACGACGTCACGCGCTCGTGGATCGTCGCGGACGACGTCGACGCCGATCTCGGATGGGCCGGCGGGCTCGGGAACCTGCGGGTCGGTCAGCACCACGCGGTCGACCGACAGCGGCGACGCGACATCGGCTGCGACGAGATCATGGGTGCCGTTGTCGAGCGCGATGGGTTCGCACGACGCAGCCTGGACTGCACCGCCGGCCAACAGCTCACCGACCGTGGTCGCGAAGCTGAGCGGCACGCCGACGCCGTCGATGGTGACCAGGCCGTCCGAGCACGTGGCAGCGACGGGTCGGTCCGGGTCGGTGGGCACCGCATCGATGCCGTCGGTCGCGGTCAGTTCGGCGATCGCTGCCGGCAACGTGCGCGGATCGCCGTAGCGCCGATCGATCGTGATGCGTGGCTCGACACCGGCGATCGTCAGCTCGAGCGGTCCGGCGACACGGGCGATCTCGGCAGGTAGGGCGACGGCGCTGCGCCCCTCGGCGTCCGGGGCGGGGACGGCGAGGGTGACGGCGTCAGCGTCGCCGCGTCGCAGCTCGAGTTCGGTGATGGGGGAGTACGGCCCGGATGGTTGATCGACGACGAGGGTCGTGCCGATCGCGTCGAGTTCCGGGAACGTCAACCGCGCTCCGACCGCCTCGTCGAACCCGGTGACCCAGGCCGTGCT
>CAVVAO010000007.1:0-81605 GCA_963746285.1 Ilumatobacteraceae bacterium | reverse complement strand
TTCTTCTTGGCCTCGGCGGGCGGGGCCTTGAGGACGCCCTTGGCGAGCGCGTCGTCGAGGTAGGCCTCGGCCTCCTCGGCCGACACCTTCAGCGCCGGCGAGATCTCGGAGATCAGGTTGACGCGAGCACGCTCGTACATGGTGCGCTCGGCTGCCGACAACGACGCGTCGCGATTGCGTGCGGCGAGGTTCCGGACCACTTCGGCGACCTGGTACACGTCACCGCTCTTGAGCTTCTCCTGGTGGTTCTTGAAGCGACGGCTCCAGTTGGAGGGAACACGCGGATCCGGCTTGGCCAGCACGGCCACCAGGTCCTCGAGTTCGTCAGCCGACACCGGCGGACGCACGCCGACCTCGTCGGTGCTCGAGATCGGCACCTTCAACGTCATCTCGTTGATGACCGTCTTGAGGATCAGATAGTCCTGCTTCTCGCCGAAGAACTCCATCTTCTTGGTCCCCTGCACCACACATGCGCCGTGCTGGGGGTAGATGACGGTTTCGCCCTTCTTGAACTTCACGCAGAACCTCGCCTGGTCGGGGGTGGAGCCGCGAGAACTCAGGTCCGCGAGCGGTATCCCAGGCTACAGCGCCCCCGGCAGGATTCGAACCTGCGACCTTGTCATGAGAAGGGACTTCTCGATGTCCGGCTGGCGCCCCCGGCAGGATTCGAACCTGCGACCTTGTCATTAGAAGGGACTTGCTCTGTCCAGCTGAGCTACAGGGGCCTGCGGATGACGCTACCCGGCGGCGAGGTGTGAGCGCAGGAAGCCGAGCGAGGTGATGACCGAGAACTGGCGCATCTGCTCGCGCTGGCCGGGCAGTCGGGCATGGCGGACCTCGTCGAATCCCGGCCCGACCATGCCGACATAGAGGGTGCCGACGGGCTGACCGTCCTGTTCGTCGGGGCCGGCGACGCCGGTGAGCGACAATCCGACGTCGGCGCCGAGCCGTTCGCGCACGCCGTGCGCCATCTGGCGCGTGGCGGCCTCGCTCACCACCGGCCCCTCCCCTACACCGAGCAGCGTCTGCTTGACCTCGGTGGCGTAGCTGACGATCGCGCCGCGGAACACGTCGCTGGCGCCGGCTATGGCGGTCAGCCGGGCGCCGACCAGTCCGCCGGTGACCGACTCGGCGGTTGCCAGCGTGAGCCCTCGCCGGCGACACAGCTCCAGCACCACCGACTCCATCGTGTCGCCGTCGGTGCCGAACACCAGGTCCCCGATCTCGGCGCGCACCACCTGCTCCCAGTGGTCGAGTTGGGCGGTGCACTCGTCGAGCGTCGGCGCCTTGTGCGTCAGGCGCACCTTGAGCCCCTCCCAACCGCTCGCCAGGAACGCCAGCGTCGGCGTCTCCGGGCTCTCGAGCTGCTCGATGACGTGGTCGAGGCGCTCGTCGAGCCCGCTCTCACTCTCGCCCCATGTGCGCAGCACCCGGCTCGCGATCACCGACTCGTCGCCGCTGCGTCGGCGCAGGTCGGGCAGGATCGCCCGGTGCACCATGTCGTACATCTCGTGCGGCACCCCGGGCACCGCGTACACGACCTTGTCGACGCCGTTCACCGTCACCGGGCAGATCAACCCCGGCGCGGTTCCGCGAGCTCTGCGGGATGATCGCGGCCCCCACCGGCACCTGGGCCTGGCGCAGGTTGTTGTCGGACATGCGACGGCCGCGTGCCTCGAACATCGCTCGGATCACCTCGGCCACCGCGTCATCGGTGACGAGCTCGACGCCCATCATGGCGGCGATCGCATCTCGGGTGAGGTCGTCATGGGTCGGGCCGAGACCGCCGCACATGATCACCGCGTCGGCCGATTCGAGCAACCGCCGAAGCTGGGTCTCGATTCGCCCCACGTTGTCGCCGACCTTGACCTGCACGAGCGAGTCGATGCCGTTCGCTGCGAGTTCGCCGCCGATCCACGCCGAGTTCGAATCGATGATCTGGCCGAGCAACAGTTCCGTGCCGACGGCGAGGACGTCGCAGCGCAGCGTCATTCGGCGTTCGCCGCTCGGCCGGCGGGGTCGACGACCACATACGGGAAGGCAGCCTCGAGCCGGCGGGCGCGGCAGCAGGTACTGCGCGCCGCTCACGAGCGCGAGCGTCACCGCCAACCACAAGAAGGCCGTCCACAACCACGTCGCATCGACCGCCGTGAGGGGCAGCAGCGCGAACGCCACCGCCGCCTGCTGGCACACGGTCTTGTACTTGGCGAGCCGGATCGCCGGGACGCTGATCCCCTTGCCGCCCACGAGCACGCGGTACACGCTGATGACCACTTCGCGGGCGGTGATGATCACGACCGGCAGCACGGGGAAGACACCGGTGCTGACCAGGGTGAACATCGCGCCGAGGATCAGCACCTTGTCGGCGAGCGGGTCGAGGAACGCTCCGGCGGACGTGGTGCCCTGGCGTCGGGCGAGATAACCGTCGAGGAAGTCGGTCGAGCTGAACAGGATCCACATCACGAACGCGATCCACGATCCGAACTCGTCGTCGGGGATCACCCAGAACATCAGGGGCGACAGCAGCAACCGGCCAACGGTGATCGCGTTCGCCCAGGTCGCCAACTTGTCGGGCTCGACCATCAGATCGTCTCCAACGCCTCGACGCTCACACCCGCTGCGACGAGATCGGGGCCGAGCGCGTCGACGATCTCGACATCGACCACGTCACCGGCGGTGAGGTGTTGGTCGAGATGGATGACGCCGTCGATCTCGGGCGCCTCACGGTGACTGCGACCGACGCCCGGAGTGTCGACGAGCACGCTGAGGGTGTGGCCGATGAGCGCGTCGCGTCGGGTGGCGGTGATGTCGTCCTGGAGCTCGCGCAGTTCAGCGAGCCGTTCGCTCATCAACCCGGCGTCGACCGCTCCGTCGAGGTCGGCCGCGTACGTTCCGTCCTCGCGGCTGTACGAGAAGAACCCGCACCAGTCGAGTTGGGCCTCCTCGACGAAGTGGAGCAGCTGGTCGTGGTCGGCCTCGGTCTCGCCCGGATACCCGACGATGAAGTTGCTCCGGAACGCTGCATCGGGCTCGCGCTCGCGGATGTCGGCGATGCGATCGAGGAACCGCTGCCCGTCACCCCATCGGCGCATTCGGCGCAGCAGCGGCTTGCTCACATGCTGCAGTGAGAGATCGAAGTACGGCACGCCCGAGTCGCAGATCGCGTCGATCAACCCGTCGGTCAGATCGCTCGGATACAGGTACAGCAAACGCACCCGGTCGACTGCGCCTGCCACGGCGTTCACCAGCGGCACGATCGAGCCGGAGCCGAGCTCGTCCGGGCGATCCTTGCCGTACGAGGCGAGGTCCTGCGCGACGAGCACGATCTCGCGCGCTTCGAGCTGTTCGACCTCGGTGAGAATCGATGCGACGTCGCGGCTGCGCTGCGGTCCCCGGAAACTCGGGATCGCGCAGAACCCGCACGAGCGGTCGCAACCCTCGGCGATCTTCACGTACGCCCACGGAACTGCCGACTTCGGACGCGGCAGATTGAGCAGATCGAACTCCGGCAGCGGTGTCGACGACACCGGGATCAGCTTGCGCTGCGTGCCGTCGCGCTCCTCGGGCGTCACGTTGAACGCCTGGCCGAACCCGGCGACCTGGTCGACCTCGGGGAGTTCAGCCGCCAGCTCGGCTCCGTAGCGCTCGGCCATGCAGCCGGTGACCACCAGGCGCGAGCCATCCCGGCGTTGTTCGTCGAGCGCCAGGATCGTGTCGATCGACTCTCGGCGGGCCTCGTCGATGAACGCGCAGGTGTTCACCACGACCAGATCGGCGAGCGCAGCGTCGTCGGTCGCTTCCATGCCGTCAGCGAGCAGCGCACCGACCAGCTTGTCGGAGTCGACGTCGTTCTTCGGACAGCCGAGCGTCTCGATGTAGAACCGCTGGGACACGGCCGACCACGCTACCCGAGGGGTTCACCACCCGGGCCGATCCCCGGCCCGACTGCACCCGCTCGTCCACGGGCCCGTCCTGCATTTGTGTCAGCACCAACGTCCGAATTCGACGTACGTGCTGTCACAGAACGGAGATCGGAGATCGCCCGGCGTCACTGGTGGGCGAGGCGAAGGCCCGGCCGTGGCCAGCGGAACGACACCAGGCGCCCCGAGCTCGAGCAGGTGACGTACGCCGTGCGGAGGTCGTCGCCACCGAAGCAGATGTTGGTGGTGATGGGGTCACCGGTCTCGTAGAACTCGACCTCGGTGCCGTCGGGTGAGATCGCGGTGATCCCACCGTTGACCAGTGTGGCCACGCAGATCCAGCCCTCGGCATCGACGGCGAGCGAATCGAGCAACTGGTAGCCGGGAAACCCGTACAGCACGGCGGACAGGTCGAGCGGGGCCGGGGCCAGCACCTCGCCGGGCTGGGTGATCGTGCGCCGATGGACGCGGCCGTTGTGGGTCTCCGCCCAGTACAGCGTGTCGGTGTCGGGCGACAGGCCGATGCCATTGGGCGAGTCGGTCGGATAGACGACCTCCGAGATTCCACTTCCATCGACGTGGCCGTAGTAGATGCCCGACAGATCGGCGCGCCGGTTCGCCGTGTCACGGATGCCGTGGTCGGTGAACCAGAACCCACCGTGGCCGTCCATCACGAGGTCGTTCGGGCCGCGCAACGCATGGCCGCTGCACTCGGTGTAGAGGTCGGTGACGGTGCCGTCGTGGACGTCGACGCGCTGGATGCTCCCGCCCAGGTATCGGCCCGGGTCGAACGGGCCGGGGAACAGCATTCCGCCGAGGTCGACCGGCGTGAACGCGCCACCGTTGTTGCAGATGTAGATGGCACCGTCGGGTCCGACCGCCGCGCCGTTCGGGCCACCGGGGATCTCGGCGATCGTGTCGGTGGAACCATCGGGATGGACCCGTGTCAGGCAGGGGCCGAACATCTCCACGAGCACCACTGAACCGTCCGGCATCGCGATCGGCCCCTCGGGGAACCGCAGCCCGTGGGCGATCTCGGTCAACTCGGGGGTGAACTCACGAACCGTCGGTGTGGCCATGGCGACATGATGCCATCGGCGCCGCACCCGCTTCGCAGCCGGTGGCTTCTCGTGAACAACGTGCGCACGTGGTGCGCAGCTTGTTCACGAGATCGCCGTGTGGTGCGGTCAGACCTGGCCGTTCTGTTGGAGCAGTTCGAACTCCTCGACGGTCATCAGGACCGCCCGGGCCTTCGAGCCCTCGCTCGGGCCGACCACGCCGCGTTGTTCGAGCAGATCCATGATCCGGCCGGCACGGGCGAACCCGACCTTGAGCTTGCGTTGCAGCATCGAGGTGGACCCGAGCTGGCTGCGCACGACGAGCTCCATCGCCTGGCGCATCATGGCGGTGTCCTCGTCGTCGTCGCCCGCCGAGAAGGCGTTCGCGTCCGAGGTCACGTCGAGGTCGAGCGAGGCCATCGAACCCGCCGCACCCGACGGCGATCCGCCACGCGGCGCGACCAGGGCAGATTGCCCCGTGGCGCCATCGGTGCCGTCGCCACCCTCCCCGCCGGACTCGACGTCGTCGGAGTAGATCGGTTCGGGCGACTGGGCCCTCCAGTGGGCGACCACCTGGCGGACCTCGTCCTCGCTGACGAACGATCCCTGGATCCGGTTCGCGACCGACGAGTTGCCCGGCAGCAGCAACATGTCGCCCTTTCCGACGAGCTTCTCGGCACCCGGCTGGTCGAGGATCACGCGGCTGTCGGTGAGGCTCGAAACCGCAAAGGCCATCCGCGCCGGGATGTTGGCCTTGATCACGCCGGTGATCACGTTCACCGACGGCCTCTGGGTGGCGACGATCAGGTGGATGCCGACGGCGCGCGCCTTCTGCGCAATGCGGGTGATCGACTCCTCGACGTCGCGAGCGGCCACCATCATCAGGTCATTGAGCTCGTCGACGACGACGACGATGTACGGCATGTGCTCGTACTCGAGCTCGGAGCCGAGCGGCGGTTGGATCTGTCCCTTGGCGAACGCCTTGTTGTAGCCGGTGATGTCGCGGTAGCCGAGTTCGGACAGCACGTCGTAGCGGCGCTCCATCTCCTTGACCGCCCACCCGAGCGCGTTCGCTGCCTTCTTCGGGTTGGTGACCGGTTGGGTGAGGAGGTGCGGCAGGCGGGCGTACTGCCCCATCTCGACCTGCTTGGGGTCGATCAGGATCAGGCGGACGTCGTCGGGCGTCGTGCGCATCAGCAGCGAGGTGATGATGCAGTTGATGCCGCTCGACTTGCCCGCACCGGTGGCACCGGCGATCAGCATGTGCGGGGTCGCGGCGAGATCGAGGAACACCGCCCTGCCGGCGATGTCCTTGCCGATCGCGACGTCGAGCGGATTGTTGGCCTTCGAGGCCTCGGGCGACGTGAGGAGGTCGCCGAGTGCGACCAGCTGGCGCTGATGGTTCGGCACCTCGACGCCGATCGCCGAGCGGCCGGGGATCGGGGCGAGGATGCGGACGTCGACCGCCGCCATCGCGTAGGCGATGTCCTTCTGCAGGCTGGTCACCCGGGCGACCTTGACGCCGGGGCCGAGTTCGAGTTCGTACCGCGTGACCGTCGGGCCCACGGTCATGCCGAGCAGCGTGGTCTCGACGCCGTGCGACGCGAGCGACTCGTGCAACATCTGACCGCGCGCCTCGACGGCCTTGCGATCGATGGTCTGTTCGCCGGGGCGGTCGAGGAACGTCATCGGCGGGAGCACCCACTCGCCCACCTGGGCACCGTCGCCGACGGAGCCTGCCGACGGCTGGCTGCCGGTGTCGAACTTGGGCTTGCGCACCCGGCGGGGCTTCGGCGGGGGCAGCTCGCCGCCACCGAGTTCGTCGCCTTCGGCGGCGAAGTCGTACAGCCCGGGCGACAGCGAGGATGCCTCACCGGCAACCGAGGGGTCGCCCGACGATCCGGAGCGGGCCGCAGCTTCGGCCTCACGATCGCTGCTCAGTGTCGAGATGTTGCTGATGCCCGACTTCGCTGCCCGACCGAGCGGAGCGCCGACCGCAGCGAGGAATCCGCCGGTGTGCTGCGCGAAGGTCCTGACCGAGATGCGCGTGACGAGCAGCGCGCCGCCGGCGAAGGCGATGACGAGTACGACTGCGGCACCCGCCGTCGCCAGCAACGCCTCCAACGGGATGCCGATGAGTGCGCCGATCCAGCCGCCGGCCTCGTCGATCCCGTCGGCGGCGTCGCTGAATTCGGTGGCGCCGCGGGCGACCTGGAGCAGGCCGAGTACCGCCAGCGACATCATCGTCCAGCCGATCACCAGCTGGAACGGGCTGGCGGAACGACCCCTTCGGAGGAACGAGACGCCGATCGCGACCAGCACGACCGGCACGGCGTAGCGGCCGAGGCCGAACAACCACCCCGCGAGCGTCTCGACGCCACGACCCAGCGGGCCGGCGAGGTTCAGGTAGACGGCCAGACCGAGCAGGATCGCGACCCCGATCAGTCCGAGCCCGACGAACTCGTGCTCACGTCCACCGACGGCCTCGCGAAGCTCCGCCGTGGCTTGATCGCGCCGCGAGGTCGAACCCTCCGGCGGCGTCATGTCACGGACGTTGCCGGCGGCCTTCGTCGAGCCCTTCGTCGAGCCCTTCGCCGTCGAACTCTTGCCGGCCGAACCCCTGGTCGAGCTGCTCGCAGGCGTCGTCGAGCCCTTCTTGGCGGTCGACTTCCTGGCAGACGACGTCGACTTCTTCCTGGAGGCACCCCACGTGGACATGACGTCGTACACGGTACCAACCCGCCGTCACCCCCAACCGTGACCCCTTCACCACGCCAGTCCTCCAGCCCGTTCTCGTGAACTCGTTGGCGACATAGTCGCCTACGAGTTCACGAGAAGGATCAGAGGGGGTCGACGGCGAGGACGGTGCCGTCGGGGGCGACGGTCACGTCGAGCCGTCCGCCCTGGGGCGACCGGGTCGACACGACGTAGCGCACGGCACCCGCCGTCGCCGCCTTCGATGCTGAACGATTCGATCGTCGAGTCCGTGAGTTCCTCGCCGACGGGGTCCAGCACGGTCTCCTCGTCGAAGTCGACGGCGTCGGCGCTGAAGGTGAAGCCCGACGCTCCGGTCAACTTCGGCGCAGGTGGCTGCAACTCGCCGTCGAGGAACACATACGGAACCGCTGCCGTCGCATCGTCCACGGCGACGAACAGATTCGTCACGAGTTCGTTCGCCGTGACCTCGAAGTACTGCTGCCCGGCGCCGAGTTCCGCTTCGACCGCCTCGATCGCCGGCCGGATGTCTGCAACGAACGACTCCTCGCTCGCAGCGTCATCGTCGTCACCGCCGCATCCCACCACCGTCGCGGCGACGAGCAGCGCGACCACCAGCGACTTCAACGCTCAGGCCTCCATGACGACGGGCACGATCATCGGCCGGCGCTTGGTGCGCTCGCTGACGAACTTGCCCGCCGCGCGACGGACGTCACGCTCGAGGGCCTCGACGTCGCGAACCCCCTTGCCGAGCGACGCCTCGACCGCATCGGCAACGGTGTCGCACGCCTCGTCGAGCAGATCCTCGGCCTCGGGCGCGTACACCCAGCCACGCGTGATGATCTCGGGTCCGACGAGCACCTTGCCGGTCTGGATGTCGACGGTGACCACCACGACGACCACGCCCTCCTCGGCGAGCTTCTGGCGGTCGCGCAGCACGCCCTGGCCGACGTCGCCGACGATGCCGTCGACGTACAGGTAGCCCGACGGCACGCGACCGATCGGGCGAAGGTCGTCGGCGCTGAGCTCGAGCACGTCGCCGTCCTCGCACAGGATCACCCGGTCGTGAGGCACGCCCATCAGCTCGCCGAGCTTCGCGTTGGCGACCATGTGGCGGTACTCGCCGTGGATCGGCACGAACCACTCGGGGTTGACGATCGACAGGTACGTCTTGATCTCGTCGGCCTGGGCATGACCGGTCGCGTGCACGTCGAGGATGCCCGAATGGATGACCTCGGCGCCCATCCGGATCAGGCCGTCGATCACGGCGTTGACGTTGCTCTCGTTGCCGGGGATCGCGTGGCTCGACAACACGACCGTGTCGTGCTCGCCGAGCTTGAGCCACCGGTTCTCGCCCCGGGCCATCAGCCCGAGCGCCGACATCGGCTCGCCCTGCGACCCGGTGGAGATGATGCAGATCTGGCCCGGCTGGTACTTGTCGATCTCCTCGATGTCGATGATCGCCGACTCGGGGATGTCGAGCACCTTGAGCTCACGACCGAGGCGCACGTTCTTCTTCATGCTCAACCCGAGCGTGGCGATCTTGCGGCCGTCGGCCATCGCCGCGGTGGCGATCTGCTGGATCCGGTGCAGGTGGCTGGCGAAGCTCGCGGTGACGATGCGGCGGTCGCGGTGTGCGGCGAACAGCCCGGTGAGCACCGAACCGACGCTGGTCTCGCTCGGCGAGTATCCGGCCTCTTCGGCATTGGTCGAATCGGCCATCAGCAGGCGGATGCCCGGATCCTTCGCGAGTTGGCCGATCCGAGCCAGGTCGGTGCGGCGTGAGTCGACCGGCGTGAGGTCGATCTTGTAGTCACCCGAGTGGAGCACGACGCCCTGGGCGGTGTGCACGGCGATCGCGTGCGCATGCGGAACCGAATGGGTGACCGGGATGAACTCGACTCGCAGTGACCCGATCTCGACGGTCGCTCCGTCGGCCACCTTGCGCATGTCGGTCTTCGGCAGCAGCCCGGCCTCTTCGATGCGGTTGCGTGCCAGGCCCAGCGTGAGCGCGGCGCCGTAGATCGGCAGCGGATCGTCGCGCAGGTCTCCGATGCCGTCGTGGTCGCGCAACAGGTACTGGATGGCACCGACGTGGTCCTCGTGACCGTGGGTGAGCACCAGCGCTGCGATGCGCTGCGCGTTCTCGCGCAGGTAGGTGAAGTCGGGCAGGATGAGGTCGACGCCGTGCATGTTGGCGTCCGGGAACATCAACCCGCAGTCGATGAGGATGATCGTGCGGTCCGGATCGTCGGCCGCTCCCTGCTCGATCGCCATGCAGTTGCGCCCGATCTCGCCCAATCCGCCGAGGAAGACGATTCGGACCGGCGTCGAGGTGTCGGTCGAGCCCGATGAACGACGCTCAGCCACGGGCGGCGACCAGACGCTCGTACACACCCCGGGCGGCGTGTTCGAGTCCGTGGGGTGTCGGCCCCATCGGGGACCTGCATTCCCCGACAGCATGACCGAGCGTTCTCAACATGGCCTTCGACGGTACCGGGTTCGGGGCGTCGTCGCTGGTCTCGAACTCGTAGCTCTCCAACTGGCGGGCGTTGATGCGGCGGGCGAGGTCGGCGTCGCCGCTGTGCCAGGCGTCGAACATCTCGACGTGGTCGGGAGCGCACCAGTGCGTCGCCACCCCGATCGCGCCGACGGCGCCGACGGCCAGCAGCGGCAAGGTCATCGAGTCGTCACCGGAGTAGATCTCGAAGTCGGCCGGCGTGTTCGCAGCGACGGCGGCGGTGGCTCCGGGGTTCCCGGCGGCGTCCTTGAGCGCGACGATGTTTGGCACGTCGTTGGCGAGCCGGACCAGCGTGGTGCCGTCGATCTTGCGGCCGGTGCGCTTGGGGATGTCGTACAGCACCAGCGGGAGGTCGGTCGACGTGGCGATCGCACGGAAGTGCGTCTCGATCCCGGCCTGCGATGGCCTGCTGTAGAACGGGCAGACGCCCAGGATTCCGGCGACACCGAGGTGCCCGGCCTCCTCGGTGAGGCCGATGTCGTGGCGGGTGTTCGATCCGGTCGTACCGGCGATGACCGGCACGGTCACGGCGTTCACAACCGCTTCGAACAGCGACAGCTTCTCGTCGATCGACAGCGTGGCGGACTCACCCGTGGTGCCGCACACGACGAGTCCCTCGTTGCCCTGCTCGACGAGCCATTT
This sequence comes from Ilumatobacteraceae bacterium, assembly GCA_963746285.1. GTDB lineage: Bacteria > Actinomycetota > Acidimicrobiia > Acidimicrobiales > Ilumatobacteraceae > Sva-07. Next base: position 70,749 of record CAVVAO010000007.1, on the reverse strand, counting down.
CGCCAACGACACGGCGGCGTCGACGTCGAGTTCGCCCGCGTCGTCGAAGGGCGTGACCATCGCGGTGAGGATCCTGCCGAAGCGCGCCATCAGCGCCGACACCCCGTCGGGGAGGAGGGGCATCGGCCGGTCGTCGTTCGATTCACGAACCGCAAACCTATTCGATGATCGCCGGTTCGCGCAGTTCGATTCGCTGGCGAGCCGGGTCGTGGCGGCGGGCGACGTCGAAGCGCCAAGCCGTGTACAGGACGGCGCCCAGGACGATCGGGACGACGTAGGTGAGGAGTCGGTAGATCAACACGCCGGCCAGCGCGGTCGACGGCTCGACACCGGCGGCGACGAGTGCACCGGTCAGACCTGCCTCGACCACCCCGACGCCGCCCGGAACCGGGACGAACGAGCTGAGCAACGTGACCACGAAGTACACGCGGGCGAACTCGACCAGACCCAGTTCGTCGCCCACCCCGAGTCCCCGGAGCGCCACGAGCAGGATCACCGCACCGACCGACTGGGCGAGCGCTGTTCGCAGCAGCAGGCCGATCGGCCGCCCCGCCACGCCGCGCAACGACGTGCGCACCTCGATCATCCAGGCGCCGACGTCGTGGTCGGCCAGGTGCGGTGCGAGCGATGGCCACCACGTGGCCACCCGACCGGACGCCCGTTGCGTCAGCCGGACCAGCCAGACAGTGATGCGTTCCGAGCGCAGCACGACCGCCCAGAACAGGGCCGAACCGCCGACGACCACTGCGCACACTGCGAGCATCGCCAGGTCGGTGCTGGTCGGAGGCCGCTGCGCCACGTCGACCAGCAACACGCCCAAGGGGAGCAGCCACGTCACGAACGTCGTCGCTACCCCGTAGCCGATGAGCATCGAGGTGAACGCCGCAGTGGGCACCGACGCATCGCGGGCGATCGACCAGCGCAGCCCGGTCCCGAGCGCCCCGCCGAGCGGAACCCCCTTGCTGGCAGCGGTGCCGACGTCATGGATCGTCAGTGAACGACCGAGCGACGTGGTGCCCAACAGGCGCCGAACGATGTCGGCACGGCTGACACGCTCGAGCACTCCGAGTGCGATGAGTACGACGACCACGGCGATCGAAAGCGAGCGCATCTCTGCGAGCGCCCCGCCGACGGTGCCGCGCTGCAACCAGACAGCTCCGACCAGGAGCGTCCCGACGAACACGCCGAGGCCGGCACGGAGGAGGTCGGTCCTCGATGCGGTGGCCATCAGCGGAACGTAGGTCCGTCAAAGAGGGCGTGCGCAGTCAAGCCAGGCAGTAGTTTCTCCATTGCGTGAACAACAACCTGAAGGAGAACATCATGCGACGCTCCCCCGTCCTGCGCCGGATCATCCCGGCCATCGCCGTTGGCGCCCTTGTCCTGGCCGCCTGCGGCAGCGACGACGACGGCGACTCCGCCGACGACACCAGCGCTCCCGCCGACACCGAAGCCCCCGCCGACACCACTGGCGACGCGGGCGAGGCGGTCGACTGCGGCGCCACGATCGAGGACGGCGTGCTCACCATCGCCACCGGCGAGCCTGCCTTCTACCCATGGGTGATCGACGACGCCCCCGAGACCGGGGAGGGATTCGAGGCCGCCGTCGCACTCGCAGTCGCCGCCGAGATGGGCTACGAAGGTGACGCCGTCGTGTGGACCCGCACCACCTTCGACGAGGCGATCCAGCCGGGCGCGAAGAGCTTCGACATGAACCTCCAGCAGTACTCGATCACCGAGGAGCGCCGCGAGAACATCGACTTCTCGCTGCCCTACTTCACCAGCAATCAGGCAATCGTGGCCCTCGTGGGCTCCGCTGCCGAAGGGGCGACGACGATCGCCGACCTCAAGGACGTGAAGTTCGGCGCTCAGGTCGGCACGACGAGCCTGGACTTCATCACCGACGTGATCCAGCCCAATCAGGACCCGTTCGTGTACGACGACAACGTCGGTGCGAAGGCGGCCCTCGAGGCCAACCAGATCGACGCCGCGGTGTTCGACCTGCCGACCGCTCTGTTCGTGTCCGGCGTCGAGATCGAGGGCAGCGTCGTCACCGGCCAGTTCCCGGCCGATGCCGGCGGCACCACCGACCAGTTCGGCATCGTGCTCGAGAAGGACAGCGCGCTCACGTCGTGCGTCGACGCGGCGATCACCACGCTGACCGACAACGGCGAGCTCGAAGCGATCACCCAGGAATGGCTGTCGGACTTCACCGGCGCCCCCGTGATCACCGTCGAGTGACCCGACCCGGCACCGAATCACACCGTCACTGATGACCGACCGACCGACCCGGCGCGAGCGCTACGAGCGCGCTCGTCGCCGGCGGTCGGTCGTCGTGGCCACGATCAGCACCGTCGTCGTCGTCGGCGCACTGATCGTGCTCGTTCCCCTCACGCCGGGCTGGGAACGCGTGCGTCAGGCCTTCTTCGACGGTGACGTGTTCCTCGAGACGTTCCCGGGCCTGCTCGAAGCGTTCTGGCTCGACGTCCAGATCCTGCTCTGGTCGACGCCGTTCATCCTGATCGTGTCGCTGCTGATCGCCCTCGCCCGCAACACCCGCAGCCCAGCGCTGTTCCCGCTCCGGGCCTTCGCCGTGATCTACACCGACGTCCTGCGCGGCATCCCGGTGATCCTGCTCGTGTTCCTGATCGGGTTCGGCGTACCGGCACTCGGCTTGTCGCGCGAGTGGTCGAATCCGCTGATCTGGGGCACCGTGACGCTCGTGCTGTCGTACTCGGCCTACACCGCCGAGATCATCCGCGCCGGCATCGACGCCGTGCCCGAGAACCAGCGAGCGGGCGCCCGGTCGCTCGGCATGACCAGCAGCCAGACGATGCGCACCATCGTGCTGCCTCAGGCGTTCCGCAAGATCGTGCCACCGATGATGAACACCTTCGTCAGCCTGCAGAAGGACGTGGCGCTCGTCAGCCTCATCGGCCCGGTCGAGATCCTCCGCCAGGCCGGCATCGACAAGGCCACGTACGCGAACTTCACGCCGTACGTCGCCGCGTCGCTGATCTTCCTCGCGCTCACGATCCCCTGCACCCGCCTCGCCGACTGGGCGCTCGCGCGCCAGCGTGCCCGCACCGGAGCGACCACGATCGCATGAGCGACGAAACCCCCGGCGAGGTCGCTCCGGCGCCATCGATGCCGAGGCTGTCGCTGCGCGGGATCCGCAAGTCGTTCGGGTCGACCGTGGTGCTCGACGGGATCGATCTCGACGTGGCCGTCGGCGACGTGATCACGCTGATCGGCGCGTCCGGATCGGGCAAGTCGACGCTGTTGCGCTGCGTCAACCTGCTCGAGCCCACCGACGACGGCCAGCTGTTCTTCGACGGCGTCGACATCGCCGAGCCGGGCCTCGACCCCGATCCGATCCGTCGTCGCATCGGCATGGTGTTCCAGAGCTTCAACCTGTTCCCGCACATGAGCGTGGTCGACAACGTCGCCATCGGACCGCGCAAGGTGCTCGGCACCGAGAAGTCGACCGCACGCGCGAACGCGCTCGCGATGCTCGCCCGGCTCGGGCTGACCGACCGGGCCGACGCCTACCCCGACCAGCTGTCCGGCGGCCAACAGCAGCGGGTGGCGATCGCGCGATCGCTCGCGATGAACCCGGAGGTGATGCTGCTCGACGAGATCACCTCGGCGCTCGACCCCGAACTGGTCGGCGAGGTGCTCGACGTCGTGCGTGGGCTCAAGGCCGCCGGCATGACCATGCTGTTCGCCACCCACGAGATGGCGTTCGCCCGCGAGATCAGCGACCGGGTGTGCTTCCTGCACCAGGGTCGGATCCTCGAAGAGGGCCCGCCGTCGCAGATCTTCGAGTCGCCGTCGGAGCCCCGCACCCAGGCATTCCTGCAGCGTGTCATCGACGCCGGCCGGCTCTGAGGCAGGGTCGTGATCACGCCAGGGGTCAGACCCCAGGCGTGATCAGCCGCCCATCAGCGCGGTGGCGTACTCGTCGCGCAGGGTCTTCTTCGAGAACTTGCCGACGCTGGTCTTGGGGACCTCGTCGATCCACACGACGCCCTTGGGCATCTGCCACTTGGCGATCTTGCCCTCGAGGAACGAGAGCACGTCGTCCTCGGTCAGGTCCTGGCCGTCGGCTGCCTTGACCACGCAGGCCAGCGGCGCCTCACCCCAGCGCTCGTGGGCGACGCCGATCACCGCGGCCTCGGCGATCTTCGGGTGCGCCATCAGCTCGTTCTCGAGTTCGACCGAGCTGATCCACTCGCCGCCGGACTTGATGAGGTCCTTCGTGCGGTCGACGAGGCGAACGAACCCGCGCTCGTTGACCGTGGCGACGTCGCCGGTCTTCAGCCAGCCGTCGTCGGTGAAGCTCTCGCGCGAGCGCTCGTCGTCGTAGTAGTCCGACGCGATCCAGTTGCCACGGCACTGGAGTTCGCCGCTGCTCTCGCCGTCCCACGGCACCGGATTGGTGGTGCCCGGCTCGACGACCCGGCACTCGGCGCCGAACACGATGCGGCCGACCTGGGTGCGCAGTTCGGCCTGCTCGTCCTGCGGGAGCTGTTCCTGGTCGGCGTCGAGGCGGCACACCGCCGCGATCGGGCTGGTCTCGGTCATCCCCCACGCCTGGAAGATCGGCAGGCCGGTCTGCTCGCGGTAGGCCTCCGACAGCGACTTCGGCACCGCCGAGCCACCGCACGGGATCGCGCGCAGCGACGAGGTGTCTCGGCCCTTCAGCTCGGGCAGCACCGCCATCCAGATCGTCGGCACGCCGGCGGCGACGGTGACCTTCTCGTTCACGATCAGGTTCGCGATCGCCGGGCCGGACAGGTCGGGGCCGGGCATCACGAGGGTCGCTCCGGTGGCGACGGCGGCGTGGGCGAGTCCCCAGGCGTTGGCGTGGAACATCGGCACGACCGGGAGGATCACGTCGCTCTCGCGGGCGCCGAGGCTGTCGGCGGTCATCGCCCCCATCGTGTGCAGGAACGTCGAGCGGTGGGTGTAGACGACCCCCTTCGGGTTGCCGGTGGTGCCGCTCGTGTAACACATGCTGGCGGCGCGGTGCTCGTCGTCGACGCCGAACTCGACGGGCTCGGCAGCGGCGAGCAGCTCTTCGTAGTCGAGCAGCTCGTGGCCGTTGAGGTCGGCGGGGATGTCGCCCTTGCCGTCGTCCATCATCACCAGATGCTTCAGGCGCTCGAACGTCGGCAACAGCGGGGCGAGGAGGCCGAGCAGCGAGCGGTCGACGAAGATCACCTCGTCGTCGGCATGGTTGACGATGTAGGTGAGCTGCTCGGGGAACAGGCGGATGTTGAGGGTGTGCAGGACTCGGCCGGTGCACGGCGCGGCGAAGTAGAGCTCGAGGTGGCGGGCGGTGTTCCAGGCGAAGGTGGCCACACGGCCGTCGGCGGAGATCCCGAGGTTGTCGAGCACGCCGCCGAGCTTGCGGGTGCGAGCTGCCCACTCGCCGTACGTCGTGCGTTCGAGACCCGTCCCGGTCGCCGTCACGATCTCCTTGTGCGGGTGGTACTTCTCGGCCCGCTCGAAGATGTGTGGGATCGCCAGTGGAACGTCTTGCATCAAGCCCTGCATGAGGCGCGAACGTAGCGCACGCCGCCGAGCGGCCGTCCACGCAGGAGCGGTACCGTTGCGCAGCATGACCGACAGCGCGGCGATCGACGCCGCCGAGCCCGCACACGTGCGTCCGGCGTGGGCACCGCTCACCCTCGTCGCGTTCGTCGGTCTCGTGATCATGACCAACGTGGCGAGCGGCCTGTGGGCGCGGTGGGTCGACACGAACCCCGAGGGGCTGCTGGTGTTGTCGTCGCGGAACCGGTACCTGGCGCTGACGCTCGCCGCGGGCGTCCCGGTCAGCACCTACGTGGTCATCGCGTTCCTGCGCGTCGGCGCAGCGTTCCTGGTGTGCCACATGATCGGTCGGGCCTACCACGACGACGCGATCGGCTGGTTCCGCAAGTACCTCGGCGTGACGCACGAGACGATCGGCACGTTCAATCGGGGGTTCGCCCGCGCCGAGTGGTTCCTGATCCCGTTCTTCGCCGGATCGAACATCGTCGCCGCGCTCAGCGGTGTCCATCGCACTCCCCCGGTCCGGCTGGCGGTGCTGCTCTCGATCGGCATCGCCGGACGACTCGCGCTGATGTGGTGGCTGGCGCGGACGTTCGAGGCGCAGCTCGTCGACTTCCTCGAGTGGCTGCAGCGCTACCAGTGGTGGGCCGTCGGCATCTCGATCGGGCTCGTCGTGCTGATCAACCTCCGCAACCTCCGCGGCGCCTGATCGTTACGCCAGGGGTCAGACCCCCGGCGTAACAGCGATCGCATCCGACGCTCGGGTGGGCCGATTCGGCCGTTGCATTGCTAGAACGACCTCCATGGCTGAAGTCACCCTCGGCGGCAACCCCGTCCACACGTCCGGAGACCTCCCTGCAGTCGGCGCCTCGGCGCCCGCGTTCTCGCTCGTCGGCGCCGACCTGAGCGAGTTCGACGCCAGTGAGTTCGCCGGGAAGAACGTCATCCTGAACATCTTCCCGAGCATCGACACCCCGACCTGCGCGACGAGCGTGCGCCAGTTCAACGAGCGTGCGGCCGGGCATGGACGAGACGGTCGTGGTGTGCGTGTCGGCCGACCTCCCGTTCGCCATGGGCCGGTTCTGCGGCGCCGAGGGCATCGAGAACGTGAAGGTCGGCTCCACGTTCCGCTCGGACTTCGGTTCGGACTACGGCGTCGACGCTCACCGACGGCAAGCTCGCAGGGCGTGCTCGCCCGTGCCGTGGTCGTGATCGGCCCCGACGGCAACGTCAAGTACACCGAACTCGTCCCCGAGATCGCCCAGGAACCCGACTACGACGCCGCCCTCGCCGCCCTCTGATCACGCCAGGGGTCAGACCCCAGGCGTGATCGTCGCTGGAGTGGATGTCAGATCGGCTGCTCGGCCGACGACGAGTTCCAGCGACGGTGCAGCTGCGACGCGTGTCCGAGCGCGATGACTGGCCGAGTGGACGGCGCCTCGAGTCATCCCGAACGCCGTCATCACCACGGCGGGATCGACCCCGCGGTTCGTCGCCCAACCGATCACGAGGAGCCGGGCGAGTCTCGTGGCAGCTCCTTCTTCCCCGTCGAGCGCCATTGCGCACGCAGCAACCATCGCCTGCAGGCGGGGCGGATCGATCTCCGATCGACCGTCGGCGACGTCGCGTCTGACGAACTCGTCGAATGCCGCTGCGCTCCCGTTCCAGTGGCCCAGAACCTCGTCGGTGCGCATCCACGGCGGTGTCGCCCGCAACCCGAGATACGTCCGATGGCTCGACCATCGGTACTCGCTGACGTCGGAGACGCCGGGGAGGTCGAGGGCGTTGCGATGGATGTACCGGCACGCCATCAGCAGGTACTCGTCGCTGTCGATCAGCCTCGAGGCGAAACGACCACGGAAGATCGCGCCGTCGCGGCCGAGCCGATCGTTGACATGGCGGGTGTACATCGAGCTCAGGCGCTGCATCGCTTCGGACAGCGCGCCATGTGGGCACTCGAGCAGCAGGTGGAAGTGCGTCGTCATCAGGCAGTAGGCGTGCGTGACGACGCCGAATCGCTCGAAGATGTCGGCGAGCCGCTGGCCGAACTCGACGCGGTCGGAGTCGTCAAGGAACGCCGGTCCACGATCGATGGCACGGTTCATGACGTGATGCAACGTCTCGGGCAGGTTCGGTCGCAATGGTCGTGGCATGCCTCGATCATGACGGCGGGGTGCGACAGGGTTCGATCACGCCTGGGGTCTGACCCCTGGCGTGATCGTTACAGGAAGGGGTCGAGGGATCTCGACAGGCCTGGCACTGCCGAGATCTGCTTGCAGGCGAGCACGACGCCGGGCATGAAGCTGTCGCGGTCGTAGCTGTCCTGGCGGATCGTGAGGGTCTGGCCCTGCGCGCCGAGGATGACCTCCTGGTGGGCGACCATGCCGCGCATGCGAACGGAATGGACGCGGATGCCGTTCGGGCCTTCGCCACCGCGGGCACCTTCGTAGACCACGTCGGTCGTCGGATCGGGATCGAACGCGCCTCCGCGAGCTGCGGACATCCGCTCGGCGGTCTTCACGGCGGTGCCCGACGGAGCGTCGACCTTGCGATCGTGGTGCAGTTCGATGATCTCCGCCGTGTCGAAGAACGGCGCCGCCATCTCGGCGAAGCGCATCATCAGCACCGCCGAGATGGCGAAGTTCGGGGCGATCACACAATTGGGTCCGTCGTCGCCGCCGAAGATCGACTCGAACACCTCGAAGTCGTCGGAGGTGAACCCGGTGGTGCCGACCACGGCATGGATGCCGTGCCTGCCCAGCCACGGCAACGTGGTGCGGGCAGCGTCGGCAACGGTGAAGTCCACCACGACGTCACACGAGGCCTCGGCGAACGCGTCGAGCGACGCGACCACCTCGATCGCCTTCGATCGTCTCGCCGGCGCCGAACGGATCGACGGCGGCAGCGAAAACGAGATCGGGGTCAGCGGCCACCGCCGCACAAACGGTTCGACCCATTCGTCCGGCAGCGCCGCTGACCCCGATTCTCATGTGCTCAGTCTGGCCGATGCGCACGCATCGACCGCGATCACGTTTGGGGTCTGACCCCTGGCGTGATCAGCGGTGGCGGCGACGGCCACCGCTGCGGCCGCCGGCATCACCCGACGGACGCTCCGACTTCGGGCCGAGGTCGCCGAGTTCGTCGGCGAGCTGGGCATCGAAGCTGTCCTCGAAGCTCACCTCGACGACGTCGACGCCACCACCCGAGCTGGCGGGTGCCGTGTCGGCATCGTTCGAGCGCTCCTTGCGAGGCGCACGCTCACGACGCTCGGACGAGCCGCTCGACTCACCGGACGACGCGCCCTCCTTGGCGGGAGGCGGGTCGCCGGCGGGGGTCAGGCTGACCTTGCCCTTGTCGTCGATCTCCTCGACGCGGACCTCGATCTCCTGGCCCAGCTCGAGCACGTCCTCGACCGAGTTGATGCGCTTGCCGCCACCCAGCTTCGAGATGTGCACGAGACCGTCGCGGCCCGGCAGGATGTTGACGAACGCACCGAACTTCGTGATGTTCACCACGCGGCCCATGTAGACGGCGCCGAGTTCGGCCTTGGGCGGGTCGACGATCGCGAGGATCGCGGCCTTGGCCTCTTCCATGCGCCATGCCTCGACGGCACCGATGGTGACGATGCCGCGGGCACCGTCGTCGTCGACGCCGATGTCGGCTCCGGTCTCCTGCTGGATCGTGTTGATGACCTTGCCCTTCGGGCCGATCACTTCACCGACCTTGTCGAGCGGGATGTAGATCGTCGAGATCTTCGGAGCGGTCTCGGCCACCTCGTCACGCGACTGCGAAATGCAGGCGTTCATGACCTCGAGGATCTGGAGACGGGCAACGCGTGCCTGCGCCAGTGCCGCAGTCAGCACGTCGGCGGGGATGCCGTCGATCTTCGTGTCGAGCTGCAGCGCCGTGATGGCGTCCTCGGTGCCGGCGACCTTGAAGTCCATGTCGCCGAACGCGTCCTCGGAACCGAGGATGTCGGTCAGCGTGATGTACTTGCCGTCCTCGTAGATGAGGCCCATGGCGATGCCGGACACGTGGCCCTGGCTGGGCACACCGGCATCCATCAGCGACAGGCTCGATGCGCACACCGACGCCATCGAGGTCGAACCGTTCGACGACATGACCTCGGAGACGAGGCGCAGCGTGTACGCGAAGTCCTCCTGGTTCGGGATGACCGGGAGAACTGCCCGGGCGGCGAGCGCACCGTGGCCGATCTCGCGACGCTTCGGCGAACCGACACGGCCGGTCTCACCGTTGGCCCACGGCGGCATGTTGTAGTGGTGCAGGTAGCGCTTGGTGTCGTTGGGCGACAGCGAGTCGATCATCTGGTTCATGCGGGGCATGGCCATGGTCAACACGCTCATCACCTGGGTCTCGCCACGCTGGAACAGCGCCGAGCCGTGAGCCGTCGGCAGGACGCCGACTTCGGCGGTGACCGCACGCAGATCGGCGACACCGCGGCCGTCCATGCGGACGCCCTCGTCGACGACGCGGCGACGCATCAGCTTCTTGTTGAGCGACCGGACGGCCTCTTTGACCATCGTGTTCTGGCCGGCGAACTCGCCCGGCTCGTCCTTCGTGCCGCACAGTGCGTCGAGGATCTCGGTGGTGACCGCGTCGGTCGCCTGGTTGCGCTCGGTCTTGTCGGCGATCGTGATGACCGGGGCGAGCTTGTCGGCGCCGATCTTCTCGACGGCGGCGAAGATCTCCGGCGTGTAGTCGAGGACCGGGGTCCACTTCATCGGCGTGATCGGACCATCGGTGGCGATCACCGAGGCGACGAGCTGACGCTGCAGCGAGATCGATTCCTTGATCCACACCTTGCAGGCCTCGAGGCCGTCGGCGAGGACGTCCTCGGTGACCTTCTTGGCGCCGTCGGCGTAGTAGTAGAACGCCTTCTCGGAACCGCCGGCCTCGACCATCATCACGGCGACGTCGCCGCTGTCGAGTTCGCGGCCGGCCACGACGAGTTCGAACGTGCCTTCTTCGGCCTCTTCGTACGTCGGGTGGGCGATCCATTCGCCGTCCTGGCTGTACGCCATGCGAACGGCACCGATCGGGCCCTCGAACGGGATGCCCGAGATCATCAGCGCCGCGGACGCAGCGTTGATCGACAAGACGTCGTGCGGGTTGTGCTGGTCGGCTCCGAGGACGGTCGTGACGACCTGGGTCTCGTTGCGGAAACCATCGGGGAACGACGGGCGCAGCGGACGGTCCGTCAGGCGGCAGGTGAGGATGGCGTCGTCGGACGGCCGGCCTTCACGCCGGAAGAACGAACCGGGAATCTTGCCGGCGGCGTATGCCCGCTCCTCGACATCGACCGTCAGCGGGAAGAAGTCGGTGCCTTCACGCACGCTCTTGGCGGCGTTGGCGGTGGTGAGAACCTTCGTCCCTCCGATGGATGCCACGACGGCACCCATCGACTGGGGGGCGAATTTGCCCGTCTCGAAGGTCAGGGTCTTCTCGGTTCCGGACACGGGTCCGGACACGATGATTGGGTCAGCCACAAGGGCTCCTTTCGTGTGCACTCCCCCTCGGGAGTGCGCCTCTTGGAGCGATCGGCCGGTTCCCAGTTGGTCAACCCGACAACGTCCGACACATCGTCTCGACGGGAGGCGCTTCGGATTCAGCAACCGGCAACCGACAACGGTTCGCTCGTGTTGCGAAGCCGGACGTTCCGACTCCAGCCGCAGAGCATACCCGGACGCAGCCACCAATCCGCGACAGGTCGACCCACGAGACATGGACCCGTCACTCACCTGTCACGACGAACCACCCAGAATTCGAGGCGGGATCAGATGGTTCGAGGACAAGGCGCGCAGCGAGGAAGTTGCCTCGGGGCAACGACGAGCCTGCGGAACGCAGTCATCGGGCCATCTGGCCCGCCGCCCCTATCGGCGGAGGCTTTGGTCGGCGATGATCTTGCGGTAGCGCTCGACGTCGATCTTCTTGACGTAGTCGAGCATGCGACGGCGGCGGCCGACGAGCATCAGCAGGCCGCGACGGCTGTGGTGGTCCTTCTTGTGGACCTTGAGGTGCTCGGTGAGGTGCGTGATGCGCTCGGTGAGCAGTGCGATCTGCACCTCGGGCGAGCCGGTGTCGGTCTCGTGGGTGCGGTACTTCTCGATCGTCGCGGTGGTGTTCGGGGTGGTGTCGGCAATGTCAGCCATGGGTGTGTCGCCTTCTTCGTCGGAGGTCGCATCGGGTCCCGGACGGCACCCGTGTGCATCGCGCACGCGCCGGAGATCCCAGCCCGAACGGACCCGGCAATGCTACGGGCGCGATGACCGCTCCACAACGACGGGACCGGCGGTGACAGGACGGACGGATCGACCCCGCACAAGTACGCTCGCCGGTCGTGCCGGCCCGGATCGAAGTGCGCAGCGTCGCGAAGTCGTTCGGGTCGCTCGACGCCCTGGCACCGTTGGACCTCACGGTCGGCGACGGCGAGACCGTCACGCTGCTCGGGCCGTCGGGCTGCGGCAAGACCACCCTGCTGCGACTGGTCGCCGGGCTCGAACAACCGACGTCGGGCGAGATCGTCGTCAACGGCATGTCGCCCACCGAGGCCCGGCGCCAGAAGCAGATCGGCTTCGTACCCCAGTCGCCGGCACTGCTGCCGTGGCGCACCGTCGAGGCGAATGCCCGACTGCTCCTCGACATCAACCGGCGCGCGTCGCCGACGACGCCGAGCGCCTCGGTCGACGATCTGCTCGACGAGGTCGGCCTCGGCGACTTCCGCGACGCGTACCCGCACGAACTCTCCGGAGGCATGCAACAACGGGTCGGCCTGGTGCGCGCCTTCGCGATCGACGCACCGATCCTGCTGATGGACGAGCCGTTCGCCGCGCTCGACGAGATGACCCGCACCGACATGCGCCACCTGCTCGTCCGCCTGCGCGAGCCGCTCGGAACCACGGTGCTGTTCGTCACCCACTCGATCCCCGAGGCGACGTTCCTGTCCGATCGAGTGGCGGTGATGTCACCACGTCCCGGCCGCGTCACCGAGGACATCGCGATCGATCTGGACCACCCGCGGCGTCCCGAAGTCGAGGACACCGACCACTTCTTCCACACGACCACACGGCTGCGCGCCGCGTTGAGCGACGCGATGCAACGATGAGCCCGAACGTGCGCCGCATCGTCGCTCCGCTCGTCGGTGTCGTCGTGTTCTGCCTGCTGTGGGAGGCTGCGGTTCACGTCTTCGACATCCGGCGTTTCGTGCTGTTGCCGCCGTCGGAGATCGTCAGCGAACTCGCCGAGGCGCCCGACTTCTACTGGTCGAACGCCGTCACGACCGGCTGGCACATGATCCTGGGCCTGTCGATCGCCATGATGTTCGCAATCGTCGTCGGGGCGGTGATGGCGTCGTCCCGGTTCATCGAGGAGGCGACCCAACCGGTCCTGATCCTGATCCTGGTCACACCCTGGGTCGCCTACATCACCTCGGTGGTGCTGTGGCTCGACGGAGGGACGCCGACCATCTTGTTCATGGTGGCGTTCACGTCGTTCCCGGTGTTCACCTTCGGCGTGGTCGGCGGCATGAAGTCCACGGATCCCGCTGCACGTGAACTGCTCGCCAGCGTCGACGCCCGCCCGTGGGAGGTGTTCTGGCGGCTGCGGCTGCCGGCGTCGCTCCCGTCGATCTTCACCACCTTGCGCTTCGCGCTCGGACTCGGCCTCGCCGCCGCGTACTTCGCCGAGGGTTCCGCACTCACCCGCGACGGCCTCGGCGCCGTCGGGCGGACCGCTGCGGCGAGCAACCAGGCCGAGACGTTGTGGGCCACGATCACGTCCGCAGCGCTGCTCGGCATCGTCGGGTTGTCGATCGTCTCGGTGCTCGAACGCAACCTGCTGAAGTGGCACGCTTCGCAACGTTCCTGATCAGCGACGACGCCTGAACGCGCGGTGACCATGCCGCCGAACGCAGTTCGTGGCATCATGCACTGTCCCACTTCACGGAAGAACTGGATCACCGATGCGTCTGCGCACACCTCTCGCCCTCGCACTCGTCGCCGGTGTCGCGCTCGCCGCGTGCGGCAGCGACGACTCCTCCACGGACGGCACCGGCACGGACGGCACCGGCACCACCGACGACACGAGCACCACTGAATCCACCGCACCCGAGTCGCCGAGTGATGGCACCGAGGTCGTCGCGGGCGAGGCGTTCCCCGACGACCGCTGCGCCGCCAACGAGGCCGCCGGCACCATCACCTACCTCACCGGGTTCGACTTCGCCGCGACGGCGTCGATCGTCGACGTCATCGTCGCCGACGCCAACGGCTACTACGACGCGATGTGCCTCGACGTCGAGATCCAACCGAGCTTCTCGACGGCCAACTATCCGCTCGTGGCCGAGAACGACGCCCAGTTCGCCTCGGGCGGGTCGTTCAGCGAGGTCGTGGCGTTCGCCGCTGCCAACGACACCGACTTCGTCGTCACCGCTGTCGAAGGGCCGACCGCGATCGACTCACTCATCCTCAAGCCGGGCGTCGCAGCAGAACTCGGTGACCTCGCCGGCTCGACCATCGGCGTCAAGGGCAAGCTGCCGCCGAGCGTCGCGGCGATGCTCGCCACCGCCGGACTCGTCGAGAACGAGGACTACGAGACGGTGCTGCTCGACGGCTTCGATCCGACAGCGCACATCGCGATCGAGTCGATCGACGGATTCCCGGGCTACAAGAGCAACGAACCCGGAGCGCTCGACCGCGCCGGGATCGAGTTCGACCTGTTCGACCCGCTCGACTACGACATCCCCGGCTCGTTCGGCGTCATCTACGGCAACGCCGACTTCATCGCCGAGCACCCCACCGCGGCCGAGGACTTCATGCGCGCCACGATGCTCGGACTCGCCGACGCCATCGCCGACCCGGAGGCGGCCGCCAACACCGCGGTCGAGTTGATCAACTCGGGCGGCAACCCGAACTTCCTGTCACCGGAGGGTGAGGTGTTCCGCTGGACCACCGACGCCGCGCTGATCTCGGAGCTCACCCCGGCGGGCACCGGCTATGGCGTCGCCGATGCCGCCGCACTCCAGAACGAACTCGACACCTACGGCGAGGTCGGTCTGTTCGGCGACGCCGACACGCCGGTGGCCGCCGACTACCTCAGCAACATGCTCGACGGCATCTACGACGCCGACGCCACCGTGATCTGGCCCGCCGGCTGACCGATGTCACGTTCACTCACCACGTTTGCGCTGCATTTCGGATGGCCCGCCCCGTCCGAACCGCAACACAAACGGAATCAGGCGAGCAGGTCGCGGGCGTGGGCGACGTCGTGGCCGAGTTGGGCGATGAGTGCGTCGACGCCGTCGAACTTCCGCTCGCTGCGCAAGAAGTGCTCGAACCGCACGTGCGCGATCTCGCCGTAGAGGTCGACATCGACATCGAGCAGATGCGCCTCCAACAGTGACGCGTCGGCGTGTTCGTAGAACGTCGGTCGACGGCCGAGGTTGATCGCGCAGCCGTACACGTCGCCGTTCGGGCGCTCGTAGAACCCTGCGTACACCCCGTCGGCGGGCAGACACATGCCCCCCGACACACCGACGTTCGCTGTCGGGAAGCCGAGGAGTCGCCCGCGCTGATCGCCCGTGAACACCTCGCCACGGACCTCGTAGGACCGTCCGAGCATCGTGTTCGCTCGCTTGATGTCGCCGCCCGCCAGCGCCCGTCGGATCGCCGTGCTGCTGATCGGTTCGTCGATCCCGTCGAGGCGCTGCACGAGCTGCACCGGTTCGACGTCGAAATCGGCCTCGACGCCGATCTTGCGGAGCAGGTCGACGTTGCCGTCGCGATGGCGACCGAAGTGGAAGTCCTCGCCGACCACGATCGTGCGCGTCCTGAGGCATCGCACCAGCACCCGGTCGACGAACGACTCCGGGCTCTCGGCAGCCTGGGTCTCGTCGAACGGCACGACGACGACGGCGTCGACGCCGGTCGAGTCGAGCAGCTCCATCTTCTGCTCGTACGCAGTGAGCAGGCGCGGCGCAGACTCGGGGCGGACCACGCTCGCCGGGTGGCGATCGAAGGTCACGACGACCGACTTGGCACCGAGCTCGCCGGCGCGGTGGCGCACCTGATCGATCACGGCCCGATGGCCGAGGTGCACGCCGTCGTAGGCGCCGATGGTGATGACCGCTCGATCGTCTGCCCACGGACAGTGCTGGAGGTCGGTCACGACGAGCACGCCGCAACGCTATCGGGGCGACACGGTCCGCCAAGTGGTCAGCGCGGCAGCACCACCGCGGGCTTGGCCTGGCCCCGGAACGCCTCGTAGACCGCGAGCAGTGTCCCGGACCGGTCGAACACTGCCCAGGGACCCTCGCCCTCCCAGGCGTCGAGCACGCGTCCGTTGCCGACGAGCGCAGCGACGTCGTCGTCGATCGTGACCGCGTCGATCGCACGGACCGCGGTCTCGACCGGGAGCAACTCGCACTCGTCCGGAGGTGCGGCCTCGCCGAGCGTGAACTCGCCGACGTGCGTCCGGCGGAGTCGCCGCAGGTGGGCTCCCCCGCCGAGCAATCGTCCGAGGTCGTCAGCCAGGGTTCGGATGTACGTCCCCGCCGAGCACTCGACGTCGACGGCGAGGACACCCGGTTCGGCCCAGTCGATCACGTCGAAGCGATGGATCGTCACCGGTCGTGGCGCTCGCTCGACCTCGACGCCCTCACGGGCGAGTTCGTGGAGTCGCTTGCCGTCGATCCGGATCGCCGACACCATCGGCGGGATCTGCTCGATGTCGCCGACGAGGTGTTCGGCCACGACGCGGCGAGCGTCGTCGAGCGTCACGGTCGACATGTCGAACGTGGCCACCACGTCGCCGGAGTCGTCGAGCGTCGAGGTCGCAGTACCCAGGACGATCTCGCCGGTGTAGCCCTTGCGGGTCTTCTCGACGAAGCGGAGCAGCCGTGTCGCCTTGCCGACCGCGACGACCAGCACGCCCGTGGCGTCGGGATCGAGGGTGCCTGCGTGACCGACCTGGCGCTCGCCGAAACGGCGCCGCAGCATGCCGACGACGTCGTGGCTCGTGACGCCGGACGGCTTGTCGACGACGGCGACTCCGTGTGTGGTCGCCGGCCTGCGCCGCGCCATCAGGCCCCGGGTTCGTCGTAGTTCGTCGGGTTCGTCGGTCGACGCCGCAGACTCGCGTTCGAGACGGGCCTGGTCGGACTTCAGGATGTCGTCGATGCGGGCGGCCGAACGGATCACCATGTCGGGACGGAAGTCGAGTATCGGCGTCTTCTTCGCCGTGATCTGCTTGGCGATCGACGCCTGCAGTCGGATCCGGTGATCGGCGAACGCCTCGATGATCTCGGCGTCGCCCTCCTCGTCGGCGAGCGAATCGAAGAACACGATCGCCCGGTTGAGTTCCGGATCGACGTCGATGCCGGTCACGGTGACGAAGGTGAGACGCTCGTCGTCGATCCGGACGAGTTCGTCGGCGATGATCTCCTGCAGCGTCGTGCTGACCCGCGCGCTGCGCGAGTACTTCGGAGTGCTGCTGCGGCTGCTGCGCTTGCCTGCCATGGGACTCTCCTCGTCGAGGATTGTCACGCAGGGGTCTGACCCCTGCGTGACAATCAGGTGAAGTCGGGGGCGACCCGGTTGGATCGCTTGAGTTCGGCCATGCCGGACATCGTGGCCAGCTTCTCGACGGCGTCCCACAACTCGAGCGCCTCGGCGCCGCGCGGCGCCTTCGAGATCACGGGACCGAAGAAGCTCGCCTCGGTGGCGGCGCCGGGATGGAACGTGAGGATCGGCGTCCCGACGTCCTTGCCGGTCCGGCTCAAGGCCAACTCGGTGTCGGCGCGGATGTACTCGTCGTGCGACTCGTCGTCGGCGGCGTCGAGGTAGGTCGCGTCGAAACCCGCTCCCGACAGCAACCCTGCGTACCACGCCAGCGAGTCGGCACGCGCCTGCTTCGCGCTGGGCGCCCACGTGCAGCGCCTCGCCGACCGCCGTGTACCACCGACCGACCGCAGTCGGCTCGTCCTCGCCGAACCGGATGGCATCGGCGATGCGCAGACCCTGCTGGCCGAGGTAGTGACCCGCTCGGTACTGCGGCGTGTACCACGTCCGGGTGTTGTCCTCGTTGAGCATCCACAGCGAGATGAATCGCCAGTCGACCTCGTAGTCCCGCTGCTCGCTCACGTTGACCACCCAGCGCGAGGTGATCCACGCCCACGGACAGACGGGGTCGAAGAAGAAGTCGAGGTCGGCCATCCGTGCAACCTACCGGGACCGACCCGGAGGGCAGATCACGTGCGGGCGATCTCGACGTCCTGATAGGTCTCGATGAGGTCGCCAGGCTTGAGGTCCTGGAAGTCGGACAGTCCGATACCGCACTCGAAGCCCTCACGGACCTCGCGCGCATCGTCCTTGAACCGCTTGAGCGACGAGATGTCGCCCTTCCAGATGATCGTGCCGTCGCGCAGGAAGCGCACCTTGGAACCGCGGGTGATGACGCCCGAACGGACGTAACACCCGGCGATCGCACCGAGCTTCGGAACCCGGAAGATCTCGCGAACCTCGGCTTCGCCGGTCACCTGCTCCTCGAACTCGGGCTCGAGCATGCCGATCACGGCCTGCTCGATGTCCTCGATCAGCTTGTAGATGATCTCGTACGTGCGGATCTCGACTTCTTCCTGCTCGGCCAGCTTGCGGGCCTTGCCGTCGGGTCGCACGTTGAAGCCGATGATCGTGGCGTTGGTGGCGTTGGCGAGCGAGATGTCGTTCTCCGTGATCCCACCGACGGCGCGGTGCACGAAGCTGATGTCGACCTCGTCGCGTTCGAGTCGCCGCAGCGACTCGGTGACCGCTTCGAGCGAACCCTGGACGTCGGCCTTGAGGATCAGGTTGACCGACGCCTTCTCACCCGACTGGATCTGGGCGAAGATGTCCTCGAGCTTCGTGCCGGTCTTGACACGGGCGTCCTCGCGGAGATGCTTCGCCTTCAGGCGCAGCTCACGGGACTCGGCCACCGTCCGGGCGATCTTGTCGTCCGGAGCGGCACGGAACTCGTCGCCGGCCTCGGGCACGAGTCGACAGCCCGAGCACCTGCACCGGGGTCGACGGACCGGCCGACTTGACCTGCTCGCCCTTGTCGTTGATCATCGCTCGGACCTTGCCCCATGCGGCACCGGCCACGATCGGGTCGCCGACCTTCAGCTCGCCCTTGTCGACGAGAATCGTCGCCACCGGGCCGCGGCCCTTGTCGAGCTGCGCTTCGATGACGATGCCCTTGGCGCGACCCGTCGGGTTGGCCGTGAGCTCCTCGAGTTCGGCGACGACCTGCAGCTGTTCGATCAGCTCGTCGACGCCCGACGCCCTGCAGCGCGGACATCTCGACGACGATCGTGTCGCCACCCCACGACTCGGGGACGAGTTCGTACTCGGCGAGTTGCGTGAGCACCCGCTGCGGGTCGGCGTTGTCCTTGTCGATCTTGTTGACGCGCCACCACGATCGGCACGTCGGCGGCGCGGGCGTGGTTGATGGCCTCGATCGTCTGGGGCATGATGCCGTCGTCGGCAGCGACCATCAGCACGACGATGTCGGTCGCGTCGGCACCGCGGGCACGCATCTGCGTGAAGGCGGCGTGGCCGGGCGTGTCGAGGAACGTGACCGAGCCGTGCTCGTTCTGCACCTGGTAGGCACCGATGTGCTGGGTGATGCCACCGGCCTCACCGTCGACGACGTTGGCGCCGCGGATGTGGTCGAGCAGCGTGGTCTTGCCGTGGTCGACGTGGCCCATCACGGTGATCACCGGCGGGCGCGGCTCCTGCATCTCGTCGTCGTCGGAGTCGTCGAACAACTTCTGCAGTTCGACCTCTTCCTGCTGACCCGGCTCGACGAGCAGGATCTCGGCGCCGACCTCGAGCGCGAACAGCTCCATCTGCTCGTCGGCGAGCGTCATGGTCGCAGTGACCATCTCGCCGTTGTTGAGCAGGAAGCGAACGACGTCGGCAGCGGTGCGGTTCAGCTTCGGAGCGAACTCCTGGGCCGACACGCCACGCTCGATGATGACGTCCCCGTCGGGACCGGGCGCGTCGGACGAGGTGTAGGTGGTGAACTGCGGCTGCAGGTCGTCCTGGTCGCGACGACGACGCCGACGACCGGTACGACGCGGCGGACGCCGCTGACCGCTGGGACGATTCCCACCGGGACGGCCGGGACCGCCACCACCGGGGCCACCGCCGGGACCGCCACCGGGACGGCCACCAGGGCCGCCACCGGGTCCGCCGCCGGGACGCGGGGTGAACCCGCCGGGACGCGGACGAGCTCCACCGGGTCCGCCACCCGGGCGAGCGCCGGACGGGCGCGCCGAACCGGGAGGCGGCGGAATGACCTTGCCGCTCGGCGACAACGGACGGCCGGGAGGCGGCGGGATGGCCTTGCCGCTCGGCGACAACGGGCGCTCGGCGGGAGCGCCTTCGGGACGCTCCGGTGCGGGGCGGCGCGCCTCGGTGGGCGCGGCGGGATGTTCCGGCGGACGTCCGTCGGCGGCCGGGCGTCCACTCGAGATCACGCGCGACGATGCGTCGGCGACGTCGGTTGCGGCCGGTGCGGGCTCGGCGGGCAGCGGGCTCGGCCGCGGCGACCGGTTCGGCGGCAACCTCGGGCTCGGCCGGCACTGGTGCGGGCGTTTCAGCCGACTCGGTCGCGGCCGGCGTGTCATCCTCGACGGTGCGGGCGCCGGTGTCTCGACGACGGGCACCGTTTCGGGAACTTCGGCTTGTGCCTCGACCTCGGGAGCCACGGCCGGGGCGGGCGGCTCCTCGGTCGCCGGCGCTGGCTCGGCAGGCGCCGGTGCAGCGTCGTCGACGTCCTTCGGCGCAGCTGCGGCCGGGGCTGCCGCCTTCTTGGCCGGCTTGCGGCGTCGCATCCGAGTCGTCGTCGGCCTGCTTCTCGGCCGCCGGCTTCTTGGCTGCGGCCTTCTTCTTGGCCGGCGCCTTCTTGGCCGGCTTCGGCTCCTCGGGTTGTTCGTCGCGGGTCAACCCGTCACGCTCGGCGCGACGGGTCACCATGTCGGCGTACGCTTCGGCGAGCGAGGACGACGGGCCCTTGGCGGCAACGCCGAGCACAGCGCAGAGGTCGAGGACCTCGGCGTTCGTCATCCCGAGCTCTTTCGCGAGCTCGTGGATCCTGATCTTCTTCGCAGCCACGTTGTCGATTCAACCTTTCACAGTCGTCTTTGCCTCGCGGATGCAGGAATCAATGCGCATCCGGGTGTTCGTCTCCGTCGGCCCGACGGCCGACCAGTTCGCTGATTGCATCGTTCGTCGTCGACGCCGACCTCACGACGCCACGCACGGGCGAACGCCCGGCGAGCCAGCGCCGTCTCGACGCATCGGGCCGCGGCGATCTCAGCCCGCCTCGGACCCACGACACAGCCACGCCCCTCGCCCGTCGCTCGGACCACCGACGGCCACGCCCTCATCCGTTCTCGTGACACGCACGAGCTCGGACTGGGGACGCCGCTGCCGGCAACCGATGCAGCTGCGGACGGGTTCGGGACGAGCAGCACCACTCAGTCGTCGCCGCCGTTCTTGGTGGCGGGCTCGTCGTCCGCTGCGGCATCGGCGATGGCGGAATCACTGCCGGGTCGGCGTCTGCGACGCCGGTCGGTGTCACCTTCGCTTCCTTCTCGCGCCGCGTCTGCCTCGTCGCTGGCGCTTCCCTCGGCAGCTGCGTCCACATCGGTGGCGGCTCGTCGTCCGCTTCGCTTTCGACTCGCGCCGCCGTCCGCCTCGTCGCTGGCGCTTCCCTCGGCGGCGGACGTCCACGTCGGCGACCTCGACATCGGCGGCTTCGGCGGCGGCGGCTTGGGCTTGCCAGTCGGACTCGCTGATGACGCTGCCGTCGGCGGCATGCCATTCCATCTCGCCGGTCTCGGCGTTGGCACGCCACTCGCCGTCGGCGTACTCGACATCGGCGTCACGACCGCCGGCCGGAATGCCCTCGGCGAGCTGCGTCTCGGAGCGGATGTCGACACGCACGCCGGTGAGCCGCGCAGCGAGACGAGCGTTCTGGCCCTCACGGCCGATCGCCAGGCTGAGCTGGTGGTCGGGCACGATCACGTCGGCGGCAGTGCCGTCTTCGGAGATGTGGACGGCGGTGACCTTGGCCGGCGACAGCGCCTTGGCGACGAAATCCGCGAGGTCCTCGCTGAACGGGACGATGTCGATCTTCTCGCCGCGCATCTCGTTGACGACCATGCGCACACGCCCGCCGCGGGCACCGACGCATGCGCCGACCGGATCGACGTTGTGGTCGTTCGACCAGACGGCGATCTTGGTGCGGTGGCCCGGTTCACGGGCGCAGGCCTTGATCTCGACGATGCCGTCGGCGATCTCGGGAACCTCGAGTTCGAACAGGCGCTTGATCAGGCCGGGGTGGGTGCGCGAGACCACGATCTGCGGGCCCTTCGGCGTGCGGCGGACCTCGACGATGTAGGCCTTCTGGCGGTCGCCCTGGGCGGGACGCTCGAACGGGACCTGCTCGGCCTGCGGCAGCAGCGCCTCGACCCGGCCGAGGTCGAGCAGCGTGTAGCGGGCGTCGGTGCGCTGGATGATGCCGGTGACGATGTCGCCCTCGCGGTTCGCGTACTCCTCGAACTTGCGCTCGGACTCGACCTCGCGGATGCGCTGGCTCATCACCTGGCGGAAGGTCTGGGCGGCGATGCGCCCGAGCTCTTCCTTCTTCGGGGTGTCGTCGCGTTCGTTGACCCAGTTGCCGTCCTCGTCGACGTCGTACGCGATGAACGAGAACTCCATCGTCTCGGGATTGACCTCGACGACGACCTCGTCGGCGGCGTCCGGGCGCCGCTTGTAGGCGGAGGCGAGGGCGTCGACGAGGACGTGCAGCAGCGTGTCCTCCGAGATGCCCTTCTCCTGGGCCAGCATGCCGATGGCCTCGCTCATGTCGAGGTTGCTCATGACGCTTGCTTCTCCTTGTTCGATGGGGCCTTGTTCGATGCGGCCTGCTTCTTCGATCCCGACGGCTGTTTGCCCGGCTTCGGCTTCGGGCCCCACTCGAAGACGGTGCGGGCCTTGTCGACGTCGTCGATGGACACGACGCGTTCGGTCCCGTCGTCGAGCAGCAGCGTCGCCGTACGGTCGTCGGCGGCGGTCAGGGCGCCCTGGAAACGGCGCGGATCGGCGTGTGGGTCGCGCAGTCGGATCGTGATGGTCTTGCCGACCTCACGCTGGTAGTGCGCCGGCGTTCGCAGCTGGCGCTCGAGGCCGGGGCTGGTGACCTCGAGCGTGTAGTGCCCGGCGATCGGGTCCTCGTGATCGAGCTCGCGCGAGATCAACCGCGTCGCCAGCGAGAGCGAGTCGAGCGTGATCCCGCCGTCGGAGCCCGGCAGGCGTGTCGAGCGTGACGCGCACCGTGGCACCACGGCGCTCGATGTCGTACACGTCGAGTTGGAGGTCGGCAGCGATCGGTGCCACGAGAGCGTGAACACGATCGATCTCGGTCGATGCACTCATCCGAACTGCCTCCTTTCAACAAACAAGGCGTGGGGCTCAGCCCCACGCCTTTCGGTAACGAACCAAATGGAGAGATGATCATAGCAGCGGCCTCACCGAAGTCGACCGAGGAGCCACCGCACACCCGCCATCGCTACAGGTAGGTTGCCCGGGTGCTTCGGATGTCGACCCTGTTCCTGCGGACCCTTCGTGACGATCCGGCCGACGCCGAGGTCGCGAGCCACCGTCTGCTCGTGCGTGCCGGCTACATCCGCCGGGCCGCGCCGGGGGGCTTCTCCTGGCTGCCGCTCGGCTGGCTCGTGTACCGCAACGTCGAGCGAGTCGTGCGCGAGGAGATGGACGCCGCCGGCTTCCAGGAGGTCCACTTCCCGGCGCTGCTTCCCCGCGAGCCCTACGAGGCCACCGGGCGCTGGACCGAGTACGGCGACAACCTGTTCCGCCTGCAGGACCGCAAGGGCGCCGACTTCCTGCTGGCGCCCACCCACGAGGAGATGTTCACGCTGCTCGTGAAGGACATCTGCGGGTCGTACAAGGACCTGCCGCTGTCGATCTACCAGATCCAGACCAAGTACCGCGACGAGGCCCGCCCCCGTGCCGGTCTGCTGCGCGGGCGCGAGTTCGTGATGAAGGACTCCTACAGCTTCGACCTCGACGAGGCCGGCCTCCAGAAGTCGTACGACGCCCACCGGGCGGCCTACATCTCACTGTTCGACCGGCTCGGACTGCCGTACGTGATCGTGTCGGCGATGTCCGGAGCCATGGGCGGATCGGCGTCCGAGGAGTTCCTGGCCCCGATGGACGTCGGCGAGGACACGTTCATCCGCTGTACGACGTGCGACTACGCCGCGAACGTCGAGGCGGTCGTCACCCCCGCTCCCCCGACGATTGCCTTCGACGGGCTGCGTCCCGCCGTCGTCCACGACACCCCCGGCACGCCGACGATCGCCACGCTCGTCGACTTCGTCAACGCCGACCCAGCGCTCCGCCACCCCGACCGCGACTGGACGGCGGCGGACACGTTGAAGAACGTCATCGTCAAGCTCCGCCATCCCGACGGCACGATCGAGCCGTTGGCGATCGGGTTGCCCGGCGACCGCGAGGTCGACATGAAGCGCCTCGAGGCGCAGGTCGCCCCGGCCGAGCCCGAGCCGTTCGACGACGCCGACTTCGCCGCGCACCCCACGCTGGTCAAGGGCTACATCGGTCCGGGCGTCCTCGGCACGAACAACCAATCGGGCATCCGCTACCTCGTCGATCCGCGCGTCGTCGACGGAACGGCATGGATCACCGGCGCCGATTCACCCGGCAACCACGTGATCGACCTGGTGGCAGGTCGCGACTTCACGCCCGACGGCACGATCGAGGCGGCCGAGATCCGCGACGGCGACGTGTGCCCCTCGTGCGGCTCACCGGTCGAGATCGCCCGCGGGATCGAGATCGGTCACATCTTCCAGCTGGGCCGCAAGTACGCCGAGGCGCTCGATCTCACCGTGCAGGACGAGAACGGCCGCCCGGTCACCCCGACGATGGGCTCGTACGGCGTCGGCGTCACCCGTTGTCTGGCCGCGATCGCCGAGGCACACCACGACGACATCGGCCTCGTGTGGCCTCGCGAGATCGCCCCAGCGGACGTCCACGTCGTCATCGCCGGCAAGGCCGACGGCCCGCAGATTCCCGCGGGCGAGAAGCTGGCCGCCGACCTCGAGGCCGCCGGCCTGCGCGTGCTGCTCGACGACCGCTACGGCCCGTCGCCCGGCGTGAAGTTCAAGGACGCCGAACTGATCGGTGTCCCGACCATCGCCATCGTCGGTCGTGGCGTCGCCGACGAGACGAACCCCACCATCGAGGTCAAGGACCGCCGATCCGGCGAGCGCCAGGACGTCGCACTCGCCGACGTCGTCGCCCACCTCGTCGCCACCTGCCGCCCCTGACCCCGGCGAGTCACCCCGAAAAATGCGCACGCCAGGCCCCTGAGCGCAACGAGCCGCGCACATTTCGGGCGGGACGCGTTCAGTCGTGCTTGACGAGGCCCTGGTCGATGACGACGCGCTCGGTGGACGGGTCGGACGGATCGACGGCGCTGGTGGTGAACAGTGTCTCGCCGTCGCCGCGACCACATCGAGATCGTGAGGGTGTCGCCGGGGAGGACCGGGGCGGCGAAGCGGGCCTCGATGTGATGGAACCTCGCGGGATCGCCGCCGCACACGGCGTGCAGCAGCGCACGGCCGGTGAAGCCGTAGCTGCACAGACCGTGGAGGATCGGACGGTCGAAGCCGCCGATCGCGGCGAACGCCGGGTCGGTGTGCAGCGGGTTGCGGTCGCCCGACAACCGGTAGACGAAGGCCTGGTCGATCGAGGTCTGGTACGACACGACGTGGTCGGGGTCGCGCTCGGGCGGCACGTTCTTCGGACCGGACGGACCGCGATCGCCACCCCAGCCGCCCTCGCCGCGGATGAACGCCGACGAGGTGTTCGTGTAGAGCGGCTCGCCATCCATCGACGCTCGTGACTCGGTGACGACGACGGCCGCCTTGCCCTTGTCGTACATCGCGATGAGTTCGCTGGTGATCGTCGCCGTCCCCGCGACCGGGATCGGACGGTGCAGCGTGACCGCCTGCTGGCCGTGCACGAGCAGCGCCGGGTTGAACGTGCCGATGTTGCCCATCGCCGAGCCCCTCCCCCAGCCGATCACGACGGGGAACGTCGGGAACACCTGCTGCTCGACGCCGCTCGTGTTCTCGGTGGTGAAGGCCAACTCCTCGTGGCCGGCACCGATGCCGACGGCGTACAGCAGTGCGTCCTTGGAGGTCCAGCTGACCTCGACGGGGTCGCTGGTCGAGCCGACGGCGTCGGGGTTGAGTGGCATCAGGTGCTCGCTTTCGTTCGAGTGTTCGGACGGATCTCAGGAATTCAACATCGTCTGCGGCCAGCCGCCGGGCTCGCCGTTCATGCCGGAGTTCGGGCGGGCGTTCGCGAGCAGGTCGGCGACCACCGGCCCGATCTTCGTCGGGTCGTCGATCGGCGTGGTCGACGGGCCACGGACCCAACCTTCGGCGACGGCGAGCGTCTGTCCGGAGGCCTCGAAGACGCGTCCGGTGACGTTGCCGGCTTCTTCGGAGCACAGCCACGTGACGATCGGCGCGATCCAGTGCGGCGCGCGCGCCTCGCGCTCCTCGTCGGTCTCCGGGGCGGGGCCGAGACCCTCGGTCATCCGGGTCAGCGCGACCGGTCCGACTGCGTTGACCGTCACGCCGTACCGCGCCACCTCCAGCGCGACGATGTTCGTGAACGCCGCGATGCCGGCCTTGGCCGCGCCGTAGTTCGCCTGGCCGGGGTTGCCGTAGATGCCCGACACCGAGGTGGTGTTGACGATGCGGCCGCTGACCGGTTCGCCCGCCTTGGCCCGCTCGCGCCAGTAGGCGACCGCCCACCGGGACGGCGCGAACGTGCCCTTGAGATGCACGTTGATGACCGAGTCCCACTCCTCCTCGGTCATGTTCGCGAGCACGCGGTCGCGCAGGATGCCGGCGTTGTTGACGAGGGCGTGGAGGTCGCCGAAGGTCTCGATCGCGGTGTTGATCATCCGCTGGGCACCCTCCCAGTCGGCGACGTTGTCACCGTTGGCGACCGCCTCGCCGCCCATCTCGATGATCTCGTTGACCACCTGCTGCGCCGGGGAGATGTCGCCGCCACTGCCGTCGACGTTGCCGCCGAGGTCGTTGACGACCACCTTGGCGCCCTGCCGGGCAAGGCTCAACGCATGCTCGCGTCCGATCCCTCGCCCCGCTCCCGTGACGATCGCAACCCGACCCTCGCACAACCCACTCATCCCTTGGTCCTTCCTCGTACCGATCCGTTGACTCGCCGGGAATCGTAGAGTCGGCGCCGTGTGTGACTGCCAGCGGACGAGGCGCGAGATCCTGGCCGGCGCGCTCGGTGCCGCTGCGGCGATCGGACTCGCTGCGTGCGGCAACCTCGACGGCGCCGACGGAACACCATCGCAGTTGCCGCCGGTCGAGAAGCTCGCCACCATCGAGGTGGCCTCCGGATTGCGGATCCATCCGCGCAGCGAATGGGGCGCCGACCTCCCACCGACGGGGCCGATCGGCCCCGAGACGGTCAAGTTCCTGCTCGTGCACCACACCGCGTCGAGCAACACGGTCCCCGATCCTCGAGCGATCATCCGCCAGACCTACGCCTTCCACACCGGTCCGCAGAAGCGATGGCCCGACATCTGCTACCACTTCATGATCGGCCCGACGGTTCGATCTGGGAGACGCGCGCCGGCTCGCTCGCCGGGCCCGTCGTCGCCGATGCGACGGGCGGCAACCAGGGCTACGCGCAGCTCGTCTGCCTGATCGGCGACTTCGACCGACAGGCACCGACGGCGGCCGCGCAGGAGTCCTTGATGCGCATGCTGATCTTCCTGGCCGACCGCTACGACATCGACACCGACCCGGCAGCGACGACCACGTTCGTGTCGAGGGGCTCGGACAAGTTCCGTGCCGGCACGACCATCACCACGGCAACCATCTCCGGCCATCGCGACGTGACCTACACCGCCTGCCCGGGTGCGAGTCGGCTACGGGCTGTTGCCGGGGTGGCGCAGCCGGGTGCACGCCACCCGCCTCCAGCGCAGCGACCCGGGTCCGACGAAACGGGCCGTGCGCCTCGGCGTCCACCTGCGCTGACGGTCCTCCCCGGCCCCGTCCCCACCCGGACCGTCGGGGTCCTCCTCGGCCCCGTCCCCGCCCGGACCGTGCGCGGTGGCTGGCTGGTCGGGCCGTCCTAGCCTTGCCGCCGTGAACGCCCCGACTCCGTCGCCGCAACGCGAACGCCTGACCACCGACGTCGTGGTCGTCGGGCTCGGTCCCGCAGGGAGCGCGGCGGCCATCGAGCTGCGGCGGGCCGGACGATCGGTCGTGGCCATCGACAAGGCGGTGTTCCCGCGAGACAAGTGCTGCGGCGACGGGCTCACCACGCTCGGCGCTGCGCGAGCTCGAGCATCTCGGCCTCGACCGGGCGACCATCCCCGACTGGTTCGAGGTCGACGGCGCGGCGATCCGTTCCCCGAGCGGTCGCGAGGTGTTCGTCCCGCTGCCCGACACGGGCACGTACGCGGCCGTGGCGCCCCGGCTTCAGCTCGACGACGCGCTCGTTCGGATCGCACGTGAGCTCGGCGCCGACATCCGCGACGGCCACGGCTTCGACCGTCTCGACCAGCACGACGACCACGTGACCGTGTTCGCCGACGGGCTCGAGATCGACGCCCGCTACGTCGTGGCCGCCGACGGCATGTGGAGCCCGGTGCGCAAGTCGACTGGGCGCGAACGAGCCCGGCTACCTGGGTGAGTGGCACGGATTCCGCCAGTACGCCCGCAACGTCACCGGGCCCGCGTCGCAGCAGCTGTACGTCTGGTTCGAACCCGACCTCGTGCCCGGGCTACGCCTGGTCGTTCCCGCTCCCGGACGGTCGGGTCAACATCGGCTTCGGCGTGCTGCGCGACGGCGACCCGACGGGTCCAGGACATGAAGCAGCTGTGGGTCGAGCTGCTGAGCCGACCGCACATCGTCGACGCGCTCGGCGAGGGTTTCGAGCTCGAGGATCGCCACACCGCCTGGCCGATCCCGGCACGCGTCGACGAGGCGACGCTCACCGCCGGGCGGGTGCTGTTCGCCGGCGACGCGGCGATGGCCACCGACGTGATGACCGGCGAGGGCATCGGCCAGGCGCTGCTCACCGGGCGGCTCGCGGCCGAGGCGATCATTGCCGCGGGGGCGCTCCAGCCCGACGACGCGGCCGCCATCTACCGCGCCGAGGTCGCGCCATCACCTGTTCGCCGACCATCGGATGTCGCAGCGCGCTCGGGTCGATCCTGAGCACGTCGTGGGGCGCCCGCGGCGCGATCCGCGTCGTCGGCGTCGAGCGGCGACTGGGGCCGGCGGAACTTCGCCCGATGGATGTTCGAGGACGAACCGCGGGCGCTCGTGCTCACCCCCAGCCGCTGGCACCGTCGTTTCCTCGCCCAGCCCGGCGCCTGGGCGAGCTGAGCGTCACCGACCCGACACGACCAGACCGGTACGGCGGCACCGCTCAGCCAATCGGCTTCGTGTAGACGGCCTCGTACGCGACGAGCTCGAATCCGAGCGAGGTGTAGAGCTGGAACGCTCCGCCGGGATTGTTGGTGTCCACGCCCAGTGCCGCTTCGGTCATCCCGCGGTCTCGCAGCTCCTGCAGGCTCCACGCGAGCAAGGTTCCCGCGATGCCCCGGTTTCGCCAGTCACGATGTACCGAGATGTCCTCGGTGTAGCCGCGCAGGACACCTCGAGTTCGCGTTCTCCTCGTCGTTGATGTACGACTTCACCTGTCCGACGACGGTGTCGCCCGCCCACGCCACCTTCCAGAGGCTCGTGTCGCGGTAGGGATGGTCGACGATACTCGACCCAGTCGGTCTCGGACTGCTCACGGAAGTCCCACTCGCCACGGAAGGCCTCCCAGTGCGCGTCGAAGATCGCTCGCAGCTGCTCCGGCCGAACGTCGCGCAGCTCGACACCATCGGACAAGCGTTCGCTCCGCGATGTCGTCGAGGTGTGGTCGCACCAGCGACGCGCCCCATTCATCGGCGACGTAGCCGCGTGCCTCGAGCCAGGCCGCCTCGCCGGCGGGGTCCAACCCGGGTCCGGGGTGGTGGGCGTACGCGCGGTATCGGGCCTGATCGACGTCGCCGGCCCAGCGCTCCATGTGCGCCTCGTTGCCGTCCACGATCGCCGTCCACATCTCGTGGGTCAGGTGCGCCGGGATCACGGGAGCGAAGACGACACAGTCGCGCGTTCCGCTGTCGAGGTCCTCGAAGCTCGCACGCGTGTAGCCGACGACCCGGCCCTCGAACTCGATGATGGCAATGTCGAGAGCCGGATCGCAGTCGCGCAGGTTGGCGTATGTCACGTCGATCTGGTCGACCGTCGGGACCTCGGTATCACCGTGAGCCGCGTCGGTACTCACCCAGCACCTCGGCGATCGCCGCGTGGTCGCTCGACCCGCGGTAGGGCCGCGCGACGTACGGCGACGGGACGCGGAGACGATCGGCGAGGTGCACCGCGCAACGGTAGACCCCGCAGTCGATGCAGGCGATCGGGGTTTCGTGCGGGCCCACGGCGCGGTCGATCGCACGACACGTACACGATGTGCCTGGCACATCGTGTACGTCAGGCGCGGGGGTCGTGGGGTGGGGGTGCCCAGAAGTCGATGTCGGCGACGCGTGCCGGTGATGCCGTCGATGTCGATGTCCTCGGGATCACCGGGGGCCTCCGAGACGATGACGATGTCGTCCTGTTTCGGTGGGCCTTCGTAGATGTCGCGGAGCCCGATCATCGCACCGGCGGCCACTGCGCCGAGCACACCGCCCTTTCGCCGCCCGGCCTCGATCATCGACAGCCGGATGGCCGCAGCGCGCTCCTCGGCCTCGATGCTCGCCACGTCGATGCTCGCCGCCAGTTCGGCGTCGAGCGCCACCACCGGGTCTGCGTCGGGTGCTTCGGCCACCGACACAGAATACGAGAAGTCGGTGAGAGGTGCGTTGCCGCACCCGGCGATCGCCTGCGCGCCGCTACCGTCGTCCCACGATGACCGACAGCGATCTCCCTCACGCGCCGGCAACCGACTCGTCCACCGCGCCCGTCGCTTCGTCGCCCGACGACGACCGCCGGACCGCGGAGACGTTCGAGAAGATCTTCTTCGAGCTCCGCAAGGTGATGGTCGGCCAGACGCGCCTGCTCGAACGTCTGCTCGTCGGGGTGCTGTGCCGCGGGCACTGCCTGCTCGAGTCGGTCCCCGGCCTCGCCAAGACGCTCGCCGCCGAGACGCTCGCCGACGTGGTCGGCGGCACGTTCGCCCGTATCCAGTTCACACCCGACCTGCTGCCGTCGGACATCACCGGCACCCGCATCTACCGGGGCAGCAGCGAGACATTCGACGTCGAGTTCGGCCCGGTGTTCGTCAACTTCCTGCTCACCGACGAGATCAACCGTGCCCCGGCCAAGGTGCAGTCGGCGTTGCTCGAGGTGATGGCCGAGCAACAGGTCACGATCGGTGGCATCACCCACCCGGTGCCGAACCCGTTCTTCGTCGTCGCCACCCAGAACCCGATCGAGTCCGAAGGCGTGTACCAGCTGCCCGACGCTCAGCGCGACCGCTTCATGATGAAGATCGTGCTCGACTACCCGACACCCGACGAGGAACTGACGATCATCGATCGGATGAGCATCAGCGCGCCGATCCCGCAACAGGTGATCTCCCTCGACGAGCTGATCGCGCTCCAGCAACGAGCCGACACCGTGTTCGTCGACCGCTCGGTGTCGCAGTACGCCGTCGACCTCGTGCAGTGCACACGCACACCGCAGCGATTCGGTCTCGCTGACCTGTCGACGGTGATCGGCCTGGGTGCCAGCCCTCGTGCGTCGCTGAACCTCGTTCGTGGCGCTCGCGCCCTGGCGTTGATGCGCGGTCGTTCGTACACGACACCGCAGGACGTCTTCGACCTCGCGCCCGAGATCCTCCGTCATCGCTTGCTGCTCACCTACGACGCGCTCGCCCGCGACATCACCACCGACCACGTCGTGCAACGGATCCTCGCGACCGTCCCCGCCACCTGGGTGTCGCCGAAGCCGAACGACGCGTTCGGGACGAGCGCCCCGAGGGACTGAACATGGTCACATTGGGCCCGGCGAGCGTGTCGCCAGCGGCCGCCGCGACGGCGGGTGGGTTCAACGACCCATCGACGCGCACCGACGCCTGGGCCGCCGGTCCTCCGACCGAGACCGTCGCCGAGCTGCTGCGCACGCTCGAACTCACGATCACCGGACGGCTCGACGGTGTGCTGCACGGTCACTACCAGGGTCTGACGCCGGGCCACGGTTCCGAGCCCGGTGAGTCGCGGCTGTACCAGCCCGGAGATGACGTACGGCGCATCGACTGGAACATCACGGCACGCACCCGCGAGACACACGTGCGCGAGCAGATCGCCGACCGCGACCTCACCGCCTGGCTGGTCGTCGACGTGTCGGCGACGATGCAGTTCGGCACGGTCACCAACGACAAGGCCCAGATCGCAACGGCCGCCGCTGCGTGCATCGGGTTCCTCACCGCCCGAAACCAGAACCGTCTCGGTGCCGTGCTCGTCGCCGGACCGTCGATCCACGTCGTCCCTCCTCGTTCGGGCTCCAACCAGGTTCGTGCCGTGTTGTCGTTGCTCAGCGCTCCCCCGGCCTCCGAAGGGCTCGGCAATGCCGACCTCGCCGGGGCGATCGACCGGGTCGGTGCCATCGCCAACCGCCGCGGCTTCGTGGCCGTCATCAGCGACTTTCGTGGCGACGCCTGGCAACCGTCACTCGCCCGGTTGAGCATGCGCCACGACCTCCTCGCGGTGACCGTGCACGACCCGCGTGAGCACGACGTCCCGCCGATCGGCCTCGTCGAACTCGTCGACCCGGCGACGGGACAGACCCGTGAGGTCCGCGTCACGGCCAAGGTGCAGGAGCGATTCGCCGCCGCCGCGCAGGAAGAGCGCGACCGGCGCGCCGACGCGCTCGGCCGATCCCGTGCCGACGTGATCGAGTTGTCGACCGACGGCGACTGGCTCGGCGCGATCGTGCAGCACACTCGACGCCGGCGGGTGCAGGCAGTTCGTGGCGACGGGATCGGACGATGAGCACCGACTTCCTCGCGCCCGGTCGGCTGTGGCTGCTCCTGCTCGTCGTCGGGCTCGCCGTGCTCTACGTGGTCGTCCTGCGCTGGCGGCGCGCGGCAACGGTGCGCTTCACACAGGTCGATCTGCTCGACAAGGTCGCACCGAGACGTCCCCGCTGGCGACGTCACGTGGTGGCCGGTCTGCAGTTGCTCGGGTTGGCCCTGGCCGTCGTCGCCGTGGCCCGGCCGGTCGAGCGCACCACCGAGAACACCACCACCGAGGGCCGGATCCTCGTGCTGTTCGACGTGTCGTTGTCGATGATGGCCGACGACGTGGACCCGCGACGGTTCGAGGCAGCGCAGGAAGCCGCCCGCGATTTCGTGGGCCTCGTCGACCCTGGTGTCGAGATCGGGTTGATCGGATTCTCCGGGTCGGTCGGCGTCGACGTCGATCCGACGCTCGACCGTGCGACGATGCTGCGCGGTATCGACAACCTCGAACTCGCCGAGTCGACGGCGATCGGCGACGCCCTCTCGGCCGGGACGAACCTGCTCGTCAACGCCGCCGATCCGGAGGACGACTCGGACCTGCCGCCCGGCGTGATGGTGCTGCTGAGCGATGGGGAGACCACGGTCGGCCGCCTCACCTCCGAGGGCGCCGCCGAGGCCGCCGAGGCTGGGATCCCGGTGTACACGATCGCCTTCGGCACCGACGGCGGCACGATCGTCGACCCGGAGAGCGGCGACGTCGTCCCGGTCCCGGTGCGCCCCGCCGACCTCGAACTGGTCGCCGAGACCACGGGCGGTCAGGCGTTCGAGGCTCGCACCGGTGACGAGTTGGGTGCGGCGTACGACCAGATCGCCGAGTCGCTCGGCGAGACGATCGGCGACCCGATCGAGATCGTCACCGAACTGACCTGGCAGTGGGCACTCGCCGCATTCCTGTGTCTCGGTCTCGCCTGGGCGCTCAGCCTGTGGTGGCTGCGCGGCATGGTCTGACGGTCCGGGCGGGGACGGGGCCGGGGCGGACCGTCACGGTCCGGGCGGGGACGGGGCCGGGGAGGACCGTCAGAGGAGCGACTTGAGCTGCTCGATCGTCTTGACGATGTCGCCGCCGACGGGGTTGACCGACAGGTGCGTCACGCCGGCCTCCTTGAACGCCGCGATGCGCTCCTTCACGTAGCCGGCAGGGCCGACGAGGTTCGAGTTCGCGAGCATCTCGCCCGGCACGGCCGCAGCCGCCTCGTCCTTCTTTCCTGACAGGTAGAGGTCCTGGATCTCCGCAGCTTCGGCGACGTAGCCGTAGCGCTGGCAGATCGTGTTGTAGAAGTTCTTGTCGCGGGCACCCATGCCGCCGATGTACAGCGCGGCGTTGGGGCGGGCGAAGTCGAGGATCCGCTGCTGCGCATCGCCCGTGAGCTCGTCGCCGATCGCCACCATGCCGCCGGCCGAGATCTGGAGCCGGCCGAGGTCGGGATCGCGCTCTGCGGTGCCCGCCTTGAGATCGTCACCCCACACCGACTGGAACTTGTCGGGATCGAAGAAGACCGGCAACCACCCGTCGGCGTACTTCGCCGTGTTCTTCACCGACTGGCCCATCAGGCTCGCCCAGAAGATCGGGATGTTCTCCCGCACGGGATGGTTGATCAGCTTGAGCGGCTTGGCGAGGCCCGTGCCCTCACCTTCGGGCAGCGGGATCTTGGTGGTCGGTCCGTCGTAGATGACCTTCTCGCGGCGCCACGTCATGCGGCACACGTTGATGTAGTCGCGGATACGCGGCATCGGCTTCTCGTACGGCACCCCGTGGAAGCCCTCGATCACTTGCGGTCCCGACGCGCCGAGCCCGAGGATGAACCGGCCGTTCGACACGTAGTCGAGGCCCGCAGCGGTCTGCGCCATGCACGTCGCGGTGCGGGAGAACACGTTGAGGATGCCCGAACCGATCTCGATCGTCGAGGTCCTCGCTGCGAGATACCCCATCTGTGACACGGCGTCGAAGCTGTACGCCTCGGGCACCCAGACCACGTCGAGGCCTGCCTTTTCCAGTTCGACGACCTTGTCCACGTCCGCGTGGAAATCGCCGGAATAGTTGATCATCATCGACAGCTTCATGGCGCCGCACGTTACGTGCGAGCGGCGGCGGCGCTGCAATCGGACGACGGCGAGCGCGGACCGCTCAACCGTTGAGATTGCCGGAACGGAACCCTTCGAGATCGACGGTCACGTAGCGGTAGCCCGCCGTGCGGACCGCGTCGACGACCTCGTCTCGGGCGTCGAGCACCTTGGGCAGTTCGTCGAGGTCGACCTCGATGCGCGCCGTGTCGTCGTAGTGGCGCACCCGGACCTGAGCGAAGCCCAGACGGTGCAGCGCCGCCTCGGCACGATCGACTCGACCGAGGATCTCGACCGACACCTCGGTGCCATACGGAATGCGACTCGCCAAGCAGGCGGCGGCGGGTTTGTCCCACGTGCGCAGGCCCATCGCCTTCGACGCCGCACGCACGTCGGCCTTGGTGAATCCCGCGGCGACCAGCGGGAACTCGGCACCGGCCTCGGTCGCCGCCCGCTGGCCGGGCCGGTGATCACCGAGATCGTCGAGATTCACGCCCAACACCACCGTGGCGTGTTCCGCAGCAGCGATCGGACCGACGACGTCCATCAGCTCGGCCTTGCAGTGATAGCAGCGATCGGTGTCGTTCAACCGGTACGCGGCGCGCTCCATCTCGTCGGTGACGACCGGGGTCCAGCGCAGCCCCAGCTCGGCAGCGAGCGCTCGGCAATCCGCCTCCTCGTCGCCGGCGAGCGACGGTGACACCGCGGTGACCGAGTGCACCCGGTCGGCGCCCAACACGGTGGTTGCGGCAGCCGCGAGAAACGACGAATCGGCGCCACCGCTGAAGGCCACCACCACTCGGTCCAAGCCGGCGGAGCTCCGACTCGAGCGCAGCGGTTCTCGCTCCGAGCGTCGCCGGGGCTTCGGCGTCGACGCGCTCGGCATCGGATTCGGATTCGGACGACGACACCGCCGCAGTATGCCCGGACGGACGCGGGTTCGCCGTCACCAGCCCCGTGCGCGACAATGACAAGCCGATGAGCATGCCGACGTGGTGGAACCAGCGGCGTTTCGGCATCTTCGTACATGCGAACCTGGCGACGGTGCCCGCCTGGTCCCCGATCGGCGAGTACTCCGACTGGTACCGGAGCCACCTCGGCGAGGACGTCGCCGAGGTGCTGCTGCACCCTCGGCCCATGGTCGAGGTGCTCGCCCACCACCGCGATCGGTGGGGACACATCGAGCGCTTCGACGACTTCCTGCCCCTGCTCACCTACGATCGATTCGATGCCGAGCACTGGGCCCGGCTCGTCACCGACGCCGGGGCCGGCTACAGCATTCTCGTCGCCAAACATCACGACGGCTGGTGCTGGTGGGACGCGCCGAACACCGACCGCACCATGCTGCACGATGGCCCACGACGCAATGTGCTCGCCGAGTACGCAGCGGCGTGCGAACGAAACGACATCGTGTTCGGCACGTACTACTCACGGCTCGACTGGGGCGACGCTCGTTTCCCCGACACCGCGTACGTCACCGAGGTGCTCCACCCACACGTCGTCGACCTCGTCGAGCGGTACGGATCGAGTGCGCTGTGGGGCGACGGGCACTGGGGCCCCGGGCCCGAGCGGTGGCAGGCCCGCGAGCTGTTGGATCGGATCCGGGCGATCGATCCCGATGTCGTGGTCGACGACCGCTGGTGGACATCTGCCGCCGATGTGCCGACCGGGAGTTCCGGAGTGGTCCGGACGTTCGAGTACCAGACGCCCGACGAGATCACCGACAGCCCCTGGCAGCTGTGTCGCAGCATCGGGGTGAGCTCGTGCCACAACCGTGCCGAGCGCGCCGAGCACCACCTGTCCGGCTTCGACATCGTGGCGTTGCTCACCGAGGTGGTGGCCAAGGGCGGGCACCTGCTGTTGAACATCGGTCCTGCGGCAGACGGCACGATCCCCGACCTGCAGCGGGCCCCGCTCGAATCCGCGGGGCGGTGGATCCGCGAGCACCAGCAACTGATCGACCGTGCGGTGCCGTGGGACTCGTGGGGAGACGCCAACGTCCGCTACCTGTGCCTGGACGATCAGCTGCATGTCGTCGACCTCTCGGGGCGTGGCCGGTTCGCCGCGATCACGCCCGATCGATACCGGGTCTCGTCGGTCGAACGTGATGGGTCCCCGGTCCGCTTCAGCCAGCAGGACGACGGAGTGCATGTCGACGGTGGACGATCCGCTCTGGAACGACGGGCCCACGCGGGGCGCATCGACGACGTGTCGGTGTACCGGCTCACGCTCGTTCCGGTGGAACGGCCCGTCGAGCTGTTCGAGCCGCAGCCACGCCAACCGATCCAGCTCGCACCGCTCCTCGACGATGCACGACCCGGTGACATCGTCCAGCTGGGCGATGGCACCTACCTTGGTCCGATCACCGTGCCGGCCGGTGTGATCGTGCGCGGACTCGGTGGTGGTCGCACGACGATCGACGGACGGGGTGCCACGGCGGTGCTGCTGGAACGCAATGCCCGCCTCGAACACCTCCGGGTCCGTGGCGGGGCGAGCCTGCACGCATCGTCGCCGCGTCCGGTGGTCGAGGTCGG
Organism: Ilumatobacteraceae bacterium; assembly: GCA_963746285.1. Classification (GTDB taxonomy): domain Bacteria; phylum Actinomycetota; class Acidimicrobiia; order Acidimicrobiales; family Ilumatobacteraceae; genus Sva-07. The sequence goes on along the minus strand of CAVVAO010000007.1, from coordinate 33,370 downwards.
CGGGCCGTACGCCACATTGCTCGGGTGCCGGGTCGACGGTCACGTCATCGTGCGTGCCGACGACGTGGTGATCCGGGCGACCACGGCATCGGGAGTCGTGGCCGACGGCGCCGATCGACTCACGGTGTCACGGAGCCAGTTCCGCGGGTCGCGATGGGACGTCGGCGTCCATCTGATCGGTGGAGCCGGCCACGAGATCGACTCGTGCGAGTTCCGCGACCATCTCTGCGGGATCCGGGCCGTCGACACGACGGGAACCATCGTTCGGGGCAACAACATCGTGGCGCGCTGGTGGGGCATCCACCTCGAACAGACCGAGGGCGCCCACGTCTACGGCAACTTCGTCGACCACACGATGCGCGGCGTCGACATCGACGGTGGCACGCAGGCGGTGATCGACGGCAACGCGATCTGCGACGGCGACAGCGGGTGCATCGTCGAATGGGGAGCCTCGGACTGCCAGGTCAGCGGCAATCGTTGGGAGCGCTGCCGCATCGGCATCCTGTCGTGGGAGGTCACCGCGCTGCACGCCCACGACAACGAGGCGATCGACCTCCACGAGCCCGACGCGGCCCACGCCACCGGCCCGTGACGTACACGATGTGCCAGGCACATCGTGTACGTCACGGCGGCTCAGGCGGACTGGCTGCGGCGCTTGGCTTCGCGGGCGCGATTGGTCGGGATCGAGGTCGGCCTTGCGCAGACGGATGTTCTGCGGGGTCACCTCGACGCACTCGTCGTCGGCGATGAACTCGAGGGCCCCCTCGAGCGACAGCACCTTGTGCGGGGTGAGCTTGACCGTCTCGTCCGCTGATGCGGCCCGGACGTTGGTCATCTTCTTCTCGCGGCAGATGTTCACGTCCATGTCTCCGGCGCGGGAGTTCTCGCCGACGATCATGCCGCAGTACACCTCGGTGCCCGGACCGACCATCATGGCGGCGCGGTCCTGCAGGTTCATCATGGCGTAGGTGGTCGCCGGGCCGATGCGATCGGCGACGAGCACGCCGGACTGGCGCGAGCGGATCTCGCCGGCCCACGGCTCGTAGCCCTCGAACGTGTGGCTGATCACACCGGTGCCGCGGGTCTCGGTGAGGAACTCGGTGCGGAACCCGATCAGCCCGCGGGCGGGCACGAGGTAGTCGAGGCGCACCCAGTCGGATCCGCCCATGTTCTGCATGCGGCCCTTGCGGCTGGCGAGCAGCTGCGTCACGGCACCGAGGTGCTCCTGAGGGACGTCGATCGTGACGCGCTCGACGGGCTCGTGGACCTTGCCGTCGATCTCGTGGGTGAGCACGACCGGCTTGCCCACCGTGAGCTCGAAGCCCTCGCGTCGCATCTGCTCGACGAGGATCGCCAGCTGCAGCTCGCCGCGTGCCTGGACCTCCCAGGCGTCGGGACGCTCGGTCGGGCAGCACCCGGATCGACACGTTGCCGACGAGTTCGGCGTCGAGGCGATTCTTGACGAGACGGGCGGTGAGCTTCTTGCCTTCGCGTCCGGCGAGGGGTGAGGTGTTGATGCCGATCGTCATCGACAGCGCGGGCTCGTCGACGGTGATCACCGGCAGGGCGATCGGGTTCTCCGGGTCGGCGAGGGTCTCACCGATGTAGATGTCCTCGATACCGGCGACCGCGACCAGGTCCCCCTGGCGGGCCCCGTCGACCGGCACCCGCGTGAGATGCTCGGTCAGGAACAGCTCGGCGACCCTGGCCCGGGCGATCGTGCCGTCACGCTTGCACCACGCGACCGACTGGCCCTTCTTGATCTCGCCCTCGATGATGCGCAGCAACGCGAGGCGACCGAGGTACGGCGACGCGTCGAGGTTGGTGACCCAGGCCTGGAGCGGTGCACCCTCGTGGTAGGTCGGCGACGGGATGTGGTCGAGCAGGATCTCGACGAGTTCGGCGAGGTTCTTGTCCCCCTTGCCCTCGACGATGATGCGGTGCGCCTCGTCGAGATCGAGGGTCGCCCAGCCGTCGCGACCCGAGCAGTACACGATGGGGAACTCGACCTGATGTTCCTTCGCGTCGAGGTCGAAGAAGAGTTCGTACACCTCGTCGATGACCTCGGTCGTGCGAGCGTCGGCGCGGTCGACCTTGTTGATCACCAGGATCACCGGGAGATTGCGAGCGAGCGCCTTGCGCAGCACGAAACGGGTCTGGGGCAGCGGCCCCTCGGCAGCATCGACCAAGAGGACGATGCCGTCGACCATGGTGAGTGCCCGCTCGACCTCGCCGCCGAAGTCGGCATGCCCGGGTGTGTCGACGATGTTCAGCGTGATGTCGTCGCCGTTGCGCGGATCGTGCCAGACGAGCGACGTGTTCTTCGCGAGGATCGTGATCCCCTTCTCACGCTCGAGGTCGCCCGAGTCCATGACGCGCTCCGCGACCTCCTCGTTCGAGCGGAAGGCTCCGGACTGGTGGAGCATCGCGTCGACGAGCGTGGTCTTGCCGTGGTCGACGTGCGCGACGATCGCCAGGTTGCGGATGTCGCTGCGGCGACGCACGTTCGCCTGATCGGCGGCGTCGTGGTCGACGATCGTGGGATCGTCGAGAAGGGTCTGGTCGTGGGGGGACACGACGAACCACGCTATCGCCGGTTCACGAGCGAACGATCTCCGCGCCTCGCGCCCGCGTGAGCCCGAAACGTGCGCAGATCGGCCCGCCCAACGCAACGCCGTGCACATTTTTCGGGTGGGATTGATACCCCATGGGGTATATTGGAGCGATGCGCTCACTGCTGGCATCGCCGCTCGGATTCCTGATCGGGTTGTCGCTGGGCGCGCTCGGTGGCGGCGGCTCGATCCTCGCGGTCCCGGCGCTGGTCTATGCGGCGGGGCAGGACCCCAAGGCGGCCACCACGACCTCGCTCGTGCTCGTCACGATCACCGCACTGATCGGCATCATCCCCCACTGGCGCGCCGGTCACGTCCGCCTGGCAGCGGGCACCGTGTTCGGGCTCGCCGGCATCGGCGGATCGCTGATCGGCTCGGCGTGGAACGAAGCGGTCGACGCCGACGTGTTGTTGCTCGCGTTCTCGATGTTGATGCTGGTCGCGGCGTACGCGATGTGGCGGCGGCTCAAGAAGCAGGCCGCAGCGCCAGCGGTCCGGTCGGCGGGAGCGGCAGCGGCAACTCCCGAACGACTGGACATCGATCCCGGGGCCGGTACGCCGATTCGGCTCGACATGGCGACCGCCGTGAAGGTCGTGCTCGCCGGGTCGTTCATCGGCCTGCTCACGGGATTCTTCGGCGTCGGCGGCGGCTTCGTCATCGTGCCAGCGCTGGTGCTCGCGCTCGGCTTCACGATGCCCGATGCCGTCGGTACGTCGCTGATCGTCATCGCCGTCAACTCGACGGTCGCGCTCGCGACCCGCCTTCCGTCGGGGTCGATCGAGTGGGGCACGGTGATCCCCTTCACGATCGCCAGCCTGATCGGCGTCTTCGTCGGCAGCCGGCTTGCGAGCACCCGCGACCCGAGCTTCCTCCAGAAGTGGTTCGTCATCCTGCTCGTGATCGTCGCCGCCTACACCGCGACCAGCTCCCTGATCGCCCTGATCTGATCGATCCTCGGCGCTGCTCGGCGCTGATCGTTCAACGGTGGTAGTACTGCGTCGACCACACCGCGAGCGGATTCTCACCCCGGTCGACGATCGGCATCCGCCACGTCGACACGTCCGAGTCGGCGAGCACCAGCCGGAACAACGCACGCGGTTCGTCGATCGTGTCGGCGAGGTAGGCGTCGGCGAACCGTTCGGGCGTGTACCGACAGGCGATCGAGCGATACAGGTCACGCCACCTGTCGTCGTCGCCGAGGTCGTGCACCAACTCGGCCCGGCCGCGGGCGATCAGCTTGCGCATCGGATGCTCGGATTCGTCGATCGTGGCGCACACCGCAGCGTTCGCACGCAGGTCCTCGAGCCAGGCCGAGCGCGCACGAGGCGTGAACCAGATCGCGCCCTCGTGGTGGATGAACCAGATCGGCACGACACGTGGGAGCCCGTCGACACCGATCGTTCCCAGTCGCAGCAGGTGCCCGGGCTCGTCGAGGAAACCCGCCACCTCGTCGCTCGTCAGCCCTGGCATCGGCACGAGTCTCGCACCCGCGCCGGGCTCACACCGACGTTTGCCGAACGGAAGGAACGGGAACGTTCGCCACATCGAACGAAAGGGGCGACATGACCCACGATGACCGACCACCTCACGAACACCACCGGCCGACGGCGCCCGGTCTGAACCTGACGTCATGGGCCCGCCGACAGGCTCCGCACCTCGACGAGGTGTCGAACTCCAATCCGGCCGCCACCCTGCGCCCGCACAACCTGATCGCGGTCACCGATGACGTCGAGGCCGCCCACGCGGTCGCACTCGATTTCGAACGGGTGGCCGAGAGCCACTCCGCCACTACGACGCTGGTTCTGGGACATGCGGTCGACCGAGAGGCAACACACGAGGCCGACCCCGAAGGAGTCACCACGCATGCGGCGCGCCGCTCGATGATCGGCGGAGTGCCCGGTGCGGTCGTCGGCGCACTCCTCGTCGGGCTCGGTGTCTGGTTGACGACGGGGAATGGCGCGGTGACGGTCGGAGCAGTGATCGGCGGCGCCATCTTCGGCTTCTACGTGTCCGCCGTGTGGAGCTACGTGATCGGCACCGGTCAGAGCGAGGCCTATCAGCAGAGCTTCATCGATCCGAACGCCGCCGACGCCATCCTCGTCGCACTCCATGTCGAGGATCGCGCACTGATCGAACAGGCGCGCCGATCGGTCTCCAGCGACGACAGGGTGCGGCTCTGCGAACTCGACGAGCGCGGTCAACTCATCTGAGTGCGACCACGACGTCTCTCGCACAGCTCGACGGTCGGCTCAGCCGACGCGGCGGTCGTGGCCCTCCCAGAAGGGCTCGCGCAGGTCCTTCTTCAGCACCTTGCCGCTCGGGTTGCGCGGGAGCATGTCGATCCAGTCGACCGTGGTCGGGCACTTGAACGTCGCCAAGCGCTCCTTGGCGTAGTCGATGATGTCGGCCTCGGTGACGTCGGAGTCCGGGGCCTTGCACCACGATCGCCTTCGCGGTCTCGCCCCACTTCTCGTGCGGCACGCCGATGACGGCGACGTCGGCGATGCCGGGGTGGCCCATCAGCACGTTCTCGACCTCGGCGGGGTACACGTTCTCGCCACCGGACACGATCATGTCCTTCACCCGGTCGTGGATGTAGAGGTAGCCGTCGGCGTCGAGGTAGCCGGCGTCGCCGGACTTGAACCAGCCGTCGGCCGTGATCGCCTTCGCGGTCTCCTCGGGCTGCTTCCAGTAGCCCTTCATCACCTGGCGCCGACCGGATCCAGATCTCGCCGACCTCGCCGACCTGGCACTCCTGGTCGTCGTCGCCGACGATGCGGATCTCGACGCCGGGGCCGGGCAGACCGCAGCTGCGCAGACGATGCCGGTTCGGGCCGGTCGTGTCGTGGTCCTCCGGCGACAGGTTGACGACGGCTCCCGTGGTCTCGGTGAGCCCGTAGGCCTGCCAGAACTTGCAGCCTTGAACATCTCGACGCACTTCGCCAGCACGTCCTCGCTGATCGGCGACGCGCCGTACACGACGATCTGCAGGCTCGAGTAGTCGGCCTCGGCGACGCCCGGGACCATCAACATGAACTGCAGCACGGCGGGCACGACGAAGGCGTGGGTGATGCCGCTGCTCCTCGATCATCCGGATCAGCGCCGCCGGGTCGAGGTCGCGGAAGATCACCGATGTGGCGCCCTCGTACATGCCCGGCCGACCGCCCAGCCGCCACCGCCGATGTGGAACAGCGGCATCGCGACCAGGTTGACGCGAGTCTCGTCGAGCTCCCACATCTCCTTCGCCATCGGCAGCAGGCCGAAGAAGTTGTCGTTGGTGAGCATCACGCCCTTCGGGCGGCCGGTGGTGCCGGACGAGTACAGCTGGAACGCGACGTCGTCGGTCGTCTGCGGTGGCACCCGGATCGTCGGCGGGGAACGAGGCCACCCAGTCCTCGTAGCTCTCGTAGCTCGTCGTCGACCGCCGATGACGAGGATCTTGGTGACCGTCGTGAGGTTGTCGCGCGATCGCATCGAGGATCGGCACGAAGTCGGGGCCGACGACGAGCACCTTGGCCTCGGCGTCGTTGACGATGTACTCGACCTCGGGTGGGGCGAGCCGCCAGTTGACGTCGACGCACACCGCGTTGAGCAGCGCCGCGCCGAAGAACACCTCGAAGTGCTCGATGCCGTTCTTGTCGAGGAACGCCACCCGATCCTGCGAGCCGACGCCGTTCGGCGGCGAGTCGCTTGCGCCACCTGCGCCGACCGCGCGTAGCCAGCTCGGCCCAGCTCAGCCGTGCGGTCGCCCTGGATCAGTGCCGTCTGGTCGGCGCGCTCGGCCCCGTGCACGCGGATGATGTCGACAACGCTGTTGATGTTCCCCATGCGGCGCAGAGTAGTGCGCCTAGTGCGGTCACCGGACGTCGAAGCCGAGGCGGAAGACTGCGCACCGCCCGGGCGAAGATGTTCGGCTCGACGTCGGGTTCGCTGACGACGCGCAGGTCGGTGACCCGCTGCGACAGCTGGCCGAACACCGCCGCCAGCGTCGGCGCGGGCGACGTGGGTGCCGACGCACAGGTGGGTGCCGAAGCCGAACGCGACCTGCGGGTTCGGGTCGCGACGGATGTCGAACGTGAACGGGTCGTCGAACACCGCCTCGTCGCGGTTCGCCGACGGGTACAGCAGGATGATCCGGTCGCCGCGGCGATCGGCTGGCCGCCGACCTCGGTCGTCGGCACCGGCGCGGCGGAACATGTTGTTGAGCGGCGTCACCCACCGCAGCACCTCCTCCACCGCGCCGGGCACGAGCGACGGGTCGGCCGCCATCGCCTCCCACTGGTCGGGGTGGTCGACGAAGGCGCGCAGGCCGTGGGTGATCGCCGTGCGGGTGGTCTCGGCGCCGCCGCTGATGAACAGGCCGACCTCGTGGACGATCGCCGACGGCGGCAGCGGCTGCGCCGTCGATCGTCGGCGTGCACCCACGCGCTGATCAGGTCGTGCGCCGGGCAGTCGGCCAGCTTCTTCGGCGATGGGCATCGCCGAGCGCGCCGACGAACTCCATGTTGGCGTCGATGAAGTCGGTGAAGGTCTCGCCGTCGCGCTCGCGCATGTCGATGCGCATCAGCCGCTCGCTCCAGCGCTTCACCTGCGGCCACATCTCCTCGGGGTAGCCGAGCAGCCGGCAGGTGAGCCGGGCGGGCAGCTGGCCGGAGAGCGCGTCGACCACCTCCATCTCGTCGCCGGCAGCGAGCGCCTCGTCGAGCAGCTCCGTCACCAGCGCCTCGATCTCGGCCTGCGCGCTGCGCGACCGCCGTGCCGGTGAGCTTCGCCCTGCACCAGCATCCGCTGCTGGCGGTGGCGCGGGTCGTCCTGGGCGATCATGTTGATCTCGTCCGGCGACCACAGACGCCCGGTAGCCCTGGCCGCGACAGGAACACCGTCGAGCGCCGCTCGACCTCCATCAGATCGGCGTGGCGGGTGATGCCCCACAGACCGTTGCGATCGTCGCGGTACACCGGCTCGTTGGCCCGCATCCACGCCCACACGATCATGCGGATTCCGTCCTGGTAGAGGTACGGATCGAGCAGGTCGACGGTGAGGCGATCGGACTCGACGGCGGTCATGCGGTCATCGTCGCAGACCAGCCCGTCGGTCCCGACCCCGAGTTCGGTCCTCCCCGGCCCCGTCCCCGGGCGGACCGTCAGTCGCGGCGGCGGTTGCCGAAGGTGTTCCAGTGGGTGACGGCGCTGGCGGGCTTGCGGGGGGCGACGCCGAATCGGCCCGCCGGGCGGCCGATCGGGATGCACGCCGCGATCTCGAAGCGGGGACTGCCGTCGTCGTTGGACGGTACGCCGAGCACGTCGAGCACCTCGGCGGCGTGGATGCGGATCACCGTCGTCAGCGAGGTGCCGATCCCGAGCGCGCGCGCCGCCACGCAGAAGTTCTGCACCGCCGGATACACGCTCGCGTCGAGGCGGCCGATGTCCATGGGGCCCTCGTCGTCGGACGGCGTCCACGGGATGATCGGCTGCAGGAAGAACACGATCGCCGGCGCGTCCTGCACATGGTCGGCCAGGTGCCGGCTCGCGGCGCGCGTCTTGCGCCACGACTCGGCCTGCGCCTCGTCCCGGAACGCCGAGGCATCGGGCAGCGACTTCTCGTACCGGTCGAACGACGAGCGATAGAGCTCGCCGACCTCAGCCTTCTTCTCCGGCTCGGTCACCACGACGTACTGCTGCGGCTGGACGTTGCCGCCGCTCGGTGCCTGCTGGGCGGCACGCAGGCAGATCGCGATCTCCTCATCGGTCACCGGGCTCGTCGCTGAACCGGCGGATCGCCCTGGTGGTCATCAGCGCATCGATCGCGTCGACGCCGGACTGGTGGATCTCGTTGGTCATCTCCCTCGAATCTGGGTGTGCGTTTGTCGACGAAGGCATCGACGGCCTCGGCGTGGTCGGCGGAGAGGAAGCAGCTGATCTCGAGCGCCATCGACACGTCGAAGCTGGTCAGCAGCGCCTGCTTGATCTGCGCGTTGACCGCGATCTTGGTGCCCTGCACGGCGAGCGGCGGCTGTGCGGCGAGCCGGTTCGCCCACCGCAACGCTGCCGCCGGCACGTCGGCGGCAGGGCACACCTCCGACGCGACTCCCAGTCGCAGCGCGGCGTCGGCGGTGAGCGGCTCGCCGAGCAGCAGGTGACGCTTCGCCGCGAGCGGCCCGAGCAGCAGCGGCCAGATCGCCGCGCCGCCGTCGCCGGCGACGAGACCGACCTGGACGTGGGGGTCGATGATCGCAGCGGTGTCGGCCATCACGATCACGTCGCAGAGCAGTGCGATCGACGCACCGAGCCCGACCGCCGGACCGTTGAGCGCGCAGACGATCGGCACCTCGACGTCGAGCAGGTCCCAGATCATCTGCTTGCCCTCGCGCCGCAGCGCATGGAGCCGGTCGGGGTGTCGCAGCTCGGGGAACCAGCGACATGTCGCCGCCCGCGGAGAACGCCCGACCCGACCCGGTGAGCACGATCGCCCGCGCCTCGCGCTCCGCGGCCAACTGCCGGAACAGCTCCCACAGGTCGTGGTGGAGCCGTTCGTCGACGGCATTCATCGCCGAGTCGGGGTGGTCGATCGTGACGATCAGCAGATCGCCGTCTCGTTCGGTGCGGATCGTGTCCATCACAACATCTCCGTCAGAACATCGAGGTGTCGACGTCGAGACCGAGCAGCAGCCTGCCGATCGTCTCGTTGAGCTTCGGCGCGGTCTGGATGTGCTGGGTCACGACGTGGGCGTCGCGAAGGCATCGTCCGAGTCGGCTCGTGTCGTACACCGCCGTGCCACCCGCCAGCGTGAACGCCACGTCGGCCACCTCGGCGCCGACGGTCGCGGCGTGGGTCGCTGCCAGCCTGATGCCGGTGCGGGCCTCGACGCTGACGTCGTCGCCGGCGACCGCGGTGTCCCACGCCGACTGCAACTCGTCGAGCAGGAACGCCCGAGCGGCGCGCAGCTTGCCCTCGGCCCGCGCCACCTCGATCTGCGTGAATCCGCTCTGTGCGAGCGTCTTCGACGAGTACTGCGGCTTCTTGCCCTGCGCGAGGTCGACGAGTTCGTCGAGCGCCCGACGAGCCACGCCGAGCCCGACCGCCGACACGCCAGCGGCGAGCAGGGTGAAGTTCGGGAACTGTGACAGGGGGATGCGCACCACCGGCCGCGTCACCGCCGGCTGGACCGTGCGCGCCGCGGGAACGAACACCTCGTGGACCGAGTAGTCGAGCGACCCCGACCCGCGCATCCCGGTCGTGTACCACGTGTCGTGGAAGGTGACCGCAGACTGAGGGAACCAGCACAGCCGGAACGTGCCGTCGTCGCAGAGCGCCCCGCCGAGCACCCACTGGCAGTGTTGCGTCCCGCTCCCCCACGCCCAGCGGCCCGACACCGAGAACCCGTCGACGCCGTCGACGGTCACGGCCTCACCCTTGCCGTTGGGAGCGAACACACCACCGGTGATCGACGATGGGGTCGCCATAGATCTCCCGAGCCGGCTGCTCCGGCAGCAACGCCGCCATCGACGAGGTCGTCGACGCGATCATCGTGCACCAGCCGGCCGCTCCGTCGCTGTGCGCGACGGCTTCGATCGCTCGCACGAGCGTGACCGGATCGACCTCCGGCCCGCCGTACGCCGCGGGCACGCACATGCGCAGCAGGTCGGCGTCGCGCAACGCCTTCACCGTCGGCAACGGCAACCGGCGGATCCGTTCGCCGTCGTCGGCGTTCGCCTCGATCAGCTCGGCGAGATCGCCGGCGGCCTCGACGATCGCTGATGCGCTGGTCATGGCGCCGACTGTAGGTCGCTACGCACGATCGGACGCAGTGATCCCGCAATCCCAGAGATGGTGAACGGGATCGTGGAGCAGGTACCGGGCGAAGGAGTCGACGGTGAACGCGGCCCCGTCCGACCGGCGTCCCGGTCGCGCCCACTGCTCGCCCTCGACGCCGTCGAACGCATCGGCGAGCACGTCGGCGGCCGCTCGGAGTTCGACGGCGACCGTCGCCGGATCCTGGAGGTCGTAGCGCGAGGCGATGGCGGTCTCGTCCTGGTCCCAGTTGGGGAACAGCGGGTCGTCGGTGTCGAGCATCATCGTCAGGCGTCGGAAGAACAGGACGTACACGTCGCGCACGTGCGCGGCGTACTCCAACGTCGACCATCGATCGGGCACCTGACGAGTGCGCACCTCCGTGTCGTCGCCGCCGAGCACCTCGCCCCACGCCTCCGCGTTCGCCCGGATCGAGTCGCCGACGTGGAGAACGTCGACGGAGCGGGCGTCGAAGCCGCACTCGGGACAGTTGCGGTCGAGCACCCAGGTCCAGTCCTTGTCGTCGGGAACGATCTGCTCGGGCTGGGTCTCGTCGGGCACGGTCGTCGTCGGGCACCGCGCGATTCTGGCCGCTGCCGGCCGTCGCGCGTGCACACGTTCTCGCCAGCGTCTACGGTCGACGGCATGAAGTTCGGCTTCGTGGTCCCGTGGGGCGACGCCGACGACATCGGCGATCTCGCAGCCGCGGCCGAGCACGCCGGATGGGACGGGCTGTTCGTGTGGGAGCCGGTGTGGGGCGTCGATGCCTGGATCTCGCTCGGTCTCGCCGCGGTCCGCACCTCGAAGATCCGGCTCGGCACGCTGCTGACCCCACCGTCGCGGCGGCGCCCGTGGGAGCTCGCCAGCCAGGTCGCCACCGTCGATCGGATGTCAGCGGGCCGTGTGACGCTGTCGGTCGGCCTCGGGGCGCTCGATTCGGGCTTCGAGGCGTTCGGTGAGGAGTGTGATCGGCGGATCCGCGCCGAGCTGATGGACGAATGCCTCGACATCGTGTGCGGCCTGTGGGACGGCCAGCCGTTCGAGTACGCCGGCAGCCCACTACACGGTCACGCCGACCGAGTTCCCGACGATCGGTCACACGGTGCAACTCCCGCGGGTCCCGATCTGGTGCGTCGGTGCGCTCGGTCGGCCGAAGTCGATGGCGCGGGCGACGCGGTGGGACGGCGTGATCCCGCAGGTCCTCGACGGCAACGACGGCATGCGCCAGCCGCACCTCGACGAGATGGCCGATCTCCGGACGAAACTCGACGCCGAACGTCGGCGACGTCCGTCGACATCATCATCGAGGGCGCGATGGCCGAGCACTCCCCCGCCGCGTTCGCCGACGCCGGTGCCACCTGGTGGATCGAGTCGATGTGGGACGCGATGAACGAGCATTCGCCCGTGACCGCCGCGCACGACCGCCTCCGCCTGGGCCCGCCCACCTGACCGACGCCCGGAGACCGGCTCGGGAACCGCGACTCGGATAGGTTCGACGGCGTGACCATGACGGCATCCGGCACCGACGCCGGATGGAACTTCGCCGACCTCTGGGAGACGGTGACCGCCCAGATCCCCGACGCGCTCGCGCAGCAGCAGGGCGCCCGCACGTTCACCTGGGCGGAGTTCAACCGGCGCGCGAACGGCATCGCGTCCGTGCTGCTCCGGACCGGACTCCGCCGAGCAGGACAAGGTCGCCCAGTACCTCTACAACGGCCCCGAGTACCTGGAGTCGATCTTCGCCGCGTTCAAGGTCGGCTTCGCCGTCGTCAACACCAACTACCGGTACGCCGCCGACGAACTCGTCTACCTGTGGGACAACGCCGACGTCATCGCCGTGGTGTTCCACGGTGCATTCGTCGAGCAGTGCGAAGCCGTGCGCGATCGGGTCCCGAAGGTGCGCACCTGGCTGTGGGTCGACGACGGCACCGGACCGTGCCCCGACTGGGCGACGCCGTACGAAGCCGCTGCCGCCGCGGGCACCGACGACAACGTCGCGGCCGTGGGGGCGCAGCGGCGACCACCTGCTGTTGCTCTACACCGGCGGCACCACCGGCATGCCCAAGGGCGTGATGTGGCGCCAGGACGACCTGTTCGGCGTGCTCGACGCCAACAACAAGCAGCGCATGCCACCCGAGCAGGACCTCGACGCCGTCGCCGAGCGCATCGCGAAGGCCGGGCCGCGCAACATGCCGGCGGCGCCGCTGATGCACGGCACCGGACTGTTCAACGTGATCAGCAACCTGATGGTCGGCGGCACGATCACCACGATGGAGGGCCGTCACTTCAGCGCCGAGGAGTTCCTCGACACCGTGCAGCGATTCGGGATCAACTCCACCTCGATCGTCGGTGACGCGTTCGCCAAGCCGATCCTGCGTGCCCTCGACGCCGAACCGGACCGCTGGGACATCTCGACGATGCGGGTGATCGTGTCGTCGGGCGTGATGTGGTCGAAGGAGACGAAGGACGGCCTGCTCCGCCACAACGCGCGGCTGATCATGGTCGACTCGCTCGGCTCCAGCGAGGCGATCGGCATGGCGACCAACACCACCTCGGCCGACTCGAGCGGCGAGACCGCCAAGTTCGAGCTCGGGCCCGACCACCCGGGTCGTCACCGACGACGGCCGCGACGTGGTGCCCGGTTCGGGCGAACTCGGGCGTGTCGCCCTGCCCGGACACACCCCGATCGGGTACTACAAGGACGAGGCGAAGTCGGCCCAGACGTTCGTCACGATCGACGGCGATCGCTACTCGATCCCCGGCGACTACGCCTCGGTCGACGACGACGGCACCGTCGTGCTGCTCGGCCGCGGCAGCCAGTGCATCAACACCGGCGGCGAGAAGGTGTACCCCGAAGAGGTCGAGGAGTGCCTGAAGCTGCACCCGACCGTCGCCGACGTGGCGGTCGTGGGCGTCCCCGACGAGAAGTGGGGCCAGGCGATCACCGCGCTCGTCGAACCGCACGCCGGCGACGTGGTCGACGGCCGACGCTGATCGCGCCACGTCAAGTAGCATCTCGCCGCCTACAAGGCGCCGAAGCGGGTGATCGCGGTCGACCCGATCGGCCGCGCCGCCAACGGCAAGCTCGACTACAAGCAGCTGCGGTCCGCCGCCATCGATGCAGCCGCGGTCTAACATGGCCCGGGTGACGGGGATCGCGCCGAGGGTGGACTTCGACTGGCGGCGCCACGACGGGGTGCTCTTCGACCTCGACGGTGTGATCACGCCGACCGCCGAGATCCACGAGCGCGCCTGGGGCGAATTGTTCGCCGACTTCGACTACACCGCGGCCGACTACCTCGCGCTACATCGACGGCAAGCCGCGCTACGACGGGGTGCGATCGTTCCTCGCGTCCCGCGACGTCGTGCTCCCCGACGGCGATCCCGCCGACGCCCCGGGCACCGACACCGTCTGCGCGATGGGCAACCGCAAGAACGCGCTGTTCAACGAGATCCTCGAACGCGACGGCATCGCCGCCTACCCCGGCTCGCTCGCCACGCTCGACCTGCTCGACGAGGCCGGCCATCCCGCCGCGATCGTGTCGTCGTCGAAGAACGCCGGCCGGGTGCTCGACGCCGCCGGGCTCGGTCGAGCGATTCGACGTCGTCGTCGACGGCATGGTCGCTGCCGCCGAGCACATCGCCGGCAAGCCGGCACCCGACATGTACCTGCTCGCAGCCCGACGCCTCGGTGTCGCACCCGCACCGCGCCGTCGTCGTCGAAGACGCCGTGTCCGGCGTCGCCGCCGGTGCCGCCGGGTCGTTCGACGTCGTCATCGGCGTCGACCGTGGCGCCGGCGCCGGCACGACTGCTCGCACACGGAGCGACCTTCGTCGTCGACGACCTCGCCGACCTGCTCCCGGAGCCGTCGCGACCTCGGGGTTCGGCGCGTGAACCACCTGCCGTCCCCACCGGGCTTCCCGAGCACCGCTTCCCCGTCGAGCCGTGGCGACTCGTCGAGCGCGAGTACGCGCACGACGACCTCGGCCCTGACCGAGACCCTGTTCGCGCTCGGCAACGGCTATCTCGGGGATGCGGGCCAACCCCGAGGAGGGCCGCGAGGCGCACAGCCACGGCACGTTCGTCAACGGGTTCCACGAGACGTGGTCGATCATGCACGCCGAGGAGGCGTTCGGCTTCGCCAAGACCGGTCAGACGATCGTCAACGTGCCCGACGCGAAACTGATCAAGCTGTACGTCGACGACGAACCGCTGCTGCTGCCGACCGCCGACCTCGACGACTACGAACGCGCCGTCGACTTCCGCAACGGCATCCTCACCCGCGACCTCATCTGGCGCACACCGGCGGGCAAGCGGGTCAGGGTGTCATCGCAGCGAATGGTCAGCTTCGTGCACCGCCACCTCGCCGTGATGACCTTCGAGATCACGCTGCTCGACGCGGCGGCGCCGGTCGTGGTCTCGTCGCAGCTCCTCAACCGTCAAGACGGCGAGGACGAGTACCACGTGCGGTCCGCCGCCCTCGGCGAGGGCAAGGACCCGCGGCGGGCCCGCAAGTTCAGCGACCGCGTCCTGCAGCCGCACTTGCAGCGCGAGGACGGCAACGAGATCGTGCTCGGCTACCGGTGCGCCAACAGCGGGATGACGCTTGCCTGCGGAACGCGCCACCACGTCGAGACCTCGTGCCAGGTCGACGTCACGACGCATCTGGGTCCCGACCTCGCCAAGACCGTGTTCACGGTGCGGGCAACGCCGGGCGATCCGATCAAGATCACCAAGCTCGTGTCGTACCACTCGTCGAACGGCGTCCCGGCAGTCGAGCTGGCCGACCGGTGCTCGCGGACGCTCGAGCGCGCCGAGGCCGACGGTGTCGAGCAGATCGTCATGGACCAGCGCGCCTGGCTCGACGAGTTCTGGGCGAGCGCCGACATCGAACTCCGCGGCGACGACCGCGCCCAGCAGGCGCTGCGGTGGAACCTGTTCCAGCTGGCTCAGGCGTCGGCGCGCACGCAGGAGCAGGGCATCGCCGCCAAGGGCGTCACGGGTGGCGGCTACGACGGCCACTACTTCTGGGACACCGAGGTCTACGTGGCACCGTTCCTGGCCTACACGATGCCCGAAGCTGCCCGAAAGGTCGTGCGCTTCCGCTGGCAGATGCTCGACGCCGCCCGCCAACGCGCCCGCGAGATGAGCCAGGTCGGGGCGTTGTACCCGTGGCGCACCATCAACGGCGAAGAGGCGTCGGCCTACTACGCCGCCGGCACCGCGCAGTACCACATCAACGCCGCGGTGGTGCTGGCGCTGCGCCGGTATCTCGAGGCGTCGGGTGACATCGACTTCCTGTCACACGAAGGTGCCGAGATCCTCGTCGAGACCGCCCGGCTGTGGGCCGACCTCGGCTTCTACGCCCAGAACGGTGGCCGCACGTTCCACATCCACCGGGTCACCGGCCCCGACGAGTACACGACCGTCGTCAACGACAACTTCTACACGAACGTGATGGCGAGGTTCAATCTCCGCTACGCGGCGCGGACGGTCCGGTTCCTGGCGCAGTGGAACCCCGAGGCGTTCGAGGCGCTGGTTCGTGAGACCGATCTCGACCTCCAGGAGCTCGACGACTGGGACGCCGCCGCCGACTGCATGTTCATCCCCTTCGACGAAGAACTCGGGATCAACCCGCAGGACTCCGAGTTCCTCGAACTCGAACCATGGGACTGGGAGACGACCCCGCCCGAGCACTTCCCGCTGCTGCTGAACTACCACCCGCTCGTGATCTACCGCCATCAGGTGCTGAAGCAGGCCGACGTGGTGCTGGCGATGTTCCTGCGCTCCGAGCGGTTTCCGGTCGAGCAGAAACGCCGCAACTTCGACTTCTACGACCCGATCACGACCGGCGACTCGTCGTTGTCGTCGTGTGTGCAGGCCGTCGTGGCGGCCGAGGTCGGCTACGACGACCTGGCATTCGAGTACTTCAACCGGTCGCTGTATCTCGACCTCTCCGACTCACACGGCAACACTGCTCAGGGCGTGCACGTGGCGAACGCAGGCGGCGTCTGGGCGGGCATCGTGCACGGCTTCGCCGGGATGGTCGAGCAGGGAAACCACATCGAGTTCACACCGAGGCTGCCGGCCGCATGGGACAGCCTGCGATTCCGACTCTGCCGACACGGTTCGGTCCTGCAGGTCGAACTCGATCCCGACGGGCTCACGGTGACGGTCCTGACGGGAAGCGGTGTGCCCGTGCGCAGAGGCGACGACGTCACGCTGGTGACCGCGGACGAGCCCCTGCGCATCGAACGCTGACGTTCCCCACAGTCCCCGCTCCGATGAGCGAAAAGCCGCTATCCGGGCGGTTCGCTCATCGCAACGGAGCGATCTCCACGTGCGATGAGCCAACTGTCGCTCTCCGGGCGGTTCGCTCATCGAAACTCTGGGGCAGCGACCGATCTGGCGGGCGTAACCTCGGGCATGGCTCCGAACCCACCCGACCGACGGCGGCTCGACGGGCGCGTCGCGCTGGTGACCGGGGTGTCGCGCCCGAGCGGGATCGCGGTCGGCGTCGCACAGCGGCTGCACGACCAGGGGGCGACCGTCGTCGCCACCGGGTGGTCGCCGCACGACGCCGAGATGCCATGGGGCGAGCAGCCGCTGGGCCCGCTCCCGTTCGAGGTTGGCCGCCACGACCTGGAGGACCAGGCGGTTCCCGCCGCGTTGATCGACGAGGTCGTCGCACGGCACGGTCGGCTCGACATCGTGGCCGCGGTGCATGCCCGATCGTCGGATCAGGGGCTCGACGAGGTGACCGCGGACGAACTCGACCGGTGCTGGAACGCGAACGTACGCAGCGTGGTCCTGCTCGCGCAACGCTTCGCGCAGCGCCACGTCAGCGTCCCGTCGAGCGAGCCTCCGGTGGGACGGATGTTGTGGTTCACGAGCGGCCAGCACATCGGACCGATGGACGACGAGATCGCCTACGCCGTGTCGAAGGGCGCGCTCCACCAGATGACCCGGTCGATCGACCATGCGCTCGCACGATCGCGGATCATCGCGAACTGCATCAATCCGGGACCGGTCGACACCGGCTACGCGACCGGTGACACGCACGCGGCGATCGCTCGCCGGTTTCCCGACGGCCGATGGGGAACACCGAGCGACATCGCCGATGTCGTCGGCTTCCTCGCCAGCGACGAGGGTGCATGGATCAGGGGTCAGGTCCTCGACGTCGAGGGCGGTTTTCGTCGCTTCGGCTGAGCGCCGTTAGCGTTCGACCCCATGACTGATCTCGGATTCGACGGCAAGGTAGCGATCATCACGGGCGCCGGTGGCGGCCTCGGCAAGCAGCACGCGCTGATGATGGCCGAGCGTGGTGCCCTCATCGTGGTGAACGACCTGGGAGGCGCCGTCGACGGCACCGGAAGCGACAAGGGCGCCGCTCAGCTGGTCGTCGACGAGATCCGGGCCGCCGGCGGCGAGGCCGTCGCCAACACCGACTCCGTCGCCACACCCGAGGGCGGCGCCGCGATCGTGCAGAGCGCCGTCGACGCGTTCGGCAAGGTCGACATCGTCATCAACAACGCCGGCATCCTGCGCGACAAGTCGTTCCACAACATGGACGCCGACCTGTTCGACCCCGTGATCGCCGTCCACCTCCGCGGCGCGTTCAACGTCACCCAGCCCGCTTGGAAGATCATGCGTGAGCAGGGCTACGGCCGCATCGTGTCGACGTCGTCGGCGGCCGGCATCTTCGGCAACTTCGGCCAGGCCAACTACGGCGCGGCGAAGATGGGCCTCGTCGGGTTCACCAACGTGCTCGCCGTCGAAGGCGCCAAGTACAACATCAAGGCGAACGCCATCGCCCCGCTCGCGCTGACCCGCATGACCGAGGACATCCTCGGAGGCCTCGGCGACAAGCTCCAGCCCGAGCTGATCTCGCCGCTGGTGACGTACCTCTCGCACGAGTCGTGCGAGGCGACCGGACGGGTGTTCTCCGTCGGTGGCGGTCGCGTGGCCGAGGTGTTCATCGCCGAGACGGTCGGCTACACCAACACCACCGGCCTCACGCCCGAGGACCTCGCCGCCCACTGGGCCGACGTCACTGCGCAGGAGGGCTACGCCGTGCCCGCCACGATCGCCGACGAGACCGCCCTCTTCCTCAAGGCCCTCTCCTGACATGCTGGCGCGGTGATCTCGATCGAGGACTTCCAGGCGCAGGCGGCGGCGTGGCTCGTGGCGAACCGGCAGCACGCACCGCGTGACTACGGTGCCATCTGTCCGCCCGACCTCGTCGACGCCGGGCTGGCGTGGCAGCGACGACTGACGGAGTCCGGCTGGGCCGGCATCCACTGGCCCGTCGAGCACGGCGGGCGCGGTCTGACTGCTGAACACAACGGCGTGTGGTTGCTCGAATGCGCCCGGGCCGGCGTTCCGGCCGTGTTCAACATGGTGGGGTTCGTGCTGGCGGGCGGAGCGATCCTGCGGTACGGCACCCCCGAGCAACAGTCGGACCACCTGCGTTCGACGCTGGCGACCGAACACGTGTGGTGCCAGCTCTTCTCGGAACCTGGTGCCGGCAGCGACCTCGGGTCGTTGTCGACCGCGCGCCGAACTCGACGGCGACCGCTATGTGGTCAACGGCCAGAAGGTGTGGTGCTCGGGCGGGCGCTACAGCAACTGGGGCATCCTGATGGCGCGCACCCGTCCGCTCGAGGAGGCTCCGAAGCACGACGGGATCTCGTTCTTCCTGTGCCCGATGCACCTGCCCGGCATCGAGGTGCGCCCGCTGAAGCAGATGACCGGCGAAGCCGAGTTCGACGAGGTCTTCTTCACCGACGTGTCGCTGCCGGCAGACTGCCTGCTCGGACCCCTGCACGGCGGCTGGGGCGTCGGTATGGCGGTTCTCACGAGCGAGCGCGGACACATCGGCACCTCGGTGATCGGGCTCGAACGCCGACTCGACCAGATGTCACACCTCGCAGAAGGGCGCGACCTCACCGCGATCGAACGTCAGCAACTCGCCTCGCTGCTCGCGAGCGGCAGCGCCATGAAGGCAATGGCCCAGCGTCAGGGTCCGGTGGCCTCGACGGCAGCGTCGTTGATGAAGCTCGGCATCACCGAGATGATGTTCGACGCGGCGATGTTGCGCGGCGATCTCGACGGTCCCGAGGCGATGCTCGACGGAGCGTCCGCGGGCGGCATGCTCGCAGCGCCCGGCGGCCGGATCGCCGGGGGTTCGAGTCAGGTGCAGCGCAACATCATCGGCGAGCGCCTGCTCGGCCTGCCCCGCGAACCCAAGCCGACCTGACGTACACGATGTGCCTGGCACATCGTGTACGTCGATTGGCGCATGGGCGAGAGGCGTCGCCATGATGGCCGGGTGCGTGCCACCTCGTCCGATCACGTCAGTGTTGCGATCCACGAGTTCGGAGGTGTCGGCCGGCCGCTGCTGCTGTCGCATGCCACGGGGTTCCACGGCTACTGCTACCTCCCGATCGCCGATGAGCTGAGCGACCAGTTCACGTCGTTCGCCCTCGACTATCGGGGCCACGGCGACACCGCACGGCCCGACGACTGGCGCGTCGACTGGGATCGGTACGGCGACGACGCGCTCGCAGCGGCACGAGCGGTCGCCCCCGATGGCGGCCTGGTCGGGTTCGGGCACTCGATGGGCGGCACCGGACTCCTGATGGCGGCACATCGTGAACCTGGCCTGTTCGACGTGATCGTGGCGTTCGAGCCGATCGTCTTCCCGCCACGCGAGATCGACCCGCACGACGGCACGGAGAACAACGGCACGGTGCTGTCGCGAGGTGCCCGCAAGCGGCGGGCATCGTTCGAGTCGTTCGACGAGGCGATCGCCAACTACTCATCCAAGCCGCCGATGATGGCGTTCGACCCCGACGTGTTGCGGCTCTACGTGGCCCACGGATTCCGGCCGTCACCCGAAGGTGTCCGCCTGAAGTGCGACCCCGAACACGAAGCTCGCACGTTCGACACCGGTGGAGCCCACTCCACGTGGAGCGTCCTGCCCGAGATCGAGACGCGAGTCGTCGTCGTCGCCGGCAAGGTCGACGAGTTCGGCCCCGCCGCCATCGCCCGCGAGATCTCCGAGGCGCTGCCCAACGCCAACTACGTCGAGCACGACGAGTGGAACCACTTCGCTCCCTTCGTCGACCCTGCGGCGATGGCAGCGCTCGTCCGGGAGGCCGCAACCCTGTGAGAGGGCCCATCTACGATGGTCGACATGACCGACACCGCCGTTCCCGCACCCCCGTTCCCGGTGCCGATGTCGTTGTCGCCGTCGCGGGTGTCGTCGTTCACGTCGTGCCCGATGCAGTTCCGCTTCTCGAGCATCGAGAAGTTGCCTGAGCCTCCCGGCGTCGCCACCACCAAGGGAACCGATCGTGCACCGGGCACTCGAATTGCTGTTCGTTCGCCCAGCCGCCGATCGCACCCCGGATGCCCTGGCAGCGGACATGGCGTCCGCGCTCGACGAGTACCGCACCCACCCCGACTACGTGGGCCTGCGCCTCGACGAGCGATGCCGCGGAGATGTTCGACCGCGACTGCCACGCACTGATCGAGAAGTACTTCGCCATGGAGGACCCGACGAGGGTCCGCGAGATCGGGCTCGAGTTGTGGATGGAGGCACCGGTCGGCGATCTCACACTGCGCGGCATCATCGACCGGCTCGAGCTCGACGCCGACGGCGAGCTCGTCGTCACCGACTACAAGACCGGTCGAGCACCATCGGGCAACTACGAACAGAAGAGCCTTGCCGGTGTGCACTTCTACTCGTTCCTCTGCGAGGCCGTGTTCGGAAAGCGACCGGCGAAGATCCGCCTCATGTACCTCGCAGTCCGGCGAGACGATCGAGACCGTGCCGTCCGCGCAGTCGGTCAAGTTCATCACCACGCGCACCACAGCGGTCTGGTCGGCCGTCGAGCGAGCCTGCACCACCGGCGACTTCCGCCCCCGCCAGAGCAACCTCTGTGACTGGTGCTCGTTCCAGCAGTGGTGCCCCGCCTTCGGCGGTGATCCGTCGCTCGCTGCCACCGAGGCGGTCGCCGTCTACGACAGCCTGCTCGCCACACCGGTCGCCGTCCGGAACCTCGATCGACGACGAGCGACCCGGTGGCCGATCCGTCCCGCATCGCTCCCGGGCAGGGCCACCTCGGTCCCGTCCGTCGACGCGTTCGACGACCGGGTCGACGAGCTGCTCGAACTCCTACGCGGCAATCCGATCGCCGACCGGGTGTTCACCACCGCCAGCCACGTCGGCGACTTCTGCGCTGATCTGGCACGGCATCGGCGATCGTCCGAGGCGTCGCGAAGCGCCGGCCCGACCAGATCGTCGTGCTCGCTGTGTTGCTCGGCGCCGAGAGCCTGATCGTCAACCAGGGCGTCAAGCGGCTGTTTCGCCGCGAACGCCCCACGACCACGGGCGACGACCGGCTGCAGGTGCGCAAACCGACGACGTCGTCGTTTCCGTCGGGTCATGCCAGCTCCGCCACGTTCGCCGCAATGGTGCTGTCCGGTTGGGACGGCCCGCGGCTCGGCGTGCTCTGGTGGAAGATCGCCGCCATCGTCGGCATCAGTCGTGCCTACGTGCGCATCCACCACGGTTCCGACGTGGTCGCCGGGGCCGTCGTCGGCACGCTGCTCGGCCTGGTCGGGCGACGCCTCGCGCGGCGCTTCGCTCCCTGATCGTCTGACCCGACCTTCTGGCCTGGGGTGCTGGTGCGGCGCGCCGAATCGACCGCGGCACCGCGGACGCTCAGACGGCGTCGGTGGTGACGACCGGTTCGACGAGTGCTGCCGGCTCGGTCGTGAGCAGCGTGCGCACGTCGAGCAACAGATCGGCAACCTCACCCGTCGACACGAGTTCACGTTGCATCATCCGGGCCAGGGCGCCGTCGATGACGCTCAGGGCCTCGGCGATCACGGCCTCGTTGTTGGTGTCGATGCGCTCATCAGTCATTGGTTGACACGGTACCCGCGACCGTCGCCGCGAACACGCACCTGCGCACAGATGAGCGAGGTGTCACACAACGTTCACAACGTTCACGCGGTGCAGTGCCCACGTCTCTACGATGCATCCACATGGAGTTCAGTGGTCGCAACGTCGTGGTCACCGGAGCAGGGCGGGGTATCGGTGAAGCGCTCGCCCGCGAGTTCCACACTCGCGGGGCGAATGTGGTGGTGGCCGACATCTCCGGAAGTGAAGCGGTCGCCGATTCGTTGGAGCGGGCGACGGCGATCACCGCGGACGTCAGCACGGAGGCAGCCAACGCCGCCCTCGTCGCCGCTGCCAGCGAGGCGCTGGGCTCGATCGACCTGTTCTTCTGCAACGCCGGTGTGGGCGTGGGCCGTGGCGTGATCGAGACACCGGAGGACGACTGGGAGCTCGCCTTCGCCGTCAATGTCCATGCGCACCGATGGGCCGCGAAGTACCTGCTGCCCGACTGGCTCGATCGTGGTGAGGGCTACTTCTGTTCCACCGCGTCGGCAGCAGGTCTGTTGATGCAGATCGGGTCCGGCCCGTACACGCTCACAAAACGGGCCGCGGTTGCGTTCGCCGAGTACCTGGCGGTCACGTACGGCGACGCCGGCGTGAAGGTGACCTGCCTGTGCCCGCAGGGTGTCAACACCGCGATGCTCCACGCGGGCGACGACGCCGTGAGCGGGAGCAATGTGGTCAAGGCGGCCGGCGTGGTCCTCGAACCAGGCGACGTCGCTGTCGAGGTGGCCGACGCGATCGAAGCCGAGCGGTTCTTCGTGCTCCCCCACCCCGAGGTGGCCGACTACATGGCGCTCAAGGCCACTGATCCGGAACGTTGGCTGGGCGGGATGCGCAAGCTGCAACGGCGCACCATCGGCGCCTGACATCGACCTCTCCATGCACCGATCTCCCGCTTCGCTCGCCCGGCTCGGGCTGCGGATGGGCGAACCGATCCGGTTTCGCCGCAACGACCGGGGCCGTTGGATCGTCGGGCGGGTCGTCGGCATCGAGTACGACGGCAGCATCGCGATCCGCGACCCCGACGGTTCGGCCCGATCACTGCGCGCCGAGCGTGTCGAGATCCGCCGGCCGGGTTCACGCGGGCGCCTGAAGTGGTGTGTCGTCAGCGACGTCGCCGTCACCTGGGAGCAGTTGGAGATGTTCGACCCGACCGACTCGTGACGAGTCGCAGTCCGCGATCGGTGCGTTCGACCTCCATCGCGAAGTCGAAGGCGTCGACCGCGGCAGCGAGTTCGATGTCACGCGGGTCGGTGTGTTCCGGCCCGAGCGCCAACGTTCTGGCGGCCTCGTCGGTGGCGAGCAGCGCCGCGGAGGTGGCGTGTGCGTCGAGGGGACGGCGGGTGCGGGCCCGCTCGATCAGCTCCGCCGCCAGCACGTCGTCGATTCCGCCATCGGGTCGGTCCTCGAAACGGCCGGTGATCACGTATGCCGGAGTTCCGAGTCCCGCGCCTTCGACGGCGCGAGCGGTCGCCGACGCCACCGCGAGGCTGGCGGCCCACAGCCGGGTGGCATCGACGGCGCGCACCACCCCCTGCGTGCCCGCGGAGGTGCGCTGCACGAGCGTGCGCCCATCGAGATCGGCGGCGCGAACCATGGCCGGCGAGTTCGGGAAGTCGAACCCGTCGGGCCGCAGACCGCGCTCTTCCCCCATCGCCAGCGATCCGGGGTTCGCCGCCTTGAATGCCAGCGCCTCGTCGACCGTCGCGACGAGGTAGATCTCCGCCGCACCGGATCCGAATGCGTACGCCGCCGTGGTGAAGGCGCGGATGACGTCGACCACCACGACCGCTCCGGCGACACCGTCGAGCTCCCATCGAGCGAGGTGACGAGTCATGCCGTGCCGTGCGCGCTGAGGTACGCACGCATCACCTCGGCCGGGATGCGACCACGATCGCTGACCATCATGCCCGCCGTGACGGCCCACGCTCGGACGTCCGCGGCAGTGGTTGCACCGTGCGGCACCGCTCCGGGGTTGCGTGCGATGACGAACTCCTCCACGACGCCACCGTAGAGCTTGGTCGTGTCGAGCGGCGCGGCGAGCTCGTGCGAAGTCGTCGGCGAACTCTGTGAGACCCCCTCGTCATGATGGAACCATGACCGTTGTCGACGATGCCGTGATGGGGGTGGCGCCGTCGGCGTCGCCCGGCGGGTCTCGTTTCGGGGACGGATTCGTCTGGTATCCGGCCGACGATCGACGCAACTTCGACCCGGTGACCGATGTCGCGATCGGCGACAGCACCGAGGTGGGCCCGGAGTGGATCGCCGCCGCCGTCGAGCACTGCGCGCAGGGACTGTCGATGCTCGAGTCCCTCGACCCCACGAGCTTCGACGCCGCCACCGTCGCCGCGTGGGCGACCGGGGTCGAGCAACTCCGACGCCAAGGCCACGCCGCGGCGATCGCGGTCGCCGACCATCTCGACGCCGCACGACCGTTCCGCGACCTCGGGTTCTTCACCGCCAAGAGCTGGATGAAGCATCACCTGCAACTGTCGGGTTCCGAGGCCCACGGCCGGGTGCAAGAGGCTCGCCTCCGTCGCGCCGTGACGGTGTGGAACAACGCCCTTGCTGCGGGACAGCTCGGCGTCGCCCAGACCCGGCTGATGGCACGCATCGCCGCCAATCCGCGGATCGAACCCGACGTGCTCACCCGCGGCGTCTGGCAGCTGATGGTCGACGCGATGGATTGCTCGTACGTCGAGTTCGAACGCCGGGCACTCACGTGGGAGGCCCTCGCCGATCCGCTGGGCGCCGCCGAGAAGCTCGAACGCAACCGGCAGCGCCGCACCGCGAGCGTCCACCAGAACGCTGACGGTTCGTGGAACCTCAACGCGGTGTTCGACGATGTCGGCGGCCCCGAGTTCCTCGAGATCTTCTGCTGGTTCGTCGACCGTGAGTTCGATCGGGACTGGAAGGAGGCCACGCGCCGTCTCGGCGAGGGCAACGTCGACGTGAGCAAGCTGCAGCCGCACCGAAGCGCAACGCCGCTCGGACGCGCTCTTGGAAATGGCGAGGGCCGCCGCGGCGTGCCCGCCCGATCGTGCACGACCGCTGCCGACCGTCAACTTCCTCCTCGACGCCACCACCGCTGCTGCCATCGCCGACGGTCGCGCCGCTCGACCCGCTCGACTACCGCGGTGTCACGTCGCGCACCGACCGCGGTCATCGCGTCAACCCCGACGCCATCATCGGCGTGTCG
Source organism: Ilumatobacteraceae bacterium (assembly GCA_963746285.1). Lineage (GTDB taxonomy): Bacteria > Actinomycetota > Acidimicrobiia > Acidimicrobiales > Ilumatobacteraceae > Sva-07. The sequence continues at coordinate 7,793 of CAVVAO010000007.1, read as the reverse complement.
CTGTGGTCGCTCATCCGCCGGGTGGTCACCGAAGCCGATGGCGTGGTCATCGAGCTGGGGCGCACGCGACGACTCTTCAGCGGGTTCGCACGCGAGGCGGTCATGCTGCTCGAGCCCACGTGCATCTGGCCGGGCTGTGACCAACCCCACACGTGGTGCCACGCCGACCATCTCACCAGCTGGACCGCCCGTGGACCGACCAACCCCGACAACGGCGCACCGCTGTGTCCTCGTCACAACTACCTGAAAGAGCAGGGCTTCACGGTGTACCGGGCCGACGATGGTCGCTGGCACATCATCGCTCCCGACGGCACCGACCTCTGCTGACCCGTCCGCGGGTCACGACCCGGTCGCCCCTCAGCGTCCGCCGGAGCAGTTGACGATCGTGCCGGTGATGTACGACGCCTCGTCGGACGCGAGCCAGAGGATCGTCCGGGCCACCTCGATCGGTTCGCCGCCACGTTGCATCGGAACCGACGGCGCCACCCGTTCGACCCGACCTGGCTCGCCGCCGCTGGCATGGATGTCCGTGCGAATCACCCCGGGTCGCACCGCGTTCACCCGGACACCCTCGGTGGCGACCTCCTTGCCCAGCCCGATCGTGAGCGTGTCGATCGCCGCCTTGCTCGCGGCGTAGTCGACGTACTCCTCGGGGCTGCCGAGATAGCTCGCCGCCGACGACACGTTGACGATCGCTCCTCCGCGCCCGCCGTGACGGGTCGACATTCGGCGCACTGCTTCGCGGGCGCACACGAACGCGCCGATCACGTTGACATCGAGCAGCTCGCGCCAACGATCGACGGACATCTCGTCGAAGCGCATCTGCGTGTGGAGGATTCCGGCATTGTTGACGAGGACGTCGACCGGTCCCAGGTCGTCGGCGACGACATCGAACATCTCGATCACGGCGGCCTCGTCCGCGACGTCGGCCTGCACCGCGATCGCCCGCGATCCGAGGCCGACGCAGTCGGCGACGACAGCCTGAGCGGCATCGGAGTTGCGCGCGTAGTTGACCGCGACGTGATCGCCGCGCTCGGCCGCGAGTCGCGCCGTCGCAGCGCCGATGCCTCGGCTGGCGCCGGTGATCAGAACGACACGGGTCATCGGCGACGCGTCAGAACGACGGGCGAACGCCGATGATGCTGGCTCGTTCCATCACCCGGACGTCGGGCCAGTAGTCGCTCGACGCATAGTGCTGGACCGCCAGGTTGTCCCACATCGCGATCGAGTTCGGGTGCCAATGAAGGCGGCAGTGGTACTCGAGCGTGTTCGCCTGAGCGAACAGCGTCACCAGCAGGTCGTCGGATTCGGCGGGGTCGAGGCCGACGATGCGGCTCGTGAAGAACCGGTTGACGTACAGCAACCGGTTGCCCGAGATCGGGTGGTGGATCACCACGGGATGCTCGACCACCGGATACTTCTCGCGCATCGCCGCCGCATCGGCGCCGGTGATCGTGTGCCCGAACGCCTGCATGTAGTCGTGCTCGGCGACGAGGCCCTCGATGCGGTCCTTGACGTCGTCGGACAACCCTTCGTAGGCGGCGTTCATGTCGCAGAACAGCGTGTCGCCGCCGGTGTCCGGCACCGAGATCGCACGCAGGATCGCTCCCTTCGACGGCGTCTCGCGCCAGGTGACGTCGTGATGCCAGCCATTCTCGTATCCGCCGGTGTCGGCGTCCTTCGCGAACCGGACGAGTTCGGGCAACTCGTCGTTGTTGGAGAGAAACGGGTGCACCTCGAGTTCGCCGAAGCGACGAGCGAACGCGACGTGCTGCTCGGCGGTGAGCTGCTGGTCGCGGAAGAACAGCACCTTGTAGTCGACCCAGGCACGCGTCAGTTCTTCGAACACGTCGTCGGCGAGCGGCTTCGAGAGATCGAGGCCCTTGACGATGCCGCCGAGCGTCGCGCCGACCTGGCGAACCTCGAAGTGTTCCCACTCGAGAGCGTTCAGCCGGATGCGTTCTGCCGCCAGATGGGCGACCGGGCCGATCAACGCCTTGTCAGGACCGAACGCGAGCTTGCGGGCATTGAACTCGCTCGAGATCGCCGGACGGTTCGATCCCCTCCAACTTGGCGATCGCCGAGTTCGTCGTCTCCAGGTCGTCGTCGGTGATGCTCATCTCGTCCCTCCATGCGACGCCGATCGCCGCTCGCCACGGTACTTCCGTCCGATCCGTCGCAGATCATCGTTGCCTCGTACCGTCAGCGGACATGGGTGTACGTCTCGACGAGTCCGACGAATACATGCACGAACTCGGCCCCGAGCCGAACTTCAACGAGAGCATGTACATCAATGCCTTCGACCCGGTCCAGGGCGTCGGCGGCTGGTTCCGGATGGGCAACCGCGCCAACGAGGGCACCGCCGAGATGACGGTGTGCCTGTACCTGCCACCGGAGGTCCGCGCCGACGGAACCGCCGGCAACCGCCAGGTCGGGTTCATGTTCAAGCGGCCGGCGATCGAGAACAACGACGCCCTCGACGCCGCCGGGCTGACCTGGACGATGGTGAAGCCGTTCGAGGAGCTGCGCATCGACTACGTCGGCAAGGTCGTCGTGCTCGACGAGCCCGAGCAGATGGCGAACCCGAAGGAGGCGTTCACGAACAACCCGTACGCCGAGGCCGAGGTCCATCTCACCTTCACCGGACAGGGTCGCCCGAGCATGTTCGGCGGCGAGCCCGACGAACCGCACGAGAAGCCCGGCGAGGAGTTCGCCAAGGGCCACTACGAACAGCTGGTCGAGGCGACGGGCACGATGCGCGTCGGCGACCGGGAGTGGCAGATCGCCGGCTTCGGCCTGCGCGACCACTCGTGGGGGCCCCGGTACTGGCAGGCACCGTGGTACTACCGCTGGCTGACCGTGAACGTCGACGAGAACTTCGGGTTCATGGCGAGCCGCGTCGCCAAGCGCGACACCGAGGGCACCCGCGGTGGGTTCGTGTGGGAGAACGGCGTGATGCACCTGTGCGACGACGTGCAGATCTCCACCGCCACACGCGGCGACGAGCACTACCACGACCGCATCGAGGGCACCATCCGCTCGAGTCGCAGCGACCGCGAATGGAACTTCACCGGCGAGGCGCTGAGCCTGATCCCGTTGCGCAACCGGCGCCAGACCCCGGACGGCGACTGGCTGCAGACCCGAATCTCCGAGGCCTACACGAAGTGGACGATCCACTCGGGCGACTTCGAGGGCCGCGTCGGCTACGGCATGTCGGAATACCTCGACCAGATCATCGACGACCAGCCCGTCGGACTCGCCGAGTAGGAACGGAATCCGGGAACTCCCCTCGATGTTTTGAACAGGTTCCTGGTGGGTACTTCGACCTGAGACGTTCACACCCACGCCGGCCCCGGCCGGGTGACTCCTCGAAAGGATCCACCGTCATGAGCCTGCTCATCATCCTCCTCATCCTCGCCCTGATCTTCGGGGGCATCGGTCTCCTCGTCGAAGCCGCCGCCTGGGCCCTGATCATCGCCGTCGCCCTGCTGGTCGCCGGCGCGATCGCCGGCTTCGTCGGGTCCCGTCGAACGACCGCCTGACCGGCGGCCGTGTCAGCCCGCCTTCCAACTCCGTCCGGTCACCGAATGCGTCAGGTCGAGCCGCCCGACGCCGTGACGAGCCCCGATTCCCGATCGACGTGTTCGGTACTCCCTCGGATCACGACGAGCGCGACATCGTCGCGAGTGCCCCCGGGACGTCTGCGTCGCAGTTCATCGCGGAGCAGTTCGATGATCTCGTCGGGCGAGGCTGCCCGACCAGCCGCCAGCACCTCGCACAGTTGCTCCTCGGTGACCTCTCCGCCAGCCGGTGCGTCCGTGACCCCATCGGTGTAGAACACCAGCGCATCGCCGGGACCGAGGTTGACGACCACTTCCTGGAAGCGGGGCGGCACCATCCCCAGGATCGTGCCGGGTTCGCCGACCGCGGTCGTTTCGTCCGCGGTGATCAGGATCGGTCGGGGGTGGCCGGCGAGCGACAGGTCGACCCGCAGTCCGGACGGTGCCTGACGCACGAAAGCGAAGCACGCCGTGCAGTAGGTGTTCTCGTCGAAGGCCTCGACGGCGTCGCGAGCCCAGCTGAGCACCTCGGCAGATCGGGTGAGCTGGTGGGCCCCAGCGCGGATCGTGTGCCTCACCACTGCGGTGAGCGCCGCTGCGTCGACCCCCTTCCCGCACACGTCTCCGATGGCCACAGCCCATGAATTCGAGTCGATCGTGAACACGTCGTAGAAGTCGCCGCCGACCTCGAGGGAACTGTCGGCCGGCCAGAACGCGGTGGCGAGCTCGGTGCCGGCTGGTGACGGCAACCGGCGCGGCAGCAGGCTCTGCTGCAGCGTCCGGATCACACCCTGTTGCCGTTCGTGGGAGATTGCCAGCTCCTGTGCGAGATCTTCGGCCTGACGACGCCCGCGGAGGATGAGCGCGACCACACCTCCGACGGCGAAAGCCAGCACGGTGCCGCCCGCCACGAGAATCCAGGGCAGCTGGGCGGAGAGGCGATCGGCGAGGTCCTCGTCGGTGGAGACCGCCAGTGTCAGTGAACCGTCACCGAACGGCACCGTGGTCTGGGCGACCCGACCTGTCAGCGGGATCGCTCGCGCACTCGTGTAGAGCAGTTGATCTGTGACGCGTTCGGTGCCGAGGAACAGGCTGAAGTCGAGGTTGCTGAACAGTTCGTTCGACCGTGGCGCTCCAGTGCGCTCCGGCAGGGGGGTCTCGGCGTAGACCACGTAACGATCGTCGACGTTGTCCGAGTGCGCGAACCCGAGCACACGCGGCTCGAGGTCGAGCGTGTCGATGACCGCGAGGCCCTCGGCGGCGCTCGCCGGCGCGACGACCGCCGCGAGTCGGCCTTCGTGCCGAGCGAGCACGAGGGGTTCACCGAGCGCGAGTACCTCGCCGCCTTCGCTGTCGAGGACGACGGCACCACGGAACTGGTTGCGTGCGAGGGACTCACCGAGTGAGGCCCCGACCGCTGCGGGGTCGGCATCGGTCGCCGCCGCCACCGACGCCGCAGCAGCGAGTGGGGCCTGCAACCCGGAGATCGTGGAGGAGAGCACCGCAGCGATCTCCTCGGCCTGTTGCTGCAGGAGCTGATCCTCAGTCGACTGATGAACCGACTCGACCGCGACGGCACCGCCGAACGCGAACGCGAGACAGACCAATCCCGCCCACAGTCCAGCCAACCACGGCGGCGTGCGCCGTCGTCGTACGACGGTGTGGTCGATCTCGGAGTTCATCGGGGTCGCTCGGCTCGGTGCGGCACGTCACTCGTCTGAATGCGTGGATCATGCCACAGAAGCCGTGTCGGAATTCACGGTTCGAACACTCAGTCGCACGACCCGGTGCCACCCGAGGCGGTCAGCACGAGGTAGGCCATGTCGTCACGATCGGGGCCACCTTCCTCGACACACCGCTGAACGAGCCGGTCGAGTGCCTCGTACGGGTCGACATCGCCGCCGTCGTGGCTGCCGATCAGCAACTCGACCAACTCGTCGTGGCTCAGCCGGGGGCGGCAGGAGTCGACCAAGCCGTTGGTGAACAGGACCAACCGGTCACCCGGTGCCAGATGGAGCTCCACCGTCGGCGGGTCGCGAAAGCTGTCGAACGCCCCGAGGAGCGCCCCGTGCGGCTCGACGAGCGACGCTCCGTGCGCCGAGACGTGAACGGGTGGTGGATGGCCGGCGTTGCCGAGCACCACGTCGATTCCGTGGTCGGCCGCCGGTGTGATGGTGCCGTAGACCGCGGTGCAGAACACGGTGTTCGGCGTCGATGCGAGGATGTCGTCGAGCCAGCGGAGCACCTGCGCAGGCCGGTGGAAGTGCAGCCCCGCCGCGCGGCAGCGTGTGTCGGGCCGTCACCATGCTCGTGACGGTGGCAAGGTCGTGCCCGCTCGCGTCACCGATGAAGAAACCGAGCCGCTCGTCGTCGACGGAGAACACGTCGAGGAAGTCGCCGCCCACGTCGAGCGCGCCCGGGCGGGCCTGGTAGCGACTGCGCGCCGAGAGCCAGTCGCTGGACGGGTGCTCGCCGGGAAGCGCGTGGCGTTGCAGGAGGTCGAGCGTGTCGGCCATCCGCGCCTGCGCCCCGAGTTCACCGGTGATGTCCTTGAACTGGGTGACGACGCCGCCGTCATCGAGCGGCCACGAGTCGACACGGAGCCAGCGGTACGCACCAGCGCCGACCCGGACCCCCATCGTGGTGCCGCGCACTGGCTGACGGGTGGCCAGGGCGATCATCGCTGGATGCCGTTCACCTGGGATCGGCTGGAGATACTGGTCGACCGCCTCCCACCGGGGATCGAGCGAGCTCGTGCCTGCCAGCTGCTCCGGCGTCATCTCGAGGACCCGGAGCGCGGACGGATTGTGGGCCGTGATCCGGCCGCCTGCGTCCATCACCAGCACCCCGGACAGCTGTCGCTCGACGAGGAACGCGGCAACGTCGGCGGGCACCGAACCCGGCGCCGGGCTGGCCGCGGGCTCCTGGAGTACCGGTTCGGGCATCGCGTGGATTGTACGGCTCTGGGACAGTTGGGAACCCTCAGCGGGTCCGATGCACGCTGATGCGGAGTGTGTCGCCCCGATGGTCGACCGTCACGTTCGTGGCGATGCTCCGAACGATGGCAAGTCCACGGCCGGCACTCGCCTCGGGAGGTGCGGGCACCCAGGTCGTGACGGGGGCCAACGGACCGGATCCATGGCTCGTGACCGTGAGGACCACTTCGCCGGCCTCGATCGCCACCTCGACGGTGACGTGCGGGCTGGCGGCGTGATCGATGGCGTTGGTCACGAGTTCGCTCACCGCCAGCTGCAGATCGGCGGAGATGGCCGGGTCGACGTCGGCCAGCGCCTGACGCACGAATCGTCGGGCAGCAGCAACGTCGGAGAAGTCTGACGACTGCTCGAACTTCCGAACGAGCCGACTGGGCACCGAAGGCATGTTACTCACCTCCTGCTGGCCGCCCGACTGCCGTCGGTTTCAGGGGGTGATGCGGTCGTCGACGGTGAGGTAGTCGGCGACGCCGCTGACTTCGAGCAGCCGCCGCACCGCTGGCGACGGCGTACGCAACACGACCGCGCCGCCTGCCTGGGAGCAGTTCTGGTGCAGTTCGATGAGCACGCGCAGGCCGCTCGAGTCGACGAACTCGACCCCGGAGAGATCGAGGACCAGGTCGCCGGGATCGTCGAACGCCTGGGTGAGGCGCCCCGCCGTGTGGGCATCGATCTCACCGACGAGCGCAGCGCCGCCGTCGATCGGCCGGATGGTGAGGAGCTCCTCAGCGGACATGGATCGAACTGTATCCCTCGGACGATCAGACGGCCGGGGACGACGATCAGGCGGACGCCCACGGTGGCGACGTCGGACATCATGTCGGAACATCACTCACGTCGGGACTCCAGCGTGAACTGGCCGGCGGTGCCGGTGATGTCGAGCAGCCGTCCGACTTCCCGCGACGCGCCTCGCAGCACGACCGATGAAGCCTCGGGCGGCGGCCCGTCGCGATGCGCCGAGCAGCCGCCGTAGGCCCGAGGAGTCGATGAACTCCACACCGCCCAGATCGAGCACGACGGGGTCGTCGAGCTCCCGGGCTTCGATCGCGTTGTCGAGCAGTGGGCCGGCCGCCATGTCGACCTCGCCGCGCACGACGATCACGCCGTCGTCATCGATGTCCACCATCACCACCTGATTGGCATTGTCGCTCACTCCGGCTCCTTCCGCGGTCACTTGCACTGCCTGGGTCAGGTGAAGAGACTGACGCCGCCCGGTCCGACCAGTAGCCCGACCACGATC
>CAVVAO010000006.1:0-27614 GCA_963746285.1 Ilumatobacteraceae bacterium | reverse complement strand
CGCGGCCCTGATCCCCGCCCAACGCTCGACAGCGCCTCGAAGTACTCGAGGCCATCCAAGCCCATACCGATCGTGCTCGCGCCGGCGTACCTGTTCGCGCTGTACTCGATCGAGATCACCGAAGTCATCGACGATGTCGTCGGAGCCGGCGCGTCGAGCAATCACGAGGTGCAGGTCCTCACCCATCTGTTCAACGCCGGCCCGACGAGTCGGCGTGGCCTCTGTGAGCTCACCGGACTCAGCCGAAATGGCATCACGCTGCTCGTTGGACGGCTGGAGGAACTCGGGCTCGCGAGCAGCGTCCAGGGCACCGACGACAAACGAGAGGTGCTGTGCGCGCTCACCCGAGGGGGCCGCCATCGGGTCCGTGAACTCGGCGCACACCTCGATGAGTTCTTCGTCTCCTCGGCACCCTTCGTCATGGAGATCGTCGGACTCCTGACCGACCGGACGTTCGCGGCGAACGACCACGGACGACCGACCCCGCTCGAGATCGCGGGTCGCATGGGCGCCGCAGGCGCGTCGGTGTCTCGACAACTCGACAAGGAACTCGGCGTGCACGGACTTCGGCCACGGCTCGCCCTCGCGACCCTCGCCGCCTGGGGCTCTGCTCGGCCCGCCCAACTCGCCGAGTTGCTGGGCGTGTCGAGCGGCGGCCTCACGTACATCGTCGACCAGCTCGAGGCCGACGGCTTGGTGCAGCGTTCGTACGGCGACGTCGCGCACGACCGACGAGCTGTCGTCATCCGACTCACCCAGTCCGGCCGGGCGGCTGCTGAACTGATGGCCGACGTGCTGTTCGAACACACGGACGGCATCGCCGAAGCCCTGGCAGGAACCCTCACATCACGCGCCGTCAGCGACAACAGCTGACCCGGCGAAGTCGAGGCGTGCGAGCCCGAGCAATGATGCACGATCACCGGGCTCGTCTCGTCGGTGCGCGTCGCTTCGTCGAGACCGGTCTAACCGTCGGACACCAGGAGCGCGGTGATCGTCTTGATACCGAGGTTGCCGAGGCGCTTGGCCTCGAGTTCGACGGACACGTCGTGCTCGGTGTCGGTCAAGGTGATCTCGAGCGTCACCGCCCGTTGACGGACATCGGTCCGCAGGGTGCTGCGGTCGAATTTCACCAGCTTCGTGAGCTTGTCCCAGCCGCCCACGAGGCCCATCTTGTTCCGACCGAGCGTATAGACCGCAGTCTCGGACACGGCGACGACAATGGTCGGCGGTAGCTCCTTCAGGTTCGTGAAGATCTTGCCGCCGACCGCGGAGCCGACCACGGCACCAACTGCGACGAAGTCAGTTCCGCCGATCAGGCTGCCGGCCGCCATGCCGTACGCCTGTGACTTCGTGAAGCCGCGAGGGTAGGTCAGTGCGACATCGATGATGGTGTCGTCGGGGATCAACCCCTGGACAGCATCACGAGCGGAGTGTTCGCGGGACATGTGATTCCTTCCGGCAACGCACGCCGGCGTGGCCGACCGCGGGCTGTCGAGAGCGTCTGCCTTGGCGATCTCGGCTCGACATTCTCGTGAAATCGATGCGCACAGAGTCGCCAACGAGTTCACGAGATCGCTCAGGACCTGGTGTCGGAGGGGGGACTTGAACCCCCACGCCCATTAGTAGGGCACTAGCACCTCAAGCTAGCGCGTCTGCCATTCCGCCACTCCGACGTGGTTGTGGGTCAGTGACTGTATCCGACCACCGACGCGACTCCACGCGATCGAGTCACTCGAACAGGAACGGGAGCGCCAGCACGGTGAAGATCCAGATCAACGCGAACACGAACGTGATCCGGTTGAGGTTCCGCTCCGCAGCCGACGACCCGAGCGCTGCACCACCGCCACCGCCGAACATGTCCGACAGGCCGCCACCGCGACCGCTGTGCATCAAGATGCCGGCGATCAGGGCGCCCATCGAGACGATGTTGATGGCGAGGGTGATGTAGAGCATGACGTCACGCACGGTCGACAAGCCTACCGGTCGCTCGGCTGCTCGGGCGCCCAGCGCTTGCGCCGGTACATCCAGGTCGGCACCACGTTGTCACTCGGTCGCGTGCCGAGCCCGAGGTCGACATCCCGCCGTCGCAGCAGTCCGATTCGAGCCGGTCGAACTCGTCCGACCTGACTCGACTCGATCGACGAGCAGGTAGTGCCGTCGGCCGACGACGGCGACGAGTCCGCCGTGAGCCAGCGTTGCGCAACGCGGCGATCGACGCGGCCGCGACCTCGTCAACGGTCGATGGCGAATCCCACGGGATCCGATGGTGCCGCGCCAGCGCTCGGCGAGTGCACGCCGTCGATGCTCGAAGCGAGTCGAGATCGGATAGTCGAACGATGACCGATCAGCGACGCGATCGCCGACGATCAGCACCAGTGTCGACGGGACACGCGACCCGTGCGCCAGCCCCGACGACGAGACGACGCCGGCGCCGAACACGATGCAGTGCGCTGCGAGATGCTGAGCACGATGCCGCGCCAGACCGAGTGCAGGGTCACCGACTCGGTCGCGCTCGGTCAGTCGCCGGCGATGTCGACCTTGCGTCGAGCTGCACCGTACGCTCGAGCAGCGATCTCGCCCGGGCTCAGCGGGAAGTGGCACGCGACCTGGTGGCCGGGCGAGATCTCGACGCAGCTGCGGCGTCTCGGTCTGCGAGCAGATGTCCTGCGCGATCGGGCACCGGGTGTGGAACCGGCAGCCGGACGGCGGGTTCGCCGGGCTCGGCACGTCGCCCTGCAGGATGATGCGCCGACGCGCCGCTCGCGACGCGGATCGGCGATCGGCACCGCCGACAGCAACGACGTGCGTGTACGGATGCGACGGCGTCGTCGTAGAGCGTCGTCGCGATCGGCGACCTCGGCGATCCGGCCGAGGTACATCACCCGACCCGATCGCTCGTGTGGCGCACCACCGACAGGTCGTGGGCGATGAAGATGAAGCTGAGCTGGAACTCGTCCTGGATCTCGTCGAGCAGGTTGAGCACCTGGGCCTGGATGCTCACGTCGAGCGCCGAGACCGGCTCGTCGAGCACGATCACCTTCGGGCGCAGAGCGAGCGACCGGGCGATGCCGATGCGCTGACGCTGGCCGCCGGAGAACTCGTGCGGGTACCGGTTGCCGTGCTCGGGGAGCAGACCGACCCGCTCGAGCAGTTCGCCGACGCGCTCCCGTGCCTCCTTCTTGCGGACGCCGTGGATGCGTCATCGGCTCGCTCGACGATGTCGCGGATCGGAAGCCGCGGATTGAGCGATGCGTACGGGTCCTGGAACACCATCTGCAGATCGCTGCGCAGCTGGCGCAACCGCTCCTCGACGCCGCGGTGACGTCCTCGTCGCCGAACATCACCGTGCCGGAGGTCGGCTCGACCAGCCGCAGGAGCGAACGTCCGAGGGTGCTCTTGCCGCAGCCCGGACTCGCCGACGATGCCGAGCGTCTCGTTGCGCGATACAGGTCGAGCGACACGTCCGAGACAGCCTGTCACGGAGCCGACCTGACGGCGGAAGCACGCCGGCCCGGATCGGGAACTCCTTGACGAGGTTCCGACCCGCAGGACCGGAGCGTCCGGCGACACCGCTGAGCGGCGCCGGAGTCGATCACAGCGATCGCGACGTCGTCACGCCATCACCTCGCCAGTCGACGTACGAGCTCGGCAGCCCGATGGCACCGGCTCGCGTGCGATCCGTCGACCGAGCTCCAGCATCGGGACGGATCCGACGCGCACATCGGTCGATGCGCGTAGACGCACCGAGGTCGGAACGGGCACCCGGACGGCGGATTCAGCAGGCTCGGCGGGTTGCCCGGAATCGGCATGCAGTGACGTCCTTGACGCCCTCGAGGTCGGGGATCGAGTTGAGCAGCGCCAGGGTGTACGGGTTCGACGACTCGTAGAAGATGTCGTCGACGGTCGCCGGTCTCCATCACCCGGCTCGCCGTACATCACCTGCACGCGGTCGGCCGACCCGGCGACGAGGCCGAGGTCGTGCGTGATCAGCATCATCGCCGAGCCGGTCTCCTGCTGGACGTCGTGCAGCACCTCCATGACCTGGGCCTGCACCGTGACGTCGAGCGCGGTGGTGGGCTCGTCGGCGATCAGCAGCTTCGGGTCGTTGGCGATCGCCATGGCGATCATCGCCCGCTGGCGCATACCGCCGGAGAACTCGTGCGGATACTGCGACGCGCGCGCCTTCGGCTCGGGCACGCCGACCAGGTTGAGCAGGTCGACCGGCCCGAGCCCAGGCACCCTGCTTCGACGTGTCCGAGCTGTGCAAGCCGGATCGCCTCGACGATCTGATCGCCGACGTGAAGACCGGGTTCAGGGCCGTCATCGGATCCTGGAAGATCATCGCGATGTCCTGGCCGCGGATCGATGCGCATCTCGTCCTCGGACATGCGAAGGACGTCGATGCCGTCGAACATCGACCGAGCCGGTGATGTCGGTGTTCTTGGGGTGCAGCTGCATCAACGCGAGTGCGGTGACGGACTTGCCCGAACCCGGACTCGCCCACCACGGCGAGCACCTCTCCCGGGCGGATGTCGAAGCTCACGTCGGTCACCGCGTTCACGACACCGTCGGGCGTGCGGAACGAGACGTTCAGGTCGTCGACCTTCAACAACGGGGTCGGCTCACGTCAGCCCTCGCTCGGTCTTCGAACGAGGGTCGAGCGCGTCACGCAGGCCGTCTCCGAGGAAGTTGACGCACAGGACGATCCAGACGATGCAGAATCCCGGGATCAACACGCGGATCGGGTCGCTGTCGATGCTGCCCTTCGCGTCGGCCACCAGGGTGCCGAGCGAGGCGTCGGGTGGCTGCACGCCCAGCCCCAGGAACGACAGCGTGCTCTCGAGCACGATGGCCGTGCCGAGCAGCAAGCGTGACCTCGACGACGACGGGGCCGACGACGTTCGGGAGCACGTGGCGCAAGATGATGCGCGTGTTGCCCGCGCCGGCTGCGCGTGCCGCCAGGATGAACTCCTGTTCCTTGATCGACAGCACGACACCTCGGACGACACGTGCGATTCGGGTCCACAGCAGCAGCGACAGCACGACCGACAAGCCGATCGGCGTCGCGCCGAAGTTCTGCGAGAAGACCGACAAGCACGATCAGCGCGGGCACGATGAGCACCAGGTTGATCACCTGCGAGATGAAGCCGTCGATGCCGCCGCCGAAGTAAGCCGGCGATCGCGCCGAGGATCGTGCCGAGCGTCGTCGCCGAGGATGGCGACGATGAAGCCGATCCACAGCGAGTACAGGCCGCCCTGGGCGGTGCGCACGAACAGGTCGCGGCCGATTTCGTCGGTGCCGAACCAGTGATCCATCGACGGGCCCTGCAGGCGGTCGGCGATGTTCGCGCTCGTCGAACGCGTAGGCGCTGAACATCGGGCCGACGATGAAGAGCACCATGATGAGGACGAGGCCGACAGCACCGACGATGCGCCATCTTGTGGTGCCGGAACCGCTCGCCAAGCGAGCCGGCCGAACGACTGTGGCACCGTCGGTGAGGCCCTCGACCTCGCCGGCGGAGAAGACGGGCACGCGTCGTCGGTCGGCGTCGGCGATCGTCAAGCGTCAGTCGAAGTGCTGTCTGCCATCGCTGCTCAGTCCAGTCGAATCCGCGGGTCGAGAACGCCGTACATGACGTCGGCGATCAGGTTGAAGGTGACGGTGATGAGGCCCGTGAACAACACGATGCCGAGGATGAGATCGAGATCGGCGTCGCCGAGCGCCGTGATGAACGCCGGACCGAGTCCGGGCCACGAGAAGATGCTCTCGGTCACGATCGAACCGCCGAGCAGTGCCGACAAGTTGAGCGCCCAGAGCGTGACGAGGGGGATCAGTGCGTTGCGCAGCGCGTGCTTCCAGACGACCGTCTTCTCACTGAGCCCCTTGGCGCGGGCGGTGCGGATGTAGTCCTGGTTGAACGTCTCGAGCATCGAGGCCCGCCCGAAGCGCGATGTCGGCGGAGATGGAGAGGATCACCAGACGACAGCATCGGAAGTGCCATGTCACGGAGGAGTTCGCCGAGGTTTTCGTCGGACTTTCTGACCGGTGTTGAACGGTTTGATCGCCGAACCAGTTCTCGAGCTGCACGCCGAGCACGTTCTGGATGAGCAACGCGAGGACGAACGAGGGGAAGGCGAGCCCGAAGAAGGCGAGCGCCGTGAAGAAGTAGTCGCCGAAGGTGTACTGGCGTCGGGCCGAGTACACCGAGAGGAGCAGTGCGATCGACGCGCTGATGAGAAACGCCGGCACGGCGAGCAGGGCGGTGTTCCATCCGCGGTCCTTGATGACATCCCAGACGGGCTCACCGATGGAGCTGGAGTCTCCGAAGTCACCGCTGGAACACCTGACCGAACCAGACGAACGGACGCACGATGATCGGGACGTCGAGGTTGTACACCTCGGTGATCCGATCGAAGCCGTCCTGGCAACGCGGAAGGCACAGGTAGAAATCGGCTCGAGGGTCGGAGGTCATCGACACGCCGACGAACACCAAGTACAGCGCGATGATCAGCAATGGGATCGTGGCGAGTACTCGGCGGGTGATGTAGGCGAACAAGGTCGGAGCCTCAGATCGGATGGTCGAGAGCAGGAGTACAGGTCGGGGACCCACCGAAGCGGGTCCCCGACAAGTACATCACAGGTTGCTGATCAGTTCGCGAACTGGAAGTCGGCGACGTTGGTCAGCGGACCGGCACCCTGTGCGTCGGGAGCGACGCCAGCGGATGCGAGGTCAGAGGTGTAGCCGTAGAACGACGGCTTCTGCGTGATCGGCAGGAGGAACAGACCGTTGGGGTCGGTCTCCAACGTGGTGACGTAGACGTTGAGCTCGTTGTAGCAGTCAGCACGGGCGGCGTCGTCGATCGTGGCATCGCACTCGGCAGCCTTGGTGTCGAACGCCTCGTTGTCCCAGCCGTACGGGTTCTCGCCAACGCCGATGCTGTAGTTCGGCGTACCGCCACCGGGCCACGGGCCACCGACCCACGCGAACTGGGCGATGTCCCAGATCTCGCAGTTGCCCTCGGCACCAGCACTGAGCGAGCACGCGAGGGCGTCCTCGGCGAACGGCTGGGCGCCGAAGTAGTCGGCGCCTTCCACGTTGTCGATGACGATGTCGATGCCGGCATCCTTGTACTGCGCCTGGAGCAGCTCCTGCTGGATCTCGCGGAGGCGGTTGCCGCCGGTCGTTCCCACCCGCAGGCTGAGCACACCGTCTTCGGGATGCTCGTAGATGCCGTCGGCATTGAGGGCGTAGCCCGCCGACTCGAGCGCTGCAGCTGCAGACTCGACGTCGCCGGCACCGTAGCCGGCTTCACCGGCGTGGTCGACGTAGGCCGACTGGTTGGACAACCAGTAGACGTTGCCGAGGCCTTCGGCCGGCAGGGTGTCGCCGAACAGCGGCGCGTAGAGGCCTTCCATGACCTCCTGCTTGTTCATGGCGAACGCCATTGCCTCACGGACCTCAGGCTTCTTGAGGTGCACGTTGTGGGTGTTGAGACCCCAGTGCTCGAACACCGGTCCGGCTTCGCTGGACACGGTGAATCCCTCGGTCGACGCCAGGTCCTCGAACGCCAGCTGTGGCTGGGTCATGATGATCTGTGCTTCTCCGGCCTTCAGCGCGTTGATCTGCGCGTCGGTGTCGGTGACGAAGTTGATCTGGACGCCGTCGACGTAGGCGACGCCGGTGTTCGTGGCGTCCGGGCTGTTGGAGCCGTGGTAGCCGTCGTTGCGCACCAGGTCCATCTGGACGCCCTTCGACCACGAATCGAACATCATGGGACCGGACGACGGGATGATCGTGCCGTCGGCCAGCGTCCACTCACGCAGCGCCTCGTTGAGTTCGCCTGCGGCGGCAACGGGGTCAGCCGAGAAGACGTGGCTGGGGTAGATCTCGCTCAGGATGGCCGGGTAACCGGCGAAGAACTCAGACCACGTCACGCTGAACTGGGTCGGGCTGTCAACCGTGAACTCGGTGACGGTGTCGTAGCCGACGCGGCTGCCGAGCAGGTACACGTAGGCGGGTTCGCCCTCTTCGTCCGTCCCATCGGCCGCCATGATGGCGTCGAAGGTGAACTTGACGTCGTCGGCGGTGAGGTCGTCGCCGTCGCTCCAAACGAGACCGTCACGAAGCGTGTAGACGCCAGTGACGGTGCCGTCCGCGTTCTCGGTGATCTCGGCCTCGGACGCGAGCAGTTCGGGGTAGAACTCGGTCGATCCCGAGACGCCGTACAGACCCTCGATAATCGCTGAGCGGATCCACGACACGATCGAGAGGTTGTTCTCCGGATCGTCGAGGTGCAGGTCGGGCGGCTCCTGCTCGTGTGCCCAGATCAGGGTGCCACCTTCGGCACCCTCGACCGGCTCACCTTCGGTGGTCTCGGTCTCGCCACCTTCGGTGGTCTCGGTTTCGGTCGTGTCGCCGGTCTCGGCGGCGTCGGTGCCCTCGGGTGCGCTGGTGTCGTCATCGCTGCCACAGGCTGCGAAGATCAACGCCGACGCGGCCGCAACGGCGAGGAGCTTGGCGCTCCGTCGTGTCGTGTTCACGTATGTGTCCTCCTGGAAGATGGATAGTTCAAAGGGAAGTCGTGCGCTACGGGAACCGCCCGGCAGAGCCGGCGTTCAACCACAGCTGAACACCTTCGAGCCCCCTCCCCGGTGACTCGAAGACCCAGGACCATATCAGTGTGCGTTACCGACTGGTAGCCACCCCTGTTTCGCATGTGTGAAAAATCAAGCGCGGCGGGCGTCGGTCCTCCCCGGCCCCGTCCCCGGGAGGACCGTCAGGATCCGAACTGGACGATCTTCGCGAACTCGTCGGGATCGAGGCTGGCCCCGCCGACGAGGGCGCCGTCGATGTCCGGCTGCGCCATCAGTTCGGTGGCGTTGGCACCCTTGACCGAACCGCCGTACTGGATGCGTACCGCGTCCGCGGTCGTGTCGTCGGTCATCTCGCGGAGCTTGCCGCGGATCGCGGCACACACCGCCTGCGCGTCGTCGGCGGTCGCGGTCTTGCCGGTGCCGATCGCCCAGATCGGTTCGTACGCGATCACCAATGAGGCGATCTGCTCGTTCGTGCGGCCGGCGAGACCCGCTTCGATCTGGCCGAGCACCTTCGACTCCGTCTCCCCCGCCTCGCGTTCGGCGTCCGTCTCGCCGCAGCACATGATCGGCGTCATGTGGTGGGCCTGGACGGCGGCCACCTTCTTGTTGACCATCTCATCCGTCTCGCCGAAGAGCTCGCGGCGCTCGGAGTGTCCGACGATCACGTAGACGACGTTCAGCTTCTGGAGGAACGCCGGCGACACCTCGCCGGTGAACGCTCCGGAGTCTTCCCAGTGACAGTGCTGGGCGCCGAGGTGGAAGTCGAAGTCCTCGGTCTCGATCACGGTCTGGACGCTGCGGATGTCGGTGAACGGCGGGTGGATGCTGACGTCGACGTCCTCGAGGGTCTCCTTCGGGACGAGGTAGTGCAGCTTCTGGACGGTCTGGATCGCCTCGAAGTGGTTGAGGTTCATCTTCCAGTTGCCGGAGATGAGTGGTCGACGGGTCATGAGCGTCCGTTCTGGTGGGTCACTGCGTTCCTTCTCGATGGGTCACTGCGTTCCTTGTCGCTGAGTCACTGCGTTCCTTGTCGCTGAGTCACTGCGTTCCTTGTCGCTGAGTCACTGCGTTCCTTGTCGCTGAGTCACTGCGTTCCTTGTCGTAGGGCTGCGAGTCCGGGCAGGTCGCCGTTCTCGAGGAGTTCGAGGCTGGCCCCACCCCCGGTGGAGACGTGATCGACCTCGTCGTCGAGTTTGAACTGCGCGAGCGCAGCAGCGGAGTCACCCCCGCCGACCACGGTGAAGGCCTTGGTGTCGGCCATCGCCTGCGCGACCGTGCGGGTACCGGACGCGAACCGCTCGTCTTCGAACATGCCCATCGGGCCGTTCCAGAAGACCATGCGCGCATCCATGATCACGTCGGTGAACGCCGCGGCCGAGCCGGGACCGATGTCGAAGCCCTTCGCCCCGTCCGGCAAGCGCGTGCCGAACGTCGCATACTCGCCGTCCGCGGTGGTGCCCGTGATGTCCTCGGGCAGGTGGATCGTCTTGCCCTTGGCGCCGGCATCGGCGAGCAGGCGCTTGCACGTCTCGACCTGGTCGGGCTCGAACAGCGAGTCGCCGATCGGATTGCCCTGGGCGGCGAAGAACGTGAAGCACATCGCGCCACCGATCACCAGCGAGTCGACGACCTCGAGCAGCGCCTCGACCACACCGAGCTTGTCGGAGATCTTCGCGCCGCCGAGCACGGCGACGAACGGGTGCTTCGGCTTGTTCCGCAGGCCGAGGAGCACCTCGACCTCCTTCTGGAGGAGGCGCCCCATCGCCGACGGAACGAACTGCGGCGGCCCGACGATCGACGCGTGCGCCCGGTGCGACGCGCCGAAGGCATCGTTGACGTAGCCGTCGATGCCGTCGACGAGCTGGGCGACGAACGCCGGGTCGTTGGCCGTCTCACCCGGGTCGAACCGCAGGTTCTCGAGCAACTCGACACCTGGTGCGAGCTCGGCGAGGCGAGCGCGCACGGGATCCATCGAGTACTTGGGGTCCGGCGCGCCCTTCGGTCGGCCGAGGTGGCTGGCGGTCACGACGGTCGCTCCACGCTCGGTCAGCCAGTCGATCGTCGGCAACGCCGCGCGGATCCGGAAGTCGTCGACGATCTGCGTCGCCGTCGAGCGGGACGTTGAAGTCGGTACGGACGAGGATCCGTTTGCCGTCGAGGCCGTCGAGCGCTGTCTCCAGATCCTCCAGGACGGGGATCTCGCTCATCGGCTCAGCGCTTGACCTTGGCGCCGGTGAAGAGCGTCAGGTCGACGAGACGGTTCGAGTAGCCCCACTCGTTGTCGTACCAGCCGTTGATCTTCACGAGCTTGCCCATGCTCATCGTGAGCCCGGCGTCGAAGATGCACGAGTGCGGGTCGGTGACGATGTCGCTCGACACGATCGGGTCCTCGGTGTACTTGAGGATGCCCTTCAGCGCCTTCTTGCTCGCCGACTCGAACGCCGCGTTGATCTCCTCGACCGTGGCAGCCTTCTTGAGGTTGACGGTGAAGTCGGTGAGCGATCCGGTCGGCGTCGGCACCCGCAGTGCGGTGCCGTCGAGCTTGCCCTTCATCGCCTCCATCACGAGCGACGTCGCCCGGGCGGCGCCGGTCGACGTGGGGACGATGTTGATCGCGGCTGCCACGGGCACGACGCAGGTCGCTGTGCGGCCCGTCGACGAGGTTCTGGTCACCGGTGTAGGAGTGGATGGTGGTCATCAGGCCCTGCTCGACACCGAACGCGTCGTCGAGCACCTTCACCATCGGCACGAAGCAGTTGGTGGTGCAGCTGGCGTTCGAGATCACCTTGTGCTGGCTGATCCGGAAGTCCTTGTGGTTGACGCCGTAGACGAAGGTGGCGTCGGCGTTGGTGCACGGGGCCGACACGATCACGAGCGGTGCGCCACCGTCGAGGTGGGCGCTTGCCGCGTCGCGGGTGTTGAAGAAGCCGGTCGACTCGACGACCACGTCGACGCCGAGGTCGCCCCATGGCAGGTCGGCCGGGTTGCGCTCGCTGAGCACCCGGAGCGTGTCGCCACCGGCCTTGATGCTCGACTTGGTGGCGGTGACCTTGTCGGGGTAGCGGCCGAGGACCGAGTCGTACTGGAGGAGGTGCGCCATCGTGTCGATCGACCCGAGGTCGTTCACCGCCACGAAGTCGATGTCGGCGCCGCTCGCTTTGGCGGCGCGGAAGAAGTTGCGGCCGATGCGTCCGAAACCGTTGATGCCGACGCGGACCGTCATGACTGGGTGCCTCCTGGCGTGTGGGGGTGTGAACGTCGTTGTCCGACTCCGACTGTAGTTCCCCCGTGGAGCAGGCCCGGAAACGGCACGGTCGATCTCGCCCCGATCCCCCACCGTTTGCGTGACGATTCGGACGGGACGGGTCATCCAGAACGCAACGCAAACGTGGGTCGCGGGTCAGCGCTTCAGCGCGAGACGTCGCGATGCGACGTGCGCACCGGCACACCGCGGTCGCGCAGGCGGGCGGCGAGCTCCTCGGCGACGGCGACGGATCGGTGGCGGCCACCGGTGCAACCGATCGCGACGGTCAGGTAGCTCCGTCCCTCGGCCTGGTACTGCGGCACGAGGCTCGCCAGCAGGTCGTCGAACCGATCGATGAACGCCGAGCCGACCGCCGTCTCGAGCACGTAGTCGCGGACCTTCGGATCGTGCCCGGTCAGCGGTCGCAGGTCGTCCTCCCAGTGCGGGTTCGGCAGGAAGCGCACGTCCATCACGATGTCGGCATCGAGCGGGAGGCCGTGCTTGAAGCCGAAACTCTCGACGGTGACCTGCAGCCGTGATCCGCTCACCGTGTCGAAGGCGTGGTCGATTCGCTCCTTGAGCTGGTGGACGTTGAGGTCGCTCGTGTCGATGACGAGATCGGCCGCGGCGCGGACGGGCTCGAGCATCGTGCGTTCCAGCTCGATCGATTCGACGAGGCCGTCGGTGTCGTCGGCGAGGGGATGGCGACGCCGGGTGGCGTCGTAGCGGCGGACGAGTTCGGGCGTGGACGCGTCGAGGAACACGACACGCACGTCGTGGCCGTCGGCGCGCAGTTCGCCGACCTTGGTGAGCACTTCGGCGTGCTGACGTCCGGCGACGAGCGCGAGCCGCTCGATGTCACTGTTCGGCTTCGCTGCGAGTTCGACGATCGTGCCGATCAGCGCCGTGGGCAGGTTGTCGACCACGAACCAGCCGAGGTCCTCCAGCACGTCGGCCACGCCGGAACGACCCGCGCCCGACGAGCCCGGTGATCAGCACGATGTCGGCCACGCCGCCACCCTACCGACCCTCCCCGAACCCCCTCCGCGATGCCTCGCCTGCTTTGCCGTCGCCTGCTTTGCCGTCGCCGGCGATGAGCCAACCGCCCGAATAGCGCCACTTCGCTCATCGCAACCGGTCCAGCATCCCCCGCGATGAGCGAACCGCCCGGATAGCGGCCTTTCGCTCATCGCAGACGTGGGTGGGAGGCCCGCGTCAAGTGCGGCGGAGGCGGAGGTAGAGCAGGCGCGGGATGGCCGCGGCCGCGGCGTACTCGACGCGCGCGGTCGAGGAAGCCGTCGGGCGGGGCGGGCTCGACCATGCGTTCGAGCACGAGGCCCTGCTCGGCGAGCGCGTTGAGGTAGCGCGACAGCGGCCGGTGCACGAAGCGGATGAACACGCCGTGCTCGACCTGTTCGACCGAGTCCTGCTCGACGAGGTACGGCCCGATCCGCCAGTACGGCTCGGGCGGGTCGACGGTGTGATCGTCGATCCAGCCGCTCCCCGGCGTCTGCAACAGCGGATGGTTGAGGAAGAAGCTGAACTGCCCGCCCGGGCGCAGCACCCGTGCGACCTCCGTCGATCGCGCCGTCGACGTCGTCGATGTGCTCGAACACGAGACATGCAACGACGGCGTCGAACGACGCTGTCGGCGAACGGGCAGCTCGGCGGCCTCCGATCGTGCGAACGACGCTCCCCCGCCACGCTCGTCCGCCACCGGATCTGGTTCCACGTCGGATCGACACCGACCACCGCGTGCTCCGGCCGCCGCGAGCAGCCGGCTGATCTGGCCGTCACCACAACCGATGTCGAGGATGCGATCCGACGCCAGTCGAGCTCGGCCGCGGCCAGCGGCAGGATCTGCTCGTCGTACTCCGGGTCGGCTCCGTCGGTGAATCCCTCGATCCACCAATCGGCGTGCGCTCTCCCACAAGTCATCGATCACGTGGTTCCACGATCGGGTCGGGCGTCGCCGGGCACGGTGGCAGAGGTTACGGTCGGCGGTCATGAAGTTCTCCGTCTGGCCCAACCCGGAACCGTCCGCCCGCCGAGATGCTCGACCTGGCCCGCATGGCCGACGCCGAGGGGTGGCACTGCCTCTGGTACGCCGACCACTACATGCCCAACACGGGCGGCGAGGACGTCCTGCCCGGCGACGTCCACGAGTGCTGGGCGATGCTGCCGGCGATCGCGGCGGTCACCGAGCGGCTGCGGATCGGTTCGCTCGTCGCGCCGACATCGATCCACCACCCGGCGATGCTCGCCAACCGGGCGGCGACGATCGACCACATCTCCGACGGACGCCTCGTGCTCGGCATCGGCGCCGGCTGGCAGATCAACGAACACCTGGCCTACGGCATCGACCTGGAGGAGCCAGCGACGCGCGTGAGCCGGTTCGAGGAGGCCATCCAGGTCGTCCGCGTCGTTGCTGACCGAGGACCGCACCGACGTTCCACGGCGACTTACTACACGATCACCGATGCGCCGATCGACCCCAAACCGGTGCAGTCGCCGCTGCCGATCCTCGTCGGCACGTCGAGCCCGCGAATGCTGCGCATCACCGCCACGCACGCCGACGAGTGGAACACGTGGGGGGCACCCGAGACTGGCCGGTGGCGAACGTCGCGAAGCTCCACGTTGCCTGTGAACAGGTCGAACGCGACCCGGCGACGCTGCGCACGTGCGACGCAGGCGCTCGTGTTCATGTCCGACGATGCCGACCTCGTCGACGAAGATCCGGCGGGCGACATGGCCGACCGCGCTCGATCGTCGGATCGATCGACCAGATCGTCGACGAGATCGGCCGGCTACGTCGAGCTGGGGTTCGACGAGTTCATCGTCCCCGACTTCACCCTCGGCGGCAGACGTTCGCAGCGAACGCCTCGACGCCCTACTGCCGAGCTGCGTCTCCGAGGTGCTCGCGCGAATTCTCCTGATCGCGTTCAGGTCGTCGGTGCTCAGTTCGTCGGTGCGGCGGGCGAGACCGCCGCGTCGCGGGTGGAACTTCGCGTACACGGCCTCGGCGACGGCGTCGGGCAGGAAGCTCTGCGCCTTGCAGCTCGTCGAGGTCGGCCCGCTTGACGGCGTTGACCCCGCCGAGCGCCTTCGACCAGCTTCTTCTTGCGCACCTCACCGAGGCCCGGGATTCCGTCGAGCGCGCTCGTCGGTCATCCGCTTGCTGCGACGCTCGCCGTGGAACGTGTTGGCGAATCGGTGGGCCTCGTCGCGGACACGCTGCAGCATGAACAGCGCCTCGCTCCCCCGCGGGATCTCGACGGGCTCGCGACCGTCCCGGGATGTAGACCTCCTCGAACCGCTTGGCGAGACCGGCGACCGGGATCTCGTCGGTCAGATCGAGTTCGTCGATCACCCGCTTGGCCGCGC
Source organism: Ilumatobacteraceae bacterium (assembly GCA_963746285.1). GTDB lineage: Bacteria > Actinomycetota > Acidimicrobiia > Acidimicrobiales > Ilumatobacteraceae > Sva-07. The sequence continues at coordinate 12,387 of CAVVAO010000006.1, read as the reverse complement.
TGAGCTGACCCTTGCCGCCGTCGACGAGCAGCAGCTGCGGCGGATAGGCGAACTTGCCGGGCTTGTCGCCACGCTCGTCGATCGGCCGGTCACGCTCGTCGAGGTAGGCCTGCAGTCGACGCCGCACCACCTCGGCCATCGCGGCGTAGTCGTCGTTGCCCCCGGCACGTCACGGATCCTTGAACCGCCGGTACTCCCGCTTGTTCGGCAGGCCGTCCTCGAGCACGACCATCGAACCGACGTAGTCGGTGCCCTGGAGGTGGGCCATGTCGTAACACTCGATGCGAAGTGGCGCTTCCGGCAGCCCGAGATGGTCCTGCAGTTCGGTGAGCGCCCGGCTCCGCGTGTTGTGGTCGCTCGCCCGCCGCAGCCGGTGCCGGGTGAACTCCTCCTTGGCGTTGCGGGTCACGGTCTCGAGCAGGCGACCTTGTCGCCGCGCTGCGGAACCCGCACCTGCACCCGTGAACCGCGGCAGCATCGTCAGCCACTCCTCGTACGTCTCGACGTCCTCGGCCTCCCACGGCACGAGCACCTGCTTGGGCACGCCGAGGATCGGGTCGTCGCCGTACATCGCCTCGAGGATGCGGTCGATGAGGCGTCCGGGCGTCAGCTCCTCGACCTTGTCGAGGATGAACCCCTTGCGTCCGACGCACGCGCCCCTTGCGGACGTAGAACACCTGCACCGCCGCTTCGAGTTCGTCCTCGGCGATGCCGATCACGTCGATGTCCTCGCTGCGATCGCCGACCATCTGCTGCTTCTCGATCGCCTGGCGCACCGCGGGCAGCCGGTCGCGCAGCCGGGCGGCCCGCTCGAACTCGAGCTCGGTCGCCGCCGTCTGCATCTCGGCTTCCAGGCGCTCGACGATGTCGTCGGTGTCGCCGTCGAGGAACGCGCACAGCTCGTCGACGAGTTCGCGGTACGGCATCTCCTCGATCTCGCCGACGCACGGACCGGCGCACTTCTCGATGTGGAACAGCAGGCACGGCCGGCCGAGCCGCTCGTGCTGGTTGAACTTGGCCGGGCTGCACGTGCGGATCGGGAAGCTGCCGCAGCAGCAGGTCGAGCGTGTCACGGATCGCGTAGGCGTGGGCGTAGGGCCCGAAGTAGCGGGTGCCCTTGCGCTTGCGGCCGCGCATCACCAGCGCCCGCGGCCACTGCTCGTCGACCGTCACGGCGAGGAACGGGTAGCTCTTGTCGTCGCGCAGCCGGACGTTGAAGCGCGGGTCGTGCTGCTTGATGAGGCTGAACTCGAGCATCAGCGCCTCGACCTCGTTGCGCACGGTCGTCCACTCGACCGATTCGGCGGTCGCGACCATCTGCGCGGTTCGCGGATGCATGTTGCGCGGCGACTGGAAGTAGTTCGACAGGCGCTGGCGCAGGTTCGACGCCTTGCCGACGTAGATCACGCGGCCGTGGACGTCCTTGAACTGGTACGAACCCGGGCGCCTCGGGGATCGTGCCGGCCGGGGGGACGTTTCACCATCGGGCCGTTCGACTCGGGCCGATCCTGCATGACCATCGAGCATACGGAAGGCCGGTACCGTGATGCCCGATGTCCGATCAGATCGCCGCGATGCTTCCGCCGACGCCCCAACCACGGCTGGTTCCGTGCCGGGCGGTTTCGACGTCACCACCACCGACATCATCTGCGCGCTGTCGATCGTGTCGATGTTCATGTACGGCATCAGCCGCGACCTGTTCGACAAGCTCATCTTCGTTCGCCCCGTCTCGTGCGCGACTTCGAGGTCTGGCGCATCGTCACGTGGCCGATCGCCACCGAACCGACGATGTGGGCCGCTGCTCGGGATCGTCTTCTTCTGGCTCTTCGGCCAGCAGCTCGAGTCGCTGTTCGGCCGAGGCAAGTTCCTGGCGTGGGTGCTCGCCGTCACGATCATCCCGGCGGTGCTCCTCACGATGCTCGGCCCGCTCGAGAGCAGCATCGACTTCATGATCCAGTTCGGGCTGTCATCCTGTTCCTCGGCGGCATCTGGGTGTACGCAGCGACCTACCCCGGCGTGAAGTGGTTCGAGGTCATCCCGCTGTGGGCGCTGGCCGCGGTCTTCACGGTGCTGAACCTGCTGCAGTACACGGGCAACGACGCAGACGGGTAAGGTCGATCTTCCTGCTCGTGTCGTCGGTGTGGCGCTCGTCGCCGGCCGCTCGCTCGGACTGGCCACCGGCTGGCCGATCCCGCACCTGCCGCTCGACGGCGCCGGGTCGTCCAAGCCGAAGCGACGCAAGTCGAAGCCGTCTCGTCGGCGGGTCGTCGAGCCGGGCGGTGTCGTCGCAGGGTCCGTGGAAGAACGCTCCGGCGCCGATGCCGCCGCCGAGCGCTCCCTCTGCCGCCGACCAGGAGGAGCTCGACGCGCTGCTCGACAAGATCGGCGCCAACGGGATGGACTCGCTCACCGGCGACGAGAAGAAGCGCCTGAACGACCTCAGCAAACGCCTCCGCAACCGCTGACGCGCCCTCCGCCGCCGACGGTCACGCGCTCGCCAACAGCCACGTACCCAGCGATGAGCGAACCGACCGAATAGCGCCACTTCGCTCATCGCAACCGGCCAACTCGACGCTGCGATGAGCCAACCGCCCCGATCGCGGCTTTTCGCTCATCGCTGGCGGGTTCGACGAACGTCACTGGGTAGCGTCCGAGTGGACCGGCTCCCTCCAGCGACTTCACGTCCAGGAGGTTCGATGTGGTCCACCTCACTCGTCACGCCCACGAATTGCTCGCGCGCCAACACGGCGTTGCCTCGACACAGCAACTCCTCGACACCGGCTTGTCGGCGCGACAACTCCGGCACCTTCAGCAGTCCGAGGATCTCGAACTCGTGCTCCGCGGCGCCTACCGAACGCCGAGTGCGCCCGACACCGAACTCGCCCGCTGCGCCGCGGTCTGCGCGGCTCGCTCCGACGTCGCCATCGCCGGCCCGACGGCCGGACGTTTGTGGGGATTCCGCCGGCTCCCGGCCGACCATCGGATCCACGTGCTCGCGCCACCGGCGAGCAACCCGGCGATCGCCCGGTGGGTCGTGCCGTACCGGACCGATGCGCTCCACGATCACGACGTCGTCGAGCGCGACGACGGCATCCGGATCACGACGCGGGCAGCGCACCGCCTACGACCTCGCCCGCTGGCTCGGGCCCGACGACCTCCTGTCCGTGATCGAGCAAGCCGCGCACGACGGACGGCTCGACGACGGCGACTTCCTCGCGGTGGCCGTCGACTGGTTGTCTCCCCGCACGGCCGTGGGCTCGCGAGTACCTCCAGACACTCGATCGCCGGTTGCCAGGTGGACCCGCTGAGTCACATCCCGAAGTCCGCGTGGCCGAGGCGCTGGGTCGAGCGCGGGGTCCGCGGGCTCGTTCGCCAGCACTGCATCCAGCTTCCCGGCCACGGCGATGTCCGGTTCGACCTCGCGGTACCGGAGCTCCGATGGGCGATCGAGGTCGACCTCCACCCTCGTCATCGCGAGACGATGGGGATCGACGTCCGACGCACGCCGCGACCGAGCTGCCAGCGCGATCGGCTGGAGCACCAGCCGCATCACCGAGACGCAGTACGACCACCGATTCAACGAGACGATCGCCGAACTCGCGGCCACGCACGCCGACCTCCGACGGCGCCTGGCCGGATGATGAGCCGAAACGCCCGCATACGCGGCACTTCGCTCATCGCAACCCGTCACCACGCCCCCACCGATGAGCGAACCGACCGAATAGCGCCGCTTCGCTCATCGCAACCCGTCAACTCGACCCACCGATGAGCGAACCGACCGAATACGCACGTCGCCTCGCACCGGATCGCCTGGCGCGCCGAGCGGTCTGGAGCGGAGCCGCGGCGAGCACAGGACGTCGCGGAGGAAGCGGCCGGTGTGGCTGGCTTCGAGGGTGGCGATGTGCTCGGGCGGGCCCTCGCCGACGATCATGCCGCCGCCGTTGCCGCCGTTCGGGCCGAGATCGATCACCCAGTCGGCGGTCTTGATGACGTCGAGGCTGTGCTCGATCACCAGCACGGTGTTGCCCTGGTCGACGAGCCGCTGCAGCACGGTGAGCAGCCGCTTCACGTCGTCGAAGTGGAGCCCGGTCGTCGGCTCGTCGAGCAGGTAGATCGTGTGACCGGTCGACCGCTTGGCCAGCTCGGCCGACAACTTGACGCGCTGGGCCTCGCCTCCGGACAGCGTCGGGGCCGACTGCCCCAGCCGCACGTAGCCCAAGCCCACGTCGACCAGCGTCTGCATGTACCGGGCGATCGCCGGCTGGTTGGCGAAGAAGTCGACCGCCTCGGCCACCGGCATGTCGAGCACCTGGCGATGTTCTTGCCCTTGAACTCGATGTCGAGCGTGTCGCGGTTGTACCGGGCGCCCTGGCAGACCTCGCACGGCACGTACACGTCGGGGAGGAAGTGCATCTCGATCTTCAGCGTGCCGTCGCCCGAGCACGCCTCGCAGCGCCCACCCTTGACGTTGAACGAGAACCGTCCGGGCATGTAGCCGCGAACCTTCGCCTCGTTCGTCGAGGCGAACAGCTTGCGGACGTTGTCGAACACGCCCGTGTACGTCGCCGGGTTCGACCGCGGCGTGCGACCGATCGGCGACTGGTCCATGTCGATGACCTTGTCGAGGAACTCGATCCCGTCGATCCGCTTGTGTTTGCCGGCCGACATCTTCGACTTGTAGATGCGCTGCATCAGCACCGGCAGCAGGATGTCGCGCACGAGCGTCGACTTGCCGGAACCCGACACGCCGGTGACCGCCACGAAGTTGCCGAGCGGGATGTCGACGTCGATGTTCTGCAGGTTGTGTTCGCGGGCGCCCTGGATCCGGAGGAACTCGAGACCCTGCGGCCGGCGTTGCTCCGGCACGGGGATCGTCTTGCGGCCCGACAGGTACTGACCCGTGACCGACTCCTTCACCTTCAGGATTCCCGGCACCTTGCCGGAGTACACGACCTCGCCGCCGTGCTCGCCCGCGCCCGGTCCGATGTCGACGATCCAGTCGCTCTCGCGGATCGTCTCCTCGTCGTGCTCGACCACGATCACGGTGTTGCCCAGGTCGCGCAGCCGCGTGAGCGTGTCGATCAGCCGGCGGTTGTCGCGCTGGTGCAGACCGATCGACGGTTCGTCGAGCACGTACAGCGTGCCGACCAGGCCCGACCCGATCTGCGACGCCAGCCGGATCCGCTGCGCCTCGCCGCCCGCCAACGTTCCGGCGGACCGCGACATCGTCAGGTAGTCGAGACCGACGTCGAGCAGGAAGCCGAGGCGGGCGTTGATCTCCTTGGTCACCCGCTCGGCGATCATCCGATCGCGCTCGGAGAGCTCCAGCGCGGCGAGGAACTTGGCCGACTCGCCGATCGACATGTCGGACACCTCGGAGATGTTCTTGCCCTCGATGGTGACCGCCAGCGTCGACGGCTTCAGCCGTGCGCCGTCACAGGTCGAGCACGCGACGAGGCGCATGTAGCCCTCGTACTGCTCGCGTGCCCAGTCGCTGTCGCTGCCCTCGTGGCGCCGCTTGATCCACGGGATGACGCCCTCGTACTCGGTCGAGTATGACCTGGACCGTCCGTAGCGGTTCTTGTACTTGACGGTCATCTTGCCCTTGACGCCGTGGAGGATGACCTTCTGCTGCTTGGCCGTGAGCTGCTCCCACGGGGCGCTCATGTCGATGTCGTGCACCTCGGCGACGGACTCGAGCATGCGGGTGAAGTACTGCGTGTTGGCCGACCGCCACGGCGCGATCGCGCCGTCGAGCAGCGACATCTCGGGGTCGGGGATGATCAGTTCGGGATCGACCTCGAAGGTGGTGCCCAACCCGTCACACGCCGCGCACGCGCCGTACGGCGAGTTGAACGAGAAGTTGCGAGGAGCGGGCTCGTCGTAGCTCGTGCCGCAGACCGGACACGCCAGGTGTTGGCTGAAGGTGAGCGTCTCCGGCTGACCCTCGCCCGCTCGCGGCACCACTTCGATCTCGGCGACGCCATCGGCGAGCCCGAGCGCCTGCTCGAGCGAGTCGGTGAGGCGGCGCTCGATACCCTCCTTCAACACGAGGCGGTCGACGACGATCTCGATCTTGTGGTTCTCGTACTTGGCGAGGCGCTCGTCACGCTTCAGGAACTCGTCGAGGTCGACGGTCTCGCCGTCGATCCGCGCCCGCACGTACCCCTGACCCGACAGGTCGGCCAGCAGCGTGTCGTACTCACCTTTGCGGCCGCGCACGACCGGAGCGAGGACCTGGAACCGGATGCCGTCGTCCATGTCGAGGATGCGATCGACGATCTGCTGCGGTGTCTGGCGCTGCAGCTTCGTGCCGTCGTTCGGGCAGTGCTGCACCCCGATGCGGGCGTACAGCAGGCGGAGGTAGTCGTAGACCTCGGTGATCGTGCCGACGGTGGAACGAGGGTTGCGGCTCGCCGACTTCTGATCGATCGAGATCGCCGGCGACAGCCCTTCGATGATGTCGACGTCGGGCTTGTCCATCTGCCCGAGGAACTGTCGGGCGTAGGAGCTCAGCGACTCGACGTAGCGGCGTTGGCCCTCGGCGTAGATCGTGTCGAACGCCAGGCTCGACTTGCCCGACCCGGACAGCCCGGTGAACACGATCAGCTTGTCGCGCGGCAGCTCGACGTTGACGTTCTTCAGGTTGTGTTCGCGTGCGCCGCGCACGACGATCTGCGGATCGTCGGCTGTCGACCTCGTGGATCGCTTGCGGGGGGTCTTCGGGGCGGACGTGGTGGCGGAGGTGGTGGCGGCCATCGGCGTGAGAGCCTAGCACCGAACATGTGTTCCGGTACGGGGTTCGGCACAGCGTCCCCCACCAGGTGCGTCGGCTCTGGCACAGTCGTGCCGTGCCGGCCGACACGCGGACGATCTTCCCGACGGCGATCACGGTCGCGCGGGCACTCGTCGCCGCCCGGTGGCTGGTCCTGCTCTGGATGGTCGGGGTGGTCGTGGTGTCGTCCGAGCGCGACGCGATCGAACATCCGCTCACGACCTGGACCTGTGTCGCCGCCGTCGCAGCCGTGGCGGCATGGACGACGTGGACGGTTCGCACGGAGCCCGCTCGACTGTTCCGGACGACCTTCCTCGTCGTCGAGGCGACCCTCGCGATCGGTCTCAGCGTCATCGACGGATGGGTCTTCGCGCCCGGCCACGTCTTCGAGGTCTCCCAGAGTCTCGCCACGCAGTACCCGTTGATCGCCGTCGTCTCGATCGGTCTCGCCAGCGGGCCGTTGATCGCGGGCGCCTTCGGTCTCCTGATGGGTCCCGCCGAGTGGGCGGGCGCGGTCCTGAACGAGTTCGACGACTGGAGCGCCCGCCACGTGGTGTCGCTGATCGCCACGTCGCTCTTCTACGCCGCGGCCGGGGCCGTCTTCGGCTGGCAGGCGCAGCTGCTGCGCCGCGCCGAGGCCGACATCGCCGACCGGCGAGCGCGCGACGACGTCGCGCGTGTGCTGCACGACACGGTGCTGCAGACGCTGGCGCTCGTCGAACGTCGCACCGCCGACACGGATCCGGATCTCGCGCGGACCGCCCGTGAAGCGGACCGCGAACTGCGTCGCTTCCTGTTCGGCAGTGCGACACGCACGGACGACACCCTCGAGCAGCGCGTCCGCGCCGCCGTCGAGCGGGCGGCGCGTCACCATGACGCCGCCGCGACGGTGCCGATCAGCGTCAGTGTGATCGACACCGCTCCCCCACCGCCCGACGACGTCGCTGACGCCGTCGCGGCCGCCATCGGAGAAGCGGTCGCCAACGCGCTCGAACACGCCGCGCCGGGCCACGTCGTGGTGTTCGTCGAGACCGACGACGACGGCGACGTGTTCGCCTCCGTGCGCGACGACGGCACCGGTTTCGACGCCGACGGGCAGCGCTCCGGCCATGGCATCGATCAATCGATCCTGGCCCGGATGCAGCGACGTCGGCGGTCGAGCCGAGGTGGTCAGCACGCCGGGGAGCGGGACCGAGGTGCGAGTGTGGTCGACGTGAGCGACAGCGGGTCCGGCGACGAATCGAGCGGCCCGATCCGGGTCGTGCTCGCCGACGACCACGAACTGATGCGCTCGGGTCTTCGTGGCGAGCTCGGCGACCGCTTCGAGGTGGTGGGCGAGGCCGACGACGCAGAGGGGGCCATCGACGTGATCACGGCACGGCGACCGGATCTGGTGATCTCCGATCTGCACATGCCACGCGGTGGCGGGTTGGCGGTCGTCCAGGCGTGCGCGACGATCTGTCCGATCGTGATCCTCACCGTGAGCGAGGCGGAGAGCGATCTCCTCGACGCGGTCGCCGCCGGCGCCGCCGGCTACCTCGTGAAGAGCGCCCCGATCGACGAGATCCGATCCGCCCTCTTGTCCGCCGCCGCGGGTGAGCCGGTCTTCTCGCCATCGCTCGCCGCCCTCGTGCTCGGTGAGTTCCGCCGCCTCGCGAAGGCCGCCGACTCGAACCCGCTCTCCGAGCGCGAACGTCAGGTTCTCCAACTGGTCGCCCGCGGTCACACCTACAAGGAGATCGGTGCCGACCTCGACATCTCCCCGAAGACCGCGGAGAACCACGTTCGCAACATCCTCGGCAAGCTCCACCTGTCGCGTCGCAGCGACCTCGTCCGCTACGCGGTCGAACACGGTTTGGACTGACGCCGGCGTCCCGGTCACGGACAGTCCCCAGGGACGCGTGGGGGATTTGCCGGATGGTGCCGTCGAGTCCGGTCCTTCACGATCGAGGCATGGACACCACCTCGTTCCCACCACCGAATTCGCCGTGGCCGGCTCCTGCCCGATCGACGCTGCCCGATCACGATCGGCGCCTCCCCCGCCTGTCCGCCGCCGGTTGGCTCGCGGCGACCGGTGCCTCGCTGCTGCTCGTCGCGGCGGTCATCGTCGTCGCCGGCAACTGGGAGTCGATCGACCCGGTGGTCAGATTCTCGGGCCTGGTGGCGTCGCTGCTGGCGGTGTACTTCGCGGCGGAGACGGGTCGCCGACGCTTCCCCTCGACCTCCACATCGCTCGCCACCCTCGCCGCATGCCTCACCGCCCCGGTCGGCGTGGCGGCCGCCGCGACACTCGGGCAGCCCTGGCCGGTGTGCACCGTGGTCGGTGGTGTCGCCGCATTCGTGGCCACTGCCGTGCAATCACGCCGGTGGAACGTCGTGCCGTTGAAGGCGGCCACGGTCGTCGCCTTCGGACTGGCGGCGGTCGGATGCTCGGCCCTCACCGGGATCCCCGCCCCGGTCATCGGAGCGATCGGGGCGGTCGGTGGGCTGTTGCTCGGTTCGACCCGTCGCAGCCTGGCGCTCGCCGTCGCGGTCGGCGCCTCGCCGCTGCTCGTCGCCCTGACCGATGCGGGCGTCGCGGCAGGGACCCTGGCCCGCATCGGAATCACGGGCGACGCGCTCGTGTGGTCGGCGCCGTTGTCGTGTGCGATCGCTGCCGCCGTGATCGCCGTGATCGCACAGCGCTTGCAGAACATGCCGCTCGCCGTCGTCAGCGTGGCGGTGCTCGCGTCCGGCGCGTCGGCGTCGCTGGTCAGCGGTAACGCCGACGCAATCGTCTGGTTCTGCGTACCGGCATGCATCCTGCTCGCGACGGAAGCAATCGCGGCGACCCGGGTCGAATCGATCTGGCGCCGACTCGCCCGCTCGACGGCGCCGCCCCTCGGTGTGGGCCTCGCTGCGGTGGCCCTCGTCTCGCCGTTCGTCGCATTGGTCGCCCGCTGGGACCTTCCGGCACGTGTGGTCGCCGACGACCGGTGGTATGTGCCGCTCGCGCTCTGGAGCGTGGCACTGGTCGCGGCAGCCGCCGGTACCGCCCGTCGCACCGGCGGCCGCTGGCTGTCGATGGCACCTCTTTCTGCGGCCGCCGCCGCACTGTCGGCGCTGGCGATGGCGGGCGCGCCGATGTGGAGTTTCGCTCTTGCCGCCCTGGTCGGCTGGATCGTGATCAGCGCGGTGACACCGTGGTCGTCGTGGGACGTCACGACCACCCCGCTGGCTGCCTGGGTCCTGCTCGCCTCGTTCGTCGACGACGGCGTCTCCGTGTTCTGGCCCATCGCCCTGGTGATCGCCGGGGCGATCGCCGTCGTGGCGTGTTCGGTTGTCGATCGCAGAGATGCAGGCTTCCGCTCGATCATCGCAGCGGCTCTCGCCGCACTCGGAACCGCCGCAGCGTTCGAATCGTCGATGGCAGAGCGGGTGCCGTTCCAGCTCGGAGCTCCCGTCTTCATCGCCCTGATCGGTGTCGCCGCGAGCATCCGGCCCGAACGCTCGACGTTCGCACTGGGCATCGCCGGCTACGTCACCGTGCTGGCGGTGACGGACGATCCGGGCGGCGCGGTCGGCTGGTCCGCCGTGGCGACCGCTGCGTTGCTCGCTGTGGCCGTGGCGGGCTCGTCGCGTTCGATCTCCGCACCCAGGGCACACGTCGCTGCCGGGATCACGACGGTGGCCGGAGGTCTCGCACTGGTGGCCGCCGGAGTCGACGCCGGGACCAGCGCACTCGCCGCCAGCATCGTCGGGATCGGCCTGAGCGGACTGTCCGTTCTCGACCGGCGACTGGTCGTCGGGCAGACCGCAGGGGTGATCGCATCGATCATCGCAGTCGTCGCGAGCGACGCGGCGAGTCCGATCTTCACATCGATTGCCCTGATCGTGCTGGGCGCGCAGGTCAGCACTGTCGGTCTGACGAGCGGTCGACGGTGGTCGCTGCCGCCCGGAGCAGCCCTGATGGTCGGCGCAACCGTCAGCCTGTGGTGGACGACGGGCACGAACCAGTGGATGATCGATGCGATCGCCCCGTACGGCGCCGACGGCGGCGACGTGGCCGTGGCGGCCGCGAGCATCACACTCCTGGGTGGCGGTTGGGCGCTGCGCAGAACACTCGGCGTGTCGAGCTGGCTCGCCTACTCCCCCGGCCTCGGCATGGCCGGGACGTGGCTGGTCGCCTCGCAGCTCGAGGCGGGCACCGACTGGGCGACGTTCGGGGCGTTGGCAGTGGGCACGGTCGCGCTGGGCCTCGGAGGGGTCCGACGCCTCGGCGCACCGCTCGTTCTCGGCACCCTGATCGTGATCACCACGATCGTGGTGTCGGCGGGCCCCCGCCTCGCGGCGACGCCGACCTGGGTGTGGATCGCCGTCGGCGGACTGGCCCTACTCGTGATCGCGGCGCTGATCGAACGCTCGGAGCGCCCGCTGTTGCCGGTCGGCCGGCGAAGCGATCAGCAGCGTTCACTGCTCGAGCAGTTCTGCGAGGACTTCCAGTGAGCGACGTGTCCGTCGCCGACGGTCGCAACCACCGCCGGGTGCACTACTGGGCGTCGCGCAGCTCGCGGCGGAGGTCGTTGATCTCGTCGCGGAGCTTGGCGGCGTACTCGAACTTCAGCTCGGCCGACGCCTCGTGCATCTCCTCCTCCAAGGTCTGGATGAGACGAGCGAGTTCCTGCTGCGGCAGCGACTTGAGTTCGCGCTGGACCTTGTCGCGCTCGCGCTGGCGCCGGCGATCCTTGCCCGGGAGGGGTGCCGTGTCGTCGGGGCGCAGCAACGAGAGGATGTCGCCGACCGCCTTGCGGATCGTCTGGGGGTTGATGCCGTGCTCTTCGTTGTAGGCGATCTGCACCTTGCGACGGCGCTGCGTCTCGTCGATCGCCGCCTGCATCGAGCGCGTGATCGTGTCGGCATACATCACGACCTGGCCGTCGACGTTGCGAGCGGCGCGCCCCATCGTCTGGATCAGTGACGTCTCCGATCGCAGGAACCCCTCCTTGTCGGCGTCGAGGATGCACACCAACGACACCTCCGGCAGGTCGAGGCCCTCGCGCAGCAGGTTGATGCCGACGAGCACGTCGAAGTCGCCGAGGCGCAGACCGCGGAGGATCTCGATGCGCTGGATCGTGTCGATGTTCGAGTGCAGGTACCGCACCCGCAGGCCTTGTTCGAGGAGGTAGTCGGTGAGGTCCTCGGCCATCTTCTTCGTGAGGGTGGTGACGAGCACACGATCGCCGCGGGCGATGCGGTCGTTGACCATCTCCATCAGGTCGTCGATCTGCCCCTTGGTGGGTTTATGCCACATCAGCGTGAGCGGATCGAAGGTCGCCAGCTCGAGCGCTTCGGATCTTCTGCTCGAAGAGCGTGACCATGCCGATTTCCCAGTCGAAGACACCGGTTTCACGCCGTTCCCTGCTTCCCCGTTCGACCGCGAACTCCTGCCGTCGCAGGCCCGCGGCGGTGAATCTGGCCCCGGCTTTCCATCTTCCCCTGTCCGCGCAGGAACAGCGCAGCGAGCCCCTTGGCCTCGCCGATCGTCGTGATCTGGTATTCGTTCCCGGCGTGCTCGAAACGGTAGATGGCCTCGCCGACAAGGAAGCCCTGCGTGCCGAGGAACGCCTTGTAGA
>CAVVAO010000005.1:0-11933 GCA_963746285.1 Ilumatobacteraceae bacterium | reverse complement strand
CGTGAAGCGACGCAGCGGCGACCACAGCGACGTCGACTGGACCAAGCTCAGCCGCAAGCACGCCATCGAGATCCGATCGCAGCCTGTGGCGTGGTCACCCGCTGTTCGGCGGCAAGCTCACCGACTGCATCAACGTCGGCGAGGAGATCGCCGCCGAGATCGAAGCGCTCGGCGTGCCGCTCGAACCCGACCTGCACAACTGGTACGGCGAGCCGGCCGCAGCCACCCGCGACGACTTCTACCTGGCAGGCGAGGCTGATGCAGCTCGACCGCTACCGCACCAGGGCCGACACCGAACCGCTCAGCGACCGCTTGTGGCGCCGCTACGGGCGCCGGGCGTTCGCGATGCTCGAGGCGATCCGCGAGGATCCCCGTATGGCCGAGGACATCATGGGCTCGGCCGACTATCTCCGCGTCGAGTTGCACGCGGCGGCACGCACCGAGATGGTGACCCGGCTCGAGGACTTCATGCGCCGCCGCTCGAAGATCGACCTCGTCGTCCACGATGCCGACATCCGGACGTCGACCGGGCTCGCGGAGGTCGCCGAGATCCTCTTCGGGACCGACGCCGAACGACGCCTCGGTGAGTACTTCGGCGGTGTCGACGAGATCCCGCTCGCAGTTCGCGACGAACTCGGGCGCTCCGGCACGGGCTGATCGATACGTGATCGACCGTCTGCGCCGCTGGTTGGATCGCGACGCTCCACCCTTCGATCCGCGCTGGCACGAGGTGCTGGCACGCGAGTTCGGCCACTGGCAGATGCTGGACGAGGCAGAGCTCGCACGGATGGAGACGCTGGTGTCCACGTTCCTGCACGACACCCGCTGGGAGGCGGCCAACGGCTTCGAACTGACCGATGATCACCGGCTCGTCATCGCCGCACAAGCATCGATGCTCCTGCTGGGGCTGGAACTCGACGAGTATCCGCAGCTCACCTCCGTGATCGTGCATCCGTCGACGGTCCGCCTGCACGGCGAGCGTTCGGTAGGCGGCGGCCTGCGCTCGTCGGGGACGCAGACCTTGGCGGGTCAAGCCCACTACCGGGGGCCCGTCGTGCTGTCGTGGGCCGCCGTTCGACGCGGAGCACGGTTCCCGGCGGGCGGCCAGAACGTGGTGTACCACGAGTTCGCCCATCAGCTCGACATGCTCGACGGGGTCATCGACGGCACCCCACCACTCGGCGACGACGAGGCAGCCCGCACTCGCTGGGTCGAGGTCTGTACCGCCGCCTACGACACGGTTCGTGCCGAGGGATCACCGGTGTTGCGGCCCTATGCGGGTACCAATCCGGCCGAGTTCTTCGCCGTCGCCACCGAGGTCTTCTTCAACCGGCCGTTGGAGGTTCGAGAGCACGAACCAGCGCTGTACGACGAGCTGCGCGGCTTCTTCCGACAGGACCCGGCGGCGCGCGCCGAGCGCTTTGCCGCGGAACACACCGACGCTCCCCCGGACCCGGGCACCTGAGCGACCGGCGTGCCCATCTTCCTCGGCGCCCTCGCGTCGGTCCTCATCGGCTTCTCGGACTTTCTCGGCCGGTACGGGACCCGCCGATCGAACGCCGTCACCGCGACCAGCGGCGCCATGCTCGGTGGTGCCGTCTCGGCGCTCATCGCGTTGGCGCTGATCCCGAGCGTGTTCGCGCGAGCGCGACGTCCTGCTCGGTGTGGCCTCGGGGCTGCTCGTCGGTGTGGCATTGGCCCTGCTGTACGAGGCGATGGCGACCTCCTCCGCCGCCGTGGCGGGTCCGCTGGTGGCGCTCGGTGCGGCGCTGATCCCGCTCGGCTGGGACGTCGTGCGGGGCAACCGTCCGTCGGGGCTCGCACTCGTCGGCGTGATCGTCGCCATCTCCAGCCTGCTGCTCGTCATGTACTCGCCCGCGCTGAGAGGAACCCTGCGCCGAGGCATCGGGCTGTCGTTGATGGCGTCGGTGTTGTTCGGGGTGTCGTTCACGCTCGTCGGCGGCGCCGGTGAGGACAGCGGCGTCTGGGCACCGGCAGCGCAACGGGTCACCGCACTCGTGATCATGCTCGGGTTGGCGACGGCACGCGGCGTCCCGCGACTGCCGTCACGCTCCCTGATCGGACCGATGCTGATCTCGGGCACGTGCGGATCGCTCGCCATCGTCGCGTTCGCACTCGGTGCTCAGCAGGGATCGCTCGCCACGGTCGCGGTGTCGGCGTCGATGTTCCCGGCCGTGTCGGCGACGCTCGCGGCCGCGTTCGACGAGGACACGCTGCGGTGGTGGCAGATGATCGGCATCCTCGGCGTGGTCACGGGAATCTCGCTGATGGCGCTGGGCTGAGCAGCGGCGCCTGGCTCTACACCCACGCTGAGCTGGGGCGACGCGGTCCTGGGAACTCTGTGACAGCCCCTCGTCATGATGGGAACCATGAAGTCAGCGACCCGCACCCAGCTCCCGTCGACCGAACAGCTCACCTTGCTTCCCGCCACCTCGACCCCTGCTCGGTTCCGCCTCAGCAAGGACACCCGCGAGCGTGGCCTGCGCCACGTCGCCGAGATCCGCCAGATGCTCGCCGCCCGCTCCGACAGCGCCACCGTCGCACTCCCGCGGCACGATCAGGCCGCTTGAGCATCTTGATGCCTCGAGCTGATGCTAAGATGCGCGCCGTGCGAACGACGGTGCGTCTCGACGATGATCTGTACCGGGAGGTCAAGGCACGCGCCGCACGCGAGGGCCGAACCGTCGCCAGCGTGCTCGAGGATGCCGTCCGTGTCGGAATGCATCGGCCTGCCGACGCCGAGACGAAGCCGTTCGTCAACGTGCCCTTCGGGCGCGGCGGCCTCATGCCCGGCGTCGATCTGTCGAACAACGCAGCGTTGAGCGACCTCCTCGATGCAGACACACCGCTCGAACAGCTGCGTTGACGTGCTCTGCCTCGACGTCAATGTGCTGGTGTCAGCGCAACGGGCGGATCTTGCCGACAACGAACGGTACGGTCAACTTCTCGAGACGTGGGCCAACGGCTCGGAGCCGGTCGGCGTGCCCGACATGGTCCTCTCCGGCTTCCTCCGAATCGTCACGAATCGACGAATCTTCGCCGAACCGACGACATCGACCGAGGCCTGGGGCTACGTCGACCGCCTCCTCGATGGACCCACCGTTGTGCTCCTCCGGGCTTCCGAACGCCACTGGACTCATTTCCGACGCCTTGCGAACGACATCGATGCGCGAGGACCGGACGTCGCCGACGCGTACCTGGCGGCTTACGCCCTCGACAACAATGCGACGTTCATCAGCGCCGACCGGGGCTTCGCCCGATTCTCACGGCTGAAGTGGCGCCACCCGCTCGACGGCTGATCGTCGAGCGGAGTCAGCCCGCCGACGGTGACAGGTCGGTGACCGCCTGCCAGTAGTCGAGCTCGGGGTCGAGCGGCAGGATCGCGAGCGAGCTCGTCGTCACGCCGTTGTCGAAGTACGCCTGGATCGTTGCCCGACACTGCGGCGGGCGAACCGTGGACGATGAGGTCGTCGACCACCTGGTCGGGAATCGCTGCGAGGGCGGCCTTGCGGTCGCCGGCCTTCCAGGCGTCCCACATGCCCTGGAGCTGGTCGCCCCGGCCGAGCCACTCGTGGAACGCGGCGTACACCGGCACGTTGAGGTAGGCGGCGATCGCGAACTTCGCGGCGGCGCGAACGACCTCGGTGTTCTCGCTCGGGCAGCAGAAGATCCGCGCGACGATCTCGCGCTCCTCGCCACCGGCCGCGTCGGTGACGACCGGGACCACCTGGGCGACGTCGCTCGGGCGACAGCCAGTTGATGATCGCGCCGTCGGCCTCACGGCCGGCGAGGCGCAACATGCCCTCGCGCAGTGCGGCGACCAGGATCGGCGGGGTCTGCTCCGGGCGCACGCCGAGCCTGAAGCCGTTGATCTCGAAGGTGTCGTAGGCGTGCTTGATCTTCTCGCCGCCGAGCGCGTCCTTCAGGAAGCGCACGACGTCGCGGACCTTCTTGTACGGCTCGTCGAAGGGCACGCCGTTCCACCGCTCGACGATCACGTTGCTCGACGAGCCGATCCCGATCGCGAACCGACCCGGGGCGGCGTCGGCCATCGACGCCACGCTCTGGGCCATGCAGGCCGGGGCGCGCGTGTAGGCGGGGACGATCGCCGTGCCGAGGCGCAGGCGGGGTTCCCAGGCGGCGGCGAGCGCCAGCGGCGTGAAGGCGTCGGCGCCGTCGGACTCGGCCGACCAGATGTCGGTGTAGCCGATGTCGGCGAGGTCGCCGAGCTTCTCACGGTGGCTGTGCAGCGGGCCGGGAAGCGGGACGGTCATGCCAGGTCGCGTCGGGAGCGTCATGGACACTGACGCCACACCGACTCCGCGCACGCCGTTGACGCTCATGTCAGCACCGAGATCGAATCGCAACTCCGAGCTGACACAAACCGTACTCCTGCGCTGTGTCAGCAGGAGCGCTGACAGGATCTGGGGCGACCAATGAGCTCCTCCAGTAGCGCACGATCACCGACTGGCTCGCCGTCGCGAGGAGCGTTCCGTCCTGGGCGAACATGTGGACGAGACCGTGACCGAAGCCTCGTTCGACGGCGTGCACCCGGATGTCCATCAGCACCCATTCGGTGGGCACCAGACGGCACACCCGCAGCGTGTTGTCGAGGCTGTTGCCGCCACCGCGAGCGCCGAGCGACTGCCCGATGCCCATCGGCACGAAGTCGCCGAGGATCGCCAGCGTCGTCGCGTCGACGCCCGTGATCACGTCGGGCAGTCTCGCCCACAGCAGGGTCTGGCCGTCGCCCGGCTCGCTGCCGTCGAGCACCTCGAACGGCCGCGCCTTGACCATGCGCTCGTCGAGACGATCGTTGATCGAGGTCGACATGTCGGAATGGCGTTGCCGTTCCGGGCACTCCTCCGGCGGCGGGACGTCAGTCGGGCATCTGCTCCCACTGGCCCGAGGCCTCGAGGTCACGCTCGCCGAGCGCCGCGTTGACGGTGAGGATCTCGCGATCGGCGACGTGACACACCGCACGCGCCTGGGTGATCTGATGACCGCTCACCGCGATCGTCACGTCGATGTCGACCACCTCGCCGGGCTTCGCGTACGACAGGTACTGCGCGGTCGCCCAGACGCACTGGCGGCCGGAGGTGCCCTCCAGCGCCGAGATCGCCGCGCCGAGGCCGGACCCGCCGAACAGGAAGTTGCCGGTGGTCGAGATGCCCTCGGTGACGGGCAACTTCCAGCGGAACGGGTTGTGGGTCGGCTCGAGGCCGAGAAACGTTCACGCGAGTCCATGGCGACGCAGATCGTAGGCGGGTCCGTACAGTCCCGCCCCATGAGTTCCGACACATCGCCGACGGAGACCTGGGACGGCGACGCCGTCGGACTGGTCGAGGCGTTCCGGTCCGGCGAACGATCGCCGAGCGAGGAACTGGAGGCGACGTTCGCTGCGGTCGACGCCAGCGACCTCAACGCCGTCTGCTTCGAGGACCGCGACGCTGCTCGTGCAGCGGCCGCCGCGGCCGACGTGTCACTGCCGTTCGGCGGCGTCCCGGTCGGGGTCAAGGAACTGACGCCAGTCGAGGGATGGCCCGACACCGAGGCGTCCGTCCCGTTGCGTGACGGGATCGCCTCGCACACCGCAACGATGGTGCAGCGCCTCGTCGACCTCGGCGGCGCCGTGCTCGCCGGTCAGACCACCGCGAGCGAGTTCGGTGGCGTCAACCTCACCCGCACCGAGCTGCACGGAGCGACTCACAACCCGTGGCGACACGGCACGACACCCGGCGGGTCCTCGGGAGGATCGGCCTCGGCGGTCGCCGGTGGGATCTACCCGATCGCCACGGGAGGCGACGGCGGTGGCTCGATCCGGATCCCGGCCGGGTTCACCGGACTCGTCGGGCTGAAGGGCACCTTCGGACGCATTCCGCGAGGTCCCCACGCCGAGTACGGAAACCTGACGGTCGTCGACGGGGTGCATGGCCCGTTCGGTGCGCGACACCGCCCGATGGTTCGACGTGACCAACGGCCACGACCCACGCGACCCGTTGAGCCTGCCGCGAGTCGACGGCTGGGAGGTCGGGCTCGGCAGCAACCTCGACGGCCTGCGCGGTGCTCGGGTCGCGGTGGTCGACGACTGGGGCGGCGCCGTCGTGTCGCCGGTCATGTGGGAGCTGCTCGAGGAGGCCGCAGATGCCCTGATCGACGACTGCGGATTGCGGCGCGTCGATCGGCCTCGACACGCACGTGCCGCGGATGGGTGGCGCGTGGTCGATCTCCGGGATGATCTCGATCGCGGCGCAACTCGCCGACAAGTGGCCCGAATGCGCCGACGACCTGACCCCGGAGATGCGCTACGGCTTGCAGGCGACTGCCGGCAAGTACGACGCCACCGCACGTGCCCGCATCGAACGACGCCGCACGGAGGTCAACGAGGCAATGGCACGGATCTTCGATCCCGCCGAGGGTGTCGACTTCGTGATCACCGCCACCAATCCCGACGTTGCGTTCGATGCCGAAGGACCGCTCCCCGGCACGTTCGGCGGCATCGAGGCCGGCGCCGCCAACAACGGCCGCCTCACGTTCCCGGCCAACCTCCACGGCAACCCGGCGATCTCGGTGCCGGCCGGATTCCTCGACGGGCTCCCCATCGGCCTGCAGATCGTCGGCCGCCACTTCAGCGAACCGCTCCTGCTCGACCTGGCACTCACCATGGAGCGCAATCGCCCCTGGCCACACACGTCTCGGTCTCCCGCGGCCTAGCGGCGTAGGTTGCCACCCATGAAGGTGGCACTGACCGTCAACGATTTCCTACGGCGAGCCGAACTCGTCTACCCCGACCGTGTCGCGATCGTCGACGAACCCGACCAGCCGGCCGAGTCGTGGGGCACGATCACGTACCGGGAGATGGCCGAACGGGCGAAGGCGATGGCCGCCGGGCTCGACGCGATGGGCATCGGCGTCGGCGAACGGGTGGCGATGGTCAGTCACAACTCGGCCCGGCTGCTCACGGCGTTGTTCGGCGTCTCGGGGTCGGGTCGGGTGCTCGTGCCGATCAACTTCCGCCTCGTCGCCGAGGAGGTCAAGTACATCGTCGCCCATTCCGGGGCGCGGGTGCTGCTGATCGACCCCGAACTCGCCGACGCGATGGCCGACGTCGAATGCGAACACAAGCTGATCATCGGCGCCGACGCCGACGCCGAGTTGATGCGGTTCGGCGTGGATCCGCAACGGTGGGAAGCCGACGAGGACGCCACGGCCACGATCAACTACACCTCCGGCACCACCGCGCGCCCGAAGGGTGTGCAACTCACGCACCGCAACCTGTGGTTGAACGCCAGCATCTTCGGCTGGCACATGGGGGTGAGCGATCGTGACGTCTACCTGCACACGCTCCCCCAGTTCCACTGCAACGGCTGGGGCATGCTCTACGCCGTCACGGGGATGGGTGCCGAACACGTCATCATCCGCAAGATCGACGGCGCCGAGATCCTCCGTCGCGTCGAGGAACACGGCGTCACGCTCATGTGTGGCGCCCCCGCCGTGCTCAACATGGTCCTCGATGCCGCATCGACATGGGAGGCCGACACCGGTCGCTCGATTCCCGGGCGCGGCCAGGTGCGGATCGTCGTCGCGGGCGCTCCCCCGCCGACGCGCACCATCGAGCGGACCGAGACCGAACTCGGCTGGGAGTTCGTCCAGATCTACGGGCTGACCGAGACGACACCGCTGATCACCATGAACCGCTCACGCGCCGAGTTCGACGACCTCACACCGGCGGAGCGGGCGACGAAGTTGAGCCGGGCGGGCGCACCGGTCGTCGGCTGCACGATGGCGCTCAGCGACGATGGCGAAATCCTGGCTCGCGGCAACATGGTCATGGACGGCTACTGGGAACAGCCCGACCAGACCGCTGCCGCGATCCACGACGGGTTCTTCCACACCGGCGACGGCGGAACCATCGACGACGACAACTACGTCACGATCTCGGACCGCAAGAAGGACGTCATCATCACCGGTGGCGAGAACGTGTCGTCGATCGAAGTCGAGGACGCGATCTTCCAGCATCCCGAGGTGACCGAGGTCGCGGTGATCGGCATCCCCGACGAGAAGTGGGGCGAGTTGGTCACCGCGCTCGTGGTCACCGCGCCGGAGAGTTCGCTGACCGAGACGGACGTGATCGCGTTCACCAAGACCAAGCTCGCCGGCTACAAGTGCCCCAAGCGCATCGAGTTCCGCGACGAGTTGGCACGCACCGCGACCGGCAAGCTCCAGAAGTTCAAGCTCCGCGAACCCTTCTGGGCCGACGTGCCCCGCCAGGTCAACTGAGGGCTATTCGAGGGTGGCGTAGTTGGTGCTGCGGTCGTCGGTGCGGGTGCCGACCACCGCGGCGACGCACTCGGCGAGGTCGGCGAGATAGTCGTCGATCACGCCGGTGTTCGAGTTGCTGATCGTCGAGTGCAGGCTGTCCGGAGGGGTCTGGCGGTCGTGGAACCAGCCCTTGGCGAGCAGTGCATCACCGAGCGCGAAGATGTCGATTCCGGGCTCGAACGACGGATCGGCGGCGACCGCGACGAGATGGAACCGGCCGTCGCCGAGGACCCGGATACCGTCGATCGATGCGACGCCGGCTCGGAACGTGTCGGCGTTGTGGAGCGTCTGGCGTGTGAGTTCGACATAGCCCTCGACGCCGAGGTGCGACATCACCGCCCACGCACACGCCATCGGAAGCCCGGAGCGGGTGCCTTGCATGTTGGGCGAGGCATAGAACCCACCGAGCCAGTCGTCGAACACGAACGTCTGGTACGCGCGCGACTGCTTGTCGCGGTGCAAGATCACCGACGCACCCTTCGGTGCGTAGCCCAACTTGTGAATGTCGGCCGAGATCGTGGTCACGCCGTCGACGCGGAAGTCCCACGGCGTCACCTCGCGGCCCAGCATCTCCACGAACGGCAGCACGAAGCCGCCCATGCACGCGTCGACGTGACAGTTCGCGCCGATCGATGCCGCCAGCGCGGCGATCGCCGGGATGTCGTCCTGCACACCCTGCGGGTACTGCGGCGCCGACCCGACGACGAGCACCGTGTTCTCGTTGCACAGCGCAGCCATCGCTTCGACGTCCGCAGTCCAGTCGTCCTGAACCGGCGCCTTGCGGAGCGTCAGCCCGAAGTTGTGTGCCGCCTTGTGGAATGCGGCGTGCGCAGACTCTGCGACCACCATCTCCGGGTCGGCGATCCCGCGCTCGGCCGCGGCTCGCTCGCGGGCTGCGAGCACGCCGCAGAGGATCGACTCGGTGCCACCGCTCGTGAGGAATCCGGCGACCGCGTCATCGCCGTGCAGGAGTCCGGCGGTCCAGCCGACGACCTCGGACTGGATCTGTCCGAGCGACGGGAACGCCTTGGTGTTCAGCGCGTTCTCGTGCAGGTACAGGCGAGCGGCCTGCTCGGCCACGTCGTGCACCGACGGTCCACCGTCGTAGACCATGCCGAACGTCCGGCCGTCGGCCCATTTGACGTCGTTGGCCCGCTTGGCGGTGAGGTCGCCGATGACGTCGTCGACCGGGCGGCGCTGCTGGTGGAGGGAAGCCATGGGCCCAGTGTCGCGCACTAGGCGTCGGGGACCCGCTGCGGGCGAAGCGACCACGCCTCGACCGTGTCGTCGAGCCCGACCAGGCCCTCGCGGCGTTCGACGTCCCATTCGGCATCGAGCGCGTCGCGAACCTCCGCATCGACGAGGACCTCGCCGGTCCGTGCCAACGAAGCCAGCGTGAATGCCGTCGTGACGGGTTCGCCCCACATGCTGAACGCGAACTGCTGCTGGCCGATCACGCCACTGGCGACGTCGCCGCTCGCGAGTCCGGCACGAACCGACAGGCTCTGGCCGAACTCGACGCTGATCGCCTGCACCAACTGCAGGACCGCTACCGTGAACTCGGCCGCGGCGGCGATCTGCGGTTCGTCCACGCCGAGACCGGCCGCGAACAGGGCACTGGTCGTCGATCGCCGAATCCGCTCGACGCCGTACTGCTCCTGCAACTGCTCGACGCCCTCGGCCAACTGCTCGGTGATCTCGAACACCGTGTCCTGATTCGAACCGGTCGCCTCCGGGAGACCGTCGACGAGGAACGAGATCACGGTGGCCGAGTCGACCAGGTCGGCGATGCCCTGCTCACCGCTCCGCACCCGATCGACGAGACGCGGAGGAACCACCGCTGCGAGCACGGCGTTGATCTGCTCCTCTTCGACGACGAGCGCCGCCTCTTCCGCCTCGAGTCGTGCCGCCACACTCTCGAGCTGACGGCCGACATCGCCCAACTCGTTGTTGCCCAAGTTCCCGAGACCCGTCGCGGGTTCGCCGCGGGCGACGCGACCTGCAGCGTCGACGAGCTGACCGAACGGGCACGTCAACGATCGCGCCATCCACCACCCGAGCAACGCGGTCACCGGCAACAGCACCGCCATCACCACGAGGGTCCCGCGCAGCAGCGAGGAGAGCCCGGCGGTTGCTTCGGCGCGCTCCTTCTCGACCACGACGGCCCAGTCGAGGCTGCCGATCCGGACAGGTCCCGACGCCGCGAACACCCTGTCGCCGTCGTAGCTCGTCACGGTGCCGACGAAGGTGTCACCGCCGAGCGCAGTCTCGACGGCACGGTTGTCGACGTCTTGTGTCAGCGCCGCGGAACCCACGAGCCGCATCTGTTCGATCAGCGGCTCGTCGCCGTTCCGGTCGAGGTGCTCCTCCAGGAACTGCTCGGGGTCGTCGAGCCACTCGCGGGTGTCGGTGCGCAGTGTTCCGTCGGCGCCGACCAGGTAGACATCGCCGGTCTCGTCGAGGCCGAGCAATTCCCAGTCCTGCCCCGACGTCGCCAGGTCGGTGAGCGCCTGCACCGGGAGCTGGGCGACGAGCGCGCCGGTTGCGTCGCCCGTCGATCGGATCGCGGTGGCGAGGAGGAAGACCGCTTGCCCGCGAGCCGGCACGTAGAACGAGGTGTCCGAGACCACCGTTTCACCGATGGGCACGGTGGCGAGCGCGTCGACGACGGCGCGCAGTCCGTTGTCGGCCCACGGACCGTTCACCGCGTTCGTGCCGACGTCGATCCGCTTCTGCACCGAGTAGACGACCTCGGCGGTGTCGACATCGATGAACATCAGGTCGCTCAGCCCCGCGTTCTGCATCAGCGACCGCAGCAGCGGGTGGTACTCAGCGTGCGCGCGGCTGTAGCTCGAGCCGTCGCCGGCATCGTCGAGTCGACCGCGCTCGTCGAAGACGTCGGGATTCGAGGCGATGTACTGGTACTGGACGAACTTGCCACTGCCGGAGGTCGGCACCAGCGAGGCGGTGGGGACGTCCTGGCCCACGTCACGCAGCGGCTGGAGCGCTTCGTCGTACATGGCCTCGAGCTCGTCGAGCTGCGCACTCGTCAGCGCCCTGTCCACGTCTGCGTATCCGGCGGACAACTCCTCGAACGCCGTCACCACACTCGGCGTGACGGCGAGCGTCGACACCGAGGACTGCACCCGCACGGCACCGCGCTCGATCGACTGGACCCGCGTGTCACGCAGCGCATTCAGCTGCGACTCGACGCTGTCGGAGATGAGCACCCGGGCGAACACGTAGTTGAGGCCCGACAGCAGCAGCACCGAGACCAGTGCCACCCCGACCAGGGTGAACTCCAACCGGCGGCGCAAGGAGCCGGCCGAACGGGTGCTCATGGCATCCTCTCCGGGTCGCGTGCCACGGCGGCATCGCCGGCAGGTGGGGTCGCTCCGGCGTCGCTGAGCCGCTGCGCACGACGGAGCGCCCGATCGCAGCGCCGGCGCCGAGAGACACCGAGCTGTTCGAACGCTGCCGCGAGGTCGGGCGCGGAGACGAATGCCGCCGCTGCCACGTCGGCGGGGATGCGCACCACACGGCAGTCGACCCGGGCGACGACCACCACGTCGCGATCGGACCCCCCGAAC
>CAVVAO010000004.1:0-105671 GCA_963746285.1 Ilumatobacteraceae bacterium | reverse complement strand
AGGAAGCCGAAGCGACTCGTGAACTGGGTCAGGAACTCGAGCCACGGCACATCCTCGGTCACGAACGCGTAGCCCACGAACGTCAGGGCCCAGCACGCGCCAGTGAGCCACAGCAAACGGCCCAAGGTGTGCCCGGGGCGTTGCCAGAGGATCAGTGCGCCGACGATCGGGATGCGGCCGAGGCGGGCCTGGGCGAGGGCGAACCCGCTGCCCTCGGTGCCGAGCAGGTTGGTGACCGGGACCCGCACGTCGGTGAACTGGATCTCGCAGTGGCCCTCCTGGTCCTGGTAGCCGAACACCGGCAGGGCCCGGACGATCTCCACGCCGGGCGTGTCGCGGGGCACGAGGATCATCGACTGCTGCAGGTGGCGGTGCGGCGTCCGGGTCGGTCTTGCCCATGAGGATGAAGAGCTTGCAGCGCTCGTCGGCCGCGCCCGAGATCCACCACTTGCGGCCGTTGATCACGTACTCGTCGCCGTCGCGCTCGATGCGGCACGCGATGTTGGTGGCATCGCGAGCTGGCCACGGCCGGCTCGGTCATGGCGAAGGCGGAGCGGATCTCGCCCTCGAGCAGCGGGTACAGCCACTCCTCCTGCTGCTCGGGCGTGCCGAACATCGTGAGCAGCTCCATGTTCCCGGTGTCGGGCGCCGAGCAGTTGCAGGCCTGCGAGGCGATGTGGCTGCGGCCCATGATCTCGGCCAGCGGCGCGTAGTCGAGGTTCGACAGGCCCTCGGTCCACTTGGTCTTGTGGGGCAGGAACAGGTTCCACAGGCCCCGCTTGCGGGCCTCGGGCTTGAGCTCCTCCATCACCGGCGGGTGGAGGTGCGGGTCGCCGGACTCGACGATCTGCTGGTGGTACACGGCCTCGGCCGGGTACACGTGGGTGTCCATGAAGTCGAGCAGCTCCGTGCGGAGCGCCTCGGCCTTGGGGGAGAAGGCGAAGTCCATGGGGCGGACCGTACCCCGGCTGCCGATCAGCGGCGGCGGCGGAGGTACCGGACGGGGTCGGGCGGTCGGCGCGGGCCACGCCGCCGATCTGGCGGGTCGAGCGGCCGCGGGCTGGTGAGCCGGCGGCGTGAGCTCGTAGGCGTCGAGCAGGGCGTGCACCGCGGTGCGGATGGCCGAGATGCGAGAACCGCTGGGCCGGGCACGTGTGGCTCCCGTGGCCGAACGTGCTCACCAGCTCCTTGGCCGGCAGCGTCGGTCGGCGACGCACGAGCCGTGCGGCCGTCGTAGTGGTCGGGGTCGAAGCGGTCGAGGCCCGGGTCCGCCGTCGGTGTTGGTGACCGACAGCATCGTGGTGATGAGGACGCCGGGCTCGAGCCGGTGGGTCGCCGTCGTCGGCGTCGACGTCGATCGGGCGCAGGACCTGCCGCAGGGTGATCGACCGCTGCGCCGTCGCGGATCGACTCGTAGGCGTAGCGGTCGAGCAGGGCGTCGTCGCCGGCGGCGCACCGCGGCGAGGTCGTCGGGGTGCGCGAGCAGGTTGGCCAGGGTCCACGCCAGGGCGGCGAACAGGTTCGACTGGGACCCGAGGTGGAGCACGATCACGTCGCGGGCCACCAGCTGGTCGCGCCGGGGCTGCGGCGACGTCGGCGAACGACTCGTCGATCTGGTCGAGGAAGTCGCCGGGCCGCTGCGTCGGCGGACCGGCGCTGCGCGCCAGGATCTCGCCGATGATCACCTCGATCTCGGCCATGGCCCGGCGCTCGCGGCGCCTTGCGCGTGGCGAGGGTGACCGCGGTGCGCAGCGGGTGGACGAACGACTCGGAGGTGTCGAGCCGGTCGAGGGCGTCGATCAGCGGCTCGATGTGCGGGGGCGATGCCGCCTCCTGCCCGGCCCACGACGCCAGGCCCAGGCGGTGGCCGATGCGCCGGCACTCGTCGAACGAGGTCGAAGGTGCCGGACTCGGCCGAGCGCGTCGAGCTCGGCGTCCATGGCGTCGTCGAGGTCGTCGAGGTAGCCCTCGACCCGCTGGTTGCCGAACAGCTTGTGCGGCGGGTTGCGGATCTCCGAGAACAGCTCGTCGGGGACCTTGGTGCGGACCATGTTGTAGGTGGCCAGGCCGAACGACGCCGTCCCGCTCGGCCACGGCGTAGAGGCGAGGCGACGCCGACCGGCCCGAACACGCAGAAGAACCGCTGGCCGAGCGCGTCGACCACGAAGTGTCGCCGTGGTGGGCCCGCTGCCGGTCGAACCACGCCGTCGGGTTGCGGAGCATCCCGGTGCGACCCGGCACGGCCGACACGATCGCCGGCATCGGCGTGATCGCCGGCGAGGGGCGGCCTCGACCCTGCTCTGGCGAGCGCCCGGCGCCCTCCAGCGCCTGAGGTCAGGTGGTGATGCCGTGGTCGATCGGGATGACCGCGCCGTTGATCGCCGCGGCCTCGTCGGAGCGACAGGAAGGCGATGAGCCCGGCCGGCTCGGACGGGTCGATCATCTTGTTGTCGGGGGCCATCGACTTCGTGATGAGCTCGAAGTCGATGCCCTCGGGGAAGTCGACCTCGGTGGTCATCGGGCGTGGCGACGCCGCCGGGGGCGATGGCGTTCACCCGGATGTCGCGCTTGAGGTACTCCCAGGCCAGGGACGCGGGTGAGCATGGCGACGCCGCCCTTCGACGCGGCGTAGCCCGCCATGTAGGCCTGGCCGAACATGCCGGCCGACGAGGCCACGTTGGTGATGACGCCACCGCCGTTGGCGAGCATCGACGGGATGATGGCGCGGGCCATGAGGAACGGGCCCTTGAGGTTGACGGCGATCTGGAGGTCGAAGTCCTCGACGCTCGACTCCTCGGTGATGCGCGAAGCGCAGCACGCCGGCCACGTTGGCCAGGATGCGGGTGGGGCCGAGCTCCGCCTCGACCGCGGCGACGGCGGCCGCCACGCTGTCCGGGTCGCTCACGTCGACCCGGGCGGCCGACGGCCCGTGCCGCCGGCGTCGCGGTGATCTCGCCGACCGTCTCGTCGACCGCGTCGGCCAGGTCGAGGCAGCCCACCGAGGCGCCGTCGGCGGCGAGGCGCAGCGCGGTGGCGCGGCCGATGCCGGAGGCGGCGCCGGTCACGATGGCGGTGCGTCCGTCGAAGCGGGTGCCTGCGGTCATGTGGTGCTCCTGCGCTGGGTCGGTGGCGGGCGCGGCCCGCGACCCTACCGCGCGAAACGAGAACATGTTCTCGTTTCGCGGTCGAGCTCGGCGGTCGGAGTCCGTGGCGCGATGCGGCGCCGGCACGCGAGCATCGGGGGATGGCCGACGACGACCTTGCGTGTCGCCGCGCGGGGTGCGCATCCCCCGCGCGAGCTGGTGGTGTCGCTTCAGCGCGTCCGGCGGGCCGGGCGGCCAGCACGCCAACAAGACGGCCACCCGGGTCGAGCTCGTCTTCGACGTGGCGGCGTCGCCGTCGCTCCTGCCGGTCCAGCGCGAGCGGGTCCTGGAGCGGCTCGGCCCGGTCGTGCGCGATCGTGGTCGACGAGGAGCGCAGCCAGCTGCGCAACCGGGCCATCGCCGAGGAGCGCTTCGTCGCCCGCCTCGCCGCAGGCGCTCCACGTCGAGGCGCCACGTCGCAAGACCAAGCCCGTCGAAGGGGGCCAAGGAGCGTCGGCTCCAGGGCAAGAAGCAGCGGTCCGAGACCAAGGCCAACCGGCGTCCACCCAGGTCAGACCACTGATCCCTGAGCGTGGTGCCGACCGACGCACCGGGTGGACAGCTGTCCAGCAAACGAGAACGCGTTCCAGTACGGTCGGCGTCAGACCGAGCCAAGCTTCTAGGGGGAAGCGTTGACGGTCACCAGGGAGCATCGATGCCCTCGATCTCCACGAGATCGGGGTCAGGTTCGGTGGGATCGCCGCGCTCGACTCCGTGTCGATGCCAGGTCCGCTCCGGTGAGATCTGCGGGCTCATCGGCGCCAACGGTGCCGGCAAGACCACCCTGTTCGACGTGATCTCCGGGGTTCGCCGTCCCGACCGTCGGCCGGGTGCGCCTCGACGGTGCCGACGTCACCTCGCTGGTCGGCCCACCGTCGGGCCCGGGCCGGGCTGCGCCGAACCTTCCAGCGGGTGCAGCTGTTCGGCTGGCTCACCGTCGAGGAGAACCTGCTGGTCGCCACCGAGTGGCGCGGCGGAGGCGGCGGCGTGCTCGGCGACCTGGCGGCGGTTCCGGGCCGCCGTCGACGTGAGGCCGAACGCCGCGCCCGTGCCGACGAGGTGCTGGAGCGCTGCGGGCTCATCGACCTGCGTCCACGAGCCCGGCGGCCCGCCTGCCCATCGGCCAGGCCCGCCTCGTCGAGCTGGGCCGGGCCCTGGTCGACCGAGCCGAGCCTGCTGCTGCTCGACGAGCCCGCATCGGGCCTCGACGCCACCGAGGCCGAGCGGTTCGCTCGGTCGTCCGTTCGCTGCGTGACGACGAGGGCACCTCGGTGCTGCTCGTCGAGCACGACGTCGGCTTCGTCATGGAGCACTGCGACCGTGTCGTCGTCCTCCACCTCGGCCGGGTCCTCGCCGAGGGCCCACCCGAGGCCATCCGCGACGACCCCGCCGTGCGCGACGCCTACCTGGGCGTCGCCGCACCCGACCTGACCCATCCTCCCATCACTGTCCCGCATCCACCCCCTCCCGGAGGTTCCCCCGTGCTCACCCCTGCGCTCCCGTCGCTCCGACCGCTGCTGCCGTGTTGGCGGCCTCGCTGCTCGCCCTCGTCGGCCTGCTCCGACAGCGTGTCCGACGACGGCCCGCCGCATCGTCCGACCGACGACCAGGCGACGCCGAGACCGGCACCACCCGTGGCATCACCGACGACGCCATCAAGGTCGGCGGGTCGCTGTACGCGCCCTTACTTCGGCGACGCGCGCGATCGGCGTCGAGGCCCGGCTCAAGGTGGCCAACGACGCCGGCGGCGTCCACGGCCGGACCATCGAGTTCGTGGGCGCCGAGGACAACAACAACGAGCCCGCCAAGGACCTCGACATCATCCGCCGCCTCGTCGAGCAGGACGAGGTGTTCGCCATCCTGCCGATGATGAGCGGCCAGCCCGGTGCCGGCGACTACATCGTGGAGGACAACGATCCCGGCGTTCGGCTACGGCACCAACCCGGCCTACTGCGAGAACGAGGTGGCGTTCGGCATCACCGGGTGCGTCACCAACCCCTCGTTCACGGTCGGCTCCAACGCCCTCGGCACCCTCCTGCTCGAGCACTTCGACGGCGACACCGACAAGACGATCGCGTTCATCGGCGAGGACAACGACGCCGCCCGTGGCGGCATCGCCCTGCTGACCGCCTCGGCCGAGGACAAGGGCTACGAGGTGGTCTACGGCGAGGCCGTCCTGCCCGCCCCGCCCGAGGTGCTCCCAGGCCCCGCCCGAGGTGCTAGTGATCGCCATGATCCAGTCCTCGGCGGCCAGCGAGTGCGCTACCGCTCGCTCGAGCAACTCGATCGCGCGTCCCGGATCCGACATCAGGTAGGACGAGCCGAGCAGATTCAGCGCAGCGCCAGCCAGTGAGTTGGCGTTGAGGGGCTCGGCGATCGCCAGGACAGCAAGGGCATCCGCTCGCATCTCCTCGATGCGACCGGCAAAGAGGCGGAGCCGACCGCGTACGGCCAACACCCTGGCGTGTTCGATGGACGGGCTCGGTGCCGAGCCGCTGCAGGCACTCCTCGATGAGCGCATCGAGCTGCGCTTCACGCTGTGTCGGAAGCAGCCCGCCGATCACCGGGACCAGGAAGTCGACGTACTCCTGCGTGGAACACACCTGGGCCGCACGGCTCAACGCGGCGAGGACGTTGTCGGCGTCGACCATGACACGGGCGTGCGAACTCCAATTCCGGGGCCACGAACGGAAGTAGTCGCAGTGGGCATCGAGGTAGGCGTCGAGTTCGTCGTGCTCGCGCCAATCTGCTGCGGGCGTACTGGCGCACCGTTTCGAGCAGGCGGTATCGGCTGTCAGCGCCTGGATGATCGTCGTCGACCATGACGAGCGACTGCTCGACGAGTCGATCCAGCCCGTCGAGCACATCGAGCGGCGTGAGTGCACCCGGCTCAGGCTCGCGATCGGATGCCACGGCCTCGGCAGCGGTCAGGTCGAACCCGCCGACGAACACCGACAGCCGTCGCAGCAGAGCCCGGTCGACGTCGGTCAACAGCGAGTAGCTCCAGTCGATCGACGCCTCGAGTGTCTGCTGACGCGGGAGCACGGTTCGTGCGCCGCCGGTGAGCAACCGGAGGCTGTCGTTCAAACCCTCTCGGATCTGTGCCGGGCTCAACGAGCGACATCGGGCCGCGGCGAGTTCGAGAGCGAGCGGAATCCCGTCGAGCCGTTGGCAGATCTCGGCGATCGCGGGACCGTTGGCGTCGTCGAGCACGAAGTTCGGTCGCACCCGCTTGGCGCGCTCGACGAACAGCCGAACGGCATCGAACTGTCCGAGCACGCCGATCGGGAATCGCGTCTCGGCTGGCGGCAGCGACAGCGCCGGAATCCGCCACGTCAATTCGCCGGGAACATCGAGCCCGATCCGGCTGGTGGCCAAGGACGCTGAGATTCGGACAGGCGCGAAGGAGTTCATCGACCAACTGGGCGATGTCGGCGATGACATGTTCACAGTTGTCGAGCACCAGCAACATCCGGCGATCTGCGATGGTCGTCGCCAGCGCCGACCCCGGTGTCACACCACTCGGTATCCGCCCGCCGATCGCCGCCGCGATCGCCAGCGGAACCGCAAGCCCTTCCGACGAATCGACCAGTTCGACCCACCAGGCGCCGTCGGAGAACTGGTCGGACACCTCAGCGGCAACCTGCTGCGACAGGCGTGTCTTGCCCGCACCACCCGTTCCGGTGATGGTCACCAATCGGTTCCCGCGTACGAGCGTCGCGACCGTGGCGATCTCGTCCAGTCGACCCACGAACGTCGACAGCTGTACCGGCAGGTTGTTCGGCACCGAGTCGAGCGATCGAAGCGGAGGGAACTCGCTCGGCAGGTCAGCATCGACGAGCTGCCACACGTCTTCTGGGCGGGCGAGGTCCTTGAGGCGATGCGTTCCGAGGCTGACCAGTTCGATCTCGGAGCCCAACTGGTCGATCGTGAGATCGCGAGTCACTGCCGACAGCACCACCTGGCCGCCATGCGCAATCGCCCGCAACCGAGCCGTGCGGATGATGGTCTGGCCCATGTAGTTGCCCTCATCGCGCAACGTGGCATCACCCGTGTGCACCGCCATGCGAACTCGCACAGGTTCAACCGTCGGCCACGGCTCCGCATGGAGCGCGACCTGTGCAGCGCGGGCGGCGAGCAACGCATCCGAAGCCCGGGAGAACGCTGCGACCACCGAGTCGCCCTCGCCCTGCTCGACCGGACGAACGCCGCCATGAGCGGAAATCGCATCGTCCAACAGGGCGTAGACACGCGCCACCGCTGCGCCCATCGACTCCGGGGAGCGTTGCCAATGCCGGGTCGAATCCTCGATATCGGTCAACAGGAACGTGACCGTCCCGATCGGCAACGAGAACGCTCCCGGGTCGAGGGCGCCGGTCACCGACGGATCGCTCCACGACAGCGACGCCTGGGCGGAACGGACCGCAACGACTCTCATCAACAGCCATCTTGTCAACTCTCGACACCCCCGTGGCGCAGTACCTCCCCCACATGGTGGAGACCGCTCGATCGACTGCCCGTCGCATTGCACGCCGACACGAACCCATTGGTCACGATGTGGCGTCCGCGTCACGAATTTCGCCGTGAATCAGGCATCAGGTGCGATCTCCGCCGATTGGCCGAAGTACACGATCGGCCCGTTCTTCACGATGAGACCACTTGCACTGCCAACAACGACAAGGAGAAGTCCATGCATCAACAGAAGAACCTGCGCCGCCGAACGACAGCAGCTGTAGCACTCGCAGCACTGATCGCGCTCTCGGCCTGCGGGAGCGACGGCGACGCTGCAAGCGCCAGCCCGACACCTCCGCAGACGCCGGCCGCGTCACCGACACAACCGCCTGCAGCCGAGAACACCACGCAAGCCGGATCCACCGACACCGGCGGATCCGAGCCCGCCACCGGCGACGAAGACATCGCACGAGCAGCACTCCTGCAGCCCGACGACATCGGAGACGAGTGGCAGGACTATGGCCCTGACAGCGCGTTCCCGATGACGGCGGAACTCGCCGCAGCTGTTCCGAGCTGCGCCCCATTCGTCGACATCGCCTTCGACGGCAACACCGGCGTGTGGGCATCGACCGGCCTCGGCCGGGACATGGACATCGCGTTCACCTCCGTCACCGTGTTCGCCACCGAGGCCGATGCGGCCGCCATGGTTGCAGCTACCGCCACCCCGGAGTTCGACCAGTGCTGGGCCGACTTCAACGAGGTCGCCGTCGTCGAACTCCCATTCGGCATCGAATCAGCCAGCTATGAGTCGGTGGAACCGCCCGCCGTCGCACTCGGCGGCGACTCGTCGTCACTTCATGCACTCGACGGCACGATCACTCTCGGATCCACCGATGTGCCCGACTCATGTGTCTGCGCGTTCGTGCAACAGGGCCGGAGCGTCGTCGCCTTCCACTCTGCGGCGCCGGTCTTCAGCGCCGCCGAACGCAGCGATGTGATCGCCACCGCGGTGGCCCGAGTCGACGAGACGGTCGGATAGGCCCATGTCGACGCACAAGATGAGCGTCTATCGGTCGCGGATCCTTCCATACCTGATGAACGCGGTCATGAGCACCGACGAGAACCGTGTGATCCGGTCGCGCGTCTGCGCAGACCTGGCAGGGACGGTCGTGGAGATCGGGTTCGGTTCGGGTCTCAACGTCCCCCACTACCCGGCGGGAGTCCACACGGTCCACGCCGTCGAGCCGGCCGCCCGCTCTGTCTCCCTCGCGTCCGAACGCATCGAGGCCGGCCACGCTCACGTTCACCACACCGGTCTCACCGGTGAACGCATCGACCTGTCCGACGCGTCCGCGGACGCGGTGCTCTCCACCTGGACGCTCTGCTCGATCCCAGACCTCGACGCTGCCCTCGCAGAGATCCGACGCCTCCTCAAACCAGGTGCGAGCCTTCACTTCGTCGAGCACGGCATTTCCCCCGATCCGAACGTGGCCCGCCGTCAGCGCCGCCTCGAGCCGATCAACAAGCCACTCTTCGGTGGCTGTCACCTCACCCGAGACATCCCCGCCATGCTCACCCGCGCCGGGTTCGTCATCGACCCCATGACCACGTACCAGCACTCCAGAGAACCCAAGCCATTTGGATGGACGTTCGAGGGACGTGCCACGGCGGCAGAACCAGCTCGACCTGTGACGTGACGATCTCCTCACTGGTCTCAAACGGACGTACCGGATCCAGCTCACCTGAGGCTGACTTTGACTGTGGCCCGCAGGAAACCTGCTTGAATTTGCCGGGGCGCATCGGCGCCGGTCGGGAGGCGACATGGATGCGGAAGACCTGGTGCGCGGCCACTACAGCGATGACGACCTCGAGGCGGTGGTGATCGGCGCTCTCCGCTCGGCGGGGTTCGACATCGACGCGTTGCGGATCGAGGATCTCGCCGGTCTGGACCAGCTCCACGCCGGCTCCGCTGCGGCCACCGAGCATGTACTCGACTCCCTCGCCCTCACACCCGGGATCACCCTGCTCGACGTTGGCTGCGGTGTCGGCGGCCCAGCGCGGCTGGCAGCGGACCGCCACGGCTGCCGCGTCACTGGAATCGATCTCACCCCCGACTACGTCGATCTCGCGGATCGCTCACCGACCGGCTGAGCCTGACCTCACAGGTCACCTTCGACGTGGGCTCGGCGACCGACCTGCCATACGTGGACGGGGCGTTCAGTCGGGCGATGTTGATCCATGTGGGGATGAACATCGCCGACAAGGAGCGGCTGTTCACCGAGGTACGACGGGTCCTGGAGCCCGGTGGCCTGTTCGCCGTGTACGACCAGATGCGCATCGGCGACGGCGAGCTCCGATACCCGTTGCCGTGGGCCGACGCCGAGGCCGCATCGTTCGTCGAGACCCGTCGGCGATACGCCGAGTTGTTGGTCGGCGCCGGCTTCCGTGTCGAGCACGACGAGGACCGCACGGCCGCCATCGCCGCCATCTTCGCAGCTGGGCCGCCATCGCCGGGAGCGCTGAGTGCGGGCGACCTCTTCGGGCCGGCGTTCGAGGAACGAGTGGGCAACAACGTCGCCGCGTTCATGGGCGGAACGCTGGGTGCCGTGTTGATGGTGGCCCGCGCCATCTGAGCTCGCACCGTCGTTGGCGTTGCGATGTCAACACTGAGTTCGAGCTCGCTCCAAGCACCCCACCACAAAGGAGTTCCGTGAACGCCTCCCGACTCTTCCCCACGTGGAAGACGACGAACAGAGCCACACTCGCGGTGACGGCTGGGTTGCTGCTGCTGACAGCGTGATCCAATCCACGGCGTGCGCCGTGGTCCCGCCCGGCGGCGAGCCCCTCGCCGCTCTCGGCATGCTCCGCGAACTGACGATCAGCTGACTGCGCAGCCGGTGAGTGCGATACTCCGCTGATGTCCCAGAAGTTCACCGTGACGAGTGGTCGTGCGGTTCTGTCGGCTCAGCGCCTCGGGTCCGGCCCGACCATCGTGTTCCTGCACCCCGGCGTCGCCGACCAGCGATGCTGGGGCGCCGTGATGGAGCGGCTCGCCCAAACACACACCGTGGTCAGCTACGACCGCCGGGGATTCGGTTTCACGGAATACGGAGCCGAACCTCACCGGTCGATCGACGACCTGCGGGCGATCCTGGACGCCACCGGGATCGAGCGTGTCCACATCGTCGGCAACTCGATGGGTGGCCGGCTCGCGATCGACTTCGCGCTCGCAGAGCCTCACCGGGTTGCCTCGCTGGTGCTCGTGGCGGCGTCGATCGACGGGGCTCCATCTCCTGCCACACTTCCGTCCGAGGTCGAGGAGTTGCTCGACGAGATCGAGCGTCTGGAGGAAGCCGCCGAACTCGATGCCGTCAACGAACTCGAAGCACGACTGTGGCTCGACGGCCCATCCCGCAAGCCCGGACATGTCGAGGGGCGTGCACGCGAGCTGTTCCTCGACATGAACGGTCGCGCACTCGCGCGCTGCACCGACCGGTGAAGTCGACGGCGATGGCGAGACACCCGGATGGCAACGACTGGCCGAACTCGACGTTCCCGTCCTGGCTGTCGTCGGGGCGCACGATCTGCCGCACATCCAAGAGCGCACGGTCGGCCTCGCCGCTGTGATCGACGGGGCTCGAACGGTTGTGCTCGCCGAATCGGCGCACGTCCCTCAGCTCGACGATCCTGCGGCGCTGTCGGAACTGCTCGCCGAATTCTTCGGCAGCATCCCGCCAGACGAGCGGTCGCTCGATGGCGCGAAGTTGTGATCGAATCGCCCGTCGATACCGACCACGTCCACCACAGCACCAGCACCCGCCCGCCGGTCGCCCCAAGGTTGCGCGTCAGATCCTGAGCGACGATCGGAATCCGCCCGATAGCGCGCCGCCATTTCGTGATCGATCCGGTCGCAATCCGATGCGGGTGAGATCAACGCCTCACGCGCAGGCGACGCACGTCAACGTGTCGGGAATCGCAGCGAGTCGTTCCTCGGGGATCATCGATCCGCAGCGCTCGCATCGCCCGTAGGAACCTGCCTCCGCTCGGGCGAGGGCGGCCTCGACGCGTGTCACCGCTGCACGTGCCTCTGCCAGGAACTGCGCCGATGCATCGCGATCTTCTTGGATCGTGTCGGGATCCGACAGCATCGCGGCGTGCTCGTCAGTCGCCCGGTCGAGCACGCGGCGCGCGGATGCGAGATCGGCATGCAACGCTGCGTTGCTCGTCTCGTCGACGGCTGGAACTTGCTTCGGTGGCGATGGTTGATTCACGGCGCACTCCTCAGGACTTCGACCGGTGCTGTCCCCAGCGATGGGCCGCTCGGAAACTGAGCGGCCCTGCCCGTCACCGTACCGTGCGCCCACCAACTCGGCACCTGATACGGCCCCGAGCGGAGGCCTGGCCGGGACCATCGACCGTGGTCGAAGATGCTTGACGGAATCGATCCGAGCGCTACATCCGACGCCTCGGGTCAGAGCTCCCAACGGCGCGGCGATCTCGAAACCCGGCCGGCTCAACCAGAGCGACGAGTGTTGTCGCCGCCAGCCTCGCGGGCCCGCCGAACGAACTCGGCGAGGATCGGCCACGTCCCATCCATCGAGTTGCTGAGGATCACGATGTCGGCGTTCCAGACCGAGAGGTGGGAGAAGATGCCACTGGCGCCCTCGCTCTCACCTTCCTTGTAGTAGCCCAGGTCGTTGAACTCGAGCCCGAAACCCCGACCGGCAGGCCCGCCGTCGTCGCTGGCAACCTGTGGTGTGAGGAAGTCGTCGGTGTAATCGGCGGGCAGCAACTGTCGCCCACGAAGCGCGGCGAAGAACGCGTGCAGGTCGCCGGCGGTGCAGAACGCACCACCGTCGGCGGCGCCCTGTGGTGGATAGGCGTAGACGTTCTGTTCGAGCCGTCCGTCGTCGGTCGGGTCGAAGCCCTCCGCGAGATCGGGGATTGCGTATCGCTTGTCGAAGTAGCCCGATCGGGTCATGCCGGCTCGCGCGAACACCTCGACCTCGACGTACTCCCGGAAGTCCTGACCCGAGGCGTGCTCGACAGCCATCCCCGCGACGATGTAGCCGGCATTGCAGTAGCGAGACGCGGTGCCCGGAGCGAAGTGTGGCGGCTTGTTCGCGAACAGGGGGAGGAAGTCACGCATGGCCACGATCGTGTGACAGGGCACGACTCGGAAGACCTGGGCGTAACCCTCGCCCTCGTCCTCCTCGGCGATGTCGGCGATGCCGCTGGTGTGCGTGAGCAAGTGGCGCAGCGTCACCGCGGGGGCGATGGTGGTGCTGGTGAGATCGGCGTACTCGTGGATCGACGCGTCGAGGTCGAGCCGCCCTGCGGCGACCAACTGCAGCACCGCGACCGAGGTGAACAGCTTGCTGATCGAGGCGACATCGAAGCGCATGTCGAGCGTGTTCGGCACTCCCCAGCGCGGTGAAGCCAGCCCGCACGCGGATTGGAAGAGCACCTCGCCGTCGCAACGGACGTCGACCACGCCGCAGAACGCCCCGCCGTCGCTGCCGGCCGATGTGAGGAAACTCTCCAGCCACGCCGTGTCCATGCCCGGGACGCTACGCACGTCGGGTCCCGGAAGACGACCGACTTTCCGACGCGACGCGAGCTTGCTCGCCCACATCCGAACCGATCTCGACCGATATCTCGCACGAGTCCAGTCGGCTTGATTCCGAGGGCCGGCGCGATCGCTGCGCGGCACCACCGGAACTTGTCGTTCGGCGTCGATCCTTCTCGATCAGGCGACTCGCTTGCGAGCGGCCGGATCCCACGCGAGTGTTCGCGTGGCGCAGCGAGTCGACCAGGGAGGTTGCGATGGAGAAGCACGGATTCACGATCAAGGCGCTCGATCTGTCGACGTGGGACGCATTCGCGGCGCTGGTGGAAGCCAACAACGGCATCTTCGGTGGTTGCTGGTGCATGGGCTTCCATCCCGAGGAGACCACCCACCTCGACGCCCCGCAACCGCACCGGGAGCAGAAACTCGACCGGGTCCGGGCCGGGACCGCGCACGCAGCGCTCGTGTTCGACGGCGATGACTGCGTCGGCTGGTGCCAGTTCGGGCCGCCCGACGAGGTGCCGCGGATCAAGAACCGCAAGGAGTACGAGAAGCAGCTCGACGAGTTGCCCGATTGGCGGATCGCCTGCTGCTACGTCGGCAAGGGCCATCGCCGCCAGGGAGTCGCGGCCGCAGCACTCGCCGGGGCGCTCGAACTGATCGCCGGGCTGGGCGGTGGCACGGTCGAGGGCTACCCGGAACCCGCCGGCGACGTGCCGGCCGGCTTTCTCTATCACGGTGTGCTGTCGACCTTCGAGCGTGCCGGCTTCCGCCCGGACCGAAAGATCGGCAAACACCGCTGGGTCGTCACCGCCCGAGTGGCACCGGACTGACGCCGCGAGACCGGCTCGAGGCGCCTCCCGCGAGTCGGCACGGTTGTCCGGGCGGTGTCCAGACGTGACCGACCGCCACGCAGAGTGACAACTTCTCAAGTCGGTCAAGAAGGTGCCGATACCTGCAACGTCACGGGTCTCGGCGTTCTGACGGCGGGACCCACCGTCTGAGAGACAGCAGGTTCCGCTATGACCGAACAGACCCCGAACGAATCACTCCCGCCACTCGGGTCGACGGCTCCGATGATGTCCACGCCGCCGCCCCCGCCGCCACCCCGACCTCCAGTGGCCGCCACCGCCTCCGCGACGGGTTCGGCCGATGTGACGCCAACGCCGACGTCGTCCGGCCAGCGTCCCCGACGTTCATTGGTGTTCGCAGCGTTCGCCGTGCTCGCGGTCGGCGGTGTCGCCGCTGGTGTGCTCGTCGGCACGGGCAACGGCGACTCGAGTGACACGTCGGGCGATGCGATTGCTGCCGCACCGACCGACGTACCCGCCGAGACGAAGGTGCCCGCGACGACGGTCGCGCCGACCACGACCGCTGCTCCGACCACGACTGCTGCTCCGACCACCACTGCTGCTCCGACCACGACGGCCGCGCCGACGACGACCGAGGCACCGCCGACCACTCCCGCTGGTCCGGCCTATCCCACGTTGCCCGACGGATCGCCCGAGCCGATCATCGCCATCTACGACGGACCGGTGATCCGGGTCACGGGCTGGGTGCCCAGCGCGGAGAAGGCGGCGCAGCTCGAGGGCCTCGCTCTCGCCAACAGCACCGACCCGACGGCGACCATCGACGCGAACTGGACGGTCGACCCGTCGGTTCCGCTCAACATCGGCACCCGCGTGATCGAGATGAACTCGCCCCGCTTCCCGGCCGGGAGCGCCGACGTGACTCCCGAACACGCGGCCCAGCTCAATCGGGTTGCCGGCGTGATGAACCTGCTGCCGAAGGTGACCGC
This sequence comes from Ilumatobacteraceae bacterium, assembly GCA_963746285.1. Taxonomy (GTDB): domain Bacteria; phylum Actinomycetota; class Acidimicrobiia; order Acidimicrobiales; family Ilumatobacteraceae; genus Sva-07. Next base: position 90,709 of record CAVVAO010000004.1, on the reverse strand, counting down.
CACGGTCGTCGGACACGCCGACCAGCTCGGTGACGAGGTGGCGAACTACGCCCTGTCCGAGGCCCGCGCCGTCTCGGTGGTGCGGTACCTGGTGAGCCAGGGTGTCGACCCGTCCCGCTTGGCGGCCCGTGCCGTCGGCGAACAGGACCTGCTGGCCGAGGACGAGTCCGAAGCCTCGCTTGCCCTGAACCGCCGCACCGAGTTCATCTTCTACGGCCTCCTGGCCGACTGACCTCGCCCGGTCCCCGAGCCCGGGTCTCCGGGGACCACGTCGGTCCTCGAGCCCGGGTCTCCGGGGACCACGTCGCTCGGAGCCCGAGCGGTGGGACCACGTCGTACGCTCCCAGCGTGACCGGGGACATCGACACCCAGCGGCTGGTCGGCGAGCGTCGACGAAGCCTTCAAGTGGGGCTGGTCGCCGTCGTCACGCTCGTCGCATTCGAGTCGCTTGCCGTCACGACGATCCTTCCCGACATCGAGGCCGACCTGGGCGGCGTCGCCTGGTACGGCTGGGTCACCAGTGCCTTCTTCCTCGGCACGATGATCGGCATCGTCTTCGCCGGCGACCAGGCCGACCGACGCGGCGCAGGACGTCCCTACGTGATCGGCCTGCTGCTGTTCGCCGTCGGACTCCTGGTCGGCGGGTTCGCTCCGAGCATGCCGGTGTTGGTGATCGGTCGTTTCATACAGGGCTTCGGCGCTGGTGTGGTCCCAGCGATCGGCTACGTCGCGATCGGTCGTGCCTTCTCCGTTGCGGAACGGCCGAAGATGTTCGCCATCTTGTCGACGGCGTGGGTGGTGCCGGGCCTCGTCGGTCCAGTGCTCGCCGAGCGGATCGCTCAGGGCGTCGGATGGCGTTGGGTGTTCCTCGGACTGCTCCCGCTCGTGCTCGTCGCCGGGCTGCTCGTCGTGCCGGCGATGATGCGGATCGGTCCGGTCGCCGCCCTCGAGCCGATCCAGGTGCCGTTCCGGCGTCGCCGTCTCGTCGAGGCGGTGCGCGTGGCGATCGGGACCGCGGTCATGGTGGCGGGCCTCACCTTCGATCGTGTGCTGCTGGTGCCGGCAGTCGTCGCCGGTCTCGTGATCGGTCTCGGATCGCTGCGGCGACTCACCCCGCCGGGCACGTTGCGGGCCGCGCCCGGCCTGCCGGCGGTGATCGCATCGCGTGGCGCGATCACGTTCGTGTTCTTCGGTCTCGATGCATTCGTGCCGTACGCGTTGACGAGTGGCCGTGGCAGCACGACGTTGGTGGCGAGCATCGCGGTGACGGTCACCACGGTCAGCTGGACGGCGGGCGCGTGGATCCAGCAGCGGTTCATCGCTCGGACCGGCGAGGCGTGGTTCGTCCGGGCCGGCTATCTGCTGCTTGCACCGGGCGTCGCCCTCGCGGCCATCGCAGCGTTGCCCGACGGGGTTCCGTTCTGGCTGATCCACGTCGGTGGGCTCGCCGCCGGACTCGGGATGGGGTTCGCCTACTCGGCCCATGCGCAACTGACGTTCCGCAGCGTGGCGGAGCGCGACGTCGGGTCGGCGACCTCGTCGCTCCAGCTCTGCGACAACCTCGGCGTCGCGCTCGGCACCGGCATGGTCGGTGCGGTGGTGGCCTTCGGTGACGACGTCGGGTGGGCGCCCGGCGCGGCGATCGCGATCGCCTGGATGGTGCCGATCGTGGTCGCCGTCAGCGGGGCGCTGCTGTCGCACCGCCTCCCTCGCGTGGTCGACGGTGCTCCCGAACGCTCACCGACCACCGCCGGACGTGACGTTTGCGTGAGGATTCGGATGGGACGGTCCATCCGAAGTTGCACGCAAACGTGGTGGGGGTGAGGTGTCGGCGCTGGAGTGGCCTGCGGACCGGTACGGTGGACGGGAACCGAAGCAACCGAGACGAGACATCATGGTCAAGAAGAAGGTCCCCGCCACCCGTTGGCACGACGGCAGCACCCCGATCGAGGAACTGCCCGCCGACGAACAGCTGGCCCACCAACTCGTCAGCGAGCGTGCCGACCTGGCGCCGTCGGTCGAGCGGATCATGAACGCCGAACTCAACGAGGACCAGCGCAACCATGCGCTCAACGCGTTCAACGTGTCGCTCGACAACCCCGGCGACCCGAACCGCGATCCCCGCACCGCGATCGCCAACGCACTCACTGCTGCCTGAACGGGCTCCCACCGTCCGACTGTGACGGATGGCGGCTGATTAAAGCTGAGTCGACCGCTAGCATGATTACATGATCTCGGTCGAACTCATCGGAATCCAGGTCGATCCCCTCAGTGGCGCCGCCGCACTCGTGCTGCGCGAGCACGATGCTCCCAACCGGCTGCTGCCGATCGTCGTCGGCCAGGCCGATGCGAGTTCGATCGCCATCGCCGCGAGCGGCACACGACTGCCGCGGCCGATGACCCACGACCTGATGGCCAGCGTCGTGGACGCCCTCGATGGGCACCTCGACGCGGTCGAGGTCACCGAACTGCACGACGGAGCGTTCCTGGCCAATCTCACCCTGAGCGGTCCGGCCGGTCAGCGGCGGATCGACACACGGCCGTCCGACGCCATTGCGCTCGCGGTGCGTTTGCAGGCGCCGCTGTTCGTCAGCGAAGCAGTCCTCGACGAGGCCGGTGCGCTGCCGATCGACGAGCCGGAGACCGACCAGTTCGCGCTCGACGCAGCGATCGACGCCGAGGTCGACCAGTTCCGGGCCTTTCTCGACGAACTCGACCCCACCGACTTCATCGACACCACCGCCACCGACTCCGACGACGACGACACCACCCCGTTTGCGTGACATTTCGGATGGGACGGATCAGCGAGATCCGTGCACAAACGTCTGGCCGCGACGACCTTCCCGTTTGTGTTGCATTCCGGATGGGACCGGTCATCCGAAATGCCACGCAAACGTGGTGGACGTGGACGGCGTACGGCGGGTGCGGGTAGGAACGGCGGGGGAGCGGGTCACTAGGGTGGTTGGCCGGACCCGGAACGTCCGGCGTCGCCCGATCAGACAGGAATCTCCATGCGCGAAGCAGTCTTCGTCTCCTATGCCCGCACCGGACTCGCGAAGGCCGGCCGTGGCGGTTTCAACATCACGCCTGCGATGACGATGGCCGCCCATGCCATCAGCAGCGCGGTCGACAAGGCCGGCATCGAGCCCGAACTGGTCGAGGATGTCGCGCTCGGCAATGGCGCACACGGCGCCGCGAACCTCGGCCGCCTCGCCGGCCTGCTCGCCGGCCTGCCCGTCACGACCGGCGGCAACACGATCCAGCGCCACTGCTCGTCGGGGCTCAACTCGATCGCCGTCGCCGCAAACCACATCCGCCTCGATGGCGTCGAGTGTGCGGTCGGCGCCGGGGTCGAGTCGATCTCGATCCCCAGCCCGGGTTTCGGTGGCGCGGTGAACATGGACCCGAAGCTCACCGAGATGTACCCGGCGATCTACATGGCGATGATCGAGACCGCCGACATCGTCGCCGAGCGCTACAACGTGTCGCGCGACGTACCAGGACGAGTACTCCTACGAGTCGCAGATGCGCATGGCGCGCGCCCAGGAGAACGGGCTGTTCGAGGACGAGATCGTGCCGATGGCCACGAAGATGAAGCTCGTCGACAAGGAGACCAAGGAGGAGTCGATCGTCGACTACGTGGTCACCGGCGACGAGTGCAACCGGCCGTCGACCACGCTCGAAGGTCTCCAGAAGCTGCAGCCCGTCCGCGGTGAGGGCAACTACGTCACCGCCGGCAACGCGAGCCAGCTCTCCGACGGTGCCGCCGCCGTCGTGATGATGTCCGACGAGGAAGCCGCACGCCGCGGCATCGAGCCGCTCGGCGCATTCAAGGGTTGGGCGGTGGCCGGCTGCGAGCCCGACGAGATGGGCATCGGGCCGATCTACGCGGTGCCGAAGCTCCTGAAGCGTCACGGTCTCACCGTCGACGACATCGACATCTGGGAGCTCAACGAGGCCTTCGCCAGCCAGTGCCTGTACTCGCGTGACACGCTCGGCATCGACCCCGAGAAGTACAACGTCAACGGCGGCTCGATCGCCATCGGCCACCCCTTCGGCATGACCGGCACCCGCTGCGCCGGACACGTCCTGCTCGAGGGCAAGCGCCGCAACGCCAAGTACGGCGTGGTCACGATGTGCATCGGCGGCGGCCAGGGCGCCGCCGGCCTCATCGAGATCTACTGACGTACACGATGTGCCTGGCACATCGTGTACGTGACCGATGTCGTGCACCGCTCGTGCCGGACTGAGGTGGCTCAGGTCATGCCCGTGTCCATGATCCGTTCGAACGTTCCCGAGTAGCCGAGCTTGCGCAGCAGGAATGGAGTGATCCCGGGCGCAATGTTGGCGAGCACGATGAGGGGGCGTATCGGTGGCGTGTTCACCAGCACCTCCGCTCGATTCCTCTTGATGCAGCTCACCGTCACTGCCGCGACCTTTTTCGGCTGTCGAGCTGCCGGCGATCCTCGGTGCCCTCACGCCGCCCTCGACCCAGCGGTGCGCCATGCCCACGTCGGTGACCAAACCGGGACAGACGACCGAGAAGTTGACGTTCGTCGCTTCGTACTCGGCACGCAGCGCATTGGTGAAGCCGACGAGACCGTGCTTGCTCGAGCAGTAGGCAGCCTCACCCGGTACCCCGACCTTGCCCGCGCCCGAGGAGATGTTGACGACATGGCCGCGGTCGCGTGCGAGCATCCCGGGCACGATCGCACGGGTGAGCAGGATCGGCGATTCGAGGTTGATGCGCAGCGTGTCGACGAAGTCCGACTCCGGCGCATCGTCGAATCGGCGCACGATGTCGATGGCAGCGTTGTTGACCAGGATGTCGATCGGTCCGAGTTCTGCCTCGGTCCGATCGATCAACCGGGTCCGATCCTCGGCGATCGAGACGTCGCCGACCGTGGCGATCGCCTTCACGCCCATGGATTCGACCTCGATGCGCACCTGTTCGAGCTCGTTCGCCGACCTCGCGTCGAGCGACAGGTGGACCCCTTCCTCGGCGAGCGCCTTCGCGATGTACACACCGATGCCGCGTGACGCCCCGGTCACGACGGCGATCATCCCCCGGAGATCGTCCATCGGCGAACCGTATCGCGTCAGCGGCCGGTGTAGTTCGGGTCGCGCTTCTCGAGGAACGCGGCGACGCCCTCGCGGTGGTCGTCGGTGCGGAACAACTCGGCGAGCGATGCACTGACCCACCTGCCGAGGTCGTCCCAGTCGGGATCGAGCGCCTCGCGCAGACCGCGCTTGAGCGCCTGGACGGCAAGTGGGGGATTGGCGGCGATCGACTCGGCGATCTCGAGCGCCGTCGGCAGCAGGTCGTCGTGCGCGACCACCCGCGACACGAGCCGCAGCTCGCGCGCTTCGGCGGCATCGACGACCCGACCGGTGTAGAGCAGCTCGGCGGCGTGTTCGCGGCCGACCAGCGCGGCCAGCCGGGAGAGCCCGGCGACGTCGCAGCACAGGCCTCGCTTGACGAACAGCTCGCCGAACTTGGCGCGCTCGGACGCGACGCGGATGTCGGCCATCAACGCGAGTTCCATCCCCCAGCCGACCGCGGCGCCGTTGACCGCGGCGATCACGGGGACGTCGGTTCGCAGGAGACTGCCGGCCGCCGGTGTGAGGCGAGGCTCGCGATCGGATCGCTGGAGGTCGGCGCTGGCCGCGACCATCACCTGCTTGACGTCGTCGCCGGAACAGAACGCCGGGTCGCGTCCGGTGATCACCAGGCAACGGGCGGTCGTGGTGTCGACGGCGTCGGCGAGTTCGGCGTAGGTGGTGAACGTCAGTGCGTTGCGCGCCTCGGGGCGGTCGATGGTGATGACGCCGACGTGGCCGCGCTGCTCGTACTCGATCTCGGTGTACACGCGATCAGCCTGGCACCCGGCAGCGGCTGAGCACGTGGCGGACCGCCTGTGCATCACCGATTCTCGTGCGTCGATCACCTGGTTCTCACCTGGTTCTGACCCACGGTCGAGAGGCTGGACGCCGTGGACAACCCCGTCGCTCCTCCCTACACGAACCCGCTCTCCGGCATCCCCGGCGAGCCTCCCCGCGCGTGGGCGCCGCCCGCCAGCGCTCCGACTCCTCCCGAGCCGTCGACGCGCGCGTCCCCGTGGTCGCGGTCGCTTCGGCGCCGGGGTCCTCGTCGGTGTCGCGCTCACCGGCGCTGCCGTCGGCGGATATGCGATCGGTCAACAGGACGAGCCGTCCGCAGCGGTGACGACCGCTGAACCGACGGTCGCGGCCCAGGACGTCAGCGTGTCGACCGGCTCGATCAGCGACCTCGTCGACGCCGTTCGCCCCTCGGTCGTGTCGGTCCGTCAGGAGGTCACCCAGACCAACCCGCTCGGCCAGACGTCGCGAGGGCAAGCGGCGGGGACCGGGTTCGTGCTGTCGGCCGACGGCTACATCGTCACCAACAACCACGTGATCGCCGAGGGCGACAGCCCGGTCGTCACGTTCGCCGACGGCACCACCGAGCCCGCCACGATCGTCGCCGGCGACCCGAGCCGTGACCTCGCCGTGCTGAAGGTCGACCGCACCGACCTCGTCCCGCTCGCCGTCGGCGACTCCGACGCCCTACGCCTCGGCGACCAGTTGATCGCCGTCGGCTACGCCCTCGACCTCAACGGCGAGCCGTCGGTGACCTCCGGCATCCTGTCGGCCAAGAATCGCACCATCACCGCCGAGAACGGCGCCCAGCTCGTCAACCTGCTGCAGACCGACACGGCGATCAACCCTGGCAACTCCGGTGGCCCGCTGCTGAACGACCGCGGCGAGGTGGTGGGCATCAACACGGCGATCGCCGGCGGTGCCGAGAACATCGGCTTCGCGATCGCGATCACCCCGGTGATGGACGTCATCGACTCGCTCCGTGACGGCAGCGTCCCCGACCGGGCGTTGATGGGCGTCACCACGCAACCGACCGGTGAGGGACTCGGCGTCGAGATCGTCGAGATCGCCGACGGATCGGGCGCCGCCGACAGCGACCTGCGAGTCGGTGACGTGATCGTGGCTGTCGACGACACCGACATCACCGACCCGACGTCGCTCGGCGCCGCGGTCGCGGAGTACCAACCCGGCGACACCGTCACCGTGACCGTCGAACGAGACGGTTCCACGCAGGACGTCCCCGTCACCCTCGGCACCCGCCCCACCTGACGGTCCTCCCCGGCCCCGTCCCCACCCGGACCGAACGGACTGGGATGGATGTCGGCCGCTCAGGCTGCGGGGAGCGCGGCGAGGAAGTCGGCGCGCGTCGCCGGGCCGAGTGAGGGCTCGGGCGGGCGCTGGTCCTTCGTCTGCAGGACGGCGAACACCCGGGCCCCGAAGTCGGCGTCGCTCAGCAGTGCATCCGGTGGTGACAGGAGGTTGAGGTTGCGGACGAAGGCCCGCAGCACCACCTGATCGGAGCGCAGCGCCGGTGCCAGTCCGTCTCGCAACACCGAACGCGTGAACGCCCGAGGATCGGACGCGTCACCGTAGGGATCCTCGCCGGCGAGCAACGCGGCAGCGACCCGGCGAGCCTCCCGGTCCTGTTCGACCGACGAGCGATACCAGGGATGGATCTCCGTCCGCAGCGCATCGTCGTAGGCGACCGCGACCGCGCGCAGGTCGTCGTCGGGACCGTCGGCGATCGCCCGCGCCAGCAGGTGCGCGCTCCAGTAGGCGGTGCTGCAACCCCGGCCGTAGAGCGGGTTCGTGCACAGGACCGCGTCACCGACCGGGACGAGCCCGATCGCCGCCGGTTCGCCGTCGACGACGTACTCGCTCCACTTGTTCAACAGCCCCGCCATGATGTGGACCTCGGGCGTGATCGGTTCGGCGCGGCCGTCGAGCCACGCTGCAGTTGCCGGCAACGACCGCGCAGCTGCATCGAAGGCGGTCGGGTCGGCGAGGCGGCGGCGGAGCTCGTCGTCACCGGTGGGTACGGCGAGCGTGATCGAGAACGTCCGGTTGTCACCGACGAACGTGCCGAACTTGACGTAGCCCAGATCACCACCGATCGGGCCCGTCCGTGGCGGCACGTCGGCACCGGGTAGCAAGCGGTAGAAGCGGCTGGCGTAGACGATGCCGGTGTCCTCGACGGTCTCGGTGACCGGTCGGGCTCCGATCTCCGCGAGCCAGTCGGCGACGGCACTGCGTCGCCCGTTCGCCGCCACCACCAGTTCGGCGTCGAGTTCGGTCCCGTCGTCGAGCCGGACACCGTCACGAGAGGTGTCTCTCGTCCAGTCCGCGGATCCGATCTGGCGGTCTGTTGCGCCAGCGCAACGTCGGCGCGATTTTCGGTTGGGGCGACGGACGACGGTCAGATCGACGGCGGCGACGCCGGTCCGGATCGTCACGTTGGCCTCGGCGAGCGCGGCGCGTCGCAGGACCCACTCGAACGTCGTTCGACGGCAGGCGATCATCACCAGGTCGTCGTCGCCGGGCTCGGGCTCGAACTCCATCTCGGGTGGGACGCCGTCACCGAAGCGCATCTCCGTGGCACCCTCGGCGAGCAGCGCGTCGAGGATGTCCGGCTGATGGTCGCGCAGCAGGTTGCGCAACCGTGCGAGGAACGCGTGGCTGTGGCGGACCTGCGGGGCGCCGCGACGGTTCCACTCGAACGCCTCGTCCGCCGTTGCCGGCATCGGCGTGTCGTCGCGTTCGATCACGGTCACCGTCGTGGCCTGCTCGCCCGAGCTGCACTGCCGTGGCCAACCCCGCCACACCGCCACCGATCACGACGACGTTCACGGCTCGAAGACCAGGCCGTCGAAGTTGCCCGACGATCGCCACGCAGCGATGTACTGGAAGTACGCGACCGGGCCCTCGGGGAAGGCCATCGAGTTCAGCACCGCCCGCCGGCCCTCGATCGGCTGGCCCTCGTTGTTGTAGTACCCCGGCGTGCAGTCCGGCAGCTGCGTCATCCGCATCTGTGCACCGGCCTCGAGTCGCTCGATCCACGCCTGTTCTGCCTCGTGCGTCACCTCGACGGTCACCTCGTCGCCGGTCTCGGCGCCGACGTCGAGCGCGTGGCGAACGACCGCCGCGATCGTCGCTGCCTGACTCGAGGTAGTTGTGCGGGACGTTCGAGATCAGGTTGGCCGCCTGGCTCAGGGTGACCATGAACAGGTTCGGGAACCCGTGCACGTGGATGCCGTGCAGGCTCTGCATCCCGTCGGCCCAACGCTGCGTGAGCGTCACACCGTCGCGGCCGGTCGTCTCGAATCCCGCCCGACGCGTCAGCTCGGTGCCCACCTCGAACCCGGACGCGTAGATGATGCAGTCGAGTTCGTAGTGCCGGCCGTTCGCCCAGATCCCGGTGGCGTCGATCCGCTCGACGCCCTTGCCGTCGGTGTCGATCAGGTGCGTGCCGGGCTCGTTGTAGGCGTCGAGGTACTCGTCGTGGAAGCACGGCCGCTTGCACAGCTGGCGGTACCACGGCTTGAGCGCCTCGGCGGTCTCGGCGTCGGCGACCAGCGCGTCGACGCGAGCGCGGATCTCGGTCATCTTCTCGTCGTCGGAGTCCTCGTAGGCCTCGATGAAGGTGTCGCGGCTGAACTCCTTGCCGCTCGACAGCACCTTGTCGCGGATGCGCTTGCTGATGTCGGTCCAGCCGTCCTGCACCAGGTCCTCGTCGGCGAACCCGCCGGTCTGCAGCGTGGTGAAGTTCATCAGCCACTTCGTCTGCCAGCCGGGCTCGAGCTCGCGGAACCAGTCGGGATCGATCGGGTGGTTGTTGCGCACGTCGATCGACGACGGCGTGCGCTGGAACACGTACAGCTCCTTCGCCGCGCGGGCGAGATGGGGGATGCACTGCACCGCGGTGGCGCCGGTGCCGATGATGCCGACGCGCTTGTCGGCGAGCCCGGTCAGCGGCGCGCCGTTCGGGTCGCCGCCGGTGTAGTCGTAGTCCCAGCGGCTGGTGTGGAAGCTGTGACCCTCGAACGTCTCGATTCCCGGGATGCCGGGGAGCTTGGGGCGGTGCAGCGGGCCGGTGCCCATCGCCACGAACCTGGCGCGCATCTCGTCGCCGCGATTGGTGCGGATGATCCAGCGGCGCGCGTCGTCGTCCCAGTCGAGCGAGGTGACCTCGGTGGAGAACACCGCCCGGTCGTACAGGTCGTAGTGGCGTCCGATCCGGCGTGAGTGGTCGAGGATCTCGGGGCCGTGCGTGTACTTCTCGCTCGGCATGTGGCCGGTCTCCTCGAGCAGCGGCAGGTAGACGAACGCCGCCGTGTCGCACTGCGCGCCGGGATACCGGTTCCAGTACCAGGCGCCGCCGAAGTCGCCGCCCTTCTCGATGATCCGGATGTCGTCGACGCCGGCGTCGCGCAGCTTCGCAGCCGTCACCAGCCCGGCGAACCCGCCGCCGATGAAGGCGAACGTCACCTCGTCGAAGAGCGGCTCGCGTTCGGTCGGCTCGACGTAGGGATCCTCGACGTAGTGCTCGAAGACGCCGGTGACCTCGATGTACTGCGTCGTTGCCGTCCGGTCGCAGCCGCTTGTCGCGCTCCTCGCGGTACTTGCGTCGCAACGCCTCCCGGTCGATCTCCGTCGTCGTCCCCATGGTTGCACCGTACAAGTTTCGCCCTAGCCCGTTTGTGTCGCGATTCGGATGGGGCGGGTCATCCGAATCGCAACGCAAACGTGGTTTCGCATCGGGTGGGGGACGGTCAGGCCGCAGCCCTCGCTGGGATGAACCGGTTGGCGAAGACCGCACCGGCGAAGGCCACGCCGGCGCACACGAAGCACGCCGCATGCATCCCGGTGAGGAACGCATCGTTGACCTGCGCGAGGAATGCCGGTGCCTGTTCGCCGAGCCCGCGGGCGATCACGCCCGCCGCTCCGACCGACTCCGACGTCGACTCCTGCAGCTCGGGCGGCAGCGACGCATAGACGCCGCCGGCCTCGTCGAGCGATCGGATGTAGAGCGAGCTGAACACGCTGCCGATGATCGCCACACCGAGGGTGCCGCCGAGTTCGCGAGTGGTGTCGTTGACCGCCGATCCGATGCCGGCCTTCGCCTTCGGCAGCGAGCCCATGATCGACTCGGTCGCCGGCGCCGTGGTCGAGTCCCAGCCCGACGCCGAGGAACACCATCTGCCCGGCGATCACCAGGTAGCTCGTGTCGACGTCGGTCGACAGACCGATCCACAGGAACGCGATCGACATCGACGCGAGACCTGCCGACACCACCCGTGACGTGCCGATGCGCTCGACGATCCGCGGCGCGACCACCGAGGCGATCGCGATCGAGAATGCCACCGGCAGCGTGCGCACGCCGGCCTCGAGCGGGGTGTACGTCTTGACGAGCTGGAAGTACTGCGTGATCAGGAAGATGAAGCCGAACAGCGCGAAGAACGCCGAGGTGACCGAGACGCTCGCCGCGCTGAAGCGCAGGTTGCGGAAGATCGACACGGGCAGCATCGGGTGCTCCCGGCGCAGCTCCCAGAACACGAACGCCACCAGCAGCACGGCGCTGAGGGCGAATCCGGCGATGATCGTCGGGTCGAGCCATCCCCATTCCGGCGCCTCGATGATGGTGAAGACCAGCGTCGTGATCGCCGCGATCGACAGCACGATGCCGCCGATGTCGAGACGTGGCGCGCCCTCCTCCTTCGACTCGGGCACGAGGATCGCGACGCCGACGATGGCGGCGATCACCACCGGCACGTTGACGTAGAAGATCGATCCCCACCAGAAGTGCTCGAGCAGCCAGCCACCGGAGATCGGTCCCGCGGCGACGGCGACGCCGGTGACGGCGCTCCAGATGGCGATGGCCTTGGCCCGTTCGGTGGCGTCGTGGAAGACGTTGGTGATGATGGCCAGCGTGGCGGGGAAGATCAGCGCCGCGCCGATGCCCATCAGCGCCCGTCCGACGATCAGCTCGCTCGCCGATCCGACCGACCCGGCGTACGCCGAGGTGAGCCCGAACACCGCGAGGCCCGCGACGAGCATCTTCTTGCGTCCGTAGCGGTCGCCGAGCCCGCCGGCCGCGAGGAGCAGGCCGGTGAACACCAGCAGGTAGGCGTCGACGATCCACTGCAGCTGGCGGGTGGTCGCGTCGAGGTCGACGGCGAGCGTCGGCAGTGCGATGTTCACGATCGTCCCGTCGAGCACGGTGACGAAGACGGCGACACAGACGATGCCGAGGATCGCCCAGCGGCGTCGATGGATGGTGTCGTCGAGTGGTCGTGATGTCGGGGGAGCGGTGATGGTCATCGGGTCCTCGCGGTGCGTTGGGTGGGGCACCGCCGGACTGCGGTACAAGTTGACACCGTAAAGATTGATCTTGTCAGTGTCAACATCAGGGTAGAGTGACATGCGTGACACCCGACCGCTACCACCACGGCGACCTCCCGAACGCGCTGCGCCGTGCCGCCGCCGACGTGATCGCCGAGGAGGGCCTCGGCCGGTTCAGCCTCCGGGAGGTCGCGCGGCGCGCCGGCGTGTCGCACACGGCGCCGGCGCACCACTTCGGCGACGTCCGTGGTCTGCTCACGTCGCTCGCGGCGGAGGGCTTCGAGCATCTGCGCGCCGAGACGCTCGCCGCGGTCGCGGCGCACGACGACCCTGTCGAGCGGCTGATCGCGATGGGTGAGGCGTACGTCGCGCTGGCGACCGAGCACCCGGCGCACTGTCAGGTGATGTTCCGCACCGACGTCGTCGATCCCGACGACGACCGCCTGCGCGAGGCCGGGATGAGCGCTCACGCCGTGCTGCGCGACACGGTCGAGGACCTGGTGCACGCCGAGGGGCTCGAGGCCGACGTCGACGTCGCGTCCGAGCTGTGCTGGGCCGCGATGCAGGGGCTCGTGGTGCTCGGGCCCAAACTGGACCTGATCGACGCGATCCAGGGGCGTGATCCGCTGCCCACCCACGCCCGGGTCCGCCGACTGACCACCCTGATGCTCGACGGCATCCGCCACGCCGCCCCCTGAGCCCGCTGCTCCGGTTCGCCCCATCCGAAAATGCGCGGATCGGCCCGCTCGGGAGGCACATTCCGCGCACATTTCCGTCGGGCGGGTCGGGAGCCCGAAATGTGCGCGGGTCGCAGCGCACTACGGATGCGGTAGCACGCGGTCGGGCGCGGGCATGTGGGAGACTGCGAGGGTGCAGGTAGCGCTTGCGTGCGTACCCGGGGGTGTCGGCGAACGAGTGTGAGGCATTCACGCTCGTGTTCGAGCGGCTGGCCGACACCGAGATCCTCGGCGTCGGCGAGCGCATCGGCCGCGTCGACGGACCCGGCGGCGGCACCACGGTCGATCGGCACTACGACCAGGTCCTCGACCCCGACGTCGTCCTGGTTCCGGGAGGGCTCGGCTGCGCACGCGCTGCGGAGGACCTCGCGCTGCGCCGGTGGCTGCGTGCCGTTGCACCGCGGTGTCGTTGGATGGCGGCCAGTTCGACCGGCACCGTGGTCGTGGCTGCCGCTGGACTGCTCGACGAGCGGGCAGCCGCCACGCACTGGCTCGCCGGCGACCTGCTCCACCGCTACGGGTCGGCGGCGTCGACCGAACGCATCGTCGAGATCGGCAACGTGATCACCTGCGAGGGCGAGATCACCGCGCTGCACGTCGCGCTGCTCGTGGCGCTGCGCCTCGCCGGACCCGACGAGGTCGCTCGCATCCGCGCCGAGCTCGATCGGCTCGGCGACGCCGACGGCACACCATCGCGGCCGTCGTGGTGGCGACGCCGACGGCCGGGGCACGACGGCCCGCAGCGCCCGCGCAATCCCGAGCTCGTGGCGCCCGACGTCATCGAGTTCGAGCCGCTGCGCATCCACCCCCGCTGAGCCCCCGGCGATCCAACCACGTTTGTGTTGCGCTTTGGATGACCCGGTCCATCCGGATTGCCACGCAAACGGTGGTGGGTGGGCGCGATCCGTAACCTGAGGGGATGCGCACGCTGTACGACGCCGACCACGAAGCCTTCCGCGAATCGTTCGCATCGTTCGTCGCCAAGGAGGTGTCGCCGCACTACCTCGAATGGGAGGAGGCCGGCATCGCTCCACGCGAGATGTACGCGTCGGCCGGACAGTACGGGTTCGTCGGCATGGCGATCCCCGAGCAGTACGGCGGTGGCGGTACCGACGACTTCCGCTTCAACGCGATCCTGAGCGAGGAATTCAACGCTGCCGGCATCGGCGGCGCCGGCCTCGGCCTCACGCTGCACAACGACATCTGCACGCCGTACTTCATCGAGTACTGCACCGACGAGCAGGCCGAGCGCTGGATGCCCGGCATCGCGTCGGGCGAGTTGATCACCGCCGTCGCGATGACCGAACCCGGCACCGGCTCCGACCTCGCCGGCATCGCCACCACGGCGATCCGCGACGGCGACGAGTACGTCGTCAACGGCTCGAAGACGTTCATCACGAACGGCATCAACTCCGACCTCGTGATCGTCGCCGCCAAGACCGACCCGACCGAGCGCCACGCCGGGCTGTCGCTGCTGATCCTCGAACGGGGGATGGAGGGCTTCGAGCGCGGCCGCAACCTCGACAAGATCGGCATGCACAGCCAGGACACCGCCGAGCTGTTCTTCAACGACGTCCGGGTGCCGGTGGCCAACCGTCTCGGCGACGAGGGCAAGGGCTTCACCTACCTCGCGGCGAACCTCGCCCAGGAGCGGCTCTCGATCGCCGTCGCCGGCGTGTCCGCGGCACGCGCCGCGCTCGGCTGGACGCTCGAGTACGTCGGCGAGCGCACCGCGTTCGGCAAGTCGATCGGCACGTTCCAGAACACCAAGTTCGTGCTCGCCGAGGTCGCCACCGAGATCGACGTCACCCAGGCCTACGTCGACCAGTGCATCCTGCAGCTCAACGCCAAGCAGCTCACCCCGGCGATGGCCGCGCAGGCCAAGTACTGGTGCACCGACCTGCAGAACCGGGTCGTCGATCGGTGCCTGCAGTTGTTCGGCGGCTACGGCTACATGACCGAGTACCCGATCGCACGCGCCTACGTCGACGCCCGTGTGACCTCGATCTACGGCGGCACCAACGAGGTCATGAAGACGATCATCGCCAAGTCGATCGGCCTGTGAGGAGCGAGTCATGATCCGCCACGTCGTCATGTTCCGCTGGAACGACTCGGTCACCGACGAGCAACTCGTCGCCATGTCCGCGGCGCTCGATGCGCTCCCGGCGCGATCGCCGAGATCGTCGCCTACCGCCACGGTCGCGACCTCGGGCTCGCTCCGACGAACTTCGACTACTCGATCACCGCCGACTTCGCAAACGTCGACGACTTCGCGGTCTACCGCGACCACCCCGAGCACCAGCGCTTCATCGCCGAGCACATCACCGGCCGCGTCGCCGAACGCGTCGCCGTCCAGTTCGAGTACGACGACTGAACGATCACGCCTGGGGTCTGACCCCTGGCGTGATCAGGTCGGCGCGGGGACGGGGTCTCGTCGGCGGAGCTGGAGCTTCCAGAAGCCGAGGGCGCCGAGGCCGACCGGGATGATCGACAGCCAGGTCAGGATCCGGAACACGAGGATCGCGGCGGTGATCTGGTTGACGTACTGCTCGCCGGCGGCCGCGGTCAGCAGGCCGATGTAGGCGATCTCGCTGACGCCTGCGTCGCCGGCGGTGATCGGGAACACCGTCAGGCCCTGCACGAGCGCGAACACCACGAACACCTGCGTCCACGGCAGCTCGGTCTCGCTGACCCCGGTGAACCGCAGACACATCAACAGCAACCCGAACTTCGTCGCCGACGTGAGCACCGTCGCCCACGTCGCGACCAGCCACCGGTCGCGCAGGGTCTGCACGGCCTTGGAACGCGCAGCGACCATCTGGGTCGGGAGGTCCTCGGGCGTCGGCTTGCGCAGCAGGCGCAGCACCCTCGACCACACCGGTTCGATCAGCCGTCCGGCCTGCTCGGTGCGTCGCTCCGATCCGAGCACGAACGCGAGCACGACCACGCCGAGCGCCGACGATCATGCAGATCGTCACCACCGTCTGCAACGTGTCGCTCAGCGGGGCGTCGGACACGACCAGCCCGATCGCGGCGATGATCGGCAGCACCAGCTTGATGCCGATGCTGAAGATGCCGCCCGCCGCGACCGCGAGCGTCGCGTCGCCGGTGGTGTGGCCCCACGACGTGAGCATCCGGTAGCGGACCGGAAGGTCGCTCGGGCCGGGGACCACCGACGTGATCGACGCCGGGCCCAGGAACGCAACGATCCCGTGGCGCACCGCCAATCCGGGAACCAGCGACGCGGTCAACAGACCCTGTGCGGCGATCCAGAGCACCCACAGGCTCAACAGCGAGATGATCTCGGCGTCGTTGAGCGAGCGGACCGCGTCGAGAATCGCGTCGAGGTCGAGATCGTCGAACGTCCGCACGAGAATCCAGGCGGAGATCCCGAGCGCGGCGACGATGAAGACGATCCGGAACAGGATCTTGCGGATGCTGGGCCGCGGCACCTGCGGGATCCCGTCGTCGGGAACCGCAGCGTCAACCTCGTCTTTTCGGGTCGGGTCCGGAAGGACAGGGTCGGCGCTGGTGGTGGGGTCGTCGTCAGCGTCGGTCATCATCGGTCCCGACACTGTCACGTACGGCAGCGACGACGGTCGACCGTGCTTCGATCACCGGCGGCACCAGGCCGATCCGGTCGCGGATCCTGACACGGCCGATCAACACGATCGCCTGCGCGGAACAGCGGCGGCCACACCACCAGGGCGACCGCGCCGCCCACCGCCACCGCCAGCCCGGCGATCACCGCGGCCCATCCATCGGCGAGCCACATGCCGGCCAACGTCCACGTCGTCACCAACGTCACCAGTCCCAACAGCATCCGCACCGTGCCCTTGGTCGCCGTCGAGCGCACCAACCCGGTGCCGACGACCACGATCAGCACTGCCGGAAGATGGATCAGCGTGACCGGCACGATCGTCGAGCCGGCCACGAACAGCGCGAGCGCCGACAGCACGAGCCGTGCCGTCGACACACGCCGGGGCCGCAGTTCGCGGGCGCTGATCCCCAGCAACTGCAACCGCGTGGCGAAGTCGCGATACGCGCCGATCACCCGATCACGTGCTGCGGGCTCGGCGGCCGCGAGTCGTCGCGCCACCACCTCGGCGTCGCCGAACGACACCTCGACGTGCCCGGTCGCGTCGCTGCGTTCCTCCCTGGCGGCCGCCCGCAGCACCTCGCGTTCGTCGAGACTGGCGAACTGGGGCGACACCTGTTCGAGCGCCTCGGTGATCGCCGCCGTCAACGCCTCGGCATCGGCCCGACCCGGTTCGCCGCCCGCCCCGAGGCCGGCGCCGGCGAACCGGGACACCTCGATCGGTTCGCCGAACATCACCACGGCCCGGCTGCGCGTCTCGACCCTGCTCTCGAAGGCCATCCCGATCGGCACGATCACGACATCGGGCGCGGTCGGCAACGCGCCCAACGCGATCCGCGCGGCGCCCGACTTCACCCGATCGAGCCCGGCGCGGTCGCCCGTCGTGCCCTCGGGGAAGATCGCCACGGTGGCGCGCTGTGCGAGCTCGCGATGGCAGGCGTCGAACACCGAGGTGTTGTCGCTCGCGCGGTCGCCGTCGGCGGTGCGGTGGACGGGAAGCACGCCGGCGAGCCCGAGGAACGGTCGGGCGACGATCACCTTCCACAGCGCCGCCTTCGCGAGGAAGCGAGGGAGCCGTCCGAGGACGCCGGCCACCACGACGGGGTCGACGAAGCCGTTGCCGTGGTTGGCGACGATCAGCACCGGGTCGGTCGTGGGGGAGCCGGTCGCGCCAGCGGACATCGACCGATCGGTGGAACGCCAGGACGAGGCCGCGGGCGACCAGGCCGATGGTCCGGTCGGTGAAGCGGCGGAACATGCGCGGCGCGTGATCGGGATCGGCGGCGCCGTAGGCCTGGTCGACCCAGGCCAGCGCGACGACCGCAGTCAGCACGTGCCACACCGCGTGCGCCTGCCACCACGAGTCGGCGTCGCACACGGGCGAGTCGGGGGTGCCGAGCACCCACATCGCGATGGCGACAGCGCCGAGCGCCAGCAACGGCCACGACCACACGGCGGCCATGCCATGGCGGCGCGCCATCAGCGACGCACCGACGATGGCGACGACGGCGACCGCGACCACGACGTTCGTCGCCCCCGGTGCGACTGCCCACAGCGCTGCCGAGACCGCAAGGCCCACGGCGAGACCGATCAGCGAGCCGGCGTCGGCGCGACCGCGGAGCCTGCCGACGTGCCACCCGGCGACGAACGCGAGCGCTCCGATCAGCGGCACGTCGTGCAGGAACTGGCTGAGGTCGCTCGCGGCGCCGTGGTAGAGCACGCTGCCGACCCCCTCCGCCGCGACCACCGCAGCCAGGCCGTAGACCGCCCGGGGAAGGCGTGCACGGTGCACCTCCCACGCCAGCAGTAGCCCGGCGACGACGTAGGCGAGCGAACTCCAGGCGTTGAGGTCCTGCTCGAGGAACCAGTCGTCGCGCAGCTCGCAGTCGGAGTTGTCCGAGCTCAACGCCGATCCCCGCTCACGCAGTGAAGACGTCGTCGGAACCGGTCGGCCTGATGCCGGTCGACCAGGCCTGGCGGAGCGACTCGCGGCGACGATCGACGTCGGTGAACTGGGCGATGAGCCCGCCCACGACGAGCCCGCCGTAGATCACGAACCACCACCAGTCGTCGGCCACGTACTCGGTGGTCAAGCCGATGCTGAAGTCCTCGGTGTCGAACGTGCCGAACAGCAGCATCAGCCCGGCGACGATCACGCTGGCGCCGGCGAACGCCGTGAGCACCGTCAGCAACACCATCGGCAGGTCGCCGGCGATGGCGACGAACGCCAACGCGATCGCCATCACGACACCGCTGAGCACGATCAACCACGACCAGCTGACGCCGAGCGCCACCATCAGGCTCGTGCCGAGCACGAACCCGATCCCCATCATGCCGATCACCACCGACACCTCGTAGTAGAGGTACGCGATCAGGCCGAACACGATGGCGAGGCCGAAGCCGACCAGCCATCCGAGTGCGTTGCCGAGGAAGCCGGCATCGCCGGACACCAGGCCGGCGCCGACCATGAACCCTGCGAACGCTCCCCACAACGGGATGACCAGACGCATCGCGAGGTACCCCCGGAAGCAGAAGACCGCGCCGGTGAGCAGAGCGATGACGCCGACCACGAAGTCGTTCATCGCCACACTCTTGCAGAGCAGTCGGACCCTGGCGCGATCATCTCCGTGATGCCAGACTCGGGTCATGGCTGCTTCCCTCGCCCTGCTCTGCACCGACGGCTCGGACCTCGCGCTGAGCGCCATCCGCCAGGGTCTCGACCTGCTCGCCCGGCCCGATCGGATCGTCCTGGTCTCGGTGTCGTCGCCCATCGATCCCACGCTCGTCACCGGCACCGGATTCGCCGGCGGGGTGATGACCTACGACGAGAAGAACGACCTGGTCGAGGCGCAGCGGCTCGCCGCGCAGGCGCACCTCGACGACACAGTCGCCGAACTCGGCCTCACCGACGTCGAGACGATGGTGGCCGTGGGCGACGCGGGCCACGAGATCTGCCGGCTCGCCGAAACGCTCCCAGCGAGCGTCGTGGTGCTCGGTACGCACGGCCGCAGCGGCATCAGGCGGGCGATCATGGGATCGACGTCCGACCACGTCGTGCGTCACTGCGTGTGCCCGGTCCTGGTGCAGGGCGCCGGCTGAGATCGACCGCGTCCGCAGCACGCGATTACTGTCGCCGCCGTCCGGCGATCTGCCGCTCGATCGCACAGGAGCACACCATGCCGAACGGCAAGCCCAACATCCTCGTCATCTGGGGCGATGACATCGGGATCTCCAACCTGAGCTGCTACAGCGACGGGTTGATGGGGTATCGCACCCCGAACATCGACCGCATCGCCGCCGAAGGAGTCCGGTTCACCGACTACTACGGCGAGCAGAGTTGCACCGCGGGTCGCGCCGCGTTCATCACCGGTCAGAACCCGTACCGCACAGGTCTCACCAAGGTCGGCTTCCCCGGCGCCGACATCGGCCTGCGGCCCGAGGACCCCACGATCGCCACCGCGCTCAAGGCGCAGGGTTACACGACCGGGCAGTTCGGCAAGAACCACCTCGGTGACAAGGACGAGTTCCTGCCGACGATGCACGGCTTCGACGAGTTCTTCGGCAACCTGTACCACCTCAACGCCGAGGAGGAGCCAGAACAGGACGACTACCCGAGCGAGGAGGACTTCCCGAACTTCCGCAAGAACTTCGGGCCACGCGGCGTCATCCACTCGTGGGCGAACGGCGACGGCACGCAGCGCATCGAGGACACCGGCCCGCTCACCCGTGAGCGGATGAAGACCGTCGACGAGGAGATCCTCCCGGAGGCACTGCGTTTCATGGGCGACGCCAAGGAGAACGACACGCCGTTCTTCGTGTGGTTCAACACGACCCACATGCACTTCCGCACGCACATCAAGGACGGCAGCCGTGGCAAGGCCGGGCGCTGGCAGTCGGAGTACCACGACGTGATGTGCGACCACGACGAACTGGTCGGCCAGATCCTCGACTACCTCGACGAGAACGGGATGGCCGAGGACACGATCGTGGTGTACTCGACGGACAACGGTCCGCACATGAACTCGTGGCCGGATGCCGGGACGACGCCGTTCCGCAACGAGAAGAACTCGAACTGGGAAGGCGCCTACCGCGTTCCGGCAGTGGTGCGTTGGCCCGGTCACATCCCGGCCGGCGAAGTCCGCAACGGGATCGTCAGCCACAGCGACTGGTTCGTGACGTTCCTCTCCGCGGCCGGAGACCCTGACATCAAGGAAGAACTGCAAGCCGGCCGAGATCTCGACGGTACGACCTACAAGGTCCATCTCGACGGCCACGACCAGCTCGACTACCTCACCGGCGCCATCGGCGAGAGTCCCCGTGTGCACTTCTTCTACGTGTCCGACGACGGCGACCTCACCGCGATGCGCTACGACAACTGGAAGATCGTCTTCCTCGAACAGCGGGCGCCGGGGACGCTGCAGGTGTGGCTCGAACCGTTCATCGAACTGCGCATCCCGAAGATCTTCAACCTGCGCACCGACCCGTACGAGCGAGCCGACATCACCTCGAACACCTACTTCGACTGGATGATCGACCGGGCCTGGATCCTGATTCCCGCACAGATGTACGTGGCGAGCATGCTGACCACGCTGGCCGAGTTCCCGCCACGGCAGGAACCGGCGAGCTTCAACGTCGAGAAGGTGCTCGCCAAGCTCCAGGCCGGGGCCGCCAGCCGGTGATCGAACTCCCGGCGGGCACGTTCCGCATGGGCTCCGACGACCACTACCCGGAGGAGGCCCCGGCGCACCGGGTGCACGTCGACGCGTTCTCGATCAGCCCGACCACGGTCACCAACGAGCAGTTCGCGGCGTTCGTCGCGGCCACCGGCTACGTGACCGTTGCCGAGCGCCCGCTCGACCCGGCCGACTTCCCCGGCGCTCCACCCGAGAACCTCGTGGCCGGATCGCTGGTGTTCACGATGACATCGGGTCCGGTCGACCTGCGCCACCTGAGCCAGTGGTGGACGTGGACGCCCGGCGCGTCGTGGCGCCATCCCGACGGACCGGGCTCGACGATCGACGACCGCTCCGATCATCCCGTCGTCCACGTCGCGTTCGAGGACGCCGCGGCCTACGCCGCCTGGGCGGGGGAGGAGCTGCCGAGCGAGGCGCAGTGGGAGTACGCGGCACGTGGCGGCGCCGACGGTCGGGCGTTCGTGTGGGGTGACGAGGCAGTCCCCGACGGCCGCTACCTCGCGAACTTCTGGCAGGGCGACTTCCCGTGGCGCAACAGCGAGGCCGACGGCTTCACGGGCACCGCGCCGGTCGGGTCGTTCCCGCCGAACGACTTCGGTCTGTACGACATGGCCGGCAACGTCTGGGAGTGGACGACCGACTGGTACTCGGCGCAGCACCCGTGCAGACGCCGACAAGCCCTGCTGCGTGCCGAACAATCCTCGCGGCCCCGACGTCGAGGCCAGCTACGACCCGCACCAACCCCAGTTCCGCGTCCCGCGCAAGGTGATCAAGGGCGGCTCGTTCCTCTGCGCCGACAACTACTGTCAGCGCTACCGCCCGGCCGCCCGTCGCCCGCAGATGATCGACACCGGCATGAGCCACATCGGCTTCCGCACGATCCGCCACCCGTCCGACGCCGATCACGCCTGGGGTCAGACCCCAGGCGTGATCGATCACCGAGGAGAGAGAATGACCACCGATCCACTGCCGTCGTGGAACGACGGCACCACGAAGCGGGCGATCGTCGACTTCCTCGCCGCGGCTCGGGACGTGCCGGTCGTCGAGCGGGTCGCGGTGCTCGACAACGACGGCACCCTGTGGTGCGAGAAGCCCAACTATCCGCAGCTCGAGTTCCTGCTCGCCGAACTGGCGCGCGCGGTCGACGCCGACCCGAGGCTCGCTCGCCGTGAGGAGTACCGGGCGCTGATCGAAGGCGACACGATCGCCCAGTCCGAACTCGGTCTCGAGCGCATCGCCGTGGCGTTGATCGAACTCTGCGCCGGCATCTCGCCGGAGGAGTTCGACGCCGGCGTCCGCGCGTTCTTCGCAGCCGCACGTCATCGCGATCGCGGGGTGCCCTTGTCCGAGATCCGCTACCAGCCGATGCTCGAGTTGCTCGACGAACTCCGACGAGCGGAGTTCGACGTGTTCATCGTCACCGGGGGCGGCACCGAGTTCGTCCGGGCGATCGGCCACGAGTTCTACGGGGTGCCACCGGAGCGTGTCGTCGGCACCAGGGCGAGCTACGACTTCGTACGCGACGTCGACGGGCGCGTGGGCCTGCTCCGCAACAGCGATCTGGTCGCAGCCGATGCCAACGAGGGTGCGACGAAGGTGATCAACATCCAGCGTGAACTCGGACGCCGACCGATCTTCGCTGCAGGCAACTCGCCTGGCGACGCCGAGATGCTCGACTACGCACTGGCTGCCGACGGCCCGACGCTGGCGCTGCTCGTCGACCACGACGACGCCGAACGCGAGTACGCCTACGAGAGCGTGGCGGCCACGTTCGACAC
This sequence comes from Ilumatobacteraceae bacterium, assembly GCA_963746285.1. Lineage (GTDB taxonomy): Bacteria > Actinomycetota > Acidimicrobiia > Acidimicrobiales > Ilumatobacteraceae > Sva-07. The sequence continues at coordinate 67,665 of CAVVAO010000004.1, read as the reverse complement.
GGCGGGCTCGTTCCTCGAGACCGCTGCGGCCCGACGTTGGACCGTCGCCAGCATGCGCAACGACTGGGCGAACGTGTTCGCCACTGGAACGAACAAAGCGATGAGCTTCAGCGCGGACTGACCACGCTGAAACTCATCGCTTCGGCGGTGCGAACGGTGTTGCGCGGTGTTCGGTGTCAGCCGACGACTTTGGCCTTGGCGGCCGCGTACTCGGCGTCGTCGAGCTTGCCCTGGGTGTGCAGGTCGGCCAGCTTCGCGAGCTCGTCGGCCGCGCTGGCGCCGGAACCGGCGGTGGTGCGGATGTAGTCGTTCATCGCGGCCTGCTGTTTCTGAGCGGCCGCCATCTGACGCTCGCCCATCTTGTTGCCCCGGATGATCAGGTACATGAAGATGCCGAGGAACGGCAGGAAGATGATGAAGATCGACCAGATCGCCTTCGCCACGCCGCCCATGTCGTCGCTGCGGATGATGTCGCCGAAGATCGTGAAGATCAGCATGATCCACACGAAGAACAGGAAGAACCAGAGAATCGACCAGAAGACCTGGCCGGTTCCGAATTCAGCTGCAAGTTGCAAGGTGTTGCCTTTCGTTCGGTCGGCGCGTTCGTGCTCCGAGCGGCACAAGCATCGCCCCCGGCGAGGCCGAAATCAACCATTGTCGTGGTTCACGCCGAATCTCGCGAGTGCGCTAACGTGCGAATCCTTCCATCCGACAACCCCGCCCTCATCTGGAGGCACAACATGACCCTCGGCCCGATCGAAGTGCTCGTCGTCAGCTTTCCCGGCAACGAGTTCAACGGCGAGATCATCCCGGAACTCGAACGACTGGTCGCCAACGACACGATCAGCATCATCGACGGCGTGCTCGTCCGCAAGGACGCCGACGGCGAGGTGACCTTCACCGAGTTCGAGGAACTCGGCGGCAACGCCGACGCCGAGCGCCTGGCCGGAGTGATGGACCAGCTCGACTCGCTGATCTCCGACGAGGACGTCGCGGAACTTGCCGCCGGACTCGAGCCGAACAGCTCCGAGGCCATCCTCGTGTTCGAACACACCTGGGCCAAGCCGCTGCCGCGACGCGATCGTCCACTCGGGTGGCGTCCTCGCCGATGACTTCCGCGTTCCCGGCGTCGTGGTCGACGAGCTGCTCGACGCGCTCGCCGAACTCGACGACTGACGCGATGCGTCGACCCGCTCTCGATCACCATTCAACTCACGATCACCACCACACAAGGAGACACAACATGCGACGTCGTATGGGACGCCCAGGACTCGTCGGCACGATGGCACGAACCGCCGTCGTCGCCGGAACCGCAACGGCCGTTGTCGGCCACTCGCAGAACAAGCAGGCCGCCAAGCAGCAGGCGGCAGCCGATGCGCAGATGCAGCGATCCCAGCAGATGGCCGACATGCAGGCCCAGATGGATGCGATGCAGGCCCAGCAGGCGCAACAGGCGGCACCACCGCCGCCGCCCGCTCCGGCTCCCGCAGCTGCTCCCGCGGCCGGCGGCGACCTCATGGGTGAGATTGACCAAGCTCGCCGACCTCAAGGCCGCCGGTGTGCTCACCGACGAGGAGTTCGCCGCCGCGAAGGCGAAGCTGCTCGCCTGAGCACCACATGAGCGACGCGTCCGCGCGGGGTCGTCGAGTCGGAGGAGCCGACGACGCGCAGCACCGCGCCGGGCTGGGCCGTGTGGCTGCTGATCGTGCTCGCCACGATCGTGGGCATCGGCGCCACGCTCAACAGCTGGATCGACCGTCAGGCACTCGACACCGACCAGTGGGTGTCGGCCACCGACGAGATGCTGGCCGACGACGACATCCGCGGAGCACTGTCGATCTATCTCACCTCCGAGTTGTTCTCGACGGTGGACGTCGCCGGCGAACTCGAAGCCGTGTTGCCCGGCCCGACCTCGCAGCTCGCCGGTCCGATTGCGGCAACGCTGCAGTCCAACGCTGTTGCCCTGGTCGACCAGCTGCTCGCCAGCGATCGGTTCGGCGACCTGTGGGCCACCGTCAATCGGGCAGCGCACACCGCGTTCGTGACGGTGGCCAACGGCGACGACGTCGGCTCGTTGTCGACATCGGGCGGCAGCGTTCGTCGTCGATCTCCGTGCGCTGCTCGTCGAACTGGCGGATCGGCTCGGACTTCCCGGCGTCGCCGTCGAGCGCATCCCCGCCGATGCCGGCCAGCTCGTCGTGTTCGAGTCCGACCAGGTCGACGCGCTCCAGCAACTGGTACGCGCCGTCAACCTCCTGAGCATCTACCTGTTCGTGCTCGTCGTACTGCTGTACGGCGCCGCGGTCTTCTGGGCCGGCGATCGCCGCGTCGCGCTGCGCAACGTGGGCACGGCGATGGTCGTGGGGAGCGTCCTGCTGCTCATCGCGCAACAGATCACGATCAACGTCAGCGTCGACCAACTCGCACGTGCCGAGAGCGGTCGAGCTGCGGTCGACTCCATCGTCGAGCATCGCGACCGAGCCTCCTCAACGAGCTGGCGTGGGCATGGCTGGCGATCGGTGTGGTCGTGCTCGCCTTCGCGATCCTCATCGGCCCCTCCCGCGCTGCGGGTCGCGGTGCGTCGAGTCATCGCCCCGGTGATGATCCACCCGGTCGGCGCCTGGGCGCTCGCGCTCGGACTGCTCGCCCTCTACCTCGTGCTGGCGCCGGGCATCACCGTTGCACGCTGGCTGCCCGCCCTCACACTGATCGCGATGTTCGTCACGGCGGTCGAACTGCTGCGGCGCCAGATCGGCCGCGAGCATGCCGCCGCGTCTGCGGTCGCCGAGCCGTAGCTCGTCGCGCACGATGAACGTCGGCGCCGACGCCGAACCGAGCAGCACCGACACGAGAATGCCGAGCGGCAACGTCCCCCAGTAGCTCAGGCCCAGCCCGAGGTTGCCGAGGAAGAGCATCAGCAGCCACGTCGCCGGGAAGGTGGCGATGAGAAAGACGATGAGCAGTGCGAGCAGACCTTTGATCATGGTGTCCCCATTTCGCAGTCGTGTGACCGTCTCCTGACGGTTCCGATGCTGAATGTAGTGACTGCGGTAGGTTGCCTTCGTGCTCATTCTGGGAATCATCATCTTCGGCTTCATGATCGGCTGGCTCGCCCAGTTCATCCTCGGGCGCGCCGCCTACACCACCGACTGGACGATGGCGCTGGTCGCCGGTCTCGGCGGATCGTTCGTCGGCGGGTTGCTGGCCAGCCTGATCGCGGGCGACGGCCTGGCGCTGAAGCCCAGCGGCATCATCGGCTCGGTCGTCGGCGCACTGTTGATCACCGCGATCTGGCAGTACTACGCCAACAAGAAGCGCCACGCGGCCCGTGAGGCCGAGAAGAAGGCCGCTCGCTCCGGTCGCCACCACTGATCGACCGCGCCGTGGACACGCCCGACACCACGCCTGGCACGACGCCAGGCCTGGTGTGCGCGCACCACCACCTGTACTCGGCGCTGGCGCGGGGCATGCCGGCGCCGCCGCGCACGCCCACGACATTCCTGGGCGTGCTCGAGGGGATCTGGTGGCGTCTCGACACGGCGCTCGATCTCGAGATGCTCGAATGGTCGGCGAAGCTCGGCGCGCTCGAGGCGCTCGAGGCGGGGTGCACCGCCATCGTCGACCACCACGAGTCGCCGAACGCGATCGAGGGATCCTTGAGCGTGATCGCCGACGCGTGCGCCGAGGTCGGCGTCCGCGTCGTGGCGTCGTACGGGGTCACCGACCGGCACGGCCCCGACGGCGCACGCCGGGGCCTCGAGGAGAACGATCGCTTCCTGGCCGGCGGCGGTCGCGGCATGGTCGGGGTCCACGCCGCATTCACGTGCAGCGACGAGACGCTGGTCGCGGCGGCCGAGCTGGCCGTTCGACACGAGGTCGGGGTGCACGTCCACGTGGCCGAAGGCCCCGACGACGCGGGTGCAGTCGACCGGTTGCGCACGCTGGCGACCGACGACTGGCTGCTGATCCACGGCGTGCACCTTCCCGACGACCACGGCCTGCGCGGCACGATCGTCCACAATCCGCGTTCGAACATGAACAACGCAGTCGGCTACGCCCGACCGGCACGCTTCACCAACCCGGTGGCATTGGGCACCGACGGCATCGGCGCCGACATGCTGGCGGAGTTCCAGCTCGCGTTCGTCGCGGCCCGCGCCGACGACGTCACGTTCAGCCCGGACACGGCGTGGTCGTGGCTCGAGCAGGGCTGGTCGCTCGTGCCCGAGGCGCGATCGGATCGCGTGCGTTGGACCTACGAGCCGATGGAGCCGTGGCATCTGGCCTACACCCCGACGGTGCGGGCGATCGACGTCGACATCGACGGCGAGCCCGCGCTGCGTGACGGCGTCGCCACCCGAGTCGATCCTTCGGAGATCCGAGCCCGAGCCGCCGAACAGGCAGTCCGCCTCCACGCCCGCCTGTGACGGACACCATCGACCACGTTGCACCGCCCCGTTTGTGTCAGCGCCGATATCCACGCCGGCGCTGCGTGCTGACACAAACGGTGAGCGGCTGGCGGCGCTGAGTTTGTGCCAGCGCAAACGCAGACCCTGGCGCTGCGTGCTGACAGAAAATCGGAGTGAAGCGCCGGTTGATCAGGTCACGACGACGGTGGTGCCGACGTCGGCGAACGCCCACAGGAACTCGGCGTCGAGGTCGTGTTGACGTTGGCAGCCACCGGAGAGCCGGGTGCCGAGTTCGTCGGTGGTCTGGTACGGCGAGTTGTCGGACACGTGCCGGGGGATGCCGTGGAACCCGATGTGGCCGATCTGGGTCTGCTGGTAGCGGATCATGTTCGGCAGGAACGCCTGGCCGTTCCACGCGGTGGACATCTCCGAGCGGCTGTACACGGTGTGGGTGCCCGGGGCCTCGTTGCTGTACTTCGAACCCGACACGAGCCACGAGCGAACGATCTGCTCGTCGTCGTCGACCGCCCACACTCGCTGGCCGGCACGGTCGTAGACGACGCGGCGACCCGAACCGGAGTTCTCCGGGAGCGGGGGAGCGTCGGCGCCGACCGAGGCCACCGGCGACAGGTAGTAGCCCGTCGAGTCGAGCGTGTTGGGCGGCGGGGGAGGAGTGCGCACGACGAGCATGTCCTCGTCGGGCCAGATGTCGAGCTCGATGGCACTCTCGCGGCCGACGACCCCATCGACGAAGAGACCCTCTTGCTCCTGGAACGCCACGACCGCCGCGAGCGTCGGATCGTCGAAGTCGCCGTCGATGTCGCCGTCGTACAAGCCCTTGTCGGCGAGCGCCTGCTGGAGGCACGCGACACCGTCGCCCTGGGACGACAGGCGGATCGACTGTGCGCCGATGGTGCAGCCGCCGTCGGCTCGTTCGGGCTCGACCGGCACGGTCGGCTCGGCTTCGTTCTGGCCGAGTTCACCCTCGAGGTCGGGCAGGGCGATCCCGGCGGGGGCCGCTGCGCCGTCGGCGACGGTTGCCGACGGGTCGTCGGCGGACGCGGCGGGTTCCTCGGACACTTCGGCGGTCTCGCCGGAGTCGGCGGTGATCGCGATCGTGGCGGTCTGGCCCTCGTCGGCGGTGACGATCGCACCCACCCCGGCGGCGGCGACCACCGCGCCGAGCGCGAGGCCGAGGCCGAGGCGGCGTCGGTGATCGGCGGCAGTCGTCATGTCGGGCAAGGCTACCGCCGCGGCCCCGCCGACACCCGGCACCCTCGTCATCGCGAGCGTGTGACCGCGACGATCGCAGCGATGAGCCCGGCCCCCGTGCCGGCGATCGTCGCGAGGCCGACCCATCGTGCCGCGGACGGATGCACCACGTCGGTCCCGTCGCGCAGCACGCCGTGGAGTTCCTCGTAGTGCGAGCCCGACCACACCAGCAACACGGCGCCGAACACCACCTGGGCCATGCCGCCTGCAGCGAGCAGCCAGAAACCCTCGCTCGCGGCGAAACGAGCGAGCACGAGGCCGGCGACCACCATCGAGATCGCCGTTCGTTCCCACGCCAGCGACGTCCGCTCGTGCTGCAACCCGGTGTCGAAGACGTGGGTCGGTCGATCCACGTTCACGCCTTGTCGACCACCAGGATCACCGCGGCGACGATCGCCACGATGGCGGTGCCGATCGCCATCATGATCGGCAGCCGTGAGGTGGGCAGCGGTTCGTTCAATCGCATCGCACGTTCGTTCAGTGCCCAGCGGCGATAGGCGCTGGCCGCCGTGACGAAGCTCATGGCGAGGAGCAGGATGCCCAGCGTCTCGCCGAGTGCGAAGTCGTCGAGCAGGCTCACCGCAGCGAGCCCGCCGGCGGCGAGTGCGAGCGCGGTTCGGATCCAGGCCAGGAAGGTTCGCTCGTTGGCCAGCGTGAACCGGTAGTCCGGCTCGTGGCCGACGCGGCGGGGATCCGGCGGCAGGACGCGGTCGCGCAGCGTCACGCGACCTGGCTCACTGCGATGGTGTCGGCGATGGCGGCGCGCAGGCATCGCGTGAGCAGCGCGAGGTCCTCGACCGCGGCACGGTCGGCGTTGACGCCGAGGTGCACGGTGCCGTCGTAGCTGAACAGCGTGATGTTGATCGCCGCGCCGGCGAGCGGCCCGAATGCATAGAACTCCTCGACGCGCGCGCCGGCCATGAACACCGGGAACGGCGGGCCCGGCACGTTGGACGTGGTGATGTCGACCCCCTTCAACATCGCCCCGAGGATCGACACCGCGGCCGCCGGACCGAAGCGCGAGATCACCCCGGAGATGTCGTTCACGTGCGGCAGGGCCGGCTCGGCGCGTACCTCACGCAGCAGTCGCTGGACCTCGGCGATGCGCTCGGCGGGCTCGGCGTCGCTGAGTGGCAGCACCATCCGAGCGGGGACGAACTGGTTGTCGAAGTTGTTCGACCCCTCGCCGCCGCGCACGCTGATCGGCATGTTCATCCGCACGGCGCTGCACGGGTGTCCGATCGCGTCGTGATATCGCTTCAGCGCATCGAGGGTGATGGCGACGAACGCGTCGTTGAGCGTGGCGTCGACCGATCGGGCCGATGCCTTCAGCGGGCCGAACGGCACCGCGATCGCCTCGAAGTGGGTGTTGAGCGATCGCTCGGTCATCGCCGGGCTGAGCGGCGTGGTCGCCGGCTTGACGACCCGGGCGATCGATCCGGTCGTGCGACCGAGCTGTTCGATCGTGCCGCGCGGGTCGCGCAGCAGATCGGTCGCCGTCCGCAACGACGCCTTGCCGAGCCGTGCGCCGGTCCTGGCCTCCGAGGCGATGCGGTGAGCGAGCGAGCGTGCCCCCGGGATGGCCCACACCGGCGCCTCGATGCGCAACCGCTGATCGACATCGGCTGCGCTCGCGGACTCGCCGCCCGCCGCCGTCCCGTCGCCTGCGTCGGCCGGGTCGATCCCATCGGTCGGGTCGGCTTGGAGATCGACCATGTGCGCCAGCAACTGCACCATGCCGAGGCCGTCGGCGATTGCGTGGTGGACCTTCATGATGAACGCCGCCCGCTTGCCCGGCAGTCCCTCCACGACACAGAGCTCCCACAGCGGCCGGTCCTTGTCGAACGCACGCGCCGCCATGTGCTGCGCATGGTCGAGCACCTGGCGCCGACCGGGGCGACGACCCGGCAGGCGGGCCCAGCTGTAGTGGTAGCCGACGTCGACGTGCGCGTCATCGGCCCAACGCGGCGGAGCGACACCGGGTTGCTCGTCGATCACCCGTTGATGCAACCGTGGGATCCTCGCCACGATCCGCTCGACGACGGCGTCCATGCGCGCGTGATCGGGGACCGAGTCGAGGAACCAGACGCTGGTGATCGTGGAGCGCAGCAGCGGGTCGCGCTCGATGTGCCACAGCACCGAGTCGCTCTCGCTCATCCACTCGTCGTAGTGCAGTTCGCTCACGTGGTTCCCCGAGCCCGGGTCTCCGGGAACCACGACGGACCGGTCGTCGTCGACTCCACGGACGTCATGAGCAGAACGTACACCGGCAACCGGGCCTCCCGATCCGTTCGGGGCTGTCTTCGCGTCGACGCGGGTGAGAGACTGCCCGACGTGAAGCAGCTGTCCGGCCTCGACGCGAGTTTCCTCTACATGGAGACCGCCAACACCTATGGTCACGTGAACGGTCTCGCGATCTACGAGCGACCGAGCGGTGACTTCGATCCGTACCAGGCCGCGTACGACCGGTTCGACGCCTTGATCGGCCGGCTCGAACCGATGCGTCGCCGCCTGGTCGAGGTGCCGTTCAAGCTCGACCATCCCTATTGGATCGACGATCCCGACTTCGATCTCAACTACCACGTCCGCCACATCGGTCTCGCGCCTCCCGGCGGCGCTGATCAGCTGGCCGAGCAGGTCGCACGCATCGTCGGGCGCAGGATGGACCGCAGCCGTCCGCTGTGGGAGGCCTACGTGATCGAGGGCCTCGCCGACGGTCGGTGGGCGATGCTGACCAAGACCCATCACGCCACGATCGACGGAGCCTCGGGCGTCCTCTTGCTCGGCATGCTGACCGATCCGGCGCCCAACATGCCGTTGCCCGACCACGTCGACTGGGTCGGTGAAGCGGTGCCGTCGGACCGCGAACTGCTCGAACGGACGATGCGCAACCTCGCCGCGAACCCGGTGAAGGGGATGCGCCTGTCGTTGCGCATGATCCGCAACTTCGCCGAGGCCGCCGGCGTCGACAGTGTCTCGGCGATCGCGTCCCAGGCGCGCGACGCGCTCAAGTCGGTCGCACTCGGCGGCGCGGTCGACACGCCCGAGCCGGTTCAGCGTGTTCGCATCCCGCTGTCGCCGGCCCCTCCGACGCCGTTCAACCGGTCGGTCACGCCGCATCGGCGGTTCGCGATGCGATCGACCGCGCTGGCCAACATCAAGGCGCTGAAGGACGTGACCGGCTGCACGGTCAACGACGTCGTCATGGCGATCTGCGCGGTGCGCTGCGCGAGTACCTGCTGCGCCACGACGCACTGCCCGAGGCGCCACTGCGAGCGATGGTGCCCGTGTCGATCCGCACCGGCGACGAGGAGGACCCCTGGACGAACCGTGTCGGCGGCATCATCGCCGATCTGCCGACGAATTGCGACGATCCCCTCGAGCGGGTGCGCCGCTGCCACGAGGCGATGAACGAGGCCAAGCTCCAGATGGACGTGCTCCCTGCCGAGGACATCGCCGAACTCGCCCAGGTCGCGCCACCACTCGCGGCGACGGCGGCGATGCGCCTGCAGTCGCGCCTGCGCCTCGCCGACCGCGTGAACCTGCCGGTCAACGTGGTGATCTCCAACGTGCCGGGGCCGCGCAACGAGCTCTACTTCGCCGGGGCGAAGATGACGAACTACATCCCGGTGTCGACGATCGCCGACTTCATGGGTCTGAACATCACGGTGCACAGCTATCTCGACCGCCTCGACTTCGGATTGATCGCCGACCGCGAGCTGGTGCCCGACCTGTGGGATCTCGTCGATCTGCACATCGACGAGATCCGGGTGTTGTTCGAGGCGACCGGTGCCGAATGGGCCGAGCCGCAGCCGGCACCGTCGATGCGCCGCGGTGAGGTGTCGAGGACGTCGGCGAAGAAGTCGCCGGCCAGCAAGCCGTTGGCCAAGAAGTCGCCGGCGAAGAAGAAGTCGCCCGCCAAGAAGAAGTCGCCGGCCAGGAAGAAGTCGCCCGCCACATAGAGTCGCCGGCAACCACCGAGCGGGCTTCCGCTCCCGCCTGACCGTGTCCGAAAATTGTGCACGAGCGGGCGACTGACGGTCGCCTCCCGCGCACGTTTCGGTTCCGGAGTGTGCTCTCGGCGAAGTGTGCGCGGAATCGCACCGTCCGTGACCGTCGTGCGCGCATTTTCGGGCAGGTGTGATCGCCCGAATCTGACCGCGCCGGGCCGACCGGCAAGACTCGACAGCGATGGACTTCGACCTCCCGCCCGACGACCACCCGACACGTCGCACCGTGCGTGACTGGATCGCCGCCAATCCACGACCGACCGCGACGCAGCTCGCCGAGGCCGGCTACGTCGTCCCGCACTGGCCGAAGCCGTGGGGGGTCGAGGCCGACCCGATCGACCAGCTGATCATCGACGACGAGCTCGCGAAGGCCGGCATCTCGCGACCGGGCAACCACATCGGCATCGGTTGGGCAGCGCCGACGATCTTCCTCGCCGGCACGCCGGAACAGCACCAGCGTTACCTCCCCAAGATCTTCAGCGGTGAGGAGATCTGGTGTCAGCTGTTCTCCGAGCCCGACGCCGGATCCGACCTCGCCAATCTCGCCACCCGTGCGGAGAGGGACGGCGACGAGTACGTCGTCAACGGTTCGAAGATCTGGTCGAGCGGCGCCCACCACTCACAACTGGGCATTCTGATTGCTCGCACCGACCCCGACCAGCCCAAGCACAAGGGCATCTCGTACTTCATCTGCCCGATGGACCTCCCCGGCATCTCGATGAGCCCGATCGTCGACATGACCACGGCGCACTCGTTCAACCAGGTGTTCTTCGACAACGTCCGGATCCCGGCGTCGCTGCGCGTCGGCGAGGAGGGTGACGGTTGGCGACTCGCGAAGGTCACGCTGTCGAACGAGCGGGTGTCGCTGTCGTCGGCGGGGTCGCTGTGGGGAGTCGGTCCGTCGGCCGACGACCTGATCGACCTGATCCGTGGCAACGGCGGACTCGCCGACCCGGTGCTGCGCGATCGCGCGGTGCGCCTGCACATCGAGTCGAAGCTGCTGCACCTCAACCGGATGCGCAGCCTGAGTGCTCGGCTGAAGGGCAAGACACCCGGACCGGAAGCGTCGATCCAGAAGATCATGGCCGACGAACACGGCCAGCACGTGATGGCGCTCGCCAAGGACCTCGCCGGCGCGGACGGCATGCTCACCGGATCCGGCCCGAGCGGGATGATCGCGTCGTCGTCGCGCAGCGGACCCACCGAGAACAACCTCGCGGTCGATCGCCCATTCCCCGACGTCGAGCCGGTGTGGCACTACGGCTACGTGTTCAGCCCGGCGCTCACCTTGGGCGGGGGCACGTTCGCCGTGCAGCGCAACATCGTCGGCGAATTCGTCCTCGGACTTCCACGCGAACCGAACCTCGAGCAGGGCCTCACCTGGTCCGAGGCTCGACAGCAGCGAAGCTGATCCGACGGAGCCGTACCGGTAGGTTCGTGCCGTGAGCTCCCGGGGATTCGGCATCGACATCGGCGGCTCGGGGATGAAGGCGGCCGTCGTCGACCTCGACACCGGGGCGCTGGCGTCCGAACGGATCCGCATCCCGACGCCGAGACCGGCGACACCCTCAGCGATGGCCGAGGTCGCGGCTGAACTCGTTCGCCGCCATGGTTGGTCGGAACCGCTCGGCGTCGGCTTCCCCGGGATCGTGCACCACGGTGTCGTCCACTCGGCAGCGAACGTCGACGCGGGTTGGGTCGGAGTCGACGCCGACCGGCTGTTCAGCGATGCGTGCGGACTCGACGTCGCCATGGTCAACGACGCCGACGCAGCCGGGCTGGCCGAGGTTCGCTGGGGTGCGGCCCGTGATGTGGCCGGGGTGGTGCTGGTCCTCACGTTCGGCACCGGCATCGGTTCGGCGCTGTTCGTCGACGGCATGCTCGTGCCCAACACCGAACTCGGCCACCTCGAACTCGACGGGCGCAACGCCGAGTCCCACGCGGCGGCCAGCGCGCGCGAACGAGAGAACCTTGGCTGGACGGAGTGGGCGCGTCGCGTCCAGCGCTACCTCCGCCACGTCGAGCTGCTGTTCTCACCCGACCTCATCGTCGTCGGTGGCGGGGCGTCCAAGGCCGCCGATAGGTGGCTCCCGAAGATCTCGATCGCGACGCCGATCGTGGCCGCCGCGATGGCGAACAACGCCGGCATCGTCGGCGCCGCGCTCGTGGCACGCCACGCCCACCTGTGAAGTGGGCACCACCCGCTGTCACACGGTGCTGGGCCCAACGTGACAGTCAGCGGACGCGGGCAGCGAGTTCGGCGCGATACGCCGCGGCTCGACGGAGCTTGATGTCCTCGTAGCCGCGGACCTGGTCGGGCAGCGAGGCGATCTCGACCGCCTCGTCGAGGTGCCGGCGGAGAGCCGCCGGTTCACGGTTGCGATCGCGTCGACGTACTCGGGGACCATCGCCCGCTCCACGCGGCGCACCTTCGCCCACCGGAACGGATCGGCGAGGGTGCCCCGCAGCCGCTTGCCGCCCGGAGCGTCGGCAGCACCGGGACCGCCGAGCGCGGAGCTTCATCTTGCGTTCATCCCGAGCGCCCGGAGCATCGGCGGATGGAGCTGCCACGTCACCTTCGTGTCGGGGCCGCCGACCGCCTCGTAGCCGGCTCGGGCCTCGGCGCCGAGCAGCAGGCGGGCGACCTCGTACTCGTCCTTGTACGCCATCAGCTTGTGCAGGTTGCGGGCGACCGCCTCGCTGTAGCGCGCGATGCGACCCCGCAACCGCGTTCGGCGTCGCGGGCGACGGCGACGAGGTCGCGGAACCGGTCGGCGTAGCGCCTCGGACTGGTAGTCGACGAGGTCGTCGGCGAGCCGGTCGATGAGCTCGTCGAGCGTCTCCGGACCGGGCGGGACGGGTCAGTCCGGCCGCCTGCTCGACCGCGCGGGATCGCCGCCCACCCCCGACCCCAGCGGAACGCGGCCACGTTGCGGTCGACGGCCACCCCGTTCAGCTCGATCGCCTGCTCGATGGCGTCGGCGGCACGGGGATCGCCCGGCTTGCACGGCGACGCCGAGCAGCAGGATGTTGGCCGTCGTGGTGTCGCCGAACAGCCCGTCGGCGAGGCCGGCCGCGTCGACGTAGCGGTTGTCGTCCGGCGACTCACCTCGTCGAGCCGCTCGGTGAGCACGGCACCCGACGGCGGAGCGATGTCGGGATGCGTCACCATCGCCCCGTCGGCGTCGCGTCGGTCGAGCCGACCACGACCGTGCGGTCGGGACGGCGCCGGCGAGGTTGGTGTCGCTGGCGCCGACGAGCAGGTCGAAGGCGAGCAGACAGTCGACCCCGGACGCGTTCGCATGGTTCGACACGGCCGTGCTCGTCGCGGGTGAGGCGCAGGTCGCTGACGACCGGTCCGGCCTTCTGCGACAGCCCGGTCTGGTCGAGCCCGCGCACGTCCAGGCCGTCGAGCATCGCCGCCGTGCCGAGCACCTGGCTGACCGTGATCACGCCGGTGCCACCGATGCCGGACAGCCGCACCGTGACGTCGTCGGGATCGACGAGCGCTCCGAGGGGCGCCGGGACGATCGGTCGGGGCGTCGAGCCGGACCGGCCGGCCGCCTTCGGCCGACGGCCATCGTCGACGGTGACGGTCGCGAACGACGGGCAGTCGCCCTGCAGGCACGACAAGTCGAAGTTGCAGCTCGTCTGGTGGATGCGGGTCTTGCGGCCGTACGGCGTCTCGACGGGCTGCACCGACAGGCAGTTGCTCTTGTCGCCGCAGTCGCCGCAGCCCTCGCACACCCGCTCGTTGATGACGACGCGGAACCCGGGCTTGGCGATCGTCCCGCTGCGCCCGGCCCGCCGGTTCTCGGCCGCGCAGCCCTGGTCGTGGAGCAGCACCGTGACGCCCGGGACCTCGGCCAGCTCGCTGTGCTTCGTCGAAGCGGCTGCGGTCGCACACGTCGACGTCCGCGGGGAGCGACCCGGAGGGTGGCGGTGCGGGTCGTCGGTGGTGACGATGATCCGTTCGACCCCCTCGAGCAGCAGCATCGCCGAGCTCGGGCACCGTCATCTGGCCGCGGGATCCTGCCCGCCGGTCATCGCCACCGTGCCGTTGTAGAGCAGCTTGTAGGTGATGTCGACGCCGGCGGCGACGGCGGCGCGGATGGCCAGCGAGCCGGAGTGGAAGAACGTGCCGTCGCCGAGGTTCTGGACGAGGTGCTCGCGTTCGACGAACGGGGCCATGCCGATCCACTGCGCGCCCTCGTTGCCCATCGCAGGTGAGCCCGACGATGTCGCCGACGCGCTCGGGCTCCATCAGCGCGACCATCGCGTGGCAGCCGATGCCGCCGCCGACGAGCGTCCCGTCGGGTCGCCCGGGTGCGACGGTTGTGCGGACAACCGGAGCAGTAGAACGGCGTGCGGTTGACCGTCAGCGGGATGCGGGTCGCTGCGGGCTGATCAGCTCGGCGAGCGGCGCGCAGCCGGGTCGCCGAGGCGAGCGGACAGCCGCGCGTGCAGCGGCTCGCAGCAGCGGGTCGGCGTCGAGCGTCCCGGTGGCCGGGAACGAGCGGGTCGCCGCGCTCGTCGTGGCGGCCGACGACGCGTCGGGCGGTCGGCGCCGTCGTACATCGCGCTCTTGAGCAGCCCCTCGAGCGTCGGGTTCTTCTCCTCGACGACGAGCACCTCGGCGAGCCCGTGGGCGAACTCGCGGACCTGGCCGGGTCGAGCGGCACCGGCATCAGCAGCTGGAACAGCCGGATGCCGGCGGCGCGCAGGTCGTCGTCGGTGGCGAGCCCGAGCAGGCGCAGCGCCTCGCGCAGCTCGTGGTACGTGTGGCCGCTGCGGCGATGCCGATCCAGTCGTCGGCCGTCCGCGGTGACCTCGGTTGAGCCGGTTGGCGACGCCGTAGCGGCGGGCCAGCTCCGAGCGGACCTCGCTGGAACTCGCGCTCCATGTCGAACGTGTACGGCGTGAGCAGTCGCCCGCTCGGGTGCGGGCACGAAGAGCTTGCCGTCGAACTCCATCGTCGGGACGACCGGCTCGCACGCGGTCGGGGTGGACGTCGACGGTGCCGGTGCCGTCGGCGACCGGCGGTGACGAGCTTGAGCCCGACCCAGATGCCGCTGGCCCGCGACAGGGCGACGGCGTGGCGGCTCGAGGTCGAGCGCCTCCTGCACGTCGCCGGGGAAGAGGATCGGCATGTGCAGGTCGACGAGCGTGGCGTCGCTCGACGACGGCAGCGTCGACGACTTGGCCGCCGGGTCGTCGCCGACGACGGCGACGACGCCGCCGTGGCGAGCGTGCCGGCGAACACGGCGTGGCGGATGGCGTCGCTGGCCCGGTCGAGGCCGGGCGCCTTGCCGTACCAGATGCCGACGACGCCGTCGTAGCGCGTGTCGTCGAGCGTCATCGCCAGCTGGCTGCCCATCACGGCCGTCGCCGCGAGCTCCTCGTTGACCGCGGTTGGACGACGATCGGCAGGTCGGGGACGGTCGGCGACGCCGACGCACTCCTCGGTGAACGTGCCGACGGGCGAGCCCTGGTACCCCGAGACGAACGCCGCGGTGTGCAGGCCGTGGCGGCGGTCGATGCGCAGCTGGTCGACGGCGAGGCGGGCGAGGGCCTGCACCGCCGGAGAGGAACACCGGCCGTCCTCGAGCCGGAACCGGTCGGAGAGCTCGTACCGGTGCTCGCCGGCCTGCTGATCGATTTGCCCGCTGTCGATCGTCATCGAACCTCCAGTCTCGACGCCCTCTTCCAGTTGTAGCCCATCAGCGCCGTCGCCGGCCAGCGTTACATCTGGGTCAGACCCCAGATGTGACGCTCAGACCAGGTAGTGGCGCACGGCCAGGCGCTCGGCGGAGTCGTCGCCGGGCACCGGCAGCTGGACGACGACGCGTAGCGACGGCCACTCGGCCGGGGTCAGCTGCTGGTACTCGAACGTGAGTTCGCCGGCGGCGGGGTGCCGGAAGCGGCGCAGCCGGGTCTCGAACCCCGACACGTCGTGCTCGGGCCACCAGGCGGCGAACTCGTCGCTCTCGGTCGTCAGGAGGTCGACGAGTTCGATCATCGCCGGATCGTGGCGAACGGTCGAGGTCGCCGAGCGGAACTCGGCCAACGCCTGGCGGGCGTGGATGTCCCAGTCGACGATCAGGTCGCGCGTGTGCGGGTCGGCGAACAGCACCCACATCAGGTTGCGCCGCGGCGGCTCGAGTTCGACGATGCGCGGGTAGAGCCGGGCCTGTGCGGTGTTCCACCCGACGAACTCCCACACGCGGCCCGAGCACGTAGGCGGGTGCCGGCATCAGTGCGTCGATCAGCCGCACGAGCGCGCTGGGTGCCTCCGCCGGGCGCCGCGATCGTGGCGGTGCCCGGCTCGGTCGAGCGACAGGAGGTGGTCGAGGCCCGCCTCGTCGAGGCGCAGCGCCCGCCCGATCGCGAGCAGCACGTCGTTCGAGGCGTTGATCCGCCGACCCTGTTCGAGCCACGTGTACCAGGTGACCGACACGCCGGCGAGCATCGCGACCTCCTCGCGGCGCAGGCCCGGCGTGCGGCGACCACGACCGCCGGGCAGCCCGACCTGTTCCGGGCGCGTCGGACTCCCGTCGCGATCGGAGGAACTCGGCGAGTTCGCGGCGGTGGTCCGAGCTGCTCCCCATGGCGACAGTCAAGCAAGATCCGACGCACTGCGGGGACATCCGAGCCAATACGGTGGGTGCCGTGAGCACCACCCTCGGACCGGATGCTCGATCGACGCGATGCTCGCCGACCTGCGCACGCTCGTCGAGATCGAGTCGCCGTCGCTCGACCTCGACGCGCTGCACGCGTCGGCCGAGGCGCTCGCGGCGATGATCGAGCGACTGCTCGGCCGGCCGGCGACCCTGGTCGACAGCCCGGCCGGCCCGCACGTGCACTGGTCGGGCGGCGGCGATCCGAAGGTGCTGCTCGTCGGCCACCACGACACCGTGTTCCCGCTCGGCGCGCTGGCCGCTCGGCCGTTCACGGTCGCCGACGGGCGCGTCACGGGACCGGGCGTGTTCGACATGAAGGGCGGGATCGTGCAGGCGCTCCACGCCGTGGCGTCGCTCGACGACCGGTCGGGCGTCGAGCTGCTGTTCAGCGCCGACGAGGAGGTCGGCTCCGGCGCGTCGCGAGCGCTGATCGAGGAGCGGGCGCTGGCCTGCGGTGCCGTGCTCGTGCTCGAGCCGTCGGCCGACGGCGGTGCGCTGAAGACCGGCCGCAAGGGCATCGGCACGTTCGAGGTCGTCGTGCACGGGCCGGGCCGTCGCACGCCGGGCTCGAGCCGGAGAAGGGCGTCAACGCGCTCGTCGAGGTCGCGCATCAGGTGCTGGCGCATCACGAGCTTCGGCCGTCCCGACGTCGGCACCACCGTCACGCCGACGGTCGCCAACGCCGGCACCGCCGACAACGTCGTGCCGGCACGCGGTCGCATCAGGGTCGACGTCCGCGTCGAGTCCGCCGACGAGAAGGAGCGGGTCGAGGCCGCGATGGCGCGCCCTGCGTCCGGTCGATCCCGACGCGACCATCGAGGTGTCGGGGGCGATCAACCGGCCGCCGATGCCCGAGTCGGCGTCGGCGACGTTGTTGCCGCTCGCCGAGGCGGTCGGCGCCGGGGGTCGACGGGCGTACGCCGTCGGTGGCGGCAGCGACGGCAACTTCACCGCGGCGATCGGCGTCCCGACGCTCGACGGCCTCGGCGCCGTCGGCGGCGGCGCGCACGCCGACCACGAGTTCGTCGTGGTCGACACCATGCCCGACCGCGCCCGCCTCCTCGCCGGCCTCGTCGAGCGCATCTGCACCCGCTGATTCCCTCGCATCGGCCGCTGCCACGGACCCTCCCGCCGCCCGGGTTTGCGTCAGCGCAGACGCGTCGATGTCATCACCGCTCTGACACAGATCAGGGTCTGGCAGTTCGTGTCAGCGCAGATGTGCGACGAATGCCTGGGGGCTGACGAAATCGGGCCGGGGCGACCCCGACGGGCGGTCAGTCCGGGCGGTCGAGCGCGGGCGATGCCGCCGGAGCCGAGGGTGCCGACGCGGCGGTAGACGTCGAGCTTGTTGCGGGTGTCGTCGATGTCGAGGTTGCGCATCGTCAGCTGGCCGATGCGGTCGAGCGGGCCGAACGCGGCGTCCTCGACCCGCTCCATCGACAGCCGGTCGGGCGCGTAGGTGAGGTTCGCGCTCCGGTGTTCGAGGATCGAGTAGTCGTCGCCGCGGCGCAGCCGCAGCGTGACCTCGCCGGTGATCGCCGAGCCGACCCAGCGCATCAGCGGCTCGCGCAGCATCAGGCTCTGCGGGTCGAACCAGCGGCCCTCGTACAGCAGCCGGCCGAGGCGGCGGCCCATCGTGCGGTAGTTCTCGATCGTGTTCTCGTTGTGGATGCCGGTGACGAGGCGCTCGTAGGCGATGTGCAGCAGCGCGAGCGCCGGGCCCTCGTAGATGCCGCGGCTCTTGGCCTCGATGATCCGGTTCTCGATCTGGTCGCTCATCCCGAGCCCGTGGCGGCCGCCGATCGCGTTGGCCTCCATCACCAGCTCGACCGGCGAGTCGAACTCCGCCCGTCGATCGCGACCGGCCAGCCCTCCTCGAAGCGCACCGACACGTCCTCGGTCGCGATCTCGACCGTCGGGATCCCAGTGCGCGACACCCATGATCGGCTCGACGATCTCCATGCTCGTGCCCAGCTCCTCGAGCGACTTGGCCTCGTGCGTCGCGCCCCAGATGTTGGCGTCGGTGCGAGTACGCCTTCTCGATCGGGTCGCGGTACGGGAGGTCGCGCTGCGATGAGGAACTCGCTCATCCCTGGCGGCCGCCGAGCTCGTCGACGAACGTGGGGTCGAGCCACGGCTTGTAGATCCGCAGGTTCGGGTTGACCAGCAACCCGTAGCGGTAGAAGCGCTCGATGTCGTTGCCCTTGTAGGTGCGACCGTCGCCCCAGATGTCGACGCCGTCGTCGGGCATCGCCCGCACCAGCAGCGTGCCGGTGACGGCCCGACCGAGCGGCGTCGTGTTGAAGTACGTCTTGCCGGCCGTGGTGATGTGGAACGCGCCGCACTGCAGCGCGATCAGGCCCTCGCGGACCAGCTCGTCACGGCAGTCGACGAGGCGAGCCTCCTCGGCGCCGTACTCCTTGGCACGGTCGGGCACGGTGTCGAGTTCGGGTTCGTCGTACTGGCCGAGGTCGGCGGTGTAGGTGTAGGGGATCGCTCCTCGGTCGCGCATCCAGGCGACGGCGGCCGACGTGTCGAGCCCGCCGGAGAAGGCGATGCCGACGCGCTCGCCGACCGGCAGCGACATGAGGACCTTCGCGTTCGAGGCGGTGGAGGAAGCAGCGTCGGACATGGCCGACGACGCTACCCCGCGACGTCGGATCGCGTCCGGCGGTACATGCCCGTGAACGATGCCGCCGACACCAGCGCCACGGCGCCGGCGATCGCGAACTCGACGATCGCGAGTCCCGTCGAACGCGAGAGGTCCGGCACGGCGATCGCGGTCAACGCGGCGGCTCCGACGAGGCCGATCAGTGGGAGCCGTCGGACGTTGTAGCTGGCGAGAATCGCCATCACGGCGGTGACGACGAACGGCACCAGCCGGACGAGGATCGGTTGGGGGTTCGATCGGGGACCCAGCCACCACGTGGCGATCCCGAGTTCCTCGCTCGCCTTCCACACCGCCATGTAGGCGACGAACGCGCCGACCCAAGCGGCGACCACCATCGCCCGCCACGGCGTGGTCAGCTGCCCTGTCCGCAGGCGACGGACGGTGCCGACGGTCGGCGCGGACGGCGCTGGCGATGCCGCTTCGGTCCACGGGGCTGGGGCACCGGGCGGGCCCGGCGGCGGCAGCGGCCCGCCGGGGGGAGTCGTGGTGTCCGGCACGACGTCGCACACTACGGCCAGCCGGTCGCTGATGCGACGCGGGCGGCGACCGACGTCGGGCGTGCGTCGCGTCCGTCGCGGGATCGCTCCAGCTACTCTCGCTCCGATGTCCTTCGTCGACACCACGCTCGGTGATCCCTTCGAGAAGCTGTCGATCTTCTACCCGATGTGGAACGAGGAGGAGTACATCGAGCGGGCGCTCACCGCCGGACGCCGTGCCTGCGAACAACTGATCCGTACGGGCGACATCGGCGACTACGAGCTGATCGTCGTCGACGACGCCTCCACCGACCGTACGCCGGAGATCGCCGACCGACTCGCTGAGGCCGATCCTCGCGTCAAGGTCGTGCATCACCCGGTCAACCGCAAGCTGGGAGGGGCGATCAAGACCGGGTTCGCCACGGCGACTGGTGACGTGATCCTCTACACCGACGCCGACCTCCCGTTCGACATGTCCGAGCTGCCCCGCGCGGTGCGCCTGATGCGCGAGTACGACGTCGACATCATCAGCGCCTACCGCTTCGACCGAACTGGTGAGGGCTACCTCCGTTCGATCTACACCTTCGTCTACAACCTGTTGATCCGCACCCTGTTCGATGTCAAGGCCCGCGACATCAACTTCGCCTTCAAGCTGTGTCGGGCCCGGGTGTTCGACCACGTCGAACTCCACAGCGAGGGCTCGTTCATCGATGCCGAACTCGTCATCAGGGCCACCCGGCTCGGCTACGAGATGCTGCAGTTCGGGGTCGACTATTTCCCGCGGACGCGCGGCGTGTCGACATTGAGTTCGCCGTCCGTGATCACGACGATCCTGCGCGAGATGTGGCAGCTGCGGGGAGATCTCGAGGAGATCCGGCCACTCGTCGACCGGTCCTGAGCGGCGGGTCGGATCACGTCGTTCGCTTCTCGGAGCCGCGGACACCGGCGCGATCGCGGTTGCTAGCGTGTCGGCCAGAAACCGCCGGACGGGTCGACCATCCGCGAAATGACCGCCGTGAACGACCTCCCTCGCCTTTCTCCCGAAGCCCGCAAATGGCTGCCCGCAGCGGCAGCGGCCGGCGTCCTCGCGATCGTCGTGGTGGCCGGCGTGGCTCTCGGCGGCGGTGACGACTCGGCGTCGGAGGCGCCGACCGGCTCGATCGATCCCGTCGCGGCGTCCTCGCCGGCGTCGTTCGCCGTCACCGAGACGATCGAGACGTCGAGCCCCGTCGTCAAGACGCAGCTGACGCGCACCCTTGCGAAGGGCATGGCCGGCGATGACGTCGCGGGTCTCCAGCAGCGGCTCACGGACCTCGGGTTCTGGCCGGGTCCGGTCGACGGGTACTTCGGTGACGAGACCCGCCGATCGGTGTGGGCGTACGAGAAGCTGGTGCTCGGCGTCGAGTACGACGAGCCGACCGGGCAGATCACCGCCGAGATGTGGGACGACATGCAGGAACCGTTCACCATCCAGCCACGGCGCCCGAACTCGACGCCGAATCACACCGAGATCTATCTGCCCGAGCAGGTGATCGCCGTCTTCCACGACGACGACGCGGTGTTCATCAGCCACATGTCGAGCGGTGACAACGAGGAGTGGTGCGAGGAGGTCGAGATCAGCCCCGGCGAGTGGAACAATCCGGGCGACGAACCGCTGGTGCGTGGCGAGTGCGGCAAGTCGATCACGCCTGGCGGCGTGTACAACTTCACCCGTCGCGTCGAAGGGATCCGGCAGAGCTCGCTCGGCGGGATGTGGGATCCCGTGTACTTCAACTACGGCATCGCGGTGCACGGCGCGCTCAACGTGCCCCTGCAGCCCGCCTCGCACGGATGTGTCCGAATCCCGCTGCCGCTGTCGCCCACGTTCCAGGAACTGACCGCGACCGGCGACCAGGTGTTCGTGTTCGACGGCGTCCAGGAGCCCGAGTACTACGGCGCCCAGAAGCCGTACTTCAACCGCATCGACCCGGACTACTCGACCACGACCTCGAGCACGACGACCACCACGACGATTCCGCCGTCGACCACGACGACGGTCCCACCCGCGACGACCACGCCGTCCGCGACGACCACCGCCGTGCCGACCACGACCGCGCCGAGTACCTCGACCACGACGCCGCCGGCCGGTCCCTGAGCGTCCAGCCAGACCGGTTGCGTTCGTCGGCGTCCGGGCATTCGTGACAACGTGCTCGCCGTGACCGACTACGACGAATTCGGGCTCTTCCACGAGAACATCGCCGAGTTCGACCTCGACGTGCCCGAACTGCCGCTGGTCACCCGCATCGAGACGACCGTCGGTGATCACGGTCGGTCGGTCAGCGCGCTGCGGTGGGGGAGCGGGGACCCGGAGGTCGTCTACCTCCACGGCGGCGCCCAGAACGCCCACACGTGGGACACGGTCGCCTTGGCGCTGGGACGACCGGCCGTCGCGGTCGATCTGCCGGGCCACGGGCACTCGGACTGGCGCGCCGACGGTGCCTACAGCCCGATGAATCTCGCCGACGACGTGGCCGAGGTCGTCGCGCGTCATGCCCCACAGGCCCGGCTCGTGGTGGGCATGTCGCTCGGCGGCCTCACTGCGATGGAGCTCACCGTGCGTCACCCGGCGCTCGTGCGCTCGCTCGTGATGGTCGACATCACCCCGGGCGTGAACGCTGCCAAGACCAAGGCGATCACCGACTTCGTCGACGGGCCCCAGGAGTTCGCGAGCTTCGACGATCTGCTCGCCCGCACGATCGAGCACAACCCGACGCGCACCGAGTCGTCGCTGCGCCGCGGGATCCTCCACAACGCGCACCCGCAGCCCGACGGTTCCTGGCAGTGGCGCTACGACCGCAGCAGCCATGCGCGAGCACGCCAGACGACGACCGCCGCCGCGGCGACCGATGCGGCACCAGCCGACGAGACGGCCGACGCGCTCTCGCCGCTGTGGGACCACTTCGGCTCGATCTCGTGTCCGATCACACTCGTGCGTGGCTCGTTGTCGCCGGTCGTCGACGACGACGACGTCGCCGAGGCCCGGCGGCGTCAGCCCGAACTCGTCGTCCACGTCGTCGACGGCGCCGGCCACAGCGTGCAGGGCGATCGCCCGGTGGAACTCGCCGCGATCCTCTCCACCCTCCTCTGAACCCAGAAACCCCGTTTGCGTTGCATTTCGGATGGGCCGGCCCATCCGAAATGCAACGCAAACGTGAATGGGGGGCGAGGTCAGCAGTCGATCGTGCCGTCGATGGACACGATCGTGTCGCCGCCGATCCAGATGTCGCCGTCGGACTCGCTCACGTGAATGCGGCCGCGACGGCCGATCGCGGTGCCCTGGCTCGCGACGTAGGGAGCCTCGAGGCGTCCGGACGTGAGGAGCCACTGGGCGACGGCCGCGTTCAAGCTGCCCGTGACGGGATCTTCGCGGATTCGGCCGGCGGCGTCGGCGAACAGCGCCCGCAACTCGAGCGCACATTCGCCACCTGGTGGGTACGCGGCGACGAGGCCGACGTCGAATCCCGGGAGCATCGCACCCGGCACGTCGACGTCGAGTACGGCGTCGACCGAGGGCAGGAGCACCGCCATCCAACCCGGCCCGTTGTCGACCCACGCGCTGTCGACGATGTCGTCGTGACGGAGGCCGAGGTGGTCGAGCCGGTCGGCCAGCAGCTGCGGATCGACCGGGCCGCTGCGGCTGAGCGGTGGCGCAGCGAACGCCAGCCGTTCGGCGTCACGCCGGATGGGGATCAGTCCGGCACCGCACTCCTGCACGATGCGATCGGGCTGCCTCGGAGTACCGCCGCCTGCGAGCCAGGCCCGACACGTGCCGAGCGTGGGGTGCCCGGCGAACGGCAGCTCGCGGCCCGGACAGAAGATCCGCACGCGATAGTCCGCCTCGTCGGTCGTCGGTGGCAGCAGGAACGTCACCTCCGAGAGGTTCGTCCACGACGTGATGTGCAACATGTCGTCGGTGTCGATCCCTTCGGCGTCGTGCACGACCGCCACGGGATTGCCGGAGAAACCATCCGACGCGAACACGTCCACCTGGTGGAATCGGCGCTGCATCTGCATCGGTCTCCTTGCCGTCAGAGCTGCGCGAGGCAGCTGTCGGTGCCCTCGATCACGCCGGTGCGGAACGCGTCGATCTTCTCGAAGGCGTCGCCGATCACGTCGTCGTCGATGCCGGCGTCGCCGAGTCGCAGCACCGTTTGAATCGCCTCGTCGAGGTCACCCGCCGAGATGCGCACCTCGCGGGTGGCCAGCCGTGGCTGGGGAAGGACGAAGTCGATCGGCGTGACCGTCTTGACCCACCCGCCGGTCAGGCAGTCGTTGAGCAGCGCCCGCGACTCACCGTCGAGGTCGGAGTCGAGTGCGGTCTGGACGGCTTCGCTCCAGGCGGTGCCGAGCACGTAGCCGACCGCGAAGTCGCCGAGCGAGCGGTACAGCTCGAGGGCCGCCGGCTCGTTGAAGTACACCTCGCTCGTCGACGCGCACAACGCTGTGCCCGTCGAGAGGTCCCCGCGGAGCACGTCGCACGACACCTCCTCGATCGAATCGACCACGACGACGGTCAGTGGGTCGAGCCCGGCGATGTCGAGTTCCTCGTCCCAGTAGCGGTTGAGGTCCTCGGGGAGGAACCCGATCAGATCGTTCTCGCCGTAGCCGAACGCCGCGTCGCCGCCGGTTTCGAAGTCCACGCGCGTGAATTCGTTCGGCATCAGTGGCAACGGGTCGTCGAGGAGCTCGGCACATCGCTCGGGACCTTGGTTGAAGCCGACCTGGAAGGCGCCGACACGATCGAATCCCGACCCGTGCCCTCCGACCTCGAACTGGTCGACGCCCACCGGATCGCTCACCTTGGTCATCGCGATCAGGCCGGCACGGACATCGCCATCGCTGAACCTGAGCGTGGCGGCCTCGCCGCGAGCGGCCCGCCCGGTCCATGCCCCGGCGAAACAGTCGGCCTGCTGCTCGGTGGCGATCGTCGGCAGTTCGAGGTCGAGGGCTCCGAAGCGCAGCTGGATCGCGTGAGCGAACTCGTGAGCGAGCACGGTGCCGATCGTGGCGGCGCCGTACTCGCGGGCCAGCTCGGCCAGCAGTCCGTCGTCGCCGTCGTCGTACACCATGAAGTCGCCGACGCCGCAGTAGAACGCCACGTACTGCTGCACGTCGTCGTACGTGGTGCGCGGAGCACCGCAACCCGGGATGTCGTCGGGGCGGTCCGGGTACGCCGCGTAGACCTCACCCTCGAGCGGCGTGAACGCCTCGCCGTAGATCGCCGGA
Source organism: Ilumatobacteraceae bacterium (assembly GCA_963746285.1). GTDB lineage: Bacteria > Actinomycetota > Acidimicrobiia > Acidimicrobiales > Ilumatobacteraceae > Sva-07. Next base: position 42,885 of record CAVVAO010000004.1, on the reverse strand, counting down.
TAGACCTCCGCCCACCAGAGTTCGAGGTCGGTCATCACCGCGAGCAGGAAGTCGTCGTAGGCGCGCACTGGCTTGTTCGGACCGAAGTTGATCGCCGTCGGGTCGACGTCACCCGTCGGAGTGGCAGACGGGACCGTGGTGGTCGCAGCGGGGTCGTCGGACTCGGGATCGATGGTCGGCTCGTCTGTCGGTGGGGCCGCCGGCACGGTCGGCGTCGGTCCGTCGAGGCGGATCGGTTCGGCGCGCTCGGCGGTCACGTCGACGTTCGCCGCGCATGCGCTGAAGGCGACGGCGCCGGCCGCGACGAGGGCGATCCAGCCCGAGCGATGCATGGATTCGATGCTACGTGTCCGACGATGCCCACCCACGGCGGACTCGGTGTCTTCACCCTGTTCTCACCTATCGAACCGCACGCTGCGACCAGGGTTCAGGCGCCATCCGGGCGGCGAGCGACGTTGACCTCGTACTCGCTCGACCCGGTGATCACGATCTCGAATTCCCACGAGGCACCGGTGGTGTCGGTCGCTGTGCAGGGAAATGTCGTGTCCTCGTCCCGGTTGGGCGGCTCCGCGCAGGTCGCGCTCGTGATGCGGTCGTCGGTGTCCGGGAACAGGGCGGCGCGCAGTTCGTCGTTCTGCTCGATGAACTCCTCGGCGTCGGTGCGGAAGTCGGCGGCGGTCGTGAAACACCCGGCGACCGCCCCGGTCAACGCGACGAGCACCCCGGCGTGCACGAGCGATCGTCTCGACCCATGGGTGCCACGGCGACGCATGTCCGGACGGTAGCGCGGCCTGGGCAAACGGTGGCGGCGCCCATCGAGCCGCGATGAGCGAACCGCCCGGATGGCGACACTTCGCTCATCGGTGCGGGACTCGGGTCGGTGTCGGCGGGGACGTCCGGGGCTACGCCACGGGTGCTCGGACGGGGGAACGACGCGTCGCTGCGACGCGATCCCACATCACCACGACGAGCGCTGCCCACACGAAGGCGAAGCCGACGAAACGGTCGACCGGGACGGGCTCGTCGTACAGCAGCCACCCCAACCCGAAGTTGATCACGGGCACCAGCAGGTTGAGCGGGCCGAGCAACGTGAACGGGATCGACTGGGCGGCCGCGGCGAACAGCATCAGGGGCACCACGGTGACCACGCCGGTGCCGAGGACGAGCACCCACTCGCCGACGTCAGCCGACTGCGCGACGCTGTCGGCTCGCGTGGAGAACGCGAGCACGGCGAGGACCGCGGGCACGAACAACACGAACGTCTCGCCCGCGAGGCTGTCGACCGCCCCGAGCGGCACGCGGCGCTTCGCCAGTCCGTACAGACTCCACGTCCCGGCGATCAGCAGCGCGATCCACGGTGGCCGGCCGTAGGAGACCGTCAGGATCACGACAGCAACTGCCGCCAGCGCGAACGCGGCACGCTGGGCGGCCGTCGGCTCCTCGTCGAGCACGAACACACCGATCGCCATCGTCGCGAGCGGGGCGATGAAGTAACCGAGTGCGGTCTCGATCACGCGGTCGTTGGTGACGGCCCAGACGTAGCTGCCCCAGTTGAGCGTCAGGAGCACCGAGGCCATCACGAGGCGCCGGACGGTCGGCCCGTGGCGCAGGGCGGCGACGATGTTCGGCCACGTCCGCCGGGCCGTCACGATGACCGCCATCACGACGCCGGCACACGACATCCGCCACGCGATCAACTCGAATGCGTCGAACCCATCGAGCTGCTTCCAGTAGATCGTGAGGAAGCCCCAGAGCAGATATGCGGCAACGCCCAGCTGGACACCGCGTCGGACGGTATGCGTCGTGCGGGGGGCGTCGGACATCGGGTACGTACGGTACGGGCTCGGCGGAGCCATACCCGCAGCGATGAGCCAAGTGTCGCTATTCGGGCGGTTCGCTCATCGCGAACGGGGCGACAAGGCAGGCGAAGGGTGTTCGCGGGTGTCTACGGTGAGTCGATGGACCTGCGCGTCACCGATGATCCCGCCGCCACCGCCGGACGTTGGCTGGCGCGACGTCTACGCGATGCTGTGCGCCGGCGTGCGGAGGCGTCGATTGCCGTCAGCGGAGGGGACTCCGCGCCGCCGATGTTCGACGTGCTGTTGGACCAGGACGTGCCGTGGAGCCAGGTGACCGTGTGGCAGGTCGACGAGCGAGTGGCGCCCGACGGGCATCCCGCGCGAAACGCAGGTCAGCTCGCCGGATTCCCGTGTCGAGTGGAATTGATGCCGGTCACCGCCGACGACCTCGATTCTGCCGCGAGCGAGTACGCGGCCGGGCTTCCCGAACGATTCGACGTCGTGCACCTCGGCCTCGGCGACGACGGCCACACGGCTTCCTGGCCGCCCGGCCACGCTGTGGTCGACAGCGACGCTCGCTGCGAAGCGATCGGCGAGTTCAACGGGTTCCGGCGGATGACGCTGACACCGCCGGTCGTCAATGCGGCGCGATCGCGGCTCATGCTCACCTACGGCGAGTCGAAGGCGCCGATGGTGCGACGTTGGCTGCTGGGCGACCCGTCGATCCCGGTCACCCGGCTGCGCCGCACCGACACGTGGGTGATGCTCGACCCTGCAGCGGTCTCCGAATTGCCCGAGCCCACGGCGCGCTAGTTTCGGCTCCGATGGACCCCTCCCGGATGGACACCGCCGATCTCCGCTCGGCGCTCGCCGAGCTGCCCCGTCCCGCCCACCTCCGAGCGCTGTTCGCCGAGGACCCCGGACGCGCCGAGCGCTATGTCGTCGAGGTCGGCGATCTGCGTATCGACTACTCCAAGCATCGCATCGACGACGTGGTGCTGGCCGGTCTCGTCGAGCTGGCCGACCGTTGCGGTGTCGAGGCTCGACGCGATGCGATGTTCGCGGGAGAGCACGTCAATGTCACCGAGGACCGAGCGGTGATGCACGTCGCGCTGCGGGCACCGGCGGACGCCGTGATGACCGTCGACGGCACCGATGTCGTCGCCGACGTGCACGGGGTGCTCGCAGCGCTGAGCGCCTTCGCCGACCGGGTGCGCGCCGACGACCGGATCACCCACGTGGTCAACATCGGGATCGGCGGATCCGACCTGGGACCGGCGATGGCCTACCGCGCGCTCGACGCGTACCGCCACGAACGCATCCGCTGCTCGTTCGTGTCGAACGTCGACGGGGCGGACATCGCGTCGGTGCTCGCCGACTCCGATCCCGCCTCGACACTGTTCGTCGTGGCCTCCAAGACGTTCGGCACGATCGAGACGCTCACCAACGCCCGGACCGCTCGCCGATGGCTGGTCGACGTGCTCGGTGAGGCGGCGGTTGCCGACCACTTCGTGGCGGTGTCGACCAACGCCGAGCGCGTCGCGGAGTTCGGCATCGATACCGCGAACATGTTCGGGTTCTGGGACTGGGTCGGTGGCCGGTACTCGGTCGACTCCGCGATCGGGTTGTCGTTGATGATCGCCATCGGGCCCGAACGCTTCCGTGACTTCCTGCACGGGTTCCACCTCGTCGACGAACACTTCCGCACCGCCCCGCTGGCCGCGAACGCGCCCGTGCTGATGGCGCTGCTCGGCGTCTGGTATGCCAACGGGCTCGGCTTCGGCACCAAGGCGGTCCTGCCGTACTCGGAGGAACTGGGTCGATTCCCGGCGTATCTCCAACAGCTCGACATGGAGTCCAACGGCAAGTCGGTGCGCCTCGACGGCACGCCGGTGGTCGGTGAAACCGGCCCGATCGTGTGGGGTGAGCCGGGCACCAACGGCCAGCACGCCTTCTACCAGCTGCTCCATCAGGGCACCCGGGTCGTGCCGGTCGACTTCATCGGCTTCGCCACGCCGCACCACCCGTATCGCGAACATCACGACCTGCTGATGGCCAATCTGTTCGCCCAGTCCGAGGCGCTGGCGTTCGGGCGTGACGCTCCGGTGGGCGAGCCCTACCGGCAGTTCGACGGCGACCGGCCCAACACGGTGATCCTCGCCGAACAGCTCACACCGTCCGTGCTCGGCCAATTGATCGCCCTCTACGAGCACGTCGTGCACGTGCAGGGCACCATCTGGGGTGTCAACAGCTACGACCAGTGGGGCGTCGAACTCGGCAAGGAATTGGCGAACCGGATCACCCCCGAGCTCGTCGGTGAGCCGACCCCGTCCGCCCACGACGCCTCCACCAACGCCCTCATCGCCTGGTACCGCGCCCGCCGCTGACCCCGAACCCACCCCGAAAATGTGCACATCGGGACGCTCAGCGGTCAGATCTGCGCACATTTCGTGGAGACGACCGAATTGTGCGCAGATCGGCACGTGTGTGAGACGGGCGTGCGCACAGTTGGGTGGTCGATTCGGTGGATACGGGGAGGGGTACGCTGATCCGCATGCGATTTCCGGAGGACGTCAACGACGATGTGCTGAAGCGGCTACGCCGGCTCGAAGGCCAGATCCGCGGTGTCCAGCGGATGATCGAAGAGGGTCAGGATTGCACCGACGTCGTCACCCAGCTGTCCGCCTGCAAGGCAGCGCTCGACCGGGTCGGCTACCGCTTGGTGGTGGCGGGCATGCGGCACTGCGTGATGGAACCCGCGCAGAACGGCGAGGAACCCGCACTCGATGCCGACGAGCTCGAGCGCCTCTTCATGAAGCTCAGCTGACCGCCACGATCAGCCTCGAGCGCGTCCAGCGATGAGCGAACCGACGGCATTCGGTCGCTCGACTCATCGGAACAGGCTGTCGGGGCTCAGCGATGAGCGAACCGACGGTATTCGGTCGGTTGGCTCATCGCACGGCGTGGTCGAGCCGGGTGGGGGTCGAGGCTCGGTTGCGCCGTCGGGGCCCCGATGGGCAAGACTCCAACCATGCGCGACTACACCAACATCTACATCGACGGTGCCTGGGTTCCCTCCGACGGAACGGGCACGATCGAGGTCATCAACGCCGGGACCGAACAAGTCATGGGCTCGATTCCCGAGGGGACCGCGAGCGATGTCGACAAGGCCGTCGCCGCCGCCCGCCGAGCGTTCGATTCGTGGTCCGCGACGCCGGTCGAGGAACGCCAGAAGTACATGGTCCGCCTGAACGAGGCACTGCAGGCTCGTTCGGCCGAGATCGCCGAGGTCATCTCCGGTGAGGTCGGGCATGCCGATCACCTGGTCGACGATGATCCAGGCCGGCCTGCCCGCCGGCAACATGCAGACCTACGCCACACTGCTCGACACGTTCGAGTTCGAAGAGACGATCGGCAACAGCCTCGTCGTCAAGGAGCCCGTCGGTGTCGTCGGTGCGATCACGCCGTGGAACTACCCGCTCCACCAGATCATCTGCAAGCTCGGCGGCGCGCTCGCGGCGGGCTGCACGTTCGTGCTCAAGCCGTCCGAGGTCGCCCCGCTGAACGCCTTCATCCTCGCCGAGATCGTCCATGAGGTCGGCCTCCCCGCGGGTGTGTTCAACATGGTGTCGGGCACCGGACCGGTGGTCGGTGCGGCGATCTCCGAGCATCCCGGCGTCGACATGGTGAGCTTCACCGGTTCCACCCGCGCCGGCAAGCAGGTCGCCGCGGCCGCGGCCGGCACGGTCAAGCGCGTGGCACTCGAGCTCGGCGGCAAGTCCGCCAACATCATCCTCGACGACGCCGATCTCGCGACGGTCATCCCCAAGGGCCTGTTCGCCTGCTACCTCAACTCGGGCCAGACCTGCACCGCCCACACCCGGATGCTGGTGCCGAACAGCCGCTACGACGAGGCCGTGGCCATCGCGGCGGCCGCCGCCGAGAACATGGGTGTCGACGACCCGTCGAAGGAGGGCATGCATCTCGGCCCGCTCATCTCGCAGGCCCAGTGGGACCGCGTGCAGGGCTACATCCAGAAGGGCATCGACGAAGGCGCCGTCGTCGCCGCCGGCGGTCTCGGCAAGCCCGAGGGCCACGAGACCGGCTACTTCGTCAAGCCGACGGTGCTCGCCAACGTCACCAACGACATGACCGTCGCGCAGGAGGAGATCTTCGGCCCCGTGCTGTCGATCATCGGCTACGACGACGAAGACGACGCTGTGCGCATCGCGAACGACAGCCTGTACGGGCTCTCCGGTGGCGTCTGGTCGGCCGACAAGGACCGGGCGATCGCCGTGGCGCGCCGCATGCGTACCGGTGCCGTCGACGTCAACGGCGGGTCGTTCAACATCGCCGCACCGTTCGGTGGCTACAAGCAGTCCGGATACGGCCGCGAGAACGGTCCGTACGGCATCGAGGAGTTCCTGCAGACGAAGTCGCTGCAGCTCTGATCGGTAACGTCGGCGGTTGATGGTCGATCGCATCGAGCGCCTCACGAATCTGCTCGCGCTGTTGCTCGAGACCAACGAGCCGGTCAGCCTGGTGCAGATCGCATCGGAACTCGACGGTCAGTACCCCGACGACGACAAGGCGCGACGCGCCGCCTTCGAGCGCGACAAGGCGGCGCTTCGTGACATCGGCGTGCCGATCGACACCGAGATCGTGGCGGGGGGATCGTTCGCGGGCCAGACCCGCTACCGGGTCGACCGGCGCGCCTACGAGCTCGACGACCTCGACCTGGCGCCCGACGAGATGCGTGCGCTGCAGGTTGCCGTCGCGGCGGTCCGGACCGATGCGGGTCGTGACGCCCTCTGGAAGCTCGGTGGGGCACTCGGCGACGAGGTGCCACCGGTGTCGGCGGTGCTCCCGCAGCGTCCGGAGCTCCCCGCGATCCGCCGCGTGGTGGCCGTGCGCGCTCCGATCGCGTTCGTGTACCGGGGTGAACCGCGGACGCTCGACCCCTGGGGGCTGCTGCTGCGCGGCGGGTTCTGGTACGTGATCGGTCACGATCACGGTCGAGGCGAACGCCGCACGTTCCGCGTCGACCGGTTCGATGGTGGTGCCGACGGGATCGAGGTGGGCTCGCCCGGCTCGTTCGAGCGTCCCGCGTCGTTCGATCCGCGCACGGCGTTCCCGGCCGACCCGAAACAGATCGGCGACGCCGTGGACGAGCCCGTCGAGGCACTTGTGCGGATCAACGCACTGCGGGCCGCGGCGGTCGAACGTGAACTCGGCGCCGACCGGGTGGTCGAACGTGGCGACGACGGCAGCGTGCTGGTGTCGGTACCGGCGGGCAACACCACCGTGTTCCGTTCGTGGGTGCTCGGCCTCCTGGAACACGCCGTCGTCGAATCGCCTCCGGCACTTCGTCGGCAGGTGATCGACTGGCTCGAGGCCGTTGCGGCATCGGGCGGCGGTGTGGCGCGGCGATGAGCGGACCCCGCAACGCCGAGGATCGGTTGCGCCGGCTGCTGGTGATGCTTCCGTGGCTCATGGAGACCGGCGAGGTCCCGCTCGCCGAGGTGGCCCGACGGTTCGACATGACCGAGACACAGGTGCAGGACGACCTCGAGCTCGTGGCGATGTGCGGGTTGCCTCCCTTCATCGACGAGATGATCGACGTGTTCGTCGACGACGGTGTCGTGTTCGTCGGCGTGCCCCGGCTGTTCACGCGCCCGCTGCGGCTCACCGCGCCCGAGGCCTTCTCGCTGCTCGCATCGGCGCGTGCCGCGATGCAACTGCCCGGCGCCGACCACGACGGTGCGCTCGGACGCGGGCTGGCGAAGCTCGCCGCCGTTCTGGCCGACGCCGGGATCGCCACCGCGAACGACACCGACGACACCGCTGGCGTCGTCGTCGACCTCGCACGTCCCGAACTCACCGACGTACTCGCCGAGTCGGCCGCCACTGGCTCGGAGCTGGCGATCACCTACTTCTCGCCCGCGCGAGCCGAGATGTCGAGCCGGGCGATCGTCCCGCGCCACGTGTACACCGACGGCGGTCACTGGTACGTGGTCGCCGACGACGACCGATCGCACTCCCGGCGGACGTTCCGCGTCGACCGGATCGAGTCGGCCGAGGCGACGGGCAGGACGGTCGAGGTCGAGTCGACCTCGCCGCCCGAGCGGTTCTTCGACGATGTCGACGTGCCGAGGGCGACGATCCGATTCGGTCCGGACGCCCGATGGGTGTTGGACCAGTACCCCGTCGACGAGGTCGCCGAGTCGGGCGACGGTTGGGTCGAGGCGCGACTCCCCGTGGCCAGCGAGCGCTGGCTTGCCCGGCTGCTGATCCGGCTCGGGCCCGACGCCGTGCTCGTCGAGCCGGCCAACGAGAACCCTGCCGCTGCGGTGGCCCGCACCGTGCTCGCCCGCTACGGCGAGGCATGAGCGCTCAACGGACGTAGAACGGCTCGAGCTGCTCGGCGTCGGTGATCGCGTGCGCCGCGAGGAGATGGGGGAGGACTGCTGCGGGTCGCGGCGGCGTCGCTCAGGGCGTCGTGGGGACGTTCGAGCGCGACCCCGAAACGTTCGCACACGTCGCCGAGGCGGTGCGACAGCTCGCGATCGGGGTCGAGGCGACGCGACATCCGCAGGGTGCACAGCCGAGGCTGGATGCCGAGCCGGACCGGGTCGTCGCTCGGGCGTCGGCGGGCAGCCCGAGCGATGAACTCGCTGTCGAAGGCCGCGTTGTGGGCGGTGAACACGGCGCCGTTCATCCGGTCGCCCAGTTCGTCGAGGGCCTCGTCGAGTGGTGGCGCTCCGCGCAGGGTGGCCCGGGTGATCCCGTGGATGTTCGTGGGTCCGACACGTTGGAGCGGCCAGCGCAGCTTGACCAGCGACGACCACTGGTCGACGACGGAGCCGTCGGCGTCGACGATCACCATGCCCAACTGCAGGATCCGGTGCCGCTTCGTGTTCAGGCCCGACGTTTCCAGGTCGACGACGGCGAATCGGGGCAGGGCCACGAGCACCACCCTAGACAGGGGGTGTCTCAACGATCATGGGTGCGCGCGCCGGTGGCAGGCCGACGGGGCATCAGCCGGTCTGCTGCTGCAGCCTTGCGCGCACGCCGATCGGTGCAGACACCGTGAACCCGGCGAGGTGGCGGTCCTCCTCGGACTCACCGGCCCAGAAGCCGTACTCGTGGTTACTCCGTGCGTGTTCGCGGCACGGCGTCTGCACGGGACACGAGTCGCAGAGCTTCTGAGCCTTCGCTTCACGGCGTGCCCGCGCCTGGGGCCGCTCGGCCTTGGGCGGGAAGAACAGGCGCGTCCGCCCCTTGCACGCCGCATGGTCCTGCCAGGGGATGTCGTCGTACTCGAACAGTTCTGCAACGGCCACCGGTGCTCCCTTCGTGCTTCTGAGCGGCGGACGACCGGAGGGTTGGTCCGTCCGCCGCTCGATTTAACACTAAATGTTCGGAGCGGAAGCCACAAGCGGATTTTCCCGTCCGTCGAAAAGTTTCGAAGTGCTCGGGCGCGTCGGCTACTGGAGCGACGGCGCCGCCACCGGACGCCGGTATCGCAGGGCGACCGCCCCCGAACCGAAATCGTGGCGACTCACCAGTTCGAGTTGGATGCGTTCGCGCAGACCGCCGAGCAACGTCGGCCCGTGCCCGGCGATCACCGGCTGCACGAGGAACTCGAACTCGTCGATCAGTCCGAGATCCGCCAGCGCCAGCGGGAGCGTCACGCCACCCACGAACAGGCTCTCGCCCGGCAGCTCTTTGAGCTGTTGAACTGCTCGGCCCACGTCACCTCGCAGCAGTTCGGCATTCCAGTCGACTTCGTTGAGCGTGCTCGACACGACGTACTTCCTCGCTCGGTCGATGGTCTCGGCGAACGGGATCTCCCAGGGACCCATCCAGTCGGGCCACGTGCCCGTCGTCGGTCGCCGCCACGCCGATTCCATCATCTCGTAGGTCACCCGCCCGAACAGCAAGGCATCGGCTCGCTCCATCTGGGCGGTCCAATAGCGCATCGACTCCTCGTCCGGGGGAAGCCCCGCCTCGTGGTGGCAGCAACCGTCGAGCGTGATGTTGATCGAGTATCGAAGTGTTCTCATCTCGCCGCCCTCTCAGGATGCGCTGCGCTTGCGGGGCCTACAGCAGCTCGGCTGCGAGGCTTGCGACGTCGCTGCGCTCGCACGCCGTGAGCGTGATGTGCCCGAAACAGGGCTGGCCGGCGAAGGCAGAGGCCAGGACGCTGAGCGCGTTGTTCGACTCGCCGAGGTACGGCGCGTCGATCTGGCTGGTGTCGCCGGTGAAGATGACCTTCGTCCCGTCGCCTACTCGCGTGAGGATCGTTCGCAACGTGGTCGGCTCGAGGTTCTGGGCCTCGTCGATGACCACGAACTGATGTTGCAGTGATCGCCCTCGCAGGAAGGTGACCGACTCGAGCGAGAGCTGGCCGCGGGTGGTCAGCTCGTCGACCATCGCCCGGGCGTCGTTGATGCAGCCGCGGTCGGTCAGGGCGACGACGGCGTCGTGGATCGCAGCCATCCACGGGTCGAGCTTCTCGTCGAGCCCGCCCGGCAGGAAGCCGACGTCCGCCCGTCCGACCGGCACCAGTGGGCGGTACACCGCGAGATGCTCGTAGCGATTCTGCTCGACGACCTGCTCGAGGCCGGCTGCGATGGCCAGGATCGTCTTGCCCGTGCCGGCGCGGCCGTCGAGCGCGACGACGGCGATGTCGGGGTCGAGGAGCAGTTCGAGGGCGAACCGCTGTTCCTTGCTGCGCGGACGCAGGCCCCAGGCCTCCGGGGTGTGCTGGGAGAGCAGGACGAACTCGCCGTGCACGGCGCGGACGAGCGCGGACTGCGAGCCCGTGCGGAGCACGGCGAACTCGTTCTCGTTGAACGGCGTCGGTGCGTCCGGCGCCGAGTCGGTGATGACGGCGTCGATCGCGACCGCGCCGGCCGCGTACAGACAGTCGATGGTCTCGTAGGGCGCTTCGATGGTCGACCAGCCGACGGCAGGGCGGTCCCGGTCGGAGCGGGTGAGCCGATGCTCGGCGGCGGCGACGCCCAGATGCGCCGCCTTGATCCGCAGGGCGGCGTCGTTGCTGATCATGGTGGTCGGCCCGAAGTCGGACTGTCCGATCGCCGCGCCGATGATGCGGTTGTCGGGGACGCTCGGATCGAGTCCGTGCTCGACCAGGAGGTGCTTGCGGATGTTGTTGATCTCGATCTGGAGTGTCGCGGTGCCGTTGCCGGTCGGCACCGGCTTGGCGAGTGACCCGCCGTGGGCGACGCGCAGCTCCTCGAGGGTGCGCAGCGCCGTACGTGCGGATCGGCCGACGTCGTCGGGGCGGCTCTTGAGCCCGTCGAGCTCCTCGACCACCGTGAGCGGCACGATCACGTCGGCGTCCTGGAATTCCAGGACGCACGTCGGGTCCGCGATGAGGACCGAGGTGTCGACCACCAGCCGGGTCCGCTGCGCCGGATCGGGTGTCATCGGCTCGGACCCGATGGAGGCCTGGCGGGGCGAGCGGGTCGGTGCGTCAGCGGACGGAAGCAGGTCGGTCACCTTGTCTCCTCGACGGATCGTCTGTCATACCCAACGGAGCAAGGTTGTAGCGCAGCCGTCGCGCGACGTGGTGGATCCCACCGAACGCCAATACCGGCAAGGGCCAGACGCGGATGTCATTGCAAATGCAATGACATCGATGCTTGAACCGCATGTGTCCCAGTCGGTCACATGGTCGTGTTCCGCCGAAGAACTGGCGGAGACGGTCTCGGCGCTCAGCGCCGGGGTGAACAGCATCTACACCCATCCGAAAGAGGACTCCATGGCAACCAAAGCAGAACTGATCGACGCAGTGGCCGACGCCGCAGGCGTGTCGAAGGCCGACGCAGAGCGCACGCTCGGCGCCTTCTTCGATCACGTGGTCACGGCCACCAAGAACGGCGAGAAGGTCGCTTGGCCCGGCTTCGGCTCGTTCAGCACGACCAAGCGCAGCGCCCGTACCGGTCGCAACCCGCAGACCGGTGCGCCCGTGCAGATCAAGGCCTCGACCGCGATGAAGTTCAGCGCCAGCTCGACGCTGAAGTCCGCCCTGAACAGCAAGTGATCTGATGGCCGTCAAGAAGGCTCCGGCCAAGAAGAAGGCACCCGCCAAGAAGGCTCCGGCCAAGAAGGCGCCAGCGAAGAAGGCGCCTGCGAAGAAGGCTCCGGCCAAGAAGGCTCCGGCCAAGAAGGCTCCGGCCAAGAAGGCACCCGCCAAGAAGGCGCCGGCCAAGAAGGCGCCGGCGAAGAAGGCGCCGGCCAAGAAGGCGCCGGCGAAGAAGGCGCCGGCCAAGAAGGCGCCAGCGAAGAAGGCGCCTGCGAAGAAAGCGCCCGCAAGGAAGGCGCCTGCGAAGAAGGCTCCGGCCAAGAAGGCGCCCGCCAAGAAGGCTCCGGCCAGACGGGCCTGAACACTCGACGACGGATTCGTCCACGGGCGTGTCACCAGGGGGCAGACCCCCGGTGACACGCCCGTGTCGCGTTCAGAGGTCGGCGATCAGCTTGAAGACCTCGGCGGCGTCCATGTCGAACGGTCGGCCCAGGTCGCCCAGGCGATTGCGGATGCGCTGATCGAATGCAGCGAGTTGCTCGTCGTCGAGCGCCTTCATCGTCGACTCGAACTGGCTCTCGTGAGCGGCCAGCGCGGCGAGCTTGACGTCGACGAAGCCGCCGACGTCCTCGGCGTGGTCGGGAGCGTCGGCCTCCCACAACAGCAGTGCATCTGGACGGTGGTGGGGGAGGCCGTGGTCTCGGAAGAAGTGGGGATCGCGGGCCGCCACGATTCCTTCGCACGCCAGCAGCCCGGCATGGCGATGATCGGGATGGAGCCGGTATCGCTTCCACGGATCGTGTCCCAGCACCACCTGTGGTCGGAGTTCGCGGATGATGCGAGCGACCTCACCTCTCGTGGCCAGGTCGCTGTCGAGTTCGCCGTCGACGCGTCCGAGGAACCTCACCTCCCCAGCGTTCGCTCCAGCGAGGCGCCGCGCGGCCTCGCGCTGCTCGTCCTGGCGCCGAGCTGCCAGTGCGGTCACGTCGACGTCGGCGTCCCAAGTTCCCTTCGAGCCATCGGTGCACACCAGGTGGTGGACGACGCATCCGTTCGCAGCCCACTTGGCGAGCACCCCGCCGGCGCCGAACTCGACATCGTCGGGGTGCGCGCCGATCGCCAGCGCCGACGTGGGGGTGGCGAGATCGGTGGTCGTGGGCGTGGCGAGGGTGGCGGAGTTCAGTGGGCCGGGTTGGCCGGGTTCGTTGGCAGCCATGGGGGCAGCACCTTCCGGATGAGGGGGTGGGCGAGGTCTCGTGCGGTGTCGAGGTCGAGGGAGAGTCCGAGATCCCGTCGTACTTCGACCTCGACGGTCGCCACGGCCAGTGCCTGGCGGAGGTGGCGGGCGAACGAACCGCCTCCGTAGCTCGCGCGGAGCGGACAGGTGGCCGGGAACGACATCACGTTCGTGCCGTCGTCGCGACGGTCGGGGACCAGGGTGATGCAACCCTCGCGGGCGACGTCGAGCAGCGCGCCGGGAAGGGCGAGATCGGCATGGCTGACGAGGACGTGGTCGTAGCCCATCGAGATGATGTGGTCGACGCCGTCGTCGACGGCCCCGTTGAGGCCCAGTCCGGCTCCCCAGATCACCTGTGCACCCATCCGCCGCGCCCACGACGCCACCTCGTCGTCGTCGCAGGCGACGAACGTCGGGATCTCGGCGACGACGTCGAGGACGCCGCTCGCCATCCATTCGGCGAGGCGGGCGCGGTCGTTGCCGCTGAGCACGCCGGTCAGGCGGCCCTTGGCCGCCGTGAATCGCTTGACCGGGACCAGAACGGCGAGACGCACTGACGCCACTGTAGGAGGGCCACGGCCCGACCGGCGATGCCGCAGTACAGTGTTGCGCAGCGCCGCAGGACGGTGGTGCGGACACCGCACGATGCGGCACGGCGAATCGGGGGGACGGACATGAGTGCATCGACGATCAACGTGGCGGTCATCGGCGCCGGATCGTGGGGCACCACCGTCGCCGCCCTCGCCGCCGTCAACACCCCGACGGTGCTGTGGGCGCGTCGAAGCGAGTTGGCCCGTGAGATCAACGATGCCGGCGTGAATCCCGAGTACCTGCCGAACTTCTCGCTGCCCGAGGCGCTCCGCGCGACCGATTCGCTCTCGGATGCCGTGTCGCACGCCGACGTCGTGGTGATGGCGGTTCCGTCCCACGGGTACCGGGACGTCGCGGTCGAAGCCGCCGAGTCGATCCGCCCGTGGGTGCCCGTCGTGTCGCTGTCGAAGGGGCTCGAGCGCACCACCCTCAAGCGGATGAGCGAGGTGACCGCCGACGCCATGCCCGGCCATCCGATCGCCGTGTTGACCGGCCCGAATCTCGCCAAGGAGATCCTCAGCGGTCAGCCGGCGGCCAGCGTCGTCGCGATCGACGACGTCACCATCGCGAACGAACTGCAGCGCATCTTCAGCCGTCCGAGCCTGCGGGTCTACACCAACGACGACGTGGTGGGCTGCGAGGTCGCCGGCGTCGTGAAGAACGTCATCGCGATCGCGGCCGGCATGGCCGAGGGCATGGGTTTCGGCGACAACACGCGGGCGACGCTGATCACGCGAGGGCTCGCCGAGATGACCCGCCTCGGCGTGGCGATGGGCGGCCACCCGGTCACGTTCGCCGGGCTCGCCGGCATGGGCGATCTGATCGCGACGTGCTCGTCGAAGCAGAGCCGGAACAACCAGGTTGGCCTGCAGCTCGGCCAGGGCAGGACGATCGAGGAGATCCTGGCGGCGACGAACATGGTCGCCGAGGGCGTGAAGTCGTCGCCGAGCGTGCTCGACCTCGCCCGCCGGTACGGTGTCGAGATGCCGATCACCGAACAGGTCGTCGCCGTCTGTCACGAGCACCGCCCTGCCCCGGATGCGCTCGCGGCGCTGATGCAGCGCAGCCGCAAGGGCGAATTCGACGCGTGAACGTCGCTGACGTCGATGCGGCCGAGCCGGTCCTGATCGGTTCGGTCGGAACACCGGGCCGGGCGTGGGTGTCGCCATCGGGCGATGTCGTTCGTGCGGGTGACGCCGCGACGCTGCGCTGGTTCGTGGCCGCCGAGGACCGTTGGCACGTTCCGGCCTCCGAGGCGGCGGTCCGTCAGCGCCGCATCGACGGCACACCGGTGGTCGAGACGCGTGTGCGGGTGCCCGAAGGGGACGCGATCCAGCGGGTGTGGTCGGTGCCGGACAGCGGTGGTCTGACCGTGATCGAGGTCGAGAACGCATCGGCGTTGCCGTTCGCTGTCGCGTTCGCCGGCACGCGGGTGCTCACCGAACGTCCTCCGGCCGACGTTCCGATCCGTGGCATCGACCTGCCCGAGGATGCGATCGTCCTGCCGGTCGCTCACCGCGCGTCGGTACGGGTGGCGATCCCGCACGACCCCGACCGCTTCTCGACCTGGGCCCTGCCGACGCTGGCGCCGGCGATGGCGGTCGTGCGGGGCTGGCAGACCGTCGTGCACCGGGCGAGCCGGCTCGTGTTGCCCGACGCCGGACTCGGCGACGCGGTCACCGCCGCTCGCAGCGACCTGCTCCTCGCGGGTCCGGTCGAGGCCAGCGACGACCCGGTCGGCTTCCTGCTCGACGTGGCCGAGTTGGGTCGCCTCGGCGACGACGCCGACGCCTGGATGCCCGAGATCGTCGAGCCGGTCGCGTCGATCGCCCGGTCGGACGACGCCGAGGTCGACCTGGCACTTCGGGCGTGTGAACGCCTGGCGATCGCGGCAGGCGACGACCGGGCCGCAGCCGACATCGGCGACATTCGTCGGCGGCGGGTGCGCGACGGCCGGTCGGCGCCGTCGCGCGATGCGACGACCATCGTCGTTCTCCGACCTGGAGCGCGGCGACTCGGTCGGCCGGTTCGTCGCCGAGGTCGAGCGTCGGATCGCCGACGAAGGTCGCCTGCTGCCGCTCGGGATCCCTCGCCGATGGCTGGGCTCGAACTTCGAGGTGCACGGCGTACCCACCGGGCCGCGCTCGACGGTCGGATTCGCCGTCCGCTGGCACGGCGAACGGCCGGCGCTGCTGTGGGAGCAGCACGGTGACACCCAGCGCTTGACGGCGCCCGCGGTCGACCCCGACTGGTCGAGCGACGCCGTGTCGGGCGAGGCGCTCTGGGCGGCACCGCCGCAGCCGAAGCGCATCGGCGTCAGCATCGATCTCGGCGATCGCTGAGGAGCCTGTGGTGGTTCGAATCGCTGCGCGTCCGAAACAGTCGAAGAAGCGGGCGCCGACACGTGCGATCGAGAAGGACCTGTGGGAGCGCGGCCACGACGTCGTCGTCGGCATCGACGAGGTGGGGCGCGGCGCGTGGGCGGGACCGCTGTCGGTCGGCGCCGCCATCTTGCCTCGCGACACCAGGGTGAACGGCGTGCGCGACTCCAAGCTCCTCACCGAGCGCGAGCGCGAGGCGCTGTTCGACAAGCTGACCGACTGGTGCGTGGCATGGTCGGTCGGGTCGGTCAGCCAGGAAGAGTGCGATCGGCTCGGCATGTCGGCCGCACAGAAGCTGGCGGCCCGTCGGGCGATCGAGGGCCTCGGGGTGGCGCCCGACGTCGCAGTCACCGACGGGAAGTGGGACTTCGTCTCACCGGCGGTCCCGCACGTCGAGTTGGCGGTGAAGGCCGACCTGCGCTGCCTGAGCGTCGCCACGGCGAGCATCCTGGCCAAGGTCGTGCGCGATCGGGAGATGAGAGCTCACGCCGAGAGCTATCCGCACTGGTCGTTCGACACCAACAAGGGCTATCCCTGTCCCGTGCACAAGTCGGCGCTGCTCGGCTACGGCCCGTCCGCCATCCATCGCCGCACCTGGGTGTTCATGGACCACTACGTCCCCTGGACCGCCATCCGCCGCACCCCACCCGCCGGCCAGTCCTCCCTGTTCTGATGTTCGGTCCTCCCCGGCCCCGTCCCCGGGCGGACCGTGACGGTCCTCCCTGGCCCCGTCCCCGGGCGGACCGTCAGCGGTGTGCGGCGAGGGTCTGGAGGAAGGCGAGGACGGCGTCGGGATCGCGCAGGCGATGCGGGGCGATCGTGTCGGCGTCACCGACCTTGACGGCGACATCACCCTGCGACAGCTGGGCGAACGCCTCTTCGTCGGTGAGGTCGTCGCCGAGGAAGACCGTGGTGGCCACGCCGAGATCGGAGGCGAGCGCCATCAGCGCCGTGCCCTTGTCGGTGTGCCGGACGAAGACCTCCAACACGCTGCTGCCCGCCTTGACGGTCGCACCGCCGAATCCGCGGGCGATGTCGGCGAGTTCGACGAGTGCGGTCGCGCCCGCCGAGTGGTCGGCCTGGCGGACGTGCAGCACGACGCTGGCCGGCTTGCGCTCGACCCACGCGCCCGCACCGGCACGTTCGGCGGCGGCCACGGCGGCCCCATCGAGATCGGCGAGCAGTGTTCGCTCCTCGCCGGTGAGCGGCTCCATCGAGCGGTGTCGGATCTCCATGCCGTGCGATCCGATCATCTCGACGTCGTCGCCGAAGCCGAACTGTTCGAGCCCGGCGAGCGAACGCCCCGACACCACCGCAACGAACACGTCGTCGAGCGCCGCCACGGCGCTGACGGCAGCCCCCATTCCCGCAAGCAGTGTGGCGTCGTCGGCGTGGTCGACGATCGGCGCGAGGACACCGTCGACATCGAGGCCCACCAGCAGCGGTCGGGCGCGACCCGCGACCCGGGCGGCGATCTCGGCGGGGTCGTCGTAGCGGGTCACGGGGCCAGCGGCGAATCTGCCGCGGCGAGCTGCGCCAGGAATCGGTCGGCCCAGCCCTGGACGTCGCTCTTGCGGATCTGGTCGCGCAGGCCCGCCATCCGTTCGCGGCGCTCGTGGCGGTGCATCTCGACGGCGGTGACGATGGCACGCTGGAGCGCACGGTCGTCGTGGGGGTTCACCAGCACGGCGTCGGTCAGTTCGTCGGCCGCTCCGGCGAACTCGGAGAGCACGAGCACCCCGTCGCCGTCGATGTGCGACGCCGCGTACTCCTTGGCGACGAGGTTCATGCCGTCGCGGACCGGCGTCACGAGCATCACGTCGCCGGCGCGGTACAGCGCGATCAGCTCGTCGAAGCGGGAGCGTCTGGTACAGGTAGTGCACGACGGGCAGCCCGATACGGCTGAAGCGGCCGTTGATGGCACCGACCAGCCGTTCGACCTCGTGGCGCTCGTCCTGGTAGTGCTCGACCGCCTCGCGGGTGGGCGTGGCGACCTGCACCATCACGTGGCGCTCCGCGTCGAGTTCGCCCGATTCGAGGAGCGCCGCGAAGGCCTTGAGCCGCAGGCCGATGCCCTTGGTGTAGTCGAGCCGGTCGACGCCGAGCAGTATCACCTCCGGGTCGCCGAGGCGGGCTCGGATCTGGCTCGATCCGCTGGCGCGTCGCTCGGCCGGCGGCCATCTGCCTCGACGTCGCCCACGTCGATCGAGATCGGGAACGTGCCGATGTGGGTCACGCGATCGGGATGCTCGATGGTGTCGTCGTGGACGTCGACGCCAGTCAGCTCATGTGCGGCGGCGGCGAAGTTCGCCGCATCCTTCGGACGCTGGAAGCCGACGAGGTCGCAGCCGAGCAAGCCCTCGATCACCTCGGTGCGCCACGGCAACCGTGAGAACAGCTCGTAGGGCGGGAACGGGATGTGCAGGAAGAAGCCGATCGTGACGTCGCGGCGTCGCTCGCGGAGCATCTCGGGGACCAGCTGCAGCTGGTAGTCGTGGATCCACACGATCGCGTCCGGCGGGGCGATCTCGGCGATCGTGTCGGCGAAGCGCTGGTTGACGGTGACGTAGGCGTCCCACTGCTCGCCGGCGTAGGTCGACTCGCGCAGTGCGTCGTGGTACAGCGGCCACAGCGCGTCGTTCGAGAACCCCTCGTAGTAGAGCTCGATCTCCTCGGCGCTGATCGGCACGGGATGCAGCTCGACGCCTTCGACCGCGAACGGCTCGGTGGTGTCGTCGGGCGTCCCGGTCCACCCGACCCAGGTGCCGCCGGTGTCGCGCAGCATCGGCAACAGTGCGCGCACGAGGCCACCGGGGCTCGCGGTCCAACCGTCGTCGGAGCGCATCACCGGCAGTCGGTTGGCCGCGACGACGATCGGTCGGTCCGGCTGCGGCTGGCCTCGTGGGCGAGGTGGACAGTCGGGCCGGCGGACTCATCGGACGCGGTCGAGGGCCTGCTCGAGGTCGGCCACCAGGTCGGCGGCGTCCTCGATGCCGACCGACAGTCGCACCAGGTTGTCGGGCACCTCGAGCGGCGATCCGGCTGCGGACGCGTGGGTCATCGCGCCCGGATGCTCGATCAGGCTCTCGACGGCGCCGAGCGACTCGGCGAGCGTGAACACCTCGGTGGAGTCGGCAACGGTCATCGCGGCCGCCATCCCCGCGCTGCACCGTGAACGACGACCATCCCGCCGAAGTCGCGCATCTGCTTCGCAGCGGCCGCGTGGCCGGGATGGTCGGGGAGCTGCGGGTACAGCACGCGGTCGACCGCCGGGTGGCCCACGAGCAGGTCGACGACCGCGCGGGCGTTCTCGCAGTGCCGGTCCATCCGCACCGCCAGCGTCTTCACGCCGCGGAGCACGAGGTAGCAGTCGAACGGGGCGGGCACGGCGCCGGCCGCGTTCTGGGTGAAGCGCAACCGCTCGGCGAGGTCGTCGTCGTCGAGGCCACGAAGCCGCCGACCACGTCGCTGTGGCCGCCGAGGTACTTGGTGGCCGAGTGCACGACGACGTCGGCGCCGAGCGTGAGCGGCTGCTGGAGGTACGGCGTGGCGAAGGTGTTGTCGACGACCACCAATGCCCCCTTGGCGTGGCCGATCTCGGCGATCGCCTCGATGTCGAAGCACGTCAGCAACGGGTTGGTCGGCGTCTCGAGCCACACCATGCCGACGTCGTCGGGCCAGTCGTTGCGCAGCGCGTCGAGGTCGGTGAGATCGACGGCGGTCCACGGGAACCCGAGCGGGCTCCACACCTTGGAGATCAGTCGGAACGTGCCGCCGTAGGCGTCGTTGCCGAGCAGGATCCGCTGGCCGGGTCGCAGCAGCCGCAGGATGTTGTCCTCGGCGGCGAGGCCGCTGGCGAACGCGAGACCGTGGCTGGCGTCCTCGAGCGAGGCGACCTGCGCTTCGAGCGCGGCGCGGGTCGGGTTGCCCGATCGTGAGTACTCGAAGCCCTTGTGCCCGCCGACGCCGTCCTGGGCGAACGTCGTCGACAGCGAGATCGGCGTGACGACGGCGCCGGTGGTCGGCTCGGGGTCCTGCCCGGCGTGGATCGCCCGGGTGGCGAAGCCCTGGCGTGCGGCCGACTCGTCGAGATCACCCATCGCTGGACACCGTTCCGGAACCGCGTTCCAGGGCATCCTCGGCGATCGCAGTGAAGTACGAGAGCACGTCGGTGCGGGTGAGCACGCTGAGCGGACGACCGCCGGACAGCACGAGCAGGGCCGGCGCGGTCTCGAGCATCTCGACGGCGAGTTCGACCTTCTGGCCGACGCCGATCGTGGGCAGCTTCGGCCCCATCACCTTCTCGACCGGGGTCGCCATCACGCCGGGGTCGCGGTGGATGGCCTCCATCAGTTCGAGTTCGTCGATCGAACCGGACACCTCGGCGGCAGCGAACGGCGGCGTGTTCTTGCACACCGGCAGCTGGCTGACGCCCGTGGAGCGCATCAGCTCGATCGCCTCGGACACCAACTGCTGGGGGTTGACGTAGAGCAGGTTCTCGATCGACGCGTTGCGGGTGTCGAGCACGGCGCCGACGCACTGGTCGCACTCGCGCAGGAACCCGAAGTTCGCCATCCAGGCGTCGTCGAACACCCGCGACAGGTACCCGCGACCCGAGTCGGGATTGAACACGACCACGACGGCGTCGGGATCGGCTGCCTTGGCGACCTTGATCGCCGCGGCGACGGCCATGCCGCCCGAGCCGCCGATCAGGATGCCCTCGCGCTGGCTGACGTAGCGGGCGGTGAGGAAGCTCTCCTCGTCGCTGATCGGGATGATGTCGTCGAGCAGGTCCGGCTCCCACGCGGCGGGGAAGAAGTCCTCGCCGACGCCTTCGACCAGGTACGGGCGTCCCGATCCGCCGGAGAACACCGACCCTTCGGGATCCGCCGCGATGATCTTGACGTCGGGATTCATCGACTTGAGGTAGCGGGCGACGCCCGTGATCGACCCGCAGGTCCCGGCGCCGGCCACGAAGTGGGTGATCCGGCCGGCGGTCTGGCGCCAGATCTCGGGTCCGGTCGTCTTGACGTGCGCTTCCGGATTGCTCGGGTTCTGGTACTGGTTCGGCCGGAACGCACCGAGTTCGTCGGTGAGCCGGGCGGCGACGCTGTAGTAGCTCTGCGGATCGCTCGGCTCGACGGCGACCGGGCACACGACCACCTCGGCGCCGTAGGCCTTGAGCAGCGAGATCTTCTCCGGTGCGACCTTGTCGGTCATCACGAACACGCACTTGTAGCCGCGTTGGGCGGCGACGATCGCCAGACCGACGCCGGTGTTGCCGCTCGTCGGCTCGACGATGGTGCCGCCGGGCTGCAGGAGGCCGTCGCGCTCGGCGGCGAGGATCATCTCGAGTGCGGGCCGGTCCTTCGCCGATCCGCCCGGGTTGGTGGCCTCGTTCTTCATCGTGAACAGGCACTCGATGCCCTCGAGTTCGCTCAGGCGCTTGAGGCGGATGAGCGGCGTCTCGCCGATGGTGTCGATGACCGAATCGACGATCTCCGTGCCCTCGAGTCGTGGGTCGCTCATGGGGCAGACAGTACCCGGGATGCCGGAACGGCGAAACGGCCCGCGGGAGGTGTCACCCGAACACGCGGGCCGCGAGGCGGCTGACGGCGTTGGGCTCCGGCGCTTCGAAACCCTCGGGGAGAAGGTCGGGGTGGTTGACCCCGAGATACGCGATCAGCTCGCCCGCCGACGGATTGACGAATCCGCGGTCGCCGATGACGACGGTCGGCACGGTCTCGTTGCCGTTGGCGTGCCGGCGCACGACCGCTGCGTCGTCGGGGTCGTCCCAGATGTTGTGTTCGACACGCTCGATGCCCAATGCGTCGAGCTTGCGCTGCAGCATCGAGCAGAACCCACACCCCGGCCGCCAGTACAGATCGATCTGGCGGGGAGCGGTGAGGTCTTCGGGCATGCCGAGTGCAACGACGCCACGATCGATCTATTCCCGCGGCTGCTTCTCGGTCACTTCTCGGCGCTGTGGGAGCCTCGTGGAACCGATCGGGGCCGCCGAGCGTCTGAACGGGAGACGATCTCGACGACCACTGGAGGAACCCGCGATGAGCATCCACTTCGACGAGTTGCGCAGCGAACAACAACACGACGGAGCCTCGTCACGGCGGCGGTGGTTCGCGGTGGTCGGCGCCACCATGCTGGTCGCGGTTGCTGCCGGCGCCGGCTACGGCATCGGCCGCAACGTCGACGGCGAGTCGACGTCGGTGGAACCCGCGGAGGAGACCGCGACATCTCCGTCCACGGTGGCCATCGGTGACGACGAGGCGTCGGGCGTCGTCGACAGCACGCCCCCGACGATTCTCGCTCCGCTCGCCGAGGCGGCTGATGGGCCGGACGTACCGCGTCGGGGGGCATGGGCTGGTCGATGTTCGGGTACGAGCCGATGGAGCAGCTGTTCGACCGCACCACCGACGCCGGCCTGACGCTGCGCGCCCATCTCGGTCCGATCTGGGACCAGGAGTTCGGCGTCCCGGAGGGCGAATGGAGACCCGCTCCCTGGTGCTACGAGTCGGGTCAGATGCGCATCGCGCTCGGTGGCAACGGCGTGATCGACGTCGGTTCGGTGCCGTGGTACAGCGAGCCGTTCCAGGGACGCGCCGTGTCGTGGGTGACGCTCGGCAACATCGACGGCCAGCCGACCTGGGTGTTCGTCGCCCAGGTGCCGATCGACACCGAGAACGTCGTCGTCACGCTCGACAGCGGCGAGACCGATGCCACCGCACCGCAGAACGGCATCGCTGTGCTCGCCGTGCCCGGCATCGCACCGAGCGAGGTCGTCGAGGGCTCCGATCGCTACTGGGTCGACAACGCCCCGGTGTTCAGCGTCGAGGTACAAGGCGGTGCTGCGGCGGGCGTCGTGGACTCGGCCGGCGTGGGCACCTGGGACGACCCGGCGTTCCGCGAGTCGTGCACGCCGCCACCGCCGGCGCTGCCCGACGCCGGTGAGCAGCCGGTCGATCCGGCGGCCGCCGAGGCCGAGATCCGTGACGTGATGACCGCGCTCTACGGCGTCGTCGGCACCGACGACGTCGGGAGCGACCTGATCGACGACCCGACCGGCGTGGCCGAGGCTCGCCAGCAGGTGCAGGACGGTGGCTACGCCGAGGACGCGGCCGGTGCGGCGGCGACGATCGACGAGTTGGTGTTCACGGCGCCCGGTGAGGCCTGGTTCCGCTACTCGATCGACACCCCCGGCAACGACTTCGACAACCGCTACGGCATCGCCGTGCTCATCGACGGCAGCTGGAAGATCACCCGGTCGACGGTCTGCCAGGACCTCTCGCTGGCAGGCGGCGACTGCGGCGGCGACTGGCAACCGATCTCCCCGCCCGGCGCGTACCCCGACGAGGGGTTCATCATCGACTGACCACCACGTTTGCGTGGCAACCACGTTTGCGCACGGATTCGGACGACCCGTCCCAGCCGAATCCGAGCGCAAACGATCTGTGGTGTCGTTCAGTCGTTGGGGGAATCCTCGGACTCACCGGACACGAGCGCGGCGGCACCGGACTGCTGGCACTGGACGATCACGTGGAAGGGGGTGTCGACGGGTGCATTCGATGTATCCCGGACGCGAACGTCGACGGCGTCCTCGTCGCCGCTGAACCCGATCTCGGCCGACACGTCTCGGTTGCTGGCGAAGATGAGGTCGGCGGTCGTTACCGCACAGCCCTGAAGGTCACGGTCGAACGTGAGCTTGTACTCGCCCACCGCGATTCGCGTCGAGCTGACGAGCCGCGAAGCTCGGCCCTCGCGTACGGTCCCGCTGGAGTTGATCGTGGCGAACAGCGGCTTGGTATCGGCGACGAGCTGCTGGAGGCCGGAGTTGGTCGTGTAGCCGACGACGTCGATCAGGAGGTCTGTCGTCGGTCCCGCCACGCCGAACGCGTCGAACGTGATCTCGATCTTGCCGGCGTCGGGCCCGGTGGTCGGCATGGCTACCTGGACGGAGTTCGGCACGATGACGCCGGCCGCGATGTTCAGCGACGATGTCGTCGGAGTGCCGGTCGCGTCACCTGGCCGGATCGAGACGAAACCGCTCGCGGTCGCGCCGACCGAGGTGACGTTCATCAAGACCCCCGTGGCCCCGGCGGGGACCACCGTCTTGGTGCCCGTCGCGGTCGGGATCGAGCCCGTGACCTGCAGCTTCTGTGACACTGCCGACACGAACGGTCCGGCCAACCCGACGTTGTTCGGATCGCGGCTGTCGAGGATCCGCTCCGGCGTGACAGCGACGAGTGTCGACTCCGCCGGCCCCGGCACTGCGTTGGCCACGAAGACCCCGCCGGCTCCGAGACTCACGGCGACTGCGGCGCCCACGGCGGCCCATCGCGACCTCCAGAGGCCTTTCGGCTGCCTTGCTGCGGACGTGTCGGTCGATGTCATCGCCTTGCCTCTCTTCGTATCGCCCCAAGTGCACTGTCGTCTGATCGGGTGAACCTGTCAAGGTCGTCAGCGCGTCTCACAACGGCGACGTGACTGGCAGACTGAGCCCATGAGCGCTCCGAACGTCGACTCGTCCGTCTACCTCGACCGGCTCGCCCGTGTGCGGTCGGCGATGGCAGAGCGCGACATCGACACGCTGCTGCTCTCGGTCGGCCACGACCTGCCGTACCTCACCGGCTACACGGCGATGCCGCTCGAGCGCCTGACCATGTTGGTCGTGCCCCGCACTGCCGGTGCCACGATGGTGATCCCGGCGCTCGAGGCGCCCCGGGTATGCGAGGTGCCAGGCGTATTCGACATGCTGCCGTGGGGCGAGACGCAGGATCCGACGGCGATCGTCGCCCGGCTGTCGGCGGGAGCGAAGCGCGTGGCGGTGGGCGACCAGATGTGGTCCCGGTTCCTGGTCGAGCTGCTCCCACAGCTCCCCGGTGCGACCTTCACGCGCGCCGTCGACGTCGTCGGGCCGCTGCGGATGGCCAAGGATCACGCCGAAATCGACGCGCTCGCCGCTGCGGCCGACGCCGTCGATCGCATCGCCGGTGAACTGCAACGCGGCGAGATCCCCCTCGTCGGACGCACGGAGGCCGAGGTGTCGGCGCACCTGGGTCGGCGCATCATCGAGGAGGGCCACGACAAGGTGAACTTCGCGATCGTCGCTGCTGGCGAGAACGCGGCAAGCCCGCATCACCACGCCGGGTCCCGCGTGATTCGGGAGAACGAGATCGTGTTGTGCGACTTCGGCGGGACGATGGCCGGCTACTGCTCGGACACCACACGATGTGTGTTCACCGGCGAGCCGACCGCCGAGGTCGCCGAGGCCTACGCGGTGTTGCACGAAGCGCAGCGGATCGGCGCCGATGCGGGCGTCGTGGGCACGCCGTGCGAGGAGGTCGATCGGGTGACGCGCCAGGTGATCGCCGACGCCGGCTTCGGCGAGTACTTCATCCACCGCACCGGCCACGGCATCGGCATGGAGGAGCACGAGGACCCCTACATCGTCGAAGGCAATGCCCTGCCCCTCGAAGCCGGCCATGCCTTCAGCGTCGAGCCAGGGATCTACGTGCCCGGCAAGTGGGGGATGCGCCTGGAGGACATCGTGGTCGCCACCGACGACGGACCGAGACGACTGAACAACTCCGACCACTCCCTCGTCGCCGTCGCATGAGGGCTGGCGGTCCATGCAGCGGACGCGCCGCGGTGCTGGCCGTCGTTGCCGTCGTTGCCCTCGGGGCGTTCATCTGGGGTCCTCCGGCAGACACTGTGACCGCCGCACGTCCGATCATCGCTCCCGTCTCTTCCATGCCGTCGCAGGCCTCGCTCCCGACGGCGCAGCTGGTGCCCGTCGAACCGTGTCGGCTCTTCGACGCGCGCCACACGCCAGACCTCGGGCGCGTCGATGCCACCACTCGGCGGCTCCAGGTCGCCGGGCGCTGTGGGGTTCCGGCGACGGCTCGAGCAGTAGCGATCAGCATCGTGGCGACGGCAGCGACAGCCGCGGGGTTCGCGACGGTGTACCCGCACGGGTCCGCTCGTCCCGAGGCATCGAACCTCAATTTCGTCACGGGCAACACCGTGGCGAATTCGGCGGTGGTCAAGCTCGGCGACTCGGGATCCATCGACGTCTACCTGTCCGCCCAGGCAGACATCATCGTCGACGTCACCGCGGCGTTCGTCGACGCCCCGGGTGCGGTGTCGGCAGGGCGCTTCGTCGAGGTCACGCCCCGGCGAGTCGTCGACACTCGACGATCCGGTGAGCGTGGCATCGGCGAGATCCGCGTCCCGTTGCCGGCGAACATCCCCGCCGATGCGACCGCCGTCGTGGCGAACATCACCG
Source organism: Ilumatobacteraceae bacterium (assembly GCA_963746285.1). Taxonomy (GTDB): domain Bacteria; phylum Actinomycetota; class Acidimicrobiia; order Acidimicrobiales; family Ilumatobacteraceae; genus Sva-07. Next base: position 16,523 of record CAVVAO010000004.1, on the reverse strand, counting down.
CCGTCGGCGCAGCGGCGAGCGGCTATCTGTCGGCGTACCCCGCCGGTGCCGCGCGAGCGGGATCCACCTCGATCGTCAACACCGATGAGCACAACGACACGCGAGCGAATGCGGTGTTCCTCTCCGTCGGTGACGATGGATTCGTCGTGTTCCGGTCGATGGAGACGGACGTACTCGTCGACGTCACGGGCTGGTTCACGGGTCCCTCGGCGCCCGCGTCGACAGATGGTCTCTTCGTCCCCCGGGCACCCACGCGTGTCTGGGACTCCCGGCAGACCGCCGATCCGATCCATCGAGGTGGCACCGTCGACCGGCAGGTGGTCGGTGTGCCGGCGGCCGCCGTCGTGGCCAACGTCACCGTCGTCGATCCCACCGGCTGGGGCTTCGTGAGCGTCTTCGCGGCCGGTACGCCGGTGCCGGACGTGTCGTCGCTGAACTACCGATGGCGCCAACCGGTGGCTGCGCTCACGGTGTCGCGCGTCTCCGAACGCGGCGTGGCGATCTCGTCGTATGCCGGAGTCCACGTCCTCGTCGACGTGGCCGGATGGTTCACCGGTGAACCTGCGACCGCGAGCGGCCCGCCACCGGTCAATGCGCCCCCGTCGCCGGACACTCCGGTCGTCATGATCTCGGATTCCTCGTTCGCAGGAATTCGGTGGGGCGGGGCACTCGGATTCCTGCAAGGTGCCTTCTGGGATGCTCGACTCGAGTCGTGCCGTCGTCTCGTCGGGGCGTCGTGTCGGGGCAGGGAAGGATATGCCCCGCTCAATGCCGTGGACGAACTGTCCACGACCGTGCCGGGGGCGAACCGCGCCTTGGTCGTGGTGACGGGATACAACGATTGGTCAGGGTTGTTTCCCATCGGGGTCGACGCTCTGATCCGTCAAGCGCGTGCGAAGGGCATCGATCGCGTGATCTGGCTGACGTACCGTGAGAACGTCGGGTATGTCTCGCCGGGAGCGGCATCGAACGCGGCGTCCTTCTCGATCAACAACGCACATCTGCGATCGGTGGTGGCGTCGGGTCGGTATCCGGAGCTGATCCTCGCGGACTGGGACGCCTACTCCAGGTCTCGCCCGTCGTGGCTCACGTCCGATGGCGTGCACCTCACCGCTGCGGGCGCACCGGAGGCAGCCGCATACGTGTCACGCAAGTTCGCCTGGCTCGAGCGTCGACCCTGTCCCCCCGGGATCGGAGGACCGACGGTGCCAGGCGGCTGGTGCGCCGACCCCGATGCCACGGGTCCGCCCGGCTGACGGTCAGCTCGTGGCGAACTTGGATTCGTCGGGGGTCGGGCTCGCCGTGACGAGCTCGATCACGACGTCGTTGCCGTCGTAGCGGGCGAGCGGGCCGGTGTCGAGCGCGCAGTACACCTTCGTGCCGCCCGACACCGAGACGTCGGCGCACGTCGCCGGCTGGCCGCCGATGGTCTCGGTGTAGCCGCGCGCGGGGCGAGGCTGCGCCCGGCGTCGACGCGCAACCGGCGAGCGAAGCTCGACCCGTAGAAGTCGTGGGTGATCTGGACGTCGCTGACCCGGGCGTCGTTGATGACGGCTTCGCACTCAGCGGTGGTGAGATTGCACGTCGATGCGGTGCCGGTGCCGTCGAGGAACCGGACGTTGTTGATCGTGATCGAACGGCGGCTGTCCGACGCCTGCACGACCGTGGCCGTCGACTCCTGCCCTCCGAGGCGGGTCAGGATCGTGTAGTCGGCGGTGAACTGCTCGAGGCCGACCCGGTCGAGCCGTTCGAGCACGGCGTCGATCGCCGGGTCGCCGGTGGCCTCCTGGGCCGGTTCGTCGGCGTCGAAGCTGGGTCGTTGACCGGTCGCGCATGCCGCGAGCGACACCGCAGCGGCGAACGAGATGACCAGGGTGCGGGCGAACGGAACACCGGCGGACCGGCGGTGGCGGGGGAGGGCCATGGCGCCGCCAGGCTACGGCGTTACCGTTGTCGAACGTGATCAGCCTCGACGCCGCCACCGTGCTGCTGCAGTGGGCGACGGGCGGCATGCTGTTCTGCTGGTTCACCACCCGCCGCCGCATCGCCAGCCTCGGCTACGGCTGGTTGTTGCGCATCGTCTACTTCTGCTTCGCCGCGGGTGCGCTGGCCGCCGGCCTCGCATTCGGCGTCGTTCCCGTCCGCGAGGCCGCGTCGATCGGCGTGATGATCTCCTGTGCGGTCGCGCTCGGCGTCTCGGTGCGGCGGAAGTCCGCGGGCGTGAGCGGTGCGCGCGCCGAGCACGACCGACGCAGCGAGCGTGTCGCGGCGATGACCGGCATCGAGCGGGCCGTCGCTCCCACCGACGACGACCGGATCGACGAGCCTGACGGACCGGAGTTCCCGCCGGTACTCGACCTCGTCCCGGTGGCCATCGGCACGATCGGGTTGATCGCCGCCGCGCTCGACGCCGGCGGCAACCCCACCGTCGCGCTGGCGCGCACACTCGTCGGCGCTGCGTTCATCGGTGCGATCTCCGACGCCATGCTGCTCGGACACTGGTATCTCACCCAGCCCGGGCTCCCTCGTCGCCTGCTCAACGAGATGGTGTCCGCACTGAAGTGGCTGTGGCCCGCCGAGGTGTTCGTCATGCTCCTGCCGACCGGCATGATCGCCGTGCTCAACGGCACCGTCGACGACGGCTGGGGCGGAATGCTCGGCTGGATGTGGTTGATGTGCTCGATCACCACGATCATCCTGATCTTCGTCACCCAGGCAGCGTTGAAGGAACGGGCGTACTCGGCGGTGATGGCGGCGACCGGCCTGCTCTACCTGGCGATCCTGACCGGCTTCGGGATGGACATCGTCCCCCGCGCCATCCTCGCCCCCTGACGGTCCTCCCTGGCCCCGTCCCCACCCGGACCGTGACGGTCCTCCCTGGCCCCGTCCCCACCCGGACCGTGAGTTCCCCATCGTTGCGATGTGGTTGACTCTTGGCATGGCACGGCCGGTGTGGAGTGGGACGATCTCGTTCGGGTTGGTGGCGATCCCCGTCAAGCTGTTCCACGCGGTGCGCCGACAGAGCGTGTCGTTCAACCAGCTCGACGAACGCAACATGGCGCGCATCCGCTACCGCAAGGTCAACGCCGAGACCGGCGAGGAGGTCGGCGACGACCACATCGTGAAGGGCTACGAGATCGCCAAGGGTCGCTACGTCGTCGTCGACCCCGACGAGCTCGAGCCGTTCATGCCGGTGGCCACGAAGTCCGTCGACCTCGAGGAGTTCGTCGACCTCGCCGACATCGACCCGGTCTTCTTCGACACCGCCTACCACCTCGCCCCCGACGGTCCGCCCAAGCCGTACGTGCTGTTGGCGCGAGCGATGGAGGCCAGCGGCAAGGTGGCGATCGGCCGGTTCGTGATGCGCAACAAGCAGTACACCGCTGCGATCCGCGCCGAAGAAGGACGGCTCGTGATGTCGACGCTGGCATACGCCGACGAGGTGATCGATCCCGCCGACATCGACGAACTCCAGGGACTCGATGCGGTCGAGGTCAACGACAAGGAAGTGGCGATGGCCGAAGCGCTCGTCGCGTCACTCGCTGCCGACTTCGAGCCCGAGAAGTACCACGACGAGTACCGCGAAGAGGTCATGGCGCTCATCCAGATGAAGGCCGACGGCGAGGAGTTCGAGGTGCCCGAGATCGCCGCCGAGAAGCCGAAGGTGGTCGACATCATGGCGGCCCTCGAGGCGAGCGTCGCCGCGGCGAAGGAAGCCCGGACGCGCCATCCGGCCAAGAAGGCGCCGTCCAAGAAGAAGTCGGCCTGAACGGCCGGCGTCGGGACCAGCGGTGGCCGCTCCGATCGAGGTCGACATCGAGGGCCGCACGGTCCGGCTGACCAATCTCGACAAGGTGTTGTACCCGTCGGGGTTCACCAAGGCCGAGGTCGTCGACTACCACGCCCGCATCGCACCCGCGATCATCCCGCACCTCGCCGGCCGTTGCATCACCTTCCGGCGCTACCCCGACGGCACCGACCGCGACGGATTCTTCGAGAAGCGATGCCCGTCGCATCGACCCGAGTGGGTGCCCGTGGCGCTCGGCCCCGGCGATCGGCGTGGCGGCATCGAGTACTGCCGTCTCGAAGAGCCCGCCGCGTTGGTGTGGGCAGCGAACCTCGCGGCCATCGAACTCCACGCACCGATGGCGCTGGCGGCCGACCTCGACACCCCCCGCACGCTGGTGTTCGACTTCGATCCGGGCCCGAAGACGTCGATCGTCGAGTGCTGCGAGGTGGCCCTCGGCGTGCGGTCGGTGCTCGACTCGGTCGGCCTGGAGGGCCGGTGCAAGACGTCGGGCTCGAAGGGCCTCCAGCTCTACGTGCCGCTCAACACGCCCGGTGTCACCCACGAGGCGACGGCCGACTTCGCCCTCGCCGTCGGCCAGGTGATGGAGCGACAGATGCCAGGACGTGTCACCACGGTGATGGCCAAGGTCGAGCGGCCCGGCAAGGTGTTCGTCGACTGGAGTCAGAACGCCCACCACAAGACCACGATCGCCCCGTACTCGCTGCGGGCGCGACACGATCCGACCGTCTCGACGCCCGTCACGTGGGACGAGGTCGAACAGTGTGCGGCCGACGGCGTCGAGCTGCGATTCGAGGCCGCCGACGTCCTCGAGCGTGTAGCGGAACACGGCGACCTCTTCGCCGACGTCCTCACCCTCGAACAACGATTGCCGACCGCATCATGACGAGATCGACGAGTCCGAGCGGTGGTCCGGCGCCACGTCCGATGAGTCGTCGCCGCCTGCTCCTCGGCGCGGTCGGCGCCGCGGGCGCTGCCGCTGCCGCCGGGACGATTCTGGCGGCTCCGAGCCGGATCGACGCGCCGGCGACCGCCACCAGGACCGCCGTGCGTCTCGACCCACCGGATCCGGTCGGCGGTTGGCTGCCCGGCACGCTCTACGTGGCGCTCTACGGCCATCCGGGTTCGTCGACGCTCGGCGTGCTCGGCGAGCAGGGTGTCGCCGCCGCGGTCGACCGGGCGCGAGCGGTTGCCGCCCCGTATGCGTCGTTCGGCCGACCCGTCGTCCCGACGTTCGAGATCATCGCCACGGTCGCATCGTCGGCTGCAGGGTCCGACGGTGACTATTCCAACGAGTTCCCCAACTCGAAGTTCCAGCCATGGATCGACGCCGCCCGGGCGAACGCCATGCACGTGCTGCTCGACCTGCAGCCCGGCCGGTCGACGTTCCCTGCGCAGGCGCGGGAGATCGAAGCGTTGCTGGCGCAGCGCAACGTCAGCCTGGCGCTCGATCCCGAATGGCGCGTCGGGCCGACCGAACGTCCGGGCGGTGGTCGCGTCGGCACGGTCGACGCCGCAGAGGTCAACGAGACGGTCGACTATCTCGATGGCGTGATCCGACGGTTCGCACTTCCACCGAAGATGCTCGTCGTGCACCAGTTCGCCCCCTCGATGGTGACGAACAAGGCCATGATCCGTGGGACCTCGAACGTCCAGGTGCTGTTCCAGATGGACGGCTTCGGCACCCTCGAACTCAAGCGCGGCTCGTGGGACCGGATGGTCTCCGACCTGCCCGCCGGTGCGCTGACCGGCTGGAAGAACTTCTACGACGAGGATCGACCGACCCCGACGCCCGCGGAGTCGCTCGCCGTGCAGCCCACGCCGAGCTACGTCAGCTATCAGTAGCGCGGTCGGGGTGCCGCCATCGGCGGGGCTCCGACGGTCATCATGGAGCGATGTCTGCACGTCGACGCCTGCGCCTGCTCGGCGCCGTCGTCGCGCTCGCAGCTCGCGGCGTGTTCGTCACCGACTGCCGAGTCCGATGGCCCGCCGTCGCGAGCCCGAGCCGGCGCCGTCGTCGACCGAACTGTTCGACATCGACGACGGTGATCCACTGCCGTTCCCCGGCTACGCCGTCGACCGGGTCACCATCGCGCCGCTCCCACCTCGGCCGCTCGGCGACCGAGGCAGCCGGCCCTCACCGGCTGGGCGGCGTTCGACGCGTCCCTGGAACGGGCGGTACGTCGGCGGAGGATCGGACGCGGTGGCCGTCGCCGTGTCGATCGACGGCGAGATCGTGCACGAGGCGGCGATGGGAGTGCGGGTGCCCGACACGCTCGAGGCCGCCGAGTCGAGCGACAAGTTCCGCGTCGCCAGCATCTCCAAGACGATCACCGCGATCACTCGCGCTGCAGCTGGTCGAAGAAGGTGTGGTCGGGCTCGACGACCCGATCGGATCGATCGTCGCCACCGCCGTCGGCGTCGAGGAGCCGGCCGCCGGCGTCGCCGACCTGACCCTGCGGCAGCTGTTGACCCACACGTCCGGGTTCGCGCAGTACGAGAACCTCTTCTTCCGCAACCAGGTCGGCTCGTGCGAGGAGGCGGTCGCCGTCGGCGTGAGCCGATCGATGCAGGGCGCCGGCTACCGCTACAGCAACATGAACTACTGCGTACTCGGGGTGCTGATCGAACAGCTCACCGGCCAGGACTACGAACGCGTCGCCTACGAGCGGCTGCTCACCCCGCTCGGGATCACCGGGATGCGACTCGCCCCCACCCACGATCCCGGCCCCGGTGAAGTCGTCCACCGCAGCGTGCCGGAGCGCAACTACATGGAGGTGCTCGGCGCCGCGGGCGCGTGGGTGGCCTCGCCGGCGGACCTCGTTGCGATCGTCGATTCGCTCGATCCGGACACACCCGGCTGGAAGCCACTCGACGCCGACACGGTCGCCGAGATGAAGACCGCGGTCAACGATCCTCTCGTTCCGGATCGCGGCTACGGGATGGGCGTGATCCTCTACGGAGGAGGGAGCAGCGGGCCACACCGGCACCGTCGAGAGCACCCATGCCATGGTGCTCGATCGGGCCGACAACGTCACGTGGGCCGTGACGGTCAGCGGCGAGAATCCGAGCGACACCGTCCGTCTCGCAAGCATCGTCGACCGGGCACTCGCTGCCGGCGGATTCGTCGCCGGCTGAGTCGAGTTCGCCCACCACCCATGACGACATCAGACCCGGCGTCACCGACGCGACGAACCCGGGCGTCGATCGGGCGCTACATCCCTGCGACGATCCTGGGGCCGCTCGTCGGAGCGTCGCTCGGGATCGACGGAGGCCCGATCTTCCAGATCCTCGCCGTCGAGAACCTCGGCCTGAGCGCCGCGGCGATCGGGCTGGCCTTCGGACTCGGCATCGTCTCGCTCCCCATCCAGCTCTACGCATCACGGATTCCGATCGAGCGCGCACGGAGCAATGTCCAGATCTTCCTCGTCCTCGCGGCGATTCAGGCATGGGTGCTCGCCGTCCTGGTCGGGGTCGGCGCAACCGGGGGATTGGCGACGGTCGCGCTCGGCATCACCGTCACCGCGGAGATCTCGCTGTCGGTCCTGTACGCCACCGCCTGGCAGCCACTCCTGGCCAGCGGCCTCGACACGTACGGGCGTCAACGGCTCAACTCCACCTGGCCCGCAGTCGCCCGGGGCGTTCTGGCCGGAGCGGTGGTGCTCTTCGCCGCCCTCGACACGCACCGGTCGCAGCATCTTCCTGGCCGTCATCGGCGTACTCGTCCGTCGCGACCGCGATCGGGCTGAACGTCATCGACGCGCCACGTCCGCCACCGCCGGTCGCAGCAACGACGACCTCGCGCGACCGGTCGACAGCGCTCGCGCCGGCCACGCGGATCGCGCTCGTCGTGTTCGCCGCCGTCAACCTCGGAGCGGTCCCGCTCTGGCTCGTCTACCTCGACAAGGTGCTCTGGCCCACCGTCAACCTCGGCGCCATCGCCGCCGTCCAGACCGTGGCCTCGATGGCTGCGCTCCTCGCATGGAGATCGACCGACGGCGACGTCACCCGACGGGCGCTCGTCGCTGTCGCTCGCAACCCTCGCTGCGGCAGCCGGCATCGCGCTCCTGCCCAGCCCAGTGGGTTCGGGCGCCCAGCAGACCGTCGTGGTCGTGGCGCGACTGCGATCGTCGCCGGAGGTACCACCACCGTCCGGATCGCCATGCTCGAGGCCGCCCACCGAGTCGTGCGACCCGCGAACACCGTCCGGGCGTTCACGCTGATCGACGTCGTTGCCTCGACCTCGCTGCAGGTCGGACTCCTCGTCAGCGGACTGCTCATCACCGCGAGTACCGGCGCCGGAGCAGGGCTCGCCGACCCGTACCGAGTCTTCGTCGTGGTCACCAGCGCGGCGACGATCCCGGCGATCGTGTGGTTCAGGAAGCGATCGTCAGAAGATGACGGCTGACTCGCGCAGCGCCGCAGGATCGAGACCCGAGTTCGCGTGCGATCTCGTCGCTGTGCTGACCGAACGCCGGAGCATGATCGCTCACCCGCTGCGGCGTCGCCGACAGGCGGGCGGCGGCGCGAGGCTCGCGGAGCCGGCCTGCCTGCGGGTGGTCGCGCTCGAGGAACACGTCGTTGTGGACGACCTGCGGATCGTCGTGGATCGCATCGAGCGATGTGACCGTCGAGGCGGGCACGTCGTGTTCGACCGCCCGCGCAGCGAACTCCTCGACGGTGCACGAGGCCGCGGCGTCGACGAGCACTTCGACCATCGCCGTCGTGTTCGCCATGCGTGACATCACGTCGCCGAACCGCGGATCGTCGGCCACCTCCGGGCGGCCCAGCGCCGCGCACAAGCCGCGGAACTCCGAGTCGGTGACCGGTGATGCCGCCGCGAATCCGTCGGCCAACCGGGTCATCGCGTAGTTCGCCGCGATGGTCGGCGAACGGGCAGCGTCGTCGTCGAGCAGGGCGGCATCCATCGCCGAGTCGGGCCACATGAACGCGATCGCCGTGTCGAGCATGGCGAGTTCGACGTGCTGGCCGCCGGCCCGCCCGGTCGCCCGAGCGAACAGCGCTGCGGTGATCGCCTGCGCGGCGGTGTACGCCGTCGTCTTGTCGCAGATCAGCGTGCGGTACAGCGCCGGCTCGCCGCTGACGGGGTCTCCCTGCACGCTCGCCAGGCCGGACGCCGCCTGGATCACGTTGTCGTACACGCGCCGGGCGCTGTACGGGCCGTTCTGGCCGTAGCCCGAGATCGAGGTGTAGACGAGGTCAGGATTTCGTGCGCTCACGTCGTCGTAGCCCAGCCCGAGTCGGTCCATTGCGCCGGGACGGAAGTTCTGGATCAGGACGTCGGCGTCGTCGATCAGCTGCAGCACCAGGTCCTTGCCGGCCTGCTGCTTGAGATCGACCACGATCGAGCGCTTGCCCCGGTTGTTGTTGGCGAAGATGCCGGTCATCCCGCCCTTGCTGGTGCCGAGGAATCGCATGATGTCGCCGAGGCCCGGCGACTCGACCTTGATGACGTCGGCGCCCTGGTCGGCGAGCATCATCGCTGCCAGCGGCCCCGAGATCATCACCGACAGATCGACCACCTTGACGCCGTCGAGCGGCCCCGTGTTCCCCATCGCCGCATGCTTGCACCTGTGCGGGTGCCAACATGCAGACGTGCTGTCCGAGTCGATTCCACTGACGGTCGTCGGCGGCTACCTCGGGGCGGGCAAGACGACCCTGCTGAACCACCTGTTGCGTCATCCTGACGGTCGCCGGCTCGGTGTGATCGTCAACGACTTCGGTTCGCTCGCCATCGACGCCGCGCTCCTCGCTGACGTCGCGGGCTCCTCCGCCGACGCGGCGTCCGATGTCGGTGTGATCAGCCTGCCGAACGGATGCGTGTGCTGCACGGTCGGTGCCGGGCTCCACGAGGCGCTCGATGCCCTCGCCTCCAGCGCGTCGCCGCCGGACCACGTCGTGATCGAGGTCAGCGGTGTCGCCGACCCGTCCGTCGCAGCGGCGTGGGGCACGGTGCCGCCGTTCGAGCCGGCCGGCGTGATCGTGCTGGCCGACGCGACGTCGATCATCGAGCGCTCACGCGACCGCTACGTCGGCGACGAGGTGCGCCGGCAGATCGCAGGCGCCGATCTCGTCGTGGTGACGAAGGCGGATGCGTGCGACGACCTGCGGTTGTCGAGCGTCGAGGCGTGGGCGACGTCGACGAGCGGGGGAGCGCCGATGATCCGCGTCGTCGATGGGCTCGTGCCCGCCGACGTGATCCTCGGGGTCCGATCGGCCGGGTCAGCAGCCGGGACCACCCCGACCGCGTCGCACGACGACCGGTACGTGTCGTGGTCGTGGACGTCCGCCGAGCCGGTGAGTCGGGCTGCCGTCGAACGCCTCACGGCGTCGCTGTCACCCGACGTGCTGCGAGTGAAGGGTCGGGTGCTCCTCGACGACGACACCTGGGTGACCGTGCAGGTCGTCGGTCGCCGCATCGACGTCACCGCCTGCGCGCCCGCCGATCGCTCCGAACTGGTCGCCATCGCCGTCCGCCAGCCCGCCCGCACCCTCCCCAACCCGGCCCTCCCCAACCCGTTTGTGTTGCATTTCGGATGACCCGCCCCATCCGAATCTGCGCGCAAACGTGGATTTCAGGGGTGGGCGGCTTCGAACGGGGTGCCGGCGACGACGGTGCCCCACACGCCGATGTCCTTGATCTCCATCGGGTCGACGGTGAGCGGGTCGTCCTCGAGCACGGTGAAGTCGGCGGCCTTGGCGCACTCGATCGTGCCGAACTCGGCGTCGAGGTGCATCTGGTAGGCCGAGCCGAGCGTCACCGCTCGAAGTGCCGAGGTCGGCGAGATCCGCTCGTGCTCGCCGAGTACCCGACCCGAGGGTGTGACCCGGTTGACCGCACACCACATCGTGTGCAGGTGCCCGAGCGGCGTGACGTTCGCGTCGGAGTGCAGCGAGAACGACACGCCTTCGCGCTCGGCGGTCGCGGCGGCCTCCATCCGCCGTGCCCGCTCGGGGCCGACGGTGATGTCGTGGTGCTGGTCGCCCCAATACCACAGGTGGTTGGCAAAGATGTTCGCGCACATCCCGAGCTTGGCCATCCGCCGGTACTGCGCCGCCGTGGTCAGCTGGCAGTGCTGCACGGTGTGGCGATGGTCGAGCCAGGGGTGTCCGATCACGAGCTGCTCGACCGTGTCGAGCCACGCATCGATGGTGAGATCGCCGTTGCAGTGGGCATGGATGTTGATGCCACGCTCGTGGAACGGGCGGGCGATGTCGAGCAACTGATCGGGCGCCACCATCCACTGGCCGTGGTCGGTGCCGGTGTAGTAGCCGGGCCATCCCATCTTGGCGGTGAACCCCTGGATCGAGCCGTCGAGCACCAGCTTGAGCCCGGCGGTGCGCATCTTGTCGGTGTCGGACGCTGCCAGTGCGAGCAGCGCGTCGGCGGCGTCCGCCCAGTCGGTGCTCCCGGGAGGCAGGGCGTGGACGTGCCGCTGGAGCAGGCGCGCCGGGAACTCCGGTCGGTCGACCACCTGGTGCAGCACCGTCTGCTCGCCGGGCCGGGTCAGGCCCGACGACGCGAGGTCGCACAGCATGGTGACGCCCACGTTGGCGCAGATCTGGCCCAGTGCCTCGATCGCCTGTGGGTCGCTCAGCAAGCGCAGGATCACGCTCACCCCCGAGCGAGCGAGTGCGATCGCCGGCATCTCCTGCAACTCGCCGTTCGGTTCGCCGTTGGCGTCACGGGCCACGCCGGGTGTCGTGGAGTCGCGGGTGATCTCGTGGAGTTCGAGCATCGCCGTGTTGACGGTCGCGAGGTGTGCGCTGGCGTGGAACACGAAGATCGGCCGTTCGGTCGAGACCCGATCGAGGTGGTCGCGTGTGAGGCGTTCTTCGTCGGTGAAGTAGATCGGGTCGAACCCGCCGACCACGATCGGCTCGGCTGATCCGTGGGTCTCGTCGTCGAGTTCGCGGAGCCGGTCGAGCAGCGCCGCGTAGGTGCGGATGCCCGGCGTCGTACCGCCGTCGACGCGATGACGGTCGAACCAGCCGACGTAGGGGACCATCGAGAACGCGCCTTCGAGGGTGTGCGCGTGGGCCTCGATCATGCCCGGAACCAGCACGTGGTCGGCGAAGCGACGATCGACGACGTGGGGTCCCCAGCTCGTGCACTCGTCGAACGACCCGGCGGCCAGGATCCGGCCGTCGCGCACGGCAACCGCCTCGACTGCGGGTTGGGCGGGATCCATCGTGACGATGGTGCGGGCCGGGAACACGGTGATGTCGCTCACCGGTCCGACCGTAATGGGCTATCCGAGCGCGTTCGCCACCTCGGTGGCCACCACGTCGAGATGATCGAGGTCGGTGAGGTCGAGCACCTGCAGATAGATCCGCTCGGCGCCCGCATCGGCCCATGACCGGAGCGTCGCGGCGACCTCGTCGGGCGTGCCGGCGGCGCCGTTCTGGCGCAGCTCGGCCGGCTCTCGGCCGATCGCCGCGGCGCGACGTTCGAACTCCGCCTCGTCGGCACCGCAGCACAGCACCAGCGCCGCCGAGAACGTCATCGTCGCCGGATCGCGGTCGATCGCCTCGCACGCAGCGCGAACCCGTCCGGTCTGGGTCGTGAAGAACTCGCGTGGCACGAACGGCGTGTTGAACTCCGTGGCGAACCGAGCGGCGAGCGCCGGTGTGCGCTTGGGGCCGCCGCCGCCGATGATGATCGGCACGGGGGACTGCACGGGCTTGGGCAGTGCCGGCGACGTGGTGATCGGATACCGCCCGCCCGGCGATTCGAACGTCTCACCGACCGGCGTCGCCCACATGCCGGTGATGATCTCGAGCTGTTCCTCCAGGCGGTCGAACCGCTCACCGAGCGGTGGGAACTCGATGCCGTACGCCTCGTGCTCCTGTTCGTACCAGCCGGCCCCGAGTCCCAGTTCGACGCGTCCGTCGGACATGTCGTCGACCTGGGCAACGCTGATCGCGAGCGGTCCGGGGAGGCGGAACGTCGCCGAGGTCACCAGCGTTCCGAGCCGGATCGTGGCGGTCTCGCGGGCGATGCCGCCGAGCGTGACCCAGGCGTCGGTCGGTCCGGGCAGCCCGTTGCCGTCGCCCATCTTCAAGTAGTGATCGCTCCGGAAGAAGGCGCCGTAACCGAGCGACTCTGCCCGGACCGCGACGTCGAGGAGATCGCCGTACGAGGCGCCCTGCTGAGGTTCGGTGAAGATGCGGAGATCGGCGAGCTGCATGCCGTGAGGGTACGGGGAATCGCCCGGCACATCGAGACCCAGGACGATCCGGCGAACACCTCCGGGACTAGTGTCGGCGATCGTGCCGAGACGGGTCGAGCGATGGTGGAGCGCCCCGGGCAGGGTGATACGCAACATCTCCGTGGCGAGCCGCCTCGCCCTGGTGGTCGTCCTCGTCGCCCTCGTCTCGGTCGTCGTCACCTCGATCGTCGGGCTCGATCGCGGACGGACGCTCGCCAACGACGAGATCGAGAAGCAGCTGACCGCGGTCGGCGCCTCGCGCGCCGACGAGGTCGAACGCTACGTCGCCACACTCGAACGGGCCGTGCGGGGACAAGCGCTCACGCCACGGCCGGCCGCTGCGATCGAGGCCTTCGCGACTCGATTTCGACAGCTCGCCGCCCAGCCGGCCAGCTCGGCCGACGAGGACCTGGTCGAGGAGTACTACCGCGACGTCGTCGCTCCCGAGCTCTCCGAGGCGCGAGGTCGCCCGGTCAACCCGGCAAGCCTCATCCCGATCTCGACCGCCGGCATCGCCCTGCAGGCGCGGTACGTGGTTCCCGTCGCCGACGACGGCTCGGAGCGGCCCGGCGACACCGACTGGGCAATGCTCCACGATCCACTCGACGAGTCGCTCCGCGAGTTCGCCCTCCAGGCCGGCTTCGACGACTTCTACCTGATCGAGCCCGAGGCGCACGTCGTCGTGTACTCGACGGCGAAGGACATCGACTTCGCGAACGAGCCTGCGCGGTGGGCCGCACAGCGGCTCCCAGCTGGCATCGCTCACCTACGAACTCGCCGACGACCCCGAGCCCGGTGACGTCGCCATCCGCGACTTCGCGACGTACGCCCCGGCCGGCGACCGCCCGAATGCGTTCGTCGGTTCCCCGGTGTTCACCGACGGTGAGCTTGCCGGTTTCGTCGTCGGTCGATTCTCGCCCGAGGAACTCACGGCCATCATGACCAATGACGAGCAGTGGGGCGGGCTCGGCGACACCGGTGAGACCTACGTCGTGGCGTCCGACACCCGGATGCGATCCGACTCCCGACTCTTCATCGCGGACCGCGCCACGTTCTTCGACGAGGTCGAATCGGCCGGGACCGCCGATGCCGACGAGATCAGGTCGATGCAGGTGTTCGGCACGACCGTACTGTTCCAGCCGATCGACGATCGCCTGGTCGACGCCGCCTTCGCCGGTGAGTCCGAGGTCGCCGAGGTCACCGAGGTCACGAACTACCTGGGCCGCGAGGCGATCTCGACCACACGTCTGCTCGACATCGAGGGTCTCGAGTGGTCCGTGTTCGCGGAGGCGGAGACGGAGGAGATCGAGGCGCCGATCGACCAGTTCAACCGGAACCTGCTGATCGCGATCGCGGTCTTCATCGTGCTCGTCACGTTCATCGCCGTCCGGTGGGCCGATCGACTGCTCGAGCCGTTGCGGATCATCTCGACGCGCCTGAGGGCGATCCGCGGAGGCGCCGAGGCGGGGCCAACGGAGCTTCCTGCGCACAGCGCCGCCGAGTTCGTCGAGCTGTCGGACGACATCGACACGATGATCGCGACCCTGCAGCATCGAACCGATACGGCACGGCGGAGGGCCGACGAGCGCCGTCAAGTGATGCGGCGTCTCCTGCCGGCACCGATCGCGGAACGCGCCGAGGCCGGCGATCGCGACGTCGTCGACCAGATCTCCACCGCGACCGTCGCAGTGATCGTGATCGGAGGCCTCGGCGCGCTGGTCACCGACGGTTCTCCGGAGCGGGCGCGGCGAACTGCTCGACCGATTCGTCGACGAGGCCGACGACCTGGCCGCAGAGCGCGGCCTCGATCGGGTGCAGCTCACGGGTGATGCATACGTCGCGGCATGTGGTGTCAGCCGCCCCCACCTCGACCACGCGGCGCGGGCTGCCGGGTTCGTGCTCGACGTACGAGACGCGCTGCGCGACCTCGATCCCGACCAGGAGCTGTTCCTACGGGCCGGTCTCGCCGTCGGACCGATCACGGTCGGTCTGACGGGCGGCAATCGGTTGATCCACGACACGTGGGGTGTGACCGTCCAGCGCGCGACCGATCTCGCGCGGACCGCGCGTGCGGGCGAGGTGCTCGTGGCCGACGAATGTGCGGCGCTGCTGGCGTCGAGCTACCGATTCGAGTCGAGCGACCGCGACGACGTGATGTTGCTGGCAGGCGTTTCCGAGCCGACTGGGACCCCGGCATGACGACCTCGTTCGAGGCCTCGAACATCCTGGTGGCGTCGGTCGTGATCCTGCTGCTCCCGGCGCTGATCATCGGCGTGGGTGAACTCGAGGAGCGGCTCCGCCAACGCGACTCCAGCCTGCGGCCATCGGTCGCGATCCTGCGCGTGTGGGTGGTGCCCCTCGCAGCCGTGTGGCTGCTCGTCTCGGCACTGTTCGAGGTGGACACCGGCCGTTTCGCAGTGCGGCTGCTCGCGAGCGCGCTGTTGGTATCGGTTGCGGCGGCGCTGTTGTCGGCGTTCCGGGTCGTCGTGGACCGCATCGTCGACCGACCGCGCCGGAGCGGCCAGCGCTCGGTGCCACGTCTGCTCCTCGCGGTGCCCCGACTCGCCGTCATCCTCGTGACTGCCTGGTGGCTGATCGCGGGGGTGTGGGGTGTCGATCTGTCGGCGGCGCTGACCGCACTCGGAGTGACGTCGTTGGTGGTGTCGTTCGCGCTGCAGGACACGCTCGGCGGGATCGCGTCCGGCTTCACGTTGCTCGCCGACCAGCCGTTCAGCCCCGGCGACTGGGTCAAGTCGGGTGACGTCGAAGGTCGTGTCATCGACGTCAACTGGCGCAGCACGCGCATCGAGAACCGCGACGGCGACCTGGTCGTGATCCCCAACGGCCAGCTCTCGAAGGCCACGATCGTGAACTTCGACCAGCCCAGCCGCTTCCACAGGGTGATGGTGCCGGTCCAGATCGAGCGATCGGCGCCGCCGACGGCAGCGAAGGCCATGCTGATCGAAGCAGCGCGCTCGACGACGGGAGTGGTCGCCGATCCGCCGCCGGTCGTCTTCGTCACGAACATCGCCGACCCGGTGGTCGACTACCAGGCCTTCATGTGGGTCGACGACTACGCGATCGTCCCCCGGGTGCGAGCCGACTTCGCATCGCTGGTGTGGTACCTGTCGTACCGGCACGGCGTTCCGCTGCCGAACCCCGCCCAGGACCTGTACCTGTTCGACGGTGTCCAGACGGCGATCGCCTCGCAGCTCACGCCGGCCGATGTCCGTCGCTCACTGTTGGATGCCCCGCTGCTCGCCGAGGCTCCCGACGAGGTGCTCGACCGTCTCGCCGCCGGGTCGTCGATCGCCACCTACGAGGCCGGTGAGGTCATCGTCGCGTCGGGCGGGGAACGCGACGTCTTCGTCCTCGCCGACGGACGCGCAGGCCTCGTGATTCGCAGCGGTGGTCGGACCGAGGTCGACGAGCTCGACGTGCTCGACCATGCTGCGGGCGAAGTGCTCGGCGTGCTCGGTGGG
>CAVVAO010000003.1:0-109093 GCA_963746285.1 Ilumatobacteraceae bacterium | reverse complement strand
CCGACGACCGACCCACCAATCACGTTTGCGTTGCACTTCGGCTGGACCGTTCCAGCCGAAGTGTCACGCAAACGTGGGTTTCAGGGGTGCTGGCCCCAGGTGTCGTGATGGATCATCGACTCGGCGGGCAGCCGGTGGGCAGCGCGGAAGTCGTCGCCGGTGTAGTACGCGACCGGGAACAGCGCGGTCTGCGTCCACTCCTGGGGGATCCCGAGCAGCTCGCTGACCTCGTCGTGGTGGAACAGGTGGATGGTGGTCCACGCGGTGCCCAGGCCACGGGCGCGGGCGGCGAGCATGAAGCTCCAGGCGGCCGGGAGGATCGAGCCGTAGGTCGACGCCTGGGCGACGATCATCGGGACGGCCTCCATCCGGCCCTGCACGCACGGGATCACGAACACCGGCACCTGCTCGAGGATCCCACCCAGATACGAGGCGCTCTCCATGACCTTGGGCATGACGTGCTCGCGCGGGTCGCCCTCGGGCAGCGGTGGGGGATACCCCGATCCGGCCATCGTCTCGCCGGCCTGACGGTAGAAGTCGGCGATCGCCCGCTTCTTGTCGGGATCGGTGACCACGACGAACGCCCAGTTCTGTGCGTTGGTACCCGTCGGCGCCTGCATCGCGATCTCGATGCACTCGTCGATCAACTCCAGCGGAACCTCTCGTGTGAGGTCGAGGCGCTTGCGCACCGACCGGGTCGTGGTGAGCAGCTTGTCCGCTGCTGTTCGGTCAATGGTCATCGCGGCGACCCTACGCCGGGCGACCTCGCCGGTCCGGGTTCGAAGAGCACGTCGCTCGCCGGTTCTCGCTTCGGTCGAGTCCTTCGACTCCGTGTCCGGCCCGTGCGCGTGCGAACCTCGATGGTGGCGTCCGCTCGTCGAGTGGGTGCGCACGAGCCGAGAGGGGACCACCAGTGAAGATCGACACGGGAACCGAGGACCTGCTGGGGCGCATCGACGGGCATGTCGCCGTGCTGTCGTTCAATCGTCCGGAGCGACGCAACGCGCTGTCGGCGCCGATGTACGGCGCATTCGACCGGGTGCTGCCGCAGATCGAGCGCGACCCGTCGGTGCGGGTGTTGCTGCTGACCGGCGAGGGCGGCGCGTTCTGTGCCGGCGGCGACGTGAAGGGCATGCACGAGAACAACACCGCCAGGGGCTCAGCCGAGGGCGTGGTACCGACCTCGCTCGAGGACAGCGTCGGCGTCCTGCGATCCCACCAGGCAGCGGTCAGCCTGGCGTTGCGCCGGCTGCCGATGCCCGTCGTCGCCGCGCTCCCCGGAGCGGCGGCCGGCGCCGGGCTGTCGATGGCGCTCGCGGCAGATCTGCGGATCGCCGCCGAGCGTGCGGTGCTGGTGACGGCGTTCGCCAACGTCGGAGCGAGCGGCGACTTCGGCACGTCATGGTTCCTGCCCAGGCTCGTCGGCGAGGCGAAGGCGAAGGAGCTGATGTTCACGTCACCGCGGCTCACCGCCGCCGAGGCCGCCGACCTCGGCATCGTCAACCGGGTCCTCCCCGACGAGGGGTTCGCCGACGCGGCGCTCGCCTTCTGCCACGACCTCGCGACCACGGGCGCCGATCGCGCTGCGCTACATGAAGGAGAACGTCAACCGGGCCCTCGGGACGACGCTCGAAGAAGCGCTCGACGCCGAAGCATCGGCGATGGTCCGCACGATGAGCACCGCCGATCACCGCGAGGCGGCAGCGGCGTTCGTCGAGAAGCGCCCGCCGAACTTCTCGGGTCGCTGATCGGCGCGCCCGGTTCCGACGACCCGCTCGCTCATCCAGGAGGATCCCATGGCCATCGCCGTTCAGCCGGAGGCCGCCGGCTTCGACCCCGACCGCCTCGCGCGGATCGAAACGCACTTCCGCGACGCGTACGTGACGCCCGGCAAGATCGCCGGCTTCCAGGTCGCGGTCGGACGCCGTGGCCACGTCGCGTACCGCACCACCGTCGGGACGATGGACTTGGAGACGGGATCGCCCTTGCACGACCAGGCGATCTGGCGGCTGTACTCGATGACGAAACCGATCACCGCGGTCGCGTTGCTGTCGTTGGTCGAGCAGGCCCGCGTGAAGCTCACCGATCCGATCCATCGGTTCCTGCCCGAGTGGCGCGACGTCAAGGTGAGCATCAGGCGCGCAGACGGTTCGATCGAACTGGTCGATCTCGATCGGCCGATCAGCGTCAAGCACGCACTCATGCACATGACCGGTATCGGGCCCGGCCCGAAGCAGGCGCGCCTGAACCTCGACGCGCTCGCCGATGGTGGTGCTGCCCGGTCGCTCGACTCGTCGGCGACGCTCGCTGATCTCAGCCGGCTGCTCGCCACCGAGCCGCTGCGGTTCCAACCGGGCACCCGCTGGTTCTACTCGTGGTCGTCCGACATCTGCGCCCGACTGGTCGAAGTGATCGCCGACGAGTCGTTCGGCGACTACCTCCGCCGGACGATCTTCGACCCGTTGGGCATGGTCGACACCGGATTCCACGTGCCCGAGTCCGAGGCTGACCGCGTGCCGTCGCTGTATGTCCGCGCGGCCGACAAGCAGGTACGTCTCGTCGACGACCGTGCACGGAACCGGCTCTGTCGTGAGCCGGCGCTGCAGTCCGGCGGTGGTGGTCTGGTCGGCACGCTCGACGACTACGCCAGGTTCTGCCAGGCGCTGTGCGCCGGCGGGACGCTGGACGGGTGCCAGGATCCTCGGTCGGCCGACGGTCGAGCTGATGCGCACGAACCACCTGCCCGGCAGTGGTGAGCTCAAGGACTTCGCCGTCCCGGGCGGCTACGGCGAGGTCGGATTCGACGGGAACGGGTTCGGACTCCAGGTCGCCGTCGGGCTCGGTCCGCGAGCGACGTCGTCCGTCGGACCGGCCGGCGACTTCATGTGGGGCGGCGCTGCGTCGACGCTGTTCTGGATCGACCCGACCGAGGACCTGTACGCCGTCTTCATGACCCAGCTGCTCCCCAGCGGCGTGTACGACTTCCGCGGTCAGCTCCGTTCGCTGGTGTACGCAGCGATCACCGACTGACGGCAAAGGTTCGACCCGAACGGATGGGCGTTCAGATGCCGGTCGGGTAGGTCTCGGGAGGTTCGAGCGGATCCCACGCCGCGATGTCGTCGAGCGGTTGCAGCGCGGAGGTCCGGTCGAGGTGGACCACGACGTCGAACTGGCGGTCGAGCCGGGCCGGGAAGTAGTGGCTGGCCCGTTCGGTCTGCGGGCGGTAGACCACGCCGATCGCCCGCTCGAGCCGCGGTTCGGCCAACACGGCTGCGGCGTCCGGGTCGGTCATCGGCATCCAGAACCGAGCCGGGGCGAGCCGCTCGTCGACGACCTCGTGGAGCAGGTGCTCGTAGCTCTCGGGGAGTCCCGGTCGGACGGTCCGCCGCCGCGCCGGCTGACCCCAGTCCGACGCCGCGGTCACCTCGCCGTCGTAGGTCGTCAGCCCGATCAGTGCGACCGCGTGCTCGCCGTATCGCTGACGAGCGAGCTGGCCGACGTTGAGTTCACCGCGCGTGCTCATCCCGGTGGCTCGGGCGTCGCCGATGTGCGAGTTGTGCTCCCAGACCACGACCTTGGTGCGCCCGCCGCGCCGGTCGAAGTGGTCGAGTAGGGCGTCGAGCGTGGCGGCCATGTGCCGATCTCGCAGGTTCCACGACGAGACGTCGGCGCGGTACATCTGCTGGTAGTACTCCTCGGCGTCGCGCACGACGACGGCATTCTGTTCGGCGCAGAACAGCTCGTCCTCGGCCAGCCAGCCGTCGCGCCGGGCATACTCCGCGGCCTGGCGTCGCAGCGAGACCAGTTGGGCGACGACCTCGTCCTCGCACGGAATCGCCCGCTGGTACGCCAGGGCGAAGCCGTAGGCCTGGCCCTCGGCACCGACGTGGTCGAAGCACGAATACCGTGCCCGTGCGCGCTGCGCCTCGTCCGGATCGATCGTGTCGAGGTACGCCACGACCGCCTCGATCGACGTCCGCAGGCTGTAGAGGTCGAGTCCGTGGAAGCGCGCCATGCGGAGTGGATCGGAGATCTTGTCGTTTCGCTCGCGAAGCCAGTCGACGAACTGGACCACCTCGGTGTTGCGCCACATCCAGGTCGGGAACCGGCGGAAGTCGGCCAAGCGATTCGGCCGCGGAGCGATCGTTCGACAGTCCCATCACGTAGCGGTTGACCCGGTACGCGTCCGGCCAGTCGGCCTCGACCGCCACGACGGTGAATCCGTGGTCCTCGATCAGCCGCTGCGTGATCCGGGCGCGCTCGAGGTAGAAGTCGTGCGACCCGTGGGTCGCCTCGCCGATCAGCACGACCCGGCGGTCGGAGATCTGGGCGAGCAGCTCGTCGTAGTCGTCGTCACGGCCTTCGATGGGGCGCGCTGCGCGGCCGAGCGAGGCGAGCGCGGCGCCGCTGGCGGTACGGAGGCGATCGGGGAGCACCGTCATCGTCGGCTCCGATCGCTGCGGCAGTGACCGACGAACCAGTCGGCGGCGAGCTCGGCGACCTGTTCGAGCGTGCCGGGCTCCTCGAACAGGTGGGTGGCTCCGGGCACCACCGTGAGTCCGTTCTCGCACCGCAGTCTCCGCTGAGCCTGCTGGTTCAGGGACGAGCACCGTCGTGTCGTGCACCGCCGACGATCAGCAACGTGGGCGCATGCACGTGGTCGAGTCGAGCGCCGGCCAGGTCGGGTCGGCCCCCTCGGCTGACCACTGCCGCAATCGGGCGCGACGGATCGCTCGCCGCCACGAGCGCTGCGGCAGCGCCGGTGCTCGCACCGAACAGCGCAACCGGCAGATCCGCGACGGCGCGATGGTGCCGCACCCAGTCGGTCGCGCGCATCAGGCGGCTGCCGAGGAGTCCGATGTCGAAGACGTTGCGACGGTCGGCGGCCTCGGCGTCGGTCAACAGGTCGAACGTGAGCGTTCCCAGTCCGGCGGCCTGGAGCTGGTCGGCCACGAACTGGTTCCTCGGGCTGTGGCGGCTGCTGCCGCTGCCGTGTGCGAACACCACGACGCCGACCGCGTCTCGACGGGACGGTCAGATGACCGGGCAGCGAGAAGCCGCCGATCTCCGACCTCCACCTCGGCGTCGAACCTGGCGCCGGCGTCTGAGTCGGATCCGGTCGGGGGGTGGAGCCGATGTGCGTGTTCGAGCAGGTCGATCACCTCGCGATCGTCGACCTGGGTGAAGTCGTCGTACCACTGGCCGACCGACCGCAGCCAGGTCGGTTGCTCGACGCAGACGATCTCGTCGGCGTCATTCGCCAGGGCACGCACCGAGTCGGGTGCGGCGACGGGGACCGCCAGCACCACGCGAGTCTGCGCCGTGGGCGCGAGCGACGTGACAGGCAGCCCGCGCCGTCGAGCCGGTGGCGATGCCATCGTCGACGATCACCGCGACCCGGCCGACGAGATCGACGCGGGGAGTGGTCCCTCGGAAGCGTCGGCCCGGCGCTGGAGTTCCTCGCGCTCGATGCTGCTCGACCCGGCTGAAGTCGGCTGCCGTGGCACCGACCACACGGACGATCTCGTCGTTGACCACCCGCACGCCGTCCTCGCCGATCGCCCCCATCGCCAGTTCGGGCTGGCCAGGAACGCCGACCTTGCGCACGACGATCACGTCGAGTGGCGCGTCCAGGGCGCGGGCGACCTCGTACGCGACCGGGACACCTCCTCTCGGCAGTGCGAGCACCACCACTCCCGCGCCGCGGAGGTGCTGGAGCTTCGCCGCGAGCGCCTTGCCTGCTTCGCTGCGGTCTCGAAACGTCCGTGCCATGGCGGCCTCCTCGAGATGGTCGTTCGTCGCGATCATCCGACCCTCGGTCCCCGCGGGACCAGGGTCACTGCGTCACATCGGTTCGTCGGTGGTGTCGACGGCGGTGCGAGCACGGCGACGAGGAACTCGGAACCGAGCGTGAACGGGCGGAGGTCCCACGTCGACAATCGCAGTTCGGCGACGAGGCCGACCTGTTCGACGTCGTCGAAGAACTCGGCGAACGGGTAGTCGCCACCCGAGCCGAAACCGGTGACGATTCGTCCACCGGGCGCGAGCACCGATCGGAGGTGAGCGAGGACGTCGCGGCGTGTCGTCGGGTCGAGGAACCCCAGCACGTTGCCGGCACAGACCACGACGTCGAAGCCGGCGTCGACACCGCTCGCCGAGAGGTCGAGTTCCGCGAGATCGCCGACGAGCCAGCGCGGGCCAGGGTGGTCGTGTTCGGCGGCGGCGATCAGGACGGGATCGAGATCGACACCGACGACCTCGTGGCCCAACTCGGCCAGCCGGCCGCCCACACGCCCGGGCCCGCATCCGGCGTCGAGTACCGCGAGCGCCACGAGCGAGCATGGCGTCGACGAATCGCGCCTCCCCGTGGAGGTCGGCTCCTTCGGCCGCGAGCGTGCGGAAGCGTTCGACGTACCAGTCGGAGTGGCCGGGGTTCTCCTCGATCTTCGCTAGCCAGCGGTTGCCGGCGGGCGGGTCGGAGTGCTCGGTCACGCGATCGGGCGGTACCGGGCGATGTCGTCGGCGGTGATCGTCGACCCGGCGGCGAGCGCTGCGGCCTGGACGTCGGGGTCCATCAGCGACGCGGTGTCGAAGTAGTCGGCCGCGTACACGACGAGGCCGTCGGCGTCGCGGCGGCGGACGCTGGTCCCTCTCGTCATGAACACCCGGCTGCCGTCGGGTTGGATGGCCATCTGCTGCCACTCCTGCACCGAGATCGTGCCGTCGTCGAGCTGCGGGCCGAGCGGTTCGAACACGATGTTGCCGACCTTGCCCATGATGTCGACGAGCCAGTCACGGATCGCCTCGCGACCGCGGATCTCGCCGAAGATCGGATCGTGGTACACCGAGTCGGTCGGATGGAACTCGTCGGCATCGGCGCTGAAGTCGACCGATGACGCGAGCACCTCGGCGACGTCGGGATCGACGTGCCACGACGTGCGTGGCCAATCAGGGATCGGCTCGGCGTCGCCGCCTGCGTCGGGTGGCGGGGGCACCCGGAACGGTCCGGTGTCGTACACGTCGCATGCCCAGGTGATCCAGCCGTCGCGGTAGCGACGCACGCTCACGCCCTTCGGGAGCGGCATCCGATCGTCGCCGAACACCGCCCACATCTGCCACTCGTCGATCGACGTCCCGCCCAGGCCGTCGTCGATCAGGGCGTGGGGCGCAGTCGGTACGAATTCGATGAAATCGATCGACGCCATCGTGGGGATCAGCCAGTTGCGAACCGCCACCTGGCCGTCGAAGGCGCCGTAGATGGCGTCGAAGTAGATCGAGCCGGTCGGCGCCATGAAATCCGACATCATCTCCATCGCGACCGCCTGGCGGCCCGGTTCGGTGAGCCGAGGATCGGCCAACGCGGCCAGCATCCCCGCCGCATCGAGCCCCGCCGGCTCGCTCACCACCCGGTCGAGATCCTGCTGCTGCCCCTCGTGCGCGGCGAGGTACGACTCGACGAACTGTTCTGCATTCACACCCAACAAGACACCCCCAGATCGATGAATCGCCGAGCGTATCCACCCTGCCGGTGTCGACGCCGACCGGAGGCCGAGCCGAGAACGACGTGGAGACGATTGTCTCAACTCGACGCACGTTCGTGCCGATGAAGCTGCGTGGCCGATCTTCGAACCGTGCTGCACCCGGGGATGATCCTGGTGAGTCCGACGGGTGGGGTGCGCATCTTGCGATCGCGTACGGCGGACGATCGTGGCTGGAACTGCTCCGACGGCGCCGCGGTCGCCGACGACGATGCCCACGATCCGCAGCAGTGGATGGCGTACAGCCCCGAGGAACTCGCTGCCAGGCTTGCGCTCGCTGCCGAGGTCTGCGACCTGGGTGGGTTGCGCGAGCTGAGCGGTGGTCTGGCCACGTGGGACGCATGCTCGGGTCGACCCTGCGTGCTCCCGAAACTCGCTCGTCTCGTCCGCTGAGGTCGCGCCCGAGGCGTTCTGCCTCCAGCAGAATCGCGGACACGCACCGTCGTGCGCCGCCACGATGGGGCGATGTCAACTCACATCGACGAACGGCTCGCCGAACGACTGCTCGATCGGACGGATCGTCGTGCTCGGCGACGAGGTCACCGACGAACTCGCCAACCGGGTGGTGTCGCAGCTGCTCGTGCTCTCCGCCGACGACGCCGACTCCGACATCTGCCTGCTACGTCAACTCTCCGGGCGGCTCGGTGCTCGCCGGTCTGGCCATCTACGACGTCATGCAGCTGGTTCCGAACGATGTCAGCACCGTCGCCATCGGGCTCGCGGCGAGCATGGGGCAGGTG
This sequence comes from Ilumatobacteraceae bacterium, assembly GCA_963746285.1. GTDB lineage: Bacteria > Actinomycetota > Acidimicrobiia > Acidimicrobiales > Ilumatobacteraceae > Sva-07. The sequence continues at coordinate 100,815 of CAVVAO010000003.1, read as the reverse complement.
CTGCTGTGCGGCGGAGCGCCCGGCAAGCGGTACGCGTTGCCGAATGCGCAGGTGCTGATGCACGAAGGTTCGGCGGGCCTCGGCGGTTCGGCGTCCGACGTCGAGATCCAGGCGGCCAACCTGCGCGCCACGCTGCACCGGATGCGGTCCATCATCTCCCTGCACACGGGTCGGCCGCTCGACGAGGTCGCTCGCGACGTCGGACGTGATCGGTGGTTCGATGCCGGCGGCGCCCTCGAGTACGGGTTCGTCGACCACGTCGTGTCGTCGCTCGACGACATCCGGCCGCGTTGCTCCGTCACCGCCCGGTCGGGGTCACGGCGTGAGCAGCTACACGATTCCGACGGTGATCGAGACGACGGCCCGTGGCGAGCGGGTGACCGACATCTACAGCCGACTGTTGGGCGAACGCATCGTGTTCCTCGGCACTCCGATCGACGACGGTGTCGCCAACGTCGTCGTCGCGCAACTGCTCCACCTCGCCGCCGACAAGCCGTCGTCGGACATCCACCTCTACATCAACTCGCCCGGCGGTTCGTTCACGGCGATGATGGCGATCTACGACACCATGCAGTTCGTCTCGCCGGACGTGACGACGTTGTGCGTCGGCCAGGCCGCATCATCGGCGGCGATCCTGCTCGCCGCCGGTGCACCCGGCAAGCGAGCGGTCCTCGCGCACGCCCGCGTCCTGCTGCACCAGCCGCACAGCGATGGCGCGCGTGGGTCGATGAGCGACCTGGCGATCGAGGCTGCCGAACTGGCGCGGGTGCGTGCCGAGGCCGAGGAGGTGCTCGCACGCCACGTCGGCCGTACGGTCGACGACGTCAGGGTCGACACCGATCGGGCGCTCGTGTTGGCCGGCACAGCGGCCGTCGACTACGGCGTTGCCGACCTGGTGGCGGTGTCGTCAGGCCGCCCGGAGCTGGAAGCTCGCGGTGCCCTGCACCCGTAGGCGTTCGACGCAGCGTTCGAGAATCTCCACCAGCGGGAGCTCCAGTGCACCGCCCACCGCGTCGAGCAGGTCCGACGAGATCTCCTTGCGGCCCCGCTCGACCTCGGAGAGGTACGCGAGCGACACGGCGGCCGCGGCGGCGACGTCGGCGAGCGTTCGTTCCTGCGAGTGCCGTTCGTCGCGCAACACTGCTCCGACGACGTCGCGCAGTTTCGCATCGAGCGCGTTGCCCGACGCAGTGCCTCGCTCGGGCCCCGGGAACGCGATGACGTCGGCGAGGTCGTCGCGTTCGGGATGTTCCGAGCAGGCCTGATCGGTCGGTTCGATCGTGATGTCGCGTTCCCCGTCGGCATGCGACGACACTACTCGCCGGCACCCAACCACGTTCGTGCACAGATTCGGATGACCCGCCCCATCCGAAGTGTCACGCAAACGGGGTTTACGAGCGGTTGGCGAAGTACTTGCGGTAGCGCTCGGCGGCTTCCTTCAGCTCTGGGTCGGACTCGAACTTCGGCTGGAACGACTCCCACGCCGCTTCCTTCTTGTACGGGATGTACTCGCGGGAAGTAGCCCTCGTGCGGGCGGTAGTCCTTCAGGATCCGCCGGGCGACCGTCGACTTGTGCACCTCGTCGGCGCCGTCGGCGAGGCCCATCGTCGGTGCCCCGGCGTACATGTCCTGCAGCGGAGTGAGGTTCGTCGTGCCGAGCGACCCGTGGATCTGCAGGGCGTTGAACGACACCTCGCGCAGCACCCGCGACATCGTGAACTTGACGACGCCGATGTCGGTGCGCGCCTCCTGGGTGGAGCTCTGATCGATCTTCCACGCCGTCTCGAGCACCAGTAGGCGCAGCATGCGGATCTGTGCGTACGAGTCGGCGATCTTCTCCTGCACCATCTGGTGTTCGGCGATGATCTTGCCGTGCGACTCGCGGCTGAGCGCTCGCTCGCACATCATGTCGAAGGCCAACTTGCACTGCGCGATCGTGCGCATCGCGTGGTGGATTCGCCCGCCACCGAGGCGGCGCTGGGCGAGCACCTTGGCGCCGTCCTCGGGGCCGAGGAGGTGGTCGAGCGGCACCCGGACGTCGTTGTACTTGATGTGGTTGTGGTTGCGTGGCTCGGGCATGATCTCGACGCCCGGCGTCTCGCGGGGCACGACGTACATGCCGTTGGTGCACATCACGAACAACAGGTCGGCGACGCGCCCCGCGCTCGTGAACCACTTCTCACCGTTGATGACCCACTCGTCGCCGTCGCGGACCGCCGTGGTCCTGAACAGGTTCGGGTCGGAGCCACCCTGCGGCTCGGTCATCGAGTACGCCGAGAACATCTCCTGGTTGAGCAGTGGCGTCAGCCAGCGCTCCTTCTGTTCCTCGGTGCCGTACGCGGCGAGCATCTCCATGTTGCCGGTGTCGGGCGCTGCTGCGCCGAACAGCTGTGGTGCTGCCGGGTACTTGCCGATGATCTCGTTGAGCAGTCCGAGCTTGAGCTGGCCGAATCCGGGGCCACCGAGTTCCTCGTCGAGGAAGATCGCCCACAGCCCCTGGTCCTTCACCTGCTGCTGCAGGCCGCGCACGTACTCCTTCACCTTGGGATCGGGCGAGCGGACCGCGTACGGGAACACGTAGTGCAGCGGCTCGACCTCCTCCCTGCAGAACTGCTCGACCCAGTCGAGCTTCTCCTGGAATTCCGGCTCTGTCTCGAACGACCACATGGCAGCGAACGTACCGCGGGGCTGTCGGCCACGCCGATGCGGAGCATCGCGGCCCGGTTGCCTCGAATAGTCAACTGCTGACTAATCTCGCCGAGATGCGCCCCGGAATCGTGATCGTCGCGCTCGTCGCTGCGCTGGCGACCGCGTCGTGTGGATCTGACGGCGTCGCCGGCGATGACGTCGCGCCGGCGGACGTCACCGTGTTCGCTGCCGCATCGCTGACGGCGGCGTTCACGGAGATCGGCGACGCGTTCATGGCCGCCAATCCCGGCGCCGACGTCACGTTCAACTTCGCCGGCTCGTCCGAGCTGGTCGCGCAGATCGGCGAGGGCGCGCCGGCCGACGTGTTCGCCTCGGCCGACCTCACCAACATGACGAAGCTCACCGACGCCGGGCCGACGACGGCGAGCCGGTGGTGTTCGCCACCAACGTGCTGGAGATCATCGTCGAAGCCGGCAACCCTCGTGGGGATCACCGGTGTCGCCGACCTGGCCGACGACGACCTCATCGTCGTGCATGTGCACCCGAGGTCCCGTGCGGGGCGTACGCCGAGCAGATCTTCGAGAACGCCGGCGTCACGGTGACGCCGACGTCGCTGGAGGAGAACGTCAAGGCGGTCGTCACCAAGGTGACGCTCGGTGAGGCCGACGCCGGCATCGTCTACGCACCGACGTGATCGCCGCCGGCGACGCCGCCGAGGGGGTCGAGATCCCCGACGACATCAACGTGGTCGCCGAGTACCCGATCGCCTGGTCGCCGACGCACCCAACCCATGCCGGTGGCCGAGCGTTCATCGACTTCGTGCTCGGCGCGAGCGGGCCAGGAGATCCTCGCCGCGTACGGGTTCGGCTCGCATGACCGCGACGACGTCGCCGGCGGCGAAGCCGACGGCTGGCGATGCCGCTGCCCGCCATCGTGCTCGCCGTCATCGCGGTCGCGTTCTTCGCCCTGCCGCTCGTCGGCCTGCTGTGGCGGGCGCCGTGGTCGAGCGCGTGGACGTACCTCACCGACGACGCGGCGCTCACTGCGCTGCGGCTGTCGCTCGTGACCTCGCTCTGGGCGACCGCGCTGTCGATCGTGTTCGGCGTGCCGCTCGCGTGGCTGCTCGCCCGGGTCGACTTCCCGGGACGCGGCGCGGTGCGAGCGCTGTGCACGCTGTCGATGGTGCTGCCGCCGGTGGTCGGCGGCGTCGCGCTGTTCTTCGCGCTCGGTCGTCGCGGGCTCGTCGGCCAGTACCTCGACGAGTGGTTCGGCATCACGCTGCCGTTCACCACCGCCGGCGTGGTCGTCGCCCAGACCTTCGTGGCGATGCCGTTCCTCGTGATCACCGTCGAGGCCGCGCTGCGCCAACTCGACCCGCGGTTCGAGGACGCGTCGCGGACGCTCGGAGCGTCGCGCTGGTACACGTTCCGTCGGGTCACCCTGCCGGCGATCCGCCCCGCGCTCGTCGCCGGGGCGGTGCTCGCCTGGGCGCGGGCGCTCGGCGAGTTCGGTGCCACGATCACGTTCGCCGGCAACTTCCCGGGCACCACCCAGACGATGCCGCTCGCGGTGTACCTGTCGCTCGAGACGAACCCCGAGGAGGCCATCGTGCTCGCGCTCGTGCTGATCGCGATCTCGTTCGTCGTGCTGGTCGGCCTGCGCGACCGGTGGTTCGGTGCCGGCGAACCGACCGGTGCAGGTGGCGGCATGACGCTCACCGCGCGGATCGGGCTGCAGCTCGGCTCGCTCGACCTCCGGGTCGACCTGGAGGTCGCACCCGGTGAGCTGGTCGCGCTGCTCGGACCGAACGGCGCCGGCAAGAGCACGGTGCTGCGGTGCCTCGCCGGGCTCGTCGCGCTCGACGACGGCCGGATCGCGCTCGACGGCACCGTCGTCGACGATCCGGCCGGCGACGTGTTCGTGGAGCCCGAGCACCGCCCGATCGGCTTCGTGTTCCAGGACTACCTGCTGTTCGAGCACATGAGCGTGCTCGAGAACGTCGCCTTCGGCCTGCGTGCCCGCGGCGTCGCGAAGGCGGACGCTCGCCGAGCGTGCCGGACGGTGGCTCGACCGGGTGGGCCTCGCCGACTACGCGGTCCAACGCCCCGCGGCGCTGTCGGGTGGCCAGGCCCAACGTGTCGCGCTCGCCCGGGCGCTGGCGACCGACCCGCGCCTGCTGCTGCTCGACGAGCCGCTGGCCGCGCTCGACGTCGGCACGCGCGCGGCGTGCGGCGCGACCTGCGTCGCCACCTCGAGTCGTTCGACGGCATGCGGCTGCTCGTCACCCACGACCCGGTCGATGCGTACGCGCTGGCCGACCGCGTGATCGTGCTCGAAGCAGGTCGGATCGTGCAGTCGGGAACGCTCGCCGAGGTGACCGCCCATCCGCGGTCGCGCTACGTCGCCGATCTCGTCGGCGTCAACCTGGTCGCCGGCGAGGTCGTCGACGGTGTGCTGACGACGGCGACCGGCGCCCGGGTCGTGATCGCCGATGCCCCCGACGGACCGTCGTTCGCCATCATCCGGCCGCACTCCATCGTGATCGCTCGCGGGGAGGCGCCGGGTCGAGCGCCCGCAACATGTGGACCGGCACGATCATCGACATCGACCGGCTCGGCGACCGGGTCCGGGTGGGGGTCGACGGTGAGTTGCCGCTCACCGCCGAGATCACCGCGTCGGCGCTCGCCGAGTTGCGCCTCGCCCGGCGACGCGTCCACGCCTCGGTCAAGGCCACCGACATCGAGGTGTCTCCGGCGTGACGCAGTCGTCGGGGGACCGCCGCCGTCGGGACCTCCTGCTGGGGGAGTGGGCGTGCCTCGGCATCCTCTACCCGCGCCGACCCACGGGTTCGCCGATCGCGACGGCGCTGCGCCCCGGTGGCGACCTGGGGCGCGTGTGGTCGCTGTCGCGAGCGCTCACCTACCGCTCGCTCGACCAACTCGTCGATCGCGGGCTCGATCCGCGCTGTCGGCGAGGAGCCGGGCATCGCCGGCGGCAACCGCACGATCCTCGCCGCGACCCGCACCGGTCGGGCCGAGCTTCGCCGGTGGCTGGCGACCCCGGTCGAGCACCTGCGCGACCTGCGCAGCGAGCTGTTGCTGAAGTTGGTGATCGCCGAACGCTGTGGCGTCGATGTCGGCGACCTGCTGCACCGGCAGCGCGCGATCGTCGCCGACCTCGCCGACGTCCTCGCCGACGTCCGCGACGACGTGGTCGTGCTCTGGCGCCGCGAGAACGACGTGGTCGCTGCTCTGGCGCCTCGAACCACGCCGTCGGCCGCCCTCCGCGTCCTCGACCACCTCCTCCAACCCTCGAACGAGCGCGCCCCAACCACGTTTGCGTTGCACTTCGGATGACCCGGTCCATCCAAAACTGCGCACAAACGAGGTTGCTCGGCGGGTTGGTGGCAGGATCGAGCGATGGCGCCCGTGCGGTTCGAGCTGTCCCGACATTTCGACGTCCCCGTGCGCGAGCTGTGGGACGAACTCGTCGACTGGCCCGCGCACGGGGCGTGGATCCCCGCCACGACGATCGAGGGTGAGTCCGGTGACCCCACGGCGGTCGGCTACACGTTCACGGCCTGGACCGGGATCCGGCCGGTGGCGCTGGAGGACCGGATGCGTGTCACGCGTTGCGACTGGGACGAGGCGGCGCAGACCGGTGTGTGCGACGTCGAGAAGCTGGGCCCGGTGCTCGGCGGCGGTGCCGGCTTCACCGTTCGCGCCGATGGGACGGGCTCGACGATCGAGTGGCGCGAGGACGTCACCGTCCCCTATCTGCCCGCGTTGGTGGCCCCCGTGGCGGCGTTCGTCGGTCGCCTCGGATTCCAGGTGGCGCTGCGCGGCCTCGCCAAGGTCCTCGCCCGGCGCTGACGCTCGAAGCGAGCGCCGGGCGAAACAGTCACGACGAGCCGCGTGAGATCGGGATCTTCTTCGCCCCGTTCGAACGCTCGTCGATCGGGATGCGTACCTCGAGGATGCCGTTGTCGTATGTGGCCTTCACGTCGTCCTCACCGGCGCCTGCGGGCAGGCGCACCGAACGCGAGAACGAGCCGTAACGGAACTCTGACCGATAGCCCTTCTTGTCCTCGGTCGTCGTCTCGGAACGGCGCTCGGCGCTCAGATGCAGCATCCCGTCGGCCACGGTGATCTCGACGTCCTTGTCGGGATCGATGCCTGGCATCTCCGCCCGCACGACCAGCGTGTCGCCGTCACGGAATTCCTCGACCTTCATGTCGCTGTCGTCGAACAGGTCCTTCCACGGGGTCGGCATGTCGAACATGCGACCACCGAACAGGTCGGGCCAGTCGACGTCGCTGCGGCTTCGATGAATCAGAGACATCACGAACCTCCTTGCCTTCGTTGTGTGGATTCTCGGAGCCGCGTCGTGCGGCTCCCGACTCCAGGGTCGCGAATCCCGACGCTGCGCAGCAGGGACGAACGTCACGATGGCGCGACGATCGTGTCGTGTGTCGCCTGCGCGAGCTGCCAGGATTCGACGATGAGTGGAGCAACGACCCGATTGGAAGTCGACCGAGCCATCGCAGCTGAGCCCTCGGCGATCTTCGACGTCCTGCGCAGCCCCGCCGGGCACGTCACGATCGACGCCTCCGGGATGTTGATGTCGGCCGAGGGCGATCCGGCCGGCGCCGTCGGTGACCGCTTCGTGGTCCACATGGATCGCGACTCGCTGCGCGACGTCGATCTCGGCGAGTACGACGTGACGGTCGTGATCGAGACGTTCGAGCCCGACACCGAGATCGCGTGGAGCATCGACGGGGTGATGCAACCGCCGATCGGACACATCTACGGCTACCGGCTCGAGCCGATCGACGGCGGCACGCTCGTCACGTCGTACTACGACTGGTCGAACCTGCACGAGGCCTACGCCGGCATCGTCGACCGGTTCCCGATCATCTCCGAAGCGAGCCTGCGCGCCACGCTCGGCATCCTCGCTCGCACGGTCGCCCCCGGCAAGTCCCGTCCCGGCGCGTGAGGTCGATCGACCTCCGTGCGCACGACACGCCGGTGCGGCTGGCGGGGATCGTCGACCGCACGGCGATGGAGCGGGGCGCCGCTCACCGAGCGGCTACCGGCCTGGGCGCGGGCGCAGCTCGTCGATCCGGCGATCGGGTTCGTGTCGTCGATGCCGTCGGGTGGTCGGCTCGAGTTCGTCACCGACTCCACGGCGGTCGAGTTGGAGGCGGTGTTCACCCGGCTCGAGTACGGCGGTCTCACCCCGCACACCGCGACGATCGATCTGGTCGTCGACGGTGAGGTGGTGGGCAGCGAGGCGCTCACCGCGACCGACGTCATCCGCTTCCCCGATCGCACCTCGCTCGACTTCGAGATGGTGCACACCGACCCGAGTGTGATCCGCTTCGACGGGCTCGCCGACGGACGCAAGCACGTCGAGATCTGGCTCGCGCAGAACGCCACCGCGATGTTGCGCGAACTCCGTCTCGACGACGACGCCACGATCGACCCGCCGCCGCCGTCGGATCGGCGCCGGTGGGTGCACTACGGCAGTTCGATCAGCCACTGCATGGAGGCCGATCACCCGACCGGCACGTGGCCCGCCGTCGCGGCGCGATCGGCCGACGTCGAGCTGCACAGCCTCGGCCTCGCGGGGCAGTGCCAGCTCGATCAGTTCACCGCCCGAACCATCCGTGACCTCCCGGCCGACCTGATCAGCCTGAAGCTCGGAATCAACGTCGTCAACGCCGATTCGATGCGCGAACGAGCGTTCGTCCCGCGCCGTCCACGGTCTGCTCGACACGATCCGCGACGGTCATCCCGAGGTGCCGATCGTGGTGATCAGCCCGATCATCTGCCCCGCGGCAGAGGACCATCCGGGCCCGACACTGCCGAACGTCGACGGGCGGTTCGATGTCGTCGAACGCCCCGAGGCGTTGACGGTCGGCGCGCTGTCGCTGGGGCGCATCCGGGAACTGCTCGCGATCGTGGTCGCCCAGCGTCGCGCCGTCGGCGATGCGAACCTCCACCACCTCCACGGCCACGAGCTGTTCGGTGCCGCCGACGTCGGCGACCTCCCCGACGGGCTGCACCCCAACAGCGCCGGGTATCGGCGGATGGGCGAGCGCTTCGCGGCGTACGCATTCGCTCCCGGCGGTCCCTTCGCCTGACGGTCCGGGTGGGGACGGGGCCGGGGAGGACCTTGACGGTCCGGGTGGGGACGGGGCCGGGGAGGACCTTGACGGTCCGGGCGGGGACGGGGCCGGGGAGGACCGCTACGGTCGCGGCATGAAGATCTCCACCACCATCGGATTCAACGGCGACCCGAAGAAGCTCGCCCAGCAGGCGCGCGATCTCGAGTCGGCCGGCGTCGACCTCATCTGGGGGGCCGAGATCTACGGGTACGACCTGATCTCCACGCTCGGGTACCTCGCCGGGCAGACCTCGACGGTGCAGCTGATGACCGGGATCATCCCGCTCTACTCGCGCAGCCCGGCGCTGATCGCCCAGACCGCGGCAACGCTCGATGCGCTGTCGGACGGGCGGTTCGTGCTGGGTCTCGGAACCTCAGGGCCGCAGGTCATCGAGGGTTGGCACGGTGTGCCCTTCGAGAAGCCGATCGCTCGCACCCGCGACACGATCGAGATCTGCCGCAAGGTGTGGAGTGGCGACAAGGTCGAGTACCAGGGCTCCGCCTATCAGCTGCCCCTCGCCGAGGGTGGCACCGGACTCGGCAAGCCGATCAAGTTCATGAACCGCCCACCGGCCAAGGACATCCCGATCGCCCTCGCCACGATCGGCCCGAAGAACGTCGAGCTCACCGCCGAGATCGCCGACATCTGGCAGACGATCCACTTCGTCCCCGACCGCTTCCAGCAGGTCTGGGGCGACGCGCTCGCGGCGGGCACCGCGAAGCGCGATCCGAACAAGGCGCCGCTCGAGATCATCGCCGGCGGCACCGTGGCGCTCGGCTCGGGAGCGCACGTCGACGAGGCACGTGAGGCCGCTCGCGGCCTGATCGGGTTCTACGTCGGCGGGATGGGAGCGAAGTCGAAGAACTTCTACAACGACCTGTTCGTGCGATACGGCTGGGAGAAGGAAGCCGCCGAGATCCAGGACCTGTTCCTGTCCGGCAAGCGTGCCGAGGCGATCGCCGCGGTGCCCGACGAATACCTCGACCTCTCCGCCCTGATCGGCGACGAGGGCCACGTCCGCGAGCGCATTCAGGTGTTCAAGGACGTCGGCGTCACCTACCTCAACATCAACCCACACGGCCCCGATCCGCTCGAGACGATCGAGAAGATCAAGTCCTGGGCCGAATGAACCGTCACACCGTGCCGGGTCAAACGTGACCGCTGCGAACGTATGTTCGTATACTGTCCGGCATGGTGTCGTCGCAACGGCTCGCCGCTCGTCAGGGATCGCTCTTCGGTGTGCTCGAACCCGACATCGACGCGACGTTCCGGAGTAGTCGGCGAATCGAGCTCGATGAACGTTCGTGGATCGACCTCGCCCGCGGATGGCTCACCGGCGCCGACTCGGTGTTCGACGAACTCCTCGACGTCGTCCCGTTGCGGCAACGCACGAACGTCAAGATGTACGACCGGCTCGTCGACGAACCGCGGTTGTCCGCATGGTGGCACGTCGACGCCTGCCGCGCTGAACCGCTCCCGATCCTGGCCGCGATGCGCACGTTGCTGTCCGCGCACTACGGCGAGCAGTTCGACTCGATCGGGTTCAACCTGTACCGGGACGGTCGCGATTCGGTCGCCTGGCACGGCGATCGTCACCGCCACGTCGTGGTCGATCCCATCGTGGCCATCGTCAGCGTGGGCTCGCCTCGCCCGCTGCGACTCCGACCGCGTGGTGGCGGTGCCTCGCAGGGGTGGGATCTCGGTGACGGGGACCTGTTCGTGATGGGCGGGGCCTGCCAGCACGACTGGGAGCACACGGTGCCGAAGGTGCGCCACGCCGGACCGCGCCTCAGCATCACCTTCCGGAACGTGTGAGCGTCGCCCGCGACATGATGTCGGACGTCGCCGAGTGTGCTTGACTTCGTCGATGAGCGACTTGGAGAACACGGGCGAGATCGACATGACCATCGAGACCGAGGTCGTCGACCTCGACGGTGACGGTGTCGCCGACATGGTGGTCGAGACCACCACCACGATCATCGACGTCGATGGCGACGGCGTTGCCGACATCGTGCAGGAGACGACCATCACCGCGGTCGACCTCGATGGCGACGGCGAGGCGGACATCATCGACGAGACGACGATCACGGCGGTCGACCTCGATGGCGACGGCGAGTTCTCCGAGGACGAGATCGAGATCGAGGAGACCACAGCGATCCGCGAGGACCTGCTCGACGAGAGCTGACGTTTGCGCTCGGCTCGTCGCCGGTGCTCAGAAGAACTGATCGATGAGGATCGGATTCCCGTCGGGGTCGATCAACGTGATCGACCCTGCGCCGACCGACTCGGGCTCGATCGCGGTGTCGACGGCCAACCCTTCGGCGCTCAGCGTGCGCTGGATCTCGCGGACATCGGTGAAGTCCTCGATGCGCTCCATCCTGGCGGTGAGCCCGGGGTTGAACGTCAGCATGTTCCGCTCGAACATGCCGTGGAACAGCCCGAGTGTCATCTCGCCGTTCTTGAGGATCAACCAGCCGTCGTCGACGTTTCCGCCGGTCGCGACGAAGCCGAGTTTGGTGTAGAAGTCGAGCGATGCGCCCAGGTCGGCAACGTTGAGCGAGAGCGAGAACGCGCCCAATTCGAGGGTCCCCGGAAGTGCGGCATCGTGGGCGCCGACCGTCGGGAGCGCGTCAGGATCGAAGCCGCCTGTGTCGTCGCTCACCGAGCGGCTCCGTCACCGCGAACGCTGCGCCGCGCGTTCGCGCGGTCCCTTTCGCACCGGCCAGATCCGGTGTCGCCAGGTCGACCCAGCTCGTTGCACCGTTCGCGTAGGTGGTCGTCTTCATCAGATCCCCTCCGATCGTGCTCGACTGCTGATGCGGGGCCGACGGTAGGCGCGAGGCGTGGTCCGGACAAGAGACAATTGGTGTGTCGCGGTCGGCGTCGGTCAGCCGAGGTCGACCGGAGGAGTCGACTCGCTGAGGTTGGTCCACAGATCGGCGTCGGGCATCTCCATGATCGCTCGTCGAACCGCGTCGGGATAGCGCAGGTTGGGCTTCGACGGATCGTACGGCGGTTGCGCCACGGGCTCGTCGGGACGCTCGAAGCCGGCGGGGTTGGTGAGCCTGGCGAGTTCGACGTCGCTGATACCGCACAGGCCCTGCACCTCGGGATCGACCCACTGCCGTTCGTCGATGTCGCGGCCCACGCACACCTCGAGGCTCAGCGCTTCGGGTCCGGCGAAGTAGATCGACTGGATCATGCCGTGGTCGAGCGGACCCATCACCTGGATGCCGTGGCTGCGGATGCGGTCGCGCATCGTGAGCAGGTCGTCGATCGAATCGACGTTGAAGGCGACGTGTTGCATCGTGCCTGCCGTCACCGGTTCACCTGCGTTGCCCGAGTGGGTGACCCCCCACTGCACCTCGGTCGGGTTGCCGGGCGCCTGGACGAACGCGAGGTAGCTGTCGCCGCTCAGCTCCACGAAGCCGTGGAACGTGTTCGCCACGCCGTGCATCCAGTACAGCGCCCTGGTCGGGCACCCGAGCACCTCGGCGAAGAACGTCAGCTGGGCCTTCATGTCGGCCGTCGACAACGCCAGGTGGTTCACGCCGTTCGGGTGCAGATCGGGCGACGGCTTCGCTCCGGTGGCCCGGTACAGCGTGAGGTGCGGCGCCGGCTGATCGGTGATGCTCATCTTCCAAGTTGACCACAGGCGATCGGTCGTGGTGCGACCGTGGCCCTGGCCCGAGCGTCTGGAAGGATGCCGTCATGGCTGACCAGAGGATGACCGATTCCGAACGCGAGGAGTTCCTCGCCGGACTGCACGTCGGGGTGCTGGGCATCGAACGCCCCGACGGTCCGCCGTTGGTGATACCGGTCTGGTATTCGTACGAGCCCGGTGGCGACGTCGAGGTGCTCACGAGCGCGTCGTCGCTGAAGGGTCGTCTCGCGGCGTCGGCCGGCCGGGCATCGCTGTGCGCGCAGCAGGAGGAGCTTCCGTACAAGTACGTGAGCGTCGAGGGCGCGCTCGAGATCGTCGAGCTCGACGCTGCGGCGTCGCGAGCGGCCGTCGAGCCGATGGCGATCCGCTACCTCGGCGAGGAAATGGGTCGTGGGTACGCATCGTCCAGCGTCGGCCCCGACGACATCCTGATCCGCCTCCGCCCCGACCGCTGGTTCAGCGTCGACTACGCCAAACCCGCCTGAGCGTCTCATCCCGTCCGCACCTCGGATCCCCGCGTGCAGCCCGTCGCTGACCGGGTTCCCGCTTTCGGGAGGTAGTCAGGAATGAGCAGCGGCCGCCGGTCAGCTCGTGGGCGTCAGTCGAGGCTGGGGAAGTAGATCTGCCAGGCGAGGAGTGACTTCGCGGCGAGGCTGAGCACGAGGTACGCCTTCTCGCCGTAGATGTAGTCGGTCCACTTGCCGATGCCGCGGTACTGCAGCCACTGGTTGAGCCCGAAGCTGAAGAACAGCACGAACTGCACGATCACGATGCCGTAGACGAAGCCGGGCACGGTCTCCGAGCCGACGATCTGGATCAGGATGCCGACCCACGGTGCGATCCCCGCGATCGTGCCGAACCAGAACGGCATCATCGTGGTGGTCGCACGGCCGGGCGGGTTCATGCGCTCCTGGATCCAGCCGAACAGGATCATCGCCACGTTCGCGCCGATCACGGCGACGACCGCGTGATGTTGGTGATGCCGCTGTAGAACCCGATCAGCAGGATCATGATCGTGGCGCTGATCGAGTACTCGACCCAGCGGAACCGGTTGATGCCGCCGCGCAGGTCGTTCTCGTAGGTGGAGCGACCGACGGTCGCGGTGACCAGGTGGTCGATCGCGGCGAGCGCCAGGAACAGCCCGATGGCGAAGCCGACGCGAACGTCGAAGAGCGGTTCGGCGTCGGCACGCGAGTGCCGGGTGGACCCTCGGGGAACGTCGAGACCACCTGGATCACGAAGTCGCCCGACATCACCACGATCAACACGGCCTGCGCCGCGTGCAGGATCGTGAGGCCGATGTTCCAGACACGGAGATTCGCGAGTCGCTCCGGCGTCACACCGGTCGCCACGACCGGACCGTCGTCGACGGCGTCGGCTTCGCGAGAGCTGTGGCCGCTGTCGGTGATCTTGGTCGTCATGTGAGGAACCTTCCCCGTGGTCGTCGATTGCGAACGGATCGCGTCGGTCGCAGTCTTCGCACCTGTGCCAAGCTGGCGTCGATGAGCGCATGTTGTTCTCCGTCGAACGAATCGCCGTCGTCTCGGGTCGAACAGCCGGTGCGGCCGGACGGCGGTGTCGACATCGAGCTCGTCGAGTTGGCGGGCGGCGAGTTCTGGATGGGCGCTGCCGACGGCGACGGCTACCCCTCCGACGGTGAGGGGCCGGTGCATCCCGTGCGAGCTGCCGCCGTTCTCGATCGCTCCGACGACGGTCACCAACGCCCAGTTCGCCGAGTTCTGTCGACGCCACCGGCTACGTCACGCTCGCCGAGTCCGACGGCTGGTCGTTCGTGTTCGCCGGCCTGCTGCCCGACGACTTCCCGCCGACCCGCGGCGTCGCAGCGGCGCCGTGGTGGCGACAGGTCGAGGGCGCCGACTGGCGTCACCCCGCCGGACCGCACACGACGTTCGCCGACGTCGCCGATCATCCCGTCGTGCACGTCACCTGGGACGACGCGACGGCCTACTGCCGCTGGAGCGGCACCCGGCTGCCGACCGAGGCCGAGTGGGAGTTCGCCGCACGCGGCGGACTCGACCGCCGGCGCTTCCCGTGGGGCGACGAGCTCGAGCCCGGCGGCGAGCACCGGATGAACGTCTTCCAGGGCGAGTTCCCCGGCGTCAACACCGCCGCCGACGGCTTCGCCGGCACGGCGCCGGTGCGCTCGTTCCCGCCGAACGCCTACGGGCTGTACGAGACGTCGGGCAACGTGTGGGAGTGGTGCGCCGACTGGTTCTCGCCCGACACCTACCGCGAGAGCGAGCGTCGGTCGCCCCGCGTCGACCCGGCCGGTCCGCCGGGCGGCACGCACCGGGTGATGCGTGGCGGCTCGTACCTGTGCCACGACTCGTACTGCAACCGCTACCGCGTCGGCGCCCGCAGCGCCAACACCCCCGACAGCGCGACCGGCAACATCGGCTTCCGCGTCGCCCGCTGACCCGCGCCCATCCCGTTTGCGCTGCAGTCCGGGTGGACCGGTCCACCCGAATCTGCACGCAAACGTGATGAGTGGAGTGCTCTGACACGATCTGCGCCCGTCCCGTCCCGGATCCGGAACTCCCGGGGCGCAGATCGGGTCAGGGGGTGATGGTGATGCGGCCCGCGCCGTTGCGGGTTCGGCGTAGCGGGCGTCCGACGCCGGGATCGTCGGTAGGCCGCCCAGCGGTCGGGGAAGCTCAACAGGTACTCGACGAGCGTCTGCTCGTAGGTGAGGCCCAGGTTGACCTTGCGCGACGGCGGGATCTGACCGAAGCGCGGCGTAGTTGTCGCCGCCATCAGCCGTGAAGCTGTTGGTCACGATCGACACGTTCGGGCGCCCCGGCGCACGACCGCCCGCCGGCGATGATCGGCGTGCCGTCGTCGAGCGTCACGGTCACGACCCGCGAGCCCGGCGTCGTGACCGTGCCGTACTGGAGGCCGCGGTGCGGCGGCGACGAGACGGCGTGGGCCGTGCCGCTGGTCGAGTACGTCACCGACATGCCGGCGATCTGCAGGAACTGTCCGCCGTCGACCGGCGGGCGTCGCAGCGCTGCGCTCGAGGATCAGCTTCAGCTCGGCCGGGCGTGACGTCACGGACGACGGTCACCGCGTTCGAGAGGAATGCCATCACGTCGAGGGTGTTGCGACGGGAGATCGGGCCGGGCACCCCGACGTAGGTCGAGCTCGTGCCGTCGAAGGTCGCGCCGACCGGCAGGATGCTGCCGGCGTTCTGACGGATGCCGCCGCCGTTCTGCACGGCGACGACCTTGGTGTCGTGGCGCTCGCGGCGGCAGCCCGGCGGCGCCGGCGTACGTGTCGTAGGACCGCAGAAAGCCGTCGGTGATGAGGTTGCCGCCGTTGGTCTCTCCGCTGCGGACGCCGTGTGGTGAACCCGAGCGCTGGCGCGCACCGCTGGCTCACGTTGAGTGCGCACCTCCGTGCGTGCGATCGGCTGGGCAGGCCCGGCGAGGCAGGCCGTCACCGGCGCCACCGCGGTCTGCTGGACGACCGGTGTTCGGCGCGACGGCGTCGGCGATGCCGGCGGCCGCCGCTGCGTCGTTGGCGACGACGACCCGACGCGGGAAGCTCTTGGCCTCGTCGATGCCGGTCAGATTGCCCGGCGGCGTCGAACTCGCAGGTCGATGCGACCGGCGTACTTGTAGTTGCCCTCCGTCGTGACGATCGGCACCTGGACGCCGTCGGCGTCGGCGACGTAGATCGGGTAGGTGCCGGCGATCGGTCGGCGTGCGTCGGCAGCAGCGGCGTGTCGGCGTTGGCGAGCAGCTCGTCGCCGCCGCCAGCGACCGCGACGTCGACCGAACGCAGCAGCGCCGACGAGCTCGCTGGTCGTTGTCGAGGTTCTGGAGGTGCGAGACGAACACGATCTTGTTCACGCCCCGCGACGTCAGCAGGTCGATCTGCTGCTGGACGACCGTCGCGGTCGAGGCGAGGTCGGTGCTCAGTGAGCGCGACGTTGCGCGGCGACGAGATGGTCGGCAGCAACGGCGTGGTCGCGCCGACGATCCCCACCCGCATGCCGGTGACCTCGTCGACGAGATCGGCGCTGCGAGCGACGACGCGGCCGTCGGCGGCCTCGACCTGGATCACACCGTCGGCGTCGAGCAGGTCGGCCCACGTGGGCTCGCCCGAGAAGTCGAGGTTCGCCGACAGGAACGGCTGCGCCGGCGTGCCGTTGCGGTCGAAGCTGCGCACGAACCGCTCGAGGAAGTCCGGGCGTGAAGTCGAACTCGTGATTGCCGAAGACGTGTGCGTCGTAGGTCATCTGACGCTGGGCGAGCGCGTCGTAGATCGGCGTCGTGCTCGGGAACGGCGGCAGGCTGCAGGCGAGCGTGCTGCTGGCCAGGACTGCGTCGCCGGCGTACACGTTGAGCACCGCGTTGCCGGCGTTGCGGGCGTCGCGGATCTCCCGGTCGAGCACCGTCTTGTAGGCGGCGACACCGGCGACCTGAGCGTCCCGTCGGTCAAGCGGTTCGATCGTGGATTCGCCGTCGTTGTTGTGCAGCAGCGTGAGCGTCCCGGCGCCGTCGGTCGGTGTGGAGCCGAAGATGTTGACCGTGCCGGTCACCTCGTTGCCGACGATGACCAGGGCGGGACGTCGGGCTCTGCGTGGCCGGCACGAACACCAGGCCCTCGGGTCCGCTGTCCGGGCCGACGGTGTCGTCGTCGTCCTCGGGGAAGTCCCGGGTGGTCAGGTACTGCTGGAACACCGGCGCCGTCGGGTCGGTGACGTCGTACACCATCACGCCGCCGATGCGCTCGAGCGCGACGAACGCGTACTGGCGCCGACCGATCTCGCCGACGACACGTTCTCGGGCTCGGGACCCTTGTCGTCGCTGCGGTTGTCGAACTCGTTGTTCGAGTTGCTGGCGTTGAAGTTGCCCGGGAACGTGCGAGCGACGATCTGCTCGAACTGGTCGCCGCTGTCCCACACGAGATCGCCGTCGTCGGTGCGGATCGAGAACGACCGGCTGCCGAGCGAGAAGAGATCGGTCACCTTGCCGTCGGCATTCGACCGTCGCCGGTGCCGTCGTGATCACGTTCAGGCGGCCGAGTTCGGCGTCGTCGGCGGCGTCCGGCACCGCGGTCGAGATCGGCGACCGAGCCGGCACGATCGACGTCCTCGAAGCCGTCGTACTCGCGAGCGTCGCCTTCGTTCGCGGTCAGCACGTATGTCTTGCCGCGCACCTCGTAGTTCGCGATGCCGTCGGGCATGTACAGGCCCCTGACGGGCCGGTTGGCGATGTCGATCGCGTCCGTCCCGATCGCTCGCGTCGATGCCGAAGCCGGCGACGGAGTGATCCGACGTGCCGAGCGCGACGATCTCGTCGACCTGCTTCGACTTCAGGTCGATGCACGGCGAGGGCGTTGTTCTCCTGGAGCGACACCCAGGCGGTGCGGCCCGTGTCGGTCGATGGTGATGTACTCCGGCTCGAGGTCCTGCGCCACCGTTGCGTTCGGACCGGTGATCCGGACCCCGGCGGGGAGCTCGCGGTGGCGCTTCGCGCCGACGTTGAACTGCGAGAACGAGATCGTGCGAGCCCGGATCCGCGGTCGTTGCGACCGTACCGGTCGTACGTGCCGCTCTTGCCCTTCGTCTCGAAGCGCTTGGTGTCGATCAGGCTGATCGTGCCCTCGGGATCGATCGAGTCCGGCTGGCCGTAGCTGTTCGGCTCACCCTCGTTCGCCACGACGAGCGTCCTGCCGTCCGGGGTGAAGGTGACCATGTCGGGCAACGCACCGACGGTGACCTCGCCGACCGGCTCGCCCCGCCGGAAGAACAGCACCGTGCCCGGCGACGTGCGCGGCTCGCCGGGAACGCTCACCGCGACGAGCCCGTCGGAGACCGCGACGGACGTCGGGTCGCCCGGCAGTGCGATCTCACCGGTCTTGACCGGAGCAGCCGGATCGGAGATGTCGACGACGTCGATCTTGCCGACGCTCATCACGTAGAGCGTGTCGTCCTCGTAGGCGACGATCTCGGCGGCGGTCTCGTCCCCGGTCGCCGCCCCCGTGGTGTACCGACCCAGCTCGGCGAAGCGAGCGCCGGGAGGCGCCGGTTCCGCAGGCGCCGACGGGGCCAGAGGCCGGTGGCGGGCACTGACCGACGATCCGGCGACGCTCAACGCGCCGATGACGAGGGCGCCCGTGAGGGCGCAGGCGAGACGACGGTGGTACATCGGGACTCCTTGGGTGGGGGGTTCGAGCTGGCTCGATTCGGCGGACGGCGGCAACGTACGCGAGCGGTCTGACCGGCAGATGAACGCACGGCCACGCGACGGCGGCCAACAGGTGAATGTGCGGCGAAGTCGCTCAGGTGCCGCAGAAGGTGCGGTACTTCGCTGCCTGTTCGACCGGTGCCGGTCGGGCGTATCGCTCGAAACCCGCCCGTGGCTCGAATGGCCGTGTCACGGCGTCGAGCAGATCGTCGAGCGCCTGGACGTCGCCCCAACTCGCGGCGGTCAGGACCTCCTCGACCACGTGATTGCGCGGGATGTAGATCGGATTGACCCGGTCCATCGCATCGGCGATCGCAGTCCGGTCGTCGCCCAGCAACGCCTCCCACCGCGCTCGCCACGTGTCGAACGCCTCCGGCTCGGCGAACAGCGTCCGGCTCGGGTTGGCGTCGCCGCGCACCGCCGACGACAACGAGTCGCATCGCGGACGTGTAGTCGACGCGTTGTTCGTGCATCAGCGCCAGCAGGTCGGCGACGACTGCATCGGCCTCGGCGAGGTCGGCGGGAAGCCCGAGTTTGGTGCGCATCTCGGTCGACCAAGCGCCCTGGAAGCGCTCGGGGAACGCTTGCAGCACGGCGGTCGCCGTGCTCGATCGCGGTGTCGGTGTCGTCGTCGAACAGCGGCAGCATCGCCTCGGCCAGGCGGGCGAGATTCCACGTGATGATCGCCGGCTGGTTGCCGTACGCGTATCGACCTGCGTGGTCGATCGAGCTGAACACCGTCGCCGGGTCGTAGACGTCCATGAACGCGCACGGGCCGTAGTCGATCGTCTCGCCCGAGATGGTCGTGTTGTCGGTGTTCATCACGCCGTGGATGAACCCGACCGCCATCCACTGCGCCACGAGCGACGCCTGCACGGTCACGACGTGATCGAACAGTGCGATGGCCGGGTTGTCGGCGCCTGCGGCTTCGGGAGCGTGGCGAGCGATCGCGTAGTCGGTGAGCCGTCGGAGCAGTTGGCCGTCACCGGTCGCCGCCGCGAACTGGAAGGTGCCGACTCGGATGTGGCTCGACGCGACCCGGGCGAGGACGGCGCCGGGGACGTCGGCCACGCGACCGTCGACCTCCCGCAGGATCGTCTCGCCGGTGGACACGACGGCGAGCGCGCGGGTGGTCGGGATCCCGAGCGCGTGCATCGCCTCGCCGATCACGTACTCGCGCAGCATGGGTCCGAGTGCGGCGCGTCCGTCGCCGCCGCGCGCGAAGGGTGTGCGCCCGGACCCCTTGAGGTGCAGGTCGAGTCGCGTGCCGTCGTCACCGACGATCTCTCCGAGCAGGAGCGCTCGCCCGTCGCCGAGCCGTGGTGAGTAGCCGCCGAACTGATGACCGGCGTAGGCCTGGGCGACCGTGGTGACGCCCGCGGGCGCGTCGTTGCCGGCGAGGAGTGCCACGCCGGCGGGGGAGCGCAACGCTTCGACGTCGAGGCCGAGTTCGCCCGCCAAGTCCTCGTTGAGGATCACGAGCGACGGCTCGGCGACCGGATCGGCGTGCCACGGCTGGTGCAGCCCGACCAACTCCCGGGCGAACGAGTCGTCGAGTGCGAACACGGCCCGTGCATCAACGCTCATGCCTCCAGCCTAGGAACACCG
The DNA here is from genome assembly GCA_963746285.1 of Ilumatobacteraceae bacterium. Classification (GTDB taxonomy): domain Bacteria; phylum Actinomycetota; class Acidimicrobiia; order Acidimicrobiales; family Ilumatobacteraceae; genus Sva-07. Next base: position 80,510 of record CAVVAO010000003.1, on the reverse strand, counting down.
ATCACGCCTGGGGTCTGACCCCTGGCGTGATCGTCACTCCTGGAAGTGGAACTTGGTAGGGGTGATGCGCAATACGACGCGCTGTTGCTCGTCGAGCATCGGGACGATCGCATCCGGGTCCGGTGCCGGATTGCCGGACAGGGCGCCGAACACCTGCGCCGTCAGTTCGGCCCGGAGCGGATCGGTGTCGATCGCTTCGGCGTCGCCGTACACGACGAGGTGGACGCGACCGTCCGGCACGGTCACGCTCACCTTCGGCTGGCGCACGGCGTTCTTCCACTTCGCCGTGTAGGCCTTGGCCGAGATGACCAACCGGCCCTCGTCGTCGACGAGGTAGCCGATCATCGACTGCTGCGGTGACCCGTCGGAACGTCCGGTGGCGAGCACGGCCCACATGTGAGCGTGCGCGTACTCGAGGTGGCGGGAATCCCAGTTGCCGCCGACTGTGCGGGTGGTGTCGCTGGTCATGTCGTGGTCCTCTCGGGGGTGACGCGGCGGATGCCGAGTTGGTGGAAGAGTGCCTCGCTCGACGCCGCGAGCTCGGCCGCATCGTGTGCGACGGCGGCGACGTAGCGATCGGGTCGAACGATGACCGCCCCGCCTGGTGGCAGCGCGATCGGCATCGTGCCGACGGGGACGACGACGACCGACGCGAGGTCGCCCCATGCGGACCTGGCCTCGTCGACCAGGCTCTCGCTGTCGGTGATCACGGCGAACCCAGTCCCCAGCAGGTCGTCCAACGGACGGCCACCGATCGTCGGCTGGGGCAACTGTCGCCCGACCGCTCCGTGGCCGCCGACCCTGATGCCGTGCTCGAGGATCGGGAACGGGCGCCCACCCCCGTAGGCCGCGTCGAGGCTCGTGTTCGCCGGTGTGCGCCCGGACAGTTCGTCGATCAGCCGGCCGGTGTCGACCGCGTGGGCGACGACACCTGCGGCGTGCGGGAGTCGCTCGGTGCCATACGTGTCGAGGAGCACGTCCTCGGCGATGCCGTCGTCGACGAGGCGCAGCTTCCAGGCGAGGTTCGCCGCATCGCGGATCCCCGAGCACAGGCCCTGGCCGAGGAACGGGGGCATCTGGTGCGCGGCATCGCCCGCGAGGAAGACACGAGCGGCCCGCATCGAGTCTGCGACGGTGGCGTGGAACCGGTACACCACGGCACGGACGAGCTCGGCGTCGTCCGTCGTCAACCACGGCTCGAGCAACTCCCACACCCGGGAGTCGGGGACCATCTGGTCGCCGGTCTCGCCCTCCTGGAGCTGGAACTCCCATCGCCGGTAGTCACCGTGTCCGACCACGTAGGTGACCGGTCGTGCCGGGTCGCAGATCTGCTGCACGAACGGCGACAGCGAGGGCACGGGCCGTCGGAGCCGGACGTCGAGCACCAGCCAGTCCTGGTCGAATCCCTGGTCGACGAACGAGATCCCCAGCGCCTTGCGGATCGGACTGGACGCGCCGTCCGCGGCGACCAGCCATCGTGCCGCGTGCGAGCCGGCGTCGGTGTCGCGCGGTCACGCCGTCGGCATCCTGTTCGACACCGGTGACCGTCACGCCGAGCCGGAGGTCGACGCCCGCCTCGACCGCCGCGTCGCGGATGAACGCCTCGAGCTCGGGTTGGTAGTAGCTGACGGTCGGATGATGTCCGAGCGGGAAGTCGGTGCCGGGAGCGAGTCTCGACGCCGACGATTCGCTCGCCTGCGGTCGTCACGAACTCGGCGCCGACCAGCGGCGTGGTGATCGCGCCGAGGCCGTCGATGAGTCCGGCGTCCTGGAACACGCGCTGGATCTCGTCGTCCATCACGATCGCACGCGGCAGGTCGTACACCTCCGGATCGCGTTCGAGCACCCGTACGGCGAAGCCCGCGACGAGCGAGCAGGAGGGCGGTCATCACGCCGACCGGGCCACCTCCGACGATCAGGACGTCCGGATCCGGAGTCATGCCGCGCCTCCGAGGAACAGCGTGACGAGCGCGTCGGCGTGCGCGTCGATGAACGCCGCGCTCAGCGTGTCGTGGCCGAGCAGCCTGGCCTCGGGCGCATTGACGTAGGCGAGCGAGGCGGCGCCGACGAGCGAGTAGTAGAGGACGACCTCGTCGACATCGGGGACCTCACCGGCGTCGCGCAGCGCCCGCCAGTCGGCGATGAGTGTCTCGAACCGCGGCCGCGTGTGACGTTCGACGATCCAGCGCAATCGATCGGAGTCGATCGTCGCCTCCTGCACCATGATCCGGTTCAGTTCCGGGAGTTCGGCGGCGGCCCGGGCGAAGGCTCGGATGCCGCGGGCGAACCGCGTTCGATCGTCGGTCGCGGACGGCATGTCTCGGAGATGTCGCCCGACAGCGTCGTCGAGTCGGGCGAAGAGATGGTCGACCGCTTCGCGCCACAGTTCGTCCTTCGAGTCGAAGTGGTAGTTGATCTGCGGCTGGTGCGTGCCCGCCGCCGCGGCGATCGCCCTCGTCGACGCGCCTTCGAAGCCGTGTGCGGAGAACTCGGTCAGTGCGGCGTCGAGCAACGCGGTGCGCGTCGCGGCCGAGCGAGCCTGACGGCGGCGTGGCACCGCAGCAACGGTTTCGCTCGTCGTGGAGGACATCTTGCAATTCTCTATCATTCGATCTAATTTGTCCAGCGATGGGGTTGCACCGCTTGACGTCGATCACCTTGGGCGTTCCCGATGTCGAGGCGTCGGCCGCGTTCTTCCGCGACTTCGGCCTCGCCGAATCGGCGCCGCACCCGGGTGAGTCGACACGCTTCGCCACCCGCGACGGAGGCGAACAGGTCGAGCTGGTCGGCGCGGCCGGTCGGCGACTGCTCCGCCTCGGCGTCGGTGCCGAGCACCAGGACGACCTCACCCGCATCGCAGCCCGTGCCGCCGACTCGTTGTACGCGGAGATCGTCGACTCCACACCGGATCTGCTCGCGTTGCGCGAACTCGCCACCGGCCTCCTCGTCGAGGTGACCGTCGCCGAGCCCTACGTCGCGCCGCCCACGCCGCACACGTTCAATCGTCCGGGCACGGAGCCCGAACGCGTCGACGTACCGGCAGCGAGCGTGCTGACCGACGAGCCGGTCCGGCCGTCGAACCTCACGCACGTCGTGTACGGCACGCCCGACCAGCCGGCGACCCTCGCGTTCTTCACCGACGTGATCGGCTTCGAGATCAGCGACCAGGTTCCGGGCATCATCGCCTTCACGCGCTGCGGTCCGGTGCACCACAACCTGGCCATCCAGGCTGCACCCGTCGCCTACCCGCACCACATCGCGTTCGAGGTCGACGACGTCGACGACGTGGTCCGTGGCGGGCAGGCGATGATCGATGCCGACCCCGACCGGCAGATGTGGGGCGTCGGTCGCCACGCCATCGGATCGAACTGGTTCTGGTACCTCCGCGAGCCCGGCGGGACCTACGTCGAGTACACCTCGGACATCGATCGCATCTCCGAGCAGGACAAGTACCGGCCCAAGGAGTGGCAGCGGCCACGAATTCCTGTATTCCTTCGGCCCACCGCCACCGCGCGAGTTCCTCGAGCCCGCCGACCTGGCCGACCTCATCGCCACATCCACCTGACGTACACGATGTGCCAGGCACATCGTGTACGTGAACCCGAACGGAGGGAACACGAATGGGATTCCGACTCGCGAACGTCAATGGACGGGCGGTGCTCGTCCACGGTGACTCCTACACCGACATCGCCACGCACTCGTCCGGCGCGCTCGGCTCCGACCCGATGGAGGTGCTCGCCCGACCCGACCTGCTCGCCGAGCTGTCGGCAACGCTCGACGAGGCGTCGGTCACCGGCCTGCTCGCCGACGTCGTGCTCGGCCCGCCGATCCCGCGACCGCAGAAGTCGTTCGGCATCGGCCTCAACTACGCATCCCACGTCGAGGAGACCGGACGCGAGGCGCCCGACAGCCCGCTCGTGTTCACCAAGTTCCCATCGTGTCTCGTCGGCCCGACCGCCGATGTCGAGATCCGCAGTGGCGGATGCGACTACGAGGGCGAGCTGGTCGTCGTGATCGGCGAGGGGGGTCGCGACATCACGATCGACGACGCCTGGAACCACGTGGTCGGCGTCACGGTCGGCCAGGACATCTCCGACCGTCCGGCGCAGTTCGCCGCGAAGCCCCCGCACTTCGATCTGGGCAAGTCGTTCGACACGTTCGGCCCGATCGGCCCGGTCCTCGTGTCCACCGACGAGCTCGCCGACCGCGACGCGCTCCACATCGTGTGCGCCGTCAACGGTGAGGTCCGCCAGGACGGCAACACCGCCGACATGATCTTCGACGTCCCCACGCTCGTCAGCTTCCTGTCGTCGATCACCACGCTCGTCACCGGCGACATCATCTTCACCGGCACTCCCGAGGGCGTCGGCGCCGCGCAGGGCAAGTTCCTCGCGGACGGCGACGTGATCACGACCACCATCGACGGCATCGGCACGATGACCAACCGGGTCGTGCGGATCAGCGACCCCCGTCCGATTCGCGGCTGAGATTGCAGCCAGGGATCGCCCGGCCGAGGACGAACCGCTCGGCTTCGGCCGCGAGCATCTCGCCGCGCAAGGCTGGGTGCCGGGCAAGCACGCCCACAATTGATCGATTGCCGCAGGGGTCTGACCCCTGGTGCAATCCCGGGAGCGACGATGACTTCACGACCGACCGAACCACGGATCGAACCGATCGACCTCGACGACGTCACCGACGCCGAGCTTCGCGACACGCTCGCGGGTGCGCTGACCCACGACGGCAGGCCGCTCAACATCTTCGGCGTGCTCGGGCATCATCCGAAGCTGTTGAAGCGCTTCAACCTGCTCGGCGGGTTCATCCTGAACAAGGGCCTGATACCCGAGCGCGAACGTGAGCTGGTGATCCTGCGGGTCGGCTGGAACGCGCAGGCCGTGTACGAGTTCGGCCAGCACACCGTGATCGGCAAGCGGTGCGGGCTGACCGACGACGAGATCGTCGCGCTGACCAAGTCGCCGCACGACCACGACTGGAGCCCCGACGATCGTGCCCTGATCGCGCTCGCCGACGACCTCCACGCCGACGACTGCGTCAGCAACGGGACCTGGTTGGCGCTCACCGAGCGGTGGTCCGACGCGGAGCTCGTCGAGCTGCTGGTCGTCGCCGGCTTCTACCGGCTCGTGTCGGGCTTCCTCAACTCGGCCGGGGTCCAGCTCGACGACGGCGTCCCCGGCTTCCCGACCTGATCACGCCTGGGGTCTGACCCCGGCGTGATCGATGGTTCGTGGAGCTCGATCAGGTTGCCGGACGGGTCGTGCAGGAAGCACTGGCGGCTCGACGCCACCGGCTTCGGGTCGCTGACCTCGACGCCACGCTCGCGCAACTCGGCGACCGCCGCATCGATGTCGGCGACGTGGATGGCGAAGTGCTGGCCGCAGTCGCTCGGCACGGTCGACTCGATCAGGTGGACCTGCTGGCCGCCGATGTCCAGCCAGGCGCCGCCGAAGGCGAAGTCGGGACGATCGTCTCGCGCCGCCAGACCGAGCACGTCGGTGTAGAACGCGACGCTCTCGGCGGCGTCGCGCACGTTGATCGACACGTGGTGGACGCCGAGCGGTTCCATCACGACGTCATCCCGCCCAGCCCGACCAGGCCGCGGGCCAACTCGATCTCGCCCATGTGCCGCAGGCCGTGTTGGTACAGCCAGCACTCGAACCCGTCGAGCACCGTGATGCCCAGCGGCCCAGCGCAACGGGCGCTGTAGGTCGAGGCGATCATCGGCGGATACGGCTTGGCGATCAACACCCGTGTGAGGTCGGCGGGGTCCATCGTTCGCAGGTGCTCCTCGGTGCGCTCGAACACCGCTCGCTGGTACTCCTTGTACGCGTCGTAGTCGCCGATCCGTTGCGCCACCATCTCGTCGACGGTCTTGTGCTTGCCGTGATCGGCGATCGTCAGCTGCACCCGCTCCTGCCACTCGTCGTTCCAGATCGGTGGTTCGCCCGTGATCATCATGAACGAACCGTCGTGCACGTTGACGTAGTGGAACAGCGAGAAGGCGATCGGCAACACGCCCTCACGCTCGAAGTGGTTCACGTGCTCGAGGTCCATCGTGTCGACGGCCTGGTAGTACAGCGAGTGCATCGTTCGCATGCGCCGATACAGCGAGTCGAGCATCGGGTCCGCGAGTGGCGGACCGGAGTTCAGGTCGAGGTCGATGTGGCCGTCGGTCATGCACCGACCGTAGTCAGTCCGGCTGCAGCTCGGGCGGGCCGAGCCGGACCAGCCGGCACGTGAATCCGACGTACTGCCACATCAGGTCGTCGCCCTCGCGCCAGCGCTTCACCTCGATCGGCAGCCCGACCGGGCGCAAGACGTGCACGTGCTCCTCGAACGTCGCCACCACCGAGATCGGGGTCTGCTTGTCGAACTCGGCGACGTCGTTGACGCCGTGCTCCACGGTGCCGTCGCAACGCATGTCGTGGATGATCCCACCCGCGGTGATCGTGACCCGATCGGCACACTGCTCGATCCGCTGCATCGCCCCGAGCGCCGGGTGCTCGGGGATCGGCCGTCCGTCGACGAGCACTTCGGCCACCTGCCACATGCCTCGCATGTCCGGAGCGCCGTCGACGAGCGGATCGTGGCAACCCGCGAGGACCGGCTCGGGGAATGCTCCGGTCCAACCACCCTCGGGCGTGCGTGCGACCGGGATCGAGTCGACCGTCATGCCCCGACCGTAGTCAGCCAACCGTTCTCGTGAACTCGTTGGCGACCATGTCGCGCACGAGTTCACGAGAACGAGCAGAGGCGGCGCGCTCAGAGGCCGTCGAGGTCGTAGATGCCGCGGGCGGGTTCGTCGGCGGGGTCGATCTCGAGGTCCTTCAGCAGCCCGTGACGCAGGTCGTAGGCCCAGCCGTGCACGTGGTTGCGCATGTCGGCGCCCCAGCGGCGCTGGACGAACGAGGTCGAACACAGGCGGTAGACCTGCTCGCGCACGTTCAGTTCGACGAGGCGCTGATGACGCAGCTCGGCATCGTCGATGGCGTCGAGTTCGTCGTGGTAGATCCGGTACACGTCCTTGATCGTGCGCAGCCACTTGTCGATCAGTCCGTGGTACGTACCGTCGACCGCCGCGGCGACGCCGCCGCATCCGTAGTGGCCGCACACGATGACGTGCTCGACCTCCAGCACTTCGACGGCGAACTGCAGCACCGACATCAGGTTCATGTCCGTGTGGACGACCAGGTTGGCGATGTTGCGGTGGATGAACATCTCGCCGCTGCGCACGCCGACCATCTCGTTGGCGTTCACCCGGCTGTCCGAACAGCCGATGAAGAGATACTTCGGATTCTGGCCGGCGGCAAGACGTTCGAAGTGCTCGGGATCGCGGTCCAACTCGTCAGCGACCCATCGGCGGTTGTTCTCGAACAGCTGCTCGTAGCTCGGTGTCGGCACACGGAGAGCCTGCCACACACAACCCCGAACACACCCGACCAATCAGAGGAAGTTGAGTTCCGGTAACGGTGTTCGTAACCTTGCGCCATGACTCGCGGCACCGGCCTCACCGCCACGTCGTCGGCGCCGCCGACCGATGACGGGACCTGGACGTTCCTGACGAACCACAGCCACGTGCTGATCTGCCTCGCCCGCAATCCTCAGCTCCGTCTGCGCGACCTCGCCGAGCAGGTCGGTATCACCGAGCGCGCCGTGCAGGGCATCGTGAAGGACCTCGAGGCCGCGGGGTGCCTCACCCGGCACCGCGAGGGCCGGCGCAATCGGTACGAGATCGTCACCGATCGCCCGATGCGCCACCGCGTCGAACGCCAGCACCTCGTCGGCGATCTCCTGGGGGCGATGGCGCCGTTGACGGACTGAGTCGACGGCGCCGACCACGACCGTCAGGACGGAGGTGGCGGTGGCGGCGGGGCGTCGTGCGGTCGGCGTCAGGGTGGCGGAGGTGGCCGGCGGTTCCGAGCCCGGCGGAGGTGGCGGTGGCGGGCTCGACGTCGGCACGGAGGGACCGGGCGGTGGCGCCATGCCGGGTGGCGGTGGTGGCGGCGTTCCGGGCGACGGCGCGGCGTCGGCGTGTCGGTCGGGGCGTCGGTCGATTCCGAGCCCTGAGCCTTCGAGCGCTTGACGAGCACCACCGCGACGGCGGCGATCACGGCGATCGCGGCGATGATCGCCAGGATGATCAAGACCGACGAGCCGCCGCCACTGCTGCCGCCGGGTGTCCATTCGGCGGTCATCGTGGCGTCGCCATCGGTGACGAAGTCGGCATCGGGCTTGACGTCCCAGATGGCCTTCGAGCCGTCGGTCGACGACGCGTTGTTGTCGCCGAGCGATCCCGGGCGCGGTGACGACGAACCTGATCGTGAACAGGTCGTCGAGGCTGACGCCGAGCATCTCGGTGACCATCTCGGTCTCCGACGGGTCGCCGGTGAGTTCGTCGACGCCCTCGAGCACGGCGTTGAAACGGGTGCCGTCCTCGTCCTGTTCGATCGAGAACGACGACGTGTCGTCGCCCAGCGAGTTCAGCTCGGCGATGGGGACCCCGGAGACGGTGCAGCCCACGCCGGCCTCGCCGTCCTCGTTGATCTCGCGGGTGGCCACCTCGTAGTCGGTGAGCTCCGTGGTGAGATCAGCGCACGGGTCGTCGCCGCCGAAGAATTCGTCGAGCAAGGCATCGCCCGACAGGTCGCCCACGTCGCCGAGGTCCTCGCCGAGCAGCGAGGAGAACTCCTCCAGCTGCTCGGTGTCGATCAGGATCAGGTAGTCGAGGTCGGCGGTGGCGTCGTCATTGACGGTGAACGTTGCTTCGAGGGTGAAGCAGCCCGCCAGGAGCGCGCTGGTCGCGATGAGGGCGAGCGTGGAGATCGCGGTCCGGAGTGGTCGACGTGGCATCGGCGACACCGTACTCTCGTCGCAGGGCCCGCTCGGGGAATATGTACCCCGTGGGGTATGTTGGAAACGGCATCGTGGTCGACGACGTCAACGTCGGCCTCCAGTCGAAAGGCGCACACATGAAGTTCACGCAGTACTACCTCGATTGCCTGTCGCAGGCCTCCTACCTGATCGGCGACGAGACGACAGGACGGGCGGTCGTGGTCGACCCCCGCCGCGACATCGACGAGTACGTGCGCGATGCGGCCGCCGACGGACTGACGATCGAGTTGGTGATCGAGACGCACTTCCATGCCGACTTCCTGTCGGGCCACCTCGAACTCGCCGCGGCGACCGGCGCCGACATCGGGTTCTCGGCGGTGGCCGAGACCGAGTTCCCGTCGCGCAAGCTCGCCGACGGCGAGCGCATCTCGCTCGGCGACGTGCAGCTCGAGATCCGGCACACACCGGGGCACACGCCGGAGTCGATCAGCATCGTGGTGTGGGAACACGCCGACGACGACGAGCCGTACGGCGTGCTGACCGGTGATGCCCTCTTCATCGGCGACGTCGGGCGCCCCGACCTGCTCGCCTCGCTCGGGTACACCCGTGACGAACTCGCCGACAAGCTGTACGACAGCCTGCACAACCAGCTGCTGACCCTGCCCGACTCGACCCGCGTCTATCCGGCGCACGGAGCGGGCTCGGCGTGTGGCAAGAACCTGTCGACGGAGACCTGGTCGACGATCGGTGACCAGCGCGTGAACAACTACGCCCTGGTGGCACCCGACAGGGAAACCTTCGTCGAGCTCGTCACCGAAGGCCAGCCGCCGGCGCCCTCGTACTTCGTGTACGACGCCGTGCTGAACCGCAAGGACCGGCCGCTGCTCGACGAGACGTCGCCGCTCGAGGCCCTCGATCTCGATGCTGCGACACGCCTGGTCGACGCCGGCGCCATCCTGCTCGACGGCCGCTCGCCGGAGGAGTTCGCCCGCGGCCACCTGGTCGGCTCGGTCAACGTCGGCCTCGACGGTCGCTACGCGGAGTTCGCCGGCTCGGTCGTTCCGAGCGATGTCGACATCGTCCTCGTCGCCGACCCCGGATTCGAGATCGAGGCGCGCAACCGTCTCGGCCGCATCGGCTTCGACCGCGTCGTCGGGTACCTCGCGGACCCGCTCGCGGTGATGGCGGAGCACCCCGATCGCACGGCCCGTGCCTCGCGTCTGACCGTGCCCGAGTTCGAACGCCGTCGTGCCGAGATCGACGGCCTGCAGTTGATCGACATCCGCAACCCGGGTGAGGTGGCCATCGGCAGCATCACCGGTTCGGTTCCGGTGCCGGTCGGGCAACTCCCGGGCCGTCTCGACGAGCTCGACCGCGAGGCTCCGACCGTCGTCTACTGCGCGGGCGGCTACCGCTCGTCCGTCGCCGCCAGTGTGTTGCGACGCGCCGGCTTCGCCGACGTGTCCGACCTCGTCGGTGGCTACGGCGCCTGGCTCGAGTTCGCCGGCCCGTCACTTCCGTCGCCGGTCTGATCGTCACCGACGTGCCGTCGAGCGCCGCGTAGCATCGACTCGGTGATCGTCGATCGGGTTCGCGCCGCCGCGCGCGCCGCCTGGACACTCGGGTTCGACACCTACGAGCAGTGGCGTGATCATCGAACCATTCGCCTCGGCGCCGGCATTGCCTACTACGGCTTGTTCGCGCTCGTCCCGCTCCTCGCGCTCGCGCTCGCGATTGCCGGGTTGGTGATCTCGCGAGACGATGTCCAGTCCTATCTCACCGAACAGCTCTCGGAGTGGCTCGGGATCGACGCACACGACATCGCACGAGCGCTCACCGATGCGCTCGACGGAACGGGAACGCTCACCGGACTCGGCATCCTCGGAGCGGTCTCGCTGTTCCTCACGGCATCGGTGCTGGTCGTCGCGGTGCAGGATGCGTTCAACACGATCTGGGAACGCCCGGTCCGGCCGGGATTCCGTCACAGCGTCATGCGGCGTCTCGTCGCCTTCGCCGTGATCGCCGGTGCCGGAGCGGTCGTGATCGCATCCTTCGTGCTCAACTCGATTGCGGGCGTGATCACGCGGCTGATGCCCGAGGCGTCATTCGTCGAGTCGCTCGAGGAGGTGTTCGGCGCCGCCGCGTCGTGGGCCCTCGGCGTCGGCGTGGTCACCCTGCTGTTCCGCTCGCTCACCGACGCGCACGTGCCGTGGCGTGCAGCGATCGTCGGTGGTGCTGTCACCGCAGGCGCCCTGGCCCTGAGCACGGTGCTGATCGGCGCGTACCTGCAGCGGTATGCGGCGTCGTCGCTGGTCGGCGTGACCGGGAGCGTGTTCCTCGTGTTGCTGTGGATCTTCTTCGTCGGCCAGATCGTTCTGGTCGGTGCCGAGTTCACACGCGTGCTCGTGCTGCGAGGGGTCGGAGCGGACGTCTCGTCCGCGGCCTCAGCCGCTCGTGACGGGGAGGCCGGCGTCGGTCCAGGCGACGATGCCACCGTCGACGTCGACCGCTGACGCGAAGCCGAGCTGTTCCATCACGCCGAGGGCCTGGCCACTGCGGTTCCCCGAGCGGCAGTACACGAGATACGGAACGTCCGTGTCGAGCGCGGCGAGTTGTTCGGAGAAGTCCGCGGCGTAGAAGTCGACGAGTACTGCACCTTCGAGATGGCCGTCGGCGAATTCCTCGGGCGTGCGAACGTCGAGCACGACGAGGTCGTCGGGAGGGTTGTCGGTGATCGCGGCGGCGGCGTCGACCGAGATCGTCGAGATCCCGCTGATCCCGACCGCATCGCCGGGGCGGCTGTCCTCGGCCGTTGCCGCCGCGTTCGCAGCCGCCGGGTCGTCGCCGCCGCACGACACGAGCAACAAGCTGACGCCGGTGGCGCCGGCGATGAATCCACGCATGATCGTCATGGGTCCATGATACCCCCTGGGGTAGCCGCTTCCCGAGGGGTCCGGAAGGCGACAGAATGGTGGTGGCATGGACGACGGCCGATTCTTCGAGGTCATCGAGTTGGCGGACGGCGCGCGCATGGAGGTGCGGCCGACGACGGCGGCCGACGCCGAGCGCATCCTCGCCCTGTACGAGACGCTCTCGGTGGGCGACCGTCACCGCCGGTTCTTCGGCGCATTCAGGCCGCACCTCGACTGGTGTCGAACGTGGGCCGACGTCGGCCTCGAACGGGGGTTTCGGTGTGATCGCGATCGTGCACCGCGACGGCGCCCCCGACGAGGTCGCCGCGGAGGCCGGATACGCGATGCGCGACGACGGCGACGGTGACCTCGCCGTGACCGTCGCACCCGAGTGGCGGGGTTGGCTCGGGCCGTATCTCCTCGACGTCCTGGTTCGCCACGCCGCCGCAACTGGGCTCGCGAACCTGCAGGCCGAGGTGCTGCTCGAGAACGGTCCGATGCTGTCGCTGCTCAGCCGGCGCGGTCCGGTCGCTCTGGCACACGACAGTGGGGTCGTGCGCGTGTCGATCGGGACGACGGGACCGGTGCCGACGTGGCCGCCCGCCGACGTTCGGCCCCGCGTCCTCGTCGAGGTCGCCGGCCGGCGTTGGGCAGGTGAGCGCGCAGCGGAGGCCGCCGGTCTCGCGACGGCGATGTGTGCCGGACCCTCGGTGCGTGGTGACCACGGGTGCCCGGTTCTGAGCGGCGGACGCTGTCCGCTCGCCGACGAGGCCGACGCGATCATCGTGCTGCTCGACCCCGACGACGAACGCACCGCACGGTTGGTTCGCGCGCACCGCGAACAGTCGCCCGGCACTCCGGTGCTGGTGCACCACCACACACCGGCTCCGGACGAGGGCGACTCGCCCGGCTGCATCGAAGTCGAACGCGACGGCGCGGCCGCCGTTGCGCAGGTGCTCTCGCTGATCGGGCCACGTCCCGAGTCGAAGCCGAGGGAGTGACCGATCTCGTGGAACCCGATGGTCGAGGAATCAGCGATAGAAGATCCGCATCGCCGACGCTTCCAGCGTCGAGCCGTCCTCCGAACTCAGCGAGAGCATCACGAGCGCGCCGCCGGTCTCACCTGGGCTGGTGAACTCGAAGACCTCGCTGTACGGACCGGGCTCCGGGCCGCCGCTGCCGGTCACGAATCCCTCGAAGATCGGCTCGCCGTTCCCGTCGGCTCGGAGTTGCACGTCGACGGTGCCTTCGAATGCCAGCGCCGTTCCGGACACGGTCAGCGGGCTCGTCACCTCGGCCAACGCCTCGGGCTCGTCGATGGTGATGTTCTCGCTCGCGGCGCCCAGGATCCACCAGCTGTCGTCGTCGGTCAGCTGGCGAAGGAACACCACCGTCGCCGGGCCGGTGTCGAACGACCGGATCTCGACCTCGCCGGAACGACTGTCGCCCGCCATGAACTCGCCGGCGATCGGATCGACGAATCCGAGGTAGTCGGTCGCGAATCCGACGGCGGCGTCGACCGGGTCGGAATAGCGCACGTCGGTGTCGAACCAGGGCCAGATCGCCGTGCGGAGGTCGTCGGGTGCTGGTGCGCCCGTGGTCGACGGCTCGGTCGTCTCCGCGGGCTCCGTCGTCTCAGGAGACTGGGTGGTCGCCGGCGATTCGGTGGTCGCCGGGGCGTCGGTCGTGTCGCTGACGACGGTGGTCGCGGCTGCCTCGGTGGTGGCCACCGAGTCCGCGGTCTCGTCGTCGTCGGAGGTGATGAGCACCAGCGTGACGACGAGCGCTGCGACGAGTGCCACGGCGCCGGCGATCAGTGGCCACCTCGTCGATGTGCCACCCTCGGTTCCCGTCGCCCCGGGTGTGTCCGGTGTGTTCGGTGTGTCCGGTGTGTCCGGTGTGTCGGTCATGGGAGTGCTCCTTGTGGTTCGAGTGACTCGTGTCTCGTTCAGTGGTGGTCGGCGGCGAGGAAGTCGCGAAGTGCGGTGATCGTGGTGAGGCGTGGATAGTCGCGTTCGGCGATCTCGACACCAGTCTGCTCGGTGAGCCGCGTCATCACGGCGAGGTGGTCCATCGAGTCGAGCTGGAGTTCCATCCAGAAGTCGACGTCGTGGTCGAGGCCCGCCAGTTCGGGTTCGAGCTCCGGGGCGACATCGGCGATCGCCGACAGGATCATCGTGACGAGGGCGACCTGGTCGTGGGTGCTGGTGCGGATGTCGTCGTTCACAGTAGGTCCTCCGGGTGGTCGATGTGAGTGGCGAGGGTGGCGACGAATCGGCTCCCGATTGCGCCGTCGGTGGCGCGATGATCGGCGGCCAGCGTGGTGGTCACGACGGGTCGTACGACGACCTCGCCGTCGATCACCCATGCACGGTCGCGGGCCCGGCCGAAGCCGACGAGCGCGACCTGCGGAGGTGAGATCACGCCGTGGACGAGGTCGGCGCCGCTGTCTCCGAGGTGCGTGACGGTGATGGTGGCTCCGGTCATCCAGCTGGCGCGGAGGTTGCCCGTGCGGGCAGCGGCGACCATCTCTCCGAGCGCTGCCATCACCTCGCCGAGGGTGCGTTCGTCGGCTCGTTCGATGTGCGGCGTGACCAACCCACCGCGACGCAGCGAGATGGCCATCGCGACGTTGACCGACTCGGCGGGCTCGAAGCGATCGCCGATCCAGAATCCGTTGAGTTCCCGATGGCGGGCAGCGGCGAGCGCGACGGCCCGGATGAAGCAGGCCGCCGGCAGGATCCGCTCCGCGATCGGTCGTTGCTCGTTCCGTTCGGCGAGCCACATCTCGAGCGCGCCGACGTCGACGTCGCGCGACAGGTAGTAGTGCGGGATCTCGCGATTGGACGTCGTCATCCGTTCGGCGATCAGCGAGCGCATCGTGTCCGGCGACCGCCGTTGAACAGGGGGCGCAGGAGCCGGGGGCGCTGCCGGGGTCGGACCGCCGGTTCCGGCAGGTCGCCGTGTGGCGGCGACGACGTCCGCTTCGATCACTGCGCCACCAGGTCCGCTGCCGCGCACCGCGCCGAGGTCGATGCCCCGCTCCGCGGCGACGCGGCGTGCGAGCGGCGAGGCCGGAACGCGATCACCCCTCGCCGGCGCCGGAAGCGGTGCGGCGTGTCGTGTCGCAGTCGTCGGCGCTGATGTTGCGGACGCCTCCGGACGGGCGGTCACCGGAGCGGCGCCGGGTCCGACGGTACGGAGTCGGGCGATCGGGGTTCCGACGTCGACGAGTTGGCCGACGTCGACGAGGAACTCATCGACGATGCCGTCGTGCCAGATCTCGATGTCGATGTCGGACTTCTCCGTCTCGACGACCGCGATCAGGTCACCGCGATGGACGGTGTCACCGGGAGCGACGCGCCACTCGATGACGCGGCCCTCGTCCATGTCGGCTCCGAGCGAGGGCATCGCATAGTCGAAGGTCTCGGCGTCACTCATGGGTTCTCGCCGACCAGGGCGTGTGCGGCCGCGGCGATGTCGGCGACCTGGGGGATCGCCGCGGCCTCCAGGTGCTTCGCGTAGGGGATCGGCACCTCGACGCCGGCGACGCGGCCGACGGGTGCGTCGAGCGTCCAGAAGCAACGCTCGGTGATCGAGGCGGCGAGTTCGGCGTTCAATCCGCCGGTGCGCCAACCTTCGTCGACGACCAGGGCTCGGTGGGTTCGCTGCACCGACTCGGCGATCGTGGGGAGATCGAGTGGGCGCAGCGACCGCAGGTCGATCACCTCGGCCGACACGCCGACCGTGGCGAGTTCGTCGGCGGCCTCGAGGGCCTTCGGGACCATCCCCGCCCAGGCAACGATCGTCAGGCCGTCACCTCGCCGGCGCACGACGGCGCGGTCGATGTCGACGGGTCCGCCCTCGGGATCGACCGGTCCGCGGTCGCTGTACAGCCCGGAGTGCTCGAAGATGATCACCGGGTTCGGGTCGGCGAGCGCGGTCGGCAGCATCCATCTGGCGTCGGCAGGCGTCGCCGGAGCGATCACCTTGAGGCCCGGGACATGCGCGAACCACCCCTCGAGGCTGTGCGAGTGCTGGGCGGCCAGTTGGCGACCGGCACCGGTGGTGGTGCGCACGACGAGCGGCACGTTGAACTGACCGCCGGACATGTGCAGGAGCGTGGCCGCGGTGTTCACGAGTTGATCGAGTGCGAGCAGGCTGAAGTTCACGGTCATGATCTCGACGATCGGGCGCATCCCGCCGAGCGCCGCGCCGATCCCTGCGCCGACGAACCCGGACTCCGACAGCGGCGTGTTTCGCACCCGGTCGCGTCCGAACTCCTCGTAGAGACCCTTCGTGACGGCATATGTGCCGCCGTAGTCGGCGACGTCCTCACCCATGATGAACACCCGCTCGTCGGTCGCGAGCGCGTCGCGTAGGGCCTCTCGCATCGCTTCCCGATAGGTCATCGTCGTCGGCTCGTTCACGGCCACACCTCGTCCGCGTCGTCGTGGTTCCCCGAGCCCGGGTCTCGGGGAACCGCGGGGTCCGCCTGGTCCCCCGAGCCCGGGTCGCGGGAAACCTGGATCGGCTCGACCGGGCGGGTGACGTGATCGAGCAGGGTGTCGACCGACTCGATCGGCGCCGCGTCGGCCGCCGCGACCGCTGCCTCGGTCTCGTCGCGTGCCGCGGTCCACATCGCCTCGACGTCGCTGTCGTCGACCACCTTGTCGGCGACGAGCCGGTTGGCGAACGTCGTGATCGGGTCGCGCTGCTTCCACATCTCGACCTCGGCCGGATCGCGGTACAGATCGGGGTCGAACATCGAGTGCGCCCGGAACCGGTAGGTCTGGAACTCGATGAACATCGGCCCACCACCGGACCGGAGCGCCGCCAGCGCCTTCGTCGTCGCCCGATGCACTTCCATCACGTCCATGCCGTCGACCACCCAGGCGGGAATGGCGTAGCTCGCCGCCTTCAGCGCCAGGTCGACCTGCGACTCGCTCGATCTCAGCGACGTGCCCATCGCGTAGCGGTTGTTCTCGCAGCAGAACAGCACCGGCACATTCCACAGCGCCGCCAGGTTCATCGCCTCGTGGAACTCGCCCTCGGCCATCGCTCCCTCGCCGAAGAAGCAAACCGTCACGGCACCGTTGCGCCCGAGCATCCGATCCGCGAGTCCGAGTCCGACCGCGAGCGGGAGATGTCCGCCGACGATCGCATTGCCACCGAAGAACCTGGTCGCCTGGTCGAACAGGTGCATTGAGCCGCCGCGCCCGCCGGAGCACCCGGTGGACTTGCCGAACATCTCACTCATGATCGACTCTGCCGACACGCCGCGCAGCAGGGCATGTCCGTGCTCACGGTAGGTGGCGAGGACGCCGTCGGCGGGTTCGAGGCAGGTCATCACGCCGGCCGCCACCGCTTCTTCGCCGATGTAGAGGTGCAGGAACCCCCGGATCTTCGACTCGGCGTACAACTCGGCGCAGCGTTCCTCGAACACGCGGATGCGGATCATGTCGCCGAGCAGGCGCCGCTCGAGAAAGCGGTCCCCGGAGACGTTCCCGGAGCCTCGGGCTCGGGGAACGGCGGGGTCGGCGTCGGTCGTCATGGTCGAGATCCCCTCGTGTCCGGCGCCGACTCGAGCGTCGAGGTGTCGCCCTCGTCCTCGCCGAGTTCGCGTGCCTTCAGCACGCGGCGCATGATCTTGCCGCTGCGGGTGTGGGGGAGATCGTCGACGAATTCGATCTCGCGCGGTGCGACCGCCGCGCCGAGCCGCGCTCGCGCATGACCGATGAGCTCCCGGCGGAGTTCATCGCTCGGCTCGTGTCCGCGGGCGAGCACGACGAATGCCTTGACGATCGTTCCGGCGGTCGCGTCGGGTTTGCCGATCACGCCGGTCTCGGCGACGGCGGGGTGCTCGTTGAGTGCCGACTCGACCTCGAACGGTCCGATCAGATGACCCGAGGTCTTGATCACGTCGTCGCCGCGGCCGACGAACCAGTAGTAACCGTCGGCGTCGCGCCGGGCGAGATCGCCGGTGCGGTACCAGCCGTCGACGAAGCACCGGCGGTATCGCTCCTCCTGGTCGAGGTAGGTCCGGAACATCGAAGGCCAGCCGGCGCGCAACGCCAGTTCGCCGGATCGCTCGGGGTCGTTCACCCACACCGGTGCGCCGCTGCCGTCGGTGACGAGCGCGCCGTCGGCATCGCATTCCAGCAGACCGACCTCGATGCCGGGCAACGGCCGTCCCATCGATCCGGGTCGAACCGGCTGCGAGCGGTGATTCGAGATCATGATGCCGCCCGTCTCGGTCTGCCACCACGTGTCGATCACCGGGACCCCGAAGGTCCGTTGGCACCAACGCACCGCATCGGCATCGAGCGGTTCGCCGACGCTTGCCACGAGACGCAGCTGCGACAGGTCGGCCCCCGCTGCCACCTCGTCACCCGCGCGCTGCAGCATGCGAATCGCCGTCGGGGCGGTGTAGAAGACGTCGACGGCGTGGCGTTCGAGGACCTCATACCAGCGTTGGGCGTCGAACTCGGCTTCGTCGACGATCGTGGTCACGCCGTTGGCGAGCGGCGAGATGATGCCGTACGACGTGCCGGTCACCCAGCCCGGATCGGCGGTGCACCAGAACGTGTCACCGTCGTGCAGATCGAGCACGAGGCGGCCCGTGGTGTGATGGGTCACCACCGCCGAGTGGACGTGGACGGCTCCCTTCGGGAGCCCCGTCGTCCCGCTCGTGAAGTGCACCAACGCCGGGGTCTCGGGATCGGTCGGGTCGAGCTCGAACAGGTCGCTGCCCTCGGTGAGAAAGGCCCCGAACGACATCACCTCGGGCCGCTGCGGCCGGATTCTCCCCGCACCGAGTTCGTCCTCGGTGCTCCCGCACACCAGGACGAGTTCGAGGTGCGGCAGGCGATCGAGGATCGGGACGACTTTGCGGCGGTACAGCAGCGGAGTCGTCACCAGGACTCGGATCCGGCCGATGTTCATCCGCTGCGAGATCGGATCCGGGCCGAACGCCGAGAACAGCGGGGTGAAGGTCCCGCGGGCCTTGAGCGTGCCGAGTGCCGTCACGTACAGGTCGGGGATGCGTCCGGTGAGGGTGGCCACCCCCGTGCCCGGCCCGAAGTTCCGCCGGCGCATCGCGTCGGCGAACCGGTTCGTCCGCCGCGCCAGTCGGGCATAGGTGATGTCGACGGGATCGTCGATGTCGCCGGGGTCGCGTCCGATGAACCGGAACGCCACCCGGTCTCCGCGACCCTCGCGGACATGTCGGTCGACGGCGAGGTCGGCGATGTTGACGCTGTCGGGCCGCCCGCTGCGACCATCCGAGCGCAACGCCGCCCACGCGTCGTCCCAGTCGAACGACGCCACGGTTGCGGCGTAGTCGACCAGCCACGGGTCGGGGTGTTCGGACATCATCGTCGAGCATCCATCGATCGTCACGGTGGCGACAGGGGACGAGGTCGAGGGGTCGTCACGGCTGGGCGCTGAACTGCTCGAGGGCTCGAAGGGCATGCGTCGCATAGGTCGATGCGGGCCCGCCGCCCATCAGCAGCGCCACGCCGATCGCCTCGTGCACCATCTCCGGCGTCGCACCGGCGCGGAGCGCATCGTGCATGTGCAGGGCGATGCAGTCGTCGCATCGGGTGCAGATGGCGATCGCGAGGGCCATCAGTTCCTTGGTCGACTGGTTCAGGGCGCCGTCCTTCACGGCTGAGCGGTGGAGGTCGCCGAATCCCTTCATCTGATCGGGGATCGCCTGCATCAGGTCGCGGTAGCCCTGACGCAACTCGCTGCGCCGGGCGAGGAAGTCGTCGGTCATCATGCCTCCTGGTCTCGGTCCATCGTTCGGTTCCATCGTGCGGGATCGAGCCGATACCGACCAGGGGCCAAGGTCAATGCATCCGCGACATCCGGCCGAACTCGACCTGCGTGACCTTTGGCCCTGCCGGTATCGGGCGTGCGGCGGTTCAATCATCGCGATGGACGTGGAGCCGTCACAGACGAGGGGCGGGGGGTGTCCCCGTGAAGAGAGGTCGACCGATGGTGATGACGCATGAGGTGACGGAGGCGGACGTGGTGGAGTCGAAGTCGTCGCGCCGGATCGAACGCGGCACGTGGGTCGTGGGGCTCGACGGTTCGGACTGTGCGACCAACGCGCTCGAATGGGCGGCCAGCAATGCCGACGGCCGGGCGTCCTCGATCGAACTGGTGACCGCCTGGCAGACGCCGATTGCGGGCGCGTACCCGATGTCGGCGCCGGTCATGGTCGTCGACGACATCGAGTTCCACGACGCTGCGGCTCACGACGTCGCCGAGGTCGCCGCCGAGTTCGGGCAGCGCCTCACCCTGCCCGTGACCGCTTCGGTCGGCCACGGTGGCCCGGCGCAAGTGCTCCTCGAGGCATCGGAGTCGGCCGCGCTGTTGGTGATCGGAAGCAGGGGTCGCGGCGGGTTCACCCGGCTGTTGCTCGGATCGACGAGCACCCAGTGTGCGACGCATGCATCGGTGCCCACGATCGTGGTGCCCGGCGATGCCGAGCCCACCGCCGTCGAGACGGTCGTCGTCGGCTGCGACGGATCGCCGAACTCGATGGAGGCGCTGCGCTGGGCGATCGACTTCGCCCCACCCGGAGGCACGGTCGTGGTCGTGTGGGTGTGGGATGCGACGCCGCTCGCGGTCGGCGCCGACACGTTCTTCTTCCCTGATGCCAGCGACCTCGCCGCCGAACGCTTCCACCATCTCGTCGACACCGTCGCCGCGCAGGCGCGCGTGCGCAACGTCACGCTCGAGCGCGAATTCGTTCGCGGCACACCTCGGTCGGCACTGGCGGCGCAGGGCGAGCACGCCGACCTGGTCGTCGTGGGCGCCCGCGGACACGGCGCGGTGGGCGCAGCGCTGCTCGGGTCGGTGTCGACCTGGCTGCTCCACCATCTCCATCGTCCGATTGCCGTCGTCCCGCTGGTCTCGTGACCCGGCATCGCGCGGCGGCCCGCGGCGCATGAGCGATGATGGCGGCATGATTCGTGTGTTCCTGCTGGACGATCACGAGGTGGTGCGGCGGGGCATCGCCGCCGCGCTCGAAGCCGAGAGCGATCTCACCGTGGTCGGTGAGGCCGGAACCGCCGACGAGGCGATCGCCGGAATTCGCAATCAGACACCGGACGTCGCCGTCCTCGACGTGCGACTCGGCGACGGTGAACACAACGGAATCGACGTGTGCCGTGAGATCACCACCGAGTTCCCCGACGTCAAGGTGTTGATCCTGACGTCGTTCGACAGCGACCGTGCGTTGGTCGACGCAGGCCTCGCCGGTGCGTCGGGGTTCATCCTCAAGCAGATCCGGAGCAACGAACTGGTCGATGCGATCCGCGGCGTCGCCGAGGGCCGTCGCTACCTCGACGATGCCGAAGTCCGGCTCGCCAGTCGGCGCCTGCGCGACAGCGAGGAGGGCCGGCTCGAGGATCTGACGGCGCAGGAGCGCCGGATCTTCGACCTGATCGGTGAGGGCTACACCAACCGACAGATCGCCCAGGAGATGTATCTCGCGGAGAAGACCGTCAAGAACTACGTCTCGAATCTTCTCGCGAAACTCGGCATGTCTCGGCGGACCGAGGCTGCAGCGCTCGCCGCCCGACTCGTCGAGCGTCACCGCAACGAGATGTGACCCAGCGTCCCCGCTCCGCCCGCGTCAGCCGAGGCCTGGGGCCGAGCCCGCGATGAGCGAACCGCCCGGATCGCGACACTTGGCTCATCGCTGGGGGTGGGGCCGAGCCCGCGATCGCGCGAACCGCCCGCGGTCAGATCGGGACGTTCCAGAGCAGTTGTGTGCCGGCCGGATCGTTCGGTGAGACGGTGCAGGTTCCACCCAGCTCGGCGGCGCGCCACATCATGTTCGACAGGCCACCTGATCGCTTCGGTTCGTTCGGGAGGCCGACGCCGTTGTCGCTGATCTGCAGCGACAGGGTGCCGGCGACGCACTCGATGCGCACCTCGGCGGCCGTAGCGTTCGCGTGGCGAACGACGTTCGACAAACCCTCGGTGACCGTCGCGACGAGCTGGTCGGCGATGAAGACGGGGAGGAGGTCGATGTCGCCGACGAGGCGCAGCGTCGGTTCGAATCCGAGGTGACGTGAGCGTTCGTGGACGAGCTCGGTGAGCTGCGCCGACAGCGTCCGGCGTTCGTCGTGCTGGCCGAGTCGGAAGATGGCGGCGCGGAGCTCGCGGATCGTGTCGTCGAGTTCGACGATCGTCGATCCGATGCGGTCGGCGACCAGCTGGGGCTGGGCGGTGGACTGCACCGCCTGGAGGCTCATCCCTGCTGCGAAGAGGCGTTGGATCACCATGTCGTGCAGGTCCCGAGCGATGCGTTCGCGGTCCTGCAGCATCGCCATCCTGCTGGCCGACTCCTGCCGATCGCTGATGTCGCGGATCGTGGTGATCGTCGAACAGCGCGTCGTCGATGACGCACGGGCTCAGACTGATCTCGACCGGGAACATCTCGCCGGATGCGTGCTGGGCGAACAGCTCGAGCCCGGTACCCATCGGTCGGCTCGTCGGCGCGGCGGTGTAGGCCCCGCGTCGTTGGGGATGCGTCGCACGGAACTCGGGCGGAACGAGATCCTCGATCGACGACCCGACCAGATCGGCCTCGGTCAGACCGAACATCTCGGTGGCGACCGGGTTGGCGAGCTGAATCACACCGTCACGATCGACGAGCAGCAAGCCGTCAGGGGAGGCGTCGATCAACGCTCCTGCGAGCTCCGCACGCGGTCCATGGTGAGCCCATGCTATTGGCGAGCCGGGGTCACGCTTCAATGGACGTACGAGATGTGCCTGGCACATCTCGTACGTCACTGCGGGAGGTGGGGCGGGCGAACCAGGAGGACCGGGCAGGGGGCATGCCGGACGATCGCCGCAGCCGTGCTGCCGATCACGAACCTCGACATTCCCGTGCGCCCCCGCGTGCTCGCCACGATCATCGCGGCGTCGATCGACCGTGCGAAATCGGCGATCTCGTCGTGGACGTGCTCACCGTGGAGCACCTCGAACTGGGCTGGATGGCCCGAGTCCTTGGCCAGCTTGCGGGCGAGCCGGGCCGGATAGGCGGATTCGTTCACGTCGCTGGACACCCCGGTGTGCGGTTCGGCGACCTCGACGACCCACGGTTCGCTTCCGAGTTCGATGCCCCAGGCGGCCGCGAGCGGCAACACCGACTCCGACGTTTGCGACCCGTCGACCGTCGCGATGATCGGCCCGACGAGATCGATGTGCGTGACGTGAGGCCCGACCACGAGCACCGGACCGAAGGTTCGTTCGAGCAGTTCCTCGGTCACACTGCCGAGCAGCGCCGCCGAGCGACCTCGGCCGTGCGACGCCAGCACGACGGTGACCTCCGGGTGCTGCTCGACCTCGTCGCTGATCGCCTGCGCCACGCTCTCGGCGGCCAGGCGGACATGGGTCGACACGCCGACGCCCGAGGTCTCGTGCTGGTCGAGGCGGTCCGCCAGTCGAGTCTCGGCCTCGGCGACGTCGTGCTGATCGAAGACGACCTCGATGACGTCGACCGTGGCGTCGCCACGGCGTGCCAGCGCCACCGCGACGTCGGTGGCTCGCCACGACGCGTCGGACCCGTCGACGGGGACGATCAGATGCTGAATCATGGGGTCTCCTTGCGCCGCGTGTCGGATCGTGGCCTCACGGGCGAGCGTTCGTGCGGAATCGCCGACCCGACACCGAGGTCGGAACCACGCGGATGAAGTACGGCTTGTTCGAGACGTGCCAAGGGCGCACGGTGAGCTCGAAGCTGTCGAACAGGTCGGTCTGGGTTGTGATCAGTTCGGCCACGCCGTGCACGACGACACTCCACGGGTCGTCGAGTTGCTCGTCGTGGGAGCGAGCGGCATTGTCGGCCTCGAAGGCGACTTCGGGAGCATCCACCGCGTCGGTCACCTTCGTTCCCGCGGCGGTACGGAACACGATCGAGCCCTGATCGACGACGTGGTTCACGGGGAAGATGTCGACGCCACCGCGGCGAGTTGGCGCGGCGAGACGCCCGACGTCGACGGTCCGCAGCAGCGTCCAGCATTCGGACTCCGACAGCTCCTCGAGCGGTTCGTGATCCACGATGTGTGTCCCTCCATGTTGATCGTGCCCTGGGTGCGTGCGCCGCCGCAAGGGCCCAATGTCACGGGCGTCGAGTCGGCGGTCGGTGCGTCGGCAGCGATCGATGTTCAGTCGGCGTGGAGCTTGGGTTCGCCTGGGTGGAACTGCGCACCCGGCGCCGGCTCGGCGGCGAGCGACTCGGCCTGCGCGTCGGCCTCGGTCGGCCCCCATCCGATCGAGCTGTCCGGAACTGCCTCGTCGACGATGTGGTAGCGACGGCCGGTGACCACGGTTGGCTCGATGCGAACGAAGTTGGGCTTGTCCCACGAGAGCCACGGGAACAGTGGGAGGTCCTCGGCGTCGAACACCTCCTGCATCCGCTCGATCGACCGTGCCTGGCCCTTCACGACGACACTCCATGCTGTGCGCTCGTCGGGTTCGTAGCCGTCGATCTCGAACGCCACGAGTCGGTTGAGCACGGCGCCTGCGAGCTTGGTCCCGGCAGCACTGCGAAAGACGATGCCGCTCTTGTCGACCACGAAGTTGATCGGGAAGATGTCGGGCTGCCCGGCGATGTCGACCGCGAGGCGTCCGACCGTTGCCTGGTCGAGTAGCTCCCAGCACTCCGATTCGCTGAGGATCACGGTTGCTTCCTGGCGTTCGTCCATGAACTCATTCAACCCGAAGTGTCCCGCTGCATGCAGGGCCGTAGGTCATCGGGCGCTGGCCGTCGATCATTAGTCGAGACGGACCACCTCGAACTGGGTGGGCACGACGGCGTTCACGTCGTCGTCGACGAGCCGGTTCGCCAAGGCGGCGCTCGCAGCGGGCTCGCCGTGCACGACGAACACGGTGTCGGGTACGGCCGGGAGCGAGCTGATCCAGTCGTGAAGGCCGTCGGCGTCGGCGTGGACCGACAACGACCGCAGGACGTCGACCTCGGCGCGAACCGGCACGTAGCGACCGAGCATCTTGATGCTGCGGGCGCCGTCGATCAGTGAGCGCCCACGCGTCCCTGCCGCCTGGAATCCGCACAGCACGACGCTGTTGCGATGATCGGGGAGGAGCCGTGCGAGATGGTGGAGGACCCGTCCTCCCGTTGCCATTCCGGACGCAGAGATGATGATCGCCGGAGCGGTGAGTTCGTTGAGCGACTTCGAGTCCTCGACGGTGGGGCACTCGTGGAGTCCGCCGCCCGGGTCGAACAGGTCCGCCGAGGGGTCCGCCGGCATCGCGTGGCATTCGAGTGGGTCCGCCGCGCTCATCGCTGCCCGATAGACGCCGAGGACGCGCAGCGCCATCGGACTGTCGACGTACACGGGCAGCGGCGGGATGCGACCGGCGGCCATCAAGTCGCGCAACACGATCAGCAGCACCTCGGTGCGATCCACGGCGAAGGCGGGGATGAGCACGATCCCGCCGCGCTTGGCGGTACGGCTCACCACACCGGCGAACTCCTCGATCTCGGCGGCTTCCGGTGGATGCATCGAGTCGCCGTATGTCGACTCTACCAGCACGGTCTGGGCCGCCGGAGGGGTGGCGGGGCCGGGGATCAGCGGATGGTTGCCCCGACCGAGGTCACCGCTGATCAGCAACGTGCTGACACTCGAGCTGCTGGCGTCCAACGTGCCGGCATCCAACGTGCTGGTGTCCAGCGCGCTGTTGTCGCGGTCGGTGATCGTCAGGTGCACGCTGGCCGAACCGAGAATGTGTCCGGCAGGCACGAACCGGGCGACGATCCCGTCGGCGACCTCGATCGCTCGGTCGAACGGGACCCCACGCAGGAGTGCGACCGCTGCATCGGCGTCTTCGGAGGTGTAGAGCGGTCGCGCCGGGCGATGCTTGCTGAAGCCGCGTTCGTTCGCGAAGCGAGCCTCCTCCTCTTGGAGGTGCGCGGCGTCGGGCAGCAGGATCGCGCACAGCTCGCACGTGGCGTCGGTGGCGAAGATCGGCCCCGTGAATCCGTCGCGGACGAGGCCCGGCAGCCAGCCGCTGTGATCGATGTGGGCGTGGGTCACGACCACCGCGTCGAGCGTCGTCGGATCGACGGGGAACGGCTCCCAATTGGCGAGCCGGTCGCGCTTGGTGCCCTGGAAGAGCCCGGCGTCGACCAGCACAGCGGCCCGCTCGGTGCGCACCAGGAACCTGCTGCCGGTCACCGTGCCGGTGGCGCCGAGGAATTGCAGAGTGGTCACGACATCGACTCTAGGATCGAGGCGATGGCCGACTCGGACCGCACCACCGCCAGCATCATCGGTCCGGGTCCGGTGATCGTCGGCGTCGACGGATCCGCCAATGCGCAGCGCGCACTGGCGCTGGCCGGCGAGCTCGCCCGTCGCTTCGACCTCGACCTGGCCGTGTTCCACGCGATCGGGATGATGACGGTGATCGAGGGTCGTCATGTGCCCTCCGAGGGCCATCGCGACGATCTCGAACGGCTGCTGCGCGTCGAGTGGTGTGCCGTGCTCGCCGGCGATCGCGAGCTGCGTTGGCGCGCCGAGCTGGTCTACGGCAGCCCCGCCGACGTCCTGATGAAGATGGGAACCGGGCTCGACGCCTCGTTCGTCGTGGTCGGCTCTCGTGGTGTCGGCGACGAATTGGCGCTCGGCAGCACGAGTCACCACGTGGTCCACCATTGCGACCGCCCGGTCGTCGTCGTGCCGCCGGCAGATCGCACGGCCTGATCGGCATCGGTCCGTGCGGGTCGGGCACGACCGGGTACGGTCCGGGTCATGAGTGAGTTCAGCGGTCGCGTCGCCATCATCACCGGGTCGTCCAGTGGGATCGGGGAGGAGACCGCTCGCCGACTCTCTGCGCTCGGCGCCACCGTCGTGGTCAACTCGTCGTCATCGGTCGAAGCCGGCGAAGCGGTCTCGGCGTCGCTGCCCGGTGAGTCGTCGTACGTTCGTGCCGACATCAGCAACCAGGACGAAGCGCACGCTCTCGTCGACTCGACGATCGAGCGGTACGGACAGCTCGACTTCCTGATCAACAACGCAGGCTGGACCACGTCGGTCCCGCACGACCAGCTCGACGATCTCACCGACGAGATCTTCCGCAAGACCTTCGACGTCAACGTGTTCGGCACGTGGTGGCTGACGAAACGTGCGATCCCGCACCTGCGCAAGTCCGACGACGCGAACATCGTGAACATCACCTCGATCGCCGGGCTGCGACCGGTCGGTTCGTCGATGGCCTACTCGATGACCAAGGCGGCGCTCAACCAGATGACGTTGCTGTTGGCGAAGAGCTACGGCCCGATCCGGGTGAACGCAGTCGCCCCGGGTCTCGTCGCGACGCCGTGGACCGCCGACTGGGGCCCGATGCACGACGCGATCGCCAAGATCGCGTCGGTGCCGCGGTCGGCAACGCCCGACGACTGCGCAGAAGCGGTGCTCGCGTTGCTCCGCAACAAGTACACCACCGGCGAGATCTTCGTCGTCGACGGCGGCTCGACCCTCAAGATGTGAGTGTTACATCTGGGGTCAGACCCCAGATGTAACAGGCCGACTCAGGCGGCGGACTTCTCGAGGATGTGGATACCGCAGGCCGAGCCGAGTCCGATCACGTGGGCGAGGCCGACCTTGGCGCCATCGATCTGACGGTCACCGGCCTCACCGCGCAGGTGGTGGCAGATCTCCCAGATGTTGGCGATGCCCGTCGCCGAGATCGGATGGCCCTTCGACTGCAGGCCGCCCGACACGTTCACCGGCAGCGATCCGTCACGCCATGGCGCACCGGAGTTGAAGAAGTCGACCGCACCACCCTCCTCGCAGAGCCCGAGGTTGTCGTAGTGGACCAGCTCGGCGGTCGCGAAGCAGTCGTGCAGCTCGACGAGGTCGAGGTCCTCCGGGCCGATGCCCGCTTGCTCGTACGCGGTCTTGGCAGCGTTCTTCGTGAGGGTGTTGACATCCGGCAGCACCTGGCAGGCTTCCTGCCACGGATCGGACGTGAGCACCGACGCCGACACCTTGACCGCACGGCGCTGCTGTTCGAGCGAGAGCGTCTTGAGCTTCTCGCCGCTGACGACGACCGCTGCCGCCGCGCCGTCGCAGTTCGCCGAGCACATCGGGCGAGTGTTCGGGTAGGCGATCATCATGTCGCCCATGATCTCCTCGAGCGTGAAGCGCTTCGAGTAGGCGGCGAGCGGGTTGAGCGTCGAGTGGGCGTGGTTCTTCTCGGAGATCTTGGCGAACAGCTCGAAGTCGGCGCCGCCGTACTTGTGGCCGTACTCCATGCCGACCTGGGCGAACACGCCCGGCATCGTGTCGGTGCCGATGCGCCCGTCGGTGGAGGTGACCGCGCCGAATCGGCCCTGCGGCTCCCACTCGTTGCCGTCCTTCTTGGCCCGGCCGCCGCCGCCGAGCAGACCCACCCCGGCGAGCTTCTCGACACCGACGGCGAGCCCCATCTCGCTCTCGCCGGCCTTGATCGACATGATCGCCGTGCGCAGCGCTGTGGCGCCCGTGGCGCACGCGTTCGACACGTTGTACACCGGAATGCCCGTTTGGCCGACCTGCTTCTGGATCTGCTGGCCGATGCCACCCGATCCCATCAGGTTGCCGGCGGCGAGCACACCCATGTCGGCCATGGTGACGCCGCCGTCGGCGAGTGCGGCCATGACAGCCTCCGATGCCAGGTCGACCACGTCGCGGTCGGTGTGCTTGCCGAACTTGGTCATGTTGATCCCGAGGATCCAAATTTCATCGCTCACGGTTGTTCCGATCTGATTGTCTCGGCCTCACGCCGAGTCGGTGGTTGGTCGATTGCGGTCGGCCGAGAGCCGCCTCGTCGCTGGCGCTTCCCTCGGCGGCTGTGGTCGGTTCGGTGTGTCTCTGTGTAGTGGTGGTCGGTCGCTTCGTTTGTGTTGCATTCCGGATGGGGTGGGTCATCCGAAACGCAACACAAACGTGGTTGGTCAGGCGGGTTCGAAGGCGAAACCGACGGCTTCGGTGCCGTGGTCGTCGGTGCCGAGCGAATACGTGGTGAGCTTCACCTTCATGCCGGTGTGGACGTGGTCGGCGTCTGGCTCGACATTGCGCAGGTTGCCGCGCACGCTCGTGCCGTCGCAGTCGATCACGCCCGAGACGAACGGCACCTCGACGCCCGGCGCGGCAAACGCGACGATCGTGAACGTGCGCAGCTCGCCCTCCGTGGCGATCTTCACCCTCCGGAAGTCGGTGCCGAAGCATGCTGCGCACGCGTTGCGGCGGTCGAAGAATCGAGCACCGCAGTTGGTGCACTCGTTCGCAGCGAGATGAGGGTCGCCGTCGTCGAGCACCAGGTAGTCGACGAGCGGGACGCGGCTCGATGTTGCAGTGTCAGCCATGTCGCGAACGTATCCATCGTCGGGGTCCGCCAACGAGCCGGGTCAGCGTCCGTCGGCCATTGCGGTCAGCCATGCGGGCAGCCGCGTCGGCCGGCCGGCGGTGGTGACACAGCCGTGCACGGTCACGCCTGTCGCCCGCGGGCGCGCCACGCCGCTGTCGTCGTCGACGGTGATCAGGTAGGCCATCTGGAACGTTGCCCGGGTGGCGTCGGCGAGACGCAGGTGCACGGTGATCTCGTCGTCGAACGCGAGCGGTTGGCGGTACTGCACGAACGACTCGAGCACCGGTGACTCGAGCCCTTCGTCACGCCACTGCGTGAACGGATGCCCGATCGCGCGCAGGTACTCGACGCGGGTCTCCTCGAAGTACGCGAGGTAGTTGCTGTGGTGGACGATGCCCATCGCGTCGGTCTCGACGAAGCGGACCCGGATCCGATGCGTGAACTCGTAGTCGTCGGGTGAGGTGGACGGATCGGCGGACAGACGCACGCAGCGACCATACAAGTGGCGGCCGATCCGGCTCTACAGTCGAGCGGGTGACACCAGCAGTCGTCGCGCTCGAAGCGGCGGGCATCGCCCACACGATCCACGAGTACGACCGTGGCGACGACCTGCACGACTTCGGTCGCGAGGCCGCCGACTCGCTCGGACTCGACCACGATCAAGTGTTCAAGACGCTGGTGGTCGTGACCGACGGGGAACTCGTCGTGGCGATCGTCCCGGTCAGTTGTCAGCTCTCGATGAAGCGCATCGCGTCGGCGGTCGGTGCCAAGCGGGCGACGATGTGCGATCCTGCGGTCGCCGAGCGCTCATCGGGCTACATCGTCGGCGGCATCAGCCCGATCGGTCAGCGCAAGCGACTGCGTACGGTGATCGACGAATCGGCAGAGTTGTTCGACACCGTCTACGTGAGCGGCGGCAAGCGCGGCATGGACATCGGCCTTGCCCCGGGCGACCTGATCGCCGTGCTCGACGCCATCGTCGCTCCGATCACCGCGTAGCGGCGGTGCGCGGGCGGGCGGCGGGTCGCGGCCTCGGCGGAGGTGCGGACGTCGGCCCGACTGTTCGAGGCATCGTGCTGCGGGTACGTTCGGTCGGTGTCGAGTGAGCATGCATTCGAGTTGCCGGTACTTCCCGGGCGGCTGCAGCGTCTGGCCGACGAGTTGGAGGACGAGGCGTTGCCGGCGCTCGATGGGGCTCCGGACCGGGTGGCGGGGCTCGTGGAACTGGCCTACGCCCTCCGGCCGCAACTGCACGAGGGGCGTGTGCCGTCGTACGGGGTGCTGCTTCCACCGGGTCCGGTCATCACGCCCGACGGCGCGATACCGAACCTCGACACCACCGTCGACCTGATCGCCACGCACGATCTCGACCTCCAGTTCGCCCGTCGCTTTGCCGACGGGGTGACCTCGTTCGCAGTTCGGACGTCGGAGTCGGTCGATCAGATCGCATGCTTCGGGCGCAACATGGCCGAGGAATACGACCTCGTCGGCCTGCAGGCGGCGATCGGTGGTCTGGTGATCCAGCGTCACCCGTCGGGACAGGTCCGGGTGTTCGGGCCCAGCGGCATCGTCCGCTGGGACGGCACGTCGTGGCATCACGACGCACCGGTGAATGCGTGGATCGCGCGACTCGAGCAGGTCGCGCCCGGCGTGACGGTCGACGGTGTGCGACCGCTGTTGCGCTTTGCGATCCACAAGCTCGGCGGTCGCCGGATCGGGGCCACGCTGATCTGGCGGCCCACGGAGCGCGATGTTCCTGCCAACCGGCACGAACCGCTCGTCCACAATGCACCGCGGTTGCGGCTCGACAGCATCGGCGAGGAGGCTGCACTCGCCCATGCGCTCGCCCAGACCGACGGCGCTGCGCTCTTCGATCGTGACGCCACCCTCGTCGGACTGGGTATCCGGCTCGCTCCGTCGCCAGCGGCCGAGCAGACGATCGGAGCATTCGGTGGAATGCGCCACACGTCTGCGCTTCGGTACTCCCATGACGATCCTCACTCGATCGTGATCGTCGTGTCGGACAGCGGTCCGGTGACGTTGATGCACGCGGGCCGGGCCATCACGAGCGTCGATCCCCGGGACGAACGCATCGGCTGAGCGCTCCGCCCGGTTTGACGTGCTCGAGACGGGGAACTCCGTAGATGACAATCACGTTACGGAAGGAGCTGTCATGAGCAATGAACAAGGCAATCTTCGTGGCCACCCGGTGGTGGGATCCAACGGTGAAGTCATCGGAACGGTGTCCGACGTGTTCTCTGACGATCACGTGAACGGACCGAAATGGCTGGTCGTCGATCCGGGCCTGTTCCGAAAGGAACGGTTGGTCCCGATCGAGGGTTCGTACGAGACGGAGGACGGCACGCTCGTGCTCCCGTACGACAAGAAATGGGTCACCCACGGCCCGGCCGTCGACCGTGAGCACTACCCGGACGCCGCGAGTCAGCGGCTTGCGCAAGCGCACTATCACGCCGAGTCCTGACACCGAGCGGTCAGGGTGGGAGCGCCCGGCTTCGGAACTCGCGCGCTCCTGTGTCGAGCACCCAGTCGTGGCCGAAGGTCACCACGGGTCGCGCCACGCTCGCCACGAGGCGGAGCGTCCGGTTCGCGGGACTCAGCGCGGACTGCAGCCGCAGTTCGCATCCAGCGCCACGATCGACGGCGGTGAGCTGCGCCCACCCGGTGATGTCACCGTCGAGCCGTGCGCTCACGCGCCGGTGCTCGATGACCTCGACCAGCACGACGTCGAAGCGAAGCTGGTACGGAAGTGGTGGTCTGATCACGCAGCGCCAGCGCTCACCCTCACGCATCGCGGCCCCGTCGAAGTCGTGGAGCCACGGCCACCATTCCTGGTAGCGATCGACACGAGCGACCGCCGCCCAGACCACGGCGCGCTCGGCGTCGAAGCGGAAGCGACGGTCCGAGCGAACATCCACCGCTCCACGATGCCACGGCGGCATCAGACGACGTCTCCGCAGCCTCACCACCGAGATGTTCCGGCTGGTCGCCCCGAGGAGATGGTCAGCGCGCCGGGTGACGCATCAGGGCTTCGATGCGGGCAACCCGAGTTCTCGCAGGTGGATGGGAGGCGGCGAGCCGTGCGCGCCAGCCGATCGGGCGCTGGCCGGTTCCGCGCGACAGCAGCTCGCGCAGTGCGCTGGCCAGCTCTCGTCCGAACCCCATCCGAACGGCGCGCCGGTCGGCCTCGAACTCGGAGGAGTGACCGACGAGATTCGCGACCGCGTCGCTGCCGCGCAGGGCAGCGGTGAACACCCAGGACAACGCATGCATCACCGCGGCGATGACCGATCCAGCGGCGCTGACCGCCGGTGATTCCCGGCCGAAACTGCCGGCGGCAGCCCGCCCGACGTTCTCGAGGAAGAAGCCGACGCGTGCGAGCAGCACGACGGGGGCCGACAGCCAGTGCCCGATCGTGATCGCCACGGTGTGCAACCCGAGATGGTGGCTCAGCTCGTGAGCGAGGACGCCGCGCAGTTGGGACCGACTCAGGTCGTGGACGGCGAAGCTCGTGACCAGCACGAGATGTCCGCCGCACGCGAACGCGTTCAGCTCCTCGGTCGGCAGGACCCGCAACACGTAGCGGCTCGCCGGGCAATCCGTTCGCCTGGGCGATCTGGGCCCAGAGCGGTTCGATCACGGCGGCCTCGTCGTCGGTCGGTCGCCGGGCGCGCAGCAACGGGGTGAGCACGAGGACCTGGATCGGTCGGACGAACAGCAGCATCCCGCTCGCTGCGAACGCCACCACGACCCACCAGAAGCGGATGTCGGTCAGCCAGCCGAGCGGCAACCAGATCAGGAACAGGGCGAGCAGGGTGAACGGCAGGATCGCGACCACGGGCACGAACGCCCAGATGGCCCCACGTTCGACGCTCCGGGCGCCCTGGCGTGCTCGCATCGCGGTGGTCACGATACGCACGGTGACGGTACGTTCGTGGCGGTCTGGACTTGCTCAAGATCTGTTCCGAGTCTCGCACCGCCACGATCCGCTGCGATACCTTCGGCCTGGTCACACGGCTGATCGGTCGGTGGTGGCAGGTCGATGAGGAGATCGGGTGCAGGAGTCAGCGACAGCCGCGCGAGGCCGCGAGGAACAGCGCGTACGGTCGCTGCTCGACGAGGCGGCCCGTTGTCGCACGGCCGACCCGATGCAGTCGCGCCAATTCGCCTTGGATGCGCGAGTGTTGGCACGCACGTGCTCACAGCCGAAGTTGGAAGCAGAGGCCCTGTACCACCTGGCCTCGATCGCCCACCAGCGAGGTCGCTCCGAGTACGCCTTCGCGCTCGCCACCGAAGCGGTCGACCTGGTGGAACCCGACGGGGTCAGTCTGACCCTCGCGTGGTCGCTGCATCTGCTGGGCGTGGTCCACTACCAGGCGAGCAATTACCCCGACGCTCTCTCGCACTGTCTGCGCGCGCTCGAGGTGTATCGAGCGACCGACCACGGTGTCGACGAGGGCCGGATCCTGCACACCGTGGCGGCGATCTATCAGTCGATGGGCGACTACGACCGGGCGATCTCGACCTACGAGATCGCGCTGGCCGTCAACGAGGCGCTGTTGCGCCCCGACGTCGACGCCATGGTGCTCGGGAACCTCGCGCGTATCCGCGGGCGCCGCGGCGAGCACCTTGCAGCGGTCGAGCTCGGTCAGCGAGCGATGGAACTCGCCCGCCTCGACGCACCGAACCTGGTCGGCAGCCTGCTCGCCGACCTCGCCGAAGCGCACGCCGGGCTCGGCGATCTCGCCACCGCGAACGCCTGCTTCGCCGAGGCTCGTGCGGACTGGCACGCGAGAGTGGAATCCGGTGAGGACCTGCCGGTCACCGACCAACTCGGTGTGATGGTCTCCGAGGGACGAATCGCGCTCCGTATGGGTCGGGCCGACGAGGCGATCGCTTCGCTGCTCACCGCACTCGATCTGGCCGACCGCACCGACCAGCGCGAACTGGAACTCGAACTCCACGATCTGCTCGCGATCGCCTGCAAGCAGGCGGGGCGGCTCGCCGAAGCGCTCGAACACCGCGAACGCCACTTCGCACTCCACCGCGAGATCTTCAACGATGCGGCCGACCTGCGAATGCGCACCGTGCAGGTCGCCCACGACCACGAGAACGCCCGCCACCTCGGCCAGATCACACGCCTCACGACGTCGGGCCTCGTCGCCGACTATGCCGCCGGGCACGCCGACATCGACGCCTACCACCTCGAAGCGTACGAACGCCTCGCGTCGCTCGCCGAGATGCGCGGTGGCAGCACGACACGTCACACCAGCGGCGTCGGTGACCTCGCAGCCGAGATCGCCCACGCCATCGGTCAACAGCCCGAATGGTGCGAGCGCCTGCGGCTCGCCGCGCGGCTCCACGACATCGGCAAGGTGGCGATCAACGACCGCCTGTTGATGAAGCCGGGTCCGCTGACGGTCGAGGAATTCGACGAGATCAAGCAGCACACCGTGTTCGGGCGCCGCCTGCTGTCCGGGGTCTCGACGGAGCTGTTCGCGCTCGCGGCCGAGGCGGCCTGGTCGCATCACGAGTGGTGGGACGGGTCCGGCTACCCGAACGGGCTCACCGGCAAGGCGATTCCGCTGTCGGGCCGGATCGTGGCGATCGCCGACGTGTTCGACTCACTCGCAACGCGGCGCGTCTACAAGCGCGAATGGACACGTGACGAGGCGGTCCGGTTCGTCCAATCGGGCGCTGGATCACAGTTCGATCCCGAACTGGTCGACGCGTTCCGGCAGGTCATCGTCGCCCGGTATCCCCTGCTCGAGCCCGACCAGCCGTAACCGTTTCGGTCAGCGCATTGACCACCCAGCGTCGCACGAACGAGGCCAGTTCGTCGATCGTGATCTCGTCGCCCAGCCGGCCGTTGCGATACGAGTTCGAGAACGACGAGACCGTGCCCAGCACGCCGACGGCGATGAGGTCGGACGGGGCGTCGGCGATGGTTCCCGAGCGTTGGCCCTCCTCGACCAGGCGGCGGACGTCGTCGAGGTAGACACCGGCGCCTTCGTCGAGCACGTCGGCAACATCAGGATCGGTTCGCTCGACGTCGAGGAGCGCGAAGTAGGCGGCGTGGTCGGCCATGAACCGCACGCTCGCCTCGGCTCCGTCGGCGATGCGGGTGATCGCGTCGGCGGTCGGATCCATTGCCGCGCCCTGCGCGCGTCGAAGGCGCAACCGCATGGTGCGGACCAACTCGGCGAACAGCGCGCCCTTCGTCGGGAAGTACCAGTAGAAGAGACCCTTGGCGACGCCCGCGGTCTGGCAGATGTCGGCGATGCGTGTCGCTGAGTATCCCCGGTCGGCGAACAGTTCGCCGGCAGCATCGAGGAGCTGCTGCTTGCGCTCGAGGCCGTGCTCGGTGTGCTGGCGCTCGTCGGCATGGTCGAGACGTTCTGCGCTGGCACGGGTCACGGCGACAGTCCAACCGAAACTTGACCCGCCGGTCAAGACGGACGGGTCGGAGGGCGACCTTCGAGCGCCGCTACTCTCGGCTGCGATGGCGGCCACACGGGACGAGCGCATCGCCACTCGAAGGCGCAACGAGAAGTGGCAGAACGTGCCGCTGCGCATCGAGATGGCGGAATGCATCAACTGCGATGCGTGCTTGCGCCACTGCCCGCCGCACTTCGGGGCGATCTTCAATCACGGCGCCGACGTGATCATCGTTCCCGAACTGTGCAGCGGTTGCGACAAGTGTCTGCCGGCCTGCCCCGTCGACTGCATCTATCCCGATCCGGACTGGCAGTCGACCGCCGTCCCCGACGACTGGTGGGACGAACCGAACGGCCCGGACGACCCCTACCGCTGACGTACACGATGTGCCAGGCACATCGTGTACGTCTGCGGAACTTCTGGTGGGCGAGGTTCCGGACGGCGGCGCCAGCGAGTAGAAACGTGGTCGATGAGTAGCCCCGCTGTCCTTCCCGAAGCCGAGCCGTTGTCCCACGTGGGATCCACACGCACCGGCGTGCTCGTCCTCCACGGCTTCACCGGCAACCCTTCGTCCATGCGGGGGATCGCCGAGGCGATGGTGGCGCTCGGACACCACGTGGAGATGCCGCGTCTGCCGGGCCACGGCACCACGGTCGAGGAGATGGTCACCACGGGTTGGGCCGATTGGACCGGTGAGGTCCGCTCGGCGCACGGCAAGCTCGCAGCGCGGGTCGACGACGTGGTGGTCGTCGGG
Source organism: Ilumatobacteraceae bacterium (assembly GCA_963746285.1). Classification (GTDB taxonomy): domain Bacteria; phylum Actinomycetota; class Acidimicrobiia; order Acidimicrobiales; family Ilumatobacteraceae; genus Sva-07. The sequence continues at coordinate 44,147 of CAVVAO010000003.1, read as the reverse complement.
CTCAGCATGGGTGGATCGCTCACGCTGTGGTCGGGGTTCGAATTGCCAGGGGTGGTCGGGCTGGTGTGCATCAACCCGGCGACGACTCCGCAGGCCCCCGAGGTGCTCGAGATGATCCAGGAGATGGTCGACGACGGCACCGAGATCGCGCCGGCCATCGGTGGCGACATCGCCGATCCTGATGTGCAGGAGAGCTCGTACGACGGCGCCCCGCTGCGTCCCTTGCTGTCGTTCATGCGTGACGGTCTCACGCCGATGACCGATCGATACAGCAACCTGACGATGCCGTTGCTGCTGATCACCTCCCGGCAGGACCATGTAGTCGAACCGGCCAACAGCGAACACCTCGCCGCGACCTACGGCGGCGAGGTCGAGCACGTCTGGCTCGAACGGAGCTATCACGTCGCCACGCAGGACTACGACCGCGCCGACATCGAGCGAATGACGGGCGAGTTCGTCGCGCCGCGTCGCGGCGAGCTGACGCGGGCACCGATGCTGGCCTCCATGCTGGGTTCGATCCCGAGCCCGTCGTTCAACTCGATCGAACTCGGGCCGTTCAGCCTGAACATGTACGGACTGATGATCGCGCTCGGCGTGGTCGCGGCCGTGTGGCTGTTCGGGCGCCGGCTCGAGGAGCGCGAGGTCGGCACCCGCGACGACGCCGGTTCGATCGCGATCTGGGCCGTGCTGGCCGGCGTCATCGGGGCGCGGCTGTACCACGTCGTCACCGATTGGGACCTGTTCGCCGACGACCTTGGTCGGATCCCGCTGATCTGGAAGGGCGGCCTCGGCATCCCAGGAGGGCTGCTGTTCGGGGTGCCGGTCGGGCTGTACATGGCGAAGCGACGCGGCATTCCGCTGGCGGTCGCCGCGACCTGTGCCGCGCCCGCCATCCCGCTCGCCCAGGCGATCGGACGGTGGGGTAACTACTTCAACCAGGAGCTGTACGGCCGTCCCACCGACCTGCCCTGGGCGCTCGAGATCGACGCGCAACATCTCGACACGACCGTGTACGCCGTCGGCACGACGTTCCACCCGACGTTCCTGTACGAGTCGCTGTGGAGCCTCGGTCTCGTGTCTGCTGCTGCTCTGGATCGACAAGCGCTTCCGGCCGGCCCCCGGCCAGCTGTTCGTCATGTACATCATCGGCTACGGGATCGGGCGGTACTGGGTCGAGAGCCTGCGCGATCGACCGCGCCAACGAGGTGCTCGGCCTGCGCGTGAATCAGTGGGTGTCGATCGTGGCGGTCGTCGTCGGCGCCGTGGTGCTCGCGTGGATGCGGCGACATCCGATTGCCGAGCCGGTGATCCCGGCGCCGGCCGACGAGGCCATCGGCTCCGTCGATGGTGCGGACACGGCCGACCACGCCGAACCCGTCGATGGTGCGGACACGACCGACCACGCCGAACCCGTCGATGGCGCCGAGCCGACCGACTGACTTCGTGTCGGCCAGCACGTCCAGTTGACCCTGTGTCAACCGGTTGCGATGAGCGAAGTGACGACATGCGGTCGTTTCGCTCATCGCACGATCGTGTTGGTGGGTTGCGATGAGCGAAGTGGCGCTATTCGGGCGCTTGGCTCATCGTTGGGGTGGAGGCTGGGTGGGTGGCGGCCGGTCGAGGCGGTGCTGCTGTGGCTCGCCATGGGAAACTGAGGTGGTGTCCGATCTCGTCCACCTCCGCGGCGCGACGTTCGATGTCGTCGTCGACGTCGCAACGGCGACACCGACCATCGTGCACTGGGGGCAGCCCCTCGGCGATGGTGCGGATCTCGCTGCGCTCGACGTCGTGCTCCGCCGTCCCGCGGTGGCAGGAGCGCTCGGGTCGGTCGCCCCGATCAGTGTCGTGCCGCTCCACGCTGACGGCTTCGTCGGACGCCCTGGCCTCGCCGGTCGTCGAGGTGGCGGTCGCGACTGGGCGCCGCGATTCGCGCCGACCGCGCACCACCGCTCCGACGATGTCCTCACCGTCGAGTCGACGCGACGACGCCGCCGGACTGACGCTGACGACGGAGATCTCCGCCACTGATGTCGTGAGCGTCCGGGTGACGATCACCAACTCCGGCCTTCGCCGCTACTCGCTCGATGCGTTGACGGTCAGCCTGCCGTTGCCCGACGCCGCCGACGAGCTGCTCAGGTTCGAGGGCCGCTGGGCTCGCGAGTTCCAGCCGGCGCGCACGCCATGGACCCACGGAGCCGTCGCTGTCCGAGACACCTTCGCGGCCGGACGTCGCACGAACACGTCCCGCTGGTGTTCGCCGGACCATCGGGCTTCGGCGAGTGGACGGGCGAGGTGTACGGCGTCCACCTGGCATGGAGCGGCAACCACACGATGCTGGCCGAGCGGTTGGCCGACGGCCGGAGGTACGTGCAAGCCGGCGAGCTGCTCCACCCCGGCGAGGTCGTGCTGGAGCCGGGCGAGTCGTACAGGACACCCGACGGTGCTCGGGGTCTCTTCGTCCGACGGACTGACGCCGGCCACGTGGGGATTCCATCGGGCCGCTGCGGAGCGGCCCGGCCCAGTCCGAATCGGCCGCGGCCGGTGTTGCTGAACACGTGGGAGGCGGTCTACTTCCGCCACGATCTCGACACCCTCCGCGACCTGGCCGACGTCGCCGCCGAGGTCGGCATCGAGCGGTTCGTGCTCGACGACGGGTGGTTCGGTTCGCGGCGCGACGACACCTCGGGGCTCGGCGACTGGTGGGTCTCACCGCGAGGTGTACCCCGACGGGTCTGACAGCCGCTGATCGACCACGTCACCGGGCTCGGGATGGAGTTCGGGATCTGGGTCGAGCCCGAGATGGTCAACCCGGACAGTGACCTGTTCCGCGACCACCCCGACTGGGCGCTCACGACCGATGGGTACGAGCCGGTGCTCGGCCGCAACCAGCTCGTGCTCGACCTCGGTCGGCCGGAGGCGTTCGCCCACGTGCTCGGTTTGCTCGACGCCCTGCTCACGGACCACGACATCGCCTACGTCAAGTGGGACATGAACCGCGATCACGTGCAGGGCTCGGGATCGACCGGCGCGCGCCGGGACGCACGCACAGACGATCGCGCTGTACGCGCTGCTCGACGAGCTGCGACGACGCCATCCTGGTGTCGAGTTCGAGTCGTGTGCGAGCGGAGGGGGCAGGGTCGACCTGGAGATCCTCCGTCGTGTCGAGCGGGTCTGGACGAGCGACTGCAACGACGCGCTCGAACGCCAGACGATCCAGCGGGGTGCGTCGATGCTGATCCCACCGGAGGTGATGGGCGCGCACATCGGACCGACCCGCGTCGCACACCACCGGTCGCGTGCACACGCTCGCGTTCCGGGCGGCGACGGCGATGTTCGGGCATCTCGGTGTCGAGTGGAACATCGCTCGCCTCGACCAGGATCGACCGGGCCGAGCTCGCCGAGGCGATCGCCGTGCACAAGCGATTCCGCCCGCTGCTGCACAGCGGCGACGTCGTGCGCTTCGACACCGAGGCGGAGTTCTGCGCCCACGGGGTGTACGCCCCCGACCGGTCCGAGGCCCTCGTGTCGTTCGCTCAGCTGGCGACGTCGCGGAGCCTCACCCCGCCGGCCCTGCGGTCTGCCCGGTCTCGACCCCGATCGGCTGCTACCGCCTCGAACACGTTGCGCTCCCCGGCGAGCGATGGGGCATGTCGGCGACGCAGCCGGCGTGGCTGACCGAGGGAGTCGAACTGACCGGTCGTCAGCTCGCCGCCCACGGCATCCGCCCGCCCGTCATGCATCCCGAGTCGGCTGTGCTGTTCTCGCTCGTGCGGCGACCCGAGGCCGCGCCGTGACCGAACCCAAGCCGCCCGGGCTGAGCTGGGAGTCGTGGACCGAGAAGCAGATCGAGGAAGGCCGCCGCGCCGGCCTGTTCGACGGGCTCGACGGTGAGGGCAAGCCGATCGACGGGCTCGACGGACCGCACGACGAGGAGTGGTGGATCAAGGCCAAGCTGCGTCGCGAGGAGATCGACTACCTCCCACCGACGATCGCCATCCGACGCGAACGCGATGCGGCGGTCGCGGCAGCGCTCGACGCACGTGACGAGGCCGAGGCCCGCCGGTTGATCGAGGAGATCAACGAGCGGATCCGTTACGTGAACAGCCACACCGTGACGGGCCCGCCGTCGACGGTCTGGGTGGTCGATGTCGAATCGATCCTCGAACGTCGCCGCCGTCGCCGGCCCAGCGAAGCGCCCGACGACGAAGCGCCCGATGGTGTGGCTCCCGCCGGTGAGATCACGGTCGCCCGCGGGCGCCGCCGGTTCCGGTGGCTGACACGACGACCCACCTGATCGCGGTTCCCCGAGCCCAGGGCTCGAGGAACCGCGATCGAACCCTGTCACAGCCCTCTGTCACAGTTGAGCGTGAGGAGTCGATGCGTCGGCTCCGACTCGTCGCCCGAGCGACCGACCGACCGAACGAGCCCGGGAGGAACCATGGGCAAGAACAGTCGTCGACGCCACGTCGACAAACGCCGGCGTGCCGCCGAACGCCGTCGTCACCGTGCAGCGCTGAGGGCCAGGGCCGACTCCGACGGGGTCTGCGAACCGATCGCACGCTCGGAACCCAGCGGGCCCGACGATGACGTGGCCCGCACGTGCCGGCAGCTGGAGCAGGTACTCCGTCTGGTGCTGCGCGAACGGGTGTGGGTCAACGGGTGGCAACCCGAGGAACTCGTGCGCCACGTCCGCCGTGCTTCGGGCACGGGCGCTGCATCGGTGTTGGCGATGGCGGTTGCTGCAGATGCGGCACATCACGATCGAGTCGGCAACGTGGTGCACGACGCGTGGCGCCGCCAGACCGGTCGAGTCCTCACGCAGTGTGGCCATGAGCCGGATCGTGACGGATGGCTGGCCCGGTGGCTCGAGGCCGGCGGCGACGGCGTCGGCCTGTCCGCGGCGCGCGTGGTGCTCGACGAACTCCTGCGTCTGCCGAGGCTGCCGACGTTGATGTCGCCGCCCGGCTCGACGGGCAGCGTCGATCTCGATCTGGTCGACGTCGACGCTGCGCCCAGCGCGAGGTTGGTGACCATCCGCAGCCTGTTGGCAAAGGCAGAGTCGACCGAGTTCCCCGCGGAGGCCGAGGCGTTCACGGCCAAGGCACAGGCGATGATGACCGAGGCTCGGATCGACGAGGCGACCGTTCGCGCGAGTTCGGGTCGTCCGTCGACGAGCCGGGTGTCGGCGATCCGAATCGGGATCGACGAGCCGTACATCGCGTCGAAGCAGACGCTCCTGCACGTGGTCGCGCGAAGCGAACGACGTCCGTTGCGTCTTCCACCGGCATGTCGATCTCGCCACCCTGGTCGGACTGGTGGGACAGCTCACCCACGTCGAGCTGCTGTTCACGTCGTTGCTGATCCAGATCCAGTCGTTCCTTGCGGCGGACGCTGCGGACGCTCCCGCGGGCAGCCACGTGCGGAGCCGGGGGTATCGCTCGGCGTTCATCGTCGGCTTCGCACGGCGCATCGGTGAGCGGCTTCGGGCGGCACGCAGCGTCTCGCTCGGGGGAGTCGGAACGGACGCACTCCCGGTCCTCGCCGCGGACGATCGTGCGACGGCCGAACTGTTCGACCGTCTCGTCGGTGGGACCACGGCGATCCGATCCTCGGCCGGTAACGATCTCTTCGGCGCGCTCGCCGGGGCGAGCGCAGCCGATCGAGCATCCCTTCGAGAGGCGGGCCTACGCGGTTCGGGTACGAAGCCGCTCGGCGAACTCCGTGACGCTGGCTGATCGTCAACGGGGGCGGGCGACGCCGCGGAAACGCAACGGGGCGTCTTGGAGTTCCTCGTCATAGTGGGCCGCCCACCCGGCGATTCGGGCGACGGCGAACAGCGGCGTGTCGGGATCGAGGCCGGCGACCCAGGTGAGCGCACCGAGTGCGAGATCGACGTTGGGCTGATGGGGGAGTTGGCGGCCGACCGCCTCGACGAGCGCGTCGACGATTGCCAGTGATCCACGGTCGATGGGACGAATCGCATCCATCAGGGGACCGAATCGCGGGTCGATGCCGCGGTACACCGTGTGGCCGAATCCGGGAATCAGCTGACGAGCGGCGCGCACTTCGGCGACCGCTTCGACCGGACCCTCGTCCGCGCAGCGTTCGAGGAACCGGTGGACGGACGCCGACGCCGATCCGTGCAGCACCCCCTCGATCGAGGCGAGGCCCGCGGCGAACGCCGCGTACGGGGAGGTGCGCGTGGACGCAGCGACACGGACGGCCAAGGTGCTCGTCGCCAGTTCGTGGTCGGCCATCAACGCGAGCGCGGTGTCGACTGCGGTGACGACACCCGGCGACGGACGACGGATCCACGCCGACGTCAGGCGCACGGCGAAGTCGCCGGTACGTCGGCGTGAGCCGAACAGGGCGGGTGCCAGCAGGAGCAGCCGTCGGGCCGCGGTCGCCGCATCGTCGTCTCGGCGCAGTACGTCGAGTACATGGGCAGCGATTGCGAGCCTGCCGATCTGGGTTGCCTCGAGGTCGGCGACTCCGGCGATCGCATCGAGGTCGTCGTCGCTCGCCTTCGGCCAGAGGGTGCCGGTGGGTGGTCGCGACGATGCTCGGTCCGGCGCGTCGGTCCAGAGCAACTCCGCGATGTCCTCGAACCGTCGGCCGGCGATCAGTTCGACGACGTCATGGCCCCGGAATTCGAGCGCCGCGTCGTGCATCGTGGTGACGTCCGATCGGATCTCCACGTCGATCGTGGGGCGAGGTCCGGGTGCCGAGCGGCGGCTCTGTGCGCTCAGACGTTCCACCTCGTCGCGCTCGAACAGCGAGGTCCTGCCATCGGCCGCGGTGGTGCGCCGTAGCCGACCGCGGCTCACGTAGGCGTAGAGGGTCGGCTTCGACACCCCGAGGATCTCGGCGGCCTGGGTCGAGCGGATCATGGTGCTCATGTGGTCCAGCGTGCTCGACACCGTTGATTCCGTCAATGTTGATTCAATCAATGTTGATTATGAGCGTTGATCGGCGAACACTGGCCGCATGACACACCTGATCGATGTCCCTGCCGGTCTCAGCGGTGTGGTCGCCGCCGATACGGCGATCGGCGCCGTCGACGGCGACCGTGGCTACTTCCACTACGGCGCCCACGACGCCACCCGACTCGCCCGGACACGCTCGTTCGAGGACGTGTGGTTTCTCGTTCGCGAGGGACGTCTGCCCGAGCCGGACGAGGCGGCGGCATTTCGGGCGGAGTCCGCAGCGCTTCGTGCAATCCCCGCCGAACTGGACTCGGCGATCGAACTGATCGGCCGAACGGACGCGTCGATGCTGTCGAAGCTCCGCTCGGTGCTGTCGGTCGCCGCAGCGCCGCTCGGCCTGGACCCGGTGATCGACGTGGACGACGCCGCTCGGCGAGCCCAGACGTTGCGGCTCGCGGCGCTCGTGCCGTCCGTCGTCGCGGCGCTGTATCGGGTCGGTTCGGGCCGACGACCCGTCGACTCCGATCCGTCGCTCGGCCATGCCGCGGACTACCTGCACCAGACGACCGGTGTGGTGCCGACGCCGGTGGCGGCTCGCGCCGTCGAGCAGTACATGATCCTCACGATCGACCACGGCTTCAACGCGTCGACGTTCACCGCTCGGGTGGTCGCCTCGACCGGCGCGGATCCGGCCGACGCGGTCTGCGCGGCACTCGGAGCACTCGCAGGCCCGTTGCACGGTGGTGCTCCCAGCCGTGCGCTCGACGCGCTCGACGAGATCGGATCGGTCGAGGCGGCCGCCGACTGGGTGCGCGGTGAGGTGGCTGCGGGTCGGCGGATCATGGGCTTCGGTCACGCGGTCTATCGGGCGCCGGACCCGCGATCTGCGCTCCTGCGTGAGGTCGCCGAGCGTCTCGGCGGTGAACTCGTCGAGCTGGCGATCGCCGTCGAGGCGGAGATCCTCGTGACGCTCGCCGAACTCAAGCCCGGCCGCCCGCTGCCGAGCAACGTCGAGTTCTACGCCGGCGTGGTGATGGAGACCGCCGGCCTTCCCCGGTCGATGTTCACACCGACGTTCGCAGTGAGCCGGACGGTCGGCTGGTGCGCCCACATCGTCGAGCAGGCCGCCGCCGGCAAGCTGATCCGCCCGTCGTCGCGCTACGTCGGCCCGCCAGTGCACGTCTGACCCGCCAGACTCCCTCCCCGAAATTTGTGCGTCAGGCCGCCGCTGGCGCGCACCGCCTGCGCACGATTCGGTTCGTGTCGCTCGTCGAATCCGAACTGTGTGCGTCCCGTCCCGCTCTTGGTCGTGTCGTGCGCAAGTTTCGGGCTGAGCGGGCGCGCGCTGGGCCGGTAGCGTTGGCGGTCGTGTCCGACCGCATCACCCCAGAGGCCGTGGCGAAGGTGGCCAAGCTTGCTCGGTTGTCGCTCAGCGACGACGAACTCGACCAAGCGGCCCACCAGCTCAGCGACATGCTCGATCACTTCGCGGACATCGACGCCCTCGATCTCGACGGGGTCGAGCCCATGACGCACCCCACCCCGATCGCCAACGTGATGCGCGAAGACATCGAGATGGACTGCCTCGACCGCGACGAGGTGCTGGCGGCAGCCCCGGCCGCCGAGGACGGACGGTTCCGCGTGCCGCCGATCGTCGGGTTGGAGGACTGAGCGTGAGCGACGAGTTCCCGACCAGCGTTGCCGACATCGCCTGGAACGTCCGAAACAACCTCGCCAGCGCGGCCGACATCCTCGAGCGGCACCTGGCAGTGATCGACGAGCGGGAGGGCGACATCCACGCCTTCAACCTCGTGCTCGCGGACCAGGCTCGCGCCCGGGCCGCGGAGATCGACGACGCCGTGTCGGTCGGTCGTGATCCGGGGCCGCTCGCCGGGGTGCCGATCGCGCTCAAGGACAACATGTGCACGCGCGGCATCCCGACGACGTGCTCGTCGAAGATCCTCGACGGATGGCGTCCCCCGTACGACGCGACGATCGTCACGAAGCTCCGCGAGGCCGGCGCCATCGTGATCGGCAAGACCAACCTCGACGAATTCGCCATGGGGTCGAGCACGGAGAATTCTGCGTTCGGAGCCGACGCGCAACCCGCACGACACCACCCGGGTTCCCGGAGGGTCGAGCGGCGGATCGGCAGCCGCGGTCGCCGCCGGGTTCGCTGCGGCGAGTCTCGGCTCCGACACCGGCGGCTCGATCCGTCAACCCGCCGCACTGTGCGGTGTGGTCGGCGTCAAGCCGACCTACGGCGCGGTCAGCCGCTACGGGCTCGTGGCGTTCGCGTCGAGCCTCGATCAGATCGGCCCGTTCGCCCATGACGTCGCCGACGCTGCGCTGGTGCTCGAAGCGATCTCCGGCCATGACCAGATGGACTCGACGTCGATCCGCCAGGGCCCCCTCGAGATCACCCGCCAGCTCGACATGGGTGTCGCCGGGCTCCGCGTCGGGCGCATCACCGATCTGCCCGAGGGAGCGAGCCCCGACGTCGCCGCCCGGCTCGACGAAGCCTTCGACGCGTTGCGCGACGCCGGCGCCGAGATCGTCGACGTCGAGGTGCCGGCGTTCGGCTACGGCCTCACCGCCTACTACCTGATCGCGCCGGCCGAGGCGTCGAGCAACCTCGCCCGCTACGACGGCGTCCGATTCGGTCATCGCGTCGACGCTCCCGACACCAACGCCATGTACATGGCGACGCGCACCGACGGATTCGGCGCCGAGGTCAAGCGCCGCATCATGCTGGGCACCTACGCGCTGTCGGCCGGCTACTACGACGCCTACTACGGCCGGGCGCTCAAGGTCCGCCGCCGCATCGCCGCCGACTTCGCTGCCGCGTACGAACGAGCCGACGTGTTGCTGACCCCGGCGTCGCCGACGGTCGCGTTCCATCTCGGCGACAAGACGTCGGACCCGATGTCGATGTACCTCTGCGACACCTACACGATCCCGTCGAACCTCACCGGCGATCCCGCCATGAGCGTGCCGTTCGGTACCGGCGACGACGGCCTGCCGGTGGGCGTGCAGGTGTTGGCCCCCGCACTCCAGGAGTCACGCATGTTCCGCACCGCCGCAGAACTCGAACGGAGGGCGCCGCGATGACCGAGACCAGCAGCGACACGACCACCGGGACCTGGACGTTCCACGGCTACGAGATGGTGGTCGGACTCGAAGTCCACGTCGAACTGGCCACGCGCACCAAGCTCTTCTCGGGGTCGCCGAACCGCTTCGGCGACGAGCCGAACACGAACATCGATCCGGTGACGCTCGGGCTGCCCGGTGCGCTCCCGGTGCTCAACCGTCAAGCGGTGGAGTTGGCGATGCGGCTCGGACTGGCGCTCAACTGCCGGGTGCAGCGCTCGACGTTCGCCCGCAAGAACTACTTCTACCCGGACATGCCCAAGGCGTATCAGATCAGCCAGTACGACGAGCCGATCTGCGTCGACGGCTGGCTCGACCTGCCCGGCAGCATCCGCGTCGGCATCGAACGCGCGCACCTGGAGGAGGACACGGGCAAGTCGACCCACGTCGGTGGGAGCGGCGGTCGCATCCACGGCAGCGACTTCTCGCTGATCGACTTCAACCGTGCCGGCGTCCCGCTCGTCGAGATCGTGAGCCGTCCCGACATCCGGACGCCCGACCAGGCCAAGGCCTACGTCAGCGAGCTCCGCGCGATCCTCGTCGCCGTCGGCGCGTCCGACGCCAAGATGGAGGAGGGCTCCATGCGCGTCGACGCGAACGTCAGCGTCCGGTTGCCCGGCGCCGAGTTCGGGACGCGCTGCGAGATCAAGAACGTCAACTCGATCCGCTCGGTCGGCCGTGCGATCGAGTACGAGGCGCAGCGCCAGGTCGGCATGCTCGAGGCCGGCGAGTCGATCCGCCAGGAGACCCGTCACTGGGACGAGAACGACGGTCGCACGCACACGCTGCGCTCGAAGGAGGACGCCGACGACTACCGGTACTTCCAGGAGCCGGACCTCGTCGTCGTCGACCCCGATCCCGAGTGGATCGAACGGGTGCGCTGGAGTCTGCCGGTGCTGCCGGCGGCGCGACGCGATGCGGCTCGCCGAGTTGACGGGACAGTCGCCGGATGCCGAAGCGATCCTCGTGGTCACCGACCGCGACCAGGACGCCTACGTCGTCGCCGTCGTCCAGGCGGGTGGCGACGCCGGCCGCGCACTCGTGCACGTCAAGGAGGCATTCGCCGAACAGGGCGAACGCCCGTCGGTCCCGGCCGCCGATCTCGCGAAGCTGACCCGGTTGGAGGTCGACGGACAACTCACGGCCACCCAGGCGAAGCAGGTGCTCGCCGAGATCGTCGCGAACGGCGGCGGCGACGCCGACGTGATCGCGGCGGCCAAGGGCTTCGAAGCCATGGACTCGAGCGAACTCGAATCGATGGTCGACGACGCGATCGCCGCCCAGCCCGAGGCGTGGGCCAAGTACCGCGCCGGTGAAGCCAAGGCGATGGGCGCCCTGGTCGGTGCCGTGATGAAGGCGTCGAGGGGGCAAGCCGACGGCAAGGCGGTCACGGCGCTGCTGGAACGTCGCGCGGCCGGCTGACGCCACGAGATCGGTCGGTCGACCTGCCTTCCCAGCGCGTCGACCGCCGGTTCGCAGTGATCTCCGTAGGGGTGGAGATGACAGACTTCACTCGTGGGGGACTTCGATCTCAGCGGGCAGGTGGCTGTCGTCACAGGAGCCGGTCGCGGGGTCGGCGCCGGGATCGCCCTCGCGTTGGCCGAGGCGGGCGCGTCCGTCGTGCTCGCGTCGCGGACTGCCGACGAGATCGAGCAGGTCGCCACGACGATTCGTGCCGCGGGCGGATCGGCCTGTGCGGTGCCGACCGACGTGACCGACACGTTCGCGCTCGGGTCGCTCGCCACGGCGGCGCTCGACGAGTTCGGCCAGCTCGACATCTGGGTCAACAACGCCGGTGGCTCCGAGGGCACCAGGTCCCTGTCCGAACTGAGGCGCAGCGAGTGGGACCGCTGTGTCGAGCTCAACTTCACGTCCGTCTGGAACGGTTCGATGGCGGCGGCGGAACAGATGAGGTGGGGGTCGATCATCAACATCGCGTCGATGGCTGCGTTCGGGGCGCTGCCCGGTGGCGGCCACTACGCCGCGTGCAAAGCCGCGGTGATCTCGCTCACCCGGACCATGGCGGTCGAGCTGGCGCCGGACATCCGGGTGAACGCGATCGCGCCCGGGATGATCCCGACCAAGATGCTCTTCGACGCCATCGACCGACGAGGCGTCACCATCGACGAACTCGCTGCTCGGGTGCCGCTGGGTCTCGGCACGCCGCGCGACGTGGGATCCGCCGTGGTGTACCTGGCCTCGCCAGCTGCGCGTTGGGTGACCGGGCAGACCATTCAGGTGGCCGGCGGGCTCGGGGCGTCCTGACTCGTCACCGGCGTCGCCGTGTCGGCACACTCGGGCGATGGACTTCGAGATCCCCGCCGACATCCAGGACACCCTCGATCAGCTCGATGCGTTCATCGACGCCGAGATCAAGCCGCTCGAACAGCGCGACGACAACATCCGCTTCTTCGACCACCGTCGCGAGTGGGCGCGCACCGACTTCGACAACGACGGCGTGCCCCGTGCCGACTGGGAGGAACTGCTGCGCGAGATGCGTCGACGCGCCGACGCCGCCGGATGGCTGCGGCTCGCGCTTCCGTCCGAGTTCGGAGGCCAGGACGCCAGCAACCTGAAGATGGCGATCATCCGCGAACACCTCGCCCACAAGGGCCTCGGGCTGCACAACGATCTCCAGAACGAGTCGTCGATCGTCGGCAACTTCCCGACGGTGTTGATGATGCGCGACTTCGGCACCGAGGCCCAGAAGGCCGAGTGGATGCCGGGGTTCCTCGATGGCACTCGCCGCCTCGCATTCGGGCTGACCGAGCCGAACCACGGCAGCGACGCCACCTACATGGAGACGACCGCCGTCCGCGACGGCGACGAGTGGGTCATCAACGGCATGAAGCGTTGGAACTCCGGGCTCCACCATGCCACCCACGACATCATCTTCGCTCGCACCTCGGGCGAGCCGGGAAGTCCCAAGGGCATCAGCGCGTTCCTCGTGCCGACCGATGCGCCGGGGTTCCAGGTCGACTTCTTCTGGTGGACGTTCAACATGCCGACCGACCACGCCGAGGTCAGCATGACCGACGTGCGCGTCGGCGCCGATGCATTGTTCGGTGAGGTCGACCGGGGGCTGGAGTTGGCGCAGCACTTCGTGCACGAGAACCGCATCCGTCAGGCCGCGTCGTCGCTCGGCGCCGCGCAGTACTGCATCGACGAAGCGGTCGCGTACGCGAACAGCCGCACGACGTGGGGCAAGAAGCTGTCGGTCAATCAGGGCATCCAGTTCCCGCTCGTCGAGCTGCACACCGAGGCCGCCATGCTGCGCCAGCTCGTGCGCTACACCGCGGCGATGCTCGACCAGAAGCACCACATGGAGGTCACGCACCTCGTGGCGATGTGCAACTACCGGGCCAACCGGCTCGCGTGCGACGCGGCCGATCGTGCCATGCAGACATGCGGCGGCGTCGGCTACTCACGCCACATGCCGTTCGAGCACATCTACCGGCACCACCGGCGCTACCGGATCACCGAGGGTTCCGAGGAGATCCAGATGCGCAAGGTCGGCCAGCACCTGTTCGGCTTCGGCCGCAAGTAGCCGTCCTCCGACGACCGTCAGGTCGCCGGCGAGACCGATCGACGCGGCCATCGAGGTGGCGGCGGCTCGGAAGAGCGCCTCGTCGTCACCGACGAGGTTCCTGGTCTGACCGAACAGTTCGAACGTCAGCAGCCCGAACAGCTGTGTCCACGCCGTGAGGATCGCGAGCATCGTGGCGTCGTCGACATCGAGTTCGAGTTCCGCCCGGAGTGTGGCGAACGACTCGACGATCGACCGGCTCGATCGTGAACCGGCGACGATCGGGTCGAGCCGATCCGCCTCGCGAACGATCCGAACGAGGCGAACGTGCGACGCGTGTCCCCGACGTGACGGTGTCGTCCGGCGCGGCGTAGCCCCGGGATCGGCGTCCCGTAGAGCAACGCGTAGTCGTTCGGGTGGGCGAGCGCCCACGCCCTGCACCGACATGGCGGCCGTCGACCCAGCGCTCGCCGGCGGGTCGGCCGATGGTTGCCTCGACGCACGCGTCGACGTGGTCGCCGAGCGAGTCGTAGGTCTCGATGATCAGCGCGGTCAGGAGTTCGTCCCGGCTGGCGAAGTAGCGATAGACGGCCGACGAGACCATCCCGACGTCGCGTGCGACCGCTCGCAACGACAGGTCGTTGGCCCCATCCTCGGCGACTCGCTTCGACTGCCGCTGCGAGGATCGCGGCGCGCACCTCCGCTCGGGCCCGGGCGCGCACCCCGGTGACGGGCGTCGGTGTCGGCTGCCATCTCGACAGTCTGCCAGAAAGGAGAGCAGTGCTCTTGATTTCTCGCACCGGGAATGTGTACGGTGCTCTCGAACAAGAGCAATGCTCTCTCAACGAAAGAGGATCCCGTGATGACCGTCGACCAGCCAACGCCGCCACCACGAACCCCCGCTACCTGCAACCGGATTGGTTCACCCGTCACATCTTCAACCCGATCGTCGCCCGGTTCACCCGGTGGGGAATCAGCCTGTGGGGCTCACGGGTGCTGTCGGTGCCCGGGCGCGTCTCGGGAGAGATCCGCTCGACTCCGGTGAACGTCCTCACCGTCGAGGATCAGCGGTATCTCGTGGCGCCACGTGGTGAGACCCAGTGGGTGCTGAACGTGCGGGCGGCACGCGAGTGCACGCTTCGCGTGGGCCGCCGTATCGAGACCGTGTGCCTCGTCGAGGTGGACGACTCCGGCAAGCCGGCGATCCTGCGCCGCTACCTGCGCCGCTGGAAGTGGGAGGTCGGCCAGTTCTTCGACGGAGTCGGACCGGACAGCACCGACGCCGAGCTCCTGGCGATCGCCGCGAACTACCCGGTGTTCGAGATCCACCCGGCCTGAGCCCCGGTGTCACATCTGGGGTCAGACCCCAGATGTGACACCGCTCACGGCCGGGCGTGGGCGCGTTGACGCATCAACCGTGGGGGGAGCGGGATCTGGTCGGCGAACCTCGCGGCCATCGGGCCGATGATCGCGGTGAGCAGCACGTAGCCCGCGGCGAGCGCTCCGAGTTCGGGGCCGTTGACGAGGCTGGATCCGAGTGCCGCGATCACGATCGAGAATTCGCCGCGGGCGATCAGCACCGTGCCGGCGCGCATGCGGCCCTTGGGGGCGGCGCCGACGCGTCCTGCTGCATACCAACCGGTCGCCACCTTGGTGAGCGCCGTGACCACGGTCAGCACCAGCGCGGGGATCGCCACATCGACGAGATCGGCGGGATCGATCTGGAACGAGAAGAACAGGAAGAACGTTGCGGCGAACAGATCGCGCAGCGGGGCGATCAGTTCGTTGGCGCGTTCCTCGGCGCGGCCCGACAACGCGAGCCCGACGAGAAACGCGCCGATGGCGCCCGACACCTCGAGTTGCTGCGCGAGGCCGGCGACGAGCAACGTGATGCCGAACACGGTCAGCAGGAATGTCTCGTCGCTGCCGCCTGCGACGAGGTCGCTGATCCGGCGTCCGTATCGCAACGCGGCGAGCAGGATGACCGACACGGCGACGAGCGCGACCCCGACGCTCGTCAGGGTGGCCGTCAGGCTGCCGCCGACGATCAGCGCAGCGACGACGGGCAGGTACACCGCCATCGCGAGGTCCTCGATCACGAGCAGATTCAGCACGGCCGGTGTCTCGCGGAAGCCGAGGCGGCCGAAGTCGGACAACGACTTGCTGACGACGCCGGACGACGAGATCCACGTGACCCCGCCGAGCAGCACGGCGGCCAACGGATCCCACCCGAGCAGCAGCCCGAGCGCCACGCCCGGCAGCGCGTTGAGTGTCATGTCGACGACGACC
Source organism: Ilumatobacteraceae bacterium (assembly GCA_963746285.1). Classification (GTDB taxonomy): domain Bacteria; phylum Actinomycetota; class Acidimicrobiia; order Acidimicrobiales; family Ilumatobacteraceae; genus Sva-07. The sequence goes on along the minus strand of CAVVAO010000003.1, from coordinate 28,256 downwards.
TGGCGGGATCCCGGTCTTCAGCCCGTCGCGCAGTTCGCCCTCGGAGTACTCGAGTCCGAGGGCGAACAGCAACAGGAGCACGCCGATCTCCGCAGCGATCTCGAAGAAGTCGCGTGACACGTCGAGTTGGACCACGCCACCCTCACCCAGCGCCAGGCCGGCGATCAGGTAGAGCGGAACGGCGGTGATGCCGATACGTCCGGCGACCCGCGACAGCAATGCCAGGCCGAGGATGAGCGCGCCGATCTCGACGAACGCGAGCGCTGCGTCGCTGGTCCCGGCGGCGAACAGCATCGGCGAAGCGTCAGCGCCGGATCAGCTCGCGCATCGCGGCGAGGCCCTCGACGGTGCCGACGGCGACGACGACGTCGCCCTGCTTCGAGGGGGAACTCGGGGCCGGGTGCCGGGATCGATGCTCCCTCGCGGATCACGGCGACGATCGACGATCCGGTCTTCGTGCGGTACATGCCGTCGCCGATCGTCGCTCCCGGACGCAGGGGACTGGGGCGTCAACTCGATCCATTCGATCGCGAGGCCTTCGATCTCCTGTTGGACCGCCGCCACCGCCTCGGTCACCCGGCTGGCACCGAGGAGTTCCGACACGGTGCGGGTGTCGGCGGCCGTCAAGCTGACGAGCGACGAGCACTTGTCGGGGTCGTCGGAGTCGTACACCAGGATCTCGCGCCGACCGTCGTGGTGCACGAGCACTCCGATGTCGTCGCCGTTCTCGGTGGTGAACTCGTGGCGCACCCCGACACCCGGCAGTTTGGTCTCACGAACGTCGGCCATCGGTTCATTCTGGCAGCGAGTGGTGGGCACAGCACCAGGCTCGGCTCCCGTGCGCGCTACTACCGTGCAGTCCATGAGCGATGCCCCGAACGCACCTGGCACTCCTGTCGACGTCAAGCCGCGGTCTCGTGACGTCACCGACGGCATGCAGAAGGCGCCGTCGCGGGCGATGTTGCGTGCCGTCGGGATGGGCGACGACGACTGGGACAAGCCGCAGGTCGCGATCGCGTCGTCGTGGAACGAGGTCACCCCGTGCAACATGACGCTGCGCAAGCTGGCCGAGCACGCCAAGGTCGGTGTCCGCGAGGCCGGCGGGTTCCCGCTCGAGTTCGGCACGATCACCGTCAGCGACGGCATCTCGATGGGTCACGAGGGGATGCGGGCCTCGCTCGTGTCCCGTGAGGTGATCACCGACTCGGTCGAGACCGTCATGCACGCCGAGCGCTTCGACGGCTTCGTCGGTCTGGCCGGTTGCGACAAGTCGATCCCGGCGATGTTGATGGCCGCAGCCCGCCTCGACCTGGCGAGCGTGTTCGTCTACAACGGCTCGACCATGCCGGGTGAGCACCACGGTGTGGCGACCGACATCACCAGTGTGTTCGAGGCGGTCGGGGCGTGTGCGGCGGGCACGATGACCGAGGAGGAACTCCACGAGATCGAGGCGACCGCGTGTCCCGGTGAAGGCGCGTGCGGCGGCATGTTCACCGCCAACACGATGAGCTCGATCGCCGAGGCGATCGGGATGAGCCTGCCGGGCACCGCGTCGCCGCCGGCGATCGACGGGCGCCGCGAGGGCGATGCCGAGCGCGCCGGTGCGGCGGTCGTCAACCTGCTGCGCCTCGGGATCACGCCGCGCCAGATCATGACGAAGGAGGCCTTCGAGAACGCGATCGCCCTCACGTCGGCGCTCGGCGGGTCGACGAACGCGGTGCTGCACCTCCTGGCGCTCGCCAACGAGGCGCACGTGGCGCTCGACCTCGACGACTTCAACCGCATCGCCGACCGCGTGCCGCACATCGCCGACATGAAGCCGGGTGGCAAGTTCCACATGAGCGATCTCGACCGCGTCGGCGGCGTGCCGGTCGTGCTCAAGCTGCTGCTCGACGCGGGCCTGCTGCACGGTGACGTGATGACCGTGACCGGCAAGACGATGGCGGAGAACCTGGCCGAGATCGATCCGCCGGCCGCGGACGGCGTCGTCGTGCATCCGCTCGATGCGCCGATCCACGAGGCCGGCGGAATCAACGTCCTCACCGGAACGCTGGCCCCCAAGGGTGCCGTCGTGAAGGTGGCCGGGTTGTCGGCCGACCAGATGCAGTTCGAGGGCCCGGCGCGAGTGTTCGACGACGAGTCGTTCGCCATGGAGGCGATCCTTGCCGGTTCGATCCAGCCCGGCACCGTGATCGTGATCCGCTACGAGGGTCCGAAGGGTGGTCCGGGCATGCGCGAGATGCTCGCCATCACCGGCGCGCTGAAGGGCGCCGGGCGGGGTTCGGACTGTGCACTGATCACCGACGGCCGGTTCTCCGGTGGCACATGGGGCTTCTGCATCGGCCACGTCGCGCCCGAGGCGGCCGATGGCGGTCCGATCGCGTACGTGCGCGACGGCGACCTGATCCGCATCGACGTGCCCACCAAGTCGCTCGACCTGCTCGTCGACACCGCCGAACTCGCCAACCGGATGGACGGGTGGCAACCCAACCCGCCCCGCTACACGACCGGCGTGCTCGGCAAGTACGCCAAGCTCGTCCAGGGCGCCGAAACCGGAGCGATCACCAACACGCTCTGATCGTTGCCGGCGGCTCGATCACGCCTGGGGTCTGACCCCTGGCGTGAGCATCATTCGCCGAGGTTGGCGTATCGCGGTGTATCGCCGGTCTGGTACGTGAGGTGGATGGTGCCGCTCGGGTAGGTGACCGACTGGGTCAGGTGCAGCGTCGTCGGCATCGTCCCACCTGCGAACAGCCGCTTGCCGCTCCCGAGCAGCACCGGGTACATCCAGAGGTTCAGTCGGTCGACGAGGCCGGATCGCAGCAGTGACTGCACGAGGTCCAGACTGCCGATCACGTGGACTTCGTCGTACCGGTCCTTCAGGGAGCTGACGTTCTCGGCGAGGTCCGCGCTGAGCAGCTCGGACCCTTCCCAGGAGAGTGGGGCCGCAAGTGTGCGGCTGGCGACGTACTTCGGGACGCTGTTGAGCAGTGCGGTGAACGGGATCTCCGGCGACGCCTCGGGCCAGTAGGCGGAGAAGATCTCGTAGGTTCGTCGCCCGAGGAGCAATGCGTCCATGCTCCTCGCTTCCTCGAACACGACCCCACCCGATCCCGGGTCACCGAGCGGTGCCTGCCAACCGCCGTGCACGAAGCCGCCGTCATGGTCCTCATCGGGTCCGCCCGGCGCCTGGGCCACGCCGTCGAGCGTCACGAACTCCGTCACGATCAGTTGGCCCATGGTTCGCTCCTTGCGAAGTACTTGGTGTCCACGCCCTTCATCCGACTGATCACGCTTGGGGTCTGACCCCTGGCGTGATCGGTGCCCGATCGTCAGTCGACGAGGGCTTGCTGAATGAGCTGGTTGAGCTGCGAGCGGATCGGATAGGTGCTCGATGGCAGGAGCTGGGTGAGGAACAGCGCGACGATCTCGTTGACCGGGTCGACCCAGAAGATGGTGCTCGCAGCGCCACCCCACGAGTACTCGCCCTCCGAGCGCAGCACCTTGTTCGCTGCGGCGTCGAGCACCACCGAGAACCCGAGACCGAAGCCGACACCGTCGAAGCTCGTCTCGGCGAACAGCGGCCGCCCGTAGCGTTCGAGGTCGGCGCCGCCGGGCAGATGATTGCGTGTCATGTAGTCGACGGTTCGGCTGCCGAGCAGTCGGACGCCATCGAGTTCGCCCTTGTTCAAGAGCATGTGGGCGAAGCGCAAGTAGTCGTGTGCGGTTCCGACCAGTCCGCCACCTCCGCCGAGCATCGCCGGCGGCTTGTTCGACGCCCGCCCCAGTGTGTCGGGTGCCGGCACGGCCTCACCCGTCGCTGGATTGCGGACGTACAGCGTCGCGAAGCGGTCCATCGAGGTGTCGGGCACGAAGAAGTCGGTGTCGGTCATGCCGAGCGGCTCGAAGATGCGCGTGCGGAAGAACTCGTCGAGCGGCAGCCCCGACACGACCTCGACGAGACGGCCCAGGACGTCGGTCGACACGCCGTAGTTCCACTCGCTGCCCGGCTGGAACGCCAGCGGCATCTTGGCCCACAGCGCGCAGCACTCGGCAAGCGTGGCGCCGGGCGGATTGCCCCACTCGAATCCACCGCGACGGTAGATCGCGTCGGTGACATGGGTGTTGTGGAACCCATAGGTGAGTCCCGACGTGTGCGTCAGGAGGTGCCAGACGCGGATCGGTTCGACCTGTGGCTCGGTGACCGGCGCCAGGAACGAACCCGACCGGTACACGCGGGTGTCGGCGAACTCGGGCAACCACTTGGAGATCGGCGACTTCAGCTCGAGCAGGCCCTCCTCGTACAGCATCATCGCGGCGACCGACGTGATGGGCTTGGTCATCGAGAACATCCGCACGACGGTGTCGTCGGTGAACGGAGCGCCCGAGGCGATGTCCCGATGGCCCGCCGTGGACGAGTGGACCAGCTTGCCCGCCCGGCTGATCGCGACGTGCCAGCCGGCGAGCTTGTTCTGTTCGACGTACCCCTGGAAGTGACGGTCGATCCGGGCGAGACGGTCGGCGCAGAAGCCTGCGTCGGCGGCCCCGGTCTCGATCTGCAGTGACGGCATCGGGCGAGCTTGGCGCACGAACGGGATCACCGACGAGTCGACGACGCAGGGTCTACGTTGTGACCATGACCGACATGCCGCCGCCCGAGAATGCACCGACACCGGAAGTGGCGTCCACGCCCCCGCCCCCCACGGCGCCTCCTGGTGGAGCCGGCGCAACCGGTCCGCTCGGCACCCAGCGTTCGATCGGCATGACCATCTTCCTCACGATCGTCACGCTCGGCATCTGGGCGCTCGTGTGGTCGTACCAGAACGGCGACGAGATCAAGCGTCACACGAAGACCGGCCTCGGCGGGGTCGCGTACCTGTTGCTCACCCTTTTCATCGGCCCTGTCACGATGTTCCTGATGGCCGGCGAAGTCGAGCAGCTCTATCGGCGCGAGGGCAAGGAGCCGCCGATCACCATGATCTGGGGTCTGTGGTTCCTGTTGCCGCTCATCGGCAACATCATCTGGTACGTGCGCATCCAGAAGTCGATCAACGACTACTGGACCGCCCACGGCGTCGCCCCCATCTGATACGAGCACGTACATCCGGTGCCAGGCACCGGATGTACGTCACGTACCGGAAGGCACGGCGCGGCGGCGGTCGATGACGGCAAATGCCGCCCGCCACCCCACGAGGAACAGCGCAAGGAACGCCGCGGCGACGACGACGAACGACGTCGCGGTGCCGTCGCCGAAGACGACGTTGCGGAGCACCATCCCGGCCACGAGCGTGGTCGCCCAGATGCCGAGTCCGGTTCGCCAGTCGGTCGGTCGTCGCCATGCCCGCAGCAGCACCCACGCGAGCGCGAGCGCCAGCAGGAACGGCGCGGCGGTCTCGATCAGCCCGGTGATCGCCGAGCCGCGTTCGTGCTCGCGGCGGCCGATCGCCACGAACAGCGTGACGCAGAAGACATCGATTCCGACGGCGAGCGGAACACGGCGATCCATTGCCTCAGTCTCGGCCGTCCCGAACCCGATCGCACCACGTACACGATGTGCCGGGCACATCGTGTACGTCAGCCCTCGGCGGCGAATCCGCCGATCGTGCCGCGGTAGAACACCAGCGGCTGAGGCGGGAGACCATCGTGGTCGGCGTCGGCGTCGAGCGCCGTCACCCTGCCGAGCACGAAGTAGTGATCGCCCATCTCGTAGACCTGCTCGATCTGGCAGTCGATCCAGGCGACGGCTCGTTCGAGGACGGGCGCGCCCGACGGCGCGGCGTGCCACTCGACACCGTCGAACCGGGTGGACTCCGTGCCGCTCTTCGCGAACTTCCAGCACAGGTCGCTCTGCTTGTCGCTCAGCACGTTGACGCAGAAGCTGCCGGCATCTGCCATCAGCGCCCAGGTCTCGGAGTCGGTCTGCGGCAGGAAGCCGACGAGTGGCGGATCGAGCGACACGGACGTGAACGAACCGATCGTGAAGCCGTGAGGACGGTCACCGGCTGCCATGCCCGTGATCACGGTCACCCCGGTCGGGAAGTGGCCGAGCACGGAGCGGAAGTGCTTCGAGTCGAAGGGGACGGCGTTGGCGTCGGGAAGGGGCGTCGATTCGCTCATCGGCGTCAACTGTACGCTCCCCGCCGATGACCGACCGCACGGCGCTTCCCTCCGAGAACGGAGACAAGGCGACCCTTCGTGCGTCGATGCGTGCGATTCGTGGGTCGCTGGCCGACCGCGACGAGCGGTCCGAGACGCTGTGGCGCCACCTGATTGCGCTCCCGGCGATGGCCGGCGCCGAGACCGTCATGGCATTCACGACGCTGCCTGGCGAGCCCGACACACGATCGTTGCTGGCGTGGTGCGCGGCCACCGGTCGCCTCGCGGCGGCGCCTGAAGCCGACGTCGATCCGACCTGGCCGGACGTCGTGATCGTCCCCGGTCTCGCCTTCACCGCTCGGGGCGATCGGCTGGGTCAGGGTGGGGGCTGGTACGACCGCTTCCTGTCGGACGTACGTCCCGACTGTGCGTCGATCGGCGTGTGCTTCGCTGAACAGCTCGTCGACGTGATCCCGGTCGAGCTCCACGACGTGACCATGGATCACGTGGTGACCGATCGAGGCGTCGTCCGGTGAGATTCGAACGGGCTGAGCTCGACGAGGCGACGGAGATCGTCCGCCGCCACGTTCCTGCGACGCCTCAGTACTCGTGGCCGCTGCTCGACGCCGTGGCGGGTTCGCGCGTGATCGTCAAACACGAGAACCACACGCCGGTCGGTGCATTCAAGGTCCGCGGCGGTCTCGTGTACATGGATCGCCTCGTCCGTGAACGCCCGCACGTGGAGGGCGTGGTGAGTGCCACCCGCGGCAACCACGGCCAGAGCCTCGCGTTCGCCGGCCGCCACGCCGGCCGGTCCGTCACGATCTTCGTCCCGCACGGCAACAGCGTCGAGAAGAACGACGCAATGCGTGCACTCGGCGCTGATGTCGTCGAGTTCGGCGCCGACTTCCAGGAGGCTCGCGAGCGATCGTTGGTGGTGGCCGCCGAACGTGGTCTCGAGCCCGTCCCGCCCTTCCATCGCGACCTCGTGCTCGGCGTCGCGACGTACGCACTCGAGCTGTTCGAAGGCGCAGGTGTGCTCGACACGGTCTATGTGCCGGTCGGGATGGGGTCGGGCATCAACGCCCTCATCGCGGTACGCGATCTGCTGGGCCTCGACACGAGAATCGTCGGCGTCGTGTCGGAACTCGCTCGCTCGACACAATTCTCGTTCGAGCGGGGTGAGGTCGTCGCGACCGATGCGGCGCGGACCTTCGTCGACGGTGTCGCGACCCGATCTCCCGACCCCGAAGCGATCGCCGGCATCGTCGCCGGCGCCGAGCGGATCGTCGCAGTGTCCGAGGATGCGACCGCCGACGCGATGCGGATCATCTTCCGAACGACCCACAACGTTGCCGAGTCCGCAGGAGCCATCGCGCTCGCCGGTCTGCTGAGCGAGCCAATCGAGATGCGAGGCGAACGCAGCGCCTTCGTGCTCTGTGGCGGAAACGTCGACACCGCGCAGTTCCGTACCGTGCTGGGTGGCGTGACGCCGACGGTGTGAATCCCGACGGTTCCGTCGTCCGACCTGCCAAGCTCTCCGAGATGCGCGCATCACATTCAGCGGTCGTCGGAATCGTGGCCACGTCAGGTCTCCTGGTCGCTTGTGGAGGCGACAGCGACGGCACTGCGTCGGTGCCCGAGATCGTGTCGTCGACGACATCGCCGGTCGGAACGCCTGAGGCCAGAGAGACCACGACGGGGGAAACCACGACGGCGGTGTCCGAGACGCCGGCATCCACCGAATCGTCGACGGACAGTACGGTCGGGGATTCCGGCAGTCCGACTCCGACGGTGCCCGACCCGGAGGCCGGTGAATGCCTGGTCGGCGACTGGGTCGTCACCGCGGAACAAATGGACGCCTACTACTCCGGGTTGATGAGCACGATGGAGGCGCCGCTGACCATCGACACGGTCGGATCCGCGCCGCTGTCGTTCGCCGCCGACGGTACCTACGAATGGGCTCCCGACTTCACGCTGGCGGTCGAGGTCGCCGGCGCGAACGGAACCGGCGAGGTGGGCGGCACGATCACTGGCGATTGGACTGCCGCCGAGGGCGTCGTGACGACGTCGTCCGACGTGAACGCGTTGATCGTCTCGATCACGGTCAACGGGGTGGTGTTCGACGGCGCCGACGTGGCGAACGGCTTGCTGAACAGCACGCCGATCAACGGGGTGACGTACTCGTGCGATGGGCCGACCCCGGTACTCGACTTCACGACCGCCGATCCGTCGGTGACGGTGCCGGTGACGTTGACGCCTGCCTGATCCGCTCGGCGAATTCGTCGACCACCGGGTCGCGTACCGAGTCGCGGCGGGTGGCGATGACCAGCCGGCGACACGTGAGGGGTCGACCGGGCGGCAGCGCTCGGTCCCCGTGCTCGGCCTGGATGACCGGCAGCACGGTCCAGCCCGATCCGAGGCGGACCATCTCGCGAACCACGTCGGGTTGGTGGCTCTCCGCAGCGACTTCGAGCGGCGCGCCGAGCCGGGCGAGTGCGGCGGCGACGATGGTGCGAGTGTGGGATCCGGTGGGGAACAGCACCCACGGCCCCCACGTCGAGGGTCGGTCGAGGTCTCCGTCCGGCGGTCCGTAGACGGCGAGTTGCTCGGTGAGCACCGGCTCGGTGTCGATACCGGCGATCGAATCCGATGGTTCGACGCACACGACGAGGTCGAGTTCACCCGAGATCAGCAGTTCGAGCAACGATGCCGACGGCGCGACACGCAGCCGGAGGTCGATGTCCGGGTGCTCGTCTCGAAAGGCGCGAACGACCTCGGAGTGATGTCCGATCGCGGCCGCGTCGATCATGCCGAGGCGCAGGCGGCCTTCGGTGCCCCGGTTGATCCTGCTGGCCCAGTCGGCGAGGTCGCCGGTGAGTCCGAGGACGTGGCGGGCGTGGCTGACCGCGGGTTGCGCGCTCGGACGTACACGGCGGCGGCGTCCGTCGCGCTCGAACAGCGCGACGCCGAGCCGTCGTTCGAGTTCGGCGAGGCCCTGCGACAGCGCCGATGGGCTCACCCCGACCCGTTCGGCGGCGATCGCCCAGGACGGCGAGTCGGCGACCGCGACGAGATACTCGAGCTGTCGGATCGAGAGGTCGGGCAGGGGCCGCACCCGTCGAAATATACATCGGACTTGCTTCACAATCTGGTGCAGACGTGAAACACGACTTATCATCAGTGGAATGACCGCACGACAGATCGCTCCCGCCACCGGCAAGCTCGGGGTCCTCACGCCCGGCATGGGTGCCGTGGCCTCGACCTTCATCGCCGGCGTGATCGCCGCCCGCAAGGGGCTGCATCCCCCGATCGGCTCGATCAGCCAGATGGCACACATCCGCCTCGGCACCAAGGACGAGAACCGCAACCCGATGATCCGTGAGTTCGTCCCGTTGGCGGGCCTCGACGACATCGTGTTCGGCGGGTGGGACCCGATCTCGCCCAACGCGCTCGAGGCTGCTCGCACCGCGGGGGTGCTGAACGACGCCGACCTCAACGCGATCTCGAGCGAACTCGAAGCGATCGTGCCGATGGAAGCAGTCTTCGACCAGCGCTGGGTGTCGCGTCTCGAAGGTGTCCGCGTCAAGAAGATCGACAACAAGTGGGACCAGGCGATGGCCCTGATGGACGACATCGCCAACTTCAAGTCGGTGAACGGCTGCGATCGTCTCGTGATGGTGTGGTGCGGTTCGACCGAGGCCTACCAGGAGCCCTCGTCCGTTCACGAGACCGTTGCGGCGTTCGAGCAGGGCCTCAAGGACAACGACGCCAACATCTCGCCGAGCCAGATCTACGTCTACGCCGCGCTGCAGTCCGATGTGCCGTTCGCCAACGGCGCTCCGAACCTGTCGGTCGACCTGCCGTGCATGATCGAGCTGTCGAAGACCCGCAACGTGCCGATCGCCGGCAAGGACTTCAAGACGGGTCAGACGTGGATGAAGACGATCCTCGCGCCCGGGCTCAAGGCCCGCATGCTCGGCCTGCGGGGCTGGTACTCGACCAACATCCTGGGCAACCGCGACGGCGAGGTGCTCGACGATCCGGAGAACTTCAAGAGCAAGGAAGTGTCGAAGCTCGGCGTGCTCGACGGGATCCTGCAGCCCGAGGTGTACCCGGACCTGTACGGCAACATCGACCATGTCGTGCGGATCAACTACTACCCGCCCCGCGGCGACAACAAGGAGGGCTGGGACAACCTCGACATCTTCGGGTGGCTCGGCTACCCGATGCAGATCAAGGTCGATTTCCTGTGCCGCGATTCGATCCTCGCGGCGCCGATCGTGCTCGATCTCGCGATCTTCATGGACCTCGCCCATCGCGCCGGTGAGTCGGGCGTGCAGGAATGGTTGAGCTTCTACCTCAAGGCGCCGCAGGCCGCCGGCGAGAGCCCGGCCGAGAGCGACTTGTTCATCCAGCAGACCAAGCTGAAGAACACCCTGCGCGAGTGGATGGGCGAGCAGCCCGTCACCCACTCCGAAGCCGGCTGACAGTCCTCCCCGGCCCCGTCCCTACCCGGACCGTGACGGTCCTCCCCGGCCCCGTCCCTACCCGGACCGTGACACCCCTTGATCATGATCAGCGTCATGGGAAGAAAGATCAGGGACCTCTCAACATCGGAATGGCAACACGTCATCAATCGCGGCAGTGATCGCCAGGACCTCTTCAGCGTCGACGGCGATCGCGTGCTCTGGGAACATCTCGTCGGCGAGTCGTTTGCCCACTTCGACGTCGAACTGCACGCGTTCGTGTGGATGACGAACCACGTCCACATGCTGACTCATTGCGACGACGGCGATCTCTCGGCAGCGATGCAGCGGCTCTGCTTCCGCTACGCATCGGCCTACAACGAGCGGACGGGGCGGGAGGGGCCGCTGTTCACTGGACGGTTCCGCAATGAGCCGATCCTGTCCGACGCACAGCTCCACCAGACCGCGCGGTACATCCATCGCAATCCACTCGCGATGGTTCCCGCAGCGGCTCTCGACACGTATCGGTGGTCGAGCCTGGGCCCGCTCGTCGGCGCCCGAGCCGTTCCCGACTGGCTGTCGACCGGGGTCGTCGGTGGCCCGGACTATCTGCGCTACGTGCTCGACCCCCAGCCGGGTGATCGTGTGGCTTCGGGCTCGTTCTCGCCGGCGCCGTCCTGCGACGACGTCGACGTCGTGGTCTCGGCAGTCACGGGAGTCGAGATCGTGCGTATCCGCGATGGCAGTGACCGGCGCTGTGCGGAAGTCCGTGCGTTGGCGGTGATGCTCGCCGTCGAGTTGCGAGTGGCGACCGCCGACGAGCTCGCCGTTCACTACGGCCTGAGCGACTCGCGCTCGATTCGCAGACTCGCCGGCGCGGTCGCGTTCGAGTAGCGGACTCGCGGACGTTCGCCAGGCTCCGCGAACGCACGCTGTACGAACTCGACAAAGCCGCATGACGGTCCGGGTAGGGACGGGGCCGGGGAGGACCGTGACGGTCCGGGTAGGGACGGGGCCGGGGAGGACCGTCAGGCGGGGAAGGCGTCTTGGAGTTGGGCGGCGGTGAGGGTGTTCTCGAGGAGACAGGCGATCGTCATCGGGCCGGTGCCGCCCGGCATCGGCGTGATGAACCCGGCCACCTCGGACACCGGCCCGAAGTCGACGTCGCCGACGACGCCCGACTCGGTACGCGACACCCCGACATCGATCACCGTCGCACCGGGCTTCACCATGTCGGCGGTGATCATCCGCGCCTGGCCGGCAGCACCGATCACGATGTCGGCCTCACGCACCACCGCGGCCATGTCCGCGGTGCGCGAATGGGCCAGCGTGACTGTGGCATCCACGCCCTTTCGAGCGAGCAACAGCGACAGCGGCAGTCCCACCAGCGTCGAACGGCCGATCACCACGGCGCGCTTGCCGCTGGTGGGCACCTCGTAGCGTTCGAGGAGACGCATCACACCGAGCGGTGTGCACCCGACCAGCCCGCGACGGCCTCGCACGAGTCGGCCCATCGAGCGCTCGGTCAGCCCGTCGACGTCCTTCTCCGGAGGGATCAGATCGATCACCGGCTCCGGATCGAGACCGTCCGGCAGTGGCAACTGCACGAGGATTCCGTGGACGTCGTCGTCAACCGCCAGGCCTCGAACGACCGACTCGACCTCGGCCTGCGTCGCCGTTGCCGGCAGATCGACATGGCGCGAGGCCAACCCGGCCTCCGCCGCCTTCTTGTGCTTCATGTTGACGTAGCGCTGGCTCGGGCCGTCGTCACCGACCAGCACCGTCGCCAAGCACACCGCGGGCGATCCCGCGTTCTCGATCCGGGCGCGAATTCCTGCGACCAACTCGTCGCGTAACGCGTTGCCGTCCATCAGCGTTGCAGCCATGGACGCCAACACTAGGACGTCGTGCCCGGACCCGAGCGTCTGCCCGAGGCCCGAATTCATGACTTGCCCGCAACGTGCCGATGAGGTCTATGATGTCCATCGTGTCTACGACCACTGCATTCCCGAGCCTGCTCGTAGTACTCATCCAGTAGCACGCCCGGCCTCCCGCTGCGCGTGCTCCGACCTCCCAGACGGGAGGTCGTTTGCTTTTCGGCACGAATTGCGATCCGGCCCCGGACCCGACACCCATTCCATTCCATTCCACTCCACCGACTCCACAACTGAATCCTCGACACAAAGGCACTGACATGACCGAACGACTCACCGGCGCCGAGGCGCTGATCCGAGCACTCGAGTACGAGAACGTCGAACTGATCTTCGGCTACCCGGGTGGGTGCATCCTTCCCGCGTACGACCCGTTGATGGACAGCCCAATTCGCCACGTGCTCGTGCGCCACGAGCAGGGCGCGGGTCACATGGCCGAGGGCTACGCGCACGTGTCCGGCAAGCCGGGCGTCGCGATGGTGACCTCCGGTCCGGCGGCGACCAACCTCGTCACGCCGCTGATGGACGCCTACATGGACTCCGTGCCGATGGTCGCGATCACCGGCCAGGTGCCCACTGCAGCCATCGGCAGCGACGCGTTCCAGGAGTGCGACACGGTGGGCATCACGCGGTCGTGCACGAAGCACAACGAACTCGTCTTGTCGGCCCAGGACATCCCGATGGCGGTGCGCCAGGCGTTCCACATCGCCACCACGGGCCGGCCGGGCCCGACGCTGATCGACGTCCCGAAGGACTGTCTGCAGAACGAGATGGACTGGTACTGGCCCACCGATCAGGAAGTCCTCGACTCGCTCCCCGGATACCGACCCAATGTCAAGGGCCACGCCCGCATGATCAAGGAGGCCGCCCGGCTGATCATGGCGTCGGAGCGCCCGATCATCTACGCAGGTGGTGGCATCCTCAAGGCCCGCGCCGCCGAAGCGCTGCGCGAGCTGGCCGAACTGATCGACAGCTACGTCGTCACGACGTTGATGGCCCGTGGAGCGTTCCCGGACAACCACCCGTTGTGCCTCGGCATGCCCGGCATGCACGGCAACGCCACCGCGGTCACCGCGATGCAGAGGAGTGATCTCCTCATCACGTTGGGCGCCCGCTTCGACGACCGCATCACCGGCAAGGTCGACGCGTTCGCCCAGCAGGCCAAGGTCATCCACGTCGACATCGACCCGGCCGAGCAGGGCAAGGTTCGACGACCCGACATCCCGATCGTCGGCGACGCCAAGTACGTGATCGAGGAGATCATCGCCGAGATCCGTTCGCTGATCGCTGCGGGCACCGTCCAGGCCGACACGTCGGCGTGGAAGAGCAAGGTGTCCGGCTGGCGCGAACAGTTCCCGATGACCTACGAGCAATCCGAGCCGGGCGCAGCGCTCAAGCCGCAGTACTGCATCGAGGAACTCAACCGGCTCGCCGCGCCGCACACGATCGTCGCGTCCGGCGTCGGTCAGCACCAGATGTACACCTCGCAGTTCTTCGAGTTCAACGAGCCGTACACCTGGGTCAACTCGGGTGGCCTCGGCACGATGGGATTCTCCATCCCGGCCGCGATCGGGGCGAAGGCCGCCAAGCCGGAATGCGACGTCTGGGCCGTCGACGGCGACGGGTGCTTCCAGATGACCGCGCAGGAACTCGTGACCGCAACCGTCGAGGGGCTGCCGATCAAGGTGGCGCTGCTCAACAACAGCTATCTCGGCATGGTGCGCCAGTGGCAGGAGATGTTCTACGACGAGCGCTATTCCGAGGTGTTCCTCAACTCGACGGTGCCCGACTTCGTCAAATGGGCCGAGTCGATGGGCTGCGTCGGCATCCTCGTCGAGTCGCCCGAAGAGGTCGGCCCGGCGATCGAGAAGGCGAACTCGATCACCGACCGCAGCGTCGTCATCGAGTTCCGCACCGACGCATCCGAGAAGGTCTTCCCGATGGTGCCCGCCGGCGCCAGCAACGACGATCTGATCCTCCATCCCACCCAGCACGATCGAGCGGAAGCGCTGAAGTCATGACCACCATCAACCAGTACGGGGGCCAGACCCTCAACCACCACATCCTCTCGGTGCTCGTCCAGAACCGGCCCGGCGTGCTCGCACGGGTGGCCGGCCTGTTCGCCCGTCGCGGGTACAACATCTTCTCGCTCGCAGTCGCTCCGGCCGAGGACGAGGGCATGAGCCGCATCACCATCGTCGTCGACGTCGAGTCGACGCCGCTCGAGCAGATCACCAAGCAGCTGTTCAAGCTGATCGACGTCGTCAAGATCTCCGAGCTCGATCCGCGCCGCTCCGTCGAGCGTGAGTTGCTGATCGCGACGGTCAAGGCACCCGACGAACAACGCGCCAAGGTGGTCGAGCTGGTCACCATCTTCGAGGGCAAGATCATCGCGGTTGCCGAATCGGTGCTCACCGTCAGCCTCGAAGGTCATCCCGACAAGCTCGACGATTTTGAGGATTTGCTCGACGGTTATGGCATCGTTGAGCTCCAGCGCACCGGACGGGTGGCGCTACCCAAACTCGATCGTGGCACGCGACTGCGCGCCGTGAACCCCACTCCCACAACTGGAAAGGCTGGCTGACATGGCCGTCACCGTGTACTACGCCGAGGACGCAGATCCTTCGATCATCCGAGGCAAGAAGGTCGCCGTCATCGGCTACGGATCGCAGGGCCACGCGCACGCGCTGAACCTCCAGGAATCGGGTGTCGACGTCGTCGTCGGCCTGCGCCCCGAGTCGTCGTCAGCTGCCAAGGCCGAGGCCGCCGGGCTCACCGTGATGACGATCGACGAGGCCGCCGAGTGGGCCGACGTGATCATGCTGCTCGCGCCCGACACCGAGCAGAAGGCGATCTACGACGCCCACATCGCGTCTCACATGGTCGACGGCAAGGCGCTCGCCTTCGCGCACGGCTTCAACATCCGCTTCGACCGCATTCAGCCGCCCGCCGGCTGTGATGTGATCATGATCGCGCCGAAGGGCCCCGGCCACCTCGTGCGCCGGACCTACACCGAGGGCGGAGGCGTACCGGCGCTGATCGCCGTGGCCCAGGACGCGTCGGGACAGGCACGCGACATCGCAATGTCGTACGCCGACGCGATCGGCGGCACGCGCGCTGGTGTCATCGAGACGACGTTCGCCGCCGAGACCGAGACCGACCTGTTCGGCGAGCAGGCCGTGCTCTGCGGTGGGGTCACCGCGCTGGTGCGCGCCGGGTTCGAGACGCTCACCGAGGCCGGATACGCACCCGAGATGGCCTACTTCGAGTGCTTGCACGAGGTGAAGCTCATCGTCGACCTCATGTACGAAGAGGGCATCGCCGGCATGCGGTACTCGATCTCCGACACCGCCGAGTACGGCGACCTGACCCGAGGCCCGCGCGTCGTCACCGATGCCACGAAGGCCGAGATGAAGAAGATCCTCGAGGAGATCCAGAGCGGCAAGTTCGCCGCCGAGTGGATCGCCGAGTCCGAGGCCGGCCGCCCGAACTACAAGCGCATGCAGGAAGAGGGCAAGGCCCATCCGATCGAGGAGATCGGCGGCGAACTGCGCGACATGATGCCGTTCATCGGCGCCGGCAAACAGAAGGTCGCCGACATCTCCGGCGGCTGATGCTCATGATTGGCTCGGCCTCACCTCGGGTCGGGGCGCGGCAATCGAGGTCGGCCGAGCGTCAGCCTTGGTCGCTGGCGCTCCCGGCGGCGACCCTGTCGATCACCCTGCGATGAGCGAACCGCCCGGATACCGGCTTTTCGCTCATCGCGGAAGTGACGCGGGTGGCTGCGATGAGCGAAGTGACCGGATACCGGCTTTTCGCTCATCGCTCGATCGGGGGGAGGCGGGGACATGACCGACGCGGCGTGGACGTTTGCGGCGATCTTCGTGATTGCGGCGGCGGCCAACTGGTGGAGCCGGCTGTCGGACGGCCGTCGGAGGACGGAGCTCTGGAGCAAGCCGCTGGCGTTGGTGGCCCTCATCGCCGTGGCGGTCGCCCTCCAACCGGACGATCAGCTGGTCCGGGCCTGGTTCGTCACCGCCCTCGTCTGCTCGCTCGCCGGCGACGTCTTCTTGCTGTTCGGCAACCGGTACTTCATCCCCGGCCTGGCCTCGTTCCTGTTCGCCCACCTCGCGTACACGCTCGGCTTCTTCGCGTTCGACGACTGGTCGTCGGCCGGATTCCTCCTGGGTGCCGCGATGATGGCGGTGCTGGCTGTGGCGGTCGGAGTGCGCATCGTGATCGCCGCGCGCCGCAAGGACCGGGTGCTCGGCCCGGCGGTCGCCGCCTATCTGCTGGCGATCTCCGTGATGTTCTGCGCAGCAATGGCCACCGGCAACACGTGGGCGATCCTCGGTGCAGCGCTGTTCGTGGTGTCGGACTCGGTCCTCGGCTGGCGTCAGTTCGTCGCGGATGCCCGGTGGATGCCGGTGACGATCATGATCACCTACCACCTCGGACAAGCAGGTCTTGTCGCCAGCCTCCTGTAACTCCATCCAGCTGCGATGAGCCAAGTGACGCCATTCGGTCG
Source organism: Ilumatobacteraceae bacterium (assembly GCA_963746285.1). GTDB lineage: Bacteria > Actinomycetota > Acidimicrobiia > Acidimicrobiales > Ilumatobacteraceae > Sva-07. Next base: position 11,232 of record CAVVAO010000003.1, on the reverse strand, counting down.
GTTCGCTCATCGCCGGAGTGATCGGCGCCGGTTCGATGAGCCGAGTGACGCCATTCGGGCGGTTCGCTCATCGCTGAGACGGGACGGAGGGCGGAAACCCGACTTGTGAGGTCGGGAATTCAGCGGGTAGCGTCCGCTCCATGAGCGACTCCTGGGGTTTCGAGACCAAGCAAGTTCACGTCGGCGGCGAGCCCGATCCGACGACCGGCGCCCGTGCCGTGCCGATCTATCAGACGACGTCGTATCAGTTCCGCGACACCGACCACGCGGCCAACCTCTTCGGCCTCGCGGAGATCGGCAACATCTACACCCGCATCATGAACCCGACGCAGGCCGCGCTCGAAGCTCGGGTCAACGCGCTCGAAGGCGGCTGCACCACTGCGGTCGGTCTTCCCGGCACGCTCGCCGTTGCCTCCGGTCAGGCTGCCGAGACGCTGGCATTCATGACGCTGTGCGAGTCCGGCGACCACGTCGTGGCCTCGCCGTCGTTGTACGGCGGCACCTACAACCTGCTCCACTACACGCTGCCGAAGTTCGGCGTCGAGGTCAGCTTCGTCGACGACCCCGACGATCTCTCGCAGTGGGAAGCCGCGATCAAGCCGAACACGAAAGTGTTCTTCGGTGAGGTCATCCCCAACCCGAAGAACGACGTGCTCGACATCGAAGGCATCGCCGGTGTCGCCCACGCGAACGGCATCCCGCTCATGGTCGACAACACCGTGCCGACGCCGTACCTGATTCGTCCCCTCGAGTGGGGCGCCGACATCGTGGTGCACAGCCTCACCAAGTTCATGGGCGGTCACGGCACCTCGGTCGCCGGTGCGATCGTCGACGGGGGCACGTTCGACTACGCCGCGTCGGGTCGCTTCCCGAACTTCACCGATCCCGACCCCAGCTACCACGGCCTGGCGTACTTCCCGGCGCTCGGCCACGGCGCGTTCATCCTCAAGGCGCGGGTCCAGATGCTGCGCGACATGGGCCTGGCCATCTCGCCGTTCAACGCGTTCCTGATCCTGCAGGGCATCGAGACATTGAGCCTGCGGATGGAGCGTCACTTCGCCAACGCACAGAAGGTGGCCGAGTACCTCGACGCTCACGACCAGGTCGAATCGGTCAATTACGCGGGTCTCCCGGCGAGCCCGTGGCACGAGCGCGCCAAGAAGCTGGGCGGCGGCAAGGGCTACGGCTCGGTGCTGGCGTTCGAGATCAAGGGGGGACTCGAGGCCGGCAAGAAGTTCGTCGAGGGTGCCACGCTGCACAGCCACGTCGCCAACATCGGCGACGTGCGCAGCCTGGTGATCCATCCGGCGAGCACCACGCACAGCCAGCTCACGCCCGAGGAGCAGCTGGCGTCGTCGGTCGGCCCCGGCCTGATCCGCCTCAGCGTCGGCATCGAGTCGGTCGACGACATCATCGCCGACCTCGATCAGGCCTTCGCCGCCGCCCAGTCCTGATCGCCGGAATCACGTCAGGGGTCAGACCCGCGATGTGACCGCCGACTGATCACATCGCGGGTTGGACCCCTGATGTCACCGTCAGCCGATCCGCTGGTCGCTCGTGGGCTCCTCGCGACGATGACCGTCGGCGAGTTCGCTCAGCTTGCGGGGATCGATGACATCTGCGGGAACGGCGGCGACCTTGCACGGGGTCACGGCGCGCAACGTCGCCGTGCACGTCCCGCCCTCGAGCAGCGCCCGTTCGCCCAACACCGCTCCTGGCCCGAGTTCGGCGAGTTCTTCGCCGTCGACCTCGACGACGAGCACGCCGTCGAGCAGCAGGAACAACTCGCTGTTGGTCGATCCCTGCTCGACGAGCAACGCCCCGTGCTTGACCTTTCGAATGTCGGGCTTGACGCCACCCCGCATGATCGCCTCTTGGAGCTGGCGTTCCAGCAGCGTCTCGACCTCGGTCACGAGGGCCGGCGAGTCCGTGTCGCCCCACGGCGTTCGCTTCCCGAACGACGCAGTCATCCAGTTCTTGTACTCGGTGACACCGCCCTTCGCGACCAGCGCGCCCGAGTGATCGAAGATCCAGTGTCGCGGGAAGCCCGAGGCACCGATCATCGATCCGTGGTGCGTGCCGTCGGCGTTGATCGTGAGCTCGAGCGTGGTCCACACGATCGGAGCGGAGTACTGGACGAACGGTGGGTGCTTGACGGCGCGGGGCATCGGTGCTCCGGTCCGTCCGCCGACGGTCTGGCGGAACACCGCCGACGTGGGTGTCACTTCCGGTTCGGCCTGGAGATCGTGCAGCTTGGTCGCCGGGATCGTGATCGAACCGATGCCGATCCCCACGGTGGTTGCGCCGATCTCGCCTCCGCCGCAGTATCCGCTCTCAGTGATCCTGCCGTCGTCGTCGATTTCCACGAACGCCCGAAGTTGGTTGGCGAACCGGAAGCGGTCGTCGATCCGCAGTTGCTCGATCGTCGCCGGGACGTCGGGCCCGAGCTGATCCGGTGGCGGTGGGTCGTGGTGTGCCATCTTCATCCGGGTGGCGATCTTCCCCATGCCCTCCAGGAGGTCGGACGGGATCCATGAGACGGTGCTGATGCTGCGTTCGATTCGCATGACACCACGATGCGCCCGCGACCATCGCTTCGGCCAGCGTGATCGCCCTCCACCGACTACGTGCTAGCCCCACCCCTCGACTGGCGCTTCGCACGCTGGTCGCCGGGTCTCGATCAGGCAACACTGCAATGACGCACACTCGACGACCAGGGGGACGAATGACGATCACGGTTTTTCTGGCCGACGACAACCTGATCGTCCGCGAGGGCGTCAAGGCGCTGCTGGAACTCGAGGACGACATCGACGTCGTCGGCCAGGCCGCCGACTACGACGAGTTGGTCGACGGCGCCGAATCTCACCAGCCGCAGGTGATCGTCACCGACATCCGGATGCCGCCGAACTTCTCCCGGGAGGGCATCGAGGCGGCCAAGGTGGTCCGCAAGCGGCATCCGGGAACCGGCGTGGTCATCCTCTCCCAGTTCGACGACCCCGACTACGCCGTCGCGTTGCTGTCCGAGGGCGCTGCCGGGTACGCCTATCTCCTCAAGGACCGGGTGGGTGAGGGCAACCAGCTCGCCCGTGCGATCCGTGAGGTCGCATCCGGGGGCTCGATGCTCGATCCCAAGATCGTCGAAGCATTGACGATGCCCGCCGTGCCGATTCATCGCTGTCTCCGAGCGAGGAGGATCTCCTCCTGCAGATTGCCCAGGGTCGATCGATCGAGGCGATCGCCATCGGACGCAAGACCACCCCGGCCGATGTCAACGCCTCGATCGAGGCGCTCTTCGCCACCCTCGCCGAGGGCTTGACCGCCGGTCGCACCGACAGCCTCGACCGCCTGAAGTCGTTGCAGAAGGCGATCGTCGATCGCAAGGAACAGGGGGAGGCGCTCAACCGATTCCTGCCGGGCGGCGTCGCCGCCCAGGTCCTCGAGCAGGGTCGACGGCCCGGCGACACCGAGGAGCTGGTCGTCACCGTGCTGATGTCCGACATCCGTGGCTACACGACGATCGCCGAACACGCCGACCCGAGCCGGCTGGCCGGCCAGCTCCACGAACACCGAGCGGCGATGAACCGGGCCATTCTCGACCAGAACGGCACGGTCATGCAGTTCGTCGGCGATGCCGTGATGGCGGTCTTCGGCGCGCCGGTGGCGTCGGAGGATCACGGCGAGCGAGCGGTTGCTGCGGCGGTGGCGATGCATGCGGCTCAACAGGAACTCAACGGACGATGGGAGCAGAGCGGTCAGCCGCCGTTCGGGCTCGGCATCGGCCTCTCGACCGGGCTGGTCGCGGCGGCGCTGCTGGGCTCGGAGGAACGCCTCGAGTACACCGTGGTCGGTGACACGGTCAACCTGACCCAACGTCTCCAACAGTGGGCCGACCCGGGCGAGACGGTGCTGAGCGATCCGACGTGGGCGGCGCTCGGGACCAAGCCCGACGCCGACGAGCTCGAGCCGGCGATGGTCAAGGGCCGCAACACCGCGGTCGGTGCCCATCGGTTCCCCAGGAGACCGGCATGACGCAGGAGGGAATGGTTCGTCTCGGACGGTCGGTCTCGGGCGCTGCCGTGGTGCTGACGGTCGGCGCGATGGCGATCGTCGTCCTGCAAGGACATTGGGTACTCGCGGCCAACGTCGCTCGCGCCCGAGAACGCTCTGATCGGCGTCGGGTTCGGTGCGCTGGCATGGACGTTGTTCCCCTCCGAGCCCCGCAACGGCGCCATCTGGGCGTACACGGTCGCGGCGCTCTCGGGGGGAGCGTTCGTCACCTCCGTCGCGGCGTTCACGATCTTCGCTCCGGACGACGTGCTGGACACCATCATCGACGTGCTGCCACGACCGGCCGATCTGCCGGTGCCCGCTGCCGTCGCGGCCCAGGGCATGGTCTCGCTGTGGCTGCCCGCGGTGTTCCTGGTGCTCACGCTCGGTCTGCTCCTGTTCCCGAACGGGCGGCCTCCTTCTCCGAAGTGGCGCTGGGCCGTCTGGGGCGAGGTGGCGGTCGTGGCGGTCGCGACGCTCGGGAACATCCTGCTGTTCCATCCGTGGACGACCGAACAGATCAACACCTACCACGGCACCGTGGGCAAGTTCGTCGAACTGTTGATGTTTCCCGTGCTCTTCGGGACATTGGTGTCGGTCGCGTCGCTCGTCGTCCGATACCGACGGAGTTCGGCGATCGTGCGACGCCAGATCGGATGGATCGCCGTCGGCGGCTCGGTCTACGCGATCGCCCAGCTGGTCCGCTACGCGATCTGGGGAGGTGTCGGCGACGAGGGGAACAGCACGCAGGAGTCCTTCGCCGGTCTCACGTCGCTCCTCGGCCTGATCCCGCTGGCGTTGCTGATCCTCTCGTTCTGGGTCGCCATCACGAAGTACCGGCTCTACGACCTCGACCGGGTGATCTCGAAATCGGTCACCTACCTCGGTCTCGGCGCAGCGATCACCGGCCTCTTCGCCCTGGTGGTCGCGGTCCCGACATTGGTGCTTGGCCGCTCCGACGACGGCCAGCCCAACGTCGTGCTGGCGCTGATCGCCACCGCCGTTGTGGCGGTGTTGTTCGAGCCGCTCCGGGCACGGATGCAGCGGTGGGCCAACCGGCTCGTCTATGGCCACCGATCGTCACCTCACGAAGTGCTGTCGCAGGTGACCTCCCGTCTCGCCGATTCCGGGACAGCTGGTGGCGCCGACGACCTGGCGAGGGTGCTCGCCCAGGGCACGGGGGCCGAGCGCTCGCCGTGGTCTGGCTCCGCGACGGCGATCTGATCGAACCGTTGGGCTCGTGGTCAGCAGACGGTGTGCTCCTGGTGGGGCCGATTCGTGCGGACAGTCTGGTCGACGACCGCACGGTGCTGGCGCCGGTGCGACACGGTGACGACGTGTTGGGTGACGTGAGCATCACGAAGCCCCGCAACGATCCGCCCACACCTGCCGACCGGGAACTGGTCGCCGACGTCGCGGCCGGGTGCCGGTCTGATGCTGCGCAACATCAGCCTCAACCGTCAGCTCGAACAGCGCGCCGCGACGTCCGCGAGTCGCGTCTTCGCCTGATCTCCGCCCAGGACGCCGAGCGGCACCGGCTCGAGCGCGATCTGCACGACGGGGCGCAGCAGCAGGTCGTGGCCCTGAAGGTCAAGCTCGGCATCGCCAAGACCCTGGCGGAGCGCGAGGGAGCCGAAGAGATCGCGTCGCTGGTGTCCGGTCTGGCCGAGGAGACGCAGCAGGCCGTCGATGCGTTGCGAGCGATCGCCCACGGGATCTACCCACCGCTCCTCGAAGCCGAAGGGCTCGAGGTGGCCTTGCGGGCGGCGGAGCGCACCTCGTCGTCTCGGTTGACGGTGACGGCCGTAGGAGTGGGGCGCTACCAACGGCATGTCGAGGAGACCGTCTACTTCTGTGTCCTCGAAGCCGTCGCACGTGCCCGCATGGCCGGGGCCACGAAGGTGGACGTGTCGGTCGCCGATGTCGCGGGTCAGCTGATCATCGAGATCGACTACGCCGGTCGACTCGGCGATGCCGACCTCACCGCGGTCTCGGACCGGGTCGACGCCTTCGACGGCACGACCACGGTCGGCACCGCTGCCGACGGGACGACCCGGGTCAGCTGTCTCCTTCCTGTCGGCGACCAGGCGATGGAGCCTGCATGACCTCCTCCGTGAGGACGACTGCGTCTCCCCGAGCGACGCTCCTCTTCGTTGCTGCGGTCGCGGTGTACGCCGCATCGAGTACCGCGATCGTCGCGCAGACGATCGACTTCACGATCGCGGAGATCATCGGCGGTTGTTCCTTCCTCGCGGTCGGCGGGCTCCTCGTGTTCCGGCGACCGGGCAACGTGCTGGGTCCGATGTTCGTCGTGCTCGGGACGGGCTGGAACCTGGTGTTCCTCGGCATCGTCACCGCTGACAACTTCGACGAGGCGGGCCGCGTCGAAGCCGCAGCTGGGTGTCGCTGCTCGCAACCCTCCTCGTGATTCCCATGCTGTGGTTGATCGCCGCCATCTGGTTGCTCTTCCCCGATGGCCACACCCACTCGGTCGCGGACCGCCGACTGCTCCGGGGAAGTGGCGCGCTCACCGTCGTCCTGGTGGCGGTGGCCGCCTTCGGGACACCGCAGGTCCTTCCGGAGACGAAGCGTATCCGCACCCGTTCGTCGATGAGCCGCTCGCCAGCACGATGTTCGATGTCTTCGGACCTCCACAGGTCCTCCTGGTCGTCCTCCCGTACGTCGCTGCCGGGATGCTCCTGGCGTCAGGATGCGTCACGGCGACCCGATCGAGCGCCGGCAGGTCGGCTGGATCGCCGTTCGCGATCCTGGTCAACATCACGCTGACGCTGCTCAACGTCGCCGTCGAGCCGTTCGGGACCGAGAACCGGGCGTTCCTGATCCTCGACGCGGTAGCACCCTGATCCTCATGGGCGCGATGGCGATCGCGATCATGAGGTACCGGCTCTACGAGATCGATCGGATCATCTCCCGATCGGTGACCTATCGGAGCGCTGGCGGTCTTCATCGGCGGGGTGTACGTCGCGATCGTCGTCGGTCTCGGCGCGCTGGTCGGTGGCGAGGCCGGGTTCTGGCTGTCGATCGCGGCGACGGCGATTGGTGGCGATCGCCTTCCAGCCGGTCCGCCGGCGGGTCGAACGCTGGGCGAACCGGCTCGTCTACGGCGAGCGGGCGACGCCGCACGAGATCCTGGTGCGGTTCTCGCACCGCTCGTCCGAGCTCTCCGACGACGAGTTGATGGAACGTGTCCCGCAGCTGATCGTCGACGGGACGGGGGCCAGCGACGCGCGGCGCTGTGGGTCCGCTCCGACGACGGGTTCCGGACCGCGTCGACATGGCCGCCCGACGCTGCCGCCGCGGTCCCTCGACGGCGTCGACGAGTTCGTCGATCCGGATGCGGATCTGTCGTTGCCGGTGTTCCACGACGGCGAGTTGCTCGGTGGCCTGTCGCTGACGAAGGAGCAGGGTGAAACGGTGACCGCCGCCGAGACGGCACTGCTGGCCGACCTCGCCGTCGGGACTGGGGTTGGCGTTGCGCAACACCCGCCTGACCGCCAACTGCGCCGCCAGATCGCCGAACTCGAAGCATCCCGCGAGCGTGTGCTCGCCGCCGCCGACGCCGCCCGACGCGAGTTGGAGAACACGCTCGACAGCGGCCCCCAACAACAACTCGTGGCGGTGAAGGTGAAGCTGGGCCCGACTCGCAAGCGGGCCGAGCAGCTCGGGGCGACCAAGACCGCGGCGCTCCTCGCCCAACTCGAGCGCAGGCCGGGGATGCGATCGCCGCGATCCGCGAATTCGCCGGGGGGATCTACCCGCCACTGCTCGAAGCCGAAGGGCTCGCGGTGGCGATCGGCCAACAGGCTCGACCGCCGCCCTCGCGGTGTCGGTGCACGGCGACGGCATCGGACCGCTACCCGCGAGAGGTCGAATCCGCCGTGTACTTCACCGTGCTCGAAGCACTCCAGAACACGACGAAGTACGCGAACGCCAACTCGGCGACCGTCACCGCTCACGGCGGTGAACGGCTGCGCTCGAGTTCGAGATCACGGACGACGGCAGCGGCTTCGACGCCGCAACGGTCGCGCCGGGGAGCCGGGCTGAACGGCATCGCCGACCGCCTCGACACTGTCGGCGGCTCGGTCACGATCAGCTCGGGTCCGGGCCGCGGTACGACGCTTCCCGGCAGCGTGCCGATCGCCCGTCACGCGTCGGCGTCTGACGGACGCTCGGGTAGTGCGACCATCGCCCAGATCGCTTCGAGTGCGTCCATGCTGAACATCGACTTCGGAAGGAACGCCGATCGCGCCGGCGGCGAGCGCCGGCTCCTCGTAGCTGCCCGACTCGTGTGTCGACATCACCAGCACGTGCGGTGGATGAGTCGAGCGCCATGATCCGCCGGTGGCCTCGAGCCCGTCGATGCCGGGCATCTGGACGTCCATCAGCACGAGGTCGGGTCGCAGACTCGCCGCCATGTCGACGCCCTGCTCGCCGTTCTCCGCCTCGCCGACGACCTCGAAGTCGTCGGTCATCTCGACCACCATGCCGCGCGCCTCGCGGAACGGCAGCTGGTCGTCGACGATCAGGACGCGGACATCGGTCATCGGTGATCATCGCATCCCGACGCGGCGATGCCCACCGTGTTGCACCCCGCTTCGAGGTGGGGTCAACCCGGCCCTGCTGCTGCTCAAGCCGAGGTAGAGCAGGACGGCCTGGACCCGTCGATGGACGTCATCGGTCTGGGCGAGATCGAGCTTGGTGAAGATCGCGTTGATGTGCTTCTCGACCGATCGGGCCGAGATGAACAGCGCCTCGCCGATCGACGAGTTGCTCTTGCCCGTCGCCATCTCGGCGAGTACGTCCCGCTCGCGATCGGTGAGTCGATCGAGCACCGAGCGATTCCGTGCTTCGCGTCGGCGCCGATCAGCGCGTCGACCACCTTTGGGTCGACGACCGAGCCGCCAGCGGCCACCCGGCGAATCGCGCCGCCGAGCTCGTCGAGGTCGGCGACGCGCTCCTTGAGCAGGTACGCCCGACCGTCGCGATCCGTGCTCGAACAGGCGCCGCGCGTACTCGGGCTCGACGTACTGGCTGAGCACGACGACACCGATCTCCGGGTAGTGCGTGCGGATGTCGTCGGCGGCCCGGATGCCCTCGTCGGTCTGGGTCGGCGGCATGCGGATGTCGGTCAGGACGACGTCGGGTCGATGCTCCTCGACCGCAGCCAGCAGCTTGTCGTAGTCCCGCACGACGCGACGAACTCGAGCTCGTCGTCGAGCTCCAGCAGGCGTTGATCCCGTCGCGCATCAAGAAGCTGTCCTCGGCGAGGACGAGTCGGAGCACCACCGCAGCAGCCTAGTGAGCGAGACATCGCGGGTCTGACGCCTGACGTACTCAGTCGTCGCGCTGGTCGCGGAGGAACGCCTCGAAGGCGCTGCCGAGGTCGTCGGCTGACGGGATCTGCGCTTCGGAGCGACGATCGAACTCGGCTTCGAGGAGCTGCACGTACATCTTGAGCTGCTCGTCGTTCTCGGCGATCTCGTCGTGGACGTCGCGCCAACTGTCGACCTGGTCGCTGAAATCGGTCGTGTTCGGGACGTCGAGGACGTGGCTCAGGTGGCGAACGAGCGCCGCGGTCGCCTGCGGGTGCTCGGCGTTCATCAGGTAGTGCGGTATACCGACGCGCAGTGACACCGACGGGATGTCCGCGCCTCCAACTCGGTCTGCAGCACCCCGACCACCCCGGTGATTCCCTGGTAGCTGGGCGCGACGAGGCCCAGCCGGCGGGCCAGATCTGCGTTGGCCGTGCTTCCGGTGACAGGCGGCGTGCGGCTGTGCGGAATCGCCTCGGCGCCGGAGCCGACGGTGACGACGGCCTCGCATCCGAGCGCCTCGGCGACCATCACGATCGCTTCGACGTAGGTCCTCCAGTAGAGGTGTGGCTCGACGCCGATGAGGCCCACCACGTCGCGGTGGCCCGTGTTGCGCTGGAGCACGAACTCGTTGTTCGGCCAGACGATCTCGCGGATGTCGTCGTCGATCGACACGTGCGGTCGCTGTTGGGTGAAATCGTAGAACGGGTCCGGATCGATCCATCCGACCGTGATGGCGTGGTCGTCGCTGATGAATGCGTTGACCGCCTGGGTTGCCGCGCTGGCCACGTCGAACCAACCCTCGAGGCCGACGAGCATCACGGGGCGGTCGAGCGCGCCGATGTCGCCGGTGCCGAACTCGAGAACCTCCATCGCATCCATGTCGCGCCAGCCGAAACGATCAGGTCAGGGCGGCGACGACGTGGTCGATCGAGCGGGTGAGGGCGTCGACGTCGGACGGATCGATCGCCGGGAACATGGCGATGCGCAACTGGTTGCGGCCCAGTTTTCGGTAGGCGAACGTGTCGAGAACGCCGTTGGCCGCCAGCACCGTGTTGACGGTCGTGGCGTCGATCGAGTCGTCGAGGTCGATCGTGCCGACGACGTTCGACCGCATCGATGGATCGGCCACGAATGGGTGCGCCCAGTCGCGCGACTCGGCCCACCCGTACAGGATCGCGGCGGATTCGGCGCTGCGCCCCGCCGCGAAGTCCATGCCGCCGTTGTCGAGCATCCATCGAACCTCCGCGTCGAGCATCACGAGCGTGGCGACCGCCGGAGTGTTGTACGTCTGGTTCTGGACCGAGTTGTCGAGCGCGACCTGCAGGTCGAGCGACGCCGGACGCCAGCGATCGCTCGCGCCGATCGAGCGGATGCGGTCGAGTGCGGCGGGGGAGCAGGCGGCCAGCCACAGCCCGCCGTCGGAGGCGAAGCACTTCTGGGGGGCGAAGTAGTACACGTCGACCTCGGACGGGTCCCAACGCAGCCCGCCGGCGGCCGACGTGGCGTCGACGGCCACGAGTGCGGTGTCGGCCGACGTACCAGCGGGTCGACGAGAGTCCATCGCCACACCGGTCGAGGTCTCGTTGTGCGGTGAGCGCGTAGAGGTCGATGCCGTCCTCGGCAACCGCCACGGGATGGCTGCCGGTGTCTGCCTTGATCACGGTCGGCTCGCCGAGGTGGGGCGCTGCGGCAGCGGCCTCGGCGAACTTCGAGGAGAACTCGCCGAACACGAGGTGCTGGCTGCGGTTCGCGATCAGACCGAACGTGGCGATGTCCCAGAACACGGTCGATCCGCCGTTGCCGAGCAGGATCTCCCAGCCGTCGGGCAACTCGAACAGCTCGCTCAGTC
>CAVVAO010000002.1:0-225771 GCA_963746285.1 Ilumatobacteraceae bacterium | reverse complement strand
CAGCCTCGGTCACCACATCGACCACCACGTCGTTGGCCCGTCGACCACGACCGTCGCCACCGTCGCACGGCCGACCGCGACGATCGACGAACTGGTCGGCGCCGAGGTGCGCGGGTGCACGTCCGCTGCGTCGGCCAGGGCGACACGACGGTGGTGCTGATCGCCGGCTTCGGTGGCGACACCGCCAGCTGGGCCTCGATCGAGCCCGCCATCGCCACCCGATGCCCGAGTGTGCTCGTACGACCGGCCCGGCACCGGAACGAGCGACCCGGCCACCTCGACCGCGACCTTCACCACGCAGGCACCGACCTGCACACACTGCTGGACACGATCGGCGAACCCGGACCGTACGTGGTCGTCGGCCACTCCTTCGGTGGAGCCGAGGCAGTCACGTTCGCATCGCTCTTCGCCGACGAGGTCACCGGGCTCGTCCTCGTCGACGCCTCCCCCACCACGTGGCCGGCCGCGCTGTGCGCCGTCCCCGACGACGGCTCCGAGGGCGCTGCGATGCTGCGCGGACTCTGCACCGGCGCGTTCGCGCCCACCGGGAACAGCGAGCACCTCGACGTCGTCGCCGCCTTCGCCGAAGCGGCCCAGATCGCCTCACTCGGCTCGCTGCCGATGGCCGTCATCACCGCCACCCGACGCGAGCTTCCCGCCGACCTGGCCGCGTCGGAGGTCGAACGCCTCAACGAGGCCTGGAACCAGGGCCAGCAGGACTGGATGGCGCTGTCGACCTCCGCCCACCTGGTGTCGGTCGACGACACCGGCCACCACATCGAGATCGACCAACCCGGCGTCGTGATCGACGAGATCACCCGCCTGCTCCCGTAACCCGACACCCAACCCACCAACCAATCACCCACACCACCACCAAGGAGTCATCATGCACGGCCGTCCCATCACCCAGTCCCTCGGCGACACTCACGCCAGCCACCCCCACCGGTGGCGCATCCTCGGCGTGCTCGTCCTCGCCCTGCTCGTCACCTCCATCGACCACACCATCATCAACGTCGCCATGCCCCGCCTGGTCGGCGACCTCGGCGCCAGCTCGGCCCAACTGCAGTGGATCGTCGCCTCGTACACCATCGTGTTCGCCGGGCTGCTCCTCACCGCAGGCAGCCTCGGTGACCGCTTCGGTCGCCGACATGCGCTGCTCGCCGGCCTGGCCACGTTCCTCGCCGGTTCCGTCGTCGCCGCCAGCGCCGGATCGACGACGGTGCTCATCGCCGGCCGCTGCGTCATGGGCGTCGGCGGCGCGCTGATCATGCCGACCACGCTGTCGATCCTCGTCAACGTGTTCGGCGATCCCCGCGAACGCGCCAAGGCGATCGCCGGATGGACCGCTGCCAGCGGCGCCGGCATCGCCCTCGGACCGATCGTCGGCGGTGCGCTGATGCGCAGCTTCTCGTGGTCGTCGGTGTTCTGGATCAACGTGCCGCTGCTCGTCGCCGCCTTCATCGGCGCGCTGCACCTCGTTCCCGACTCCCGTGACCCCCACGCCACCCGGCTCGACCCGATCGGCGCAGCTCTGTCCGATCGCCGCGATCAGCACGCTGGTGTACGCCATCATCCAGGCACCCGAGCGCGGCTGGACCTCGACGACCTCGCTCGTCAACTTCGCGATCGGCACGCTGATCGCCGTGCTGTTCGTCGGCTGGGAGATGCGACGTGACGACCCGATGCTCGACATGTCACTGTTCCGCAACCGCAGCTTCTCCGCCGGCAGCATCGCACTCGCCCTGCTGTTCTTCGCCATGGCCGGCACCGTGTTCCTGCAAGCCCAGTACCTGCAGTTCATCCTCGACTACACACCGCTGGCAGCCGGCTTCGCCCTCGTGCCCGCCGCGATCGGGATGCTGCTCGGCACCGGAGCCGGCGCGCACCTCGCCGAGATGCACGGTGGACGCATCGCCGTCACCGCCGGCACCCTGATCGCCACCGCCGGCGTCGCCGTGCAGGCCGTCTTCGTCGACGGCGGCTCGTACCTGCCCACCGGTATCGGGCTGCTGCTGTTCGGCCTCGGCGCCGGCATCGCGATGCCGCCCGCGACCGAGATGATCATGGCGACCCTTCCCCCGGCCCGCGCCGGTGTCGGCTCCGCCGTCAACGACACCGTCCGCGAGTTCGGTGGCGCACTCGGCGTCGCGGTCATCGGCAGCGTCGCCGCAACCGCGTACGCGACGTCGATGCGCAGCGAACTCGACCAGTTCCCGAACTTGACCGACACGGATCGCCGCATGCTCGTCGACAACGTCGGCGCCGCACTCGACACCAGCCAGCACCTCGGCGATCAGGCCGACCAGATCGCCGCCGTCGCCCGCACCGCATTCGTCGACTCGATGCACAGCTCGCTGTGGATCGCCGCCGGTCTCGCATTCTGCGCGGCGGTCGTCACCTTCACACAGCTGCCCCGCCGGACAGGTCCCGACGTGCACGCCGGTGCCCATGGCCGTCACCACGCCGGTCACCACCCGCACATCGCGGTCGCCGAGGTCTCCGCACCGGCGGACGTGTCGGCGTCATGAACACCACCCGAGATGTCATCAGCGACGTACTCGTCATCGGTGGCGGGGCCGCCGGCCTGACGGCAGCCCTCGTGCTGGCCAGAGCCCGGCATCGGGTCACCGTGGTCGACGACCAGACCCCTCGCAACGCAACCGTCGACGAGTTCCACGGCTTCCCCACCCGAGACGGGACCGCCCCCGATCGTTTCCGCACCGATGCACTCACCGAGTTGCAGTCGTACGGCGTGAGCGTCGTCCACGGCGCGGTCAGCACTGCGGCGAGCAACGATCGGTGCGTGTCGATGACGCTCGCCGACGGCACCACGCTTGCGCGGCGACGCCGTCGTGCTGGCCACCGGCGTGCACGACGAACTCCCACCGATCGACGGTCTCCGCGATCGGTGGGGCAAGTCGGTGTTCAACTGTCCGTTCTGCGACGGGTGGGAACACCGCGACCAACCCGTCGTCGTCATCGATGCCGCCCCCGGCGCCGACCACCTCGCAGCTCTCGTCCGGTCGTGGACGCCACACGTCACCGTCGTCGCCGCGGACGACGTCGAGTCGCTCGTCGGCGACGGGACCTCGCTCAGCCACGTGACGCTTCGCGACGGGCAGGTGATCGCGGCGACGGCTGCGTTCGTGAAGGCGCCCGTCGTGCCGCGCAGCTCGATCGCACGAATGCTCGGCTGCGACATCGACCCGGACGGCTACATCGTCACCAGCGACACCGGGGCCACCAGCCACCCACTCGTGTGGGCCGCCGGAGACGTGCGTCGCCCGCCGCCCATGCCGCACCAAGTCCTACTCGCCGCCGCTGACGGCTCCGCTGCCGCCATTGCCATCCACAAGGCCTTCGTCACGCAGTCGATCCACCCCACCAACCATCCACCACAACCGAGAGAGACACCATGACCACCTTCTACGGCGAACAACATCGCCGCCTCCAGGACCAGTTCGACAGCCGCGAGATCGCCGACGTGCTCGCAGCCGCCATCGTCCGGCCCGACATCGACGACGACGCCAAGGCCTTCATCGAATCACGAACGTTCTTCTTCCTCAGCACCGTCAACGCAGACGGCCAACCGACCGTGTCCCACAAGGGAGGTGCCGCAGGTTTCGTTCGCGTGATCGACCAGACGACCATCGTGTTCCCCAGCTACGACGGCAACGGCATGTTCCTCTCCATGGGCAACATCGCCGGCGACGGGCGCATCGGGCTGCTGTTCATGGACTTCGAACGCCCACACCGAGTCCGAGCCCACGCCCACGCCGTCGTGAGCCGTGACGATCCGATGATGGGCGACTATCCGGGTGCCGACCTCATCGTCCGGGCCACCGTGACCGACATCTTCGTCAACTGTCCCCGCTACATCACCCCACACACACCCGGAACAGCGTCGAGGTACGTGCCCGATGCCAATGGCGAATCTCCATTGCCTGGATGGAAGAAGATCGACGCGCTGCAGCCATTCCTTCCGACACGATTCCAGGGACTCGCCGAGGCCGAAGAACGACCTGATCACCGTCGACGAGTACGGCGAACGCCTGCTCCGCGGCGACGGCTGAGGCGCGCCATGGATCTCGATGACCGAACTGATCCGAGTTGTGTCGTGAACGACAGCGCACATCCACGCTCGAACGAGTCGAACCTCCAACCGATCATGTGGGGCCTGCTGGTCGGAGCCATCCAAGCCGCCTCCCCGGTCGCACTTCGATGGCTCGAGCCCGCGACCCTCCACGCGCTCTACATCGCGTTCATTGCCGCCGTCTACATCGGCTTCGCCGTTGCGGACGGCAGACCACGAGTCATCGCCGTCGAGAGCTCGGTCGCCGCCGCGTTCCTCATCCTCGCCGCTGTGGGCGTCACCGGATCAGCCTGGCTGCTGGTGGCTGGCTATGCCGCTCATGGTGTCAAGGACCTCTGGCAGCACCGAACCCAATTCGTCGCCGGCACTCGATGGTGGCCCCCGTTCTGCGCCACCATCGACTTCCTCGTCGCGGCGATCCTCGCCGTCGGGATCGTCGTCGGTCACTGAACGAGTCATCCGGCGATGACGGCGGCCACGGCGGGGTCGTGCACGACGTCTTCGATGGGTTGATCGGCCCGACGCAGGAGCAAGACCGCTGCTGCGCAGGCGAGTGCTGACAGCCCGCCCACCGCGAACGGAACTCGGGGGGATGAGATTTGGATGACCCATCCCATCAGGAGTGCTCCGATCGGTGTGCTGCCGAACCAGGCCATCTGTTGCAGCGCCATGACCCGTCCTTGCATCGCTGGTTCGGTTGCCCGCTGCAGCACCACGGTGTCGACCGATTGGAACGACGCTGACGCGAATCCCAAGGGGATGCTGAGGGCGACGAACGCCCAGTATCCGGGAGCGAGTCCGAGCATGATGAGCGTCGCCGCGAATCCCACGAGCACGATCGCGAGCGTGCGGCGTGAGTCCGGTTGCACGCCGGCGATGTAGATGCCGCCGAGGATCGAGCCGATCGCGCTGACGCTCATTGCGGTGCCGATCGATCCGGCACCGAGGTCGAACTCGAATCGAACCATCGACGGAAACGTCGTCTGGAAGTTCAACGCCATGGTGCCCACGACGACCATGACGAGCAGGGGTCGGCGCACGTCGGCCTGGCTGCGGACGTAGGCGAAGCCTTCGCGCAGCTTGCCTTTGGTCCGACCGAGGAGCGGACGGTCGATCAGTTCGCTCCGTCGGAGGCCGGTCAGGGCGCCGATCACGACGAGGTACGAGGCCGCGTTGACGAAGAAGCAGATCCCGACGTCGAATCCTGCGATCAGGGCGCCGGCGAGCGCTGGGCCGACGAGCCGCGACATCGAGTTGATGGTGCTGTTGGCGGCCACCGCGCTGGGGAGCAGGTCGGGGCCGACGAGCTGGAACAGGATCGCCTGCATGGCAGGCCGTTCGACAGCGAGGAGCAAGCCGAGCATCGTCGTGAGCGTGTAGATCGCCCACATGCTGGTATGACCGGCGGCGATCATCGCCCCGAAACCCAGTGCGACGAGACCCGAGGCCGTCGAGGTCGCAATGAGGAGCCGGCGGTTGTCGATCTTGTCGGCAAGGACGCCGGCAGGTGCTCCGAAGAGGAGCATCGGCAGGAACTGCAGCGCCATGACGATGCCGAGCTGGTCACTGCGATCGGTGAGATCCAGCACGAGCCAGGTGACGGCGAGCGCTTGGGTCCACGAGCCGACGCTCGAGATGATCTGGCCGATGAAGTAGCGCCGGAAGTTCCGGGCGCCGAAGGCCGCGAACCGCGCGTTCTCGGTCACGACCTGTCCTTGTGGCTTTTCGTCTCGTTCGGTGCTCATGTCAACCTCCTGCAGCGACGGTGCGCCGAATGCGGCCGGCCCCGCAACTTTCGTTGCCGGTTCTGGGAATCCGATGTTGAATTGGGCGATGGCAGCGGCCTCGGAGACCGACGAACGTGCTCACTGAGGTCGCCAGTCGCCTGCGGACCCTGCGCACTGAGCGCGGACTGACGCTGATCGAGCTGTCGAAGACGACGGGAATCTCGAAGAGCACCCTGTCGCGTCTCGAGACAGGGCAGCGCAAGCCGAGCCTCGAGTTGTTGCTCCCGATCGCTCGGGCGTACCGCGTCGCGCTCGATGACCTCGTCGGCGCGCCCGAGGTCGGCGACCCGCGGATCCGGCCTCAGCCGCAGAAGCGTGGGGCGCGTGTTGTCGTGCCACTGACCCAGCATCCGAACGGAATGCACGCGTGGAAGGTGTTGATCCCACCCGAACGCGGACGACCACAACTCAAGTCGCACGACGGGTACGAATGGTTGTACGTCCTCAGCGGCGAGTTGCGGTTGCTGCTCGGCGGCCACGACCTCACGATGCAGGCGGGCGAGGTCGCCGAGTTCGACACCCAGGTACCCCACTGGTTCGGCGCTGCCGGCGATCAACCCGTCGAGATCCTCAGCCTCCTCAGCCGACCAGGCGAACGCGCCCACATCCGCGCCACGCCTCGCCGCAAGACTGCCCGATGACGACGATGGACCAGGACGGCGACGCGGTCGCCGAGGGAATCGTGCTGCTGACCACGAAGCTGCACCCACCGCGCCGACGTCGCACCCTCGTCGCCCGACCTCGACTGCGGGACCTGGCCACACGGCGTGGGCACCCTGCACTGACCTTGGTCTCGGCGCCCGCTGGTTTCGGCAAGACCACCCTGGTGGCTGATTGGTTCGCCGGCGAGCGCACCACCGCCTGGCTGTCGCTCGACGCACGAGACGACGACCCCGAGCAGTTCTGGACGTACGTCCTTGCTGCACTCGCAACCGTGACCCCCGAACTGGTCGCAGACACTGCTCCCCTCCTCCGGAGTGGTCAGGTGCCGCTGGAGACCGTCGTCGCCACACTGATCAACGACCTCGAGACCGCTTCGCAGGACATCGTCCTGGTGCTCGACGACTACCACGTCATCGCCGCCCCGGAGATCCACGACTCCGTGGCCTTCTTGCTCGAGCACCTCCCGCCGCAGCTCAGCCTGGTGATCGTCACCGCGCGCCGATCCCCCGCTCCCCCTCGCTTCCCTGCGAGCCGAAGGCGCTCTGCTCGAGGTGCGCGCTGCCGACCTGCGTTTCACGGCCGACGAAGCTGCCGAGTACCTGAACGGCGCCATGGAACTGACCCTGACGACAACTGACGTCGACGTGCTCGAAGCACGGACCGAAGGCTGGATCGCCGCCCTGCAACTCGCTGCGTTGTCGATGCAAGGTCGCAACGATCCGACCTCGTTCATCAGCGAGTTCGCAGGCGACGACCGGTTCATCCTCGACTACCTGGCCGATGAGGTCCTGGATCGCCAGACCGCACGCATCCGCAACTTCCTCCTCGACACGTCGATCCTCAGCCGGCTCACCGGCCCGCTCTGTGCAGCCGTGACCGGCCAGGACGACGCCAAGTCCATCCTCGACGAGCTGGACCGATCGAACATGTTCCTCGTTCCGCTCGACGACCGCCGCACCTGGTACCGGTACCACCATCTCTTCGGCGATGTCGTACGGGCGAGACTTCTCGACGAGCAGCCCGACCGGCTGGCAGAACTGCACCGTCGGGCGAGCGACTGGTACGCCGGCAACGATGACTCTCACGAAGCGATCGCTCACGCGCTCGCGGGCGGCGACGCTGAGCGAGCCGCGGAACTGATCGAACTCGCTGCTCCAGCGATGCAGCGGGTGCGCCACGAGTCGCAACTGCTGGCCTGGCTCGAAGCCCTCCCCGCCGACATCTACGAGGACCGACCGGTGCTCGCCATGGCACTCATCGGTGCGCGCATGGCGACCGGCGACACTCGCGATCTCGACCCACTGCTCGAGATCGTCGACTCCTGGCTCGAGCGGACCGACTCCCCGATCGTGTTCGACGACGAGGCATACGGACGTCTGCCCGCGATGGCTGCCGTGCATCGAGCCGGACTTGCCCTGTTGGCGGGCGACACCGACGCGACCATCGAGTACGCGCAACGCGTCCTCGAGTTGGCCGGCGCCGACGACCACCTCCAGCATGGCGCAGCCATGGCGCTGATCGGTCTGGCCCACTGGAGCCGAGGCAACCTCGACGACGGACGTGCGTGCTACACGGAGTCGGTCACGTACTTCGAGACCGGCGGCTACCTCGCTGACGTCATGGGCTGCTCGCTTGCCCTCGCCGATATCCAGATCACCCAAGGACGATTGACCGACGCGCAGCGCACCTTCGAGTCTGCGCTGCGGCACACCGCCGATCACCCCGGCCTGCGCGGTGCAGCCGACATGCACGTCGGCCTCAGCCTGCTCGCCATCGAGCACGACGACCTCGACATCGCCGCTGAACACCTCCGGGCCAGCGCAGAACTCGGCGACCACATGGGACTGCCGCAGCACCCCTACCGCTGGAGGGTCGCGATGGCGCGGTTCCACGAAGCCCACGGCGATCTCGACAAGGCCCTCGAACTCCTCACCCAGGCGGAGGCTCTCTACAACACCGACTACTCGCCCAGCGTCCGCCCGGTCACTGCATCGAAAGCCAGGATCGAGGTCAAACGTGGAGATCTCGACGCAGGAGCCAGGTGGGCGGACGCACAGGGCCTCTCCGTCCACGATGAACTGAGCTACGTCCGTGAGTTCGAACACATCACCCTCGCCGGCGTACTCCTCGCCCGACGATCAGCCGATGCGGTCGAGCAGGCCACCGCGCTGCTCCGCCGACTGCTCGACGCCGCCGACGACGGGCACCGCGACGGCAGCACGATCGAGATCCTGGTGCTGCTCGCCCTGGCGCACTCGGTAGCGGGCGACGACGTCGCCGCAACGACGTCGTTGACGAAGGCGCTCGCCCTGGCCGAGCCGCAGTGGTATGTCCGCACGTTTCTCGACGCCGATCCAGCCCTGATGGACCTGCTCCGTCCGCTCGCCGTCGCGAGCGACGGGTACGCCGCCCGGATCCTGGCATCGGCGCGGTCCGCACCGTCGCGGCGCCGCTCCAGCTCGAACGCTCCCGACGAGCTGAGCGATCGCGAACTCGACGTCCTCCGGCTGCTGCGCAGTGACCTCAGCGGACCCGAGGTCGCACGGGAGCTGCACGTGTCACTGAACACGCTGCGCACCCACACCAAGCACATCTACACGAAACTCGGCGCCACGAACCGCCGCGAAGCGGTGACCCGCGCCGCCGAACTGGGGCTCTGACCAGGGGCGATCGAACGGTCGCGAGAATCACCACGACGCCTCACCACATCATGTGATGTGCGCTCACCAGGTCCGTCCGTACGTTCGCCTCGTGAGCATCGACGACCACAACAACGAGCCAGCGCACCGGCAACCGACCGCTGAACGCGTGCCCGCCCAGCGGTACGAGATCCGCATACACGGACACCTCGGACCGCGTTGGGCGTCCCGATTCGACGGCATGAGCCTGACCGCCGAGGACGACGGCACCACCGTCATCCGAGGACCGGTCATCGACCAGGCCGCATTGCACGGCCTCCTCCAGACCCTGCGCGACCTCGGCATCACCCTGTTGTCGCTGATTCCGCTGCCCGCGGACTGCGCTGTCGACCAATCCGACAACTCCCACAACCACATCCATCACCACTCACCAGGAGCAACCTCATGATCACTGTCACCGGAATCACCAAGCACTACGGCGCACGCACAGCAGTCGACGACCTGACATTCACCGTGGCCGCCGGCCGCGTCACCGGCTTCGTCGGCCCGAACGGAGCCGGCAAGTCGACCACGATGCGGATGATGGTCGGCCTCACTCATCCCGACGATGGCGAGATCCGCTACGAAGGCGTCCGCTACAACGACCTCCGGCACCCCGCACGCCTGGTCGGCTCCGTGCTCGACGCCCGCTGCATGCACCCCGGCCACACGGCTCGTAACCACCTTCGAGCCATGGCCGCGATGAGTTCGATCCCGGCGTCCCGCGTGGGCGAGGTGCTGACCGAGGTCGGTCTCGAGACGGCCGCCGACCAACGGACCGGCGGGTTCTCCCTCGGCATGCGACAGCGCCTGGCCCTCGCCGGCGCCCTGCTCGGAGACCCTCAGGTCCTGCTGCTCGACGAGCCGTCGAACGGGCTCGACCCCGACGGCATCCGTTGGCTACGCATCCACCTGACCGACTTCGCACGCCAGGGCCGCTCCGTGTTCGTGTCGAGCCACCTCATCAGCGAGCTCAGCATGTTCGCCGACGACCTCGTCGTGATCGGTGGCGGCAAGCTCCTGGCCGCCGACACCGTCGAGGCGATCACCGCCCGGCAGACAGCGACCGTCGTCGCCGAGACAGCCCAACCCGCCGAACTCGCCCGCGTGCTGGCCGGGCCGAACGTCACCGTCGAGACCACCGGCGACCGACTGATCGTCCGCGGCAGCACCAAGGCTGCGGTGTCCCAGCTCGCCTTCGACAACGGCATCCGCCTGCTCGAACTCAGCGAGATCGCGCCGTCGCTCGAGGACACCCTCCTCGACATGACCGGTGCAACCGCCGAGTTCGCCTCGGCCTGAACCCCAACCCAACATCGAACCCAAAGGACCCAGAACCATGAACACCACCAGCGCCACCATCCCCACCCCGACCACTCCCTGGACGACCACGACCGCTCCGCCGTCCGTAGCCGATCCGACGATGTCCGAGCCGTCCCGGCCGCCCTTCGAAGCGAGTGGATCAAGCTGACCGCCCTCCGAGCCAACAAGGTGATCCTCGCCCTCACCGCCATCGTCGGTGGCGTCATCGCTGGAGTTCTGGCGGCAACCGCCACCGATCCCAGCCTCACCGCCTCCGAGCTGTTCATCTACCCGCTGCCGTTGGTGGCGATGCTGGCCTCGGTCGTGGGGATCCTCATGTTCACCGGCGAGGCCCAACACGGCACGTTGGCGGTCGCCCTGGTCGCCCGGCCCGCTCGCTGGGTGATCGTGGCAGCCAAGACGATCACGGCAACCACGGCCGGTCTCGCCCTGGGTGCCGCCGGCCTGATCACCGGATTCGCCGGCGCTGCCGTCGGGGGCGCCCCACTCGGCATCGGGTCCGTCCTCACGTCACGTGCGCTGTGGGCCCTGCTGTACATCGCCCTGGCCGCCCTCATCGGCCTCGGCGTCGGCATGATCGCCCGCCACACCGCCGGGGCCATCACCGGGCTCCTCCTGTGGTCGTTCGTCATCGAGAGCCTGTTCGCGCCCGCCATTCCACAGGGCGTCCGCCACTTCCTGCCCTTCAGTGCCGGCTACCGCCTCCTCGACGCCGGGCCGAACTTCGAGGCCCCAGTCGCAATCGCCGACCTGCTGACCCGTCCCCAGTACGCCCTCATCTTCGGCGGCTACGCCCTGATCAGCCTCGCCATCGGCACGCTCCTGCTCTACCGGCGGGATTCCAACTGACCGCAAGCCAACGGCAGCGACGAGAAGGGACCCGGGCCGACGGCCCGGGTCCCTTCTCGTCATTTCGAGTGGTACCGGCGAGGAACTCCGGATCCGAGCGCCGGTCGGACAACGCATCATCCAATGCGGCTACCGGTCAGACCGCCGGAACCGGCTCCCACAAGGTGTCAGCTCGACGAACCGACTCAACAGTGTCAACGATGGCGATGCCTGTGACCTGGGGTTTCCGTGGAGCTAAGGAGAATCGAACTCCTGACCTCTTCCATGCCATGGAAGCGCTCTACCAACTGAGCTATAGCCCCAGATCCGTGCGGACGGGACGGAGCACGTTACCAACCTCCACTCGCCCATCACAACGGACCGAGCCTGCCCGTTTTCGTGAACAAGGTCGCCTCTGGGAGGTGGTGATGTTCACGAGATGCCGGCGCCGGCCGAGCAAGACGCGGACGCGTCAGCGGACGCGGGGCACGATTGCGGGATCGCCCGGTTGACGTTCGTCGTGCGCCCGACGCCAGGTGGCGAACGTGTCGACGATGTGCGGCGGTGACCCGTGGATCTCCGTGAAACCCCCGGTCACCTCACGAGTGTCGAAGTACGCGGCGTCGACGCCGTTCGCATACAGGCGAGTCGCACAGGCGAAGCCCAGCTCCTCGAGTCGTGCGAACTCCGCCTCGAAGTCCTCGACGAGCACTCCGCTGTGGTGGAACCCGAACTCGCCGGGCTCGTACATGTCGCGATAGATCGACGGCGTCTCGTCGTGCTGCACGATGAACTGGATCATCGTGTCACCCAGGTAGCCGAAGGCGTACGACACGTCGGCCTCGTGCTCGGTGCCGCGGTAGTCGAACGAATCGGTTCGGTGATGCGGACTCACCACGAACGGACCGGCCCCGAGGAGCCGGGCCCACTGTTCGATCGACGCCTCGAGATCCTCGACGAAGAAGGCCTGCTGGAAGAACTCGTACCGATCGAGCGTCATGGCCGAAGTGTGCCCGGCGGCGCCGCGTCAATCGAGTCCGGGCGACGGCAACTCCCACTCGACGCGACGCGCATCCATGTACAGCCGCTCGATCTCGTAGAACTCGCGCACGGAGTCGAGGAACACGTGCACGACGACGTCGCCGTAGTCGATCAGCGTCCACTGCTGCTCGCGCACGCCCTCGGTGCGCACCGGCGACCGGCCGAGTTCGGCCTTGACCTTGGCCTCGACGTCTTCGACGACCGCACGCACCTGGCGCGGGTTCGAAGCGCTGGCGATCACGAAGTATCCGGTGATCGACAGCAGCGAACCGACGTCGAGCACCAGGACGTCCGACGCCTTGAGGTCGGATGCCGCTCGCGCCGCGCACAATGCCAGCGTCTCGCTCGCATCGCTGTCGGTCGGGGCGGCGGGCTCAGCCATGCCGGTCATCCATGTGGGTCATCCATCCTCCGCGACCGTACCGGCAACATCCGTCGACTCGGTCGGAGCGGTGGCCGGCGCAACGTCGCCGACTCGCTCGGCTTCGCGCTCGAGATACGACATCCCCAGGATGACCTCGACGTCGATCCCTTCGATGACGGTCTCGGACACCCGCACCTCGGCCTCGCCGAACAGCGCCTCGGCCGCTTCGATGCTCTCCTGGATCTGGCGCTCGTCGGCCACTTCGATGATCGTGATGGGAGGAGCCCCGGTCGGGGCGGTGTCGACCGACGTCACGTTGCCGCCGAGGAACAGCAGCCTGCCGATCAGCTCGACGGCCAGATCCGACGACGAGTCGTACACACCGTCGGCATCGGCCAGCTGGTCGTCGGTGAAGTTCGCCACGATCCGCACAGTCAGACCGGTGTTCGGAGTCGACACGAGTCCCGGCGAGACCTGGGCGAACACGAGGTTCGAGTCGCGTCGATCGATCAGGACGACGTCGGCCTCCGTCGGGTTCGTCTCCTCGTCCACGGGGACGACGAGGAGATCTCGCACCGTGATCTCGCCCTGCCACAATCGGGCCATCAGTTCGTCGACCGTCTCCGGCGCGACGGGGCGGCCCAATTCGTCGAGGGGAACCTGTTCGGGCGGGACGACCACAGGAGCTGTCTGCGCCAACGCCTCCCACACGGCCACGTCGTTGGTATGAGAGGTGTCGACCTCGGCGTCGTCGTCGATCGCGGTCAGGATCGAGACCATCTCGCCGACGGTGAACGTCTGCGGGCCCGCGGTCGCGATCAGACCGCCACCACCGTCGGTGTCGACCACGTCGTTCGGAACGTCGAACTGCAACGCCTCGACATCCGGAAGCAGCGCCTCGAGGCCCTCCGCATCGACGATTTCCGCGCGCTGCAAGGTGATCGCCAGCATCTCCTCGACCGACGCGACGAAACCCTCGAGATCGGTCGCGTCGAACGACTCGTCGAGCGGGCGGCGTTGGAGTCCGAATCCCGCCGTCGAATCGGCATTGACCGGGACGGTGACGATGCTGCCGCCCTGACCGTCCGGAAGCAGCGTCATCACGACGACCGAGGCGAGCTGACCGTTCTCGTCGGTGACGGCGAGCAACGCGTTTGGTGTTGCAGGGAACTGCACCCTCGGCCTGGTGTCGACGCCGACGGCCTCGCCCTCCTGCGAGTTCGACAGGGTCACCACGCCGACGACGAACATCGCGCCGGCCGCCACGATCAGCAGCACCGCCGCGATCGCGCCGAACACCGTTCGACGTGTTCGGCGCTCCGCGATCGCCGTCATCGCGACGCCCCGTAGAGACCTCGCGTCCCGATGACGTCGAGCACGGGTTGGGTCACCAGGTAGTCGAGCGGGCGCCCGTCGGTGAATCTCGCGCGCAGATCCGTGCTCGACACCTCGAGTCGCGGCACCTCGACTCGGATCCACTCGATGTCACCGTCGACGTCGACCGACTCGCCCGGGCGGTCGACGACGACCAGCTGGGAGCGCTCGACGACCTCCTCCCAGCGCGTCCACGTCCGCAGTCCAGCCGCCGCGTCGTCACCGATGATCGTGAACAAGTCCGCGCCGGGATACTGCTCGGCCAACACCGTCAGGGTGTCGGCCGTGTAGCTCGGGCCACCGTGATCGATCTCCTGGCGACCGGGGACGAGACCAGCGACGTCGCGCACCGCCGCTTCCACCATCGCGAGACGGTCGGCGGCGGGCGTGATGGTGCGGCTGCCCTCCTTCTGCCAGGGAACGTTGGCGACCATCAACACCACCACATCGAGCTCGAGCGCATGGCGGACGTTGACCGCCGTGACCAGATGACCCACGTGTGGAGGGTCGAACGTTCCCCCGAACAACCCGACGCGACGCAGTGGTGGATCGGTTTCGGGCACGATGGCCCGATTTTACGGGTCCGTGGCGGAATTCCTCGCAACCGACCCGACAAGGGGTTGACACGTCTGTTACTGTAAATCGCTCCCCCATATACCCCCGAGTACACGGTTTACGACGGTTTCCCCCGGGAAGTCCTTCGTTGTCGGCGTCTGCCGCTCTTCGATCATGTCGCCGGACCGCACGTTCACGTGCGAATTCCGGCGATGCCTCGATCCGCATGGCCGATGCAGTGTGTCCGATGACACAGCCTGGCCCCGGAATCATCAAGTACACGAACGGTTGTAGGAAATATCATGAACGACTCCATCGGTCTCTACCTGAACGACATCGGCAAGGTCCCCCTGTTGACCGCCGAGGACGAGCGCGAGCTGTCCCGCATCATCGAAGCCGGTCGTGAAGCACAGGAGCAGCTCGACGCCGGCAAGCGTGGCGTCGCCCTCAAGCGCCAGGTCCGCGAAGCCGCCAAGGCCAAGGATCGGTTCATCCGCTCCAACCTGCGCCTCGTGGTCTCCATCGCCCGCCGCTACCCCCTGCCCCAGGGCATGGACCTGCTCGACCTCATCCAGGAGGGCAACCTCGGCCTCGAGCACGCCGTCGACAAGTTCGACTGGCGCCGTGGCTTCAAGTTCTCCACCTACGCCACCTTCTGGATCCGCCAGGCCATCGGTCGTGCCCTCGACCAGAAGGCCAGCCTCATCCGTATCCCCGGCGACCGCTCCGCCAGCCTGCGCGCTGCGCTGCGTCAGGCCTCCGGTGACGGCGAGACCCTCGACCAGACCAACGCCGAACTGCACCGCCTCACCACGCCGGTCAGCCTCGACAAGACGGTCGGCGACGACGGCGACGCCACGCTCGGTGACCTGATGGCCAACGGCGACGGCACGCCCGAGGATCACGTGATGACGCTCGTCGACAGCGAGCTGCTCGACGAACTGCTCGGCACCCTCGACTCTCGCGCTCGCTTCGCGGTCGAGTCCCGCTTCGGACTCGTCGACGGCGAGCGCAAGAGCTTCCGCGAAGTCGGCGAACAGCTCGGCGTCACCGCCGAAGCCGCCCGCCGCCTCGTGTCTCGTGCGGTCGCCGGCCTCCGCGACGACGCCGAACGCATCCTCGCCGTCTGACGTACACGATGTGCCTGGCACATCGTGTACGTGACGGCAATCGAACTGGAGCGGCCCGAGGAATCGGGTCGCTCTTGTCGTTTTCGGCGCCGGTAGCCTTGCTGCATGCCTGACGCCCGCGGGACCTGGTCCCCATCAACCTGGCACGACCATCCCGTCGGACAACAGCCCGACTGGCCGGACTCGGGTGCGCTCGAGCAGGCCCTGAAGCAGATCGCGTCGATGCCGCCACTGGTGTTCGCCGGCGAAGCCCGGTCGCTGCAGTCCGAACTCGCCCGCGTCGCTGCCGGGCGTGCCTTCCTGCTCCAGGCCGGCGATTGTGCCGAGAGCTTCGAGGAGTTCTCGGCCGACAACATCCGGGAGAAGCTGCGCGTCATCCTGCAGATGGCGGTCGTGCTCACGTACTCCGTCGGCGTTCCGATCGTGAAGGTCGGCCGCATGGCCGGACAGTTCGCGAAGCCGCGCTCCTCCCCCACCGAGATCATCGGCGGCGTCGAACTCCCGTCGTTCCGCGGGCACATCGTCAACGACGTCAACCCGTCCGAGGCGGCGCGGGTCCCCAACCCCGAGCGGCTCGTGCAGGCCTACCACCAGTCGGCGTCCACGCTCAACCTGCTGCGGGCGTTCACGAAGGGCGGCTTCGCCGACCTGTCGCGAGTGCACGCCTGGACCCAGGAGTTCGTCGCCTCGAGCCCCGAGGGCCAGCGCTACGAGCACGTCGCCGCCGAGATCGAACGGGCACTCGCCTTCATGCGGGCGTGTGGCATCGACACCGAGTCGAACCCGAACCTCGCCCAGGTCGACGTGTTCACGTCGCACGAGGCGCTCATCCTCGGTTACGAGGAGGCGCTCACCCGCCAGGACTCGCTCACCGGCGGCTGGTTCGACTGTTCGGCGCACATGCTGTGGATCGGCGAACGCACCCGGGAGATCGACGGTGCGCACGTCGAGTTCCTGCGCGGCGTCGGCAACCCGATCGGCTGCAAGGTCGGTCCCACCACCAGCGCCGAGTACGTGCTGGAGTTGTGCGAGGTGCTCAACCCGTCACGCCTTCCCGGCCGGCTCACGCTGATCACTCGCATGGGCGCCGACAAGGTCGAGAGTTCGTTGCGCCCGCTGCTGCGAGCCGTCACCGACGCTGGCCACCCCGTCGTGTGGGCGTGCGACCCGATGCATGCGAACACCTACACCGCCGCCAACGGCCTCAAGACCCGGCACTTCGACGACGTCGTCGCCGAGATCGGCGGATTCGTCCGCGCCCATCGAGCGGAAGGCACCTGGCCCGGCGGCATCCACATCGAACTCACCGGCGAGAACGTCACCGAGTGTCTCGGCGGCGGTGACGCACTCTCCGACACCGACCTCGACCACCGCTACGAGACGATGTGCGATCCTCGGCTCAACGCCCGCCAGAGCGTCGACCTCGCATTCCGGGTCGCCGAGCTCCTGCGCCAGTTCACCTGAGCGAGTCGGGGTCGACCGCCGTGACCGCCCTCGACCTCACGATCCGCTGGCCCGTCGAACACGTCAGCGCTGCGGTGCTTCGCGCCGGAGCGGTCGTGGCGACCATCGGCGATGTCGACCGGGTGCAACGCCTCGCGTCGATCTCCAAGCCGATGGCAGCGTGGGCAACACTGGTCGCCGTCGAGGAGGGCATCGTCGAACTCGATCAACCGGTCGGCCAACCCGGCTGCACGGTCCGTCACCTGCTGGCTCACGCCGGCGGCTACCCGTTCGACGGTGCCGATCCGATCGCTCGACCCGAAGCAACGCGCATGTACTCGAACACCGGGTTCGAGCTCGTCGCCGACGCCGTGGCGAGCGCCAGCGCGATCGCCTTCGCCGACTACCTGCGCGAGGCACTGTTCGTGCCGCTCACCATGCAGCAGACCGAGCTGCGCGGGTCCCCGGCGCACGGTGTGCACTCGAGCCTCGCCGACACGTGCCGGTTCGTCGCCGAGGTGATGCGCCCATCGCTGATCCACGCGAGTTCCGCGGCTGACGCAGAACGCATCCACTACCCCAAGCTCGCAGGTATCGTTCCCGGGGTGGGTCGCTACGAGCGGTGCCCCTGGGGGCTTGGTTTCGAGGTGCGTGGCACGAAGACACCTCACTGGACGGGCACGACGAATTCGCCGCGCACGTTCGGTCACTTCGGCGGGTCGGGCACCCTGTTCTGGATCGATCCCGATCGCGACCTCGCGCTCGTCGCGCTCGCCGATCGCGACTTCGACCAGTGGGCGTCCACAGCGCTCAGAGTCTGGCCGGAGCTGTCCGACGCCGTGATCGCCGAGTACGTCGGAGCGCCGGTGTGACCAGGTTCAACCACGGCGACCGGATCCGCTACGCCACCACCGGCGAGGACGGTCTGCCGCTGGTGCGCTACGGCTTCGTCGGCGGTGTCAGCGACGACAGCGGCCCGATCGTCGTGATGCTCGACGGAGAACTCGGTGGCGACGTCGTCGACGCCGACCACGTCGAGCCGGTCCACATCTGCAACGTCACGCTCACCCTCGGCGGATCCGACCTGCTCGACGACCCGTCGCTCCGCCAGGGTCTGGTCAACCTGTGGGCCGCCGAAGCCGAGAGCGCCGGGCTGCAACTCGCGGCGCTCCACTGCATCGGCACCGGCGTCCGCGACTCCAGCGAGGGCTATGCACTGGCCGAACTGTCGAGCGGCGGCGAGCAGTACGTGTTGCGAGCCACGCGATGCATCAAGCAGTACGACGCCATCGTCGTCCACGCCGACCGCCCCAACCGCTGGGAAGTCCTCTGAACGACGATCACGCCAGGGGTCAGACCCCAGGCGTGATCGTCGGCGGCTTCGGTCGACGTTCGAGCCTGGCGATGACCCCGATCAGTCGTGGGGCAGTTCGTGCGGCTCGATCGAGTCCACGACGGCGGCGTGCTCCGGATGGTCGTGGAGGATGTGGTCCTTGACCTCGTTGTGGTAGCTGAAGATCAGATCGCAGTACGGGCAGGTGTGCGTCTTCGATTCGCGCATGCCCCAATCATCCATCCGCGACAGCGTTGCGCGCCAGAGCCCTCCGTCCCCGAGCCGTGTGGGCGCCACGAGGGAGAGCGATAGGTTCGCGCGCTCATGGGACCGGTCATCGCAGTCATGGACGTCGGCGGCACCTCGATCAAGACCGGTGCCGTCCGCTTCGACGACGACGGCGGCGAGCCGCGGATCGAGGTGGGTCCGGCACTTCCGACCAACTCCAACGAGGCGGCAGACATCGTTCTCGACTCGCTCGCAGCGGGCGCCGACGCCGCGCTCGACGTGGCCGGACGCGAGGTGGCCGGGCTCGCGATCGCCATCTGCGGCCCCTTCGACATCGACGCCGGGATCTCCAGGATGCGCGGCGTCCACAAGTTCGAGGACATCTACGGCATCGACCTGCGTGCCGCGCTGCGCGACCGCTCGTCGGCGGCGGATCTGCCGATCCGGTTCGCCCGCGACGCAGAGTCCGCTGGGACCGGCGAGTCACTCACCGGAGCGGGAGCCGGCGTCGACCGGGTGCTGACGATGACGGTCGGCACCGGTCTCGGCACGTGTCTGACCGAGCGAGCCCAGCCGGTCGAGTTCATCGGCGACTTCGGGGTGGAACACCTCGCGATGCGCGACACGCCGTGGGGCGGCCGCGCGGACGACGTGCTGTCGGCCCACGGTCTCGCGGACCGCCTCGGCGTCGCGATGGCCGACCTGCGCACGGCGGTCGACGATCCGGCGAACGTCGAGATCGTCCGCGATCACGGCACCCGGCTGGGCACGTTCCTCGCGCCGGTGGTCGTCGAGTTCGACGCCCATCTCGTCGTCGTCGGCGGTGGGTTCTCCGCCGCGTTCGACCGGTTCGGCCCCCCGCTGCAGGCCGCCATCGGCACCGTCCCGGTCCGACCCGCCGCACTCGGCACCGCCGGCCCCCTGCTCGGTGCCGCCCACCTCACCTTCCGCCGCTGACCCGACCGCGCCCGCGCCCCGCCCGCAACGATGAGCCAAGTGTCGCCATCCGGGCGGTTCGCTCATCGCTGACCCGACCCCGCCCGCAACGATGAGCCAAGTGTCGCTATCCGGGCGGTTCGCTCATCGCTGAGTCGGTGAGATCGTGGCGTCAGCGGGTGTCGCAGACGCGGAAGAGTTCGGCGCTGTGGCCTTCGGGGAGGCCGTGTTCGACCGCGAGTTGGCGAAAGCGCGCACCGACGCGTTCCATCATCGCGTCCGGGTCGACGTGCTGGCTCACGTGGCACCGCAGCGCCCGGAACTTGCGCTCGACCTGCGCGGTGATGTCGACGACGCCCAGGTCGGGTCCGCCACCCATCGGGCCGGCCTGGATCCACACTTCCTGCACCTTCCAGTCCTCGAGCTCGGCGCAGGGCAACCCCGGGAACGCGAACGGATTGCGGGCATCGGGATACACCGCGCACATCGTCGCCTCACCGGTGGCGGTGTGGTCGGGGTGCGAGCCGTACGTCGACGCGAGGTTCCGCAGTGGCGACTGGGTGATGACGACCTGCGGGCGCACCTGGCGGATGATCAGGCTGATGTCGTGGCGCAGCTCCATCGTCACCTCGACGGTGCCGTCCATGAACCCGAGGAACCGCAGGTCGGTGACACCGACCTCGGCGGCCGCCTTGGTCTGTTCCTCACGGCGGATCGAGGCCATCTCCTTGCGCGGGATCGAGTGGTCGAACCCACCGGCCTGACCATCGGTGACGAGGCAGTACGTCACCTCGACGCCGGCGTCGGTCAGCGCGGCGACCGTTCCAGCGGCACCGAAGTCGACGTCGTCGGGATGGGCGGTGACGACCAGGACACGCTCGATCTCCGAGAACTGCAGCATCGCAACAGTCAACGCCGGATCGCGAGCCGTTCTCAACTCGGAGCCGAGCCGTGACGATCACGCCTGGGGTCTGACCCGCTGGCGTGATCCGACACCGATCGTTCGAACGCCGGGCCATACAGTCACCACCATGACGGGTAGCGATCCCTACGACCAGGTCACCCTCGACGAGTTCGATCTCTCCGACGCCGAGTTCTGGACGGCGCCGCGGGCGCACCGAGAGGGCGCGTTCAAGGCCCTGCGAGACACGCCCGGGCTCGTGCACTTCGCCGAACGAGAGATCCCCGACCTGCCGTTCCCCGTCGGGGCGGGCTACTGGGCGCTCACCCGTCACGACGACATCTGGCATGTCAGCCGCAACCCGCACCTGTTCTGCTCCGGCAAGGGAGCCAACATCGGCGACCAGCCCCAGGAGATGAACGAGTTCTTCGGCTCGATGATCAACATGGACGACCCGCGCCACTTCCGATTGCGTTCGATCGTGTCGAAGGGGTTCACGCCCAAGGAGATCACCGCGGTCGAAGCCACCGTCCGCACGAAGGCCAACGAGGTGATCGACCGTCTGCTCGACCAGCTTCCCCGACAAGACCTGCGACTTCGTCGAGAACGTCGCGGCGGCGCTGCCGCTCGAGATCATCTGCGACATGATGGGCATCCCGGCCGAGGACTACGCCCGGGTCTTCAAGTGGACCAACACGATCCTCGGCGCCGGCGACCCCGAGTTCACGTCCAGCTTCGACGACCTGATGGGCCAGTCGCTCGAGATGTTCATGTACGCCCAGGCGCTCGGCGAGGACCGCAAGGCCAATCCCCGAGACGACATCACCTCGATCATGATGGCCGCCGAGGTCGACGGCGAGCAGTTGACCCCGCAGGAGTTCGGCTCGTTCTTCATCCTCCTGGTGGTCGCCGGCAACGAGACCACCCGCAACGCGATCAGCCACGGCATGAAGGCGTTCACCGAACACCCCGACCAGCGCGACCTCCTGTACGGCGACTTCGACACGCACGCCAAGGGGGCGATGGAGGAGATCGTCCGCTGGGGCACGCCGGTGATCCATTTCCGCCGCACCGCCACCGAGGACACCGAGATCGCCGGCCAGAAGATCGCGGCCGGCGAGAAGGTGGTCATGTGGTACAACTCGGGCAATCGCGACGAGCGGGTGTTCGTGGATCCGTACCGGTTCGACATCACCCGCGAGCCGAACCCCGCCCAGATCGGCTTCGGCGCCGGTGGCCCGCACTTCTGCCTGGGCGCCAACCTCGCTCGCCGGGAGATGACCGTGATGTTCGACACGATCCGCCAGCGGGTTCCGTCGCTGCGCATCACCGGCGAGCCCGACTACCTCCAGAGCGGGTTCATCAACGGCATCAAGCGGATGCAGTGTGCCTGGGACTGAGCTCACGCCCGAGCGCCGGGCCCACCTCGTCCGCAACCTGACCATCGCCGGCTGGCTGCTGCTCGGCGGCCCGATCGGCTTCGTCCTGTTCCAGTTGGACCGGGTCCGTCGCATCGGGAGCCAGCCCTTTGCCAGCGTGTGGGATCAACGGATCGAGGTGCTCAGCTTCCTGATGCTGCCTCCGAACCAGGCGGTGCTCGTACCGGTCGTGTTCGTCGCTGCCGCGGCGATGTGGTTGGCCGGAAGCGATCACGACACATGGCTGACCACGCTGCTGCGACTGAGCGCGGCGCTGGCGATCACGTTCGCGGTCATCGGGGTGATCTCGATCGTGAGCATCCTGGCCCGCGACGACGCCGGCACGTTCGACACCGACAGCGTGTTCCTCCGCTTCGGGGGCATCGCGATGGCCGCCGGTCTCGCCCTCATCTGCCGCACCGCCGACCGCCTCACCACCTGACCGTCTGACCGTTCTGCCGCCAACCCTGTCGTTCCGGACCCGACCCGAAAGGACAGGATCGGTGCACCAGCGCACCCAGCCCGGCAACTCTGCGACAGCCCCTCGTCATCGTGATGGCATGTGCCTTCAATGTGACGGATACTCCTTCGAGCAGTCGATGCTCTCCCTCGATCTCACGATCCGCACCTACGGGTGGCAGCTGAACCAGATCACCGACACCAATCCGTGGTCGTACACGATCGGACTCACCGAGAGCTACGGCCATCCCGAGCTGATGATCACCGGGCTCGAACTCGACCGGCAGAACACGGTGATCCGCAAGATCGTCGACCCGATCGTGGAGACGGGCAGCGTCGACCACGCGTTCCTCGAGCGCCAAGGGGTCACGCTCGTCGAGGTGCACCCGAACCATCTCGCGGGCGACTGGTTCGGTACCTGGTCGAACTTCTACGAGCGCACCCCACCGCCGGGTTCGTTCCTCCAGATCGTGCCGCCCGGCGACTGGTTCTGCGAGTGCCACCGACACTCGATGCCCCACTTCGAGCTGCCGGGCCCGATTCGCTTCGACAATCGAGCCGATCGTCGCCGCCGGGGGCCCCGATGATCGCGTACGCACGCCGGGCGTCGACGACGTACGTCTACGCTGTGGGGATGGAGATGACCGCTTCCGCGCTTCGTCGAGACATCTACCGAATCCTCGACCGCGTCATCGAGACCGGCGAGCCGGTGATCGTCGAACGCAATGGTCGACGTGATCCGCATCAGCGCCGAGGATCGGTGCCGTCGCGCCTCGACCTCGCTGGTGCGGCGTCCGGACGTGGTCGTCGGCGACAGCGACGACTTCGTCCACCTCGACTGGTCGAGCGAATGGACGGAGTGATCCGCCTCGACACCCACGTCGTCGTCTGGCTCTACACCGGCGAGACCGAGCAGCTCAGCACCGGCGCGGTCGCCGCGATCGAGCAGCACCCGCTCGTCGTCTCACCGATGGTGCAGCTCGAGCTGAGCCTACCTCCACGAGATCGGCCGGCTGGCGATCGGCGGCGCCGACATCATCGCCGACCTCGAGCGCCGAATCGGGCTGCGAAGGTCCGACTTGGCGCTCGAGGCACTCGTCGACACCGCCGCGTCCTGACGTGGACACGCGACCCCTTCGACCGACTCATCGTTGCCGACGCCCTCGTCGCCGGCGCGAGGCCTCATCACGAAGGATCGCACCATCCACGACCACACGACGATCGCCCTCTGGTAGGAGTTGTCCGGACTCGCGGTTCCCCGCAGCCCGGGTCTCCGGGAACCGCGAAATGTGCGCACGACGTGCCGCCTGACGCAACCTCCTGCTCATTTTTCGGAGAGACGGGCGGGCGGGCGGGCGGAAGCGGGCGGTTCAGGCGCCGAGGTCGCCGCGGAGGAAGTGGGCGCGGCAGAGCAGTTCGTAACGCACGGTGTCGCCGAACAGCGGCGCCTCGTGCTGGTTGGTGTCGCCGACCATCACCGTGTCGCCCTCGTACACGACGTCGCCGTTGACGACGCGGGCGTTGTGGGTGGCGGGGGCACCGCACCAGCAGCGAGCCTCGACCTGCAGGGGCGTGTGCACGTCGGCGATCTCCAACATGCGCGCCGTCCCCTCGAACAGGCGTCCGCGGAAGTCGGTCAGCAGTCCGAACGCGTACACGTCGACGTCGAGATCGTCGACGACCCGCGCGAGCTGGTCACACTGCGCAGGCGTGTAGAACTGCGCTTCGTCGCAGATCATGTAGTGGATCGGCCAATAGCGAACCGCGAGCGCGTGCAGATCGAGGTCGGGTGTCACCTCGATCGCCGGAGCGGCGACGCCGAGGCGACTGGTGACCTGGCGTCCCTCGCGGTCGAGCGTGGTCAGCAACAATCCGTAGAGCTCGCGGCTGGACAGGTTGTGGTGGATCTGCAGCGCCACGGTGCTCTTGCCCGAGCCCATGGTGCCGAAGCTGAATCGGAGCGACGCCATGTGAGCGACCGACCCTAGCCGCCGTCGGTGGCGGGCGGCACGGACGGATCGGTGGCGAAGGGATCGAACGACGGATCGACGACCGCCGGGCCGTTGATCTCGCCGATCGACGGCGGCTGATCGTCGGAGCCATCCGAGCCGGTACACGCCGCGGCAGTGACCAACATGATCGACACGACGCCCACAACGCCACGACTTCGCACGACTCGACTCTACGGGTGTGTGATCACGCCTGGGGTCTGACCCCTGGCGTGATCGCGGGACGATGGTCACTTTCCGTCGGGCCGTCACGCTTGCGGGCGTCCTCGGCCACTACGGTGGAACCCCACAGGCCCGGCAACGGAGCCGGGGCGCTGACACTCCCGGGGGAGACAACATGACGGACACGATCGATCGGCCAGCGGCCGACGACGACCACGTCCTCGACCACCTGATCATCCGCTTCGCGGGCGACTCCGGCGACGGGATGCAGCTCACCGGTGACCGCTTCACCTCGGTGAGCGCGTCGTTCGGCAACGACCTGTCGACGTTGCCCGACTTCCCCGCCGAGATCCGGGCTCCTGCCGGCACGGTCAACGGCGTCTCGGCATTCCAGGTCAACATCGCCGACCACAAGATCACCACGCCCGGCGACGAACCGAACGTGCTCGTTGCGATGAACCCCGCCGCGCTGATGGCCGATCTGCACCGGTTGGAAGCCGGCGGGACGGTCATCGTCAACGAGGACGCCTTCGAGGAACGCAACCTCGAGAAGGCGGGCTACAAGTCGAACCCGCTCGACGACGACACCCTCGCGCACTACCGCGTGCTGCGGGTGCCGATGACCTCGCTCACCAAGGAGATCTGCGCACCGCTCGGGGTCAAGCCGCGTGACGCCGAACGCTCGAAGAACTTCTTCGCGCTCGGCCTGGTGTCGTTCATGTACACCCGTCCGGTCGACCCCACGCTCGGCTGGATCGCCGAGAAGTTCGGCGGCAACGAGTTGGTCGAGGCGGCGAACAAGGCGTCGTTCCTCGCGGGGTTCAACTTCGGCGAGACGACCGAGGCGGTCGGCAACCGCTACGAGGTCAAGCCGGCCAGGCTGCCGGCCGGCGAGTACACCAGCATCACCGGCAACACGGCCCTCGCCTGGGGAATCGTCGCTGCCGGGCAACTCGCGAAGCTGCCGATCACGCTCGGCTCGTACCCGATCACGCCGGCATCCGACATCCTCCACGAACTGTCGAAGCACAAGCACTTCGGCATCCGCACCGTGCAGGCCGAGGACGAGATCGCGGCGATCGGCATGGCGCTGGGCGCTGCGTTCGCCGGCCACCTCGGCGTGACCACCACCAGCGGCCCGGGTGTCGCACTGAAGAGCGAGACGACGTCGCTCGCCGTGTCGATCGAACTCCCGCTCCTCCTGGTCGACATCCAGCGTGGCGGCCCCTCGACCGGCCTGCCGACCAAGACCGAGGCGTCCGACCTCAACATCGCGCTCTACGGCCGTCACGGCGAGGCCCCACTTCCGATCGTCGCCGCCTACACGCCGGCACAATGCTTCCACGCCGCCATCGAGGCGGTCCGCATCGCCCTCAAGTACCGAACCCCGGTGATCCTGCTCTCCGACGGCTACCTGGCGAACGGCTCCGAGCCGTGGAACCTCCCCTCGGTCGACACGCTGCCCGACATCTCCGTGCCCTTCACCACCGAGGCGAACCACGTCGACGACGAGGGCAACGAGGTGTTCTGGCCGTACCTGCGTGACGAGACCACGCTTGCCCGACCCTGGGCCATCCCGGGTACGCCGGGCCTGATGCACCGCGTCGGCGGGCTCGAGAAGGCCGACGGCACGGGCAACATCGACTACACCCCCGACAACCACGAGCGCATGGTGCACCTGCGCGCCGACGAAGATCGCCGCGATCGCAGCGGACATCCCGCCGACCGAGATCAACGGCGACCCCGACGCCGACGTGCTCGTCCTCGGGTGGGGTTCGACCGTGGGCCGCGATCGATGCGTCGATCCAGCGACAGCCGCCGCGCCGGCAAGAAGGTCGCGTCGGCGCACATCATGCACCTCAACCCGCTGCCACCCGACCTCGGTCGACATCCTGAAACGGTTCGAACGGGTCATCGTTCCCGAGTTGAACATGGGCCAGCTCACCGCTCTGATCCGCAGCAAGTACCTCGTCGACGCCCGCTGCCTCAGCAAGGTGCAGGGCATGCCCTTCAAGTCACGCGAGATCGAAGCCGCCATCGACGAGGCGCTCGCCTCGATCGCCGATACGACCGACAACTCGAACGGAGCAACCTCATGAGCACCGCCCAGGTCGCCGTCACGACCAAGAAGGACTGGACCGAGCGACCAGGAGGTCCGCTGGTGTCCGGGGTGCGGCGACTACGGCATCCTGCTCGCCGTCCAGACGCTGATGCCCGATCTCGGCATCGCGCCGGAGAACACCGTGTTCATCTCGGGCATCGGCTGTTCGAGCCGCTTCCCGTACTACATGAACACCTACGGCATGCACTCGATCCACGGGCGTGCCCCTGCCATCGCCACCGGTGTCGCGGTCGCTCGCCCCGACCTCGACGTGTGGGTGATCACCGGCGACGGCGACGGGCTGTCGATCGGTGGCAACCACCTGATCCACGCCTTGCGCCGCAACGTGAACCTCAACATCCTGCTGTTCAACAACCGGATCTACGGCCTCACCAAGGGCCAGTTCTCACCCACCTCGCCGGTCGGCAAGGTGACCAAGTCGACACCGATGGGTTCGATCGATCCACCGTTCAACCCGCTCGCCGTGGCACTCGGCGCCGAGGCCAGCTTCGTGGCGCGAACCCACGACCTCGACCGCCAGCACATGATCGAGACGTTCCGCGCCGCGCACGACCACCACGGCGCGTCGTTCGTCGAGATCTACCAGAACTGCAACGTCTTCAACGACGGCCAGTTCGACGAGGTCACCAAGAAGCAGGCCCGTGACGAGATGATGATCAACCTCGTGCACGGTGAACCGATCACGTTCGGCGCCGAGCAGCAGCGCGCCGTGGCCATGGGCGTCGACGGGCAGCTGCGACTCGTCGAGCGAGCCGATGTCGCCGCCGACGAGATCCTCGTCCACGACGCACATCGCGACGATCCGTCGTTGGCCTTCGCGCTCGCCCGGCTCAGTCACGACGACCATTCGCCGACGCCGTTCGGTGTGTTCCGAGACGTCCAACGGCCCGAGTACGCAGGTGCAGTCGCCGATCAGGTGATGGCGGCCAGCGAGCGCAAGGGTCCGGGCGACCTCGAGGCGCTGCTGCGGTCGAACGGCACCTGGACCGTCGACTGACCGGTGTTACATCTGGGGTCAGACCCCAGATGTAACACTGATGCCCGGATCGGCCCGTCAGCAGATTCGTCGATCGTCGGAGCGATCGAACACCACGTGGTGATGCACCCGTAACCGAACCGAGCTTCCGACGGCCGGCGACCGACCAGCGTGAACGGCGGCGCCGACGCTCACGCCCGCAACGAGACACGCCACCCCGGCGGACCCGAACCGGGCGGTCGATTGGATGGTCGCCGGAATCGTGCCGCTGTCCGCGATCTCGAGGTCCTCGGGCCGCAGGCCGATGGTCACCGTGGTCCCCACATGGTCGGCCAGCGCCGGAGACCAGGCCCGGATCCGGACCGGTTCGCCTCCTGCCGGGTCCTCGCGCTGGAGCCAGAACCCCTCCTGCGCCGCCACCACGGTCATCTCGACCAGCGACAGGGGTCCGGTCGCCACCGCGGCGAGCAGGTTCACCGGCGACCGCCGCACCACCGCCGTCGCACCGAACTGCACCAGCCGACCGCCGTCGAGTACCGCGACCGATCCGGCGAGCGCCTCGACGTCGGCGCTGTCGTTGGTCGTCATCAGCGTCGTGACCTGGTAGCCGGCTTGCAGCACCGCGAATTCGGCCCGCATCCGGCCGCGGAGCTGCTCGTCGAGCGATTCGAACGGCTCGTCGAGCAGCAACACGTTGGGGACTCGTACGAGTGCTCGTGCGATCTGCACCATCTGCCGCTCGCCGACCGACAGCGTCGCCGGCTGGCGATGCATCAGCTGCTCGATGTGCAGCGCTCTCGCTTCGGCGTCGACGCGCTGACGGATCTCGTCGGTCGCCATGCGTCGAACATCGAGCGGGAAGGACACGTTGCGTCGTGCCGAGAGATGCCCGAGGAGCGCGGGCGTCTGGAACACCATGCCGACGTCGCGCTCCCTCGGTGTCGCACGGGTGACGTCGTGGCCGTCGAGGCTGACCACCCCCTGATCGATCCGATCGAGCCCCGCCACGGCGCGCAGCAGCGAGGTCTTGCCGCTCCCCGAGGCTCCGACGACCGCGACGAGTGCGCCGTCGTCGATCGCCATCGACACGTCGCTCAATCGGGCGGTGTGTCCGTTGCGGACGGTCACGTGGTCGAGGGCGACGGAGGACATCAGGGCATCACCCCGAACACCCAGCCCTCCTCGGCAACCGCGACCTGCTCGACCGCCGTCGGCAACGGCGGTGCGAACAGCGCACCGAGGCCGCCGGCTGCAGCGGTGTCGGCCATCCACTTCGCCGTGGCGCTGACCTGTGCGGCATCGCGAACCATCGGGCCGTGATCGCCGAGCTCGTGCATCGACGGCCACACCTCGACCACGACAATGGCTCCCTCGTCGAGGACCGGCGACGCCAACCCCGTCGTGAACGGCCACACGTCGAGGCGCGCCCCGAACCGGGCCCGGAGCCGTTCGAGGACGGGAATGCCGAGCAGGCTCTGGCTGCCCACGGACCCGGCACCGAACA
The DNA here is from genome assembly GCA_963746285.1 of Ilumatobacteraceae bacterium. GTDB lineage: Bacteria > Actinomycetota > Acidimicrobiia > Acidimicrobiales > Ilumatobacteraceae > Sva-07. The sequence continues at coordinate 196,444 of CAVVAO010000002.1, read as the reverse complement.
GCTGCCACGACGAGAAGGGTCGGCGGCCCTGATCTCGGAGCACCTCCTCGGTGAAGCGAAACGGTGCGAGCGGCGACACGTCCGACGGTTTGGTGGTGGTCAGATGTCGCCCCGCTGACGATGGCGGGCACCCCCAGAACGGCGACGCCGTGCCGGTCGCACGGCGATTGAGTTCGGCCGCCACCGCGAACCGGTTGTTGGCGTTGCGGTCGTCGTCGACGATCTGTTCGGCCAGCAACGCCCACATCGACGACCACAGCGCCGTCGTCAGCACCGAGTGCCGTGGCAGTGCCCGCCGGATAGCCGAGCGAGAAGTCGACGCCGACCAACGTGGTCAGCGTCGGTTCGGTCTCGAGGAGCTCGCCGAGGAACGCTTCGGCCAGCTGGCGCGTCGCCAGGTTCGTCACCGACGTGCCTCCGGCTACGTCGAAGTGGGCGACCCAGATCGAGTCACGACCGAGCTTGGGTGTCGAGTTGGCACTCCAGTCGACCACGACGAAGCGGTCGAACATGGCCGGCCCCCACGCCCCTATGCGACGACATCCACCACGGCAGCGAAGTGCAATGCCGCGGCAAGCACCGTGAGCAGGTGCCAGACCTCGTGGTACCCGAACACGGTCGGCCACGGATCGGGTCGGCGCAGCACCAGGACCGGGAACCCGATCGTGTAGGCCAGCCCGCCGGCGACGATCAGCCCGAGCTGGACGCCCGTCAGGCTGTCGACGAGGGCCGGCGCGGCGATGATCGCCACCCAACCCATCACCAGGTACAGCGAGTACGAGACCTTCCTGGCCCCGTGGAACCACGCCAACTTGAGCACCATCCCCGTGAGCGCCAGCGTGCCGACGATGACCAGCATCGGGATTCCCCACTCGGGCGGCAGCGCGACGAGGCACAGCGGCACGTACGTCCCTGCGATCAGCAGGTAGATCATCGAGTGATCGAGGCGTTGCATGATCGTTCGGGCGTACTCGGACTGCGCCAGCCGGTGGTACGCCGCCGAGGTTCCGAACAGCAACAACAACGTCGCTGCGTAGATCGACGCACCGACGGTCGCTGCGGCGCCGTCGGCGACGGCGATCAGCGCCACCCCTGCCGGGATGGCGGTGAAGAAGGCGATCACGTGCAGCTTGCCGCGCCACGCCGGGCGGGCCTGGAGCAGATACGGCATCGCGATGTCACTCACGTACGTCACCGTACTCCGCCCACCGGCCATCGCTCTCGCGGGGCTCGTGGTTCCGCGGTCGCGCACCGGTCACTGGTGGCGCTGCATCAAGGCGATGACGGCGTCGCCGTAGCGTTCGAGCTTCGCCGGGCCGACGCCGGAGATCCGACCGAGGTCGCGCAGCGTGGTCGGTGCCTGGCGGGCGATGGCCGCCAGGGTCTTGTTGTCGAAGACCACGTAGGCGGGCTTGCCGTCGCGCAGGTCGTTGCGGAGGTCGCGGAGGGCGGCGAATCGCTGCTGCCCGGCATCGTCGAGGTCGGCGGTCGGGTCGGCCGATGCCGCCGACGACGAGCTGCGAGGCGCGTGCGGCGACCGGGTCGGGACGGTGCGACGACACCACCGTCGCTGCGGATGGCTCGGTGGTGAGCTCGGCGACGAACGGGCTCGGGTGTGCCCCGGTGACGATCGTCGCATGCCGGCTCGGCGCGGGTGATCGCCACGTGGAAGAGGCGGCGTTCCTCCTCGACGTCGTCGGCCAGGCGGTGCGGGTACTGCTCGGCGTCGGCCAGATGCACGATGACGTGCGGCCACTCCTGGCCCTTGACCCGGTGGACGGTGGAGAGCAGCACGCCGCCGGGCGCCCGCTTGACGGCGAGCTGATTGCGCATCCACCGTTCGAACGTGGTCGGATCGTCGTGCAACGCCGCGAGGTGGCGTGACCGCAGTGAGATCGTCGCCCTGAGCCGACCGGTTCATGCCGCGCCGGTTGGCGTCGAGCGACGCGACCGAGCCCGGCGAGACCGATGTCGTCGATCAGGGTGAGCACGAGGTCGGACGTGCTCGCGCCCGATCCGACGAGCTTCTGCAGCCGTTGGACGTCGGCGGCGAAGTCGACCACGCGCTCGGCGTCGCGCTCGTTGTTGAGGCGCCCGGCGAGCTTGTTGAGGTCGACGACCGACGCCTGTTCGCTCACCCAGTCGGTGATGCGTGGGTGGAACGATCGCGACGGACGGCGCAACGCCTCGCGGATGTCGTCGGGCGCGAACGACCCGCCGCGACCGGCGGTCGCCAGCCGCAGCCAGGCGAGCACGGTGCGCACCGCGGTCCGATCGGCGAACTCGAGCCCGACACCTCCGGCGATGGGCACGTCCGGCCACGACCAGCGCGACCTGGACGGGCGCGAGCGAGCGCGTTGACCCGCGCGAGCACGGCGACGTCGGAGGTGGACGCACCGCTCGCCAACGCCGTCTCGACCGCCAGACGCGACGCACCGACGGCATCGACGGACGTGTCGACCGACCATCCACCGGCTGTCGATCGACGCGGCACGGATCGTCTTGGCGACGCGCCGGTGGTTGTGCCGGAGCAACCGATCGACCACCTCGACCACGCCGGCCGGGCAGCGGTAGTTCACCTCGAGCGGATGCTCGCCCGAGCCGGGGAACAGCTCGGCGAAGTCGATCAGCCACGCCGGATCGGCGCCGTTGTAGCCGTAGATCGTCTGGTCGTCGTCGCCCACGCCGAACACCGCGCCGCCCGGCGCGGCGAGGAGCCGGATCAGGAGGAGGTGCGCCGGTGTGAGGTCCTGGAACTCGTCGACCAGCATGATCCGACAGGCGCGCTGCGCAGCCCGACGGGCGTCGGATCCCGCAGCAGCACCAGCAGCGCCCGGTAGATCTGGTCGTCGAAGTCGACCGCACCGCGCCGTTCGAGCGCCTTGCGGTACAGCGGCCAGGTTTCGGCGAGACCGTCGACGTCGCCGTCGTAGCGGCCCTCGGCCTCGTCGGGATCGACGAGACCGAGGCGGATCACGGTGAGCGCTTCGATCCACGGACCGATCGGGTCGCTGTTGCGACGCCGCGGGAACGTCGACGAGATCGCCGATGATGCGTCGCACGTCGGGCTCGTCGATGGTGCGCCACTGCTGCGGCTGCGGCGCGAACGGCGGCGTGCCGTTGACGATCGCCAGCGCGATCGCGTTGAGGGTGCGCACCTGGAGGCCCGGCAGGTCGGTGTGCGTTCGACGCATCTCCTCCTGTGCCCGCTTGTTGAACGCCACGAGACTGACCGCGCTCGGGGGAAGGTTCCAGCGCGGTGAGCAGGTGACGGGCCCGCTCGGTGAGGACGCGGGTCTTGCCGGACCCGGCCGGGGCGATGATGCGTGCACCTCCCCCGGCGTGGGTGACCGCGGCGAGCTGATCGGGAGCGAGGTCGGCGGTCGAGACGTTCGGTCCGGGGGTCGCCATCGACCCGTGCTCGACGGCGACGGCGGAGACGACCGGCACACCGTCGATGGGGTCGACGTGACGGACCGGTCCGCCGTCGAGCCACGCGACCGTGCCGTCGGCAAGGACGACGTCGCCGACACCACCGGGTTCGACGGCGCGGGCGCCCGCAGCGACGGCCCGGTCGAGCCCGATCCACACCGGACGATCGGAGATGCGAGCGTCGACGGAGTTGGCCCACACCAGGTGGTGGAGTTCCTCGAGTTCGAACTGGAAGGTCGGGCCGAGTTCGTAGGGCGCCGCCTCGGTCATCAGCATCGGTTCACGCTCGAATGCGGCGACGAGTTCGATGACCACGCGCGTGGCCGAGTGATGGGCTCGTCGCAGCCGCTCGAGCGCACGCGTCGGCGTGGACAGCGTGCCCTCGTCGATCACCAGGCGATCACAGGTGATCCAGGGCTCGGGAATCGCGTCCGCCGGGTTCGATCACCAGGTGGCGGCCGAGCCTGTCGGGGCCCGCCGCTGCCACGGCGACGCCTCGCTCGACCGGTTGGGCAACCTGCGTCGCTGCTCGTCGAGATGGCGGCGCGCTCGCGGTGCGGCGGGGTCGGCTCCGAGTCGAACAGCGAATCGGCGGGATGTGGAACGGGTCGTCGGCGACGGCGATGACCTGCCGGCCACGATCCTCGGAGAACCGCCACACGGGTTCGTCGGCGACGGCGATGTCCTGACGGCCGCCGTCGTTCCAGCACTGGCGCACCTGAGCCGGGGTGTCGTGCTCCCCGTTGCAGTACGCACATGCGATCGCCATGCGGCGACCTTACCGAATCACCTGGCCGACCGCACACACGTTCGATCGGGCGCGGTCACCAGGCGATCTCGGGCCAGCCGTAGGTGACGCACAGCCCTGCTGCGTTGACGATCAGCAGCGACAGGACCAGCCCGGACACCGCGGCGACCCGTGTTCGGGTCCGTCGGATCGGCCCGGGCATCGGCATGTACCACTCCGGCAACAACCCGTCCGAATCCGACACCCCGAACGGCACGGCGTCGTCCGCCACGACGACATCGGGGTCTGCCGCCATGGCTTCGGCGATCAACTCCTCGACGGTCAATTCCCCGTCGATCGCGCCCCACACGTCAACCTCCGACATGCACAGAACGTATCGGCTCGCTGCACTGCAACACCAGGAATGAGAGACCGAGCGCCACGGGCACAACCTCGGTCAGCGCACGGACCCGTGACGAGATCTTGACACGGGACCGGACCTTCGGCCCGTACGGAATCGGTGCCCCGGTGCGACCATGAAGGCGGGACCCGAGAGACATCGGATCCCGGCGGGAGGCAGTGAACCGCCGCCTCGTGATGGTCGCAATCGGCGGCGGAGAGCCAAAGGCGAACCCGGCCCGCTCCTCGGGTCACCAGCTCGGTGACCCACGAGAAAGGAGCAGCCATGAACACCACCAGCACCCGCACCCGACGCGGTGTGGCGGTCCTCTTCTCAGGCATCCTCGTGCTCGGCGGCCTCGCCCTGACACGCGAGGCAACCGCCCAACAACCCATCAACAATCCGTCGTGCACGGACTTGGGCTACGACTTCGGTCAGCGGTGGGAGCTCGGGCGAGTGCCCTACGCGGTCAATCGTGACGGGATGGTTGCCAACTTCACGGTCGGCACCTACCCCGACGTAGCGGAGCCCAACCCGAACAATGCGATCACCGATGCCACGATCATCACCGAGGCCGATGGCTATGCGGTCATCGTCAAAGGTGCGAGCGGGTACAACGTGTATCCCAACACCGACGCGACGCCGATGTATGCACCGGCGAACCCGAGCGAGAAGTGGCCGACGATCAGCCACCTCGACCTCTGCTGGAACAAGCCGGCACCCGAACCCGAACTCGGGTCGCTCCAGGTGACCAAGACGGTCACCGGTGGCGCACCGGCCGGACACCAGTACGAGATCTGCATCGAGGGACTGGACCCGGTGACCACGAAGGAATGCCAGACGATTACAGGCCCCGGAATGGTGACGTTCACGGAGCTGGAGCTGGGCACCTATCGGGTGACCGAGACCGACCCCGAGGTGACCAACCCTGGTTCGGACTACGAGGTCACGATCGTCCCGGAGACCGTCGTGGTGACGAGTGAGGTCGTTGCCACGGCCGAGGTGACGAACGCCTACACACCCGACGTTCCGGAAGTTCCAGAAGTTCCGGAAGTCCCGGCAACTCCCGAGGTCCCCGGCGTCGAGGTGTTGCCTCCCACCGCCCCGGTGACCCCGGCCGCTCCGGTGACCCCGGCAGCGCCCGCCGAAGTGACCGCCCAGGCAACGCTGCCCACCACGGGCAGTGAGGGTGGGCTCGCCGCCATCGCCACGATCCTCGTGGCCACGGGCGTTGGACTCACGTTGCTCGGCAAGCGCCGAGGAACACAGCAGGCCTGATCAGCAGGCGCCATCCGAGACTCGGCGACGAGTCTCCGAACGAAGGGGCAGGCCTTCGGGTCCGCCCTTTCGACGCGCCCGGCGGCCCGGGCCCATCCACCGATGAGCCGAACGCCGCTATCCGGGCGGTTCGCTCATCGCAGGGCGCGTGGGTTGGGAGTACGGCCTGCTCAGCTGCCGGTGAAGACCGCCGGACGACGCTCGAGGAACGACGCGACGCCCTCGCGGTGATCGTCACTCTTGAAGCAAGCAGCGAGGGCCGTGGTGTGTCGCTGCATGTGCTCGCCGACCGGCGCGGTGAGGCCCTCGTGGACGAGCGACTTGATCAGCCCGAGGCTGTGGGGCGACCCCGCCGCAATCGTGTTCGCCAACTCCATCGCTCGCGGCAGGAGGTCGTCACTCGCCACGACGTCGAGTACGTACCCGAGACGCAGGGCCTCGTCGGCCCCGATCATCTCGCCCGTGTACAACAGCTTCAAGGCCGGCTGGATCCCGATGATCCGCGGCAGCAGCCACGTTCCGGCGCCGGTGTCCGGCACCAGACCGCGATGCACGAAGTTCCACGCGAACCGAGCCTGATCACCGGCCAGGCGAAGATCGCACTGCGACGAGAACTCGGCGCCCATTCCCACCGCAGGACCATCGATGGCACCGATCGTCGGTTTGCGGGCCTGGGCGATCGGCCACCAGATGTGCGTATCATCCGCACCCCCGCGCAGACCGTGGGTCTCCCCCGGCACGGTGGCGAGATCGGCGAGGTCGGTGCCGGCGCAGAACGCCCCGGGCACGCCGGTGACGACGAGTACGACGGTCTCGGGGTCGGCGTCGGCGCGACCGACGGTCTCGATGAACTCGCCGAGCATGGCGTAGGTCATCGCGTTGCGCTTCTCGGGACGGTCGATCGTGATCACGCCGACCTTGCCCTCGACGTGGTAGCGGATCAATTGACGCTCGTCCTCGCTCATCGCCGCGAACGTAGCCGTCGACCAGCGCCGGGCCCGATCCGAATGAAACGCGAGCCGGAGCTGCGTCCCTTCCAGAAGTCGCGGGTGCGGCCGAACGGCCCTGTGCTGAGCTGACAGGTGGGTCTACGCTTCAAGGCAACGACGACATCCATCGATGCCCCGGAACTCGACGCTGACGAGGAGGAGGCGATGCGTGCACCACCGACGGGCGGGTCGATCCATTCGAGTGCTCCGCCGACACGGCTGGCGGCCCGCGACCCGACCCCGCTGAGGGTCGGTCTCCTCGCACCTCCTTGGGTCCCGATCCCGCCGCCCCGCTACGGCGGCACCGAGAGCATGATCGATCGCCTCGCTCGGGGCCTGCAGCGCGCTGGCCACGAGGTGCGGCTGTGGACCACCGGCGACGCCATCTGTCCGGTCCCTCGCGGCGCGACCTTCGACGTCGCCTGTCGGGACATGATGGGGTCGAGCGCATTCGAACTCAGACACACCCTCGAGGGTTACGAGTGGTTCGCCGATCAGCGGTGCGACATCGTGCACGACCACACACTCGTCGGGCCGTTCCTGGCGCCGGCGACGCTGCCCGCCATCACGACCAATCACGGGCCGTTCGACAGCCCTGAGCTCGCGGCCGTCTATCGCCACACGCCTCCGACGATCCCGATCATCGCCATCTCACGCAACCAGGCATCGGCTGCGCCGCGGCTCGGCATCAACGTCTCCCACGTGATCCACCACGGCATCGATGTGGGCGAGATCCCCGAAGGCGACGGACGCGGCGACGATCGAGGGTCGTACCTGCTGTTCCTCGGTCGGATGAACCCGACCAAGGGCGTGCTGCAGGCGATCGACGTGGCACGAACCAGCGGCTCGCGGTTGCTCATCGCCGCAAAGATGACCGAACCCCAGGAGATCAAGTTCTTCGAGCGCGAGGTTGCTCCTCTCTGCAACGACGGCATCGAGTACGTGGGGGAGGTGGGAGCGATCGAGAAGTTCCGGCTCCTCGGCGCATCCACTGCGCTCCTGAATCCCATCCAATGGCCCGAACCCTTCGGTCTGGTCATGATCGAGGCGCTCGCGACCGGCACGCCCGTCATCGCCACGCCCCGAGGCGCCGCCCCGGAGATCATCATCGATGGAGTCACCGGCTTCCTGCGTGCCGACAGCGCAGCGCTCGTCGACGCCGTGCGAATGATCGACCGGATCGATCGGTGTAGGTGCCGGGACGACGTCGCCCAGCGGTTCAGCACCGAGCACATGGTCCGGCGACATCTGGAGGCATACCGCCAACTCCTCGCGTCACACTCATCGACCCCGATTCGATCTGCCAGTCCCGGGAACGATCTGAGCGCCCGATGAACGCGCCGATGAACATCGACGACTGGAGCGTTCCCGCCGTCAGCACCGGGTCGATCACGTTGGTGTCCGGGCGTGACTTCGTGATCTCCGACACCGGCGGCGACATGGTTCGCGGGGCCGTCCACGGCCTGATCCACCACGATCGCCGACATCTCGACTCCTGGTCGATGACCGTCAGCGCACACGAGCTCCGGCCACTGGCGTCAACCACCCCCACCCCGTTCCACGCCGTGTTCGTCTCGCGGGTACACGAACTGGACGGACGCCCACTGCCGATACTCGTGATCCGGCGGCGTTGGGTCGGCGACGGGATGCGCGAGGTGGTCGAACTCCACAACTCGGGTTCGATGCCGCTGAGCCTCGAGGTCACCTTCGAGGCCGGGGCCGATTTCGGCCATCTTTTCGACGTCAAGTCGGGCCGACCCACGCCATCGCACGGACGAGTCGTCGAGACGTTGCGAGGCATCGACATCGAATGCCCGGAGTCGGACCACCGCACGATCATCGGACTGCGCCCGGCGGCATCAGGTGTCGGCGACCGGGGATGGTCATGGCGATTCGAACTCGACGCTCATGCGCAGCGGGCCGCTCGAATCACCGTCGAGACGGTCGTCGACGAACTCACCGGGCAGGAGTGGGCTGCTGCCGACGATGCGACGCACTCGCTCGATCACCTCTCGCACGACCGGTACTCGACCTGGCAGGAGCGCGTTTCCCGAATCGTCTCACCCGATCCACGCCTCACGCTCGGGGTCCGCAAGTCGCTCGAGGATCTCGCGTCGCTCCGGATCTTCGACACCGACCGCCCCGAACTCGCCGTGGTCGCAGCTGGGGCACCCTGGTACATGACCCTGTTCGGCCGTGACTCGCTGCTCACCTCCTACATGGCGCTGCCCTTCGCCCCCGAACTGGCCCGCGACGTGCTCCGTGAGCTCGCCCAGCTCCAGGGCCGGACGATCGATCCCGCCTCCGGCGAGGAGCCGGGCAAGATCATTCACGAACTCCGTTCCCACGGCGGCAACGGACCGTTCCGAGAACGATCCCGCTACTACGGCACCGTCGACGCAACGCCGCTGTACGTGCTGGTGGCAGCGGAGGCGATGCGCTGGGGCGCGGTGTCCGCCGCCGATCACACCTGGATGGTTCCAGCCGTCGACGCCGCGATGACGTGGATCCGGGACTTCGGCGACAGCGATGGTGACGGATTCGTCGACTATCGCCCCCACGACGACCTGGGTCTCATCAACCAGGGGTGGAAGGACTCCTGGGACGGCGTCACCTTCGCCGATGGCTCGCTCCCCGACGCGCCGATCGCCCTCGTGGAAGTGCAGGGATACGTGTACGCAGCGCTGGTCGGCGCGGCGGACATCTACGACACGATCGGCCGACGCGACGACGGCGTGCGCTGTCGCCGTGACGCCGACGAACTCCGCGAGCGCTTCAATCGTGCGTTCTGGGACGACCGCGGGTGGTTCGTCGAGGCGTTGGACCGGTCTGGTCGACCCATCGATTCGCTCGGGTCCAACCCGGGCCACGCGCTCTGGACCGGGATCGCCGATGCCGATCACGCAAACCAGTACCTCGACACACTCGTCGGCGACGGACTCTGGAGCGGATGGGGCGTGCGCACCCTGGCGACGTCGATGGGCGCGTACGATCCACTGAGCTATCACAACGGATCGGTCTGGCCGCACGACACGGCCATCTGTTTGGCGGGTGCTTCGCGCTACGGGCGATGGGATGTCGTGGACCTGCTCACCGACGGGTTGCTCGACGCGTCGATGTACTTCGGTGGCCGCCTCCCCGAGCTGTTCGCCGGAGTGCCGAGACACCGCGTGCCGGTGCCCGTGCCCTATCCCGGCTCGTGCTCGCCCCAGGCGTGGGCCGCGGCATCGGTCCTGCTCGTCCTGCGAGCAAACCTCGGTCTGCACGCCGACGTCAACCGGCGCACGGTCACCCTCGAACCACGTGGCGTGCTCGTCAACGACTTCCGCTGCGACCGCCTCGCGATGGGCGACGCCCAGCTCTCCATCGACATCAGCCACGGCGTCGTGACCGCACGTGCCGACGGCATGGACATCGTCGAGGGCCACCAGTACCACCGCGCTGCGACTGATCGACCCGACTCGCGAGCAGCTGCTGATTGACACACCCGCGAGATGGGTACGGCCGTCGCATGGATGCAATCACATTTCTCAAAGACGACCATCGCACCGTCGAGCAGCTGTTCAAGCGGTTCGAGCAAGCCGGTGACAACGCTCTCGTACAGAAGCGCCAGATCGTCGACCGGATCATCGAAGAGCTCTCGGTGCACGCTGCCATCGAAGAGCAGGTCTTCTACCCGGTTGCGCGAGCGTCGGTGCCCGACACCGAGGACATCGCTCTCGAGAGTCTCGAGGAGCACAACATCGTCAAGTGGCTGCTGTCGGAACTCGTCGACATGGATCCGGCTCACGAGCGATTCGACGCCAAGGTCACGGTGCTGATCGACAACGTCCGTCATCACGTCGAAGAAGAGGAGAACGACTTCTTCCCGAAGGTGCGCAAGGAGCTCGGCCGCAACGACCTTGCGGAACTGGGCGACACGCTGGCAGAGGCGAAGAAGTCCGCCCCGACCAAGCCCCACCCCCGCATGCCCGACAGCGGTCCAGCCAACGCCGTCGCAGGAACGATCACCGGCGTCATCGATCGGGTCGGTGACAACATCAGCGGCATCGCTCAGGGCACCGTCACCGCCGTGCAGGACCTCATCGCTCGCATCACCGGCTCGGACCGTCCGAAGGTCTCGCCGACCGGCTCCTCGACCGCCCGAAAGCGTGCGACGGGAGTTCGTTCGGCGGCCACGACGGCAACCGACGGCGTGAAGGACACCGCTCGGAGCGCCAAGTCCGGCGCTGAATCGACCGCCAAGGCAGCCAAGGCCGGCGCCAGGGGCACTGCGACCTCCGCGAAGAGGTCGGCCCGCGCCACGGCCACCACGGCAAAGCGGGCCACCACGACGACCGGGCGGACGGCACAGTCCGCCACGAAGAGGACCGCCGCAACGGCCAAGCGATCGGCGTCGAAGACCGCTGCAGCTGCGTCCGGGACCCGCTGACCAAGCGGCGTGCACAGCTGGCTACAGCGGTTGGCTCGGGCGCTCGGACCACGTGCGACCCAGCGTCTCGGCGAACCGGCGGGCACGATCCGGTGCCCCACGCGGACACAAGTCCGGTGGCGTAGCGGGCCCACGGGGAACGGCCGAGGTGTAGCGGGAGGTCCGTGTGGGCACTGCCGTGCATGAAGGAGCGCCCTGAGTGGCAGACCGTGGCGATTCGGGAAGCTCGAGCGGGACCCGAGTTCGTCGCCTTCGCGCTGACTGCAGGCCCGCTGCTCGCCATGTCGCGCCGTGGCGATCACCATGCTGTCCTGGTGCTGCCCGGACTTGGCGGCAACGATGCCTCGACAGCACCACTTCGCTGGTTTCTCGGCCGCCTTGGCTACCGCAGCCAAGGATGGGGTCTCGGCACGAACCGTGGCTTCGGTCGCCACGTCACCGACGGTCTCGATCAGCTTCTTGCTGCCAGTCACGAGAACGGTCCGGTCAGCCTGGTCGGATGGAGCCTCGGCGGCGTCCACGCCATCGAGCTGGCCCGACGTCGACCCGACGCAGTGCGCTCGGTCATCGCGCTCGGCAGTCCCCTGCTCGATCGGCGTCACCCTCCACCAGACATCCCGACCACATCGGTGTACAGCCGAAGCGATGCCATCGTCGCCTGGCGCACGTCGCTCTTGCCGAGAGGCGCACTTCGCGAGAACGTCGAGGTTCGTGGCAGTCATCTCGGCCTCGGACACAACCCCGGCGTCGCCGTTGTCGTCGCCGACCGCCTTGCACAGGAACCCCGAGACCTGGCAGCCCTTCCAGCCTCCTCGATGGGCCCGACCGTGGCTGCCGACGACGTGACCACCGAACTCAGCTGCATCATCTGCGTGACTGAGCGACATTAGCGGGCGCCATCGAGCCGCCGCTGCCAGACACTCCGGCCTCATCACAACGGCTACATCCTCGAGTCCACGCCCACACCCGACCGCAGTACGTCCTTCGGCCTCGGACGAATGCTCGGCCGAGGCCGAAGGGAGCGGAGCGCACCGTCAGGAGCAGCCGCTGGTGCTGCCGCACGAGGTGCAGACGTAGCAGCTTCCCGAGCGGATCATCGTGACGCCGCACTGCATGCACATCGGCGCGTCGCTGGTCCGCACCTGCACCGCCGCCGGCACGTGGTCGACCGGGGCGAACGACAACTGGCCGCTGTCGGTCGACTTCGGGTCCGGCGCAAGGTCGGATCCCTGATTGGTGGCCGTGACCTGTTCCTCGACGCCGGGCAGCGTCGGCTGGAGTCGCTCGTCGACGGAGAAGATGCCGAGTTCCGCTCGTTCGTCGTAGGTCATGTACTCGATCGCCAGGCGTCGGAACAGGTAGTCCATGATCGACGAGGCGAAGCGGATGTCGGGGTCGTCGGTCATTCCGGCCGGTTCGAAGCGCATGTTGGTGAACGCCTCGACGAACGCCCGCAGCGGCACGCCGTACTGCAGGCCGTAGCTCACCGACTTGGCGAAGGCGTCCATCACGCCGGCCATCGTGGAACCCTGCTTGGACACGGTGAGGAAGATCTCGCCGGGCTGTCCGTTGTCGTACTCGCCGATCGTCGCGAACCCCTTGCAGTCGGCCACGCGGAACTCGAACGTGCGGCCCCGCCGGGTCCGGGGCATCTTCTGGCGCACCGGGTGGTGCACGATGCGCTCGACGACCTCGACCTCGCCAGCGGGCTCGGCGGTCGACGACTTCGATGACGACAGCGGCTGGCCGAGCTTGCAGTTGTCGCGATAGATCGCCACCGACTTGAGCCCGAGCTCCCACGCCAGCATGTGCAGCCCCTCGACGTCTTCGACGGTGACGTCCTCCGGCATGTTCGCGGTCTTGCTGATCCCACCGCTGAGGAACGGCTGCACGGCCCCCATCATCCGGATGTGACCCTCGTAGTGGATCGTGTTGTCGCCCATCGAACAGGCGAACACCGGCAGATGCTCGACGGCCAGGTGCGGTGCGCCGAGCACCGACATGTGCTCGTCGATGTAGGCGACGATGTCGTCGACCTGCTCCGGCGTGTAGCCGAGACGGCGCAGCGCCCGCGGGATCGTCTGGTTGACGATCGACATCGTGCCGCCGCCGACCAGCTTCTTCGTCTTCACCAGCGCGAGGTCGGGCTCGATGCCCGTCGTGTCACAATCCATGGCCAGGCCGATGGTGCCAGTGGGAGCCAGGACGGTGGCCTGGCTGTTGCGCACGCCGTGGCGCTGCGCGTCGCTCACCGCACGCTCCCAGGCATCGGCCGCGGCCTCGACGAGATCGTCGGGGAGGGCCTCGTTCTCGGCGAGCCGATCGTTGGCCTCCTGGTGCATCTCGAGCACGCGGAGCATCGCCTCGGAGTCGTCGGCGTATCCGTCGAACGGGCCGACGCGAGCGGCGGTGCGGGCGCTGGCGGCGTACGCCGATCCGGTCATCAGCGAGGTGATCGCTGCCGCCCATGCTCGCCCGTCGTCGGAGTCGTACGGCAACCCGAGCGCCATGAGCAGCGCCCCGAGGTTGGCGTAGCCGAGTCCGAGCTGGCGCAGTGCCCGGGTGTTGTCGCCGATCTTCTCGGTCGGATAGTCGGCGCGCCCGACGAGGATCTCCTGCGCCGTGAACACCGTGTCGACGGTGTGGGTGAACGCCCCGACGTCGAACCCGCCGTCGTCCTGCAGGAACTTCAGCAGATTGATCGAGGCGAGATTGCACGCACTGTTGTCGACGTGGAGGTACTCGCTGCAGTTGCGAACCACGACACCGTTGACGACGTACGAGTGGTTGCGAGGCTCGGACAGGTTGTAGGTGAGCTCGATGCCCTCGTCCGTGCGCTCGACGAGACGGATCGAGGTGTCGACGTCGTACGTCTCGTGCCCGATGATCGCCTCGCGCAACGTGTCGGACTTACGCGACAGCGAGAAGCCGATCTCGGCGGCGAACCGATGCATGCTCCGACCCGTGATCCGCAGGTCGAACGACGCCTTGTTCGAATACGTCGCCGTCGAGCCGTCCTTGCGCTCGTACGTGAACGACTTCGATCCGGCTGCCTTGACCTTGTAGATCCGCGAGGTGATCCCGAAGGTCGACAGCAGGCGCTGCACGCCGCGCAGCAACTCGATCGAGATCGACCCGAGCCCGACGTAGGAGCCCTTCTCGGGGTTGTGCACCGCGCATCCGTCGGCGTCGAACAGGCCGCGGAGAAACGCCGCGACGATCTCCGGCTGGCGCCTGCTCGATCGACCACGGAACGGTCTTGTGTTCGCCGGTCACCGATGCGACGCCCAGCGCTTCGAGGTACTTCTTGAGCGGGCGGCGAGTGAGTCGGAGCTGAGCGGTGCCGTTCGCCTGCTCGCTCAGCTTGATCGGGCGGCCGTCGTTGATGTCCTCGAGCAGCTCCTGGTGCGCGGGCAGGATCTCCGAGCGATCGTCGGCCGAGCCGTAGATCGTGACCGTCGACGTTCCCGATGTCGACCCGTCGCCGATCAAGCCAACCGAGGTAGTGGGCGAAGCCGTCGGTCCAGACGTCGGGCAGTTGCAGCGGCAGGTCGCGGTCGCCCTTCGTCCCGTAGTGCTCGGAGTCGGAGCGTCACGGGGATCGCCACTCGGCCGCTCGACGCCGGCGCCGGCAGGTCGAGCGAGCGCACCTGATCGTCGGACGTGAGCTCCTCGGCCTCGACGTAGCCGCGATTGAGGGTGAAGATGCGATGCGACGGCGTGCACCGCAGCTCCATGCCGTTGTTGAAGCGCAGCCGCTGCACCGGGTTCTTGCCCGTGATCATGAACGCCTCGGGCGTCGTGAGGTACATCTCGTCGGCTGGGCGCGTCGACGTTGGTGATGTCGTGCGTCCAGACCTGGAACTCCTCGCCCACGTTCGCCCGGGCGAACAGCTCGTCGAAACGGATGAGCCCCTTGTCGGTGTGGACCAGCGAGTCTCCGGTGAAGCAAGGGTTACTGGCGGTGATCCGGCCGTGGTTCGGGGCGGTGTGCCAGCGGTTGATCGTGGTGTCGAACTGCAGACCCGGATCGGCGCACTCCCACGCCGCCTCGGCGATCTCGCGCCACAGCGTGCGTGCCTTCACGGTGCGCAGCACCTCGCCGGTCGTGACGGCAACGAGGTCCCAGTCGGCGTCGTCGACGACCGCCTGCATGAACTCGTCGGTCACCCGCACCGAGTTGTTGGCGTTCTGGTACTGCACCGAGAACGAGTCGGCCCCGTCGAGGCCCATGTCGAAGCCGGCGTCGGCGAGCACCCTCGCCTTGCGCTCCTCGATCGCCTTCGTCCAGACGAACTGTTCGATGTCGGGGTGGTCGGCGTCGAGGATCACCATCTTCGCCGCCCGCCGGGTCTTGCCGCCCGACTTGATCGTGCCGGCGGACGCATCGGCCCCTCGCATGAAACTCACCGGTCCGGAGGCGGTGCCACCGCCCTCGAGCGGTTCGTACGACGACCTGATCCTCGACAGGTTGACGCCGGCACCCGAGCCGCCCTTGAAGATCAGACCCTCCTCGCGGTACCAGTTGAGGATCGAGGGCATCTCGTCCTCGACGGCGAGGATGAAGCAGGCGCTCGCCTGCTGCGGCACGCCCCGCACCCCGATGTTGAACCAGACCGGGCTGTTGAACGCGGCGCGCTGGGTGATCAAGATGTACTTCAGCTCGTCGCGGAACGCTCGCTGCTTCGTCGCCGTCGAAGTAGCCGTCCGCGATGCCCCACTCGGCGATCGTGTCGACGATCCGGTCGACGACCTGCTTGAGCGACCACTCACGCTCGCGGCGTGCCGAGCGTGCCGCGGAAGTACTTCTGCGCCACGATGTTCGTGGCGTTCAACGACCACGTGATCGGGAACTCGACGTCGAGCTGCTCGAATGCGACCGACCCGTCGATCCAGTTCGTGATCCGGGCGTCGCGTCGCTCCCAGACGATCTCGTCGTACGGATCGACGCCGGCCGAGGTGAACAGGCGCCCGAGCCCGATCGTGCCGTCAGCGATTCGGTCCGGTGCGAGCGACATGGCGATCCTCCGAGGGTCGAGAGCGTTCAAACTACAGCCATGTCGCCGGACCGGCACCCGTTGCGAATCGCCGACTGGGTGCGACACACAGGTCGAGGGAGCTCCCCAAGCAGACACCGTCCACGCCCTCGTGTGGAGGTCGGCACCCGCCTTCTTGTCCGTGCATCACACCGCAGTCGGCATTGGGGACGCACTCTAGGAACAACACCCTGTGGGAAGAAAGAGGGACAACCATGTGAATTTCGGGAAACTGGGTGTGGACGCGGGGTGAACAACCCAAAGTTGTCCACACCGACACATGGGGCAGCGGCTGGTCAAATCAGCTCGCGGGTCCGACGGTGACCGGGATCCCGTTGAGCACCGACGTCCCCGACAGCGGATCGAACGCCTCATCGTCCGACAGCGTGTTGGAGTTGACCCCGGCGTGCTCGGCCGCGACTCGCAGTTGCGCGCCAGGAAGGTCATGGCCCCAGCCGTGGGGCAGGCTGACGACGCCCGGGCGGATCGCGTCGGTCACCTCGACCGGCGCCTGCACCGAGCCGACCCGTCGAGGTCACCGTGGCCGGTGCGCCGTCGACCAGCCCGAGCGTCGCGGCATCGTCGGGATGCACCTGCAGCGTGCAGCGGGGCTTGCCCTTCACGAGCACCGAGACGTTGTGCATCCACGAGTTGTTGCTGCGCAGGTGGCGGCGTCCGACGAGCACGAACCCGCGTGTGGCCAACTCGTCAGCGGCGCCGCGCAGGCGTTCGAGGTCGGCGACCAACGGCTCGGGAGCCAGCTCGATGCGACCGCTCGGGGTGCGCAGCACCTCCGGCAACCTCGGCACCAGCGCGCCGAAGTCGCGACCGTGTGGGTGCGCGATCAGATCGTCGAGCGAGGTGCCGCTCGGGATCGACGCCGAAGCCGTCGCCGAACGGTCCGGTGCGCAACATGAAGTCGAGCATCCGTTCAGGGCCACGTCGCCCGACCGCGTTCAGTTCGGCGAGAAGTTCGTCGGCGTCCCGACCGGCCACCGGCGAGTACTCGTCCTTCACCGCGCTGCGCACCAACCCCGAGATCGCCAGGTCGTCGGCGACCGCCGGGTCCACGTCGACGCCGAGGCCCTGCGCGATGGCCGTCAACTTCGCAGATGATCTCCCACTCGTCGGGCTGCCCCTCGTCGAGCGGCAACACCGGCGGCGAGTAGTTCGCGACGTTCCGCACGGCGAACTGCAGCAGCAACAGGTCGTAGTGACCTCGTTGCAGCTGCGACGGCGGCGGCAGGATCACGTCGGCATGCCGCGTCGTCTCGTTCAGGTACAGGTCGATGCTCACCATGAAGTCGAGTTGGTCGAGCGCTCCGGCGAGCCGCTCGCTGTTCGGCGTCGACAGCACCGGATTGCCGGCGAGCGTCACCAGCCCGCGGATCTGGCCATCGCCCGGTGTCTCGATCTCCTCGGAGAGCACCCCGACCGGGTACTCCCCCATCACCTCGGGATGTCCGCTGACCCGCGAGTGACCGCGCCCGACGCTGAACCCGCGTCCCGATCCCGGGCTTGCCCCGCGTCGTGGCGCCACCGGCGACCGGAGTGGGGAACATCGAACCACCGGGCCGATCGAGATTGCCGCTCAGGATGTTGACCACGTCGATCAGCCACGACGCCGTCGAGCCGAACTCGGTGGTCGTCGTGCCGATGCGCCCGTACACGGCTGCCGACGGCGCCGACGCCAGCTCCCGTGCCATCGAGCGGATCGTCGTTGCGTCGATCCCCGTGACGGGTGCGGCGAACTCGGCCGTGAACGGCTCGAGCGCGACCGTGACCTCGTCGAGGCCCGAGAGGTGAGCGGCGACATGGTCACCGGGGTCGGCCAGGCCCTCGCCGAGCATCGTGTTCGCGATCGCCGCGAGCAGCAGCGCATCGGTGCCCGGCCGGATCGACACCCACTGGTCGGCCTGTTCGGCGGTTCGCGACAGTCGAGGATCGACGACGACCACCTTGCCGCCGCGCGCCTGGATGGCCTCGATGCGACCCGGGAAGTCCGCAGCGGTACACACGCTGCCGTTCGATGCGTACGGGTTGGCGCCGAGGATCACGAGGTGATCGGTTCGGTCGAGGTCCGGCACGGCGATCGCCACGGGTGAGCCGTACACGTAGCCGGACGCGACGTGACGAGGCATCTGATCGACCGTCGAGGCGCTGAACCGGTGCCGGGTCCCGAGCCCGGTGAGCAGCACCCGCGAGAACATCATCGCCGAGAGGCTGTGGGCGGTCGGGTTGCCGACATACGCGGCAAGCGACTCGCGCCCGCTGCGTTCGATCACGCCGCCGAGTCCGGCCGCGACCACCTTCCACGCCTCGTCCCACGTCACCGGCACGTGTTCGCCGTCGCGCTTCACCATCGGCATGCGCAGGCGATCGGGGTCCTCGTGGAGATGCTTGAGCGTCGAACCCTTCGGACAGATGTAGCCCTTGGAGAACACGTCGAGTTGATCGCCGCGGATGCGTTGCACCACCTCGCCGCCGTTGCCATCGGATCGAAGGGTGATCTCCAGTCCGCAGCTCGCCTCGCAGAGCGGGCAGGTGCGGAATGCGGTTCTGGTGGTCGACTGACGATGTCATGGCTGCATCGTCGCAGATCCCGACTCGGCAGGCATGATGGGCCGATGCGCCGACTGCTCCCCGAGCCCGCCGACGACATCACCGTGGACGAGGCCTACGGCTCACCGCTGGGAACCCGCCCCGATCGACCGTGGGTCGGGCTGTGCATGGTGGCCTCGATCGACGGCTCGACGGCGGTCGACGGAACCTCGGCGAAGCTGTCGAGTCCGACCGATTCCGCCGTGCTCAACCGGCTCCGGCGACTCGCCGACGTGATCGTCGTCGGTGCGGGAACAGTCCGCGACGAGGGGTACGGCGCACCGCGAAAGCAAGGCCAGCGGATCGGCGTCGTCAGCTCGAGCGGACGGCTCGACTACGGCAACGACCTGTTCGCCTCCGGCGCCGGGTTCGTGATCACCTCCGAAGGCGGAGCACCCGACGTCCCCACCGGGATCGACGTGCTACGTGCCGGCACCGACGACGTCGACCTGGCCGGCGTTCTCGGAGCCCTCGCCGATCTCGTCGGGACCGCCGACTTCGTCCAGGTCGAGGGCGGCGCGGCGCTCAACGGGGCGTTCTCCGCCGCCGACCTGATCGACGAGATCAACCTCACCACGTCGCCCGCCGTGTTCGGCGGTCCCGGACCACGGCTCACCGCCGGATCAGCGGCCCACACCCATCGCTACGACGTCGCTCAACTCGCCGTCGACGACCAGGCCTTCGTCTACACCCGCTGGTTACGGCGTCGCGACTGACTTCTCGAGCAGCGCCAACTCGCGATGGAAGTCGGCGGCCGCGTCGAAGTCCTTGTACACGCTCGCGAAACGCAGGTAGGCGACCTCGTCGACGGTTCGCAGTTGATCGAGCACCGCCATTCCGATGTTGGCGCTCGTGACCGTCGAACCGTGCAGCCGCATCGAGTCCTCGACGACGGTGGCGATCGCCTCGAGTCGTTCGTCGGAGACGTTGCGACCCTTGGTCGCCGCGCTCAGCCCGCCGATCAGCTTCTTGCGATCGAACGGCTCGCACCCGCCGTGCGACTTCGTCACCGAGAGCGGGGCGTGATCGACGCGCTCGAAGGTCGTGAAGCGTTGCGCGCAGCCCAGACACTCACGGCGTCGCCGGATCGCAGTGCCTTCCTCGGCGACACGGGAGTCGACGACCTTGGTGTCGTCGGCACGACAGGCGGGACAGAACACGTCTCGCACGATACTGCGCGGTCGTCGCCGGGCCCCGGCAGGACGGCCCGACGACGACACGCGATCTGGCACGGGCCGGCTACGGCAGGCGGATGGCCTGCCCGGCCTGAATGGCGGTGCCGCCGTTGACGTCGATGAGCGCATCGACGAATCGCCCCTGACCGACGTCGCCGCGGTACAGCTCGGCGATCGACCACAACGTGTCACCGGGCTGAGCGACGTGGATGCGCACGATCGGCGTGACGGCGCCATCGGAGGCCGCAGCAGGCCGCCCGCCGACATCGAGCAACGCGCCGATCGAGGCGGACGCTGCGAACGCCACCAGGGCGAGCACGATCACGACGAACGCCGCGGCGACCGTGCGACGAAGGGCGTAGTTCGGGGAGTCGTTCGAGGGGTACAGGTCCGAGGGGTACAGGGTGGCGGTCATCGGATGCTCCGTGCAGTTCGTGCGGATGTTCGTCGTGTGCGGTGTTCGTTCGATCGGCGAGCCGTTCGCAAACACCTGTTCGTTCGAACGACTGTTCGACAGTGAAGCAGGCGATGTGGGGCTTCGTCAACCCCAGGAGGCACATTTCTCGAACGTTCGTTCCGGGTACAGATGTTTGACCCGAGGGCCTTCGATCAGTACGCTGTTCGCATGGCCCCCACGATCAGTACGCGTCAGCGAGACATTCTCGAGTTCATCGAACAACAGATCCGCGAACGCGGCTATCCGCCCTCGGTACGCGAGATCGGCGACGCGGTCGGTCTCACGTCGCCGTCCACGGTCCACAGCCACCTCAACACGCTGCAACGACTCGGCTATCTCCGCCGCGATCCGACCAAGCCGCGTGCCATCGAGGTGCGCTACGACGTCAACAGCGGCGCCATGATGGAGCGGCGGCCGGTGCGCCACGTGCCGTTGCTCGGCGACGTCGCGGCGGGCACCGACGTGCTCGCCGAGGAGAACGTCGAGGAACTCCTCCCCGTGCCGGTCGACTTCACCGGCGACGGCGAACTCTTCATGCTGCGCGTCCGCGGTGAGTCGATGATCGAACTCGGCATTCTCGACGGCGATTTCGTGGTCGCCACCCAGATCGCCAACCCGAACAACGGCGACATCGTCGTCGCCGGCATCCCCGGCGGCGAGGCGACGATCAAGACCTACAGCCGTTCAGGAGCCGAGGTCACCCTCACCCCGGCGAACTCCTCGATGGAACCGATGCACTTCACCGCCGACGACGTCGAGATCTACGGCAAGGTCGTCACGGTGATGCGGCGCTACTGAGCCGGCGGCGGACCCCACGGCGACGGAGCAGGCGGTGGTGAGGCCGGGGTCAGGGTCGGCGGTGAGCCGGGCGGCGCTGGCATCGGCGGTCGGTCGCGGCTGGTGGGCCTGCGGGTCCGGTGGCCCCGGTCGTCGGCGGCGGAACCGGGAATCCGGGTGGGCTCGACGGCCAGCCGCCTCCATCGGGAGTCCACGGCGCCGATGGTGCCGACGTGACCGGTGGGCGACGACTGCCGAGCACGAGCAGGAGCCCGCCGAGCACGAGGCCGCCGATGAGCGGCCCCGACGGCGCCCCAACGCAGCGAGCGCAACGCCCTCGTCGGGCCGGCGTCCCACCGCCACGGCGAACGCGTCACCTTCCGTTGGTGCCACCGTCAGCACGTGGTCACCCTCGGTCTCGATCTCCACCTCGGCGATCGACGTGCCGACGAAGCCGTCGACGTCGTAGCCGACCTCAGCCGGGTCGTCGAGATCGATCACGTCCCCGTCCGGGTCGATCAGGGTCATCTCGACGGCGGGCACGTCATCGGCGTCG
This sequence comes from Ilumatobacteraceae bacterium, assembly GCA_963746285.1. GTDB lineage: Bacteria > Actinomycetota > Acidimicrobiia > Acidimicrobiales > Ilumatobacteraceae > Sva-07. The sequence continues at coordinate 174,584 of CAVVAO010000002.1, read as the reverse complement.
CGGTCGTACCGCGCCGGCGCGTCGCACGCTCCCGCGAGCTCGCCGAACTGTCCACTGGTCTCGACGTACAACAGGAACGTTCCTGTCGACTCGAAATCGAGCGTCGTGTCGCAGCCGACAGGTGCTCTGGCGAAGCCGGCGACGTTGTCGGCCTCGCGGCTGGCGCCGGCGAGCCACATCGCCACGGCGACGCCGAGCGCCCCCACGATCACCACGACCCCGAGTACGAGCATCCAGCCACGACGCCCGCCGCGTGAGGTCATCGCCGGGCTTCCTGAGCTGCGTGCTCCTGGCGGTTCGTGACGTGGTTCGACATTCGGTTCACCCTCGCGCTGCTGCGAGGCGATCGGCCACGAGCTGGATGCGTTCGTCTGGTTGTACCACGGCGACACGGACGAATCGGGCACCGTCGGGCCCGTAGAACTCGCCTGGGCTGACGAGCGCTCCCCCGTCACGGGCGAGTCGTTCGGTGTAGGCCCATCCGTCGTCGACCGGGATCCAGAGGTAGAACGCGCCGGCGGGCAGCGCGACGGTGTCGCCCGACCACTCCGACAGCACCGATGCGAGGAGTTCGAGGCGGCTTCGGTAGCGCGTGCGCTGCAGGTCGACGTGCTCGTCGTCGTCGAGTGCCGCCACCGCGGCGGCCTGGGCGGGGCCCGGCACCATCATGCCGACGTGCTTGCGGATCTCCTGGAGATAGGCGACGAGGTCGGCGTCGCCGGCGTAGAACCCGACACGTACACCGGCGAGATTCGACCGCTTCGACAGCGAGTGGACTGCGACGACGCCGTCGAAGCCCGATTCGAGGATCGTACGGCCTCGTCCCGTCCACGTGAACTCGACGTAGCACTCGTCGGAGAACACCGGGACCTCGTGAGCCCGCCCCCACCGGGCCGCAGCGTCGAGGTCGTCGAGAGCTCCGGTCGGATTCCCGGGGCTGTTGACCCACAGCAGCAACGCCCGTTCCGCGTCAGCCGGATCGATCGAGTCGAGGTCGATGTGTCCGTCGGGCGTCGACCGCACCGGCACCGGTCGGCACCCGGCCAGGATCGCACCCATCTCGTAGCTCGGGTAGGAGATCGCCGGATACAGCACGGTGTCGCGAGACGGGTGTGCGCAGACGCATCCACTGCGGCAGGGTCGCCACGAACTCCTTCGAGCCGATCGTGGCACCGATCTGACCGGTCGGCACGACGAGGTCGAATCGACGCTGCATCCATCGCTGGGCCGCCTCGCGAAACGCCAGTGTGCCGATGCTCGGCGGGTAGGACCGTTCGGTCCCGCTCGACGACAGTGCCTCGACCACCATGGCAGGCGGCGGGTCGAAGGGGGTGCCGATCGACAGGTCGACCGTTCCGCCCGGATGCGCTTCGGTGATCGGCGCGAGGCGGTTCAAGCGGTCGTACGGATACGGGGGCGGCACGAAACCACTCACGTGGGCGCCTCGGTGGCGAACTCGGACAGCCGACCGGCGGAGGCATCGGACAGCCGGGCGCGGATGGTCCAGGCGTCGGGTCCGTCGGCCACCGACACGACTTCGCCCTCGCGGTGCACCGCAGCGAGGACGTCGCCGCGGTCGTACGGGACGACGAGTTCGTGCACGACCGTGAGCGCACGCAACCGATCGGCGAGCGTGCGGAGGAACACCTCGATCCCCTCGCCGGTGACCGCCGAGATCGCCACCGATCCCGGATGGTCCTCCACCAGTTGCTTGGCGACACCAGGCGCCACATCGGCCTTGTTGAACACGAGCAGTTCAGGGACCGCCATCGCGTCGATCTCACCGAGCACCTCGCGGACGGCGTCGATCTGGCCTTCAGGGTCGGGGGCGCTCGCATCGACGACGTGCACGAGATAGTCCGCCAGGGCGGCGACCTCGAGGGTCCCCTTGAACGACTCGACCAGACCGTGCGGCAGCCGGTTGATGAACCCGACCGTGTCGGACAGCAGGACCGGCTCGCCGCCGGGCAGCGACAGACGGCGCGTCGTGGGATCGAGCGTCGCGAAGAGCCGATCCTCGGCAAGCACACCCGAATCGGTGAGCCGGTTGAGCAGCGAGGACTTGCCCGCGTTGGTGTACCCGACGATCGCGACCGACGCCAGACCGCTGCGGCCCCGGCCCTTGCGCTGCAGTTCGCGGCGTGTCGGCGAGCGCGTCGAGATCACGTTCGAGTTTGTTGATGCGCCGCATGATGCGCCGGCGATCGACCTCGATCTTGGTCTCGCCGCCACCGAAGCGGGCCCCGACGCCACCTCGCTGCTGCGACAGCTTGGCATCCGCGCCGCGCCTCAGCCGTGGGAGCCGATAACGCAGCAGTGCGAGTTCGACCTGCGCCTTGCCCTCGAGCGTGTGAGCGTTCTGCCCGAAGATGTCGAGGATGACCGCCGTGCGGTCGAGCGCGGTCCGTCCGAGGAGCTTCTCGAGATTGAACTGTTGACCCGGCGACAGCTCGTTGTCGAACACGACCGTGTCGGCGTCGACGGCCAGGCAGAGCTGCTTGAGTTCCTCGGCCTTCCCCTTGCCGATGTACCAGGTGTGATCCGGACTGTCGCGGCGCTGGACCATGCGGGCCACGACGTCGGCGCCGGCGGTGTCGACCAGCAGCTCCAGCTCGTCGAGGCTCGCATCGACGGCCTCGTCGGCCTCGCGGGGGTCGGCCACTGCGACCAGCACGATCTTCTCCCGGATCGTCCGGTCGATCAGCGTGCTCGCGAGCGCCTCGTTGTAGGGGGTGTTGCTCATCGGATCTCGACGTCGATCTCGGCGATGAACGTGGCCGGGCCGGTCAGGATCGCCCGCTCGGGTGCCTCGTCGGAGAAGCGAACCGTGGCCGTCCCACCGTCCATGTGCACGACGACATCGCCTGCGCCACGGGCGATCAGTCCCCACGATCGCGCTGCGTAGGCCGCAGCGCAGGCTCCGGTCCCGCACGCTTCGGTGATCCCGGCGCCTCGCTCGTGGACCCGCATGGTGATCGCGTTCGGTTCGGGACCGGGTTCGATGATCTCGAGATTGACGTTCGGAATCTGGCTTCCGAGGTGAACGAGGTCGACGACGGCCACCTCGTCGACCCCGACGACGCTGTGCGGGTTGCCCAAACTCAAGTGCGCCACCGGGCGATCGGGATGACAACCGAGCGCCGCCCAACCCGAAGGCTCGTCGAGGCTCGACACATCGCCCATCTCGACGCAGGCGGAGATGGTGGCTGGGTCCTCGGTGGGCTCGAGCACGACGAGGCGGTCGCCGGCGTCGGTCAGGATGAGCTGATCGGACAGGTCACCGCGCCGTTCCGCCAGCGCCTGCGCGAAGCAGCGGATGCCGTTGCCGCTCATCTCGGCGCGCGAACCATCGGCGTTGTAGAGCGTCATGCGGGCCGCATAGCCATCGGCGGCCTCCGCGACGAGCAGCCCGTCTGCGCCGACGCCGCGGCGCCGATCGCACAACCGTCGGGCCAGTGCGGGGAGGTCGTCGACGCCGGGATCGAACGCGACCAGGAAGTCGTTGCCCAGCCCGTGGTGTTTGGTGAGGGTCAGCGTGGTCATGCGGTGAGAGCGTCGATCACGATGGGCGCCGCCTCGGCCACGACATCGTGTTCGACGTCGATCCAGCGTACGCGGGGATCGCGACGGAACCATCGCTCCTGGCGGACGGCGAACTGACGGGTGCGGGTGACGATCATGGCAACGGCCTCATCCTCGCTCATCCGCCCCTCGATCATCTCGAGGATTTCCTTGTAGCCGAGCGCCTGTGCGGCCGTTCTCGAGAACCCGGTACCGGCGAGTGCCCGAACCTCGTCGACGAGACCCGCGGCGAGCATCTGTTCCACTCGCCGGACGATCCGCTCGGCGATCACCTCGCGCGGCCAACGCAGCCCGATCTGGGCGACCGGCGAGGTCGGGTAGTCGTCGACGCCCGGCCCGAACGAGCTGAATGGCGCAACCGCTGCCGAGCGTGACCTCGAGCGCCCGGATGATGCGACGCCGGTTGGTGGGCTCCATCTTGGTTGCCGCCGCCGGATCGAGCGACCACAGCCGTTCGAACAAGGCAGCGGTGTCCGCGTCCTCCTCGAGCTCGCGGCGGATCTCGGGCCACTGCCCCGGCAGGTCGAAGTCGTCGATCACCACGCGGTGGTACAAGCCGGTGCCCCCGACGAGCAATGCCCGGTGGCCACGTCCTCCGATCTCGTCGAGTGCGCCGGCGAAGGCCTCACGGAACTCGGCGACGGTGAACTCCTCGGTCGGTTCGACCAGATCGAGCAGGTGGTGCGTGATCTCCGCTCGCTCGACGGGTGTCGGCTTGGCCGTGCCGATGTCCATGCCGCGGTACACCTGCATGCTGTCGATCGAGACGAGTTCGACATCGCCGAGCGTCCGGGCGACGTCGAGTGCGACCGACGACTTCCCCGAGGCCGTCGATCCGACGATCGCCACCCGGTTTGGCGCCTGAGGGGTCAGAGCTGCTCGCCCTCGGCAATGCGCTGATGGTGGTGGATGACCTCGGCGACGATGAACCGCAGGAACTTCTCGGTGAACACCGGGTCGAGCCCGGACTGCTCGGCCAATGCCCGCAGCCGCTCGATCTGCACACGTTCGCGGGCTTCGTCGGCGGCGGGAAGGTCGACGGTGGCCTTGTAGCGACCGACGGCCTTGGTGATCTTGAACCGCTCGGCGAGGAGGTGGACGAGCGCTGCGTCGATGTTGTCGATGCTCGCGCGGTAGTCGGCCAGCTGCGGATCGACACTCACCTCGCTCATCGCCACGACGCTACTTGGCCGCCGCGGTTCACAGCGCGGCGACGGGGATGCGCAACTTGTGGGTCGGCTCGGAGAGGAACTCGACGAACCGGCCTTCGAGGAAGTGCGGGGCGCCGCGGGTGATCTCGACCGTGGCGTAGCTCCCGGTGCGCAGCGGTCGGGGCGGCACGAAGTGCACGAGCTTGTTCTGACGGGTACGGCCACTGGTGACCGCCGGGTCGCGCTTGCTCGGTCCCTCGACCAGCACCTCCTCGAGGCGTCCGACACGGGCTTCGTGGCGTCGCAGCGCCGACCGCTCGACTACGAGCCGCAGCCGTTCGAAACGCTCGGCCACGACTGCGGGATCGACGAAGTCGGCTTCCATCGATGCCGCCTCCGTGCCCTGGCGGGGCGAGAAGACGAAGGTGTAGGCGTAGTCGTACTCGGCCTCGGCGGCGACGGCGAGCGTCTGCTCGAAATCGGCCTCGGTCTCGCCGGGAAAGCCGACGATGATGTCGGTCGAGACGGCAAGGTCGTCGATGGTCGCACGAGCCTCGGCGAGGCGGGCAAGGTACCGCTCGGCGGTGTAGCCGCGGTGCATCAGGGCGAGGACGCGATCGCTCCCCGACTGCAGGGGGTAGTGGAGGTGTTCGCACACGGCAGGCGTCTCGGCCATCGCGGCGAAGGTCTCGGGTCGCATGTCCTTCGGGTGCGGGCTCGTGTAACGGACCCGGCGGATGCCGTCGACCGCACCGACATCGCGCAGGAGGTCGGCGAAGAGCGGACGCAGGCGGGCACTGTCGTCGCCCGCCTGCCGGGCGGCCACCTGCAGGTCGCGGCCGTAGCTGTTGACGTTCTGGCCGAGCAGGGTCACCTCGGTGACGCCGTCGTCTCGCAGTTCGGCGACCTCGCCGAGGATGTCGTGGTAGGGCCGGCTGATCTCGGTGCCTCGCACCGCGGGCACGATGCAGAACGCGCAGTTGTTGTCGCAACCGATCTGGATGGTGACCCAGGCGTTGTAGGAGGTCTCGCGGCGGGCGGGCAACGCCGAGGGGAACAGCGCCTGATCGTCGATCACCGCTTCGGTGAGGATCTCGGTGATCGGTCGGTCGGCGGTGCGGGCCTCGGACAGCAGTTCCGCAGCGCGATGCACGTTGTGGGTGCCCATGACCACGTCGACGTGTCCGGCCCGCTTCGCCACGAGTTCCTGGTCCTTCTGGGCGAGGCATCCCGACACGACGATCTGGCGGCCCTCGCGTTCACCCTTCCACGTCTTGAGATGTCCCAAGTTGCCATAGAGCTTGTTGTCGGCGTTCTCGCGGATGCAGCACGTGTTGAGCACGACGACGTCGGCGTCGGCCTCGCTCTCGGCGCGCACCAGGCCGTCGGCCTCGAGGAGACCCGAGATGCGCTCGGAGTCGTGTTCGTTCATCTGGCAGCCGTAGGTGCGCACGATGTAGCTGCGGGACATGGACTCCGAGGCTACTGGCGCACGGTCGAGCCTCGACCGCCACGGGCGTTACCCGGCGCCGGTCGGTATCGTGCCGGCCGTGCTTGCCATCTTCCCCGTCGCCGAGAACTACGACCTGTACCGGATCCTCTACTTCGTGCACCTGCTCTCGGCGATCGCCGCGTTCGGGCCGTTGTTCCTGTACCCGAGGCTGCAGCGCGCCAGTGCGAGCGCCGAGGTCGCCCGCCTGCACATGCGTCTGGTGTTCCCGGCGCTCGTGATCCTGTGGGTGGCCGGCATGGGAATGGCCGGGGTCGGCAAGATGAGTCTCGCCGGCACGCCGTTCATCACCGCGACCATCGTGCTCTGGCTCGCCGCACTGGCGATCAGCTGGTTCATGATCCGTCCGGCGCTCACCGAGACCGGCGACGACACTCGCAGGATCATGGCGGCGGGAATCGGCATCACGCACCTGATCCTGGTGGTGTCGCTGTACCTGATGATCTTCAAGCCGGGCGGCTACGAGTTCAACACCTGAACAGCGCGGTGTGTGTCAGCGACGAGCGCAGACCCGTACGTCTGCGCTGACACAAACGAGGAGATCGGATCACCCGCCGCCCATGACGAGACGCCCGTCGTCGTCGAGGCGCGCGTAGGGATTGAACGCGATCTCCCACAGATGCCCGTCGGGATCGGCGACGTACGACGAGTACCCGCCCCAGAACGCCGTATGCGGGTGGACCTTTGCCGTGGCACCCGCTGCCACCCACTCGGCGAACACCGCATCGACCTCGTCGGTGGACGCCAGGTTCATGGCGAGGGTGACCCCGCGGAAGCCACTGCCCTCGGCCGGCACCTTGGCATCGTCGGCGAGCGCCGACCATTCGTAGAGGCCGAACCACGACCCCTGCATCTCGAAGAACGAGATGGACGGCACCTGGGCTGAGTTGCGCCAGCCCAGCGACTCGTAGAACGCGGTCGACGCGGCGAGGTCGGCCACGCCGAGCGTGATGATCGAGATGCGGTTGGGAACGGTCATGCTGGGGCTCCTTCGGTGGTCTCCCATCATGACCGAACCCGTCCGCTGCATTCGTAGCCCGATCGGGTTCAGCTGAGATCGATCGGGGCGTCGTCGGCCTCGGTGAACTCCTCGGCGACGTCGGCCACCGCGGCGACCTCGGGGGCATCGCTCTTCTTGAGACCCGACACCGTCAGCACCTTGTCGCTGATCTCCATCATCACCTCGGGGTTCTGCTTGAGGTACTCCTTGGCCTTCTCGCGACCCTGGCCGAGCTGCTCGCCCTCGTAGGTGAACCAGGCGCCGGACTTCTTGACGATGCCCAGGTCGACCGACATGTCGATCAACGAGCCCTCGCGGCTGATGCCCTGGCCGTACATGATGTCGAACTCGGCCTGACGGAACGGCGGCGACACCTTGTTCTTGACGACCTTGACCCTGGTGCGGTTGCCGACCACTTCGGCGCCGTCCTTCAACGACTCGATACGGCGGATGTCGAGGCGAACCGACGAATAGAACTTCAGTGCCCGCCCGCCCGGGGTGGTCTCAGGTGAGCCGAACATCACGCCGATCTTTTCGCGGAGCTGGTTGATGAAGATGGCGATGGTGCCGGTCTTGTGCAGGTTGCCGGTGAGCTTGCGCAAGGCCTGGCTCATCAGGCGGGCCTGGAGGCCGACGTGGGTGTCGCCCATCTCGCCTTCGATCTCGGCGCGTGGGGTGAGCGCGGCGACCGAGTCGATGACCAGGACGTCGATGGCCCCCGAGCGGGTGAGCATGTCGGCGATCTCGAGCGCCTGCTCGCCGGTGTCCGGCTGGGAGATCAGCAGCTGGTCGACGTCGACGCCGATCGCCCGGGCGTAGATCGGATCCATCGCGTGTTCGGCGTCGATGTAGGCGCACACACCGCCGTTGCGCTGCGCTTCGGCAACGACGTGCATGGCGAGGGTCGACTTACCCGACGACTCCGGGCCGTAGATCTCGACGACACGGCCACGGGGCAGGCCGCCGACGCCGAGTGCCAGGTCGAGCGACAGCGCACCGGTCGACACCACCTCGATGTCGAGGTTGGTCCGCTCGCCCATCTTCATGATGGCGCCCTTGCCGAACTGCTTGTCGATCTGGGCCAGCGCCATCTCGAGTGCCTTGTCGCGGTCGTTGCTCATGTCGTGTCTCGCTTTCGTGCGGCGGGCGAACCCGGTGCGGTTGGTGATGTGCACCGTAGAGAGGGGGTGTCACAGAGTTGATCGGACTGGTCGTTCGGGTCGCGGGGCAACCGAATGACACGACTGTAACCAACGAACAGTCGTTCGGTCAAGCATCGTTCGGGCGAACGTCCATCGACTCCGGAACGTCATCGTTTGTGTCGAGGTTCCGCTGGAGCGTCCCACCCGAAACGCGACGCAAACGTGGAGGCGGGCTCGGTTCAGTCGCCCAGGGCGGAGGTCGAATCCGAGTTCGAATTCGATGCTGCATCCGGCGTGACGTCGCCGACGATTTCGAAGTCGTCAGGTTCCGGAGGACGCAGGAGAATGTCGACCGCCTGCCACATGCAGTACGCGGGCCCATAGGTGAAGAACGGCAGCGCGACGGCCAGCACCGCGAGCACGATGAACATCGGCACGACGTTCACTTCGGGCCACGTGACCGCGACCATGCCGGCGAGGATCAGCATGAGCGGTCCGAACGTGATGATCGCCGTCATCGCGGCCGCACCGAGCTCGTAGCCGACGTCGTCGCGCCGCCACTTGAGTCCGCACGACTGGCAACACTCGGCCTTCTTGAACCATCCGACGAAGAATGCGCCACGACCGCCACACCAGGCGCAGTGCCGAAACGCGCCGCGAAGGAACATGCGGAGGAGTCCGGGTCGCTTCACGATTCAAGGTTACGCGCGAGATTTGTCAGACTCTCAAAATGCGAAGATCACTCGGGGGCCTGATGTTGATCGCGGCCGCCGTCCTGGTCGCACTCTCCGTCGGCGTCTGGTGGCTGCAGCGCGTGGCGTTCACGCCCTCGAACGACTCGGCGGTGGCGCACTCGATCCTCGGCGACGAGGAGATCAGAGGACAGGTCGCGACGATCGTCGCCGGCGCCGGTGCCCCGGTGCTCGGTCAGTCGCCCGCCGAGCTCCGGGAGTTCATCGAACAGATCGCGCGCATCCCCGAAGGTGCCGCGTTGATGAGCGACTTCATCGACGACGCACACAGCCGCCTCATCGGCGTCAGCGAGGACCGCGTGGTGATCTCCGCGCAGGAACAGGTCAACATCGTGCGCAACGAACTGGTCGGCGAGGCCTCTCCGCTCACCCTGCCGGTGCAACGCGTCGGCTCGATGGCATTCCTCGACGAATGGCTTGCATGGTTCGCGCTCGGATCGCTCTGCCTCGGAATTCTCGCTGCGATCGCCGGCACGTTCCTGCGCCCTGAACGCGGCGAGGGCACGTTCGCGCTCGGCGTTTTCTTCGCGAGCACGGCGGGCTCGTTGGTGGTCTTCGGCTACCTCGTTCCCCTGCTCGTGCTGCCGGCGTTCTCCGACGATCCGTGGATGGGGGTGTTCGCCCGTCTCGCGAACCACCATCGGAACGTGACGTTGCTGTTGGCCGTCGCATGCCTCGTCGTCGCAGCCCTCATCGTGTTCGGCACGAGCAGCCGCCGCGAGCGACGCCAGCACTCCACGCCGCTCAACGTCGGCCGCTACCGCGACGAACGCAGCTGGAGCCGCTGAACCGCACATCTGCCGGGTTGGCGCGATTCCGGTCGGATCTGGTCGCGACAGCTGAAACCGAGTCCGCTGAGAATTGCACGGCGCTCTGCTGGGCGGTCAGGAGCCGGTGAGCTCGGCCAGCTGGCGCTGGTAGCTGGCGAGGTCGAAGTAGTCGCGCCACAGCGTGATCAAGCCGTCGCCGTCGACTTCGAAGACGCCGGCGAGCGGCAACTCGAGCCAGCCGTCACCGATCTGGAACCGGTCGATGCGCTCGTTGAACACGACGTTGCCGATCTCGTGTTGGCGCACGATCACCCAGTCGACCTCGTTCGCGTTGCCCAGGAACATCTCGAGCGTCGCGGCCATCGCGTCGCGACCGACGATGGGTTGCATCGGCATGTTCTCGTAGGAGATCGACGGCGAGGCCAGCGCGGCGGCCGCGGCGACGTCCTTGCGTTCGATGGCCTCGATGAAGGCGGTGACGGTCTCGGATGGTGTCATGCACCGATCGTAGTGACCCGCTCGCTCCCCCTCGATCTCGTGAACAGTTCCACCTCTGAGAGCTGGGGTTGTTCACGAGATCGGTGAAGGAACGCTGGTGCTTCCCCTGGGATTCGAACCCAGAACCAATGGATTAAGAGTCCACTGCTCTGCCATTGAGCTAGAGAAGCTTGCGGCGAGAGAGGGTACCGAGCGATTGCTCGCCCGACACCCCCTCAGCGCCTGCGTATGGGGTGGCCAAGGGGACTTGAACCCCCAACCGCCAGGATCACAACCTGGTGCTCTACCTGTTGAGCTATGACCACCATGTGGGCGATCAGTCTGCCAGGTCGGACAGCGATCGCCACCAACGGTTCGCTGCGACGTTCAGGTGTCCGGAACGAGCGCGACCTTGCCCGCCACCTTGCGGTCGGCCAGGTCACGCAGCGCGCGAGCTGCGTCGTGCAGCGGGTACGACACGGGCTCGACCGGGGCGAGATCTCCCGCCGCGATCCGCTCGACGACCTCGGCGAGCAGGGCCCGATTCTCGTCCTGGTGACGTCCCACCCAGGCACCCCAGTCGACACCGGTCACACGTCGGTTGCGCAGCAGCACCTGGTTGGCGGCGAGCTGGGGAATCCCGGCGACGAACCCGATCACCATGTACTGGCCGTCCTCGCCGAGCGCTCGCAGCGCCACCTCGCCGACCTCGCCACCGACCGGGTCGTAGATCAGGTCGACGCCGCCACGATCGGCACGGTCGTCGAAGGTGGCGGCGAACGCCTTGGCGGCGTCCTTGATCCCCGCCGCATCCAGTGTCGAGTTGTCGATGGTCGCCATCGCACCACGTGACTCGGCGAGTGCACGCTTCTCGGGCGTCGACGCCGCGGCGATCACCCGAAGTCCGAGGGCTGCGCCGATGTCGACCGCGGCCAGTCCCACGCCGCTTCCAGCGCCGAGTACGAGCATGGTGTCGCCGGCCACGGCGCGGGCACGGACCCGCAGCGCGTACCAGCCCGTCATGTAGCTCTGCATGAACGTCGCTGCCTGGCCATCGGTCAACGACTCGGGGATGGCCACGAGCTGACGGGGCGACACGACGACCTCGCTCGCGAATCCGCCGAAGCCGATGCTCGCGAACATCCGGTCGCCGACGGAGATGCCGTCGACGCCGTCGCCCAGTTCGGTGATCCGACCGACGATCTCACCCCCGGGCACGAACGGCAGCGGGGGCTTGATCTGGTAGCGACCCTCGACGAGCAGCCCGTCGACGAAGTTGACGCCTGCTGCCGACACGACGAGACGAACCTGGCCCGGCTGCAACGCCTGGGGTTCGCGCTCGACGACACGCAGGTCCTCGATCGGACCGAACTCCGAGCACTCGACGACGGTGACCACGATCCCGGCCTCGACCCTCAGCCCTGCATCCGCTGTCGCCAGGCGTCTGGCTTCAGCCCGAGTTCGACCATACGTTCGGTGGCCCAGAGCGGCGGCTCGAAGTCACCGCCCGCCTGGAGCTGGCGCACCTGCTCGCCGTCCTCGGCCCACACGTGGCACGTGTTGAGGTTGAACTGCCACGCCGCATCGCGCTGCTCGGGCGAGGGTGCCTGCGCCATCGCTCCGCCCCGTTTGGCCTGCGACGCCCGCATCGACCACATGCACTGGATCGCGACCGGCGCCATCGCCTGCAGGAGGGCCGTGGTATGGGTACACCCTCGTGGGCCGCCGAACAGCTCGCGAACCTTGTGCGTGAACCCTCGAGCGATCGACAACCCGACGAGCTTGTCGTAGTGCGGCTCGATGTTCGTGCACGAGGTGTGCGGATGCACCTCGATCCCGACAGTTGCTCCGATGATCTCCAATGAGGGGAACGCGACCTCGAGATCGATCTGCATGTGGTGGATCGTCAACGGGTTCGGGTCGATGTCGACGTACAGCCCCGGTGGCTTCTGGTCGCGCACGGCGCCCCGGATCAGCAACAGATCGTCACGCTTGCGGAACGCCCGCACCCGGTACTCGCGGTCGTGGAGCACCTCGAGCGGTTCACCGTCGTCGCCGAGCGGGGCGGCGGGCAGGATCGTGTCGGTGTCGAACAAGTCGTCGAGTGCGCGGGGCGCCACGCTCGTGAGGGGGGAGGTCGAGTCGGCCATCGCTGCACGGTACCGCGAGGCGTCCCGACGAATCCGACCGACCGACCCCTCGATCCACGCGCCAAGATGTGTTCGTGGCCGAACTCTCCGTCGTTGCGCTGTCTGGTCGATTCGTGCTCCTCGAGCCGATGCGGGCCGACCACGTCGACGAGATCACGACGGCAGGGAGCGGCGACCGGTCCAGCTTCGGGTTCACGCAGGTCCCTGACGGCAGCGACGAGGCCGCCGACTACGTGCACTGGTTGCTCGACGACGCGGCCCACGGTCGTGCCGCCCCGTTCGTTCAGCGACGCGCCGATGACGGGGTGGTCGTGGGATGCACCCGCTTCCTCGGTCCGCTGTGGCCCCTCGGGCGCGCGGATCCCGACGAGGTGGAGATCGGCGGTACGTGGTTGTCTGCTGCGGCGCAGCGCACGCCGATCAACAGCGAGGCGAAGTTGCTGCTGCTGACGCACGCGTTCGACGTGTGGAACGCGCAGCGGGTGGCGATCTGCACCGACGCCCGCAACGACCAGAGCCGGCGCGCGATCGAACGGCTCGGTGCCACGTTCGAAGGCGTGATGCGGCGCCATCGACGGTCGACCCGGCCCGGCGAGGACGCCACGCTGCGCGACACGGCGACGTACTCGATCATCGTCGACGAGTGGCCGGCGATCGAGTCCCGCCTTCGCGCCTTCCTCGCCCGCTGACCGGCGTCCAGCGCCATCTCGTGAACAAGTGCACGCGCTGAAGGTGAACCGCTGGAGGTGAATGTGTTCATGAGAACGGCGCACTCGCGGGATCGGGACGGCGGCGTCCGCGCTCACCTATCCTCGAACATCGTGTCCCCCCCTCCCGTTCAGTTCAGCAAAGCGGCGCTCGTCGGTGTCGCTGCGGGGCTGCTCGGAGGACTGTTCGGGGTTGGTGGCGGGCTCATCATGGTTCCCGGCCTCATGGGCGTGGTCAAGATGGAGCGTCGACGCGCGCACGGAACCTCGCTCGCCGCCACGCTGCCGATCTCGCTCGCCAGCCTCGCAACGTACCTCGCCCACGGCAACGTCGACTGGGCGGTTGCGCTGTTCATCACGATCGGTGCACTGGCCGGCGCGATCGTCGGGACGCATCTCCTCCACGTGATCCCGAAGAACGTGCTGGTGGTCACCTTCGTGATCACGGTGCTCCTCACCGCCAGCCGCCTGCTGTTCGGTTCGCACGAGTCACCCGGGATCGACATCGACCTCGGCACAGCCATCGTGCTGATTCTCGTGGGATTCGTCTCGGGCACGTTGGCCGGGCTGCTCGGCATCGGCGGCGGAGTGATCATGGTTCCGGCGATGTCGACGCTCGGGATGGCTACCGTCGTCGCGAAGGGGACATCCGTCGCGGTCATCGTGCCGACGGCGATCATGGGCACCATCCGCAACCGAAAGAACGCCAACGTCGACCTCCGGGCGGCGGCAATCGTCGGTGGCATCGGCGCCTTCACGGCCGTGATCGGTGCAACGATCTCGGACCAACTGAGCGAACAAGTCGCCAACATCATGTTCGCGTTGCTGCTGCTCTTCGTCGCCGTCAACCAGCTGCTGTCGCTGCGTCCGGATCGCAACCAGCCCACTGCGGCCCCGGAACCGGCACTCCCAGCGAGCGACTGAGATGCTCGCGCTGGTCGTCGTCGCCCACCCGTCGACCGACAGCTACTGCCGCGCGCTGGCTGCCCGGGCGGAAGCCGGGCTCCGGTCGGCCGGCCACGACGTGGTCGTCCTCGACCTGTACGAACTCGGCTTTCGCATCGCGATGACACCGGACGAGCGCACGGCGTACCACGGCGACTCGCCGATCCTCGACCCGATGGTCGCCGAGCACGCGGCGCTCGTCCAGCGCGCCGAAGCGATCGTGTTCGTGTACCCGACGTGGTGGAGTGGGCTCCCGGCCGTGCTCAAGGGATGGCTCGAACGGGTGCTCGTACCCGGCGTCGGCTTCGTCCTCGACGAGCGCACCAACAAGGTCCGACCGGGACTCGGACACGTGCGACGGTTGATCGGGATCTCCACGTACGGCTCGCCGAGGTGGTACGTCCGCCTGGTCAACGACAACGGTCGTCGGATCGTCACCCGAGCACTGCGTATGAGCTGCGGCCTTCGGGTGCGCACCAGCTGGCTCGGGCTCTACGCGATCGACACGTCCACGGCGACGCAGCGCAGCGAATTCCTCGCCCGCGTGGAGCGGCAGATGGCGGAGATGCGATGACCCGGGCCCTCGTCGTGTACTGCCACCCGTTGGAAGGGTCGTTCGTGGCCGCCGCTCGCGATCGGGTCGTGGCCGGGCTCACGACTGCGGGCGCCGAGGTGCGCGTGACCGATCTGTACGCCGACGGCTTCGATCCCGCGTTCAGCGCAACCGAACGGGCGAACCACCTCGTGGCCGGGACCGACCCGTCGATGAGTTCCTACGGTGACGACCTGCGGTGGTGCGACACATTGGTGCTGGTGTATCCGACGTGGTGGTCGGGTCAGCCGGCGATGCTCAAGGGCTGGATCGATCGGGTGTGGGTGAACGGCGTTGCGTGGACGTTGCCGGACGGTGCGAACCGGCTCCGTCCCGGGTTGCGCAACGTGCGCCGTCTCGTGGCCGTCACCACGCACGGCTCGTCGAAGTCGATCAACGTGGTCGAAGGCGAGAGCGGCAAGCGGACCCTCACCCGCAGCCTGCGTTCGATGTGCCATCCGTTCGCCCGGACGACGTGGCTCGCGATGTACGGGATCGACAACGCGTCCGACGACGAACGTGGCGCATTCCTCGATCGGGTCGAACGCCGGATGGCCCGCCTGGCCTGAAGCCGATCCCTCACCCCTGCGATGAGCCAAGTGACGGTATTCGGGCGGCTCGCTCATCGCAGACGACATGTGTGGCGCAGCGATGAGCGAAGTGACGGTATCCGGTCCGTTCGCTCATCGCTGGGGTGGTGCTGGGTGGCCGCGAGCGGAGCGTGGATCAGTGCGCAGCGGCGGACACGGCGACGGCGACCTGGGCGGCGACGGCGGCGTTGTTCTCGGCGAGCGCGAGGTTGGCCGGAACGCTGCGACCCTCGGTGGCCGCGGCGATCCGCCCGAGCACGAACGGGGTGATCTCGGCACCGACGATGCCGGCGCGCTCGCAGTCGTCGAGGGCGTCGGTCAGCACCGCATCGAGTTCTGCGGCGTCGAGCTCTGCGGCCTCGGGAATCGCCACCGTCAGGAGGATCCCCGACGACTGGCGGCTGCGAGCGGCGAAGATCCGAGCGACCTCGTCGGCAGTCTCGACCCGGTGCGGTATCGGCAGTCCGGACGACCTGGTGTAGAACGCCGGGAACCAGTCGTGCTGCCATCCGAGGACCGGGGCACCCGCCGTCTCGAGGAACTCCAGCGTCCGTGGCAGGTCGAGGAACGCCTTGGCCCCCGCCGACACGGTGATCACCGGATGCGAGGCGATCGCGTCGAGGTCGGCGGAGATGTCGCCGGACAACTCGCTGCCGCGGTGGACGCCGCCGATCCCTCCGGTGGCGAACACGCTCACCCCAGCGGCGGCCGCGATGGACACCGATGCCGACACGGTGGTCGCCCCGACGTCCCAGCGTTGCCCGACGGCCACGGCGACATCGCGTTCGGCCGCCTTGCGCGCCGGGCCGAGAATCCGCTCGTGTTCGTCGTCGGTCAACCCGAGCCGCACGACACCGTCGAGCACCGCGGTGACCGCCGGTACCGCACCGCCGGCACGCACCGCTGCGGTGCACCGTTCGAGCGCCTCACGATTGTGCGGCGACGGCAACCCGAGGTGGGAGAAGATCGTCGACTCGAGCGCCACGACCGCGCGTCCTCTCGTCGATCGCGGCACGGACTTCCTCGGAACAGACCGGTGTCAACACCCCGCCAGGCTACGAGCTGCCGTCCCCGCCACCCGCCCGCGATGAGCCAACCGCCCGAACAGCGACACTTCGCTCATCGCAGCCCAACCACGCCCCGCGATGAGCCAACCGCCCGAATAGCGACACTTCGCTCATCGCGGCGAGGTGGTGGCGGGCGGGCCGTCGGAGCCCGGTCAGAAGGTGCCGACGAAGGCGCCGTCGGGGTTCCCGTCGCTGACCACACCGGGGTACTGCTCGATGGTGATCGCCAGTGCGTCGACCGATCCCTCGACGGTGAAGGTCTCGATCTCGGGGTTCGGACCGAAGATGCCCAGCGAGATCACGTCGCCACCCTCGACGACGCCCCAGAGCTGATACGTCTGACCCTCGGGCAGCGTCGGGAGGTCACGGGCGAGCACGAAGCCGTGGCCGTCCTGGTCGATGATCGCCTCCGCGGATGCGTCGGATCCCTCGGCGACGAGCACGGTGGAGCGCGAGTCGCGGTCGGCTTGGGCCAGCTCGACGGCGTTCGCCAGCGGCTCGTTCGGAGCGTCGGCGTTGTCGGCGAGTCCGATCGCCACGAAGAGCACCACCGCCGCAGCGGCGGCCGACATCAGCCACGGCGCAACCGTCGAGATGCGCCGACGACGCGGATCGTTCGTCGATCGACATCACCTTGGCGAGTTCGGGCCCGGGAGGGGGCGCAGCCTCACCGATCTCGTCGGAGATCCGTCCCCACAGGTCGTCGGGAGCGTCCATCCCGGTGAACGCGAGCATCGTGGCCACCTCGCGGTGGGCCTGCACCTCGGCGGACGCCCGCGGGTTGATCTCGAGGTAGTCCTCGACCCGGCGACGCTCGTCGGCGTCGACGGCGTCGAGCGCATAGGCACCCAGCAACTCGTCGAGGTCGTACATGTCACCGGAGGAACCGGTCATGTCGTCCGTCGTTCCGGCCATCTCACTCACCGCCCACGGTCACGCCGGCCTGGACCAGTTCGCCACGGAGCCGCTTCAGACCGGAACGAATCCGGCTCTTCACCGTGCCCTCGGGTTCTCCCAGTCGATCGGCTACTTCCTTGTACGTCAATCCCCCAAAGTACGCGAGTTCGATTGCCTCACGCTCGCCCTGCTGCAGGTTCTCCAACGCCTCGCGCACGTGTCCGGCGAGCGCCATGTCCCACACCTCGTGGGCCACGTCGTAGCCGCCGACCGCCTGCTCGCGGGCTTCCTTCTCCTCACGATTGCGACGGGAGACGTCGGACCGGATCAGGTCGACGGCGCGACCGTGGGTGTGGGCCAGCAGGAAGCTGCGCAACGAGCCGCGCTCGGGGTCGTAGCGGTTCGGCTCGTTCCAGAGCCGGACGAACACCTCCTGCACGACCTCCTCGGCGCGAGCGTGATCGTTCAGCAGGCGCTTGGCCAACCCGAAGGTCGCGCCGGCGTGCCGTCGGTACGCCTCGGCGAGCGCGGCCTGCTGATAGCGACCGATCGACACGACCAGCGCCGCATCGGAAGCCTCGGTGTACTCGCGTTTCACGTCGTCTGTACGTTGCAGGGCGTCCTCCCGGATGACAGCAACCCCAGAGTATTTCACGAGCCTCGCGAAACGAACCTGGTGACGGTCTCCACGTGGTGGGTGTTGGGGAACAGGTCGAACACCTCGACCCGCTCGGGCGCGTACCCCGCCGCGGCGAGCAGTGAGACGTCGCGGGCCAACGAGACGGGATCGCAGCTCACCAGGACGAGCACGCCGGCACCCGCTGCCGCGAGCGCCGCCACTCCCGGCTTGCCCAGTCCCGGACGTGCCGGGTCGGCGACGATCACGTCGACCGGCGGGGTCGGACCACCGCCGGCCGGTGGTGTCCACCCCGACACATCTGCTCGAACGACGCTCGCCGACCGCCCGGCCAGGTTGTGCTCGGCGTCGAGACACGCCGACTTCGACGACTCGATCACGGTGACGTGTTGAGCGCGTTCCATCGCGGCGACGGCGAACAGCCCGACGCCGCCGTAGGCGTCGACCGCGTGCTGCGCTCCGACGAGCTCGGGCGCCGCACGCTTCACCGCTGCGACCAGCAACTCCGCGGCCTGGGCCCCGGACTGGAAGAACGAACCTGCCGACACCCGCAGGTCGTGACCCGCAACACGCTCCGTCAGCCATGCCCGCTCGCCGATGTGGACCTTGGGCGGGACGCCACGGATGCTCTTGCGGTACTTCTTGTCCCAGATGGCCGTGATGGCACCCGTCGCGACCGAGGTCCGCAGGGTCAGCTCGGCCCCTTCGTCGGCCTCGATCACCGGGAACAGGCGCGACAGCTTCGACGCGGCGATCGGACAGCTGCCCACCTCGACGACGTCGTTCGAGTTGGCTGCCCGGTACCCGACCGAGCCGTTCGGGCCACCGACGACTCGAATGGTCGTGCGGTAGCCGAACGGGCTCACGGCGCCACCGCGCTCGACGAGACCGTCGACCACTTCGGGAGCGAGCCGACCGACACGACGAAGGGACTCGCGCACGATCTCGACCTTCGCGTCGAGTTGTGCCTCGGGCTGCAGGTGCATCCAATCGCATCCGCCGCAACCGTTTCGCCGGTGCGAACACGACGGCGCATCGCGAAGCGGCGACGGCTCGATGATCTCGATCACGCGTCCGCGGGCGAAGTCCTTCTTCGCCACGTCGATCTCGACCTCGACGACCTCGCCGGGAAGCCCACCCTCGACGAACACGACACGGCCGTCGGCATCACGGGCCATGGCGTCGCCGCCCGCGACGAGACGATCGGGTGTGAGTTGCATCTGTCCAGCGTACGGCGGTGACGGTTTGATCGATCCACGACTCGCGCGACACTGGGTGCATGAGCGCAGACGACGAGTGGTACTGGGATCTCAACCGCAAGATCGCCGTTCCGGCGTCCGAGCGCGGCCCCGGCGACCAGGTCCTCGGTCCGTACCCGACGCGCCACGACGCGGAGAACTGGAAGGCCAAGGTCGAGGAACGCAACGAGGGCTGGGAACACGACGACGAGGCCTGGGAGCACGCCCGGCGAATCCGACGGCGACTGACCGAGAGGCGGCCGCGAGCTAGTTTCGCCCTCGATGAGTCGCCCGATCCAGATCGCCCCGTCCGTCCTGCCCGCCGACTTCTCCAAGCTCGGCGACGAGGTCGCGGCGCTCGAGGCAGCCGGTGTCGACCTGATCCAGTGGGACGTCATGGACGGCCAGTTCGTGCCGAACCTCACGTTCGGTCCCGACGTGATCGCATCGGCCCGCAAACACACCGCCGTGCCGTTCGAGGCGCACCTGATGGTGTACACGCCCGACGTCATGGCGAAGCAGTACATCGAGGCCGGCTGCTCGCGCCTGATCGTGCACGCCGAGGCCTGCACCCACCTGCACCGCACGCTCGGCAACATCAACGACCTCGGCGCCCACGCCGCCGTCGCACTCAATCCGGCGACACCCGCCTCGGCGATCGCCCACGTGCTCGACCTGGTCGACCTGGTGCTGGTGATGACGGTCAACCCGGGCTTCGGCGGCCAGGCCTACATCCCGACGATGGAGCCCAAGATCGCCGAGATCCGATCGATGATCGATGCAGCGGGTCTCGCCGACACCGTCGACCTCGAGGTCGACGGGGGCATCGGCCCGTCCACGATCGCCGGAGCGGCCGCCGCCGGCGCGAACGTCCTGATCGCAGGCAGCGCGCTCTACAAGGACCCCGAGGGCCTCGAACACGCCGTCACCGACCTCCGCGCCCGAGCCGAAGCCGCCCGTCCCGCGTGACCGACCGAACTCGTGAACAAGGTGCGGGCCAGGTGCGCACCTTGTTCACGAGAACGGTCAGCTGACCTGATGTCAGCCCGCTGGACGGTACATGCCCCACATGTGCGGCCCGGTGGGCACGTCCCACTCGGATCGAACCTCGAAGCCGTGATGGCGGTAGTAGGCGACGTTCTCGACCGTCTCGGTCTCGAGGTAGCACGGCAACCCCTCGGTGTCGGCCCGCTCGAACATCACGTTCATCAGCGCCGCGCCGATCCCACGGCGTTGCCAGTCGGGGTGCGTCGCGAGGAGTTGCAGATACCAGTGCGGCTCCTCGGGCGTGTGTTCCTCCATCAGCGCGCCGATGATCGCGAAGCGCTCGAGCCGGTCCGGTGGCGGCTCCGCGGCCGGCGGATCGACCGTGAAGTCGATCTCGGGCCGGCCGGGCGGGATCCAGATCGCCGCTCCCACGCCGTCGTCGGTGCACCACACCTCCCCGAGGCCGATCCAGCCGGTCATCGCCGGCCGGAACACCTCTCCGCCCGGGGCGAAGAAGACGTCGTCCTCGGGATACAACCACCGCATCACCGGATCGTCGGCGAAGGCTCGCATCGCGGTGACGCTGATCGTGAGCCGATCGTCGAGAGTCGCACGTCGCACACGCATGCCGCGATCGTAGGCCAGTGCGGAGGCGGGCATCGGGAGGACTGTCAGCCCATCGGCCCCGGATTGATCCACGCGTACCTGGGCAAGCGGCCCAGCTCGGCGACCGCGACGTCCTCACATCCCGGCGGCACGGGCTGCGACCGATGCGGCGCGTCGCGCAACCGGGACTGTTCCCGCCACATCGCCGCCTTCAGGTCCTCGCGGATCTCGGCGTATTCAGGATCGGCGTAGACGTTGTTCACCTCGCTCGGATCGGCCAGGAGGTCGTACAGCTCCCACTCGGGCGGATACGTCCAGAATCCCGTGAACGGCAGACCGAACCCGTCGTTGTAGTAGTAGATGAGCTTGTACCGATCGGTCCGGTAGCCGTAGTGCGCAGGCGCCTTGTGGATCACGTCGTCGTGTTCCCAGTACCGGTAGTAGAAGCCCGTCGACCGGGGGCTCCGACCGATCGCCGACCAGGTCGGGCCAGAAGCTGCGTCCCTGCATGCGGTCGTCATGGCCGACACCGGCAGCGTCGAGGATCGTCTGGGCCATGTCGACGTTGGTGACGATGCCGTCGAAGGTCCGTCCGGTGCCGACCATGCGCGGGTAGCTCAGCACGAACGGCATGCGCAGCGACTCCTCGAACATGAGCCGCTTGTCGAACCAACCGTGTTCGCCGAGGAAGAACCCCTGGTCCGACGAGTACATCACCAGCGTGTCGTCGAACTCGTCGCGATCCGCGGAGCCAGTCGGTCAACCGGCCGACGTTCTCGTCGACCGCGTGGACACATGCCAGGTAGTCGCGCATGTACACCTGGTACTTCCAGGCGGCTTGTTCCTCGTAGGACAGCCCGTCGGGTGGGTTCTCACCCTTGAGGTCCTCGGAGTTCAGGTTGTCGGCGATCCGCATGGCCGCACGTCGGACCGAGGTGCTGCGCGACGAGTAGTCGTCGTAGAACGTCTCGGGCAGCGGTCGCGGTTCGGCGAACAGGTCGCGGTGCTCCGGCTTGGGCTCCCAGGGCCGGTGGGGCGCCTTGTGCCACACGAGCATGCACCACGGGTCGTCGCCCTCGAGCGACTCGACCCAGTCGATGGCGAGGTCGGTGATGACGTCGGTCGCATACCCCTCGACCGTGCGTCGCCCCTGGGACGAGATGAACGTCGGGTCCCAGTAGTCGCCCTGGCCGGGAAGGACGTCCCAGTAGTCGAAGCCCTCCGGGTCGTGGCCGTCGCCGTGGCCCATGTGCCACTTGCCGATCATCGCCGTGCGGTATCCGGCGTCACGCAACTGCGAGATGAACGTCGGCTGGCTGGAATCGATCGGGGTGAAGAGCGAATAGACGCCGTTGACGTGACTGTACGTGCCGGTGAGGATCGAGGCCCGCGACGGGGTGCACAGCGAGTTGGTCACGAAGCAGTTGTCGAATCGCCACCCGTTGGCGGCGATCTCGTCGATACGAGGTGTCGCGTTCACGACCGAGCCGTAGCAGCCGATCGAGTGGGCGGCGTGGTCGTCGGTCAGGACGAAGACGATGTTCGGTCGATGATCCATGGCGCGTGCGCTCCTTGGTGTGGGCGGTCGGCTGCATGATGTCAGGTGTTCGCTCGGCGCCGAGACGGCACCCGGATGACAGGTGGTCGCCGTCGAGTTGCATGCTGGCACCATCAACTCTGTGACACCGCTTCTCTACGATCGGTGCGTGCCCATCTCCGCAACCCTCGTGGCCCCCGACCGCGCTCTCGGCGCGCTGGCCGCTGCGATCTCCGACGCGAAGGGCACCGATCCGCTCGCTCCGGTCACCGTCGCGGTCCCCACCAACACCTGCGGAGTGATGACCCGTCGCGCACTGGGACGTCAGGGAGGCATCGCGGGCATCGACATGGTCACCCTGAACCGGCTCGCCGAGCTGATCGCCGGCCCGTCACTGGCAGCCGCGGGTAGGTCACCGATGTCCACACCGGTGATCGACCTCACGATCGCTGACATTCTCGCCGACGACCCCGGCCCGTTCGGCGTCGTCGCCACCCATCCGTCGACCGTCGTGGCGTTGCGCGAACTCCACTCCGAACTCCGGCTCGCCGATCCGGAGGCCGTCGCCCGGCTCCGCGACGAGTCGCTCCGGGGGCGCCAAGCCGTGCGGGTCAGCTCGGCGATCACCGTGGCCCTCGAAGCAGCGTGGTACGACGAGGCCGACCTGTACGCCACAGCGACACGTTCGGTCGCGGAGGCGGTCCCCAGCGGTCTACGCAACCTCGTGCTGTATCTCCCGCTCGAGCTGCCCGGACGTGCGGTCGCCTTCGTCCGAGCGCTCGGCGCACAGATCGACGTCCGCATCGTGTCGCAGCTCACCGGCGATCCGACCGCCGACGCCGGCACCCGCGAACTTGTCGGCGCGACCGGCGCCAAGATCAGCGTCGACGACGACGGCACCGACGTTGCTCGCCCGGTGGCGATCGTGACCACCACCGACGCCGACGAGGAGGCGCGCGAGGCGACCCGACTGATCGTCGAGGCCGCTCGGGCCGGCACTCCATTCGAACGCATCGCCGTGCTCTGGCCGGCTCAGCGTCCGTATGCCCGACTCGTCGAACACCACCTCACCGCTGCCGGCATCCCGTGGAACGGTCGATCCGGCACCACGCTCGCCGAACGGCTCGCACCTCGCCTCGTGCTCGACCTGCTCGACGTCGATCGGCGAGGTCTGCGGCGGCGAAGCCTGTTCGACATGCTCGCCGATCTTCCGCTACGCGGCTCCGACGGCGAGTATCTGCCCACCGCGAGTTGGGAGCGTGTCAGCCGCGAGGCGGGCGTCGCACGTGACGACGACTGGGATCGTCGACTCGGCGCGCTGAACTCCAGCGCGCGGTGGGGCGAATCAGCGGAGTCGCTGCGGACATTCGTCGGCGACCTCCGAACACAGTTGGGCCATCCTGGGTCGACTCGGACCTGGGCCGAGTGGGCCGACTGGTGTCGTGAGCAACTCGAGGTGCGCCTGGGGCGCCACACGATCGAACGGCTGGCCGAGATCGAGTACCGCGCGTACGAGGCGCTGACCGGAGCACTCGACCGACTCGGTCACCTCGACCCGGTCAGCGCTCCGGTCACTCGCCACCGGTTCCGAACCACGCTCGAGGCCGAACTCGACGCCGTCGCACCGAGACACGGCCGAGTCGGTCAAGGCGTCACCGCGGCACCGCTCGCCGGAGCGGTCGGTCTCGACGTCGACATGGCGATCGTGCTCGGTGCCGCCGAAGGTGTGCTGCCACCGCGTCCGTCGAGCGATCCGTTGCTGTCCGACGCCGACCGCGCGCTGGCCGGGTTGCCGACAGCCGATGCCCGCTCGGTCCGGTTGCACCGCGTGCTGCTGTCCGCGCTCGCTACGAGCGCCGTCACGCTCACCGCGCCACGAGGCGACCTGCGATCGACGTCGTCGGTCGAGCTCTCGCGGTGGATCGCCCCGTGGGCACACGAGCGCCGAGTCGTGGCGTCTCACCATGCCGGCGTCGCCTCGGTGGTGTTTCCCGCCAGCCCACTCGAACATCGGCTTCGCGGTCGGCTGCAGCAGGTGGCCGCGGGAAATCGACTCGGCGGCGACAGCACCAGTTCGAACGACACCGTCGTGTCCCGCGGTGTGCGGATGATCGACGCCCGCCTGAGCGACGAGCTCACCGTGTACGACGGCGACCTGTCCGGGGTCGGCGTGCCCCGCCTCGACGACGTCGTCTCGCCCAGCCGCCTCGAAGCCTGGACCGCCTGCCCGCACGCCTATTTCGACCGATACCTGCTCGACGTCGAACCGGTCGAGGAGCCGGGCGACGAGATCAGCATCACCGCCCGCGATCGTGGCACCGCCCATCACGCTGCGCTCGACTTGTTCCACCGGGCGGTCGTCGAGGGCGCGCTCTCACAGCCCGGGCCCGATGGATGGACCGACGAACACCGCGACGCGCTCTCCCGGTACTTCGATCAGGTGTGCGAGCGCACCGAACGCCGAGGCCGCACGGGGCGCCCGGCGTTCTGGGCCGACGAGCGTGCCCGGATGCTCGACGATCTGCTCACCTGGCTCCGTCACGACAGCGACATCGTGGTGGCTCGCGGTTCGACGGTGCTCGCCTCCGAGATGCGGTTCGGCGCCGACGACGCCGCATCGATCGAACTGCCCGACGGCCGCCAGATCCGCTTGAAGGGTTCCGTCGATCGCGTCGACCGGACGCGCGATGGCCGTCTCGTGGTCACCGACCACAAGTCGGGCGGCAAGAACAAGTTCAAGGACATGACCGTCGACGACCCCACCGCGGGAGCGACGCTGTTCCAGCTGCCGAGCTATGCGGCGGCCGCCCGGGCCCGATTCGGCGACGCCGGCACCCCGGTGCATGCCGAGTACGGCCTCCTCCGAAAGGGCGACTACGCACGGCCCGGCTTCCCGATGACCCCCGACGTCGACGCGAGCGTCAGCTCGGCACTTGCGCTGGTCGTCGCCGGCATCGAGACCGGGTTCTTCCCCAACCGGCCGGAGCGGCCCGGGTGGCGGTTCTACGTCGGCTGCCACTACTGCGAGCCCGACGGGCTCGGCACTGCCGAACGCTGGGCCGAATGGGAACGCAAGCACCGCGATCCGCGACTCGCGCCGTGGTTCGCGGTCGACGAGGCGACCGCATGACCG
This sequence comes from Ilumatobacteraceae bacterium, assembly GCA_963746285.1. Lineage (GTDB taxonomy): Bacteria > Actinomycetota > Acidimicrobiia > Acidimicrobiales > Ilumatobacteraceae > Sva-07. The sequence continues at coordinate 149,114 of CAVVAO010000002.1, read as the reverse complement.
ACGCCACCGTCACCGCCGCCCCGGTCGCTGCCCCCCGACGAGGCGGCACGCGAACGGATCCGCACCGACCTCGCCGCCACCCTGTTCGTCGAGGCCGGAGCGGGTGCGGGCAAGACCAGCTCACTGGTGTCCCGCATCGTCAACCTCGTGCGCTCCGGTGTGCCGATCACCGGCATCGCGGCGATCACGTTCACCGAGAAGGCCGCCGCCGAGTTGCGCAGCCGTACCCGGCAACGCCTCGAAGCCCACCCCGATCCGAGCACCGATGCCGCACTCACCCGCCTCGACCATGCGCCGATCGGCACGCTGCACTCCTTCGCCCGCCGCATTCTCTTCGACTTCCCGATCGACGCCGGCCTCCCCCCGGGCTTCACCGTCCTCGACGAACTCGAGAGCGGCCTCGCATTCGAGGAACAGTGGAACGACCTGCTCGACCAGCTGCTCGACGACGCCGAACCGGCCGCCGGCCTGATCGCCGGGGGGCGGGCCTTCGTCGAGCTGTGCGAATTCGACGGATTCGGTGTCGACAGGGGCGCCCGCCGCATGGCCGACGACTTCCGCGCCAACTGGGACCTCGTGCACGACCGGGTCGAGCTGTCCGACCCGGGTCCGCTCGAGCTCGATCTCTCCGCCATCGTGCAGCTCGCCGATCAGATCGGCGCCACACCGATCCCCGACGACGACACGCAGGTCGAGACCGTCGCCGAACTCGTGGCGCTCACCGACGGGCTGCGCAGCGCGAGCCTGCGCATGCGACTCGAAGCGCTCTCGGCACTCGACTCCTCCTTCGGGCACTGGGGCGTGACCCGCACGAGCTTCCCCGGCGCCAAAGGGAAGTGGACGAAGGCCTTCGGTCCGAGCGGAGCCGAAGCACTCGACTCGCTCCGGGCCGACGAGGTCGAACTCGGGCGGCTCGCTGCGAGGCGCTCGAGGCCGTCAAGCGTCACCGACGGCTGCTGCTGGGCGCCATCATCGGCCGGTTCGTGCTCGACGGGGCAACTGAACGCGCAGCGTCGGGACAGCTCGAGTTCCACGACCTGCTGGTGCTCGCCCGGCGCCTGCTCACCGATCACGCCCACATCCGCCGGCTCCTGCACGAGCGGTACGAACGGGTGCTGCTCGACGAGTTCCAGGACACCGATCCGATCCAACTCGAGATCGCGGTTCGGCTCACCGCTGATCCCGACGACCCCGCGCAGGTCGCTTCGACCGACCCCACCGGATCGCGGTCGTGGCGCGACCTGCAGCCCCTACCCGGGCGACTATTCATCGTCGGCGATCCCAAGCAGTCGATCTATCGGTTCCGTCGAGCCGACATCTCCCAATACCTGCGTGCCGCCGAACAGGTCGGCGCCGACGACGTGCGGTTGTCGGCGAACTTCCGTTCCACTCGCGCGGTGATCGGATTCGCCAACGACGTGTTCGACCGCTTGATCACCTTCGAGGTCGACACGCAACCGGCCTTCCAGCACCTCGATGCGTGCCGTCCCGACCCGTTCCTCGACCACGGCACCGTGTCGCTGCTCGGTGTCGAACGCCACGACGACCTCATCGCCAACCAGCGCAACGCCGACATCGGTTCGGCCGATGCGCTCCGCCTGCGCGAAGCCACCGATGTGGCCGCAGCGGTCTCCACCGCGCTCGCCGACGGCTGGCCCGTGTTCGACGAGCACCTTGACGCGCTCAGGCCGTGCAAGCCCGGCGACATCTGCATCCTGCTCCCCACACGCATCTCGCTGCCGTCACTCGAAGCAGAGCTGCGGCGTGCCGGGCTCGCCCATCGCGCCGAGAACTCATCGGTCGTCTACGCCACCACCGAGATCCGCCAGCTCCTGCTCGCGCTTCGCGTGGGCCGACGACCCGACGGACACGCTGGCGCTCGTCGAGACACTGCGCTGTCCGCTCTACGGATGCAGCGACGCCGAGCTGTGGGACTGGACGTCCGCCGGCGGCACCTGGAATCTCTGGTCGGCGCCACCAGCTGCAATGGCCGACCACCCCGTCGTGGACGCCATCGCCCACGTCCGGTCGGTCGCCGAACGGGTGGGGCACACGTCCGCTGCCGATCTGCTCGCGGCACTTGCCGACGAGCGCCGCGCGTTCGACCTGGCGCTTGCCGGTCCCGACGCTCGCGACGTGTGGCGCAGGCTGCGCTTCGTGATCGAACAGGCCAGGGCGTGGGCCGATGCCGGCGGGCACGGCTTGCGCCGGTACCTGCAGTGGGCCGCGATGCAAGCGTCGGAGGCTCGGGTCGCCGACACGATCCTTCCCGAGCACGACCACGACGCCGTGCGGGTGATGACGATCCACGCCGCCAAGGGTCTCGAATTCCCGATCACGATCGTGGCGGGTCTCACCACCAAACCTCGCCGCGCGGTCACCAACGGCGTGGTGTGGGCCAACGACACGTGGATGCTCGCAGGGCGCGGTGACGACGGTGTGTTCGTGGCGCAACAGCCGATCGACGAGCAGATGGGCGACGCCGAGCGGCGCCGTCTCCTGTACGTCGTGTGCAGCACGCGCCGTCGACCACCTGGTCGTTTCTCTGCACCGCGGTGCCCCGACGAAGAACAACGCCGGCTACGACGACTGGGGTCCGTTGACCTCGGCCGAGCTGCTGTGGGCGGCGGGCGCCGCCGAGCCGTCGTCGGGCGCCCACACCGCCGACGTCCGAATCGGATCGGTCGGTCACGTGGTCACGGATCCACACACCATCGACTGGGCCGACCACGACGAGTGGTTCCAGGAGCGCAACCGCGTCTTCGCCGCCGCGTCTCGTCGTACCGGCATCGCCGCCACCCGACTGTCGGAAGAACTGGCAGGCACCGGCACCCGCGATGAGATCGACGACCCCGGTCTCGACAAACGCCCCGTCAATGTCGAGCTGCCGCCCTGGCAGCGCGGGCGCTATGGCACGAGCATCGGCCGCGCCGGTGCACGGAGTACTGCAGTTCTGCGACCTGTCGGGCGGAAGTGACATCGACAACCTCGCCCGGGCCCAGTGCGCGGCAGAGGGCGTGATCGGCCTCGAGGGGGACGTCGCGGCACTCGCCCGATCGGCGCTGGGGGCACCAATCGTGCGCAGCGTCGTCGCCGGCGCCGAGCACTGGCGCGAGCTGTTCGTCGCCGCGCCGATCGGCGATCGAGTCCTCGAGGGCTACGTCGATCTCCTGGTTCGCACCCCCGAGGGGCTCGTGATCGTCGACTACAAGACCGATCAGTGGTCGGGGCCGGTGCAGTCCGCTGAACGCGTCGGCCGCTACCGCCTGCAACTGGCTGCCTACGGTGCTGCGCTGTCGGCGGCACTCGACGAACCGATCGTCGGCGGCATCCTCGTGCGGTGCTCGCCGAAGGGCATCGCCGACCAGATCGAGGTCACCGAGTGGGACCAAGCGATCGACGAGGTGACCCGCGCGGTGCGGTGACGCTCAGTCGTCGAGCGGCACCAGATCGGCCTCGGCCTCGGCGTCGCGGGGCGATGTGTCCGGACGCGAACCGCCCGATGATCCGTCACCGGTGTCACCGCTGCTCGACCGAGTTGGAAGACGCCACGAAATGCCAGGCCGCCGAAGACCCTGAGCAGCACGAGCGCGACCAGTGCAGCGAACGCGATCATCGTCGGCACGGCGAGCGTCGCCAGCAACAGGCGCCGGTCGTCGGTCATCAGGCTGAGCACGCCGGAGTCGACGCTGGTCCCGTCGACCTGCAGCGTGCGCACCGGGTCGTCGACGGTCGGGCAGTCGACGGCGAGGTCGTCGACGCCGACGACGTCGTTGCCGCCGAAGGTCGGCTCCGGAGGCCGGACCGTCGAGGCGGGCACCCCGTAGACCGGATCGAGGCCCACGCCGATCAGGTACTGCTCACCGGCTGCGAGGAAGCGATAGTCGGGGCCGTAACGCACATCCATCAGCCCGTTCACCGCCCAGGACTCGGCCGAGCCGGCTCGCACCTGATCGATCCGGAACCGCACGACCTGCGTCACGTCGTCCTTCCCGATCATCGTCCCCGTGAACACCACGGCGGCAGGATCGGGCACCGGGCAGCCGACGGGAACCGGGATCAACGAGTCCGGTTGAATGCCGGGCTCCGGCGGGGCGTTCTCCGGCGGGAGCGTCACCGGGGGCGGATCGTCGGGTGGCGGCGCAGCCGTAGCGGCGCCGCCGCCGATCGAGAGCCACAGCGCCAACGCACACACCAGGCCGACGAGGCCCGTTCGTCGCGTCGGTGTGCTCATGCCGGAGAGGCTAACGAACCACGGTGAGTGCCGCCGTCGCCGAAACTCCCGCTCGTGTTGCGCTGAGCGCAACGAGCGCGCTCCATTTCGGCGTGTGATCGCGTCAGCGGCCCTCGAAGGCGGGATCGCGCTTCTCCATGAAGGCCTTGATCGCCTCGATGGTGTCCTTGGTGCCGAAGTTGACGGTCTGCGACAGGCCTTCGTCGTCGAGCGCCTCTTCGAGCGTGACGTGCATCGAGTTGTTCAGCAGACGCTTCGACATGGCCAGCGCGATCGGTGGACCCCCGGCGAGCCGGGCGGCCCAGTCACCGACGAAGGCGTCGAGTTCGCCGTCCGGGAGGACTCGGTTGACGAGGCCCATCTCGGCGGCCCGGTCGGCATCGATGATCTCGGCGAGCAGCGCCAGCTCCTTCGCGCGGTGCATTCCGACGAGACGAGGCAGGAGCCAGGAACCACCGAAGTCGAGGCTGAGGCCGCGCTTGGCGAAGATCTCCGAGAACCGGGCGTTCTCGGATGCGACGATCAGATCACACGACAGCGCCAGGTTCATGCCCGCACCGACGGCGACGCCGCGCACCTTGGCGACCGTCGGTTGCGGAATCCGATGGAGTGCGAGACAGACGTCGGTGATGTGGCGCATCGCCGACAGCTGATGCGGTGGCGGGCCGTCACCGGATCCGCCCTGCCACAGGTCCGCACCCGAGCAGAAGTTTCCGCCCGCACCCGTGATCACGACGGCGCGGTCGGCGGGATTCGAGGCGATCGAACGGAACTCGGCGAGGAGTTCGTTCCACATCGCAGCGTCCGCGGCGTTCTTCTTCTCCGGTCGTCGCAGCGTGATCGTGACCACTCCGTCGGTGCGTTCCACCGTGATCGATTCGAGCTCGCGAGTGTCAGAGGCCATGTGGGGCGACGATACTGACCGCCGTGGGACTCAACCCGTACCGGAAGTTCAGGGCGAAGCCGGCCGACTACGTGCTCGTCGGGTCGGCGCTCCTCGTGTCGCTCGCGCTCCTCGATCTGGGCCCTCGCCGGCTGACGTACACGATGTGCCAGGCACATCGTGTACGTCAGAAGGCGTCGGCGATCAGTTCGAGGTCGGTGCCGGTGATGGCGACGACGTCGAAGCGGATCGAGTCTGCATGGACATCGTGTGCACGCAGCCACTCGACGGCGAGCTGACGGATGCGCCGCTGTTTGGCGACGGTCACGGCAGCCGACGCGGGCCCGAAGTCGGCCGTGCGGCGGGCCTTCACCTCGCTGAACACGTAGGTCGATCCGTCCAACACGACGAGGTCGAGTTCGCCGGTCGGCGATCGCCAGTTGCGCTCGAGCACCTCGCAACCCATCCGGAGGTAGTGGCGCACAGCGAGATCCTCGCCCCACTGCCCGCGAGCGCGGTTCGACAGATCAGGTGTGGTGGAACGATGTTCGGGCATGGATGACCTCCGTCGAGACGTCGGGAGGGGCCGGATGCCCGATGCAGGGGGCGCCATCGGCGCCGACGGCTCACCCGAGGTGAGCCACTCGCTCAGAAGTCGCGCTTCTCGCGGATCTTCGCGGCCTTGCCCTTGCGATCGCGCAGGTAGTACAGCTTGGCCCGACGCACGTCGCCGCGCTTGACGACCTCGATCTTCTGCACGGTCGGGGTGTGCAGCGGGAACGTACGCTCGACGCCCACGCCGTAGCTGAGCTTGCGGACCGTGTAGGTCTCCTGCAGCCCGCCGCCCTGACGGCCGATGACGTCGCCCTGGAACACCTGGATGCGCTCCTTGCCGCCCTCGACGACGCGGACGTGCACCTTGAGTTCGTCACCCGCCTGGAACTCGGGGATGTCGTCGCGGATCGAGTCGTTGTCGATGAGGTCAGTGGCTTTCATGGCGTCTACCTGCGTTGTCGGGGCTGCGAGTCGTGCTGCGAGCCGGATGGCCGTTGCGAATTCTGTGCGCTGATCACGGACGCACACTCGCGCCGATGGGGCCCGTCAATGATACGGGACGGCAGGGAACTCTTCCAACAGTCGCGCGTCATCTGCTCGACAGTCCGCCGAGCCGTTCGACGAGGTCGGGACGGTCGCGGAGGGTGCGATGGAGCCGTCTGGGCGCGGCGCCAACGCTCGATCCGCGCGTGGTCGCCGCTGCGCAGCACCTCGGGCACCTCCCACCCTCGGAACTCGGCCGGGCCTGGTGTACTGGGGCTCCTCGAGCAGGCCGGACTCGCCGAAGCTCTCGGTGACCGTGCTGGCGGCGTTGCCCATCGCCCCCGCGCAGCAGGCGCGTCACCGCCTCGATGATCAGACACGCCGCGACCTCTCCCCCGCTGAGCACCACGTCGCCCACGCTGACCTCGTCGTCGACGAGATGCTGGCGGACCCGGTGATCGACGCCCTCGTAGCGTCCACACAGCAGGCTGAACCCGTCGCCGGCGGCGAGGTCAGCGGCCAGCGCCTGGTCGAAGCGCCGGCCGCCGGGCCCGAGGAGCAGCAACGGACGTGGTGGGTCGACGGCCTCGACCGCCTCGAAGATCGGCTGGGCCCGCATCACCATGCCGGCCCCGCCACCGAACGGTGCGTCGTCGACGGTGCGGTGGACGTCGGTGGTCTGCTCGCGGATGTCGTGGCAACGGAGCTCGAGCAGCCCCTGGCCTCGCGCCTTGCCCAGCAGGCTCTCCGAGCAGAAGTCGTCGACCAGCTGCGGAAACAACGAGAACACGTCGATCTGCAACTCGGTTCGCGGTTCCCGGAGACCCGGGCTCGGGAACCGACCCTGTCCTTTCGGGTCGGGTCCGGAAAGACAGGGTTGGCGGGACCGGACATCACGAGTCCAGGTCGAAGAGACCGTCGGGGGTGTCGACGCGGATCGTGTCGCCGTCGATCGACACGACGAAGTTCGACGGGACGAGCGCGCCGGTGTCGAGTTCGAGGAGGTCGGCGGCGGGGTTCGCGAGCACCGCGACGCAGACGCCCCGATCGGTGCCATCCGCGTCGACGACACGGCGCCCGATCATCTCGTGCACCCAGAGGGCGTCGGGATCCTCGATCGGGCGACCGCGAAGGGCTCGGTTCGGCGTACCGCTCGGCCGCCGTGCGATCGGGGATCTGCGCGAACTTCACGACGCGGCGACCGTTGGAGGCAACACGGGACGACTCGACCACCAGTCGCTCGCCGTTCGCGAACAACTCGCTCCCGGGTGCAACACGTGCGATCGGAATCGGACAGCAGCTCGCACGAACACGTCACCGCGCAGACCGTGCGCACGACGGATGTGACCGACCTCGAGCAAGCCGTCGTCGGTCAAGGGTGCCGCTCAGTCGTCGAGGAACTCGATGTCGACGTCGACATCGTCTTTGCTCGCTGCAGCGCGAGCAACCGTGCGGATGCTCGCGGCGGTGCGGCCACGGCGTCCGATGACCCGGCCGAGTTCGCCTTCGCCGACGCGGACGTTCAGCGTCAGCCGACGACCGGAGTCGTCGACCTCGACGGTCACGGCATCGGGGTCGTCGACGAGCGACTTGACGATGTGCGTCAACACGGCGACGGCGGTGGGCGCCAGTTCGTCTGACGACTCGAGGCGGTGTCGGTGTCGACGTCGCTCACTTGCTTGCCTTGGCGGCCTCGAACTGCTCGATGGCACCCGAGATCTGCGAGCAGCTTCGCGACGCGCTCGGTCGGCTGCGCGCCGTCGGCGAGCCACTTCACGGCCTTGTCGTTGTCGACGGTGAGCACCGACGGATCCTGCCGAGGGTCGTAGTGACCGAGGATCTCGATGAAGCGCCCGTCACGCGGCGAGCGGGCGTCGGCCGCGACGATGCGGTACTGGGGCTGCTTCTTCTTGCCGATGCGGGTGAGTCGCAACTTGACTGCCATTGAAATCGATACTCCTGGGTGCAAATGAGAACGTCGCAAGGCTAGCGGCGGGCGCCGGAATCCCCTCGCCGGTCCGGTGGCCGACGGGAAGATGTCAGCGGTTGGGGAGCCCTGGCAGGCCGGGCATGTTCGGCATGCCCGGAAGACCGGGGATGTCCATGCCGCCGGGTGCATTCGGGTCGAGCAGTCCCGGTGGCAGTCCGCGGCCCTTCGGAGCCGGCCCTCGCGCCCCTTCTTGCCCTTCTTCGCCTTGCCGGCGCGGCCACCGCCCGGGCCGCCCATGCCCATCTTCTTCATCATCTTCTGCATCTCGCCGAACTGCTTGACCAGCCGGTTGACGTCACCGACCTCGGTGCCCGATCCGTTGGCGATGCGTTGGCGTCGGCTGCCGTTGATGATCACGGGCGTGGCCCGCTCTGCCGGGGTCATCGAGCGGATGATCGCCTCGATCGGCTTCAGGTCGTCGTCGTCGATCTTGGCGCCCTTGAGCTCCTTGGGCATCCCCGGCATCATCCCCATCAGACTGCCGAGCGACCCCATCTTCTTGATCTGCTGCATCTGCTCGAGGAAGTCGTCGAGCGTGAACTGGCCCTCCATCAGCTTCGCGGCAGCCTGCTCGGCCTGGTCGGCCTCGAAGGCCCGCTCGGCCTGCTCGATGAGGGTGAGCATGTCGCCCATGCCGAGGATGCGCCCCGCCATGCGGTCGGGGTGGAACTGCTCGAATTCGGTGAGCTTCTCGCCGGTGGAGGCGAACGCGATCGGCCGGCCGATGACCTCCTTGACCGACAGCGCCGCACCGCCGCGGGCGTCGCCGTCCATCTTCGACATGATCACGCCGTCGATCTGCAGCGTCTCGTGGAACGCCTCGGCGGTCTGGACGGCGTCCTGGCCGGTCATCGCGTCGACGACGAGGAACGTGTAGTCGGGCTGCACCGTGGCCGAGATCTGCCGGACCTGCTCCATCATCTCGGCGTCGATCGACAGGCGACCCGCGGTGTCGACGATGACGCACGTCGCGCCCGAGGCGCTTCGCCTCCTCGAGCCCGGCTGCGGATGCCGCGCACCGGATCGGAGGGGTCGGAGAAGACGGGGACGTCGATCTGGCGACCGAGCGTGCGGAGCTGTTCGACGGCGGCGGGTCGCTGCAGGTCGGCGCCGACGAGCAACGGCTGACGCCCCTGGCCCTTGAACCAGGCGGCGAGCTTCGCGGAGTTGGTCGTCTTGCCGGAACCCTGCAGTCCGGCCATCAGCACGACCGTCGGCGGCCTGGATGGCGTAGGTGATCGAGAGCGTCTCGCCGCCGAGCGCTCGGGTCAGCTCGTCGTTGACCGCCTTGACGACCTGCTGGGCGGGATCGAGGGCGCCCGAGCGGGTGGCGCCGATCGCCGATTCGCGGATCCGGTTGCAGACGCGAGCGGACGACGGTGACGTTGACGTCGGCTTCGAGGAGCGCCGTGCGGATCTCCTTCATCACCTCGTCGACGTCGGCCTCGGTCAGGCGGCCCTTGCCGCGGATCTTCTTGACGATGCCTTCGAGGCGGGTGGACAGGTTGTCGAACATCAGCCGTTCAGGCTACCGAGACCGTGGGCCCCGCACCGTCACACGCCGGTCGGGCGTTTCGGTCAGCCGATGCCCACGACGGCGACCACGACGCCATCCGCGACTTCGACGTTCACCCGCGAGGTGATGAAGTCGTCCGTGACCGCCAGCGCCACGCCGTCCTCGACCACCACCCGGACGGTGAAGCTCCCAGCGACCTTCTCGTTTGCTTCGTCGACCGTGAGCCCGACGAGGTAGCTCAGGTCGGGTTCGGGGACCTCCGGTGCGGGGTCGACCGGCACCGGTTCGATCGGTTCGACCGGCATCGGATCGACGAGTGTCGGCTCGGGAATGATGAGGAACTCATCGGTCACCGCGGGCACCGTGAAGACGCGGCCTTCGGTGTCGGTGAAGGTGTAGGCCGGCAGCAGCCAGACCGAGCCGTCGTCGTCCCATGCCCACCACAGATCGGGACGCACGTCGACCAGCGTCGCGACCTCCTCGGTCACCTCGACCGGCAGGCTGTCGACCGGCACGGAGTCGACCGGCACGACTCGACCGGCAACGACTCGACCGGCACGTTCTCGACGAGCGACTCGACCGTCACGGAGTCGGGCGGAACGCTCTCGGCAGGTGGTGGGGAGACGGTGTCGAGCGACGCAGCCTCGCCATCGGCGGGCACAGGTTGCGCTGGATCGACGCTCGGCTCCGCTGTGCCCGGCGTGTCGCTCATCAGTGCGACGTCGCCCATCCCGACCCCACCTCCGAACCAGGTGTTCTGCTCCTCGAGGCGCACCAACGCCTCATCGAGGTCGATCAACGGGTACGGACCCGTCGCCACCGGCGTCGCCAGCGTGCCGTTCATCCACTGCAACTCGGCGTTCTCGCCGAATCCGAAGCCCCAGGAGATCGGTGAACGAATGCCGTCGAGTTGGTTCCAGGCCGTGATCGATGCCGACCACTCGTCGGCGTAGGTCTCGAACTCGAACGAGGCGGCATCGAGTCCGATCGCCTCGAGAAGGTCGGCCGCGAGGGCCTCGGCTTCTTCGGCGCTCGGCACGTCGGCGGGCGGCTCGGGTTCCTCACAGGTCGTCGGCGGCGAGGCGACCGTCGGGTCGACGGCCGGCTCGACCATGCCGGTGACATCGGTGACCGCAGCGTCGGGCGAGCCCTCGTCGACCACGACCTCACCGCGTGATCCGCCATCCTCGGCGACACCACACCCGCTGGTGGCGACGCCGGTGTTCCACGCCTGCGAGTAGTTGACACTCGACTGCGGATCCGCTCCCACGGTCAGCGACGGCGCCGAACCGTCGTCGGGCCCGACGCGCCACGCCAACCCGTCGACCTCGGCTCCACCACCCGGAACGACCTCACCCTCCACTCCGAGGGCAGCGGCCAACTCGCCGACTTGCGCAGCATCGACCGTCGCTCCGGGTGGATACTGGTAGCCCGTGGCATTGACGGGCAGCGGCGGGAGATCCGGCCCGGCCTCGTAGCTGAACCCCATGAACGCCGGCATCGTCGACATCGCCATGTCGCTGCCCAACGCGGCTTCCGCAGTGTTCGCGCCGCCGGCCTGGGCCACGCTGACGGGCTGAGGCGGCCGCAGATCCGCATCGGACCGGTCGTCGGTCGCTCTGACCACACGAACCGAGGATGAGCGCAGCCGCGGTCGTCATTCCGACGATGGTGAATCGTGATGGTGCCATGGTGCTTTCGACGCCGGCGACGCAGCGTTGGTTCCGTCGACGCCGAGGAAATCGGCACCGCGGTCAGTTGCGGGGGACCTCGTTCCAGGGAACCGATTTGTCGACGCGGGGCTCGCCGGGCAGGCCCAGGACCTGTTCGCCGATGATGTTGCGCAGGATCTCCGAGGTGCCGCCCTCGATCGAGTTGGCCCGAACGCGCAGGAACGAATAGCGAGTGCCATGCGTTCCGCCACTGATGTCGAGATCGCCCGGCCGCCGGAACGTGTAGTCGTATCCGATGAGCGCATCGGCCCCCATCAGGTCGATGCAGAACTCGTACAGCGGCTTGTTGAGTTCGGAGAATGCGAGCTTGGCGATCGTCATCTCGGGTCCGGGGTTGCCGGCCTTGGCGTTCTCGCCGGCGCGACGGTTGGTGAGCCGGTTGACCTCGGCCTGGCACCACAGTTGCATCAGGCGGTCCTTGCGGGCGCCGTCCTGCTCGGACGGGTCGAGGTTCTTCCAGATCTCGACGGCGTCGTTGGCCGCTGCGCCGCGTCGAGCAACCGACCCACTGCCGGCACCACTGCCGGTTCCGATCGCGTTGCGTTCGTTCATCAGCGTGGTCAGGCTCGCCCGCCAGCCCTCGCCCACCTCGCCGATCCGGTGGGCATCGGGCACGCGGGCATCGGTCATGTAGACCTCGTTGAACTCGGCCTCGCCGGTGATCTGGCGCAACGGTCGAACCTCGACGCCCGGTGCGTGCATGTCGAGCGCGAAGTACGTCATGCCCTTGTGCTTGGGTGCCTCGGGGTCGGTGCGGGTGACGAGCATGCCGAAGTCGGCGATGTGCGCCATCGTGTTCCACACCTTCTGGCCGTTGACGATCCACTCGTCACCGTCGCGCTCGGCCTTGGTCGCGAGGCCTGCGAAGTCGGAACCCGCGCCCGGCTCGGAGAACAGCTGACACCACTTCTCCTCGCCGGTGAACATCGGGCGCAGGAACCGCTCCTTGACCTCGTCGCTGCCGTGGGTGACGATCGTCGGGCCTGCCAGCGCCATGAAGAACGTGCTCGGATCGGTCGGCTTGGCGCCGGCCTCCCTCAGCCGTGTCTCGACGAGCTTGTTCAATTCGGGACGCAGACCGAGTCCGCCGTACCCCTTCGGAAAGTGCACCCAGGCGAGCCCGGCGTCGTAGCGGGCACCGCGGAAGGCCACGTTGTCCATCGTCGTCGGGTCGTTGGCGGCCAGGAGGGCGTCGATCGCCTCGGTGACCTGCTCGGGTCTCGGAATCGGTGTGGCGACGGGGCGAGAGTCGAGGGTGGTCATGGCGACAGTCTGTCAGGCCACACCGCCGCGCTGGAAGCCCACGCTCACCAGGTCCGCGGTCGCCGAAATGTGCGCACACCGTGCCGCTCAGCGCAACGGCGTGCGCATTTTTCCGGTCACGGGGGCGTTCCGGCGTCGGGCGTGAACGGGTCAGGGTTCGACGAGGGCGGAGACGAACTCGGCGGGATCGAACGGGATGAGGTCCTCGATCGTCTCACCGATGCCGACCAGCTTCACCGGGATCCCGAGTTCGGTCTCGATGGCGAACACGATGCCGCCCTTGGCCGACCCGTCGAGCTTGGTCAGCACCACCCCGGTCACGTTGGTCGCTTCGCCGAACTCGCGCGCCTGCGCCAGGCCGTTCTGACCGGTCGTCGCATCGATCACCAGCAGCGTCTCGGTGACGCGACCAGCGCCCTTCTCCGCGACGCGGCGAACCTTCTTGAGCTCCTCCATCAGGTTCGACTTGGTGTGCAGGCGGCCAGCGGTGTCGGCCATCACGAGTTCGATGTTGCGCGCCGAGGCCCGCTCGACCCCGTCGAAGATCACCGCGCTCGGATCGCTGCCCTCGGCACCTCGGACGATCTCGGCGCCGGAGCGTTCCGCCCAGGTCGTGAGCTGCTCGGCAGCTGCGGCGCGGAACGTGTCGCCGGCTGCCATCAGAACGGTGCGACCCTCGCGGATCTGCTGATTCGACAGCTTGCCGATCGTGGTCGTCTTGCCGACGCCGTTGACGCCGACGAACATCCACACGTTCGGGCTGCCCGCTTCGCCCGGCTCGAACGTCAGCGAACGATCGGACCCCTCGAGGCGCGAGACCATCTCCGCTTCGAGCGCGTCGAGCAGTCCCTGCGGCTCGGTGATCTCCTTCGCGGCGACCTTGGCACGCAGCCCGTCGATGAGCTCGGTGGTCACGCCGACGCCGACGTCGGCGCGCAGCAGCGCCTCCTCCAGATCCTCGAAGCTCTCCTCGGTGATGCCGCTGCGACCCAGCACACCGGCGAATGCGCCGGTGAACGCGAGGCGGGCCTTGGCGAGACGGTCGCGGAGCGAGGCGGGCTTCGACCGGCTCCGGCGCGACCTCGGCGGCTCGACGAGTTCCTCGACCGGTGGCTCGGCGACGAGCACGTCGCCCTCGGCGGACGGCTCTGGTGGTGGGGTCGTCGGGCGAGCCGGCCGTGTCGGAGGCGCCGACGTCGGCGCCGAGCTGCGGCGGCTCACGACGAGCACCCCGATGCCGAAGGCAACGACCGCGATCGCCAGGATCAGGAACAGGATCTCGATACCCATCGCCCACCGACGCTACCGGCCGGTCTGCCCGCGTTTTGTTCACCGCAGAGATCGCCGGGTCTCCGCGCTGACACAAACGCAAGGCCTCTCGTGTGTCAGCGCGGAGATCCAGAGCGTGCCTCGGTGCTGACAGAAACGCTGCGTTCGGGTTCTAGGAGGTGGTGACGCGTTCGGTGACGACCTTGCTGGAGCCACCGGGTTGCATGCTGACGCCGAGGAGGCAGTCGCCGGCCTCCATCGTGCGCTTCTGGTGCGACACGACGATCAGCTGGGCGTCCTTGCGGAACTCCTGGATCAGGCCCAGGAAGCGATGCAGGTTGACGTCGTCGAGCGCCGCCTCGACCTCGTCCATCACGTAGAACGGTGAGGGCCGCGACCGGAACACGGCGAACAGGTAGGCCAACGCGGTGAGGCTGCGTTCGCCACCCGACAGCAACGACAGCTTCTTGACGTTCTTTCCGCTCGGCTTCGCCTCGACCTCGATGCCGGTGTTGAGCAGATCGTCCGGTGCGGTGAGCTTGAGCTTGCCGACGCCGCCGGGGAACAGCAGGCCGAACAACTGCGTGAAGTTCTCGCTGACGTCGGCGAACGCCGAGGCGAACACGTTCTGGATCTCGGTGTCGACGGCGGCGATCACCCGCGACGAGCTCGCGCCGGGTGCGACCGGACGTCCTCGAGCTGTTCCTCGAGGAACGTGTGACGCGCCTGGAGCTCGTTGAACTCCTCGAGCGCGAGCGGATTGATCGGGCCGAGCAACCGGAGTTCTCGTTCGAGCTCGCGCACTCGACCTGCAGGTGTGGCGCCGTCGGGGAGCACCGGCATCGGCGCAGCCTCGGCGACCGCTGGCTCGATGTCGAGGTCACGTCGCAGCGTCTCGATGGCGGTTTCGAGGCGGAGCTTGGCCTCGGCCTCGCCAAGTTCGGCCTGACGTGCACGCTCCCGTGACGCGTCGAGCGCACGTTCCTTCTCGCTGCGCTCGCGTCGGTGCTGATCGAGCTCGGCTGTCAGCCCACGCACCTCGTCGCTCTGGCGACGGCGCTGCTCGACGAGGTCGGTGTGCAGCACCTCGACCACGTCACGGTGCGCAGCGACACGCTCGACCAGGCGGTCGATCGCTCCGATGTCACGCTCGATCATCACCCGCCGTCCCTCCGCTGCGACCCGCGCGTCGGCGTCGGCAGCGAGGCGGCGTTCGGTCTCGTCGAGGCGTCGCTCCAGCAGTTGCTGGCGCTCGTGCAGACCGGCGTTGTGCACCTCGTGGTCCTTGCGACGCGACGCGAGCGCTGCCGCACGCGCCTCGAGTTCGGCACGCAGTTCTCCGCGAGCACGAGCGGCATCCGCCTCGGCCTGCTCGTCGGATTCGAGCGCCGGCAACAGAGCTTCGAGCTCGGCGATGCGCTGTTCGTCGCGCACGATGTTGGCGGTGACGTCGTCGATCGACCGTTCGAGGTTCTGGAGTTCCGCTTCGGCCTCCCGGTGCTCTCGTTGGGCCTGCGCCAGCCCCTCTGATGCGGCGGTGAAGCGCGCGTCGTTCGCGTCGAGGCGACGAGCCAGTTCGGTCTCGACCGAGCGGGCGGTCTGAAGCGCTCGTTCCGATGCCGCGACGGCTTCGGTGGCCCGTTGGAGTGCAGTCTCGGCCTCCTGGGCCCGGTCGATCGCATCGTCGAGTGCTGCCGCGGTCGCCCCGCTGCCGGCCGCCCCGACGCGCCAGCCGCTGAGGCCGAAGCGGTCGCCACCGGCCGTGACCACGACCGCATCGGGATGGCCCAGCGCTGCGTCGACCGCCGCACCCAGGTCGTCGACGCGAACCGCTGAGCCCAGCAGACCGTCGAGCAGCACATCGACTCCCGGCCGCGACGACCGGGCGTGCGGACGAACCGCATCGCCGACGGCGGGGCGTGGTTGGCCGGCCGGACGGGTGCCCAACGCGATGACGGCGCCGCTGGTGTCCGAGCTCCGCAAGGCATCGAGTGCACGGCGACCAGCCGACGGATCGTCGACGACCACGGCGGTCAACGACTCTCCGAGCGCTGCCTCGACGGCTGGCTCCCAGCCCGCGTCGATCTCGATCAGATCGAGCAGTGTGCCGAGCACGCCGTCGACGTCCGCAAGGCGCTCGGCGCCGGCGCGTGCGCGGGCTGCGTCGAGCGCGAGCTCGAGCGCCTCGACTCGCGCCGCACACCTCGAGGCCTCCTCGGCGGCGTCGTTGCGCAACGACTGACGTGCCTCGTGAGTGGAGATCGCTTCGACCAGTGCGGCTTCGGCGACTTCGACCTCGGCGACGAGTGGCTCCTCGATCGCTCCGGCTTCGTCGCATTCCGTCCGGAACCGAAGCGCGCGTTCCGAGCTCGAGTCGCGCTTGGCCGCCAGCGAGTCGAACCGCTCGCGGAACCTTCGAAGGTCGCCTGTGGATCGCTCGAGCGACGAGCGCACCGAGCGCAGCTCGCCGCGGACCTCGGCCGCCGCGCTCGCGGCCTGGGCTCCGCTCTGATCCGACCCGACGGCCTCGATCATCCTCGAGCGTTCGAGGCGGAACGTCTCCTCGTCGGCGATCAGCGCCTCGGACGCCGGTTCGATCTCGGCCAGCGCGGCGATCACCTCGTCGAGTTCCGACCGGAACCGGGCGGCGTCGGCCTCGAGGTTCGCGACCACGCCGGCGTCGAGCAGTTGGCCCTTGTCGCGCTCCAACGAACGACGGCGCTCGACCAGCACCGCAGCGAGCCCGCGGGCACGTTCGCGCAGCTGCTCGACGCGCACCAGGCGGTCGCTGACGTCACTGGCGCCTCGCGCTGACAGCTGCGCCTCGATCGCCATCACCTCGGTGTCGAGCGCGGCGAGCGCCGACTTCAGCTCGGATTCGATGGTGCCGCTCTCGAGGCGCGTGGCCGCGAGCGCCTCGAGCTTCGCCCTCCAGGCTGCGATCTCGCGCCCCGACACGTAGGTCTTGACCTCGGTGAGCTCTGCCACCAGTGATCCGTGACGCTCGGCCGCCTGGGCCTGACGCTCGAGGGGACGCAGCTGACGGCGCACCTCTCGCAGGAGATCCTGGACCCGCAACAGGTTCGCCTCGGTGGCGTCGAGCCGTCGTTCCGCCTTCTCCTTGCGCTTGCGGAACTTCAGGACACCGGCTGCCTCTTCGATGATCGCGCGACGTTCCTCGGGTCGGGCGTTGAGCACGGCGTCGATCTGGCCCTGGCTGACGATCACGTGCTGCTGGCGGCCGACACCTGCGTCCGAGAGCAGTTCCTGCACGTCGAGCAGGCGGCACGGCACCCCATTGATGGCGTACTCCGAGTCGCCGGTTCGGAACAGCACACGCGTGACGGTGATCTCGGTGAGTTCGACACCGAGCGTGCCATCGGTGTTGTCGATGGTGATGGTGACCTCGGCGCGCCCCAGCGCCGGCCGGGTGGCGGTCCCCGCGAAGATCACGTCGTCCATCTTCTGCGAGCGCACCGCCTTCGGCGCCTGCGCGCCGAGTACCCAGGCGATCGCGTCGACGACGTTGGACTTGCCCGACCCGTTGGGGCCGACGACGACGGTGACCCCGGGTTCGAGCACCATCGTGGTGCTGTCGGCGAACGACTTGAACCCCTTGAGGTTGAGACTCTTCAGGAACACAGCAGCAGCGAAGCTAGCCCGCGAAGTGCCGGCACACCCGCACCCGTTCGGTTCAGCGGTCGAAGACGGTGGCCAAACCCGCGAAGGCCCAGTCGAGCTCCTGCGGAATCGCCTGTTCGAGCGGTTGGCGGAAGCTCAACGCTTCGAGCAGGTCGACCGAACTGCCGGCGAGTTCGAGCTCGGACCCGGCCGTCCCGGCGGTCACGCTCACGTCGGCGGCGACCTCGACGTGAAAGGCCGCGTCCGGGTCGGACGCCGACACGTCGAACCCTGCGGTTCCTGACGCGCCGGCAGCGAGCGCCAAGGCCGGCGTGAGTGCCGCGACGTAGCGAAGACATGCGATCACCTCGTCGGATTCCACCGGAGGCCTCCGGCCGAGTGGGAGCGCGATGTCACGTTCGTGGATCCAGGAATCCCAGAGCGCGTGGTGAACCACCGCACTGACGCCGACGTGGCCGGGAGGGGCCTCGGCCTGCGCCGTCCAATCGGTTGCGCTCAGTTCGAGGAGGAGTTCGGCGAGTGAGCTCGACGACGCCGAGAACGTCTCGACGATCTCATCGGTGGTCAGCGTCGAGTCCTCGACCATGCCGGCAGGTGTGGCGACCGGGTCGAACGTTGCGAGCAGTTCTCGTCGGCGTACCGTCGATGCCCGACCGGATCGAGAGCTCCCAGAACGCGTTGGTCGACGCGAGATGCACGGCGACGTCTCGCGACGACCATCCGTCGCACCGGCTCGGATGCGACCACTCGTCGTCGTCGAGGTCCTCGATCATCGTGAGGAACCGTCGGCGTTGCCGGATCGCACGGTTCGGCGACCGCCGCCGGATCGCCGTCGAGCACGATGATCGCGAGTCGGTCCGTAACGAGGTGTCAGAAGCACTCGGCCCATGATCGCACCTCGGGAGCGTGCCGCGTCAGCGTTGACACACCGGGCACCAGTGCGTGCCGCGCCCGCCCGTGACCGACCGACGCACCCACCCCCGGCCGCAGCTCAGGCAGCGATCTCCTCCGCGCCCGTAGACGCGGTGCTCGTCCTGGTACGAACCGCCCTCCCCCATCAGATCGACGTACTGGGCGTCGCCGAGCGTCGAACCACCGGCATCGATCGCCTCGGTGAGCACGTCGACGATCGATCGCGCGAGCCGGGCGACGCGGGTGCGGTCGAGGGTCGACGCCGGCCGATCGGGTCGGAGCCGAGCCCGGTGGAGGATCTCGTCGGCATAGATGTTGCCGATGCCCGCGACCACGTGCTGGTCGAGCAACAACGGCTTGAGCGCCCGCGCCGACGTACCGAAGGCTGCTCGCAGCGTCGCCGCGTCGAACGGATCCGCGATCGGATCGACGCCCAGGGCGGCCAATTCGGGCAGTTCCCGTTCGACACGTGAGGGATCGAAGACGACGACCTCTCCGAAGGTGCGCGGATCGACGAACCACACCTCCCGACCGTCGTCGAGGTGCATCACCACGTGTGTGTGCGCCGGACGCAGAGCGCCCGCATCCGCCAGGAGCACCTGGCCACTCATCCGCAGGTGGATCATGCACGTATCACCCGAGTCGAGCGGGAGCAGCAGGTACTTGCCGCGCCGCTCGGCCGCCTCGACCACGGTGTCGCTGAGTCCGGCGATCACCTCCTCGCGCGAGGTGCGTCGCACCGAACGTTCCCGGCCCACCTCGACACGTTCGATGCGACGACCGACGAGATGGTGCTGCAGCCCGCGCCGGACGGTCTCGACCTCGGGGAGTTCAGGCATCGCGGATCACGTTCGCATCGGCCGCTCAGCCGAGGGCGAGGCAGGCCTCGGTGGCCGCGAGTTGCTCGGCGGCCTTCTTCGATCGCCCGGCGCCGACACCGAGCACGTCGCCGTCGACCAGCACCGTGGCGCGGAACGTCTTGGCGTGATCGGGTCCGTGCGACGACACCTCGTAGACCGGGGCGCCGAGTCCGAGACGGGCGGTGAGTTCCTGCAGCTGTGTCTTCTGATCGAACTGACCGATGGCCTCGGCGGAGTCCGGCATGCGTGGAACCACGAGTCGGTCGACCATTGCGAAGGCGGCATCGGGGCCGCCGTCGAGATACACCGCCCCGAGGACGGCTTCGAACGCGTCGGACAGGATCGAGGGCTTGTCGGCGCCGCCGGCGGCAGCCTCGCCTCGTCCCAGCAGCACGTGGTCGCCGAGCCCGATCGACTGCGCGACCTCGGCCAGCGCGATGGCGTTGACCACGCTCTTTCGCAGGTCGGTGAGCTGGCCTTCGGCCACTGGGTACCGGTGGAAGACGATGTCGGCGATCGCCCACCCGAGCACCGCATCGCCGAGGAACTCGAGCCGTTCGTTGCTCACCGAGCCTGGCGTCTCGGCGCACCACGACCGATGGGCGAGCGCCCGTTCGAGCAGGCTCCAGTCGGTGAACCGGTAGCCGACGCGGTCGGCCAGCTCGGCGAGACCGGACGCCGGCTGATCGTCGCCGAACCCAGCCACCGCGTGGTCAGCTCGCCGTGGCGCGTTCGTGGACGTAGTCGATCGCGTCGCGCACCGTCTTGAGGTCTTCGAGATCCTCGTCCTCGATGCGGAAATCGGCGATGCGGCCGCCGAGTTGCTCCTCGAGCGCCTCGACCAACTCGATCAGCGCCAACGAGTCGGCGTCGAGGTCGTCGACGAACGACTGTCCCTCGGTGATGGTCGAAGGTTCGATCTCGAGGATGTCGGCGAGTCGGTCGCGGACGATCTCGAAGATCTCGTCGCGTTCGAGTGGGGCGGAGTCTGCTGGCACGGGCGTCGAGTGTAGTTGTCGCGGCGATCAGGCAACGTTGCCGGCGATGGCTGCACGGATCTCGCCGACCATGTCGTGCTCGACCATGTCCCGCGCCACGCCGATCCCGTTCGCGATCGCCGTCTCGCCCGACGAGCCATGGGCGATGATGCAGACGCCATCGACGCCCAGCAGCACGGCGCCGCCGTAGGTGTCAGGGCTGAGCGTCTCGTACAGCGGCAACAGCGCCGGCATCAGGGCGTCGGCATGCGGCTTGTAGTGCTCTTCGGCGGCGAACGCCTCGAGCAGCGCCTTGATGACCACCCTCATGCCGCCTTCGAGGGTCTTGAGCACGACGTTGCCGGTGAAGCCATCGGTGACGCACACGTCGAGTTCGGCGCTCATCACGTCACGGCCCTCGACGTTGCCGATGAAGTTCAGATGCGAGGCGGCGCCGAGCAGCTCGTAGGCCTCCTTGCGCAGGGTGTCGCCCTTGCCGGGCTCCTCGCCGATCGACAGCAGACCGACGCGCGGCGCCTCGATCCCGAAGCGGTGGTGGGCGTACACCGATCCCATCAGGGCGAACTGCACGAGCCACTCGGCTTGTACCTCGGCGTTGGCGCCGGCATCGAGCAGGACGGTCGGCGTGGCGCCGGGCACCGGGATCGGCGTGGCGATCGCAGGGCGCTTCACTCCGGAGATCCGCCCCATCCGCAGCAGAGCAGACGCCATCGTGGCGCCGGTGTTGCCCGCGGAGATCATCGCACCGGCACGCCCGTCGCGAACCGCCTCGGCCGCGCGAACGAGCGACGAGTCCTTCTTGCGACGCACCCCTTGCGCGGGGTCGTCGTGCATGCCGATGACCTCGCTCGCCTCGATCAGGTCGAGGACCGAACCGTCGGGGCCCTCGCGACCGCCGAGGTCGGCGGGACCGACGAGCACCACGGGGATACCGGTGGAGGCAGCCAGGTGGGCTCCGGCGAGGATCGGTCCGGGAGCGTGGTCGCCGCCCATGGCGTCGACAGCGACGGGGAGCATGGCGGTGCTCGGGAAATCAGCCGACGTCGACGACGACCCGGTCGCGGTACCAGCCACACGACGGGCACACGACGTGGGGAGTCTTGGCGTTGCCGCAACGCGGGCAGAGGCTCCGAGCAGGCGCGTTCAGCTGCCAGGCGCTCGCCCGACGGCTGCGGGTCTTCGACTTGGAGGTCTTCTTCTTGGGAACGGCCATCGTTCGCTTCCTGGTTCTCGGGGACGGTCGTCGTGCGACCGGTGGTGGATCGGGGCCCGGATTCGGGCGCACCGTGCCGCAACGGCCGCATCACGTTATCGGGGGGCGGCGCCGTTGCCATCCGGGCGAACAGCTCACCCCGGGTCGTCGTCGGGGACGAACCCTTCGAGCGCCGCCCAGCGTTCGTCGCGCACCTCGGAGTCGCACGAGCAGTCGGTGGTGTTGCGATCGACACCGCACACCGGGCACAGACCGGCACAGGAGTCACGGCACAGACGCTCGGTGTCGAGTTCGAGGAGAACCGTCTCGCGAACGAGCGGCGCGAGGTCCAGCTGACCGTCCTCGATCACGTACGCGTCGGGGTCGAGCGGGTCGATCTGGTAGAGCTCGTCGACCACGCCGACGGCGGTTCCCGACACGTCGACGAGGCAACGACGACAGACGGTCGCCCAGTCGGCGCTCACGGTGCCGTCGACATCGATGCCGTCATTGAGCGCCGTCAGCCGAAGCTGCACGTGGATGTCACCCGTCAAGCGGTCGTGCTCGACGTCGAGCGGTGGGCCGGCCACGTCGAGGCTGACATCGCGGACCGCTCCGGGCTGGCGAAGCAGCTCGACGGCGTTGATCCGAAGCGATCGCAGTGGGTCGGCCACGGCGCGACGCCGATCAGTGATCCTGATCGAAGAACCCCTTGGTGGGGTCGTCTTCCTCGATCACGTTCGTCTCGTCGACGGCGCCGCCGATCGACAGGCGTTGACGGCCGGCACCCACGGTCTTCTGGAGCTTGTCGAGCAGGATCTCGAACGAGCCGAGACGCTGGTCGAGGAAGTCCTCCGTCTCGTGCTTGAGGCGCCGCGAGTCGGACTCGGCGGTCTCCATCACCTGGCGCGCCCGCTGTTCGGCAGCGCGGACGACCTCCGTGCGCTGCACCATTCGCTCGGCGCGCACGTGGGCGGCCTCGAGCAGTTCGTCGGCCTCACGGCGCGTCTTGGCGACGAACTCCTGGCGCTCCTTGAGCATCCAGCGCGCCTGGCGCAGTTCGTCGGGGAGGCGGTGCAACGACTCCTCGAGCAGTTCGATCATCTCGTCCCGGTCGATGCGAGGCGACGACGACAACGGCATGGTTGGTGCGGTCGCGATGATGTCGATGGCCCGTCGGAGCAGCGTTTCGGCATCGCCGACGAAGCCGCCCGGCACGCCGGGGTCGGGGTACTCGTCGTCGATGTCGTCGTACTCGGCGTGCTCGCCGTCGTCGTAGCTCATGTTGGCTCAGTTCTGATCGCCGGCGTTCGCGCGGCGCAATGCGTCGGCGACGTGCGCCGGGACGAGATGGTCGATGGATCCACCGTACTTCGCGATCTCGCGCACGAAGCGGCTGCTGATGTACCCGAGTTCGGGGCGGCAGGGAAGATACACCGTGCGCACCCCGGTCACTGCGTGGTTGTTGTGGGCCATCTGCTGTTCGATCTCGAAGTCGGCTGCCGTGCGCAGCCCCTTGACGATGAAGTCGACGTCGGAGCGCTGCGCTGCTTGCACCGCGAGGCCGGTCTGGGCCACGACGCTGACACCGTCGAGGTGTGCGAGCGCGGTCGTGGCCATCTCGACCCGGTCGTCGACGGCGAAGAGTCCGGACGGCTTCGCGTGGTTGTGCATGATCGCCACCACGACCGACCCGAACAGCTCGTGGGCCTGTTCGATGACGTCGACATGGCCGAGATGGATCGGATCGAAGCTCCCCGGGTACAGCACCCGCAGTGATGCGCTCATTGGGTCACAGACCCTACTGCCGCGTCGCCTGCGGAGGGTCGCTCATGCGTTCGAGGAACGTCACTCGGGTGCGGCCGTACTTCTTGTCGCGAGTGACCGTCCATCCCGTCGGAGCGTCGACACTCGACCCGGACTCGGCGATCACCAGATCGGCGCGCACGCGCCCGAGCAGGTCGGCCCACGCATCGAAGTCGTACGGGGGATCAGCGAACACGATGTCGGCATCGATCGTCGCTGCGACCGACAACGCGTCGGCGCTCAGCACTCTCGCCCGGCCGGTCAGCTCGAGCGCATCGACGTTGTCGTTCAACGCTCGGAGGGCACCACGGTCGCGTTCGACGAACACGCAACGTTCGGCGCCGCGCGACAGCGCCTCGATCCCGATGGCACCACTGCCGGCGAACAGGTCGGCCACGACCGCTCCCTCGAGCACCCCCGCGCTGCCGAGCGAGTTGAAGATCGCCTCGCGGACACGATCGGTGGTCGGCCTGGTCGAGGTCCCGTCGGGGGCGACCAGCCGGCGTCCTCCAAGTTCTCCCGCCACGACTCGCATCGTGGCGAGGATACGCACAATCGCCGAGATGCCCCGGCCCCGTCACCGACCGGCAAGACTGGGCTTCGTGCTCACACCGACACCACAGATCACCTGCATCGACTGCGGCGGGCGGTGCTTCCTGCTCTCGCATCCACCCGAGGACGGGATCTGGGAACCCGGTGACGTCGTCGCCTACCGCTGCGAGGACTGCCTCGACCGTTGGGACATCGTGATGTCCGACGAGGACGACGCCGAAATCGCCCGCGGCGACACATCCGACATCTGAACTCTCGTGAACAAGATGCGCACAGAGGCCGCACCTTGTTCACGAGAAGGCGTCCGCGCTCAGCTCTTGGCGAGGAACGCCTCGTCGGACTCGCTGAAGACGAGCGCGAGTTCGTCCGCCAGATCCGGATGGCCGGCGAGATCGGGGTCGGCGTCGACGATCTCGAACGCCGCCTCACGAGCGAGCTCCACCAGATTTCGATCACGTCGCAACGAGGCGAGCTTGAGGTCGCTGCGCCCCTTCTGCGACGTCGACATCAGCGTCCCCTCGCCGCGCAGATCGAGGTCGATCTCGGCGAGTTCGAATCCGTCGGTGGACGCCACGAGCGCTTCGACCCTCGGGTTGCCGACCGGATCGCCGGGTTCATTGCGCTGCTGCGTCACCAGCCAGCACGTCGAGGCGTGGGCACCTCGGCCGACGCGCCCGCGGAGCTGATGGAGCTGTGCGATCCCGAAGCGATCGGCATCGAGGATGACCATCACCGTCGCGTTGGGGACGTCGACGCCGACCTCGATCACCGTCGTCGCCACCAACACATCGACTTCGCCGGCGCGGAACGAGTCCATCGTCGCCTCCTTCTCGGCCGGGGTGAGCCGGCCGTGCAGGAGGCCGAGACGGAGCCCGGCGAGCTCGTCCCGAGTGAGCCGTTCGAATGTCTCCTCGGCCGACGCGACCTCGAGCTTCTCGCTCTCACCGATCAACGGACACACGACGTAGGCCTGTCGGCCGGCGGCGACCTGGTCGCGAACGTCGGCCCACACCTCGGTCTCGAGCAGCGGCCCGTCGGCCCATTTCGTGACGATCGGGGTGCGCCCGGGCGGCAACTCGTCGAGCACGCTCACGTCGAGGTCGCCGTACACGGTCATCGCCGCCGTTCGGGGAATCGGGGTCGCGGTCATCACCAGCATGTCGGGCACAGCACCGCCGACGGTCTTGGCGCGCAGCGCGGCGCGCTGCTCGACGCCGAAGCGGTGCTGCTCGTCGACGACGACGGCGCCGAGACTGGCGAAGTCGACGGCGTCCTGGATCAGCGCGTGGGTGCCGATGACGATGTCGACGGTGCCGTCGGCCAAGCCGGCGAGGACGTCCTTGCGATCGGACCCGGTGACCCGGTTCGTCAACAACTCGACGCGCAGCGGCCGATCGCCGAAGAGGTTGCCCGGATCGGGGACGCTCACGTCGGCCAACAGCGCGCGGACTCCGGAGGCGTGCTGCTCGGCGAGCACCTCGGTCGGCGCCATCAGCGCCGCCTGGTGACCGCCCTGGACGGCCACCATCATCGTGTCCACGGCGACGACCGTCTTGCCCGAGCCGACGTCGCCCTGCAGCAGCCGATGCATCGGGTGAGGAGCCGCCATGTCGCGTTCGATCTCGCCGATCGCGCGCCGTTGGGCACCGGTGAGCGGGTACGGCAACGCATCGTGGAATCGCTGGACCAGATCGCCGGACAGGTCGTGGGAGATACCTCGCTGGTCCCGCTCCATCGCCCGCTTGCGCAGCACGAGCACGAGCTGCACTCGCAGCAGCTCGTCGAACGCGAGCCGGCGACGAGCCTGTTCCTTGTCGCGGATCGACTCGGGCAGGTGGATGTTCGACAGTGCGTCGAATCGTCCGAGCATGCCGAGACGTTGCAGGACCGCCGACGGCACCGGGTCGGCGATCCCACGCTCACGACAGCGTCGCAGCGCCTCTTCGACCCAGCCGGCGATCTCCCAGGTGTTGATCTGGACCTTCTCGCTCTGGGGGTAGATCGGCACGATACGGCCCGTGCGATCACCGATCAGGTCGACGACCGGGTTCGCCATCTGGAGACCGCCGCGGTACACGTCGGCCTTGCCGAACAACGCGATCTGCAGCCCCTCGCGCAGCTGGCGCTCGCGCCACGGCTGGTTGAAGAAGACCACCTCCATGCGCCCCGAACCGTCGCCGACGTTGACGTTGACCATCGTGCGGCGGTTGCGCGTGACTCGCTTGGTCACGGACCGCACCGTGGCGAGCACCAGCGCCTCCTCCCCCGGCACGAGGTCGGCGATGCGGGCCTCGTTCGATCGGTCGACCCACCGTCGCGGATAGAAGGTGATCAGGTCGAGCAGGTTGTCGACGCCGATCGAAGCGAGCGAGCCGCGCTTCTTGTCGCCGACGCCCTTGAGCCGACCGACGTCGATCTCGGCGAGGTCGCGGAACGACAGTGCGTTCACTCGACTCCGAAGAGGTAGGGATAGAGCGGCTGGCCGCCGTGTTGCACGTCGACGTGGATGTCGCCGCGATGGTCGCCGAGCCACCCGACGATCTGTTCGGTCACCGCGTCGTCGGCGTCGTGGCCGGTCACCATCGTGACGAGTTCTGCAGAGTCACCGACGATCACGTCGAGCAGCGCCATGGCTGCACCCTCGACCGAGGACGCCACGGCGACGATGCCGTCGCCCCGGACGAGTCCGATCCAGTCGCCCTCGGCGATCGGGCCGGCTGCACTCGTGCTGTCGCGCACCGCTCGGGTGACCTCGCCGGTCACGACGGATCCGGCGGCCTCGGTCATCTCGATGGCGTTGATCACCGCCGTTGCATCGGCGTCGTAGGCCACGAGTGCCGCCAGCGCTTCGGGCATCGACCGGGTGGGCACCACGACCACGGTCTTCTCGGTGAGCGCGTCGAGCTGCTCGGCGACGGGGATGATGTTCTTGTTGTTCGGCAACACCACCACCTGGTCGGCGTTGACCCGCTGCACCGTCTCGAGCAGCTCCGCCGTCGACGGGTTCATCGTCTGACCACCGGTGACCACGCCCTGCACTCCGAGCTGTGCGAACAGCTCGACGAGGCCGCTTCCGGAACACACGGCGACGACCGCAGTCGTGACGGCGGGCAGCTCCTCGACGATAGGTGCCGCGAGAGCGGTCGAGGCGAGCTCGGCCTCGCGTCGTTCGTGCTCCTCGTCGACCTCCTCGAACAGGTCGGTGACGCGGATCGACTTGGGTCGGCCGCCGAGGTCGAGCGCCACCTCGACGGCCGCGCCGATCTCGTTGGTGTGCACGTGACAGTTCCACAGGCCGTCGCCGCCCACCACGACGATCGAGTCGCCGATCGCTCCCCAGTGCTCCTTGAACTCGCGGATCCGGTCGTCGGCGAGATCGAGGAAGTACATCACCTCGTAGCGCTGCTCGCTCACGTCGAGTTCGCCGGGCGCCGCTGCATGCCGGTGGGCGACCGCCTCGAATGCGGTGCCGACGGCTCCCGCCGTGCCGTCGTCCGGCTCCGCCACCGGCAGCGGTTCACCGTCGACGACGTACAGCACCGAGTCGAGCAGCAGGAGGAATCCGGCGCCGCCGGCGTCGACCACGCCTGCATCCTTGAGCACCTGGAGCTGTTCGGGGGTGTTGTCGAGCGCCAACTTGCCGGCGGCCCGTGCTGCCCGGGCGACCTCGACCAGTGATCCGCCCGCGTCGGCCGCGAGTTTGGCGGCGTCGGCGCTCTCGCGACACACGGTGAGAATCGTGCCCTCGATCGGTTTCAGGACGGCGTCGTAGGCGCCCGCCGCCGCCGCTTGCAGCGCCTCGGCGAACTTGGCGCCCTGGACGTCGGCGTGCTCCTTCACGGTGCCGGCGAAGCCCCGCATGATCTGGCTCAGGATGACCCCGCTGTTGCCGCGGGCACCCATCAGCGAGCCGTGGCTGATCGCGTCACACGTGGCGTCGTGATCGTCGTCGGCCGCGGTGTCCATCTCGGCCACCACCGCATCGAGCGTGCGCGCCATGTTGGTGCCGGTGTCCCCATCGGGCACCGGGTAGACGTTGAGCCGGTTCAAACCGTTGGCGTGGTCGCGAACGGCATCTCGAAACGTACGGACCGTCTCGCGCAGCGCGGCGGTGTTCAACCGTTCCAGAGTGGGCACGGCCCGCGAGCTTACGGGCATGACGTTCGAGCCGCGGCGTGTCGGCGCTCGAAGGCGCCGCGTGGGGCCGACCGATCCGCTTGGTAGCATTTCATGGCTGTCCCGGCAGGCCGTGTCGTCGGCCGGACAACACCAACGTGATCGAGCCGGGAACCCGGCAGCTCTGCAGGAGAATCCAATGGCATCGAAATGTGAAGTGTGTGGCAAGGGCCCGTCGTGGGGCATGTCGGTGTCGCACTCGCATCGTCGTACGAAGCGGCGCTGGAACCCGAACATCCAGCGAGTCCGCGCCAGCGTGAACGGCGCCGCCAAGCGCGTCAACGTCTGCACGGGCTGCATCAAGTCCGGCAAGATCGTCAAGGCGAGCTGACTCCTCGTCATGCAGGGCGTCATCAAGGCATATGACCCCGCAACCGGTGACGGACTCGTGATGTCCGACACCGACCTCGCCGACTACGAACTGGCCGCCGATGCTCTGGCCGGATCGATCTTCCGCATGCTGCGCCAGGGCCAGCGGGTCGTGTTCGAACTCGACGAGGCCGGCTTCGCCACGCGGCTGCGCCTCGGTTCCGAGGTCGACATGGCCACCCCCGGCGCCTGAGCGTCCCCTCTCGATAGCCGCGACGCGGCAGACCCACTCGCACCGGGGCGAGATCGTGACCTTGTGCCCCACGCTCTGTTTCGTCGTTCGTCACCGCGCGCCCTACGCTTGAGTCCTGGAGATCGATGCCGCCCATCCACTGATGCGCGGCCACACCCCCCTGAACTCAACGAGGAGTCACCAGATGAGCGGAACGACCACCAACCAGCGATTGAAGGACTGGGTCTCGGAGTGGGCAGCGGTGATGCAGCCCGCCGACATCTACTGGTGCGACGGCTCCGCCGACGAGTACGAACGTCTCTGCCAGGAACTCGTCGACTCGGGAACGTTCACGAAGCTCGACGAGGCCAAGCGCCCGAACAGCTACTGGGCCCATTCCGATCCGGGTGACGTCGCGCGCGTCGAGGACCGCACCTACATCTGCTCGGCCACCGAGGACGAAGCGGGTCCGAACAACAACTGGCGTGACCCCGCCGAGATGCGCGCCGAGATGACCCGGCTGTACACCGGCTCGATGAAGGGTCGCACGATGTACGTCGTGCCGTTCTCCATGGGCCCACTCGGCTCACCGATCGCCCACATCGGGGTGCAGTTGACCGACTCGGCCTACGTGGCGGTCAACATGCGCATCATGACCCGTATGGGCCAGGGTGCGCTCGACGTCCTCGGCGACGGTCAGTGGGTGCCGTGCCTGCACTCCGTCGGCGCACCGCTCGAGAACGGGGCGACGGACGTTCCGTGGCCCTGCGACGCCGAGAACAAGTACATCGTGCACTTCCCCGAGACCCGCGAGATCTGGTCGTACGGCTCCGGCTACGGCGGCAACGCCCTGCTCGGCAAGAAGTGCTTCGCACTGCGCATCGCCTCGGTGATGGCTCGCGACGACGGGTGGTTGGCCGAACACATGCTGATCCTCAAGCTCACCAATCCCGAGGGCGAGTCGAAGTACATCGCCGGCGCCTTCCCGTCCGCGTGCGGCAAGACCAACCTCGCCATGCTCGTGCCGACGATCCCCGGTTGGAAGGCAGAGACGATCGGCGACGACATCTGCTGGATGAAGTTCGGCGACGATGGTCGACTCTGGGCGATCAACCCGGAGGCAGGGTTCTTCGGCGTGGCGCCAGGCACGAGCTACAAGACGAACGCCAACGCGATGGACACGCTGTGGGGCAACTGCGTGTACACGAACACCGCGCTCACCGACGACGGCGACATCTGGTGGGAGGAGATGACCGACACTCCTCCCGCCCGTGCCACCGACTGGAGGGGCAACGCCTGGAACCCGGAGATCGACACCCCGGCGGCTCATCCCAACGCTCGATTCACCGCTCCGGCGTCGCAGTGTCCGTCGGTCGCACCGGAATGGGAGGATCCCGCCGGCGTCCCGATCTCGGCGATCCTGTTCGGTGGCCGCCGCCGCACGACCGTGCCGCTGGTGACGGAGGCGAACGACTGGGAGCACGGCGTGTTCCTCGGCTCGATCATGGCGTCGGAGAAGACGGCAGCCGCCGAGGGCGTCCAGGGTGAACTGCGGTTCGATCCGATGGCCATGCTGCCGTTCTGCGGCTACAACTACGCGGACTACTTCGCTCACTGGTTGGGCATGGAGAAGGCGACCGATCCCGACAAGCTGCCGAGGATCTTCTTCGTCAACTGGTTCCGCCGCGACGACGACGGCCGCTTCCTCTGGCCGGGCTTCGGCGAGAACAGCAGGGTGCTCAAGTGGGTGTTCGAACGGGTGAACGGCACTGCGGACGCCATCGACACACCGATCGGCAAGCTGCCGACCAAGGACTCCCTCGACCTCGACGGCCTCGAGATCGACGACGCCGACCTCGACACCATCCTGTCGGTCGACATCGACGGCTGGAGGGCGGCGATCCCGCAGATCCGCGAGCACTACGCCCGCTTCGGCGACAAGCTCCCCGCGGCACTCAACGTCGAAGTCGACAGTCTCGAGGCCAAACTGACCGACGCCTGACGTTCACGTTGTGCCAGCCACATCTCGTACAACGTCGCGTCTGGCCCACGTCACTTCGGACCGTACGAGATGTGCCTGGCACAACCTGTACGTGAACGCGAAGCGGCCCGGTCTCCTCGCGGAGACCGGGCCGTTCGACGTTCGGGGTTCGTGTGTGATCAGGCGTCGACGGGGAGCACGCTGACCGTCTTGCGGCCCTTGCTGTGCCCGAACTCGACGCGTCCGTCGACGAGGCTGAACAGCGTGTCGTCCTTGCCCTTGCCGACGTTCTTGCCGGGATGGAACTTGGTGCCGCGCTGACGCACGAGGATCGTGCCGGCGGTGATGTCGCTGCCACCGAAGGCCTTCACGCCGAGGCGCTGGGCGTTCGAATCGCGACCGTTGCGGGTCGAGCCGCCACCTTTGGTCTTTGACATGAGTGTTCTCCGTTCGAATCGGGCCGGTGCCGGTCAGACCGTGATCGAGGTGATCTCGACCAGGTGGTACTTCTGGCGGTGGCCGTAGCGACGATGTTGGTTGGTGCGGCGTTTGTAGGTGTAGCCGTTGATCTTCGGGCCCTTGACCTGGCCGACGATCTTGCCGGTGACCGACGCGCTCTTCAGCTCGTCCGGGGTGGCGAGCACGGTGCTGCCATCGACCACCATGACCGGGGTCAGCGACACGTCGCTGCCCTCGTCGGCGTCGAGCAGTTCAACTCGTACCTGCTGGCCCTCGGCCACCTTTTCCTGCTTGCCGCCTGAGGCGATGACTGCGTACATAGCGTTGTCCGATGCTAGCGCCGCATTTCGGCGACTCAACCGTGTGGCGGGTCAATCCTGGCCGGCCACCGCTTCGGATTCACGTGCCGCCCCGGCGAAGATGCCCTTGGCCATCAGCGACGTCTCCGCCGAGCGGCGGGCCCGGTACACCACCGCACGCGCAGTGTGCACCGCCGGGTCCTGCGGCGCCGCCCAGCCGGCGAGGTCGGCGAGGTGGCAGGCGAGCCGGTGATCGCCGGCCTCGGAGAGCGCGCTGGCTCGTTCGATCAACGTCGATGCTCCACCAGCGAGGGCGGCCAGTTCGGCCGCGAGAACGGCATCGGGTGCCGGCTTGAGACGGCTCGGTGCACCGTCCCACCAGCCACCGAACTGACGCCAGATGTTGCGCACGACGAATTCCGGCTCGTCGTACAACGGACGCAGGTACGGCTTGGCCAGGACGTCGTCGGGCACGTGCACGCTGTGGACGATCGTGTCGAGCACCTCGCCGGCGTTCATCATGTCGACCACCTCGGACACCAACCGCTCGAGTGCGTCGGCGATGTCGCCGAGCACCCGTGCGATCCGCTCGCGTCCCTCGATCGGCAGGCCGTGCGCCGGCAGCAGCAGCTCGGGCCCGTGCGAGACCATGTCGCGCAGGGCGGCAGCCCACTCGATCGGGTAGCGCTGGACCTTCTGCGGGTTGCCCGCGTTCGGGAAGTTCCAGATCACGAAGTCGCCGACGAATGCCCACTTGCGCTCCGGTTCCCAACCCCAGAGGTGGTCGTCGGTCTCGCCGCGGGCGTGACGGAGTTCGATCGTGTGATCACCGACCGTGATCGCGTCGTGATCGTCGACGACGTGGCTCGGCCGCAGCGTCGCGGCAGGGATGAACTCGCCGGTGTCACCCATCCCGAAGTCGCCGCGGACCCCTCCGAACTGTCGGGCGTTGATGCGCACGTTCCAGTCGTTGGTGTACTCGTATCGATCGAACCGCGCATCGACGTTGGTGTGGCCGACGACGGTCATGTCGCCGAACGCCTCGGCGAACGCCGGGCTGCCGCCGACGTGGTCGGCGTGTCCGTGGGTGTAGACGAGATGCGTGACCGGCGTCGAGGTCCAGCCACTGATCGCGGCGGCGACGTCGGCACCGGTGCGAGCGTGGGAAGCGTCGAACGCGACGAGCCCCTCGCCGGCATCGAGGACGACGGAGTGCGAGAAGCTCTCGACGATCGCCAGACCGTCCGCCACCTCCGACAGCTCGTTGGTGATGCGGTTGACGGGTTCGTCGACCACACCGGAGTCGATGACCCGTGACGACAACGCAAGCAGGTCGGCCATCTCCGAACCTTAGGCCGTGACGTCGCCCGCACCGGGTTGGAGGGCCGAACCAACCCCTCCCGGGTTTGTGTCAGCGAGAGCACACACGTCAGCGCTCTGTGCTGACACAAACCGGATTGGGGCGCTGGGGGTCAGATCGTGCAGGCGTCGTCGGAGGATGCGCTGGGGCCGGCGGCGCGGAACTCGACGGCGAGCGACTTCGACAGGCGGCCCTTGGTGACCACCCGCATCGACTCGGCCATCCCGATCAGCGTCGGCGTGATCAGGATCTGGAACCGTTCGTGGCGCAGCTTGCGGTAGGCCGCGGTGTTCTTGCCCTTGACGTTGGTGTCGACCGACACCTCGGCGACCTTGCCTCAACCGGTGGGGCGGATGAAGTCGATGGCCATCGTGCCGCCCTTGCGTTCGAGCAACGCTCGTGCCTCGTCGGTGATCTCGATGTCCATCGTCACTCCAGCAGGCTGTAGTCGACGAGCACTCCCCGACCCTCGCAGTCGGGACAGATCTCGGAGTACTCGGTGAGCAGTCCCTCGCCGATTCGCTTGCGGGTCATCTCGACGAGGCCGAGTTCGGTGATGTCGAACACCTGCGAGCGCGTCTTGTCGCGCGCCAGCGCATCTCGGAACTTCTCGATCACCTTGGCCCGGTTGCCCTTGATCTCCATGTCGATGAAGTCGATCACGATGATGCCGCCGATGTCGCGGAGCCGCAGCTGCTTGGCGATCTCCTCCGCGGCCTCCATGTTGTTGTGGAACACGGTTTCCTCGAGGTTGGACTTGCCGACGTTCTTGCCGGTGTTCACGTCGATGACGGTGAGCGCCTCGGTGTGCTCGATGATCAGCGATCCGCCCGATGGCAGCCACACCTTGCGGTCGAGCGCCTTGTGGACCTGCTCGTGGATGTGGAACTTCTCGAACACCGACAGTGCGCCCTCGGCGTCGCCGCCGTCGTAGTACTCGATGCGGTCGGCGAGTTCGGGATTGAACGCTGCGACGTACTCGCGTATCTCGTGGTACAGCCGCTCGTCGTCGATGACCACACCGCGGTAGTCGGCGTTGAACTCCTCACGGATCACGCGCACCGCCAGCTCGGGCTCGCGGTACAACAACGCCGGCCGCTGCGTCTTGGCGGCCTTCTCGGCGATCTGGTCCCACTGACGCAGCAGGATCGTCATGTCGGCGACCAGCTCCTCCTCGGTGGCCGTCTCGGCGGCCGTCCGCACGATCAGGCCGTGCTCGTCGGGCTTCACACGGTCGAGAATGCCGCGCAGCCGCTTGCGGACGTCGTCGGGCAGTCGCTTGGAGATGCCGTAGGTCTTGGAGTTCGGGATGAGCACCACGAACCTCCCGGGCAACGACACCTCCTGGGTCAGCCGTGCTCCCTTGTGGGCGATCGGGTTCTTGGTGACCTGACAGGTGATCAGCTGCTTGTTCTTGAGGATGTCCTCGATGCGCGGATCCTTGCCACCCTCCTCGATGTCCTCGGCGTCGTACTGCACGTCGCCGCGGTACAGCACGGCGTTCTTGGGTGTGGCGATGTCGACGAAGGCCGCCTCCATACCGGGCAGCACGTTCTGGATGCGCCCCACGTAGATGTTGCCGTGGATCTGGCTGACGTCGTCGGCGGGGCGGCTCACGTAGTGCTCGATCAGGCTGCGACCCTCGAGCACGGCGACCTGGGTCATGCCGGAGCGAACCTGCACGGCCATGAAGTAGCGACCGATGGGCTTGCCGTTGCGCTCACGCCCGCGGCGCTGTTCGAGCGTCGCTGCGTCGAGTTCTGGTCCGTCGGAACGTCCCCTGCCGCGCCCTCGGGCCCGACGGCCTTTCGACGAACCGGACAATGCCTCGTCGTCACCCGAGTCGGTGCGACCGCCTGCGGTGTCGCCGAGTTTCCGGTTCGGGCCGCCCTTCGATCCCGACCGGCGTCGACGCTTCTGGGTGCCACCTGATCGGTCGTCGTCCGCTGACGGGCTTGACCGTTGCCGGCCCGGGAGGTGGCGAGGTCGGCATCGGCATGGTGTCGCCGATGCGCGGCTTGCGAACGAGGGCTCGCTCGGCTGCCTCGACGGAGGGGCGGCCCTCGCGGATCGGCTCCGGCAGCTCGATGTCGTTGCGATCGTCGACCACCGCGGTCGAATCGCTCTCGTCATCGGCACCACCGGCAGCGCTCGACACGCCGCTCTGGCCGCTGCCGCGACGGCGTTGGCCGCCTCGCGAACCCCGGCGGCGCTTGGCACCGGTCGTACCGGTGGTCCCGCCGGCCGGAGCGTCAGGCGAGGAGGCGTCGATGTCGGGTTCGGTCGAACGCTCGGAGTCGGCGTGATCCATGGGAAGTACGGTCCCTTCTGGCAGGAGCAGCCGCAACGGCGCTCTGCATGGCTCGAGGTGTCTGCGCGGTGCAGCGTGGGCGAGCCGATCGTGAACGTCGGATCCGCCGGTTGACGGACCCGTTGCATGCGCCGGGGGCCAGCGCAACGAGCAGAACGGCGACCAACATGGTCGCCGTTGACCAGGCCTCGACGCGACGTCGTGCCACGGGCGTACTGCCGCCGGGGAGATCCGGCGTGTCGCTCGTGTTGGAGAGTCGTCCGATGTCGAAGGCCACTGGGATGCGAATTCTACGCCGTCGCGGCCGTCGCCGCGGGATGGGCCGGGATTTGATCGGGGCCGCGATCAACGCATCCGGCGCATGTGGACCGACTGCACGAGGCCGAACAGCGCGAAGTACACGATCAGTCCCGACCCGCCGTAGGAGATGAACGGAAAGGGCAGTCCGGTCACCGGCATGATCTGAACGGTCATCGCCACGTTCTGGAACGTCTGCCACAGCAGCATCGTGAACACCCCGGCACAGAAATAGGTCCCCAGCAGGTCTCGCGAGAGGTGCGCGATCCGCCAGATGCGCACGAGTGCGATCACGATCAGCCCGAGCACCACCGACGAACCGACCAGGCCGAACTGTTCGCCGATCGCCGCGAACGGGAAGTCGGCCCACATCACGGGGATGTCACGGCCGTTCGTGAGTGGCCCCTGCAGCCAGCCCTTGCCCCACACGCCGCCGGTGCCGATCGCACGCATGGCGTTCTCGGCCTGGTACAGGTCGTCGGCATCGGCCGAGGCGGGGTTGACCAGGGCGCGGATACGCGCCGCTTGATAGCTGTTGACGAGTCGCCCGACGAACGCGGCGAGCACGGTGGCGACCGACAGCACGGTGATCAGGCCGATGTAGCGCGCCTTCGCGCCGGCGACCAGCAGGACACCCATCGCCATCGACACCAACACCGACGCCGAACCGAGGTCGGGTTGGATGATGACGAGCACGGCGGGCGCTCCGACGATCATCAGCCCGCCGAGGAAGCGGGCATACGACACTTCGTCGCTGCGCTCCTCCGCGAGGTAGGCAGCCAGCATCAACAGCGTGGTGAACTTCGCCATCTCGGCAGGCTGGAAGTTGAACGGTCCGAGGTCGAACGAGATGCGATCCTCGCCGGACGCCACGCCGAGTAGGAACAGCAACGTGAGCAACACGAGCGTGAGGCCGTAGAGGAAGCGGGCACGATCCTTCCACCACTCGTAGTCGACCGACATCACGATGGCCATGACCACGATGGCGATGATCGCGAACACGACCTGGCGGGTGGCGAACGTGTACGGATCGGACGAGATGCGCGTCCTCGACGCCGAGAACACGATGAAGAACCCGATGATCGTCAGCGCGAACTGGACCGCCATCAGGACCCAGTCGACGTTGCGGCTCGGGTCGGCCGGGCTGGCGCCGATGTTGCCGAGGCCGGAGTCGGGCTTGCGGGAGAGGAACGAGGTGGCCACGGGCGGCTACTCGGTCGTGCGAACGCTCGAGAACCGGCCGTCGTAGCAGCGGGTGTCGGCGAGCTCGCGCGGCTGCGCAGCAACCGTGGCGTTCGTGTCGAGCGCATCGGAGAGCCGCACGGGGTCGGCGCGGGTCAGTCCGGACATCTGCAGGAACATGCACTTGACGACCGGAGCGGCCGCTTGGGATCCGTAGCCCGACTTCTCGAGGTATGCGCTCACGGTGTACGGCCGAGACGGGTCGCGGCTGTAGGCGGCGAATGCGGACGAGTCGTTCCACGGGTAGTTGCCCGCGCCCTGCGCGGTGCCGGTCTTGCCGGCGATCGGGATGGCACCCGCCGTGTCGCGGTAGTAGTAGAAGAGGTTCTCACCGGTGGTCGAGTGGTAGAAGTCGCTCGTGGTGCCCGGCCCGGTGATCACCCGCGACAGCCCGCGGTCGATCTCGTCCCACGACTCCTGAGCGAGCGGGAGCTGACGAATGATCTCGCCGGCCACGTTGGGTTCGTGTGCGAGCTGTGCCTGGGTGATGTCGGCATAGCCCTGGACAGCAGAATCCGGGACGCCGGGCTGGTACACCGCCTTGACGATCTCGGGCTTCATCAGGTACCCACGATTGGCGATCGTGGAGTAACCCATCGCCAGCTGCAGCGGTGATGCCGACAGCAGACCCTGGCCGATCGCGAGCTGCACGTTGTCGCCCGTGAAATAGCCGGACGCCTCGGACTCGCTGATCACCCCGAGCTCGCCGTACTCCGCTTTGAGCTCGGCGTCGGGCACCGTGCCGTCGAAGGCGTAGGGCAGGTCGATGCCGGGGTCGGATCCGAAACCGAACTTGCGCACCTCCTCCTGCAGGATCGGCTGATTGTCGTTGTTCCACATGATCAGCTCGCCGATCCGGTAGAAGAACGCGTCCGACGACACCGCGAGCGCCGTCTCGACGTCGACCGCGCCGTACACGCACGGCCGGCCGGTGCCGCTGCACGTGGCGTTGCGGTAGACGCAACGGACGAGACCGTCGTTGCACTTGTCCTCCTCGACCGACTCCATCCGGTACGAGCCCTCGTCGCGGTAGTAGTCCTCGATTCCCAACAGACCCGTGTCGAGCGCGGCGAACGCCACGAATGGCTTGAACGTCGAGCCGAGGTTGTAGCGACCCTGGATCGCACGGTTGACGAGGATGGACTCGTCCGGATCGATCGGGTCACCGTTCACGTCGACCGACGGGAAGATCTCGTCGAACTTGCCACCGCTGAGATCGGCTTCGAACCAACGGTTGTCGAACGTCGGGTAACTCGCCAACGCGATGATCTGGCCGTTCTGATAGTTCTGGACGACCACCGAGCCGGCCGGCGCCTTGTACGGCACCTCGCGGGGTACGCGGGGAACACCAGCTCTTCGAAGTTCGTCTCGGGGTCGAGCGGGTTGATCGCCACCTGCTCGCGGCGCAGGCGCAGCTGGGTCTCGAGGGCCTGCTCGGCGAACTGCTGCTGGTCGAGGTCGATCGTGAGCTGGACGTCGTTGCCGTTGATCGGAGGCACTCGGCGCACTTCGCGCACGATCCGGCTGGCATTGTCGACCTCGTAGGTGACGTAGCCCCACTTGCCGTGCAGCTCCTCTTCCATGCTCAGTTCGATCCCGAACTGCCCGACGCGCTCGTTGAGGTAGTACCCCTTGCCCTGGTAGTAGTCCTTCGTCTCGGCCGTGATGCGCCCCATGTAGCCGATGACATGACTCGCCAACGGCGCGTACGGATAGACCCGCCGCGACTGTTCGAGGATCTCGACACCGGGAAGGTCCTCGACGCGCTCCTGCAGAGCAATCGCCGTGCGCTCGTCGATGTCCTCGGCGACCGGCATCGGGAGGAACGGGCTGTAGACCTGGCTCTCGAACCGGGCCTCCATCTCCTCGACGGGCACGTCGACCCACCCCGACAGACGGCGGAAGATCTCCGAGCGGTTGTCGCTGTTGCGGATCACCTCCCAGTCGACACCGACGGTGAGGACCCGGTCGTTGTCGGCGAGGATCCGACCCTCGGCGTCGAAGATGCGACCGCGCTCGGGCAGCAACGGAACCGTGCGCAGTTTCGTCGTGTCGACCTCGGCTTGCAGCGCCTCCTGCTCGACCGTTTGCAGGAACCACAGACGCGCACCGACGAGGCCGAACAGCAGCGTGCCGACGAGCGCGAGCACGCCGAGGCGGGCGGCTCGCTTGTCAGCGGCCATGCGGCGGCCGCCCGTTGCTCGACATCGGGATCATCATGACGTCTCGCATGTTACAAACGTGTTGCAGACCTGAGGCGTCAGGTCCACAGGGCGGCGCGTGACAGCGATCACCAGCCAGCTCACGAGGTCTGCTCGGCCACCGGTTGCTTCCATTCGGGCCGCCGCATCCTCAAGCACCACCGCGCGAGCGGCACCAACAGTGGGCTCATCACGGCCGCGGCGACCGCGACCACGACCAGCACGACGCCGAGCTGGCGTTGGAACGGTTCGGACTCGCCGATGAACGCCCGCAGCAGCGGGATCATCGCGACGCCGGCAGCGGTACCGAGTGCGGTGAAGATCGCCTCGAGCCACCAGTGCGGATCCGCAGCGATCAACGCCAGCAGTCCGCCGACGGCGCCGGCGATCGTCATCGCGGTCGCGGTCGACCCGAGCGGAGTCCCCTCGGCGAGATCGAACATCACCCCGAGCGTGAAGCCGACGATGGCGCCTCGCTCACTGCCGCCGGCGACGCCGGCGGCAGCCGCGAGCGCCATCACGACCTGGATGACGACGCCGCCCGCCTGGATCTCGACGAAGATCGTTCGCTGCAGGGCGAGCAGGACCAGTCCCACCGGGATGACCCGCACGAGCGGACCCTGGACGAACGACGCGAACATCCGTGGTCACTGATCGACTTCGGAGAGCGGCTTGTACAGCACGACCCGCACGAAGTTGAGCCGAGCCAGATCCGCATAGAGCTCGACGTCGAGCAGCGGTCCACCCGAGCCCGGGCGATCGGCCCGGTTGAGCACTCGGCCGACCGGGATGCCCGTCGGCGCCAGGCTCTCGGAGCCACCGGCGGTCTCGACGAGGTCGCCGGGAACCAGTTCCGACAACGACGGCGAGTCCTGCACGAACTTGATCTGCGGCAGGCGGAGTCGACCACGTCCCTCGAGCGCGCCGTACTCCTTCTCGATCACCTCTGGCAAGGTGGTCGTGGTCGTGGTGCTCGACACGACCGCTCCATCTGCGTCGGGCGCCGTGGTCGTCGTCGTTCCCGCTTCCTCCAACTGCGCTGCGAGCCCCGGGAGCCCCTCGATCTGTTCCGCCGTGAGCGGGCGACCCGTGAGCGGATCGATCAGCGGCTCACCGTCGGATCCGACCAAGGTGCCCGGCAGCGTCGTGTCGGGAACCGGCGACCCGTCGGGCAGCGTCACCCCGGGCACGATCGGCCCCGGCACGCGCGGGATCGTCGGCGTGGTCGTGGTGCCGGCGGCAGCGATCTCCGACTCGCTGAGGCCCGACGGCGACGTGTTGGTCGTGATCGCCTCGTCGGTTGCCGCCGCCGAGGTGACCTTGACCGCCACGGTGTAACGGCTGTCGGTCACCAGCATGACCCGCGCGGTACTACGGGTCACCTGGGTGACCTTGCCGACGAGGCCGGCCTGGTTGACCACCGCCATGCCGACTTCGATCCCGCTCGAGCTGCCCTTGTCGATCTCGATCACCTGGTCGAGATTGCTGACGGCGCGGCCGACCACGCGGGCCACCTCGGTGTCGATACCGGACAGCGACGGCAGGCTGTACAGCGCCTGGAGTTCCTTGCCCTCGATGACCGCGGCCTCGGCGGCGGCCTGGGTGCCGATGAGCCGGTCGACCTGTTCCTGGAGCGCGATGTTCTCCTGTTCGAGGTCGTCGTAGTTGGCGATGCCGTTCCAGAGCCGCTCGATCGGGTTGGTCACCACGTTCGTGGCCGTCTCGACCGGGCGCATCACCTGTGCGAACCCCTCCCGAGCCGCGTCGATCGCGGGATTGCCGCGCAGATCGAGCGTGAGCAGCAGCACGGTGGTGAGCAGCAGCGCGAGGATGACCCGCTTGCGCCCGACGGAATAGATGGCCATGGAGTGGTGAACGTCGTGGACGCCGAAGCGTCAGTCCTCGCCGCCCAGCGACATGAGGCCGCGCATGGCGTCGATGTTCTCGAGCGCGCGGCCCGATCCGATCACCACGCTGTACAGCGGCTCGTCCGCGATGCGGATCGGCATGCCCGTCTCGTGGGTGAGTCGCTGCGCGAGCCCGCCGATGAGCGCGCCGCCACCGGTGATGGTGATGCCGTCTTCCATGATGTCGGCCGCCAGCTCGGGCGGCGTCTTGTCGAGAGTGGTCTTCACGGCATCCACGATGGCAGAGATCGGCTCGGCAACGGCTTCACGTATCTGCTCGGTGGTGACCTCGATGGTGCGCGGCAGACCGGAGATCAGATCGCGTCCGCGGATGTCGGCGGTGAGCTCCTCGTCGAGCGGCCACGCGGATCCCATCTGGATCTTGATCTCCTCCGCGGTGCGATCACCGATCGCGAGCGAGAACTCCTTCTTCACGTACTGCAGCACCGCTTCGTCGAGTTCGTCGCCGGCGACCCGGATCGACTGCGCCGTGACGATGCCGCCGAGCGAGATCACTGCGACCTCGGTGGTGCCGCCGCCGATGTCGACGATCATGTTGCCGCTCGGCTCGTGCACGGGCATGTCGGCGCCGATCGCGGCGGCCATCGGCTCTTCGATGATGTGCACCGGCTTGCGGGCACCGGCGTACTCGGCGGCGTCCTGGACCGCACGCTGCTCGACACCGGTGATGCCCGACGGCACGCAGATCACCATGCGCGGCTTGCTCCACTTCGAGCCGGCGACCTTCTGGATGAAGTAGCGCAGCATCTTCTCGCACACCTCGAAGTCCGCGATCACGCCGTCCTTCAACGGCCGGATGGCCTTGATGTGATTGGGGGTACGGCCCATCATCCGTTTGGCTTCCATGCCGACCGCGACGGGTCGACCGTCGTTGACGTTGATGGCGACCACAGAGGGTTCGTCGAGCACGACACCGTGCCCACGTACGTAGATGAGCGTGTTCGCCGTACCGAGGTCGATGGCGAGATCACGCCCGAGGCTGAGCGGGTTGTTGCGGGCCATGGGCTGGCCACCTTTCGCGAGCTGTCGAGGAGTCCGGACCGACACTCCAACGTGTCAGGAACCCGGACCGCTCAATGTTACAGATTGGGGAAGAAAATCCCGATCTCGCGCTCGGCTGATGCCAGCGAATCGCTGCCGTGCACCAGGTTCTCGGTGAACAGGATGCCGAGGTCACCACGAATGGTGCCCGGTGCGGCCGTGCGCGGGTTCGTGGCCCCCATCATCGCGCGAACGACCTCCCAGGTGTCCTCGGGGCCCTCGATCACCATGGCCACGACCGGACCGCGGCTCATGAACTCGACGAGTTCGCCGTAGAAGCCCTTGCCGACGTGCTCCTCGTAGTGACGTGCCAGCGTGTCGGCGTCGAGCGTGCGGATGTCCATCGCGACGATGTCGAGGTTCTTCGCCTCGAAGCGGGACACGATCTCGCCGACGAGCTTGCGCTCCACGGCATCGGGCTTCAACAGGACCAGTGTGCGATCAGACATAGACGGCGAACCTATCTGGGCCGTCGAGCCGTCCCACGACCCGGTGCCGGGCCACGTCCGGTCGGGTCCGAGACCCACGCCGCCAAGATGGCTCACCTGACGTCTCCGCGGGTGGGTGAGTAGCCCATCCGCTGGGCACCCCGTCCGCTTCCTAGGTTTCCGAGCCATCTGACGGCTTGGAAGTAGGAGGCAGAACGGGGTACGGAACGCGAGGTACTGGCAGCGGTTGCTCGGCTTGACGCGCGCAGTGATCGCAGAGGTCGAGTTCGATGAGGACATCGAGGCAGCGGTGGCGTTGGTGCGGCCGCGTTAACGGGCCGGCCGAACATGACCCACGGATCAGGCAGGAGCACCCGAAAAATGCGCGTGGCATGGCCCTGAGCGGCACGCTGTGCGCACATTTCGGACGGGCTCCAAAACGTTCGCGAATCTGGCCGCTCGAGCGCGCGATCTTGCACAAATTTCGGGCTGGGGAAGATTCAGTTCG
This sequence comes from Ilumatobacteraceae bacterium, assembly GCA_963746285.1. Lineage (GTDB taxonomy): Bacteria > Actinomycetota > Acidimicrobiia > Acidimicrobiales > Ilumatobacteraceae > Sva-07. Next base: position 106,454 of record CAVVAO010000002.1, on the reverse strand, counting down.
CGTAGCGCTGGAGGGCGGGGCGGGCGGCGCCGGCGGTGTACAGGCTGCCGGTGACCAGCACCGCGTCGTCGCCGTCGGCGTACTCCATCGCCCGCTGACACGCTGCTTCGACGGTGTCGAACACGTACACGTCGTCGCACCCCAGACGTCGGGCCGCGTCGGCGACGGCAGCAGCCGGGATCCCGCGAGGCGACGGTGCCGTGCAGGCGAACACGACGTCGAACTCGTCGGCGCGCAGCGCTGCGAGCATCTCCTCGGGGTCGCGCAGGGTGCCGACGACGAGGATGCGACGGCCCTCCGGATCGAAGTCGTCGAAGAACACCTGCGCGCACGTGTCGGCGCCCGGCGGGTTGTGCGCGCCGTCGACGATGGTGAGCGGCTGACGTCCGAGCACCTCGAACCGACCGGGCATCACCGTCTCGGCGAAGCCCTCGAGCACCACCTCCTCGGGCAGCGGGGCGGCGAAGAACGTCTCGACGGCGACCAGCGCCACCGCCGCGTTCGAACCCTGGTGGGCGCCGTGCAGCGGCACGTAGACGTCGGTGTAGATCGTGGTCGGGGTGCGGATGTCGACGAGGCGGCCCCCCACGGCCAGACGGTTTCCCACGATCTCGAAGTCGTCGTCGGCCACGAGCATGCTCGCTCCCCCGGCGTCGACGAAGACCGACACCAGCTCCGGACGCGTCTCGCCGACGACGGTCGCCGAACGCGGCTTGATGATGCCGGCCTTCTCGCACGCGATGTGTTCGAGCGTCGGCCCGGCGAACTCGGTGTGGTCCATGCCGATGTTCGTGACGACGGCGACCGTCGCGTCGACGACGTTGGTCGCATCCCACCTGCCGAGCAGACCGACCTCGATGACCATCACGTCGACGGCGACGTCGGCGAACCATCGGAACGCGGCAGCGGTCAGGATCTCGAAGTACCCCGGCCGACGGCCGACGATGCCCTCGAGATCGGCGATCGCCGCGATCTGTTCCGCCAGTTCCTCGTCGGTGATCGGTTCGAGGTTGCGACTGATCCGTTCGTTCACCCGCTCGAGGTGCGGGCTGGTGTAGGTGCCCGACCGTCAGCCCGCTCGCGACGAGCAACCGCGAGATCATCTGCGCCGTCGAGCCCTTGCCGTTCGTGCCGGTGAGATGGATCACCGGCGCTGCGTGTTGAGGATCACCCATCGCGGCGCACAGCGCCGCGATCGTCTCGGTCGACGGCGAGGTGATGCGCCCGGTCTTCTCGTAGGTCGCATGCTCGTCGAGATACGCGAGCGCGTCGTCGTAGGTCATGGATCGCTCAGGCTACGGCCGGGCGGCCGCGACGCTCAGGACGCGGCTTTGCGCTGGCGGCCCGACGAACGGGGCACGAGCGTCGGGTTGACCTTGTCGATGACGGTCGTCTCGTCGATGACGACCTTGCCGATGTCGGTGCGACCGGGAAGGTCGTACATCGTGTTGAGCAACACCTCTTCGAGAATGGCCCGCAATCCACGAGCACCCGTTCCGCGCAGGATCGCCTGATCGGCGATGGCCTGGAGCCCGTCGGGGGTGAACTCGAGTTCGACGTCTTCGAAGCTGAAGACCTTCTCGTACTGCTTGACCAGGCTGTTCTTGGGTTCGGCGAGGATCTGGACGAGCGCCTCACGGTCGAGGCTGCCGACCGCGCCGATCATCGGGAGACGCCCGATGAACTCGGGGATCATGCCGAACTTGACGAGGTCCTCCGGCAACACCTGCGCGAACAGCTCGCCCGGATCACGGTCGACGGCCGAGCGAACCGTGCCGTGGAAGCCGACGCCTTTGTGGCCGATGCGCGACTCGATGATCTGCTCGAGTCCGGCGAACGCGCCGCCGAGGATGAACAGCACGTTGGTGGTGTCGATCTGGATGAACTCCTGATGCGGGTGCTTGCGCCCGCCCTGCGGCGGCACCGATGCCTGAGTGCCCTCGAGGATCTTCAGCAGTGCCTGCTGGACGCCCTCGCCGGACACGTCACGGGTGATCGACGGGTTCTCGCTCTTGCGGGCGACCTTGTCGATCTCGTCGATGTACACGATGCCGGTCTCGGCACGCTTGACGTCGAAGTCGGCGGCCTGGATCAACTTGAGCAGGATGTTCTCCACGTCCTCGCCGACGTAGCCGGCCTCGGTCAGCGCCGTGGCGTCGGCGACGGCGAACGGCACGTTCAGCTGGCGGGCGAGCGTCTGCGCGAGGTGGGTCTTGCCGCAGCCGGTCGGTCCGAGCAGCAGGATGTTCGACTTGGCGAGTTCGACCTCGTCACGCCGGCCGACGGTGGTGGCCTGATTCTGGTGCTGGATGCGGCGGTAGTGGTTGTAGACCGCGACCGACAGGATCTTCTTCGCCGACTCCTGGCCGACGACGTAGTCGTCGAGGAACGCTCGAACCTCACGCGGGTTCGGCAGGTTGTCGAAGCTGAGCTCCGCTGTTTCGGTGAGCTCTTCTTCGATGATCTCGTTGCACAGGTCGATGCACTCGTCGCAGATGTACACGCCAGGGCCGGCGATGAGCTTCTTGACCTGCTTCTGCGACTTGCCGCAGAACGAGCACTTCAGCAATTCGCCGGTGTCGCCGAATTTCGCCACTTGTCGGTTCCCCCTCGAGTCGTTGCTGAGCCGTGTGATCCCGATCCGACCGTATCAAGTTCGGCCATCGGAGCCCGACAGTTTGGCGCGTCCACCAGAACGAAACGTGGATCCGCCCGACGAATCGGACATGACCTCACCCGTCAGCGGATGGGACCGGTTCGGTCCACCGACTCACGAGAGGAGATCACCCTGTCGATGATGCCATACGCCAGCGCCTCGTCGGCCTCCATGACGAAGTCACGGTCGGTGTCGGCGTGGATCCGTTCGATCGGTTGTCCGGTGTGGTGTGCGAGGATGCCGTCGAGCAGCTCACGCATGCGCATGATCTCCTTGGCGGCGAGTTCGAGGTCGGTGACCTGGCCGTAGCCGACCTGCCCACTCGGCTGGTGCAGCAGGACTCGGCTGTGCGGCAGTGCCAGTCGCTTGCCCTTGGTGCCGGCAGCGAGCAGCACCGCGGCTGCCGACGCCGCCTGGCCGAGGCAGATCGTGGCGATGTCGTTCTTGATGAACTGCATCGTGTCGTAGATCGCGAACAGCGCCGTGATGTCGCCACCGGGGCTGTTGATGTAGATGTTGATGTCCTTGTCGGGGTTCTCCGACTCGAGGTGGATCAGCTGCGCGCACAGCAGGCTGGCGATCTGATCGTCGACCGGCGTCTGCAGGAAGATGATGTTGTCCTTCAGCATCCGGCTGTAGAGGTCGTAGGCTCGCTCGCCACGACTCGTGGTTTCGACGACGTTCGGAACGAGGTAGTTCACCGCATCGAGATTCATGACGTCTCCTCTTCGCTGTCGTTGTCGTTGTCGTTGTTACTGGATGGATCGGCGTCGGTCGCTTCGTCGGCGCTCGACGCAGCTGCGGCGTCGGTCGCGGCGATCACGGCGGCCGCTGCGGACTTCACGTCGGCTTCACCGTGCTCGTGGCCATCGTGATCGTCGTCGTCGTGACTGTGGCCGAGCAACGTGTCGCGGTCGATCGCGGCACCGGCGGGGTCGACGAAGTCGACGTTGTGCAGCAGCCAGTCGAACGCCTTGGACTTGCGGATCTGGGCCGCCAGCTCGGGCACGGCCTCGTTGTCCTCGTAGGCCTTGCGGATGTCCTTGGCCCGCTGTTGGTACTGCATCGCCATGCGGGCGTACTCGGCGTCGAAGTCGTGCGGTTCGACCTCGATCGACTCGGCGTCGGCGACCGCACGCAGGGCCAGGTCGACCTTGACCGCCTCGACGGATGCGCCGCGCATCGACTCGATGAACTCGTCGGGGCCCTGACCGGTGGCAGCGAGCCACTGGCCGAGGTCGATGCCCTGGGCCTGGAACTGCTGGACGATGCCCTGGATCCGCTGGTTGAGGTCGGCGTCGACCATCGAATCGGGCACCTCGATGGTGACGAGTTCGGCGAGGGCGGCATTCATCGCCTGCACGACGCTCTGACGGGCCCGGTTCAACTTCTCGTCGGCCTGCGAGTCGCGAAGGCTGGTGTTCCATTCGTCGACCGTGTCGAACTCGCCGATGTTGTCGGCCACCCAGTCGTCGGTGAGTTCCGGCACGACCTTGGTCTGCACTGCGGTGACCTTGACGACGAAGTCGGCCGGCTCGTCGAGGCCCTTCGGCGTGGAGGTGAAGCTGAGTTCGTCGCCGGCGGAGGCACCGGTCAGGTGCTCGTCGAAGTCGTCGGTCACCCAACCCTGGCCGAGTTCGTAGCCCCAGTCCTCGGTGTTGAGACCGGTGAGTTCTTCACCGTCGCGAGTGGCCACGAGGTCGATCGTGAGATAGTCGCCGGCCTCGGCTGGCCGACCGGCGTCGGCGAGTGTGGCGCTGCGCTCGAGTTCGCGCAGGTGCACTGCGGCGAGGTCGTCGTCGGTCACCTCCAGTGACGGCAGCTCGACACGGAGCTCGCCGTAGCCCTCGACGGTGATGGCGGGACGCACTTCACAGGTGGCGTCGAATTCGACCGGACCGGACTCGGTGCCGTCGGTGATCTCGACCTCCGGCGTGGCGATCAGGTCGACCTGGTGCTCGCGCACGGCCTTGGCGAGGTACTGGGGCACGGCGTCGCGCAGCGCCTGCTCGCGGGCGGCACCGACGCCGATTCGCGCTTCGAGCACCTTGCGAGGCGCCTTGCCGGCACGGAATCCGGGGAGGTTCACCTCTTTGGCGATCAGCTTGAAGGCACGGTCGATGTCGTGATCGAACTCCGCCTCTTCGACTTCGACGTACAGCTTGACTTTGTTGCCCTCGAGGGTCTCCACGGAACTCTTCACAGACCGGCGAGTGTATCGGTGGGCCCCGAATTCGGAACGAGGGCACACGCCTGCACCGCACGGAGTCGCGCGTTCTCGTCTCGACCGGGCAGAATGGCGACGATGGAGTACTGGAAGCCGCACGCACTCGCCACCCCGCACGCGAACCAGATCGACCTGCGGATGAACGACAAGGTCCGCACCACCGTCGAGATCCACGGCGTTCCGGTCGGCACCGAGGGCAAGGTCATCCTCGCCAACGGCTTCAACTGGCAGCGATACCGGGTGCTCTTCGAGAACGGCGCCGAGATCGGCGATCTCGACCACCGGCATCTCGAGCCGATCGGTCGCGCTGCCAAGCGCCTCGAGAAGGCCGCCAAGAAGAAGTAGCGGTCACCTCCCACGACGCTGACCGCGCTGGCGCGCCTGTCCGGTCAGCGGGGGAGGCGTCGGCTGAGGTCCTGACCGATCAGCTCGACGCGGTCCGGTCCCATGATCGAGTCGAAGCCGCGGTGCCGCCCTGGAACCACCACGTCGTCGAGGTCGGAGGTGACGCCACGCCATCGGTCGATCGTGCGTCGCGGATTGGTCGTCGAGGCCCGGTAGAGCACGACCGGAACATCGATCGATCCGATCCGGTGGCCGAGCGATTCGACGGGGAAGTGCCCGACCGAGGTGCGCTTCGTCTCGTCGGGCAGAGCCGTTCCCGAGAACGTGAGCAGACCACGTCCGACGCGTGCGGCGAGGCGGCGCGCACGTCGCTCGACCGTCAACTGCAGCTCGCGTCCCACGTCGGGCAATGCTCGCGGGCGCAGCATCGACTTGTACTTCCACCACCGGTTCGACCAGAGGTGGCGCTCCTCACCTGGGAAGAACGTGTCGACCATGCGCCACCACAGCGACGTCCTGTCCTCCTGCGACCAGGCGATTCGCCAGTTCGGCTGCGACGACACCGCCCACCGACCACCCGACCACTGCCAGGCCCGGAGTGACCGACCGCCACCTCGCGGGCGAGCGGCTCGAATGCGTCGGCGATGGCGTCCACCGTCGTCACGACCGGTCGGCCCGGTTGCTCGACGTAGCCGAGCGCAACCACGGTGACGTCGGAGGGCAACGTCCGCGCCAGGTCCTGGTACCCGAACACGTCGTCCCACGCCGGTGTCATGAGCACGAGCGGGCCGCCTGGCGTTCCGCGTTGGAACATCACGACCGGGAACTCGTCAGCGCTGACCACTGCGGCCCGCGGCAGTTCGAGCCGCGCACGGTTGCAGCCATGCCGGCGGGGGTTCGACCGGTCAACAGTGCAGCGATCGGGATCGTTCTCCCGAGGGCGTCGCCAACGGCGACGACGATCGACACCGCCGCGAGGGAGTCACCGCCAATGGAGAAGAAATCGGTGCCGGCGGTGACGTCGTCGCGGTCGAGGACGTCGCGCCACACCTCGACCACCGTGTCGACGGCGACCGTATCGACGGCGACCGTGTCGACGGCTGAGCGCCCGGCCGGTCGAATGGCCGATGGTCGGGTCGACGCGAACGGCAGGAGCGCAGCTGCGAACTCGGTCGACCTTGCCGTTCGGAGTCCGTGGCAAGTCGGCGTGCACCCGGAACCTGCGCGGGATCGACGTGCTCGGAGAGGCGCTCCCTGAGCGCCGAGCGGACGGCGGCCTCGTCGAGCGTGTCGGCTTCGACGTGTGCGACGAGCATCGGCGGTTCGCCTGCAGCGACCACGACGGCACTGCGGATCCCATCGAGCCGCTCGAGCTCGGCCTCGACCTCGCCCGGCTCCAGCCGCACGCCGCCCACATTGAGCTGGTCGTCGGTGCGCCCGACGAACTCGGCGACGCCGTCGACGATCCGCACTCGATCGCCCGTGCGGTACCAGCGCCGACCGTCGAGCTCGACGAACCGTTCCGACTGCGACCCGTCGAGGTAGCCCGCGACCACGCCCGGCGACGAGATGAGCAGCTCCCCGGCGACACCTTCCGGGCTCGGCGCCAGGTGGGCGTCGACGGTCCGCAGCGTGGTGCCGGGAATCGGGCGACCGATCCTGACGCGGTCGTCGGTCCGCGGAGAGGCGGTGCGCCGTCGCCCACACCGTTGCCTCGGTCGGCCCGTACTCGTTGACGAGTTCGACGTCCGCGAGCAGCTCGTGATGCCGCTGCACGAGCGACATCGGGCAGGCTTCGCCCGCCACGATCGACACGGCGAGGGCGCTGAGCCGGTCGGCGGCACGGTCGAGCACTGCCCGGTAGAGACTCGGCACCATCAACACGTGCGTCACACCGGCGCGTTCGACGAGGTCGCCGAGCCGGTCGACGTCGTGTACCTCGTCGTCATCGGGGAGCACGACGGTGCCGCCCGTGGTGAGCGGCCAGACGAGACCGACCATCGAGCTGTCGAAGCCGATGCTGGACGTGACGAGGAACCGCTCCGGGCGTCGTTCGTAGTGGACCGACCGGGCGTCGTTGCTGGCAGCGAGGTTGCGATGGCTCACCTCGACGCCGCGCGGCTCCCCCGTCGAGCCCGAGGTGAAGATCACGTACGCAACGTCGTCGAGGTCGACCGTGTCGGCTCGCTGTGCACCGCCGCGCCCGGAGCTCGTCCCTCTCGGCGCCGGTGGCGGCGGTATCGATCCGGACGATGTCGATCAGCGGCACATCGGTGTCGATCGACGGCCCGGCACCGTCGACCACCAACACGTCGAGACGAGCGGCGGACGCCACCGCTGCCAGCCGACCCGCCGGCGCGGTGGGGTCGAGCGGAACATAGGCAGCGCCGGCGAGCTGCGAACCGAGCATCGCCACGACCAGATCGGTCGAGCGTCGCACCGCCACGCCGACCCGTTCGACCGGCGTCGGAGCGAACTCCGTGATCCGGTCGGCGAGGAGCGTCGCCGCACAGACGAGTTCGTCGTAGCCGAGCGTGCGGCCCGACGAATCGACCACCGCCGGCGCGTCGGGGGATACAGCAGCCTGTTCGACGATCTGACGCAGCACGCTTCGGCGCGGCGGTTCGAGTACCGCGCCGACCGCGTCGGGGCCGACGAACACCGCCGTGAGATCCGCGACCGGCCGACCGGGTGCTGCGCTGCCCTCGAGCAACATGGTGGCGAAGACGTCGAGCAGGCGTTCTGCGTCGCTCCGTGCAAGCACCGCTCCCCGGTACTCCAGCCCCAACTGCACGCGATCCGGCCGCTCCTGCACGAAGAACGTGAGGTCGGCCACAGCGGTGCCCGACGCCAGGATGCGATGCTCGGCGGTCGCCCCGGGGAACGTCGTGGGTGCCAGTTGTTCGTACGCCAGCATGCAGGACACGTCGGGGACGACCAGGCCGGCGTTGCGCGCGTCGCGGACGATGTCGGCGTACGGGTACGTGCGATGTTCGATCGTCTCGGCGATCTGCGCGGTCGCACTGCGCAGGAGGTCACCGAATCGGTCGTCGGCGCCCACCTCGAACGCCATCGGCAGCGTGTTGAGGTGATAGCCGACGACCCGGTCGACGTCCGGATGATCCTTGGTCGATGCGGTGATACCGAACTCGACGGTGGCCGAGCCGGTCGCCCTCGCCAGCACCGCGGCGGTCGCCGCCATCGCGACGGCGAAGGGCGTGTGGCCGGGCGCGGCCAGGTCGGCGGGCGACACGTCGAGCGGCTTCGACAGGTACCCGTCGGGTTCTGCCGGACTCGGGTGGGCGAACGCCAGACGTCCCGCCGGAACACGCTCGCCGGGCCCGCTCGATCCAGAACGCACGGGATCGATCGCAGTTCGTTCGCTGCCATGCTCCGTGCGCGGCATACGTCACGGCGAGCGCCGGCAGCCGTTCCGATGCGTACCAGTCGGTGATCTGGTCCCACAGGAGGTCGAACGTGCCGGCGTCGATGCTGATGTGGTGCAGACCGACGAGGATCGACACCTCGCCTGGACCCGTCCGTGACAGGTGGACGCGCACGAGCGGACCGTTGTCGAGGTCGAACGGCTCCCGGCGCTGACCGTCGGCGAAACGATCGAAGTCATCGGCCGACATCGGTGCGAGTTCGACGATCCGCAGGGCCGCATCGGTCGGCAGCGAACGTCGAGCGGCGTCGTAGGACGTGTGCAGGGGCTCGTGGACCGACACGACTGCGCGAACCGCATCCGAGAACCGCTCGACGTCGAACACGACGGTCGTTGCCGGCGACCGGTCGGCGCCGAGATCGACCCGGTACCGGCGCGTCACGTTGTACCGGGTGTCGGTGGGATCGGAGCGGTAGTCGAAGAGCATCGCCTCTTCCCCCGCCGACAACGGGAGCGGTGCGGCGACCGGGGCGATCACGTCGTTGCGGGTTCTGCGGGTGTCGGTCTCGGACGTGTCCGTCGCCGAGGTGGCGAGTGCCGCGGACACCGCTGTGGCCAACTCGCGGATCGTGCGGGATCGGAACACCGTGGCGTCGTGCAGGTCGGTGCCGTACTCGACGTCGACCGCCGCGACGACTTCGAGCGCGTCGAGCGAGGCGCCGCCGAGATCGAAGAAGTCGTCGGTGACCCCGACGCCGTCGAGACCGAGGACGTCGCACCAGATCTCGCACAGTCGCGCCTCGATCGGTGTGGCGGGGGCGACGGCGCCGACGCCGTGGCGGTGGAATCGCAGCGGCGCCGGCAGGAGCGACGGATCCGCCTTTGCGCTGGCAGCGAGCGGCATCTCGTCGACGCGGACGAACGCTGCCGGGATCGCGTGTTCGGGCAGGCGTTGGCGGAGCTGTCGGCGCAGTTCGGCCGGGTCACGATCGGTGCCGTCGTCGGTGGTGTACCAGGCCGTGAGCACGCCGTTGGTCTTCGGTTCGTAGCCGATCTCCGCCAGGAGCCGTGCGACCTCGTTGTCGTCGATGTTGTCGTCGAGTTCCTCGAGGGCCTCGTCTCGGGTCTTGTGTCCGAGTCTGACGTCCCAGCTGTACGGCTCGGCGTAGTTGTGGAAGCCGCGCTCGCGCTGGTGAACGCTGATGCCTGCGACGTTGATGAGGCAGTTGGTGGATCGGCCGGTGTCGGATGGCCTGACCCACGGCGCACGATGTTCGAGGAATCGGTACATCTCCGCCAGCTCGACGTCGACGTAGCGGTAGTAGTCGACGAACTCGATCTCGTCGAGGACCGACATGTCGTCGAACACACGCTGTTCCGGCAGCAGCTCGGTGACGGCGTCGGGTGTTCTGTGATACACGCGCCGGGCCTCGAGCACGGTCTGGTCGATCTCGTCGGGATCGAATCGGCCGGATTCGAACTGGTGCGGGACGAGCCGGGTCTCGAAGAACTGCCCACGCGACAGTCCGCTGACGATCACCGGGATGCCGAGTTCGCGAGCTCGGGCCACGGCAATCGTGTAGATGGTCTTGTAGCAGCCCTGGCACACGTTCGAGTAGCGGTCGAGACTGTCGCGGAAGATCTCCTTCATCACATCGGTCGTCGCGAACTCGTGGGTGATGCCGAGGTCGGCCACGCTGCGCCGAATGTTCTCCTTCGCGCCGTCGGAGATGAACCCGTTGTCCAGGGTGAGCGCATGGACCTTCCACCCGCGTTCGACGAGCTGGTACAACGCATACGTCGAGTCCTTGCCGCCCGACAACAGATGCAGGCAGTCGATGTCGCCCGTGCGTCGGCGGCGGGCGGTGACCAGACGCTCGTCGAGATCGGCCTCGGTGCGGAACCATCCCTCGGTCTGGGGGGCCACGGCATCGAAGGTGCGACACGTGTTGCAGACACGTTCCTCGTCGAGTTCGACCCCGGGGACGTCGACGCCGAGGCCGCACCGCCCGCAGCGCTGGCTGTCGGCGATGGTCCCGACGCGGTCGCCCGGCTGCCAGACCCGCACGAGCGCCGAATCGATACCGTCGATCGCCACGAGCGCCGCTTCGACCTCGGCGGGTTCGAGACGGATCCCGTTCACCGTGAGTTGGCCGTCCATGCGGCCGCCGTAGACGGCGACGCCGGGACGCACGACCCGGGCGCGGTCGCCGGTTCGATACCAGCGGGGACCTCGCTCGTCGAGTTCGACGAAGCGCTCGTTGCTCGGCTCCGACGGGTCGAGATACCCCTGGGCCATTCCGGGTCGCCGCACGTACAGCTCTCCCCACGACCCGGTCGGCGCGAGGTGACCGTCGGCGCTGAGGATACGGATTTCGCTGCCCGGGCACGCGTGCCCGATCGGCACGTCGACGTCGAGGTCGGCGTCGGGCGACCACTCGTGGACCATGCAGCCGACGACCGCTTCGGTCGGACCGTATTCGTTGAAGATGCGGACGCCGGGCATGCAGGTGTCGAGCACGCGACGCGCGATCGGTCTCCGGAACGCCTCGCCGCCGACGACGATCGTGCGGAGGGGCCGCGGTGCGGTGGCAAGTCGGACGAAGAGTTCGAGCTGCGACGGCGTGGCCTTCAGGAACGTGATCCGGTCGTCGGCGGCGATCGCTCCGAGGGCGGTGATCGGTTCCTGGTCGAACACGACGATCCGGCCACCGGTGAGGTGCGCGAGGAACAGGCTGGTGATGGTGAGGTCGAACACCAACGACGAATGCAGGGCGACGATCGGCGGCTCGTCGTCGGTGTAGGCGCCGACGGCGAATGCGAGATAGTCGGCGAGCCCGCGATGCGAGATCGGCACGCCCTTGGGTGCGCCGGTCGACCCCGAGGTGTAGAGGATGTAGGCGCCGTCATCGAGGTCGACCTCGGGCAGCGCCGTCTGGCCGGCGTCGCCGTCGTGCGGTGTCTCTTCGGGAAGTGCGTCGACGATCGTGAACAGGTCGGCGTCGGCGGCGATGAGGTCGTGGCGGGCGGCGGGGTCGTCGGGTGACAACATCACGAACACCCCGCCGGCACGGAGCACACCGTGAATCGCCACGAGCACGTCGATGCTGCGGTGCATGCGGATGCCGACTGCGCGCCCGGGGCGGAGACCGGAGCGGACCAACCAGGTCGCCACGCCGTCGGCGCGCCGATCGAACTCGGCCGCCGTGACCGTCGTGCCGGCGTGCTCGATCACGATGCGATCGAGGTCCGCTCGCAGGCGATCCTGGATCGAGCGGTGCACGGTTGACGCCGGCGTGATCGCGTCCGGCTGCGGCGACAGGGCCGCAAGCTCCGCCACCTCGTCCGCGTCGATCACCGCTCGACTTCCGATCGGCTCGCTCGGATGGCTGACGATCGATTCGAGGATCTGGCCGACGTGACGCGGCAGGCGCGATGCGGCACCGTCGGCGCTGGCCGAGCGGTTGAGGTCGAGTTCCCACCGCATCGACGCCTGGTCACGATCGCCCTCGTAGTCGTACACCTGGAGGCGGAGCCGGTGCGTCGGGTCGACGTGACCCGAACGCATCCACTCGGAGGTCGCTGGCAGGCCGGCGAAGTCGCCGTACCGGGCGGTGAGCACGTTGACCACGACCTCGAACGGTGTGTCGGGGCTCTCGCCCGGTTTGGCTCGTCGCAACAGCGCGGTGATCGAGCGGAGCACGCGAGCGAACATGTCGACGGGGCTCTCCGACAGGTCGACCGTGACCGCCAGTGGATAGAGCTCCATCAACGGGCCCACCACACGGCGGGTCCGTTTCGTCGACCGATGGTGTACCGGAACACCGACGACCACGGTCGATCGGCCGTCGAGCCGGTGGACAGCGATTGCGAGCGCCATCACTCCGAGTCCGAGCAGGCCCAATTCACGGCTGATCGACCGATACGGCCCCGAGATCGCCTCGTCGATCCGTTGACGCTGTGCGTCGTCCAATTCGACGGGGAGGCGATCGACGAGTGTGGTGCGAGGTCCCACAGGGCCGTACAGCTCGATCGGCGGTTGGACCCCAGCGGCCTCCTCGTCTGTTCGCCATCCGGCCGCACGCTCCCCCGGCGTGTCGCGTCCACCGGGCTCCTCCACGAGTGCGCGGGCGACGTCGAAGAACTCGCCGACCAGGACGCCGGTCAGATCGACGTCGTCACCCGCGGCGAGCCGCTGGTACGCAATTCCCGTGGCGGCGTACACGAGGGCCGAACTGGCCGCGTCGGTGGCGACGTGATGGAGATCGAGCCACCAGGTCCAGTCGTCGTCGGCGTGACGAAGGACGACGGAGTCGTAGACGCACACGGCCGCATCGATCGGCTGCGAAATTCGGTCCCGACTCCACGCTTCCAGGTCGGAGACGGGGAGGTCGACGAGCTCGGTCGATCGAGGCGCCCGGTCGAGCACGCGGGCGCGTGCATCGCCCGGTCGCCCGGTCGCTTCGACGACCATGCGGAGCACGTCGCTGGCTCGCACGACGGTGTCGAACGCCTGAACGAGACGGTCGGGGTCGAGCGGACCGCTGATGCGCGTCCGCTTGCCCATGTTGGCGAGTGGCAGACCGGGGTGCAGCCGCTGGCTCGCCCAGATGAGTTCCTGCGTTCTGGTGAGGGCGCCGGACCGAAACGTTCGAGGGCCGATGCTGACCGACTGGGCGCCAGTGCTCATGTCGAGCGGAGGAACTCCATCATCGCGTCCACGGTCTGGAAGTTCTCGAGCACGACGTCGGCCGGGTCGACGGTGCGGCCGAGGTTGCGTTCGATCCACTCGACGATGAGGACGACGCCCAACGAGTCGACCATCCCGGTCAGCAGCAGGTCCGTCGACCCGTCGATGCCGCCGTCCTCGATCGCCACGTCGTCGCCGATGAACGCCAGGAGAGCGGCCTCGAATCGGTCGTCGGGCGCGTCGAACACGCCGTCAGCGGTTCGGTCGTGGATGTCCGGGGCGTTCACTGACACGTGTCGCTTTCTCGCTCGTACACGGACGGTGTGCCGGATGAGATCCACCCGAACCACCGACCTCGTCGATCATTCTCGTCGATCACGGGACCAGGAGCCCAGCCGAGCCGGCACGATCGACCTTGCCGGTACTCGTTCGAGGCAGCGCCGGCACCTGACGGAACTCGGCGGGGACTGCGGGACGCGGCAACAGACGTCGCGCCGCGCCGAGCGCTCGCTCGGACACGGCCTCGTGGTCCTGCTCGGGGTCGATGACCAGCAGCGCGATCAGACGATGATCGTCGATGCTCCGGTCCACCACCACCGTGGCGGCGATCACCCCCTCCACGTCGGCAAGCACGGCGTCGATCGCTTCGAGCTCGACGCGATGGCCACGGATCTTGACCTGGTTGTCGATGCGCCCGAGGAAGACGAGATCGCCATTCCCGTTCTCGATCACGAGGTCGCCCGTGACATACCACCTCACCCCGTCGTCGACGACGGTCGACGACGCAGTCAGGTCGTCGCGGCGCCAGTACCCCGCCATCATCGTGTCGGTCGCTACGAGCAGCACGCCAGGCTCGCCTGCCGGTACGGCGCGGGCAACGTCGATCGGACCGTCGGCAGCGACGACACGCACCTGCGCCGCCTCCCACGCCCGTCCGATCGGGACCGATTCGTCCGCCGCCGGTGGGGCATCGAGATCGTAGCGTGTGCACTGGTTGACCTCGGCCGGTCCGTACACGTTGGAGACTCGAGCGGACGGGATCAGGGTCATCAACTCCGCCAGCTGTCGCGATGGGAACACCTCGCCTCCGAAGAGGATCCAGCGCAGCGACGACAGGTCCCTCGCGTCGAGCCCTCCCCGGGCGACCAGCTGCATCAGGAGGTGGGGAACCGAGTACCAGACCGTCGCCCGTTCTGCTTCGATCAGCGCCGCAACGCTCGCGGGGAAGCGCATCACCGGGTCGGGCACGACGATCACGGACGCACCGACGACCGCGGAGGCGTAGAGCTCGAAGGTCGACTGATCGAAGTGCAACGGAGCGATGTTGACCATTCGGTCGTCGCTGCGCAACCCGTAGCCTGCTGCCGCTGCTGCGGCATACGCCAGTGCGCTGCGGTGCGTGTGGACGATGCCCTTGGGCCGACCGGTGGTACCCGACGTGTAGATGATGTAGGCGGGGTCGTCGGGGTCGACGATCACAGCCGGTGCAGCGGGCGCCACGTCGATGTCGGCTCCGGTGAGCACGACGGGCACTTCGGCCGTCATGTGCTCCCGGTCCACCGCCAGGGGAAGCAGAACCGCTCGCACGCCCACATGTTCGACAATGGCGTCGATCACCGCCGGACGGGCATCTGTGACCACCACGTCGACGCCGGCGTCGAGCAACACTGCGGCGGCCAACTCCCTCGGGGCGAACGGGTCGACCGGCACCACCACGGCGCCGGCGCGCAGCACGGCGTGCACGGCAACGAACGAGTGCACCGACTTGGTGAGATGGACGCCGACCCGGTCGCCCCGTCGGACGCCGACCGTGGCGAGTGACCCTGCGGTGCGTGCCACACGGTCGGCGTACTCGCCCCACGACCACGAGGTCGTCGTGTCCGTGAGCGCGAGAGCGTCGAGCGACACCCCGCTCGCGAGGAGGCGGTCACGTTCGACGAGGTCGGAGAGGCAACGGAGCGACTGCACGAATTGACATACGTAGCCAGGACCAGCACCGTATGAGAACTCGACCACCGGAAAATCTCAAACACCGATCGACCATCCCGTCCCATGTTGACCGCCAACGGCAACCCCCTCGACACCAGCCCGGCGGCGTTGGGCGAGTTCGTCCCTGCAAACGGGCTGCTCGGCGATCCGGTCGCACTGCGGGAACAGATGCGCGAGGCGGGTCACCTGTTCTTCCGAGGGTTGCTCGACCCCGAGGTGGTGCTCGACGCCCGCCGCGAGATCCTGCAGAAGTACGCGATCATCGGTGAGATCGACGACCGGTTCCCGATCGACGACGCCATCGCCGGCGACGGTGCAGGCGTGAGGTCTGCGAACCTGCGGGCGTTCTCCGAGAGCGTCCGGACCGGCGTCCGGTATCTCGCGGTGACCGATGCCCCGGAGGTGCTCGCGGTGCACGAGGCGCTGCTCGACGGGCCGGTCCGTAGTTTCGACATGCGCTGGCCGCGATTCGTGCGGCCCGGCGAGGGGTGTGGCTTCCACTGCGACGGCCCCTACATGAACCGCGGGACGAGCCGCATCTTCTCGAGCTGGATCCCGCTCGGTCGGGTCGATCGCCACGAAGGCGCACTGATCCTTCTCGAAGGAAGCCACCGGTCCGAGCGGCTCCAGGCCGGCTACCTCGCCGCCGATGCGGACCGCGACGGGTTGACCTGGCTCGACGCGGATCCCGCGACGGTGCAACGCGAGTACGGCGCTCGCTGGCTGACCACGGACTTCCGGCCAGGCGACGTGCTGTGCTTCGGGATGCACACGCTGCACGGAGCGCTCGACAACCTGTCCCGCACCGGGCGGTGCCGGCTGTCGTCGGACAGCCGCTACCAGCGCGTCGACGAACCAGCCGACCCCCGATGGAACGGCCCCGACTTCGAGGGGCACGGAGGACGGCGCGTCTTCTATCCGGGCCTCGGGCAGTGGAACAACGACGATTTCCAGGACGAGTGGAAGGACATCGACGAGTTCGGTCGGATCCAGCTGCGTTCGCAAGGGTCGACGTGACCGACCGAACGAGCGACGCAGCCCTGCTGGGCCTCGCGCAGGCGATGGCCCACCTCGATCATCCGGTCAAGACCGAGGTCGCCGAGTGGGCACGGCGCGAGCTGGCCACGGGCGACCGGGTTCGCGCCGACGTTCGCTCCGAATTCGCCGCCGACGACTGGAAGCGCTGCGCGGATCGGGGCATCCAGGGCGTGATGGTGCCCACCGAACTCGGCGGCTCCGGTGCCGATCTGGCGACCACGCTCCTCACGCTCGAGGGTCTCGGGCCACGGTTGTCGCGACAACGGGCTGGCGTTCGCCATCGGCAGCCAGATCCTCAGCACCCAGGAGACCATCGTCCGATTCGGCACCCACGCACAACAGCGCGAGTGGCTCCCGGGCCTGATTGCAGGCGAGGTGCTCGGTGCGTTCGCGATGACCGAGCCCGACTCGGGCTCCGACGCGTACAGCCTCTCGACCACGGCGGTACGCCGTGACGACGGCTCGTACGTGCTGAACGGCCACAAGGCCTATCTGACCCTCGGATCGCAGTGTGCGTTCGTCATCGTGTTCGCTTCCACCCGACCCGGCGCCGGCGCGTGGGGACTCTCGACTTTCCTCGTTCCCACCGACTTCGAGGGCGTCGAGCGTCTGGCGAACCGCGACAAGATGGGCATGCGAACGACTCCGTTCGGCGACATCACGCTCACCGATGTCGTCGTGCCGCCGTCCGCGATGATCGGGCGCGAGGGGGCAGGGGCGGCCATCTTCAACGCCGTGCTGCAGGTGGAGCGGAGCTTCGTGTTCGCGACGCAGGTGGGCGCGATGCAGCGTCAACTCGAGTCGAGCATCGCCTACGCATGTGAACGCGAACAGGGGGGCCAGGCCATCGGCAACTACCAGGCCGTGGCTCATCGCATCGCCGACATGAAGCAGCGACACGAGATCGCTCGTCTCATGCTGTACCGGGCAGCCATGGCGGCGGTGACCGGTCGCGACCTCGCCATGTCGGCTGCACTCGCCAAGCTCACGGCGAGCGAGGCCGGCCTCGCTGGAGCTCTGTCGGCCTCGATGGTGCACGGCGCCAAGGGGTACGTGACGGAGTTCGAGGTGGAGCGCGAACTGCGAGATGCGATCGGGGGACTCGTGTACTCGGGCACCTCCGACATCCAGCGCAACATCATCGCCCGGCTGCTCGGCCTCGGCTGACGGGTGCGGACCGTTCGACGAGGTCGGGGTGTCCCGTCAGCGCTTCGTCCAGCGGTGGGCCACGGTCACCGCTCCGTCGGCGATCACTGCAACGGACTCGTCGGGAGTCGGCTCCATCGACTCGGGCAGTCTGGTCTGCTCGTGGATCACCAAGCGTGAGCCAGGTCGGAGTTGCCGCAACGTCGCGGGGACGAGGTCGGCCACGACGCGCATCGACAGGAACATGAACACGATCGTCGCCTCGGCGACATCGGCAGTGAGTCCGTCGCCGTGCACGATGTCGACGAGGTCGGCCACGCCGGCATCCGTGGCGCGCCGGCGTGCTCGCTCGACGAGATCTGCCGAGCGCTCGACGCCGACGGCGCGGCAGCCGATCTGTTCCGCCGCCGCCACCACGACGCGTCCGTCGCCGCAGCCGACGTCGAGCAACCGGTCGTCGGCGGTGACCCCGGCGAACGCCAGGAGCGGCCCGATGAGCGACCGCGGCGTCGAGAGAAACGGCCCGAGGCTGTCGTCGTGGCGTCCGACGGCGCCGACACGCTCCAACACGAGCCTCGCCGGTCGCACCAGCGAGTAGGCAGGCCACGACCAACCAGGCAGGTCGATGAGACTCCAGTCACCTGACGTCGGTGTGAACACCCGGGCAAGACGCGACCGCCGGGCTCCCGAACCCCACGGGAAGCGGACCACCGTGGTCACGTCGCCCGTTGCACCGACGACCAGTTCGTCCGCGAACCGGCGAGCCGACCGCTCGGCGCCGCGTGTCCACTGCTGCCACGGCTCGAACCCGTGGCCGGCGAGCACCGACGCCGCTCGATGCGCCGCCTCGTAGTCGGCCACGCGCAGTTCGACGGTGTGATGCTGCCGGGGACCCGGGGGTGCCGCAGCGCCGACGTCGCAACCGGCCGCCCGGAGCAGGGCGACGATTCGATCACGATCGAGCTCACAGGCCCGACCGATCTGCTCGCACACCGTCACCGCATCGGCGGCGCGAGCCCGCTCAGGGGCCGGTCGTGCGGGATCGTCGCGGATGGTCGTGGCCACCCCGTGCAGTCGTCCACGGTGAATCGCTTCCACGAGCGGGTCGGTCATCGCTGGTCGCAATCGGCTGGCAGCACGGTCCTCGGCACGGCGGCGACAGTACCGACACCAGCTGTCCCGGCCCAGTGCACCTAGCATCGGCCGCCGTGAGACGACGTCGGTTCCTCGGGAACGCACTGACCGAAGAGCGCCTGCGGGGCGTGCTCGATCGCATCGTGAGCCCGATCACATCGGCGGCGAGCCGTTCGTACTACGGCAGCTACTACTACGCCAACCGGTTTCATCCGCACCATGCGCTCCTGCAGCGGGCACTCGACGAGACGGTCGACTACATCACCTCCGACATGACCGAGGCACTGATCCGCAAGGACGCGTTCGGTGTACTGACGTTCGCATCGAAACGAGTCACCCTCGACGGGTTGTTCCTCGAGTTCGGGGTGCGCTCGGGCGGCACGATCAACCACATCGCCCGACGACACCCCGAACGGACTGTGCACGGATTCGACTCGTTCGAGGGGCTGCCCGAGCCGTGGAGCGGCTACACGCTCGACGCCGGTGCATTCTCAGGTGAGGGTCTGCCGAAGGTCGCGAACAATGTCGAACTGCACATCGGGTGGTTCGACGACACGCTGCCGGCGTTCCTCGAATCACACCCCGGCGACGTCGCCTTCGTTCACATCGACTCCGACATCTACAGCTCGGCCAAGACGATCCTCGAGAACCTGGCACCACGCATTCGGCCGGGGTCGATCATCGTGTTCAACGAGTACTTCAACTACCCGAACTGGAAACAGCACGAGTTCCGGGCGTTCCAGGAGTTCTGTCAATCGAACGGCGTGGCGTACCGGTACCTGTGCTGGGCGATGTACGAGGTGGCGGTCGAGATCCTGGCCGTCGACGGCCCCGACACGACGGTGTCGGCTCGCTGATCAGGCGCCCGCGCGGGCGCCGACCGCACGGGACCGAACCGGCTCGACGTACTTGCGTCGATACACCTCGTACGCCGGCCGGAGGAAGCCCGGGTTCAGCTGGTCGATCGTGCGGGTGCCGAAGCGGAACGGAATGCTGATGTTGGCCTCGAGCGCCTCGATCTCGTGCGACCAGAAGGCGGGGATGAACAGGACATCGCCCGCATCGAGCTGCGCCTCGAACCCTTGCGCACGCGCGAACCTCGGGAAATCGGCTGCGTCGGCATCGTCGGAGCGCCCGGGCAACATGCTCCACCGATCCTTCGCCGCGAAGGGCGACGTGAAGTACAGATTCGGTCGCTCCGTGGGCGGGAACATCAGCACCCGCTTCGATCCGGTCATCTGGAACAGCAGACCGGTCCATGCGTCGTGGTGCAGCGGTGTCACGACCCCGGACGACCCGATCCAGATGCCACTGGCGGAGCGATCGGGTCGGCGATCGGTGAGCGTGGCGAGACCCTCGGACATCGAGTCGATGATCCCTCCGATGTCGCCGTCGAGGTCGTTCACCCCGAACAGCCGGTACACACAGGTGTCGTCGCGTTTCGTCGGGTCACCGAACATCGAGTCGAGGAACGAGGCCAGCGTCATGTCCTCGGTGCCGGTCAGTTCGGCCCCGTAGTCGCCGACGTACAGGAAGTACGGGGCGTGCGCCGAATGCGACCTCACCTTGAAGACGGACGAGTTGCGGTGCGCCAGCTCGCGGAGGCCGTCGAGGTCGGGGACGAGGGGGAGGTCGAGTCGCTCGATGAGCCCGGAGATGACGACCGGCCGGTTGCCGGCGATCACCTCGTCGAGGTCGACATCGGTCGCGGCGACTCGTGGAATGGGGGTTCTCGATCCCTCAGGTCGGCGAACGAGGAGCCCCGTGGCGAAGCGGTGCACCGTCCAGATCGGCACGAGCACGGCCACCAAGCGCGGTGAGCACAACTGCCGTCAGGATCGTCTCGAGTATTCGCGGTGGTCGGATTCGCACGTACGTCGGCCCCTCTCTGCGTGGCGCCCGGATTCTACCGTGGAGGGGGACGTCGACGCCGGAGAAATCGGGGTACCGAATGGCAGCGCAGTGTCTCGGTGACGCCATGGGCGACCTAGCCTCCCGCAAGAATCGCCATGTCTCTCACACCCCGCCTTGCGCTCACATCGCTGCTCGTCAGCCTGTTGCTCGTCGTCGGTCTCGCGCCCTCCACCGCGTCCGCCCACTCCGGCAAGCAGAGCTATCTCTACGTGTCGTTGTTCGAGGACGGCATCGAGGGGCGTGTCGAGATTCCCGTCGCGGACCTCGGCCCGGCGCTCGGTATCGAGTTCTCCGAGGCTTCCGGCTGGGCTGAGGGCGGCCGTCTTCGCCGCTCGCGCAGAGATCGAGGCGTACATCGCCGAACACACCGGGCTCGGCACCGCGACCGAGAGCTGGAACCTGGAGTTCGGCGACCTCTCGGTGCTGCCCACCGAGAACGGCCCCTACGTCGTCCTCGACTTCGTGGTCGACGAGGACTTCGACGAGGTCCCCCGAACCTTCGTGGCCAATTTCGCCGTCATCGTCGAGTCGAATCCCGAGCGAGACTCCTTGCTGTTGATCGAGGACGACTGGCCGAGCGCGACGTTCGACAACGGATCGGGACACCTCCTCGGCTTCTCGGTCGGCATGACCGAACAGGTGGTGGAGCTCGAGAGCGAGTCGACGTTGGCCTCGATGGCCGCCATCAGGGGAATGGGCTCCGACGAGGTCAGGGAGGAGATCGATCTCCTGCTGCTCGTCGCAGCGGTGACGACCACGCTGGTCCTCGTGCCACGCCGACGCGAGGACTCGACGCCGCGCCCGTTGTCGACGGTGGGACGCGACATCGCGACCGGTGCAGGCATCTTCGTCCTTGCCGCCACCATCTCCCTGTGGATCGTGGGTCTCGGCGTGCTGACCCTGCCGACGAGGGTGACCGCCGCAATCGTCGCCGGCACACTGGCGCTCCAGGCGGTGTACCTGACGGCGGCGAGATTCCGTGCGTCCACGAGAACGCTGGGCACTGCGATGTTCGCCCTCGCCGGCCTTGCATTCGGCTTCGGCCTCGGCGCCGGGTTCGTGTTCCACGAGCTCGATCGATCGAGGCCGGTCACCGGTCTCGTCGCCTTCGAGGTGGGCGCCCTGATCGCTGCACTGCTCATCGCCCTCTTCGTCGGCCTCCCGCTGCTCCTGCTGCGACGGACCCGCTATGTGCCCGCGATCGTGGTCACGCTGTCGGTGGTCTTCGTCGGTTACGCGGTTGCGTGGTCGGGCGAACTGGTGGCGAACGACGACTGGCCGATCGAGAAGGTGGCCAACCCGCTGCGGGTCTGGCCACGCAACTTCTGGTTCGTGCTCCTGGCCGTCGCTGCTGCCGCCGCGATACGCACGATCGAGCAGCGCGCCGGACGGCTCCGGTCGACCGCTGCCCCCGCCGCCCCTCGCCCTGATCCGGTCGATGCACCCAGCGAAATGGCTTCCCGATGACCCCACGCCCTCCCACCGCTTCGCCGAGACGCTGGGGCGACGACGTGGGGCCCTCGGTTCCGACGCAGCGCCCTGTTGTCGTTCGTGGTTGCGCTCGTGGTCATGCTGAACCCATCGGCGAGCTTCGCCCACGAGTTCGGCCCGTTCGCCATCGATCGCTATGCCGCCATCCGGGTGGCGCCCGACGAGATCGAACTCGACTACGTCCTGAGCCTCGCCGAGACGCCGACCCAGGCCGACGGCGACGCCATCGAAGCCGACCCCGAGGCGTACTGCACGTCGCTGGCGACGGAGATCGAGTTGCTCGTGGACGACGCCGCGCTCACGCTCGACGGCCTCACCACGTCGACGCTGCGCGAAGACGGCGACGGTGGACTGACCACACTCCGTGTCGTGTGCAATTGGGTCACGCCGATCGAGCCGACCGACGTCGCGCGCACGATGAGCTTCGACGACGCGAACTTCAGCGGCCGCGTCGGGTGGCGGGAAGTGATCGTCGTCGGCGACCGCACCGCCATCACCGGCGACGTCAACGACGAGTCGCTCACGTCTCGTCTCACCGACTACCCGGACCCGTCCGAGAATCCCGGACACACGGTCGGTGACGTTCGACTTCGTGGCGTCCGCCGACGTCGACGCGGCGACCCTGCCGACCACCGAACCCGGCGACGACGAGCGCGACGACGAGGCGGGCGATGCGTTCTCGGACCTGATCGCCAGCGCCGACGGCGGAATCGGCGCCATGATGATCGCGCTCGGATTCGCGGCATTCCTCGGCGCACTGCACTCGCTCGCTCCCGGCCACGGCAAGACCGTGATCGGCGCGTATCTCGTCGGCACCAAGGGCACGAAGATCCAGGCGTTGGTGCTCGCCATCGCCGTGGCGCTGTCGCACACACTCGGCGTGCTGATCCTCGGCATCATCACCTACGCCGCAGGTGCCGCCTTCGCGCCCGAGCGCGTCTACCCCTGGCTCCAGGGACTGTCGGCGGTGATCGTGTTCGGCATCGGCGTGTGGCTCGTCTGGACGGCCGTGAACGAGTGGCGCGCGAGGTCGAGGGCCGCTGATCGCCGGCGTGATGTCCACTTGGCGTACGCACACGGCGACCACGGCACCGACGAGATGGACACCGACGTGCCGGTGCTGGCGCGCACCGGCGTGGCGCTCGTCACCGGGTCCGCTCTGATCAGCGACCCGTCGACGCTTCACGGTCACCAGCACGGACTCGTGCGGCACGCTCACGACGATCACGGTCATCCGCACGACGGTCACCACCACGACCATCCGCACGATCACGATCACGACCACTCGCACGACGACGACCACGACCACGACCACGACCACCACGCACGACCACGATCCATCACGCACGACCACGACCATCCGATCACGACCACGACCATCACACGACGATCACGACCACGACCACCCGCACGACCACGATCACCCGACGATCACGATCACGACCATCCGCACGACCACGACCACTCACACGACGCACGACCACTCGCACGACCATCACGATCACGACCACGACCACGATCACGACCACGACCATCCCCACGACCACGATCACGGCGACGGCTGGCACCGCCACGGCATCTTCCCGCACACCCACAAGTTCGACCTCGACGAGATGGATCTCACCGGCAAGGTCAGCTGGAAGACGCTGGCGATGCTCGGACTGTCCGGGGGCCTCGTCCCGTCGACGTCGGCCATCATCGTGCTGCTCGGAGCGATTCAGCTCAACCGTCTCGCCTTCGGCGGCCTGCTGATCCTTGCGTTCGGCATCGGGATGGCGATCGCCCTGGTCAGTGTCGGCCTCGGCATGGTCGCCCTGCGCGATCGGGCATTCGGCGTGATGGACGGCAACTCGATCGTTCGCACCGCTCGCATCTGGGTCGTGCCGATCGCTGGCGGTCGCCGTGTTGCTGATCGGCGTCTTCCTGTTGATTCGCGGCAGCCATCGAGATCAACGGGCTCTGATCTCGCAACTCGACTGCGCTCGCTCGTGCCATGGCCTCGTGCGGATGGGAAGCTACGACGATGCTGATGCCGAAGGGGATCGAGTTGGCGCCCGACGCGCGCCTCGCCCTGGGCCAGATCATCGGCGATCATGGCCGATCAGGCCATGTCGGGCGCCGTCACCAGATGGGACGTCGAACGGCTGACCGAACTCGAACTCCGCCTCGGTCTGCTCCCTGGCGGTACCGGATTCGTGGACCTCGGCGACGACGCCTTCGACACCGTGATCCTGGGGATCGACGACGCTGCGCTCCTCATCGACGGGATGGCCTTCACCGAGGTGGCGTCGGCCGACCTGCCGTGGATCGAGATGGTTCGCTGGACGTCGGACTTCGTGACCAGTGAACTCCGGAGCCACTGGACGCAGTCGGAGTGGTTGCAGCTGTCGGCAGAGTGGGGCTGACTCGGCCCGCTCCGAACGACCTGTCACGGTTCCGGCAAGAAATCGTCAAGAAACGGTCAAGGTCCCGCGAGTGCGCGCCGATGGACCTCACATGAAACGAACCGCGCGACTCCTCCTGGCCACAGGCGTGGCACTCGCTGTCCTGCTTCCGCTCTTCGGAGGGGTCGCCTCGGCGGCGCCGTCGGGCGCCACCACGACCGAGGCCAGGACGACCGTCGAGACGACCGTCACCGTGCGACGACGGCGACAGCCTCGCCGGTCTCGCATGGCGCCACGGCGTGCGGTTGTCGGAACTCCTCCGGGTGAACTCGCTCCGTTTGACCAGCATCATCCATCCCGGCCAGACCCTGGTGATCCCGAGCGGGTGCCCGAGTCGGCACCACTCCCAACTCCGCACCGGCGTCCAGGACGACCACGATCGGCGATCGCCGCGACCTCGTCCGAATACGTGGTCGTCGCCGGCGACGCGCTGTCGAGCATCGCGTGGCGCAACGGTGTGAGCCTCGGCGCGCTGCTGCGCGCCAATTCCCTGGAGGCAACCAGCCTCATCATGCCGGGACGGCGCCTCCGGATCCCGCCCGCCACCCGACCGCTTCCGACAGGCAGTCCCACTGCGACCCCTTCGACGGGCGCAGCACGGCGCTCGGCGGGCAGTTCGATCGACACGCTGCTGTCGTACGCCACGGCGCAGGTCGGCGCGCCGTATCGGTTCTTCAGCGCCGGTCCCGACACCTTCGACTGCTCCGGTCTGGTCGTCGCGGCGTTCCGCCAGATCGGCAAGAGCGTGCCGCACCAGAGCCGGGCGCTCGCCAAGCTCGGCAGCGCCGTCGACTGGCGCACCGAGCCGATCGCCGCAGGTGACCTCGTGTTCACGTCGGCGGTCGGCGACCCGGCCCAGATCACTCACGTGGGGATCGCCCTCGACTCGCGCCGCTGGGTGCACGCCGTCGGTTTCGGCCGCACGGTGAGCATCCATTCGCTGCCCGCCCCGGACCGCATCATGGCCGTCCAGCGCATCGCTCTCCCCTGACGGGCTCGCCGACGTCGAGGGCCATCCGCCAAGCCGCTGCATCCGGTGGCGATACTTCGTGCATGGACGATCCTGGCGCCGACGGTTCGACACTGACGATGGACGAACGAGCTGCGGCACGCGCATTCGTCGCTGCGGTGCGAGGTGCGCTTGTCGACGTTTCACCGCATTGCGGTCGGCATGCTGTCGGGGGCGGGTCTGCTGGTGGTGTTGCCCGTGGTCGCCCGCGACTCGGTTTCCGGGCTCCTTCGGTCGCTCGTGATCGACGGCATCGGCGTGGCGGACGTCGCGCTCGTCGTCGGGGTGGTGGCGATGCTCGCCGTTCCGGTGGCGGCGCTGTGGTTGCTGTTCGCCGATCTGACCCGCTTCTACTTCCACGCCAACCACCTGGGCGGCGATGGTCGCGACGTGTTCACACCACGCTTCACGTTGACCTCGCTGCAGCTCCCGTCCGACGAACTCGGTCCGGCGGCGCACGAACAGCTGTCGGCGAGCCGCACCGACCCTCGGATCGTGGAGCTGTTGGTGCCGGCGAACGACCGGTCGCGACGACGCGTCGATCGACAGCTGGAGGTGTATGCGGGTCTCGACTCGGGTCGCGACGACGCGACGCGAGCACACGGCCTGTTCGAGCTGGCCGCGTCGGCCAGCCGGCCGCTGCTCGACGAGGTCGCCAAGGTCGAGCACGGATTGGTCCGGCACGTGTTGCGCCTGCGAGGGCTCGTCTTGCGGTACGTGAAAGCACTGCTCGCGCTGTTGACCACGGCGCTGGCCGTGTACGCGGGTGACGCGATCGTCGCTGGCCTCGACACGAACGAAGGGATGACGGTTCCTGGAAGTGTCGGGCTCGCCGCCGTCGTCCTGATCTGGGCGCCGGTCGTGGTGCTCGCGGTGACCTCGCCGGTGCGTTGGATCGAGAAGCTGATGCGTGACGACGGAGCGCCATCGACGGCGGTTGCCGACGATCCGGACCTGACCTACGTCGAGCGGGTGTCGCTGCGGATCGCCGCGGTCGGCTGGATCGCAGCGGCGGTTGCGATGGTCGTGTCGGCCACGGACGGCGCGACCGAGAGCCAGGCGCGAGCGCTGGGGTTCGCCGTGCTCGCCGGGTCATCCGTCGCCGTCATCGTCGCGGCGTTCTCCGGACGATTCCGAAGCCTCACCAGGATCCCCTGACCCTCAGGCCGCATCCACGTCCCCGAGGGTTCGATGCCGGACAGCGGTCGGTGACATCCTGGATCGGTGGATGTCGGCTGGAGGAGGGCGGCGGCATACGTCGTGTGCCGGGACGCAGGCGGGCGGCTCCTGTTGACTCGCTTCGCTTCGCCAGGCCACCCCGACAGCGGGAAGTGGACCATGCCGGGTGGTGGGATCGAGTGGGGTGAGACCGCGGAAGCGGCTGCGCACCGCGAACTCGGCGAGGAGACCGGACTCACCGCGACGCTCGGTCCCGTGATCGGGGTCTTCTCACGTTGGTTCACGGATCAGGAGTCCGCGGTCGGCGTCGCCGGTCACCTGGTCGGCATCGTGTTCGCTGCGCACGACGTGCAGGGTGAACTCCGCGCGACGTTCGATGCGGGCACGACCGACGCGGTTCGGTGGGTCGACCTCGCGGAAATCGACGGACTGCCGCACGTCGAACTGGTCGACTTCGTTGCCGACCTCCTCGCGTGACGCGACCGTCAGTCGTCGAGGTCGCGGTACACCGGGTACCAGCTCACCTCGTCGATGCTCGTCGTGATCTCGTCGTCCGTCATCGGTGTGGCGAGCCCCTGGTGCACCGCTGTTCGGGCAACGGCGAAGGCGACACGACGCGCGACATGCCGGCTCTCGGCGACCGGCGGGAGGATGCCCCCGTCCGCGTTCTCGGCGGCGAGACGTCCGATCTCGGTCGCGGCAGTCGTGAGCATCTCGTCGGAGACCGCCCGTGCCTCGACGGCGACGACGCCCAGGCCGACACCGGGAAAGACGTGCACGTTGTTGACCTGGGCGATCGGCACCGTTCGACCTGCCACGTCGACGGGATCGAACGGGCTACCGGTACCGATCAATGCGGCACCGTCGGTCCAAGTCAGGATGTCGGCCGGGATCGCTTCGGCGCGCGGCGTCGGATTCGACAGCGGGAGCACGATCGGACGCTCGACCAGCGCCGCCTGTGCTCGGACGATCTCCTCGGTGA
Source organism: Ilumatobacteraceae bacterium (assembly GCA_963746285.1). GTDB lineage: Bacteria > Actinomycetota > Acidimicrobiia > Acidimicrobiales > Ilumatobacteraceae > Sva-07. The sequence continues at coordinate 78,825 of CAVVAO010000002.1, read as the reverse complement.
ACAGGCCGGGTTGTCCGGTGACGCCCACCAGGGCGTGTGGGCCGACCTGACGAACGACATCGAGCAACTCGACGACCCCATCGGCGTCATCGTCCCAGCCACGCACCTCATCCCACGAGCGGGCGAACGGCTGCTGGAACGACGCCAAGCCCTCCATCCGGTCGTGGAGCAGACCGTCGCGATCGACCAGCCAGCATCGTCGCCGGGCATCGTCTTCTGCCACGCCCGCCGCGACCATCGCCCGAACTGCCTGGCCGGCGATCCCGGTGCCCGCCGAGCCCGCCCCGACCACCACCAGGCGCAACTCCTCGACGGGTGTTCCCGCGATCCCGAGGCCGGCGACGATCGCGGCGACCGTCACCGCGGCAGTGCCCTGGATGTCGTCGTTGAACGAGCAGATGCGATCGCGATGACGCGCCAGGAGACGATTGGCGTGGAGTTGAGCGAAGTCCTCCCACTGGAGCAGCACGCCGGGAAGGCGCTGTCGGAGAGCATCGACGAACGCGTCGACGAGTTCGTCGTACTCGGCCCCGCGGACGCGCTGGTGGCGCCAGCCGAGGTAGAGGGGATCCGACAGCAGCGCTTCGTTGTCGGTGCCCACGTCGAGCATCACCGGCAACGTCCGGGCCGGATCGAGGCCACCGGCCGCCGTGTACAACGCCAGTTTGCCGACCGGAATCCCCATGCCACCGATACCGAGGTCGCCGAGCCCGAGCACACGTTCACCGTCGGTGACCACCACCACGTCGATGTCGAGATCGCCAATGGCGTTGTCGAGCAGTTCCGGTACGCGATCGCGCTGCGGCCACGACAGGAACAGCCCTCGTTCACGGCGAAAGATCCGCGACCACTGCTGACATGCCACCCCGACCGTCGGCGTGTACACGATCGGCAGCAGCTCGGCGAGGTGCCGTTCGACGAATGCGTAGAACAACACGGCGTTGCGGTCCTGCAAGGCCCGGAGGAACACATGGCGACCGAGGTCGGTCTGCTTGGACGAGTATTCGTGTTCGACGCGGTCGAGTTGGGTGTCGAGGCTCTCCACCACTGGAGGGAGCAGACCGTCGAGTCCCAGCCGCTCACGCTCCCTCGCCGAGAATGCGGTGCCCTTGTTCAGATACCGATCCATCAGGATCGCTCGGCCACGAGATGTCATCGAGATGAACCATAGGACCGCGGCGGCACGGTGGCCACCGGGGCACGAATCAGCCGCTCCCGATCAGACGCGAACGAGCAGTGAGGCGGTGACGCCGGTCGCTGGGGCGCCGACCACCGTGGCGAGTTGGTCCTCCCAGCCGTCCCGGAAGACGTTGTCGGTGGAGAGCGACAGTTGGGCGAGTTTGCGGCTGCTGCTGGCGTAGCGGCTGTCGGTGTAGACCGCTTCACAGTCGGCCTGCGGGAGGGCCAACTGCGAGACCTTCACGGCCTGGTTCCCGGCGTTCGCAGCGTCGAGGTTGTCGTAGACCTCGAAGTGGCAGTGGGGCCAGCGACCCGCGTAGCAGCCCGGGAAGATGGTGGTGAACGTGACCCGTCCTGCGTCATCGGCGACTTGGACGCCGCGCAGGTAGTTCTGGTCGGTGATCTCGTACATCGAGTACTGCCCGTCGGCCGTGCAGTGCCAGATGTACACAGCGGCCCCGGCCAGCGCAGCGCCGGTCGATGCGTCGACCACGGTGAGTTGGACGGTGGCGGGAACGCCGTCGGCCGCGCCGCTCAGTGATCCGATGCTGGTGGTGAGGTCGGAACGGACGATGCCGTCCTCGCCGAGCACATTCGGCCCGTTCGAACCGTCTGCTGGATACGGCCCTGCGGTCTCGTCGGGAATCTCGTCGCCGGCCGAGGCGGTGACGGAGTCCGCTGCGGTGGCCGAGGCCGACGGGGACGACGCTGGGGTCGGCGGGGTCGCTGTGGTCGCGGTCGAACCGGTCGAACCGGTGGCCGCGGAGTCCGTCGCCTCGGACGCGCAGGCTGCGAGGAGACCGGCGAGACCGAGGCCGCCCATCCACTGCAGCGCCCGGCGCCGGTCGAGCATGCGAGGCACGTCGCGGTGCAGTCCGCCCAAGTCGTCGTGGAAGTCGTCGTGGTTCGCGGTCATGGTGTCCTCTCGGGGGATGACGAACGCGCGATCGGCCCGTCGTTCCCGGCTCATCCTCGCGAGTGCTGGTGAGAACGAGTCGTGAACGAGCTGTGAGCTCGCCGAGATCCCGTGATGTCGAAAGGGCGCTCCCCGCCGATGGAAACTCTCCCTGTGAACTTGAATTAGGCATGCCTAACATCTAAGGTCATGGGCTCTTATGACTCGTGACAGGACCATGTCGGTGATGGGAACGCTCGAATTCGACACCGAGGCTGCAGAACAGATCGACGTACTCGTCGAACACCTGAACGGCAGGCACGCAGACACGGTGCTGCTCGTCGCCCGGTACCTCGACGAGCGAGCGACCGACGCCGAACTCACGGCGATCGATCCAGCGGGTGTGCTCATGGCCGTGCGTGACGACGAGGGGACCGCCACCGTGCGTCTCGATTTCGCGGAGCCGGCATGGAGCGCCAACGACGTCCGCCAACACCTGATCGCCGCCGTGGGCTCAGCTCGCGCAGCTGCCGATCCGTCCCGGCCGCTGACATCGCTCGAAGCCGAGCTGCGCTCGACTGCGTCGCTGCCCACGGTGCACGCGTTCGTACGCCGTGCGCAGCGGCTCACACCGACGTTGATCGAGGTGACGCTCGCAGGGCTGCCCGACTATCCGCTCGCAGGCGGCGACGAGTTCGTGTACGTCATGGTCTCGCCCGAGCCGGGCGGTATCTCGCCGGGCTACAGCATGGCCGACTTCCGCGAACAGGCAGACGGTGACCAGGTCCACGGCGCGTACTACACGGTGCGCCGGTCGCGTCCCGACGACGGCGAGGTCGACCTGTGGGTGGTCGAACACGACCACCCGGGTTCGGTGGCCGAGTGGGTCCGCAACGCTCAGCCCGGCGCGCCCGTCGCCTTGTGGGGACCACGCCGAGGCTTCGAGATCCCGACGATCGCCGACGATGTCCTGCTGATCGCGGACGAGACGGGCCTCGCTGCGGTCGCGGCGCTGATCGAGACCGCCGGGCCGGAGGTCGCGATCGTGGCGCTTCTCGAGTCGATCGGCGAGGACCACCGCCCCGCCGATGCCCGAGCATCCGAACTTGCGCACGGTGTGGGTCGACCGAGGAGACGATGCGCCGGGCACGGTGAACCGCCTGCTCGACACCGCACGGGCAGAGGTGGACGCTGTGCGGGTCGTGCCCGGTGCGGCCTTCGGCGCGGCAGAATCCCGACAGATCAGTGCGATCCGTCGATACCTGCGTTCCGAGGTCGGCCTGGCCGCCGCGGTCGTGTCGATGACCGGCTACTGGCGCCTCGACGGCTGAGCCGATGCCGCAATGAGCGAGGGACTGGTGGCGACCGCACCGACGAGCGGCGACCGCGTGGCGACGCGTCGACGCGCCCGCACGCACCGGATCACGGTGCAGAACGCTCGTCGGTCGGCGGTGATCGCCGGCACGGGTGCGGTGCTGGTGGTCGTGGTGCTCACGTCGCTGGCGATCGGAGCGAAGTCGATCCCCGTCAGCAGCGTGATCGAGGCCTTCGTCGACTTCGATCCCGCGAACACCGATCACCTCGTGGTCCGCGAGCTGCGACTGCCGCGCACCATCGTCGGGCTGCTGGTCGGTGTCGCACTGGGACTCGGCGGGGCGATCATGCAGGCGGTCACCCGCAATCCGCTGGCCGACCCCGGCATCCTCGGGGTGAACGCAGGTGCCGCGTTCGCTGTCGTGCTCGCGATCTGGGCGTTCGGTGTCGGCACGACGCTCGGTCTCGTCTGGTTCGCCATGGCCGGTGCCGCCGTCGCGTCCGTCGTCGTCTACCTGCTCGGCTCGGTCGGACGGGGTGGCGCAACACCGGTCCGGCTCGCGCTGTCGGGTGCGGCGCTCAGCTCGTTGCTCTTCGCGTTCACCCGCGCCGTCACGCTGCTCGACGAGGCGACGCTCGACCAGTTCCGGTTCTGGGCCGTCGGGTCGCTGGCCGGACGAGACGTCGAGGTGGTGTCGAGCATCGTGTGGTTCATCGCCGTCGGCGTCGTCCTCGCAATCGGGCTCGCGCGGCCGCTCAACGCCATCGGCCTCGGCGACGATGCCGCCGCCGCGCTCGGCGTCAAGGTCGGCCGGACGCGGGCGGTCGCGGGTCTGGCCATCGTGCTGCTGTGCGGTTCGGCGGTCGCGGCGATCGGGCCGATCGCGTTCGTCGGCCTGGTCGTGCCCCACGCCGTGCGCGCCGTCGTCGGCCCGGACCAGCGCTGGCTGATGCTCGGGTGTGCGCTCGCCGGACCGATCCTGCTCATCGGCTGCGACACGATCGGTCGCGTCATCGCCCGGCCCGGCGAGGTGCAGGTCGGGATCATGACCGCGGCGATCGGTGGCCCGGCGTTCGTGTACCTCGTTCGGCGTGCCCGGATGGTCCAGCTGTGACCGTGTTCAGCGCCGCCACGACGCCGTGGGTGGTACGACGTGGAGCCTGGTCGATGCGGCTGCGACCGCGGTCGATCCTCGTGTGCACCGCGCTCGCCTGTGCCACCGTGGCGGTCGGGGTGTGGTCGGTCATGGTCGGCGACTTCCCGCTGTCGGTCGGCCAGGTGCTCGGCGCGGTGTTCGGCGACGGTGGCCCCGACGCCGAGTTCATCGTCCAGACGCTTCGCCTGCCGCGCGCGCTGACGGCGATGCTCGTCGGCGCTGCGCTCGGGATGTCCGGTGCGGTGTTCCAGTCGATCGCCCGCAATCCGTTGGGATCGCCCGACATCATCGGGTTCGAGTCCGGCGCCGCGGCCGGCGCGGTGCTCACGATCACCGTCTACAACGGATCGAGCCTCGCCGTCGCCGCAGGGGCCGTCGTCGGCGGACTGGTGACGGCGCTGCTCGTGTACGTGCTCGCATATCAACGCGGGCTGGCGGCGTCGCGACTGGTGCTCGTGGGCATCGGCATCGGCTTCACGGCGACCGCGGCGGTCGACTACATGATCACCCGCGCACAGATCCAGGACGTGCAACGCGCCGCGGTCTGGCTCACCGGATCGCTCAACGGACGGACGTGGGACCACGTGCGCACGGTCGGGCTGGCGCTGCTCGTGCTGGCACCGTTCATCGTCGTGGCGCAGCGGTCACTCGACCGCCTGGAACTCGGCGACGACACCGCTCAGGCGCTCGGCGTTCGGGTCGACCGCACCAAGCTGCTGCTGATCGTGCTCGCCGTCGGTCTCGTCGCGCTCGGCGTCGCGGCGGCCGGCCCGATCGTGTTCATCGCGTTCGTGTCGGCGCCGATCGCCGCGACGCATGACGTCGTCGCCGGGCGCGTGCGTCGTGCCTGCTGCCTTCGTCGGTGCATTCCTCACCATGGCCGCCGACCTCGCGGCCCGCCGGGTGCTGGCTCCCACGGAGCTTCCCGTCGGGCATCGCGACGGCGGTGATCGGCGCGCCGTACCTGCTCTGGTTGCTGTCGCGACGAGCCCGGACAGGTGCGTTGTGAGGCGCTGGCCCGCACTGGTTGGCGGCGTCGCGATCCTCGCGGCGTGCGGGGCGCCCGCGGAGTCGAGCGCACCGTCACCCCCGCCGACGACGGTGATCGAGTCCACCGAGCGGATCATCCCGCTCGACGGCGATGTCGCCGAGATCGTGTTCGCGCTGGGCATGGGCGAGCGTGTCGTCGCCACGGACCTGTCGGCCACCCATCCACCCGAGGCGGATGCGCTGCCGCAGATCGGGTACCAGCGTGCGCTCGACGCGGAGCCGATCCTCGCATTCGAACCCACACTCGTGATCGGCACCGACATCGCCGGGCCGCCCGAGACGATCGAGGAGCTGGAGCGCGTCGGGGTGCCTGTCGTGATCGTGCCGACGCCACCCGACGCGTCCGGTCCCGGCGTCAAGATCCGCGCCATCGCGGAAGCGCTCGGCATCCCCGATGAAGGCGAGCGGCTCGCAGACGCCGTCGAGTCGCAGATCGCTGCGGCGACACCGGCCGACGCGGCGACCTCGCCCATCGCAGGTCTGCGCGTCGCCATGCTGTATCTCCGCGGCAGTTCGACGCAGCTGCTCTTCGGCGACGGAACGTCGATCGACTGGCTGATCGAAGCGACCGGCGCCACCAACGTGGCCGACGACATGGGCATCGTCGACACCGCCGACATCACCGCCGAGGCACTCATCGCCGCATCACCCGACGTGCTGCTCGTCACCGAGGATGGCCTCGCCTCCGTCGGTGGGATCGACGGACTCGTCGCGCTGGCATCGCTCGCCGGCACGCCTGCGGCCGCGGCTCGCGCTGTGCTCGCCTACGACGCGCAGCTGATGCTCGGCAACGGCCCGCGCACCGGCGACTTCCTCGCCACGCTCACGAACGACCTGACCGAGCTCCGCACCCGGCTCGACCCGGACATCGACCCCGACATCGACCCCGACATCGAAATGGAGACACCGTGAGCGTCGACACCGCCGCCGTCACACCCACCGCCGTTCCACACCTGAGCTCGCTCAGCATCCACGGCGACACCGACAGCTTCCCCGACCATGCCGAGCTCGTCCGCACGCTGCTCGCGATGGGCAGGTTCGCGACGCTGACCACGACCACGGCCGCCGGCCCCGCCGAACCGGGGTTCCCGTACGGCAGCTTCGTGGCGTACTCGGTGCTCGCCGACGGCTCGCCGCTGCTGTGCATCTCCGAGCTCGCAGAACACACCCGCAACGCCCGCGCCGACAGCCGCGCAGGGATGCTGTTGACCGGGCTTCCGGTGGACCACGAGTCCGATCCGCTCGACCGCCCGCGAGCGAGCCTCGTCGGACGACTCGAGCCGTACGAGCCTGCCGACGGCGAGGTCGCCAACCATGTCGAGCGACATCCCGGTGTCGTCGACTACGTCGAGTTCCCCGACTTCGGATGGTGGCGCCTGTCCATCGAGGCCGCGCGGTACGTGGGCGGGTTCGGCCACATGAGTTGGGTGACCGGCGCCCAGATCGCCGAGGCGACCGCCGATCCCGTGCTGGCCGACTCGACCGGCGCGGTCGATCACATGAACGCCGACCACGCCGAGGCGGTGCTCGACATGGCCCGGTGGATCGCCGGCATCGCAGCGGCGACTGGCAGCGCGGGTGCATTCGATCGACCGCCACGGCATGACGGTGTACGCCGACCTCCGCGACAGCGCGACCCTCGCCACCGCGCGCGATCGCCTTTCCCGACGCCCCGCTCGGATCTCCCGACGAGGTCCGCGCTGCCGTCGTCGCACTGGCGAGGAGCGCGCGTCAGATCGCCGAGGCCGTCACGTGAGCCGCCTCGCTGCGCGGGAGGTCACACTGGCCTACGACGGCCGCGTCGTGTCGACCGAGCTGTCGATCGACATTCCCGACGGGGAGATCACCGTGATCATCGGGCCGAACGCGTGCGGCAAGTCGACGCTGCTCCGAGCGCTCTCGCGCCTGCTGCGGCCACGCGACGGGCGCTGTCGTACTCGATGGCCAGTCGATCCACCAGCTGCCGACGAAGCAGGTGGCGAGGCAGCTCGGGCTGCTCCCGCAGAACCCGATCGCGCCCGACGGCATCCTCGTCGGTGACCTCGTGGCCCGGGGACGCACCCCGCACCAGTCGCTGTTCCAGCAGTGGTCTGTCGCCGATCAGGCGGCGGTCCGTGCGGCCTTGGCGGCGACGGGCACCGCCGACCTCGTCGACCGCTCCGTCGACGAACTGTCCGGTGGCCAGCGCCAACGCGTGTGGATCGCGATGGCGCTCGCGCAGGAGACCGGGCTGCTGCTGCTCGACGAGCCGACGACGTTCCTCGACATCACCCATCAGATCGAGGTGCTCGACCTCGTCGCCACGCTCAACCGCACCGACGGGCGCACGATCGTCGTCGTCCTGCACGACCTGAACCTCGCCTGCCGGTACGCCCACCACATCGTCGCCATGCGCGACGGATCGATCGTCGCGACCGGCGCACCGCGCGACGTGATCACCGTCGACACGATGCGCGAGGTCTTCGGCCTCGAAGCGGTCGTGATCGACGACCCGGTCAGTGGCACGCCGCTGGTCGTGCCCCACAGCGCCACCACCTCACCGCTGCCGGTCTGACGACCGGAACCGTGGCTCGTGAAAGGTATGCCCCTCGATTTGTGTTAAGTATGCCTAACACCTAGATTCCCAGATGATGTCGCCGCACCACGCCGCCCCCGTCCTCAGCGAACGCGTCCGCCTCGCCGCCTGCCTGCTGCACGCGGTGCCGGCCGCGTGTGGCTCGATCGAGATGTGCCATGGTGAGCGCTACCTCGTCGCCCACCACCGTCACGACGCCTTCCTGACGCCGTGCGAGCTCCGCACCGGCCTGCTCCAGCCGGTCGTGCCCGGAGTGCCGCACCTGGCGGGCATGGTGCGCTCGATCGAGCTCGTGGGCGGTGCCGTCGACGCCGGCGGTGGCTTGTACCGCCCGTCACACCCATCCGGCTCCGACGAGCGGTGGTTCGTGACGACGCTCGATCCGGAGCGGATCACGAGCGCCGATGCCGACTGTCCGGACTCGATCGACCACAGCGACGTGGGCGTCCGTGTGAGTGCCGATGTCGAACTGGGTGTCAGCGCGGTCTGTGTCAGCGTCGAACGGGTCATCGACCCGCGAGTCGACGACGTCGCCCGGTGGCTCCACGGCAGATGCCTCGTCGACGAGCTCATCGAGCCGCTGTGCGCGTCGCGAGCCGTCTGACGCGTTCCCCATCCACCGAACCAACCAGCCGGTACCAACCAGAAGGAAGACCACCCCGTGAAGAAGACCCTCAGCCTCCTGTCCGCAGCACTCGTCGTGGTCGCCGTCGCGTGCGGCGACGACGCCGATGACACGAGCGCCGTCGTCACCGAGCCGAGCACCGACACCAGCAGTGCCACGACGACGGACTCCGATGGAGCCGCCGGCGCAGCGTTCCCGGTGACGATCGATCACGCCTTCGGCGAGACGACGATCGAGGCAGAGCCGCAGCGAGTCGTCTCGGTCGGCTACGGCGAGCATGACGGGTTGCTGGCGATCGGCGTCGTCCCGATCGCCGTGCGCGACTGGTACGGCGATCAGCCCTACGCCACGTGGCCGTGGGCGCAGGACGAACTCGGCGATTCCACGCCCGAGGTGCTGGCGTCGACCGAGCTCAACTTCGAGCAGATCGCCGCGCTCGATCCCGACCTGATCATCGGCATCTCGTCGGGGATGACCGATGCCGACTACGAGACGCTGTCGGCCATCGCGCCGACCGTCGCTCGGCCCGCGGACACCGCCGACTACGGCACCCCGTGGGACGTCGCACTCGAGGTCAGCGGCCGCGCCACGGGCCGCAGCGAGGAGGCCGCGCAGGTGATCGCGGACACCCAGCAGTTGTTCGCCGATGCGGCAGCGGAGCACCCCGAGTTCGCCGACGCCACAGCCACCGTGACGTTCTTCTTCGAGGGCCAGCCCGGCACCTATGCATCGTCCGACATCCGCAGCCAGGCGCTCACCGAGCTGGGTTTCGTCATCCCGGAGGAGATCGACGAGCTCGCCGGCGAGGCGTTCTACGTCTCGATCAGCTCCGAGGACCTGTCACCCATCGACACCGATGTCGTGGTGTGGATCGGCGATGGAGCGGAGACGTTCGAGAACATCCGCGATCTGCCGACGCGCCCGAGCATGCGCGCCTTCCAGGAAGGACGCGAGATCGTCGCCGACGACCTGCTGAGCGCGGCGTTCTCGCACTCGAGCCCGTTGAGCCTCGAGTACGTCATCGAGTACCTCGTTCCCGAACTGGCACTGGCCGTCGACGGCGACCCGAGCACCGAAGTCCCGTCCGCGGCGATGATCGCACCGGTCGATGACGCCGACGGCGCCTTCAGCAGCGAGGCCGACGCCGCTGCCGCGGCGTGGAGTCTGGCGTTTGACTCGTCCGTCGGCTTCGACGACAAGGCAACCCATGTCGAGGACGCGGAGTCACTGCGTTCAACGATCGAGTCGTACACCGCCGCCGGCGCCGCGATGGGTGGCATCACGCTCGTCCCCACCAACGTCGTCGTGAACGGCGAGGCGGCGACGGTGACCTACGACGTGATGTTCGGTGACGAGCGCGGCCTACACCGACCTCAGCGGGCTCATCTCGCTGGTCGACGGGACCTGGTTGGTGTCGCGCGCCGAGTTCTGTTCGTTCATGGCCTCGGCTCGCAACGCGTGCCCGGCGTGAACGGCGAGCGACCGAGGGTCCAGCGAGGAGCGACATGACCGACGAGCTCGACGACACCGACGTCCTGGGCCTCTACCGCGCCCCGCACCCGAACGTGTTGGCGAAGTCGATCGACCACGTCGACGGCGGCGTTCGGGAGTTTCTTGCTCGTTCGCCGCTCTTCGTGCTCGCGACGACGAACGGGAGTGAGGTCGATGCCTCGCCACGCGGCGGTCCACCCGGCTTCGTCCGCGTGCTCGACCACCAGCTGCTGGCGTTCGGCGATCTCTCCGGCAACAACCGCCTCGACTCGTACCACAACATGGCGGAGCATCCGGCGATCGGCATGCTGTTCCTCGTCCCCGGTCTGGACGAGACCCTCCGCGTCAACGGGCGCAGCTCGTTCACGACCGATCCGGAGATTTGCGAGCGGTGCGCGATCGACGGGCGCACTCCGAAGGTCGCCGTGGTCGTCGATGTCGACGAGTGCTTCGTCCACTGCGCCAAGGCGTTCCGCCGAGGGTCGGTGTGGGACACGACCACGTGGCCGACCGTCGACGAGCGCCCCTCCCCCTCGGCGATGCTCAACGACCACCTGTCGCTCGGCGTCGACCCGGCGCTCATCGAGGCGGACCTCGAGGCGGGCTATCGGGCAACGATGTGGGAGCCCGGCGGAGCCTGACCGAATCCGGGTCGGTCAGCCGCCGAGTTGCGACTGGAGGTATCGCTCGATGCCGATGTCGCCGATGGCGTGGAGCTGGGTCTCGATCCAGTCGAGATGGGCCTCCTCGCCGAGGACCAGGTGCTCGAGCACCTCTCGCGTCCCCGGGTCGCCTTCTTCGAGTGCGAGCACGACGCCGCGCCGGTAGCGCTCGATCGCTTCCTCTTCGAGCAGCTTGTCGACCTCGAACTGCTCCATCGGGGTTTCGCCGACACGAACACTCCCGAGCCGCTGCAGGTTGGGCATCCCATCGAGCAGGAGGATTCGATCGATCAGCGTCTCGGCATCACGCATCTCTTCGATCGACTCCTCGCGGTACTTCGATGCGAGCCGTTGCCATCCCCAGTTCTGGCAGAGTTTGGCGTGGGCGAAGTACTGGTTGATGGCCGTCAGTTCCGCCGTGAGCGCTTCGTTGAGGAACTCGATGACCTTGGGCGAACCCTTCATCGGGCGGAGCGTACTTCGGTGGACCCGACCACGTCGACGTTGGACAGGACCCACTCGATCGAGTGACGGCACCCACCACACCGACCGCCGGCGCCGCAGCGGGCGATCACGTCGTCGACCGAAACCGGGCCCTGAACGGCGAGTTCGGTGATCACCCGGTCGTTGACCGCGAGGCAGTGGCAGATCACCATGCTGCGACCACCCTGCCGAGCACGGCCCGCACGGCGCTGCGTGCACCATCGGGCAACTCCGCACTCGTGCGGCGACTCGTCGCCGTCGCAGGTCCGCTGGACATCGGCAATCCTCTCAACGTCACCACCTACACCGTGTAAGGGTGACCTAACTCTACGCAGGAACCGCCCACAACGCAATCCGGCCGTCGGACTGGAGCCGAACTCAAGTCCTACGTTGACGAGCAAGTCGGGGACGGCGGCTACGGATCCACCAGCGAGTACGTCCGCGATCTCATCCATCGCGACAAGGACCGTCAACAGCTTCGACGCGTCCTGCTTGACGGAGCGGCGTCGTCGCCGGGCCCCGTTGCAGATGGCCCGTACTTCACCTCCGTGCGGCACCGCATCCGTTCCGACGCCTGATTGCCGTGTCCGCCCGCGCAGTCCGCCTTCGCGAGCGGGCTGCTGTCGACATCGATCAAGCGGTCGACTACTACCTCGCCGACGCGGACACCGAAGTTGCACTGCGCTTCGTCGACGCCGTCGAACGGGCCGTCGGCCAAATCGGTCGATCACCGCACTCGGCCAGCCTGCGATTCTCCTACGAACTCGAGATTCCTGATCTCCGCGTCCGACCGCTGGCTCGTTTCCCGTATCTGGTGTTCTACATCGTCGGCGACGAGTTCGTCGATGTCTGGCGCATCCTCCACACCGGTCGAGACATCCCGACAGCGATGGGCGATCAGATCGGCACCTGACTCGTCCATCGGGCGCTCCGACCACCGTTGCCGCACACTTCCGCGCCCAGAATCACGCTGTCCTCAACCACCGACCCACTGCACTTCGATGCCCAAGCCGAGCACTGCAGAGTCCCAGCGACACCGCGGAGAGCCTCCCGGCTCCCTCACCCCTGGGCGCGCTCGCCGTTCATCGCTTTGGTCACGATCGTCTCGATCCTGCGTGCTCTGGTTTCTTGCTTGGCTGCGCTGATCACCCACCACAGCATTGCCTTGCGGGCACTCCGCGGGAACGTGTCCCATGCGAGACGTGCCGCCGGGTTGGCGTTGAGTGCTGCGGAGAGGTCGTCGGGTTCCAGGAGATCCTCGACGGGATCGAGGATCGTCCACCAGCCGTTGTCTGTCGCGATCTCGACGGCGCGATGTCCGGCGTCGGTCATCAGGCCGGCTGCTTCCATGTCCGCCACTCGTTGGCGGTTCAGCCGAGTCCAGGTGCTCTTCGGTTTGCGTGGTGTGAGGAGCTGCAATCCTCTGTCATCGTCGAGGCGGGTCGCAGTCGAGTCGATCCAGCCGAAGCAGATCGCCTCTTCGACTACGTCGGGGTAGGGGCATGTCGGTCTGCCGGTGACCGACCTCCATGAGCACAGCCAGACGCCTGGAGTGACGTTGTGATTCTCGTCGAGCCAGGCGCGCCACTGCGAGCGGGATTCGGCGTGGTAGATCGGGTAGCCGAATTTCCACGTCGCTGGATGATCGGATGATGAGGGCGGTACCGAACCCATCGCCAACGAGAGTAGACAATCCCGAGAAGTGCGTGTGGGCGTGCCGGGCAGAACTCGCCGCCACCGAGCTCACCGAGGCCATCCACCGCCTCCACGCCGACCGAGGATTCAACGACGCCGAAACCCCGACCGTGTCGCCGGCTACGGCATCACCAACTTCATCGCCTTTCACCAGGCAACAAACGCGACCAGGGCAGCATCGCCATGGTCGGCATGGGGACGACGATGGATCGTCGAATCAGCGAACTCGTGGCTGTGCGCCTACAGCCAACTCCGACGCAGCACCGACCGCACTGATCTCCGGCGAATCCGTCAAGCGCTCAGAAGTCTGATACACCGCTGATACATCCGACTTCTCGACGATCAGCTGATCGCACCACACCTGCTCGACGTGGTCGGGATGGGGAGATTCGAACTCCCGGCCTCCTGCTCCCAAAGCAGGCGCGCTAACCAAGCTGCGCTACATCCCGGATACGGGCGTCGATGCTACTGACGGATCCCGGTTCACAGCGCAATGGCGGTGCCGGACGCCTCGGACGGGGCCGGCCACCGCCGTTCGCCAACGACGAGACCGGCGGTCACGAGGGCGTCACGCAGCTGATCGACGTGCAACCGGTGTCGCCGGTCACGGGTATCCAGATTCGTGACGACCGCCACGACATCCAGGTAGGCCGCGAGGAAGACCGCGGAGTGTCCTGCGCCGGGGCCCGCGAGCGCGTGCGCGAGCTCGTGTGCCGCGGTTGCGATCGTGGTCTGCCCGGCGGCGAGTCGGATCACCGTGCTCGCATCCGCACGTTCACGAGCACTCGACGACGTGGCGTCGCGGCGGGTTGCGACGACGCTCACCGGTGGGCCCGGCCACCAATGCCCCTCGACGACCGACGTGATCACGTCGGACACGTCGTCGAAGGAACGGATCACCTCGAGGTCGGTGCCCTCGAACGCAGCGGCTTCGGCTGCGTAGACCTCCGCACGACCACGGTCGCGCATCATCCGGGACCCAGCGATCGGCGACCTTCGACGCGTTGGCGTCCGAGGTCGGCCCGTGCGGCGGCGGCACTGCCGGCGCTCCAGCCTCCGAGTTCGGCGCTGGCGGAACTCCTCGCGGTTCGCACGCGACCGAACCGTCGGCCGACGAACTCATCGACCTGCTGGACACGTTCGAGCCGGGCGAGTGACCTGCCCGTCGCGTCGACGGCAACGGGCGTCGACGACCCTGCCTGGGCAGCGGCGCGCACCTCGTCGAAGGACGTGGCGACGCGGTCGGCGTAACCGAAGAGGAACGACCGGCGGTGCCGCTGCGTGGCGGCGGGGGTCGCACGACGCTCGAGCGCCATCTGCGCGGCAGCCTGTGCGTGCAACGAGGTGTACATCACCTCGACCAGATCGAGATCGGACACGTGCCCGGCGACGTAGGCAATGGTGCCGGTCGGCGTCGATGCGAACACGACCCGCGAGTCGTGGGCCTCCGCGACCGCCATCAACAGCGCGAGGCGTGCGCGAACGTAGGCACCGCGCCCGAGCGCGATCTCGCGTACCGCGAGGTCGTCGGCACGAGCATCGACGAGTTCGTCCGGATCGATTCGGTGCCGTGCGATCAACTCCGCCGCCTTGCGCGAGAACGCGTCGGCTTCATGCGGGTTCGACGTGGCCGCGGCCTTGTCCATGAGCTTGCGGACTCGGGCGATGAGGGTCTGGCCGGCCGGCGAGGTGGTAGCTTCCTCACCAGTCCGCGATTGCGACATGTGGTCGTGTGGCTTCGGCATCCAGCGGTGAGCGTAGAGGTATGGCAGCAGGACAGGATCTGGCGGCGGCACTCGCCGACGAACCCGTCGACGGGCGAACCCTCCGGCGCACCCGCAATCGCAGCGCAGTGATCGCCGCGCTGCTCGAAATCATCCGTGAGGGAAATCTCCGGCCAGGCGCGTCCGAGATCGCCGACCGAGCCGGAGTGTCGCATCGGTCGATCTTCCGCTACTTCGACGATCTCGACGACCTGGTGCGGACAGCGATCGACAGCGCATTCCAAGAGGCCGGGCCGATGGCAGACATTCCGAGCATCGGCTCGGGTTCACTCGACGAACGGATCGCGCGCCTCGTCGATGCGCGCCTCGCGCTGTTCGAGTCGGTCGACAGCACCATGCAGCTCGCCCGGATGCGCGCACCGTCGATTCCCTCGATCGACGAGGGCATCGCGGAGATCGCCGCGCTGTTCAAGACCCAGATCGCCGAACACTTCTCGCGGGAACTCGCCGACGTCGACGAGGACGATCGAGACCGGCTGGTCGACGGCGTGCTCGTACTGACGAGCTACGACTCGTTCGCGATCCACCGACGCCTCCTGCACAACGACATCGACCGGATCCGTGCGGCCTGGCTGTGTGCACTCGGCGCGATGTTTGCCTGACGGGCGGAACCCGGGGCCGATAAGGTGTCAGCTCTTGCGGACGTAGTTCAACGGTAGAACCTCAGCCTTCCAAGCTGATGACGCGGGTTCGATTCCCGTCGTCCGCTCCATTGTGATGTCGCGAGACATCGGAAACTCGTGAACCCGCGTTATCGGGTGGTTCGGCGGGTTTTTCGGGGTCCTGGTGGTCCGCCTGGTGGGCGTCCGGTGCCGTGGTAGCGCTTGGTGGGGTCGAGGGTGAGTGTGCGGATGATTTCGCCGGTGTCGGTGTGGATGACGCGGACGTTGAGGTCGGCGATGAGCAGGATGACGCGGGTTCCGTCGAGGGGTCGTCCGAGTCCGATGTGGTGCATGTTGCCGTTGACGCGCAGGCTGACGCGTCCGGAACTGACGCGGTCGTGGCGGATGCGGTAGTGGGTGTCGTCGCGTCCGGTCGGGGTGGCTTTGGGTCGGGCCTGGTAGGCGGCGGCTGGGGTGGTGCGGTGTGGGAGTGATCGGTGGGGGCGTCGGTGGTTGTAGTCGTGGCGGAAGGTGTCGAGGAGTTGTTGGAGTTCGTTGATGGTGGCGGGCTGGTCGGGTTGCGCGCGCAGCCACTTCTTCATCGTTTGTTGGAACCGTTCGACTTTGCCGCAGGTGGTGGGGTGGTTGGGTCGTGAGTTCTTCTGGATGACTCCGAGGCGGACGAGGAGGTTCTCGTAGCCGTTGCGGCCGCCTCCGCCGGAGAGGCGGGTGGTGAACACCATGCCGTTGTCGGTGAGGGTGGAGTAGGGAATGCCCTGCTCAACGGTGCTGTGCGTGAAGGTGTCGATCACGATCGGGCCGGTCACTCGAGCGTGCGCGGTGATGGAGAGCGCAGAGCGGGAGTGGTCGTCAAGCCAGGTGAGGATCTCGGTGTCGTCTCCGGTGCTCAGCGAGTAGTGGGTGAAGTCGGCTTGCCAGCATTCGTTGGGGAGGTCGGCTTGGAACCGGATGTAGGACGCGCGTGGTTTCTTGCGTGGTTCGGGTGTGACGAGGCCGGCAGCGACGAGGTAGCGGTGGATCGTGGATTCCGACACCGACACCTGATGGTGCTGGCGCAGGTGCCAGGCGATGGTTGCGTTGCCGGCATCGAGACCTTGTCTGGTGAGGTCGTGGCGGATGGCGATGATCAACGCGACGACTGCTGGAAGTGTCGCCGATGGTGAGGTGTGCGGCCGTCGCGATCGTGGCTCGAACGCACTGTCGCCCTCGGCGTGGTAGCGGGCCACCAGCTTGGACACCCACCCTTTCGACACGCCGTACTCGATCGCGACATCGATCGGGCGGCGACCCTCGAGAACCACAGCGGTGATGACCAAACGGGCAAGCGACACCCCACAGCCTCACCACCCGGCCACCCCGCCAGGTTTCCCATGACCCGACAGACCGGTTTCCTATGTCCTGACAGACAACACCGTCGTCCGCTCCACGCGAAAGCCCTGATCAGAGTCGATTTCCTGACCGGGACTCGTGCAACGCCGGGTCCCCAGGGAAACGGACGTCGTGCGGACCGTGATAGAGCCAGGGACGCAGTCGGCGTCAGCCCCGTCCGCCTTCACGACCTCCTCCACCTCGCGCTCGAGATGTCGGCGGCGTTCGCGACAAGTAGAGTGACGTCGCCTGATCAGCGACCGCCGCTGCCTTGGTGGTCCGACGCAGCATGCTCGAGGGGGTTCGCGTGGATGACGTCGAGGGTGCGAGAACGTTCGGTGTTGCCGGCTCAACGTACGACTCGTTCATGGGTCGCTACTCGCGTGTGCTTGCCTCACTGTTCGCGGATGTGGCTGGAGTTCGGCGCGGACAGACAGCAGTCGACGTCGGCTGCGGCCCCGGGGCGCTCACTGCGGTGCTCGTCAATCGGCTCGGTGTCGACGCGGTGGCAGCATGCGATCCATCTGCGCAGTTCGTCACGGAGTGCGCCATCCGCCACCCGGGGGTTCAGGTCGAGCTCGGGCGAGCCGAGTCGATCCCGTTCGACACAGGTCGCTACGACCACGCCATGGCTCAACTCGTACTGCATTTCGTGTCCGACCCGGACACGGCAGCGAGCGAAATGATGCGGGTGGTGCGTCCAGGTGGGCGGGTGTCGGCGTGTGTCTGGGACTTCGACGGTGGGATGGAGATGCTGCGCTCCTTCTGGGATGCGGCACTCGAGATCGACCCGGCGGCGCCGGATGAGGCAGCAACGATGCGGTTCGGCCGCCCAGGAGAGATCTCCCAGCTCTTCGCGACGGCCGGAACGACCGACGTTGTCGAGTCGACGTTGCGCGTGTCGTCGAGCTACGCCGACTTCGACGAGCTGTGGAACGGCTTCCTCGCAGGTGTCGGCCCAGCGGGCGCCTACTGTTCTTCGCTGCCCGACGACGACCGACAACGTCTCCGTACCGCGCTCTTCCGCCGGCTCGGTGAGCCCACAGGCTCGTTCGCACTCGGCGCCGTCGCACGATCTGCAGTCGCTCGTACACCTGGATAGCCCCACAATGTGAATGCCGCAGGGTCCCGAGCGAGGGTTCGGAGTCCGGGAACATCGGGCGCACTGCTTGGATTGACCTGGAAGTGATAGGGCCGGTCGCCTTCCGGGGTGCGGCGGACGATGTGCGCCCGTCCGTCGAGTGGGTCGGGGTCGACAGCGACAAGTCCCGCTTCCAGCATGTCTTTGCCTCGTTCGTGAACCCGCACGGCATCGCGTTCGCCGGCGGCATGTATCACGCGAGGCACCCAAGGAACTGAGCCAACTCGAGTCCGTCCTCGATGCGGAACACGATGAGAAGCGTCTCGTTCCGCAACTCCGGAACCGGTAGCTCTTGCCAGTGTCACCCGCCGTCGGTTGTGAGGAGGTCCTCGATCTCATCCATGGTGGCCTGTTGCTGGGCTTGCTGGAGTGCCATGAGTTCTCGGAGCTCGGCCACTTTCGATCGCACGTCGACGTCATCTGAGGATTCAGGGGACGTGGCCTTCTTCGACGGCGCGAGGAAGAAGTTGGCCAGGTAGCCGGTGAACGTGCCGAAGATGCCGACGCCGATCACGATGACGAGCGCGCCGACGAGCCGACCCGGTTCGTGACCGGAAACTGATCGCCGTAGCCCACCGTCGAGATCGTCACCATCACGTACCAGATCGCGTCGGACCCCGTCGTGATGTTCGCACCCGCCGCGTACTGCTCGAGCTGCAAGATGGCGAGGCTCCCGAACTCGAGCACCAGGATGCCCATGAGGAGCAGGACATACAGTGCGCTTCCGGCGCGGTCCTTGACGAGACTGCGACCGATGTTGTTGATGCCGTAGGCACGCAGCAGACGGAAGACCCGCAGGAGACGGAAGACCCGCAGGATCTTCAACTGCTCGAACGGCAGGCTGGCGAGCAGGTCGGCCCAGCCGAACTCACGGAAGAAGTAGCGGGACTTCGACTCGGCCGTGACGAGCCGGTACGTGAAGTCGGCAAGGAAGATGACGCTGAGCAGCACGTTCATCACGTACAACACCGTGTCGAGATTCGAGTCCTCGACCGCGTACAGCAACACGATGTTCACGATCGACAGAATCGACAAGATGCCGACGAAGATCTCGTATCCGGTGTTCTTGAGTTCGTTGCCCTGCGCGTCCGTGTCGGCCATCTCGGCCCTCCTCATTCCATCGAGGAGTCGTCGATCGACGCCCCGCCAGATCCAGTGAGCCGGTCGGCCCCCAGGTGCTCGGCCGACAGTATCCGCAGGACTCGTACGGGGTTCGATACCACGCTGGCCGGCGCACACCGAGGTCTCGAGGGCACAGACGGGATGCGCTCGCGGCCTCGGCCCGAATCGCTGCGGTCCGGAGGTTCGATTCCGTCATCCGCCCGCGAGATGCCCGCTTCGACGTGGCACGCCGGAGCGATGGGTTCCACGCGACACGTCCGCGGAGACTCATCGCCACGACGAGCGCACCGGTAACGTCGCCCGGATGACACAACTGGACGGTCGACGAATCGTGGTGACGGGCTCGACGCGTGGACTCGGTCGGGCATTCGCCGAGGCGCTGGCAGCGGACGGCGCCCGGGTCGTGGTGAACGGGACGAACGGTGACCTGGTCGACGAGGTCGTCTCGGCCATCACGGCGACGGGCGGCATCGCGGTGGGGTGCCCGGGATCGGTCGCCGACGACGCGATCGCCGAGCGGCTGGTCGGAACGGCGATCGAGCAGTTCGGCGGCATCGATGCGGTGGTGAACAACGCCGGCATCGTCCGCGACCGGACGCTGGTGAACATGACGCCCGACGAATTCGACGAGGTGATCGCCGTCAACCTCCGCGGCACGTGGTCGATGAGCCGCCACGCGGCACGCGCGATGCGCGACCAGGGCCACGGGCTGCTGCTGCAGGTGATCTCGGGTTCCGCGTTCGTCGGGTCGGTCGGTCAGACCAACTACGCCGCGTCGAAGGCGGGTGTGATGGGGATGCTGTACGCCTGGGATCTCGAGCTTCGCCGCTTCGGGATCCGCACCAACGCGCTCTGGCCGGTCGCCGAGACCGACATGACCCAGGTGGTGTTCGACGGCGTCCGCGAGCGGGCAGAGGCGAAGGGCACCGACGCGCCGTCGCCACGCGACATGGGATTCGGCGATCCGACGAGAATCGCTCGGATCGTCGCGTACCTGTGCAGCGAACGAGCCGATCACCTGCGCAGCCAGCTGGTCACGTTCAACGGCTCGAAGCTCGCGCTGTGGCAACACCCGCGCGAGACGTGGGTGCGCCGTCAGGACTCGTGGACCGACGACGAACTCGCCGCAGCGCTCGACGGAGCCGACGAGGCCGTCCACCGACCCGAGATGTGATCGCCGCGCGACGACGCTGATCTCGCCGGCGCCTCAGTCGAAGAGGATGACGCTGCGGGCGACGTTGCCGGTCTTCATGTCCGCGAACCCGTCGTTGATCTCGTCGAGCGTGATCGTCTTCGACACCATCTCGTCGAGCTGGAGGCGACCGTCGAGGTACATGTCGACGAAGCGCGGCATGTCGGTGCGGAACTGGTTCGAGCCCATGTTCGATCCGGTCAGCGTCTTCTCGTAGAGCAGATCCGGGCCGTGGATCTCGATCTTCGTGCCGACCGGGATCATGCCGATGACGGTCGCCTGGCCACCGTTGCGCAGCATCTCGTAGGCCTGCTCGGCGGTCTGCTTGAGACCGACCGCCTCGAAGGAGTGGTGCACTCCCCCGCCCGTCAGGTCCTTGACCGCCGCCACCACGTCGTCGCTCGACGCGTCGACGACGTGCGTCGCCCCCATCTGCTGCGCGAGTTCGAGCTTCGACGCCGACATGTCGACGGCGATGATCTTGTTCGCCCCGGCGATCCGGGCACCCTGCACGGCCGACAGTCCGATCCCACCGCACCCGATCACCGCGACGGTCTCGCCGGGCGCGACCCGCGCGGTGCGGAACACCGCACCGAGACCGGTGGTGACACCGCACCCGATCAGCGCCGCCTTGTCGAGCGGCATGTCGCGGTCGATCTTCACGAGCGCCTGCTCGTGAATCAGCATCTGCTCGGCGAACGACGACAGGTGCAGGTACTGGTTCACCGCCTCACCGCCGGATCGGCTCAGTCGCGGCGGCTCGCCCGGCTGGCGCACGAGTTCGGTGCCCTTGTTCTCGCACAGCGACAGGTGGCCGTCGGTGCACTGCGAACAGTGCCCACAGAACGCCGACAGACAGGTGATCACATGGTCGCCGGGCTGCACGTAGTGCACCATCGAACCGACCGCTTCGACGACACCGGCCGACTCGTGGCCGAGCACCGCCGGGCACGGAAACGGGTACTTGCCCTCCATGAAGTGGAGGTCGCTGTGGCACAGCCCGGCGGCGGCCGTGCGGATCAGGACCTCCCTCGGACCGGGCTCACCGATGTCGATGTCCTCGATGTCGAGCTGCCCCGGAATCGAGTTGAGCACTGCTGCTTTCATGACCGCTCCCCTTGCGTCGTGGTGTGGTGGATCGTGAACGTAGCCGGTCGCGACGCGGATTGACCGAGCGGATGCCGTTTCGGCAGCTCGACACAGGCAGAATCTCGCCCGTGTCCGACGAGTTGACCACGGAGAAGACCGAGAACCAGCGCGAGCGCCGACGCCGTCGCCACGACCGTGGAGCGCATCGGACCGGCGGCTCCCGCGAGCCGTCGTGCGACCGCTCCAACGCTTCGCCGACACCGAGGCGGCTGGCGGCGTCGTGATGTTGGCGATGGCGATCGCCGCGCTCGTCTGGGCCAACTCGCCGTTCGGGGACAGCTACGTCGAGTTGTGGGAGACCCCCATCTCGCTGCACATCGGCGAACTCATCCACCTCGACCTCGACCTGCGTGGTTGGGTCAACGACCTCGCGATGGCCTTCTTCTTCTTCGTCGGTCGCACTCGAGATCAAGCGCGAGTTGGTCCGCGGCGAACTGCGCGATCCCCGTGCCGCTGCGCTTCCTGCGCTCGCAGCCGTCGGCGGCATGATCGTGCCGGCAGCGATCTACACCCTCTTCAACGTCGGCGGCGCTGGCGCCGACGGCTGGGGAATCCCGATGGCGACCGACATCGCATTCGCCGTCGGCGTGCTGTCGCTGCTCGGGCGCCGCATCCCGTCGTCACTCGTGGTGTTCCTCCTGACGCTGGCCATCGTCGACGACCTCGGCGCAATCGTCGTGATCGCCGTGTTCTACACCTCGGGGCTGTCGTTCGGATGGCTCGCCGCCGGTATCGCGTGTGTCCTCGGCGCAGTCGTGCTCGAACCGCGCCGACGTGCGCTCCACGGTTCCGTACGTCCTGCTCGCGATGTTCTGTTGGCTGGCACTCCACGAGTCCGGCGTTCACGCCACACTCGCCGCCGTCGCCTTCGGACTGGTCACGCCGAGCCACGCGTTCGTGCGGCCCGCGCATTTCGGCCCGCGAGCACGTGACCTCGTCGCACGGGTCGAAGTCGCCCAGGCCGCGGAAGCCCGCCCGCACGGCGACGACGAAGAGGCGCTGGAGGCCGACGCCCTCAACGAACTGATCACGTTGTCAGCGGAGAGCCAGCCGCCGCTCGACCGTCTGGAACACCGGCTGCTGCCGTGGACGACGTTCGTGATCGTCCCGATCTTCGCACTGGCCAACGCCGGTGTGCAGCGTGAGCTGGGACGACCTGACCAGCGCCTTCTCCGAACCGGTCACGCTCGGCGTGCTGCTCGGCCTCGTCGTCGGCAAGCCGATCGGCATCATGGCGTTCTCGCTGCTCGCCGTGCGGCTGCGGATCGGCAAGCAGCCCGCTGGTGCGACGTGGCCACAGATCCTCGGCGTGAGCATGCTCGGTGGCATCGGCTTCACCGTTGCGCTGTTCGTCACCGAACTCGCCTTCGAGCCGGGAGTACTCGCGGACCAGGCGAAGATCGGCATCCTCGCAGCGTCCGCGATCGCCGGCGCGGCCGGATACCTCTACCTGCGCACCGTCGGACGAGTCCCCGACACCGACTGAGTTCCGGCCGTTGGGCCCTTGATCGCTCGGACGCGCGACGTCGATCAATGGGTGATGTGGATGACCATTCGTCTGGTACGCAGCGCCGCTCCGGACTCGATATCGCGGCCCGGATCGGCGACCGAACCGATGCGCTGACCACGATCGTCGGCGTCGTGCTGATCGGTTTGGTCGCGCTCCAGATCGCCGTGCTCCACACCTTCTCGTGGTTCCATCCGCTCGCTCTGACGATCGGCGCGACAGTGCCTCGTGCTCGGCGGCCATGTCGGGCGGCGGGGTCTGGGTGTGCTGCTCACCGTCGCCGGCGTGACCTGCGTCGCAGCCGGGGTCGGACTGCTCCCACACCTGATCGACGACACCTTCTCACCGACTGCCGTCGTCTCGATCGTCCTCACCGTCGGTGGGGTCGCGCTCATGGTCCTCGGAGCCGCACGCCTCCTGGGCGGCACACGCCGGCCGATCAGATTGGCCGGCGGGATAGGGCTCGCTGTCGTCCTCGCCGTTGGCGTGTGGCTGATCGCCCCGCCCGTCGCCGCCACCCACGTTCCGCCCTCGGCGATCTCCTCGACGCCCGCCGACCATGGGCTCGTCGCCGACTCGATCACGCTGAGCACCGCTGACGACGTTGAACTGGCCGGCTGGTACGTCAGCGGATCGAACGGCGCTGCCGTGGTGCTCCTCCACGGCGCCGGGTCGACCCGGTCCGAGGTGCTCGACCAGGCGGACGTCCTCGCCCGGAACGACTACGGCGTCGTGATGATCGACGCACGCGGCCACGGCGACAGCGGAGGAACAGCGATGGACTTCGGTTGGTACGGCGATCTCGACATCGCTGCGGGCATCGAGTACCTGCGGGCGCAAGACGAGGTCGACCCCGACAGGATCGGCCTCGTCGGGATGTCGATGGGCGGCGAGGAAGCCATCGGCGCCGCCGCTTCGGTCCCGAGCATCGGGGCGGTCATCGCCGAGGGCGCCACCGGGCGCACCGCTGCCGACAAGTCGTGGCTCTCGAACGAATACGGCTGGCGGGGCGCCGTTCAGGAGCAGTTCGAGAAGGCGCAGTTCTGGGTGGCCGACTATCTGACGGAATCAGCGCCCCCGATCTCTCTCCGCACCGCCGTAGCCGACAGCGGCGACACCCCGTTCCTCCTCATCACGGCCGGCGAGGTCCCGGACGAACAATCGGCTGCGGAGTTCATCGCCGCTGCGGCACCGGATCGAGTCGACGTGTGGAACGTCGAGGGGTCAGCCCACACCGGGAGGTCTGAGGACGGAGCCGGTCGAGTGGGAACGAGCGCGTCGTCGCATTCCTCGACACCCACCTCGCTGGGTCCGGCTGAACAGCAGCGACAGGGACTCCGATCCGACCGGCTGCGATGAGCGAAACGCCGCTATTCGGGCGGTTTGCTCATCGTTGAGCCGTGACCTCGGGTTGCGATGAGCGAAACGCCGGTATTCGGGCGGTTGGCTCATCGCAACGGGTCGTCGTGGCCGGCGGCGACCTGCGGTCCCGGGAACTCTGTCGTACCCCTTCTCTATGGTGGGACGCATGGAGATCGCAGCAGTCGTCGAGCGGGTCGGAGCCATCGCCGCCGTGCGTGCCGACTCCGCTGCGAGCATGGATCTCATCGAGGCGGGCCTGGTCGCGGTACGCGAGGTGCAGGCCTGGTGCGACGCCCAGCACGCCGGCCTCGTCACACAACTGGAGGGCATCGATTCGTTCCCCGAGCAACGCATCGCCAAGGCATCCAAGAAATCACTCGGTCACGCAGCCAAATCGACCGAACGATCCAAGACGCTGACGAAGACCCCGAACCTTGCTGACGCCCTGAACGATGGGGCGATCACCGCCGACCACATCGACGCGGTCACCCGCACGTCGAAGAAGCTGAACGCCGACAAGCGCGGCGAGTTGTTGGAACGGGCGAACGCGTTGGTCGACGTCGCCAAGGCCGGCACCGTCGACGAGTTCGCCCGCCGCCTCGACATCGAGGCCAACCGCCTACAGGACGACGACGGCCTCGACCGACTCGCCCGGCAACGCCGCAACGTCCGAGCCCGCTCCTGGGTCGACTCCGACGGCATGTGGAACCTGTCCGCAAAGTTCGACCCCGTCACCGGCGTCAAGATCGCAGCACGCATCGACGCCATGGTCCAAGCCATGTTCGGCGAAAGCGTCCCGACGGAGTGTCCCGACGACCCGATCGAGAAACAGCGATACCTCGCCGCACACGCCACCGCCCGCCTCCTCCTCGACGAAGCCCTCGGCAACGTGAGCGACCACGACGCCGAGGCCACCGAAACTGCAACCCCACCACCGACTGCACGTCCGAGACCAGGCAAGCCCGAATACATCGTCGTGATCGACGCCGACGCCGACGGCCGCACCGGCCCCGTCGCCGAGTACTCCATCCCGGTCGAAATCCCCGCCCGTGTCCTCGCCACCCTCGCCGGCGATGCCGACGTGCACACCGTGGTCGTTCGCAATGGGATCGTCCTCTATGCGCCCGGCGAACTCAACCTCGGCCGCACCACACGACTCGCCAACCGCGCCCAACGACGCGCCCTTCGCGGCCTCTACCGATGCTGCGCCATCCCCGGCTGCACCGTCGCCTACGACCGCTGCAAACTTCACCACATCATCTGGTGGCGCAACCAAGGCCGCACCGACCTCGACAACCTCCTGCCCGTCTGCCCGGTGCATCACGCCAAGATCCACAACGACGGATGGGTGATCGAACTCGGACCCAACCGAGAACTCACGCTCACGCTCCCCGACGGCACCGTCCACACCACCGCACCGCCCGGGCGACGAACCGCCGCCTGACCCGCACCGGGCCAGGCCCCCGAGATCAGGGAGTCCGCCCGCGGGCGACGGTCAACCTCGTCCGTCGAGAGCGGCAACGTCACGTGCCGGCGCGGTGAGCCGGTACGACGCATCCAGCAGTTCGGCGATCTCGGACCAGTCGGTGTCCGCGTCGAGGTCGATCCCGATCCAACCGGAGGGACCGAGGTAGGCCGGCACGTAGACACGATCATCCTCGAGCAGGGCTCGACGATCGCCTTCGTCCGGTTGCACCACGATCGACTGCGGGTGCTGAATCCACTCACCGTCCACCTTGAGCGAACCGCCGTAATACGCGAAGACCTTCTTGGTGAAGAACGCGGGCCGGCCGTGCGAAACCTTCTCGCCGGTGTTGGGCAACGACGCCGCCAATCGCCGGATGCGTTCGAGAAACGGATCGTCGTCGTCGAACATCTGGGGATGCGCCACGCATCGATCGTATGCGACTCGGACCGACGATCTCACCGAGGATCGTTGCGTAAGACGATGCGGACGGCGAACATGACGCCATGACGAGCACGAACCAGTCGACCCGCATCACCCGCGCCTTCGTTCGCTTCCAGAACAACCCGTCGTCGGTTCGGTACGCGGCCGCTGCGATCATCTTCACGATCGTGGTGCTGGTACTGCTCGGTGCCGTGCTGATGCGGATCTTCGACTCCGAGGAGTACGACACGTTCGGCGACGCGTTGTGGTTCACGCTCCAGACGGTCACCACCGTCGGCTACGGCGACAACACACCGGCGTCCGCAGAGGGTCGCGCGATCGCAATGGTCGTGATGCTCGTTTCGATCGGTCTGATCAGCGTGATCACCGCGGTCGTGACGTCGATGTTCATCCGATCGGTCAGTCGTGACGAGCAGGAGTCCGACCGACGGGTGCTGGCGGAGGCGCTGGCACGTATCGAGGCGAAGCTGGCCGAGGCTCACGAGCGGCTCGAACGAATCGAACACGGCGCAGCGACGACGCTCGTGCATCGCGACGACTGAACGGATCGTTCGCCAGCAGCACCGCTCACGCCGGAATACGCGACCGCAGGGGCCGGTTGGACGAGGGGAACAGATACCCCCAGCAGTATTGGAGTCCGCCCTCATGGCCACCATCGAACTCACCATCGAGAACTTCGAGCAGACGATCAACGACAACGACACCGTGTTCGTCGACTTCTGGGCCGAGTGGTGCGGCCCGTGCCGCCAGTTCGGCCCCGTCTTCGAGGCCGCTGCCGAGCAGCACACCGACATCGTGTTCGGCAAGGTCGACGCCGACGCCCAGCAGGCGCTCGCCGGCCACTTCAACGTCCGCTCGATCCCGACGCTGATGGCCATCCGCGACAACGTCGTGCTCTTCTCGCAGCCCGGGGCACTCCCGGCGCCCGCGCTCGACGACCTGATCGGACAGATCAAGGAGATCGACATGGACGACGTCCGCCGGAAGATCGCCGAGCAGCAACAGCCCGGCGACTGACGCCAGCCACGGTCGGGTTCACGTCGCCACGCTACGTTCGCTCCATGACCTCAGCGGCACCGATCGACATCTGCATCTCCAACTGGCACCGCCATCTCCGCGGCGAACTCCCCGGCGGGCTCGACTCGATCCTTCACGAGGACTGCACGTTCCTCTCCCCCATCGTCTTCACGCCCCAGCAGGGTCGTGAGGTCACCAAGCTCTATCTGACCGCTGCTGGCGGCACCCTCGGCGGCAGCGATGGCACCGTCGCCGACGCGGTGGCTTCCGCGTCGACACCCGGCGGGTTCCGTTACGTCAAGGAGATCCTCCAGGGACATCACGCGATGCTGGAGTTCGAGACCACGGTCGAAGGCAAGTACGCGAACGGCGTCGACATCATCACCTGCGACGACGACGCGATGATCACCGAGTTCAAGGTGATGATGCGTCCACTGCAGGCGATCAACGCCGTCCATGCACAGATGAAGGCGATGCTCGAGCGGCTCGCCGACTGAACGGGCGATCAGTCGCCCGAGCGGGCGGTCGGCGTGAAGCGGACCGGCAGCCGCTTGATGCCGCCGACGAGCGGGAGCCCCGCGGTGTCGAGCGGGACGGCCGGTCCGGTCACCTCGAGATCGGGCAGCCGCTTGAACAGCTCACGGAAGACCACCGCGATCTCGCGCCGCGCCAGGTTGGCCCCGAGGCAGAAGTGCGGACCGGGGCCGCCGAATCCGACGTGTGGGTTCGGTGACCGGCGCACGTCGAAGCGTTCGGGATCGTCGAACACCCGGGGGTCGCGGTTGGCGGCGCCGTAGAACATCACGAACTTGTCGCCCTCGTGGAACTGTTCGCCTCCGAGCGTGACGTCGCCGGTGGCGGTGCGGCGCATGAAGGTGACCGGCGAGGCGACACGGACGATCTCCTCGACGGCGCTCTGCGTGACCCCGTCGACGTCGGCCTGCCAGATCGCCCGCTGATCGGGGTTCTTGGACAGCAGGTTCACGCCGTG
The DNA here is from genome assembly GCA_963746285.1 of Ilumatobacteraceae bacterium. Classification (GTDB taxonomy): domain Bacteria; phylum Actinomycetota; class Acidimicrobiia; order Acidimicrobiales; family Ilumatobacteraceae; genus Sva-07. The sequence continues at coordinate 50,534 of CAVVAO010000002.1, read as the reverse complement.
GCTGATCGCGGTACGGGTGGTGTCGTTGCCGGCGACGGCCAGCAGCACGAACAGCGACGTGATCTCGGCAGGAGTCAGCAGGTCCTCGGGCAGCTGGTTGTGAACCAGCTTCGAGGTCAGGTCGTCGGTCGGGTTCGCCCGGCGCTCCTCGATCAGCTCGCCCATCAGCGTCGCGAGCGAGATGCCGGCGTTGAGGAACACCTCGATGCCTCCCTCGTCGCCGATGAACTCGGGATCGCCACCGCTCAGGATCACGTTGGTGGCGTCGAGCACGGTCTTGAACTCGCTGCGCGGGATCCCCATCATGTCGCAGATGATCAACAGCGGAAACGGCTGCGACAGCACCTCGACCAGGTCTGCTTCGCCTCGCTCGCAGAAGCCGTCGATCACCTCGGTGCAGATCGACTCGACGGACGCGAGGACACCTTGCAGTTCGACCGGCGTGAAGGTATGCGCGACGATGCGTCGCTGATGCGCGTGTCGCGGGTTGTCCATGTTGATGAACCCGCCGAAGAACTCGAGCATCTCCATCGGAAGGTCGAACACGGAGGTGGCACCCTTGCCCGAGCAGAACTGGTCGGGGTGCTTGCTGACGTGGACGACCTCGTCGAACCGCGGCAGCGCGTAGAACGTCTCGACGGTGTCACCGGCCAGGGCGTTGGTCACCTCGATCGGCAACACCGCGCCGAGCTCACGGATCTCGGCGAATTCGAGCATCCGGTCCTCGAGCGTCTGGGTCCAGAAGCCGGGCTCGATCAGTCGGGATGCACTCGCGGTCATGGCTCTCCTGGGGGCGTGCGGTGCGGCCGGGGTGCCGCTGAGCGCACGCTAGCGAGCGGGATTCGCCGTAGACCATTCACGTGGCCGACTCTCACCGGCGAACACCTGCGGGCGCCCTGGAGCCGTGATCAAGCGGAACGGATCGCTCGCACGAGCTCGCGCTTGCTCATCGAGCTGCGACCTTCGATGTCGAGCTCCTGCGCTCGTTCGTACAGCTCGGTCTTCGTCAGGTCGTCGAGTGATGCTGGCCGTGCGCCAGCCTCCGGGTCGATCGACCTCGTCGCGTCCACGAGCAAGTCGCCCACGGACGACTCGGCGACGCGGCCCGTTCGCACGGTCTGAGCTCGGGTCTGTCCGATCGCCTCCTTCGTGGTACGGCGCGCCGTCGACGAGGTCCGCTCGACAGCCGAGCGCGTCTGCCCGACGCTGGTCGACAGTGCCGTGTTGGCCGTTGTGCCGAGCCGCTCCAGCTGCCGCCCGACATCGGTGGCAATGTCCGTGGCGGTCGCACCGATCCGCCGTGCGGACGCTCGGGCGAGGCCGAGCCCTCTCGCCGGGACGAGCGGGAGTTCTGCTTCCAACTGATCCAGCCGACGGGTCAGTTCATCGATGCGACGGGAGATCTCGGAGTTGAGGTCGGTCGTGTCCATGGCGGTGGACCACCCCGCTGCGACCGACCGAAACAGCCACGCTGGTGCGCTCACGCGAGATCGCCTGCGGAACGCATCATGCGACGCAGCATGGCCGGGAAGATCAACGTGTGGAAGGGCACCAGGATCCACCAGTACAGGCGGCCGAGGATGCCGCGGGGTACGAATCTGGCCCGCTGGGTGACCACGGTGCCGCCGGCGCCGGGCGAGGTCCGCCACTCGAGCCAGGCGTCGCCCGGCACCTTCATCTCGGCATGCAGCCGGAACAGGTCGTCCTCGACAGCGTCGACGCGCCAGAAATCGAGGGCCTCGCCGACGGTGATGTCATCAGGATGACGACGCCCCCGGCGCAGGCCAACGCCACCCACAGCCTTGTCGACGGCGCCGCGAATGGCCCACAGCGGCCCGAATCCGTACCATCCACGCTCGCCGCCGACGCCACGCACCACTCGCTGCACGTTCGCGACCGGAGCGGCGACCGTCACGGTCCGACGATCCTCGTACACGGTTCCACCCGCCCAGTCCGGGTCCCACGGAGCGGGCCGCGCTGCGAGTTGGCGCGACGAGTAGCCGGACCACCGCGTCGGGATGTCGAGGTCCTCCACCGCCGAGAGCGCCGCTTCGATCGCCTCGACGACTCCGAGCGGTTCGTGGTCCGACAGGGCGGCCGCACTGTTGTCGGTGACGACGACGTCGTTCTTCAGGCTGCCGATCAGACTGTCGGCCAGTGTCTTGGGCAGTGGTGTCACGAGATTCACCCAGTGCGCGGACAACCGCGGTGTGAGGAACGGCACCGGGACGATCAGCCGCCGTCTCAGGCCGGCGACGTCTGCGTACGTGTGCATCAGCCCGCGGTAGGTGAATTCCTCCCGCGCGCCGATCTCGACCACTTCGTGATGATCCACGGGCCCGCGCCGGATCGCCGCCACGAGGTAGGTGAGCAGATCGGAGATGGCGATGGGTTGCACCCGCGTACTGGTCACCCATCGAGGTGCGAGCATCGCGGGCAGCACCTCGACCAGGCTGCGGAGCATCTCGAACGACGCCGAACCAGCACCGAGGATGATCGCCGCACGCAGTTCGGTCACCGGGACCTCTCCGGCGGCCAGCTCGACACCGACATCGTGACGCGACTGCAGATGCGGCGACAACGTGTCGGCGTCATCACCGAGGCCTCCGACGTAGACGATGTGACCGACACCCGCCCGCTCGGCGGCCACCCGAGCGTGATGGGCAGTGACGCGCTCCTGCAGCATGAAGTCGTCGCCGACACCCAGCGAGTGCACGAGGTACACGATCTGATCGACGCCGTCGAAGGCGGTGGCGATCGACGCCACGTTCGACAGATCGCCTTCGACCACCTCGACGCGTGGCGCCCACTCGGTGCCACTCAGGCTCGCCGGCGTTCGCGTCAGGCATCGCACCTCGAAACCGGCCTCGAGCAGCTCGGGCACCAGCCGACCACCGACGTATCCGGTGGCTCCGAGTACGAGAACTCGATGCGGCCGTTCCATGCCCGCATCATGCCGCATGATCGAGCGATTCAACCGCCGACAGACCCGTGCCCTCGCTGCGAGGCGTGGCAGACTCCCGGCATGGCCACGCTCGTGCTCACGGTGATCGGCGACGACCGAGCCGGGCTCGTCGATGCCCTCGCCGGCCCGATCGCCCGCCACGGCGGCAACTGGGACCGCTCCCACATGGCACGACTGGCCGGAAAGTTCGCGGGCATCGTCGTCGTGTCGGTGCCCGACGAACGCACCGATGACCTCACCGCCGAACTCGACACCCTGACGGCGCAAGGCCTGCTCGACGTCACCGTCGCCATCGCCGCCAACGAGAGCCCCACCGATCACGACGACTTCCTGCATCTCCATCTGATCGGGCAGGACCGTCCCGGCATCATCCGCGAGATCGCCGGTGCCCTCGCGCAGCGCAACGTCAGCATCGAGGAACTCGAGACGTCGGCAACCTCCGCGCCGATGTCGGGCGAGTTGCTGTTCGAGGCGACCGCCACCTTGCGCGTGCCCGCCGACGCCGACCCGGCCGATCTTCGTGCCGCACTCGAATCGATCGCCAACGAGTTGATGGTCGATCTCGACGTCACCGACCGGCGCGATGCCGGACAGCCCGACGCAAGGAGGTGACGATGAGCGAACTCGACGAAGCCGGCGACCCGCGCGAGCGGATCCGGCTGACCCAGTTCAGCCACGGCGCCGGTTGAGGCTGCAAGCTCGCTCCCGGCGAGCTGGCGCACGTCGTGCGCCACTTGAACTCCGCCCATCCCGACCGGCTGCTCGTCGGACCCGACACCGGCGACGACGCTGCGGTCTGGCTCCTCGACGAGGACCGGGCACTCGTGTCGACCGCCGACTTCATCACGCCGGTCGTCGACGATGCGCGCACCTGGGGACGCGTTGCCGCAGCGAACAGCGTGTCGGACATCTACGCGATGGGCGCTCGGCCGCTGTTCGCCCTCAACCTCGTCGGCTGGAACACCGATCGGTTGCCGACATCGCTGCTCGGCGACGTGCTCGCCGGCGGACAGGACATCGCCGCCGAGGCGGGCTTCGTCGTCGCCGGTGGCCACACGATCGACGACCCCGAACCCAAGTACGGCATGGCCGTCACGGGCGAGGTCCACCCGCACCGCCTGCTCACCAATGCCGGGCTGCGCGTCGGACAGGACATCGTCCTCACCAAGGCCCTCGGTGTCGGCGTGCTGACCACGGCGATCAAGAGCGGCCGGGCCTCCGCCGCCCAGGCCGATGCGGCGGTCGCCTCCATGGTTCGACTCAACGACGTTGCGTCGCGCGTCGCGCTCGCCGCCGGCGTCACCGGATGCACCGACGTGACCGGGTTCGGGCTGCTCGGGCATCTCGGACGCATGGCGCTCGAGTCGGCGGTCTCGGTGACCGTCGAGTTCGCTGCGGTGCCGTTCCTTCCCGGTGCCGTCGAGCTCGCGGCCGACGGTGTGATGCCGGGCGGCAGCAAGCGCAACCTCTCGTGGGCGCTGGAGTTCGTCGACGTGGGCGACCACGACGAGCTCCACCAATTGCTGGTGGCCGACGCACAGACGTCCGGTGGACTGGTGTTCGGCGTCGATCCGTCCGAGACGGCGTCCGTGCTCGCCGAGCTCGCCGCCACCGGCCACCGTGCGGCTCACATCGGCCGCGCGCACGCCGGGCCTCCGGGCCTCCTCCTGCGCTGACCAACCACGTTTGCGTGGCGTTTCTGCTGCACCGGTCCCTCCAAATTGTCACGCAAACGTGGTTGCGCACGGGCGGGGCGGGCAGACTCTCCCGCATGACCGTCGACGAGAGCCAGACCGACACGAGCACGATCGCTGACGACCTCACCGCGGCCGGTGTGGCGTGGGACATCGACACGATCCTGCCCGACGGTGCGACACCGGCCGATCTGTTCGATCGCGCCGACACGCTCGCCGACGGGCTGACGTCGTTGCGGGGGCGCGTCGGCGAGCTCGACGCCGGCGAGTTGGCCGAGGCGATGCACACCCTGGCCGAACTCCAGGACCTCATGTCGCGCGCCGGGTACCACGCGATGCTCGCGTTCTCGACGGCCACCGACGACCCCGCCTGCGGCGCCGCGATGGCAGCGGCGCAGGAACGCTCCACCGCGATCGGCACCAAGCTGATCTTCATCGACCTCGAGTGGGCCGCTGCCGACGACGACCACGTCGCCGCGGTGTTGGGCGATCCACGGCTCGACTTCTGCCGCCACCACCTCGACAACCTCCGACTCAGCCGGCCATACCTGCTGTCGGAGGCCGAGGAGACGATCGTCGCCGAGAAGAGCCAGACCGGTTTCGCGGCATGGACCCGGCTGTTCGACGAACTGACCTCGGCGATCACCGTCGACCTCCCGGACGAACTCGGCGGTCCCGGCCGACCGTTGATGCAGGCCGCGTCGATGCTGCAGCACCCCGATCGAGACGTTCGCAAGCAGGTCGCCGAGGGCATCACCGCCGGCCTCGAACCAGGGTTGCGCACTCGAGCGTTCCTCTTCAACACGCTGCTGCTCGACAAGTCGATCGACGACCGCCTGCGCGGCTACCCCTCCTGGATCTCGTCACGCAACCTCGCGAACGAAGCGTCCGACGAGTCCGTCCAGGCGCTCGTCGACGCCGTCGTCGACAACTACTCGATCCCCCAGCGCTGGTACGCGCTCAAGGCGAAGGTGCTCGGAATCGACAAGCTCGCCGACTACGACCGCATGGCGTCGGTGGCCACGACCGACCGCGACATCGGTTGGGCCGAAGGCACCCAGATCGTGCGCGACGCCTACGCCTCGTTCTCGCCCGAACTCGCGGCGATCGTCGACAGATTCATCGACGAGTCGTGGATCGATGCACCCGTGCGACCCGGCAAGCGCGGCGGTGCGTTCGCGGCCGGCGTCTCACCCGGCCATCACCCGTACGTATTGCTCAACTGGACCTCGAAGGCACGCGACGTCGCCACTCTGGCCCACGAACTCGGACACGGCGTGCACTTCTACCTGGCACGCGAGCAGGGCATCTTCCACCAGAGCACCCCGCTGACGCTCGCCGAGACCGCCTCGGTCTTCGGTGAGACCGTGACCAGCAACCGGTTGCTGTCGATGATCGACGACCCCAACGAGCGCTTCGCACTGCTGGCGTCGTCGCTCGAGGACTCGATCGCGACGGTGTTCCGTCAGATCGCGATGAATCGTTTCGAACACGCCGTCCACACGTCTCGCCGCACCGAGGGCGAACTGAGCGTCGAACGGTTCGGCGATCTGTGGGCCGACAGTCAGCGCGCCATGTTGGGCGACTCCGTCGAGATCACCGACGGCTACCGCAACTGGTGGAGCTATGTCCCCCATTTCATGGGCTCTCCCGGCTACGTGTACGCGTACGCCTACGGCCAGCTGCTCGCGCTGTCGGTGTATGCGCGCTACCGCGAGGAGGGCGACGCCTTCGTGCCCGCCTACCTCGACCTGCTCCGAGCCGGCGGCTCGGACACGCCGGAGAACCTCGCCCGCATCGTCGACTGCGACCTCGCCGACCCGGACTTCTGGCGCAACGGCCTGAAGATCGTCGACGGTCAGCTCAGCGCTGCCGAAGAGGCCGCTCGCGCCGCAGGTCGCCTCCAGTGACCTATTGCCTCGCGCTCAAGCTCGACGAGGGCATCGTCTTCCTCTCCGACACCCGCACGAGTGCCGGCGTCGACAACATCAGCGTCTACCGCAAGATGCACGTCATCACGCCCGCGCCCGATCGGGCGTTCGTGATCCAATCCGCCGGGAACCTCGCGACCACCCAGGAGGTGCTCGACCGGATCGACCGCGATCTCGCGGCGACCGACGGGCGCGAGACCCTGGCGACCGTCGACCGCATGTTCGAAGCGGCGCTCTACCTCGGCCGGCTCAGCCGAGACGTCGTGGCGAGTCACCGCGACGCGCTGGCCGCATCGGGTGCCGACGGGACAGCGACGTTCATCCTCGGTGGCCAGATCGAGGGTGAGGCTCCCGAGATCTTCCTCGTCTATCCGGAGGGCAACTACATCCGCTCGTCGAAGACCCGCCCGTTCCTACAGATCGGTGAGACGAAGTTCGGCAAGTTCTGGCTGGAGTTCGCTGCGTTGGTCCACCCCGACATCGACGTCGCGACGAAGCTCGCACTCGGCTCGATGCTGAGCACCACGAGGGCCAACCTGTCCGTCGGCCCGCCGTTCGACCTGGCGGTCTACCGGAACGACTCGCTGTCGTTCGACGAGCATCGGATCGAAGCCGACTCGGCCTACCTGGTCGAGCTCCAACACCGATTCGTCAAGTACCTCATGGGTGCACTGGACGAGCTGCCGGCGATCCCCTGGTCCGATTCCTGACTCCCGGCCGCCGGAACACCATGGACCGCTTGGGGCGAGTCGCGCCGACGGTCTACGGTGGTCGCGTGACCGACGAACAGCGTCCGTACGGCGGTCCGACGCAGGCCGATGCCGGCCTGAAGAAGGTCCGCACCCGCCACTTCCAGCGGGCCAAGGAGACCGGGCATCAAGATCACCGGCCTCACCAGCTACGACTACCTGTCGGCGTCGATCTTCGACGACGCCGGCATCGACTTCCTGCTCGTCGGCGACTCGGCCGGCAACACCGTGTTCGGCTACGACACGACGATCCCGGTCACCGTCGACGAACTGATCCCGCTGACCGCCGCCGTCGTCCGCGGCGCCAAGCGGGCGCTCGTGATCGCCGACATGCCGTTCGGGTCCTACGAGAACGGCCCCGACCAGGCGCTCGACACCGCCATCCGGTTCATGAAGGAGACGGGCTGCCACGCGGTGAAGCTCGAGGGCGGCGTGCGCAGCGCGAAGCAGATCAAGCGGATCGTGCGCGCCGGCATCCCGGTGATGGCCCACATCGGGTTCACCCCGCAGAGCGAGCACGGCCTCGGTGGTCACATCATCCAGGGGCGCGGCGAGGGCGCCGAGGCGCTCCTCGACGACGCGCTCGCCGTCGAAGAGGCCGGCGCGTTCGCCGTCGTGCTCGAGATGGTGCCGTCCGGAAGTGGCCGGGCAAGGTCACCGCCGAACTCTCGATCCCGACGATCTCGGTCGGCGCCGGCCCGCACTGCGACGGTCAGCTCCTCGTGTGGAGCGACTGGGCGGGCTTCACCCGCGGCCGCATCCCCAAGTTCGTCGAGCAGTACGCGATCGATCGGCCAGACCCTGCTCGACGCCGCCGTCTCGTTCCGCGACGACGTCGAGTCCGGCGTGTACCCGGCGCCCGAGCACGAGTACAGCGAGTGAGCACACGGCTCCACGTCGTCACCCGCGGCTCGGGCGCGCCGATCGTGTTCCTCCACGGCATGGGCACCTCGGCCGCGACCTGGAACGCGGTGCATGGAGTTGCTCGAGGACCGCTTCACCGTGGTCGCGCCCGACCTGCTCGGCCACGGCGACTCCCCCGTGCCGGACGATCCGGCCGAGTACACCCGCGATCGAACGCTCGTCGACGTCGACGACATCGTCGCCGACCTCGCTGAGCCCCCCGTGCTCGTCGGGCACTCGCTCGGTGGCTACCTCGCCCTCGCCTACGCGGCGACCCGGCCGGATGCCGCCCGCGGCGTCGTCGTGCTCAACACCGGTCCCGGCTACCGCGACGACGCGAAGCGCGAGGAGTGGAACGCCCGTTCGCGTCGCAACGCCCATCGGTTCGGCGTGCCGGAGCAGGTGACGACGATGAACCTGCAGCAGGACTCGGTGGTGATGGACCGGCTCGCGGAGATCACGACACCGACACTGGTGCTCGCCGGTGGCGACGACCGCGCCGAGTACACCGGCGCCGGGCAGTATCTCGAACGCAAGATGCCGCACGCCCGGCTGGTGGTGGTGGACGGTGGCGGACACTCGATGCACGAGGACACCCATGCCTCCGAGGTCGCCGAACTGATCGCCGAGTTCGCTTCGTTCAGCCGACGCTGATGCTGGCTGTCTGGCCCCGGCTCAGGTGGTCGTCGACATCGCAGATCAGGCGGTAGACACCGGCGTCGTCGAACGTGACCGTGACGCTGGCACTCGCACCGGGCGCGATCCGGTCGGTCCGCCCGAGTGAGCTCCCGCTCGACGAGAGGACTTCGAGGGAGTGGTCGACTTCGCCGACGTTCTCGACGTCGAACTCGATCGTGTCGCCCGGTGCGATCTCACCGGGGTCACCGTTGAACTCGTACTCGGTCGCCGTGATCTCGATCGTGCGCGAAGCCGATGACGACTCGCCGGCCGTGGCGTCGTCGTTGCCGCAGGAGACGAGCAGCCACGACACGAGCACCAGGAGGGCCGCGGCCGGCCGAGTTGTGGACACGGTGCGAGGGTACTCGTCGAGGGTTTGGTCCTCAGCCGTAGTGCCGGATCTCCACCACGAGACCGTCGGGGTCGCGCACGTAGAGCGACGTGCCCTCGCCGCGGGCACCGAAGCGCCGAACCGGGCCGTCCACGACGTCGAACTCCCCGGACGCCGCCAGAGCCGCGAGGTCGACTGCGTCGACGACGATGCAGATGTGGTCGAGGCGACCGTCGTCGGTCGGGCCGGCGACCAGATCGATGATCATGCCGTCATCGACGCGCACCGACGGGAACGGCACCTTCCCCGGCGCCACTCGTCGACGCGGACGGTTTCGAGCCCGAGCAGATCGACATACCAACGCAGCGTCGACTCGATGTCAGCGCAACGCAACACCAAGTGGTCGAAGCCGGTGACCCGTACGACGCTCATCCGCTGACCGCCGCCAGGTCCTCGACACTCGTGGCCATGGCGCAAGTATCGCTGGCGCGAACCATCACGTCGAGCCAGATCGCGACGATCGAGCGCCGCGAGACCGGCGACGATCAGGGCCACCGCGATCGCCGTGAGGACGACGATCGGCGGCCACGCCATCGATGCGGCAGGCAGCGCGGGCACGTGCTGGAACGGCGAGAGGTTCAGCATCCACTGGGGCAGGTCGAGCAGGATGCCGAACATCGCCGCCACGAACACCCACGCGACCAACGCCCACGCCGCGAGCGACCAGCGGGGCACCAGGCCGTAGACGAGCAGCGTCGCACCGGCGAGCAGCCACATCGCCGGCACCATCACCAGACCGGCGCGCGGTCAGTTCGCCGACCCTGGCGGCCTCGCCGAGCACGAGCGCGGCGCCCGCCGCCCATCGCCACTCCGCACACCAACGCCAACACCACCGTGCCGACCAGCGCGACGGCGAGGTGGCTCCACGCCCACCGTCGTCGACCGACCGGCGCAGCGAGCACCGGGTCGGCGCGACCCGACACCTCCTCCGAACGCAGACGCAACACCGACGACACCGTGAAGCCGGTGGCGAAGAGCGCCATGATCAGCATCGCCGTCGACAGGAAGGCGTCGGTCACCGACGCGACGCCGAGCTGCGCGAAGAAGTCGGCCATGTCGGGGTTGTCCTCGATCATCTGCTCGGCCTGGTCGGCGACGAGCCCGTAGAAGAACGCGAGCGATCCGAGCCCGACCGCCCACCCGACGAGCGAGCCAGCGCTGGAGCCGCACCGCGAGACCCAACGAGCTCGACAGCCGCTCCGGGGCCTCCGCTCGCCCGCCGCGCTGCGCCACGAGTCCGCTGCCGTAGTCACGGTGATCCTGCAGCGCTCGCGCCGCCAACACGAGCACCGTGGTGGCCACGACCGGCAGCAGGAGCACCCACCATCGTTCGTCGGCGTAGGGACGAATCGACTGGGCCCAACCGATCGGGGACGCCCACGACAGCACGCCGTTGCCGACATCACCGATCGCACGCAGCACGAACGCGACCCCGATGACGAGCCCGGCGGTGGCGAGCGCAGCGCGGGAACCGCTGGCGATCTGTGCGGTCACCGCGGCCACCGCGGCGAACACCATCCCGACGCCGACCATCGACGCACCGAACGCGAAGGAACCCGCCGCGGGAAGCCCGAAGGCGAGCAGCGCCACGACGTTGCCGACGGCGATCGCCGACGTTGACGACCAACGTTCCGATCATCGCCGACGCGAGGGCCGCGTGGCGGCCGACCGGGGCCGCACGCACCAGTTCGGCCCGTTCGGCCTCCTCTTCGGTGCGGGTGTGTCGGACCACCATGAACACGCTCATCACCGCCAGCCGCGATGAACATCCACTGTGCCGTCTCGTTCATCACCACGGCGCCGAGCGTCGGATCGTCGAGGCCGTAGCCGGGTCCGGCCTGGATGATCAGCGCCGAGTTGCCGCGCACGGTGCGGGCGTATCCCTCCAGTTCCTCTGGTGTCGTGTAGAGCGCGACGATGCTCGACGCCGACACGGCCATCAGCCCGACGAGACCGAACATCCACATCGCGATCCGGAATCGGTCACGTCGCAGCACGAGCCACAACAGCCGACGGGTGCCGGTGAACGTCGAGCGTGACGGCGGATCGTCGTGCGACGCCCGCACCGCCGTCGCGCTCGACGTCGCGTCGATGGTGAGGCCGGTCATGGCGCCGCTCGCTCCCGCCGACCGTTCGCCGAGGTGAGTTCATCGCCGTAGTGACGCAGGAACAGCTCCTCGAGCGTCGGCGGTTGGCTCACGAGCGAACGGATGCCGAATCCCGACAGGTGCCGGATCGTCTCGTCGAGTGCGCCGGCATCGACGTCGAACAGCACGTGCCCGTCGTCGAGCGCCACGTCGTGGACGCCGGCGATCGTGTCGAGTCCGGTGATCGGGCGATCGGTCGCGACGCTGATGCTCGTGCGCGTGAGATGACGCATCTCGTCGAGCGTGCCGGTCTGCACCGCGCGGCCCTGGCGAATGATCGTGACGCGATCGCACAGCTTCTCGACCTCCGCGAGGATGTGGCTCGACAGCAGGACCGTGCGCCCTTCCGCCGTGGCTTCCAGCACGCACTCCTGGAACACCGACTCCATCAGCGGATCGAGGCCGGAGGTGGGCTCGTCGAGCAGCAACAGCTCGGCATCGGACGACAGCCCGGCGATCAGGGCCACCTTCTGACGGTTGCCCTTGGAGTACGTGCGGCTCTTCTTCGTCGGATCGAGTGCGAGACGTTCGATCAACTCGTCGCGCTTGGCCACGTCGACGGCCTCGACGGCCCGTGCGACCGCCACCGCCGCGCAGGCGCGCCAGCAGATCGATCGTTTCGCCACCGGACAGATTCGGCCAGAGGTTGACGTCGCCGGGAACGTAGGCGATGTGCCGGTGGAGTTCGACGGCATCGCGCCACGGATCGCCGCCGAGCAGGCTCACGGTGCCGCTGTCGGCTCGGAGCAGCCCGAGCAGGATGCGGATCGTGACCGTCTTGCCCGAGCCGTTCGGTCCGAGGAAGCCGTGGACCTCACCGGGGCGAACCTCGAGATCGAGCCCGTCGAGGGCCCGGGTGGAACCGAAGGTCTTGACGAGTTGCTCGATCCGGATCGCTGACGACATGCGATGTCCTTTCGTCGCATCCAGTCTGCCAGTCTCGGGTCCGCCCACTCCGGCGCAGCGGTCCGTGACGGCGTTCACATCGCTCGATGCCGCATCATCTACCTACTGGTCGGTAGGCTGGACTCAATCGCCACGAGGAGGGTCATGTCCGCCATCGCCACCGCCAACGCCGCACCAGCACCACGCGGAACGCCGAACCCGTGATCGAGACGCCCACCGGTCTCAAGCCGGTGCTCGACGTCATCCCCGAGCACTGCTACGAGCGCTCGACCACGCGCGGCCTGTTGCTCTTCGCTCGCGATGTCGTGATCTTCGGCCTCGCCGTGTGGGGCCTGCTGTCGACCGACAACCCGCTGCTGCTGGTGCCGTTGTGGGCGCTCGCCGGGATCTCGACGGCCGGGCTGTTCGTGATCGGCCACGACGCCGCCCACGACGCGCTGTTCGACTCGAAGCGTCTCAACGCCGTGGTCGCCCGACTCTCGATGCTGCCCTCCCTGCACGCCGTCGAGGTGTGGGTGTTCGGCCACAACCGCGTCCACCACGGCCACACGCTCAAGCAGGGCCTCGACTTCGTGTGGCACCCGCTGACCGTCGAGCAGTACGAGGAACTCGGACGGATGGCCAAGCTGCGCCACAAGGTCGAGTGGGGCCCGTTCGGTGCGGGCGCCTACTACCTGCGCGAAGTGTGGTGGAACAAGATGGTTCGGTTCTCACCGCCCACCCGATGGGCGAAGCAGATGCGCCGCGACCAGGCGATCGTGGCGCTGTACGCGATCGGCGCCCTGGTCGGGCTCGTCGCGCTCGACGGGGTCGACGGGATCTGGCAGTGGGCCAAGGTCGTCGTGATCCCGTTCCTGCTGTTCTGCCAGACGATCGGCTGGGTCGTGCACGTCCACCACATCTCCCCCGACATCCGGTGGTGGCCGCGCCGGGAGTGGAACCGCTTCCGCGGGCAGGTCGAGGGCACCACGATCCTGTGGGGGCCACCGGGCTGGGACTTCTTCGTCCACTGGATCATGGTGCACCTCCCCCACCACGTCGACATGCGCATCCCGTGCTACCGGCTTCCCGAAGCGGCCCGTGCGATCGCCGAGGCGTTCCCCGACCAGGTCGACGAACGTCCGATCCGGGTGCGCGACTACCTCGCCTCCACGAAGGCCTGCAAGCTCCACGACTTCGAAACCGGCACCTGGCACCCCTACCCCGCGTGATCACGCCTGGGGTCTGACCCCAGGCGTGATCCTGGCGGCGAGGTTCACCGCAACCGCGCCTTGGCCTCGCGCTTCGCGCTGGTCAGCTCGACGCGCTGCGGGTGCTCCTTGTAGAACGGATCGAGCGGGTAGCAGCCCGACACGAGGCCGTTGCGCGGCGCCGTGGTGCAGTCGCTGAACGTTCGGCAGATCAGGCCGCGCTCGAGCGGGCGGCCCGCGAGCACGTCGGCGGCCAGCTCGGGATACGACAGGATCATCCGTCCGAGACCGACCATCGTCGCCCCGCCCTGCGTGACCACCGCCTGGCCGACGTGCGCCAACCAGTCCTGCAGGTACGAGTAGCCCGAACCGACGATCGTGAGGTCGGGGTGCGCAGCCGTCAGCTCGGCCGTGACCGCGAGCTGGCGGGCGACGCCGACCAGGGGATCCTCCGGCGGCTGGTAGCCGTCCGACGGCGGGAAGTACGCCGGACGCTGGACGTGCGGGTTGTAGTACGGGCTGCCGGCGGTCGTGCTGATCAGCCCGATGCCCATGCTCGGCGAACCGGTCGAGCAGCGCGTGGGTCTCGGCGAGATCGACGCCGAGCCCGGTGCCGTCACCGCCGAACGCGAAGCCGTACGACCCGTGCGTCTCCGGCTCGCCCACTCCCCCGTCGCCCGGCGACGAACGGAACGAGGTCGAACGCCGACAGCCGCACGGCGATCGCCAGGCCGGGCGCACGGCCGCGGATGCCGGCGACCACCGTGCGGAGGAACTGCGTCCGGCCGTCGAGATCGCCGCCGTAGCGGCCCGGGCGGTCGTAGCCGGTGAGCAGCTCGTGGAGCAGGTAGCCGTGGCAGTGCTTGACGTCGACGAAGTCGAACCCGGCCTCGTGCGCCAGCACCGCCGCGGCGACGTAGTCCTCGGCGAGCTCGTCGAGCTCGTCGTCGCGGAACACGGCGGCCGCGTCGACGCCGACCCGGCGATCGAGCCACGGATGCTCGTAGGCCGTCCGCGGCAACGGCGCGCCGTCCGGACGGGACCACCGACCCGAGTGCGTGAGCTGGAGACCGGTCACCTGGGCCGGGATCGAGCAGCGAGCGCAGCTCGGCGATCTCGTCGACGGTGCGGCTCGTCGAGGATCAGCTGATTCGGGTTGGCACGCCCGTCGGCTCGAACGGCGGTGGCCTCGCCCCACACGAGACCGCAGCCGCTGGCGCCGAAGCGCCGCCACCGCCGCCGCACGAGGTCGGTCGGCCGGCCGTCGGTGGTGCCGTCCCAGCCCTCCATCGGCAGCACGGCGAACCGGTTCGGTGCCGTCGTCGTGCCGGCTGCTCCATCGCGGATCTCCACCGGCGAGCGAGCACGCCGGCCGGATCGACGGCGTCGTCGATCGGGATCTCGATGCCGAGCGACGCGCAGTGTTCGCGGAACGCGTCGACCGTGTCGAGCTTCTTCACCTGCGTCCAGCGCACGCTCATGTCGCCACTCCTGCCCGCGCGTGCGATGTCCAGGCGTCGATCCGTTCGACGATGTCGGCGAGCACCGCACGATCCGAGTCGGGTCGCTGGGGCGCCCCGGCTGGGCGTGTTGCTCGACGATGCCCAGCCGCGCAGCTCGAAGCACATCGCGGCGTCGTGGCGGTAGCCGGGCACGGGCGCCCGGAACGTGAAGTGCCCGAGGTACTGCAGCAGGTCGTTGAGTTCGTGGAACCGCGGGTCCCCGTCCGCCCACATCCGGTCGCGCAGCGCGAACGCGTCGGGGGCGAACGTCGACAGGCCGAGCAGGTAGTCCGATCCGTACATCACCATGTCGATCGCGAGGTCGTTGCCCGTGAACACGTGGAACTCGGGCCGTACCCGATCGCGGGCGGCGAGGCGGTCCCATTCGAGTCGGCGGCTCAGCGACGAGTGCTTCGCTCCGATGCACGACTCGATGCCCAGCATCGCCTCGTACGCGGCGAGCGACGGGATCCGGCCGTAGGGAACGAACATCGCGCCGAGTTCGAAGCCGATGAACCGGTCGACACGGGCACCGATCGCCGCGAGCGCGTCGACCCACCCGTGATCGTCGAGCGCGTTGAGGCCGTGCGACGGGAAGATCACCGGCGTCCCGCCGCGCTCGGCGATCGCCTCACAGGCCGCGAGGTAGCCGTCGAGGTCGAACGCGTCGCCCGGGCCGTCGGCGACGTAGGCGCCGGCGACGAACCCGCCGCCGGCGATGGCGCGAGTGCGGTCGAGCACCTCCGACTTCTGGGCGTCGGTCAGCAGTTGCACGTAGCCGGTGTCCATGTTGACCGCCGGCGTGAGGCCGGCGTCGACGGTGCGGCCGATGTGCGCCTCGATCGCGTCCCAGTCGATCGCCCCGTCGGGCGTGAACGGCAGCAGCACCGCCGACATCCCCGTGATCGTCCGGCCCGGACGGATCCGCGCCAGCACGCCCGCCTCGGTGAGCGCCTCGTCGGCAGCGTCGGTCATGACGGACACGCGCCGAGCGTCAGCTCGACGCCGCTGCGTAGCGGCGCAGGATCCGGCGACCGAGTGAGGTCTTGTGGACCTCGTCGGCGCCGTCGTAGATGCGGGCGGCGCGCTCGTGGCGGTACCAGTAGGCGAGCACCGTGTCGTCGGTGACACCGAGCGCACCGTGCACCTGGATCGCCGTGTCGACCGCCTTCAGCATCGTGTTGGCGACGGAGAACTTGATCGCCGCGATCTCGTCGCGCGCGGCCTTGGCGCCGTGCTGGTCGATCGTCCAGGCGGCATGCAGCGTCTGCAGACGAGCACCGCGGATCTCGGCGTCGAGTTCGGCGGCCCAGTGCTGGATCACCTGACGGTCCGCCAACGTGTCGCCGCTCGGATCGATCACCCGCTCGTTGGCTCGCGCACACATCAGGTCGAAGGACCGACTGGCGATGCCGAGCCAGCGCATGCAGTGGTGGATTCGACCAGGCCCCAATCGCTCCTGTGCAATGGCGAACCCGCCACCGCGCGGACCGAGCAGGTTGCTCATCGGCACGCGACAGCCCTGGTAGATCACCTCGCCATGGCTGGCGTGGCCGGAGCCGGCGTGGCCCATCACACTCACGTTGCGCACGAGGTTGAATCCCGGCGTGTCGGTCGGCACGAGGATCATGCTGGTGCGGGCGTACGGCGGCGCCTCCGGATCGGTCACCGCCATCACGATCGCGAACGTCGGCACCGTCCGCCGAGCTGGTGAACCACTTCTGGCCGTTGATCACCCACTCGTCGCCATCCTCCACCGCCGTGGTCTCGAGCAGGAGTGGGTTCGATCCGGCCGTCTCGGGTTCGGTCATCGAGAAGCAACTGCGGATCTCGCCGGCGACGAGCGGACGCAGGTACCGCTCGCGCTGTTCCTCGGTGGCGTGCGAGTGGAGGATCTCGATGTTGCCCGCGTCGGGTGCCTGCGTCCCGAACACGACGTGGCCGAGCGGGCTACGACCGAGCGCCTCGCTGAGCAGGCCGTGGTCGACCATGCTCAACCCGAGTCCGCCGAACTCGACGGGATGATTCGGCGCCCACACCCCCATCTGGCGCACCTTGTCCTGGGCAGCTCGGACCCGCTCCTCGAGCACCGACGGATCGCCGTGCAGCATCTCACCCTCGAGCGGGATCACCTCGCGGTCCATGAATTCGCGGACCATCTCGAGCATGGTCGTCATCTCGTCCGTGACCTCGAAGTCCATGGTGCACCTCCGGCAACCACGTTGCCACGAACGTGGTGCGCGGCGTACATCGACGAGCTGACCGGCCCGTGCAGGTGCGCGGTACTGTCGACCCGATCTCGATGGCCCCTGCACTCAACTCCACCGCCCCAGCTCTGATCACCTACGCCGACCGGCTCGCCGGCGACATCGACGGCGTCGCCTCGCTGCTCGCCGGTCCGTTGGCCGGGGCCTTCGGCGGTGTCCACCTCTTGCCGTTCTTCGTGCCGATCGACGGCGCCGACGCCGGCTTCGATCCGGTCGACCACACCGCCGTCGATCCCCGGGTCGGCTCCTGGGACAGCGTCACCGCGCTCGCCGGACGATCCCGCGTGATGGCCGACCTGATCGTCAACCACGTCTCGTCGGGGTCCGCACCGTTCCTCGACTGGCTGTCGAACGGTGACAGCTCCCGCTACGCCGAGATGTTCCTCACGCCCGCAGCACGTGTTCGGCGGACCGCCCGGGCCCGACGACCTCGACCGGATCTACCGGCCACGGCCGACCTCACCGTTCACCGAGTTCACCTTCGCCGACGGCACGCGGCGCACCGTGTGGACCACCTTCACCGATCAGCAGGTCGACATCGATGTCGAACACCCGCTGGGTTGGCGCTACCTCCTGGACATCCTCGATCGGTTCGCGTCGGCAGGCGTCGCGACCGTTCGCCTCGACGCGGTGGGCTATGCGATCAAGCGGGCGGGCACGTCGTGCTTCATGCTGCCCGAGACGATGGCGTTCATCGACCGCCTCGCCGCCGCCTGCCACGAACGGTCGATGGAGGTCCTGGTCGAGGTGCACGGTCACCATCTCGATCAACTGCAGATCGCGAGCCGCGTCGACCTGGTGTACGACTTCGCGCTGCCCCCGTTGACCATCGACGCGCTCACCACCGGAGACGGTGTGCCGCTGCGCCGCTGGATCTCGATGCGTCCGCGGAATTCGATCAACGTGCTCGACACCCACGACGGCATCGGCGTGATCGACGTCGGCGTCGACGCCCGCGACCCGCAACGGACAGGACTGCTCGCGCCGCAGCGAATCCACGACCTGGTCGAAGGGATCCACGAGCGCTCGACGGGGGTCAGCAGGGCCGCCACCGGTTCGTCGGCATCGAACGTCGACCTCTACCAGGTCAACTGCACCTTCTACGACGCGCTCGGACGCGACGACGATCGGTACCTCGCCGCGCGCATGATCCAGTGCATGCTCCCCGGGACGCCGCAGATCTACTACGTCGGACTGCTCGCCGGCGAGAACGACGCCGAGCTCCTGGCGCGAACCGGGGTCGGTCGAGACGTCAATCGCCACCACTACTCACCCGCCGAGATCGACGAAGCGCTCCGGCGTCCCGTCGTGCAACGCCTGCTCGCCCTCCTGCGGTGGCGTGCCACCGAGCCGGCATTCGACGGCACGTTCGAACTGCTCGAGTCGGCCGATCACGTCGTCGCGGTGCGCTGGTCGAGTCCGACGTCGACCGTCACGATCGACGTCGACCTGGCGAGTGGCGCGGTCACGGTCGATCCGCCGTTCGACTGACTCGTTGCTGTTCGAGCGGAAGCGATCTGTGTCGGCGCATTTCTCGACCGCCGACGTCTGCACTGACACAAGCTCGGGGACGGTGCCGAGTAGCGGGTCGCCGGGAGGGGCGTAGAGACGAACGACCGACGGCGTGTCATGATGCGCCGGTGACCAACGACCAGGCGCTCGATCGGTACCGCGAAGCGGCGCAGATCCTCCACGACGTCGCCAAGCCGATGCGGGTGCTGTCGGCGCTCGCATGGCCCGCCGAACTCCGTGAGGAGTTCCTCTCCGGGGGTGCCGACAAGCTCCCCGAGCCCACCTACGCAGCCGTCGATCCGACGGCGGTCCTGGACGGGATCGCCGCCGCACGCCGTCTCCTGCGACCAGGCAATGTCGTCGACGACTGGCTCGATCGTGAGGCCACGTCCATCGAGTCGACCGCGCTGATGCTCTCGACGGTCGGCACTCCGGCCTTCCACGCGTACAGCCGACGGCTCTACGGCGTCCCCCACCAGCCGCTTCGCTACGACCCGGCGACCCCGCTGGAACTCGCGCAGAAGGTCCACGAGTCGCTCGCCGACCTCCAAGCAGCGGCGTTGGTGCCACCGGTGATCCGGAGCCGCACCGGCGAGGAGGTCGCCGCGTTCATCGAGGCTGCGGTCAACGAGCACTTCGGCGACGCTGCTCCCGAGGTGTTGCTGGTCGACGAACTGTCTGCCAATGCGGTGGCGTCCACCAGCAGGATCAAGATCCGCCGTGACGCCAAGTTCACTCCGAAGGACTCGGCGCAGCTCCTCAACCACGAGGCGTTCATCCACGTGGCGACCGGTCTCAACGGCCGGGCCCAGACCGACATCCCGATCCTCGCGATCGGCCATCCCGGCACCACGCGCACACAGGAAGGGCTCGCCGTCTACTCCGAGTACGTCTCCGGCACGCTGGGCATGGACCGATTGCGTCGGCTCGCCGACCGGATCATCGCCACGCAACTCGTGATCGACGGCGCCGACTTCATCGAGCTGTACCGCTGGTTCCTCGAGCGCAGCCCCAACCCCGAGCAGGCGTTCGAGTCGACGCGTCGCATCTTCCGCGGCGCCCCGATCACCGGTGGCGCCCCGTTCACCAAGGACTGCGCCTACCTGTCCGGCTACCTGTCGGTGGCCACGTTCATCCGAGCGGCATTCCGGGCCGGGCGGCGCCGACACACTCGGCCTGCTGTTCTCGGGCAAGCTCGACCTCTTCTCGATCCCGGCGCTCGGCGAGCTGCGCAGCCTCGGGCTGGTCAAGCGTGCACAGTTCGTGCCGCCGTGGGCGTCGGATCCGGGCTGGGTGCTCGCGCACCTCACGCTGAACACGTTCATGGCCGACATCGACCTGTCAGCGGTGACCGATGCGATGTCGGAGGTCCTCGAGCACTGCCCGCGGGTCGACATCCAGTTGCCCGGCTGACCGGTTGTCGACGCTGATCAGTCGCGCACGGTGTCGCGCAGATGCTTGTTGTTGCGCGGTTCCGACTTGGTCTTCATGTCGGTGAGCTGACGGATCATCTCGTCACGCACCTCGTTGAACGCCCGATCGAGATCGGTGTTCGACGATGTCGCGACGAGCGGCTCGTGACCGTCGACCTTCACGTCGAGTGTCACGCGCTGGCTCTTGGTGTCACGATCCTTCAGGAACAACTGCATCGCCACGGTCCCCGCATCGAACGACCGAAGCCGTGAATCGAGCTTCGACCAGTGATCGACCAGCTTGTCGATGTCGGCCTGGTGCAGGTCGCCGTGGACGGTGAGACTGTCGGCCACGGTGGCCGGATGGTGGTTCGTCATCAGAACTCCCTTTGTCGAGGGTGGGCAGAACGCTCATCCGTCTGACTCCATTCAATCCGATGACGACTGGATCGGCCCAACCACTCAGCCGTCGCGGACGACCGCGGCGTCGGGCAGGGTCACCTGCAGCATCTCGAAGTCGTCGGACCACTCGCCCCACGCCCATCGGGTTCCCGGCGGAAGCGCGACGGCCTCGGCGGCCCCCAGACGCACCCGGGGGTCATCACCCACGACCAGCCCCGCCGATCCTGCGAGCACGACCGAGAACACGAACTCCCCGTCGTGCGTAAGTGTGCCGCCCGCCGAACGGCCGTGACCGGAGGGTGACCCGTCGGCCACCTCGACCACGATCGCGCCGCCGAGTCCATCGGTCGCTTCACCGATTCCGGTGTCGCGCGCCTGCAGCCCGTCGATCAGCCACGGACGTCGCGGCGCCTCAGCGGCAACGTGATGAACGAACCGCTGTCGGCCGAACAGACGATCAGGTCGCTCTGACCCGGTCGGCAGTGCGATGTCGTGTTCGACGAACGTGTCGTGTTCTGCCGGGCATCCGATCTCGATGACCTCCATGCCGGGCGAACTCGCCAGCACCCGGTGGCGGATCTCGGGAGGCTGCAGCACGCAGTCGCCGGCCTCGAGGCGGAACGGCTCGCCCTGGTCCTCGTACACGAGCTCGACCCAGCCGCGAGCGCAGAAGATCATCTGGAACCTGACCCGATGGAAATGCACGTAGTCGGCGACGTCGCCTCCGTCCGGGAATCCGGATGTGCGATGCGATGAACCTCCCTCCCGCATCGATCCGGGAGCAGGTCGCGATAGTGCATCCCCGCTCGACCGACGCCGAATTCGTCGGTGGCCCGAACGAGCGAGAGCGACGGCACCGTCTGCGGCAGGTCCAGCGCTCGTCGGTCCGGTCGGAACTCGATGGTGGTCCCGTTCGGAGCGGTCATCGTCTCGACCGACCTCCCTGCCGGGCTCGGTGACCATCACGACACCGGATCGTCGACGTCGGCGAGCCGCAGGCAGAGCCGCGCCTCCCCGATGCGGATCATCACCTCGACGCGGCGAGTCGGCCGGCCTGATGCTCTCGACGAGCCCCGCGCAGTTCTCCACGAGGAACGCCGTCATCACGTCGAGGTCGACGCACCGGACCGATCGGCGTCACGTCCATGGTTCAGCCGAGGTCGTGGGGTCCGGCGCCGAGATAGCCCTTGCCGGAGCGGATCGTCTCACCCCACGGAGCGAGGATGTCGAACAACGTCTCGATGTCGTCGCCGAGCGCGTCGAGCGCTGGTCGCATCTGCTCGTCGGTGGCGACCTCGATCTGTTCGCGGGCATGACGGCCCGCCTGCGACAGCCGGGTGTCGACCCGGTCGCCGTCGAGGTGTCCGAGGTCTCGGAGACGGCGCTCGGATCGGTCGAACTGCGTCGTCGGTCCAGCCGCGGGTGCGGCTGTAGCTGCGCACGGGCATGCCCCACGAGAGCTCGCGTGAGGATGCCGATGTCGGTCGCCGTCAGTCCGGCTGCGACCCACGCCGCATTGTGCGAGTCGCCGCGGTACTCGCGCAGGAAGTCGCCGAGGTGCCACACCGCGGCCAGGTCGTCGTCGGGAACGTGCGAGCGACGGCGACGCCCGCAGCGAGCGCACGGCCGTTGACCGGGAGTGGATCGGCGGCCCGCTGCAACAGCTCACGGGCTCGCTCGACGCCATCGGGTCGCTCGCCGAGCAGGCGCCGAAGTTGTGCCAACGCTCCGTCGGCGCGCGCAGCGCGAATCGGTGTCGGCATCGGTGCGGGTCCAGGCGAGTCGCACCGACGGCACGACGACGGCGGCGCTGAACACGCCGAAGGCGGCGGCGATCACCTCGCCGGGCACCTGACCGAGCAGGCTCCCGCGGCTGGCGAAGTAGGCGGGACCGTTGGGCAGTGCGACTCCGTTGGCGTCTCCCGGGCTGGGGTCGAAGCCGAGGGCCACATAGTTCCGCGTGGCATTCCGGCGAGAAGTACACCTGCCCGACGACCGGTTCGAGCACCGAGCCGAGTCGGCGGGCGTGCGGGATGTCGTCGAGATCTCCATGGCCCGCCACCGTACGTGGCGAGCGCGCAGCACTACGGTCTGGACCATGACCGAGCGCACCGTCGTCCTCGTCCACGGCAACCCGGAGACCGATGCGATCTGGGGCCCGCTCACCGCGGCGCTGCATGCCGCGTGGTCGGACCGACGTCGTCGCGCTGTCACCGCCCGGATTCGGCGCACCGGTGCCGGAGGGCTTCGACCCGACGATGAATGCCTATGCCGAGTGGCTGGTCGGCGAGCTCGAGGCGATCGGCGCAGCCGGGGTGGAGATCGATCTGCTCGGCCACGACTGGGGAGCCGGCCACGTGTACGGGGCGCTGGCGCGGCGACCCGATCTCGTGCGCACGTGGACCTGCGACATCGCCGGCATCTTGCACACCGACTACGTGTGGCACGACATGGCGCAGGCCTGGCAGACACCCGACATCGGCGAGCAGGTCGTCGCCGGCTTCACCGGATCGAGCCTCGACGATCGCATCGCGTTGTTCGTGGGGCTCGGACTTCCGGCACGACATCGCTGGCACGAGCTGGCCGCAGGCTTCGACGACGAGATGGGCCGGTGCATCCTGCGCCTCTACCGCACCGGCGCACAGCCTGCGGTCGGCGAGCTCGGCGACCGGCTGGCCGAGATGGAACTCCCACCCGGGATGATCGTCGACGCCGAACTCGACGAGTACGTCTCGACGGAACTGTCGCAGGCGGTCGCCGAGCGGCTCGGCACCGAGATGCTGCGCCTCGACGGCCGCGGTCACTGGTGGATGGTCGCCGACGTCGACCCCGTCGCCGACGCCCTCGTCACCTTCTGGTCCGCGCACTGAACTGTCACACGGTGCCGGGTCGAACGTGACAGTTCACTCGACGGGGAGGCCGAGGTTGCGGGCGATCACGAGGCGCTGGATCTCGCTCGTTCCTTCGCCGATCTCGAGGATCTTCGCGTCACGGTAGAAGCGCACGATCGGCGTCTCCTCCATGAAGCCCAGCGCCGCCGAACACCTGCGTCGCGATCCGCGTGCGCGTCCATCGCCGCCTCGGTCGAGTAGAGCTTGGCCATCGCCGCCGCCTGGCCGATCGGACGACCCTGGTCCTTCAACCACGCCGCCTTGTAGGTCAGGTTGTGCGCGTTCTCGACCGGCACCGCCAGGTCGGACAGCTGGAACGCCAGCCCCTGGAACCGCCCGATCGGCCCGCCGAACGCGTTGCGTTGCTTCGCGTACTCGACCGATGCTTCGAGACACGCCCGGGCCGCACCCGAGCGCGAGCGCGGAGATGGCGATGCGACCGTCGTCGAGGATCGACAGGAAGTTGCGGAAGCCCTTGCCCGGGCGCGCCGAGCAGGTTCTCCGCGGGGATCCGGCAGTCGTCGAACGTGATGCCGTGCGTGTCGCTCGCGTGCCAGCCCAGCTTGTCGTAGGCGGGCTCGATGATCATCCCCGGCGTGCCGGCCGGGATGACGAACGCCGAGATGCCGTCGTCGGTGCGCGCGGTCACCGTCACGATCGAGGTGATCGACGGTGCCGCAGTTGGTGATGAACGCCTTGCGCCCGTCGATCACCCACTCGTCGCCGTCGAGCACGGCGCGTGTCCGCGTCGCCCCGGCATCGCTCCGCCATCGGGTTCGGTGAGCCCGAACGCGCCGAGGGCCCGACCGGCGACGAGGTCCGGCAGCCAGTGGTCGCTGCTGCTCGTCGGTGCCGAACCGGTAGATCGGGTTCGCGCCGAGGCCGACACCTGCCGACAGCGTGATGCCCATCGACTGGTCGACTCGGCCCAGTTCCTCGATCGCGACGCACAGCGAGGCGAAGTCGCCGTCGCCGCCGCCCCACCGCTCGGGGAACACGATGCCGAACAGACCGAGATCGCCCATCGCCCGGACCACGTCGACCGGGAAGTGGCAGTTCGCGGTCCCACTCGGCGGCGTGCGGCGCGATCTGCTGCTCGGCGAAGTCGCGCACGGTCGCCCGCAGCAGTTCGTGGTCGTCGCTCAGCTCCCAGCTCATCGGCGCCGACGCTAGTGCCGGTGACCAGCTCGGCGCGCTGCCTATCGTCGCGGGGGTGAGCGCCCGGTCGATCGCCCTGATCAGCTGCGGGCTCCTGATCGCAGCCGGCTGCGCAGACCGCTCGTCGGCCGACAACAACTCAGCACCACCACCGATGTCGACCACGACATCCACGACCCCGACATCCACGACCACCTCGACGTCCAGTACGTCCTCGACGAGCACCACCAGCACCACGAACCACCAGCACGACGAGCACCACCAGCACGACGACCACCACCATCGCGCCGCCACTTCCGAACCCGTCGATGCCCGCTGCGCACCGGGCCTTCGACCAGCTCGCGCGAGACGGCGCAGCCACCATGACCGTCGTCCGCGACGGCCGAACGGTGCTGCAACGTGCCTGGGGAGTGACCATCGACGGTGCGCCGGCGACGTCCGATTCGCCGATGGTGGTCGCGAGCGTCGGCAAGCTCCTGACCGCGCTGATGATCGCCCGGCTCGACGAGGCCGGAGCGGTCGACATCGACGCTCCGATGCCGTGGAACGACATCGGCGTCGCGACACATCCCGGTTGGGCGAACGTGACGCCGCGCGAGTTGCTCGCTCACACCTCGGGAATGCCGGTCGCTCGGCGAGCCTGGTTCGACGGGGGCATCGACTGTGCCGGATTCCTCCCATCACAGGTCGACCGTCCACCCTCGGCCACCCGTGGCGAATGGACCTACTCGAACGGCAACTACTGCGCCCTCGGCCTGCTCGTCGAACATGCCACCGGTCTCCCTCTCGACGGCGCGGCCCAGGCGCTCCTGTTCGAACCGGTGGGGTCGACCGGCGTCCATCTCACGACGGACGGTCAACTCCCGACGGACGTCGGGTACGCCCTCGGCGTCGAGCGGCTGTCACGCCTCGGCGGCGCCGGCGCGTTCCTCGTCTCGACGGACGACGTGGCGGCGGTGCTCGCCGCCGTGACGACATCGGATCTCGCGGTGCTCGTGTGGCCCGGGGTGATGGTCGACCAGTACGGCTGGGGTCACACCGGGAGCGTCGACGGCGCACTCGCGTGCGCATGGGTTCTCGAAGGCGGACGCACCGTCGTCGCGGCGACGGTGTCCGGTCGATCGCCCTCGACCGGCGGCGACGTCTGCGACCTGGTGGTCCCCGCCGTCGCCGCCGACCTCGGCATGGGCCAGGGAACCCCGGACCGCTCCCCACCGTGACGATCGCTGCGGGCACGATTGCAGCAGGGTCTGACCCCAGCTGCAATCAGTCGAGGTTCCAGCGTTGGCGAGCGGCGGTGACCGTCGGGAGTCCGACCTCGCCGGTCGAGACATCCTCGGGGCGGTAGGACTCGCCGATCAACGCAGCGAGCGTCGAGCCGGTCGACATCGACAGTGCCTCGAAGTCGTAGCCGCCCTCCAGCACGACCACCGTTCGACGGGCCGGCACCAGTTGCTGCAGCCTGAGCGCCAGATCGGCATAGTCGGACGCCGTCAGCTCGAGCCCGGCGAGGGGGTCGTTGCGGTGCGCATCGAAGCCGGCGGAGATGAACAGCCAGTCGGGAGCGAACCGCTCGACCACCGGGGCGATCACCTCGTCGACGGCTCGCCGATACACGTCGCCGCGTGTGCCTGCGGGAAACGGCAGGTTCAGGTTCGACATCGGAGCGCTCGGCCCTCCGGTCTCGTCCGCTCGACCGCTCCCCGGGTAGAGCGGGTACTCGTGGGTCGACACGTACAGCACGTTCGGATCGTCGTAGAAGATGTCCTGCGTGCCGTTTCCGTGGTGCACATCCCAGTCGACGATCGCCACGCGCCGACCAGCAGCGGCGAGCTGCGCCGCCCCGACGGCGACGTTGTTGACGAGACAGAATCCCATCGCCCGGTCCGGTACCGCATGATGGCCCGGCGGGCGTCCCGCCGCGAACGCGACGTCGCACGAACCGGCCTCGAGCGCGTCGACGGCGTCGAGCACGGCACCCGCGGCGCGCAACGCCGTCGTCCACGACCCGGGGGCGGCGAACGTGTCGGGATCGAGGTCGCCACCGCCGCGCTCGCAGAATCGTTCGAGCTGCGCGATGTAGTTCGGGGCATGGACCCGTTCGAGATCTGCCACCGTCGCCAGGCGTGGCTCGCAGAACTCCACGGCGTCGATCAGACCCGCTCGGGAGATCCCGGCAAGCGACGCATCGAGACGGCCGGGGCGCTCCGGGATGCCAGTCCGGGGTCGTGTGACGGTCGAGTTCGGCGCTGGCGAAGACGGTGATGGGCGCTGCCACGAACCCACCCTAGGCAGTGATCGCCCCGGCACAACAGACGTCACACAGGTACCCCTGCGGACGTCCAGGTGCCATGCTGACAGGGTGAGCGCTTCGCCTGCATCGGAGTCACCCTGGGCGTCGACCGTCGTGCTCGGCAACGGCGACACGGTGTTCATCCGCCCGCTCACACCCGACGACCGCCCCGCGCTCGCCGAGTTCCACAAGCGGCAGTCGTCCGAGAGCATCTACCGCCGGTTCTTCTCCCCGAAGCCCGAGTTGAACGACAAGGAACTCCTGCACTTCACCGACGTCGACATGGTCGACCGCGCAGCGCTGGCGGTCGAGTCGCACGACGAGTTCATCGCGTGGGCGAGCTACGAACGCTGGCCGGGGCGCAACGAGGCCGAAGCCGCCTTCATGGTCGACGATGCCCAGCAGGGCGCCGGCATCGCCACGCTGCTGTTGGAACACCTCGCGGCAATCGCGCGCAGCAACGGCATCGAACGGTTCACCGCCGAGGTGCTCGGGGACAACCGTGCGATGCTCGCCGTGTTCGCCAAGGCGGGCTGGCCGTTGCAGCGCCGCTTCGATTCCGGGGTCGTGGACCTCGACTGGGAACTGGCCGACACCGACGAGTTCCTCGACAGCGTCGAACGACGCGAGCAACGAGCCGACTCCCGGGCGGTGGCCCGGATCCTGCTGCCCCGCGCGATCGCGGTCATCGGCGCATCCGAACGACCGGGGTCCGTCGGCGACGCGGTGTGGCGCAACCTGGCCAAGAGCGTCGACGTCCCGATGTACGCGGTCAACCCTCACCACGATCGGATCCACGGTCATGCATGCTGTCGAACGATCGAACAGCTGCCCGACGAGGTCTCCCTCGCCATCATCTCCGTGCCGGCGAGCGACCTCGACGCCACGGTCGACGCCTGCATCGCCAAGCGCATGCGTGGTGCAGTGATCGTCACGTCGGTCGACGGCACCGGCGTCGACGTGCCCGCGCTGGTCACCCGCGCGCGTCGCAATGGACTCCGGATCATCGGGCCGTCGAGCATGGGCATCGCGTCACCCCGCCCCGAGACCCGGCTCCAGGCCGCGCTCATCGACGTCACGTTGCCGCCCGGCGGCGTCGCCATCTCCATGCAGTCGGGCTCGCTCGGCGGATCATTCCTCCGCAAGGCCCGCGACGTGGCGCTCGGAGTGTCGTGGTTCGTCTCGCTGGGCGACAAGAGCGACATCTCCGGCAACGACCTGCTGCAGTTCTGGGAACAGGACGACAACACGTCCGTGATCGCGATGTACACCGAGTCGTTCGGCAATCCGCGTAAGTTCGCCCGGATCGCCCGCCGGGTCTCGCGGACCAAACCGGTGGTCGCGGTGCGCACGGGCGCCGCGGCGACCGGCGAGATGGGCGGAGCGCTGTACCAGCAGGCAGGCCTGATCGAGGTGCCCACGGTGCCCGCGCTCCTCGAGACCGTCCGGGTGATGGCGACCCAGCCGGTGCTCGAAGGCCCTCACGTCGCCGTCATCACCAACTCTCGCAGCCCCGGCACCTTGGCGCGGGCGGCGCTCGAGTCGGCCGGGCTCGTCCCGGTCGACGGGCCCGTGGTGCTCGACTGGAGCGCGACGGCATCCGACTATCCCCGAGCGATCGAGGCCGCGCTGGCCGATGCGGACGTCGACGGCGTCATGGTGATCTACGCCCCAGCGGTCGTCGAGGACGTCGACGCTGCCGCTCGCGACATCGACGCTGCCGCGACCGGCGCGTCGAAACCCGTCATCGCGGTGATGCTCGGCGGCACGGACGGTCCGGTGTCGCCCGGGTCGCGCGTCCCGGCCTTCACGTTCCCCGAACAGGCCGCCGCCGTGCTCGGTCGCTCGCACGGCTACGCCCGCTGGCGGCGCGACGAGGCCGACGCTCCCCCCGAGATCGGACGTCCGGTGAATCCCGCCGACGCCCACGCCATCATCAGCGACGCGGTCTCCGAGCGTCACCGACGAGGTGCGGATCGACCACGCGACCCAGCGCAAGCTGCTGGCCGCGTACGGCATCGAGATGGCTGCCGCCACCGAGACCGATCCCGAACACGCGCTCGACGACGCCCACGAGATCGGCTTCCCGGTGGCGCTCAAGGCGGTCCGCCGCCGACCCGGTCGGTCGGCGCGCGCCGGCGTTGCGCTCGACCTCACGACCGACGACGACATCGCCGAGGCCATCGAGGTGATGCGCGACTCGCTCGGCGTCGACGCGAACGACCTGGTCGTGCAGGCGATGACGTCGCCGGGCGTCGACGTGCGCATCCGCTGCGAGCACGACGATCGCCTGGGCGCCATCGTGTCGGTCGGACTCGGTGGAGCGCAGGCCGACGCGATCGACGACCGCACCAGCCGCCTGGCGCCGGTCTCGCCGGCAAGCGCCGCGGCGATGCTCACCGAGACACGTCTGACCGCCGCGCTCGACGGGGCCGGCTTCGACTCGTCTGCGCTCGTGGACGCCGTCGTGGCCGCCGCGCAGCTCGCATCCGATCACCCCGAGATCACCGAACTCGATCTCAATCCGGTGATCGTGTCGGAGGCGGGCGCCGTCGTCACCGACGCGGTGATCCGCCTGATCCCCCACGCCGTCGACGACGGACCACTGCGCCGCCTGGACTGAAGCGCCACAATGGAGCGGTGAACGCCGGCATCATCGTCCCGCTGATCGTCCTTCCGATCCTGCTCGTCGGCGCCTACGTCTGGTATCGCCGATCGATCGCGGGTATGCGACCCGACCTGGCCAAGCCCGTTTCCGGCCTGCGCCTCACGGCCGAGGCGCTGCATCGCGCTCCCTCGCCCCCGTGGAGGGTCGTCTACGAGGTGGGCGGCGCACTCGGCGACGTCGACCACGTGATCGTCGGTCCGCCCGGTGTCGTCGCGATCACGACCGTCGTCGCGGATCGACCCGATCCCGTCCGGCTGCGCGACGCGCGTGGCGATGCGATCCTCGTCAGCGAGGCGGCCATCGTCCGAGGGCCACTCGACGAGCTGCTCCGTGCTGCGGGCGCATCCTGCGACCGGTGGGCGCGAGTCCACTGGGGGATCCCGGATTCCGTCACGACCGGCTGCCGACGACCTGGTGCACGGCAGCGTGCTCGTCGAGGGTCAACGCATCGACGAGTGGCTCGCGGGCGCTGGTCGCCGACGCCGATGAACCACTCGACGCTGCTCGCATCGATGCGATCTGGCGAACGGTCGTGATCGGCATCGGCCGCCCCGACCCGCTCCCGTGAGCATGCGACCAGCACCGAGCATTCCATCCCGGCACTAGCGTGCAGTCATGGCCTCTCCCGACGAGTTCACCGGTCCGGCGACCGAACTGCTGCAATCGCTGATCCGTAACGCCTGCGTCAACGACGGTACGCCTGACTCCGGCAACGAGACCCGCAACTCCGATCTGTTGGTCACCTATCTCGAAGGCGCGGGCCTCGAGGTCGAGCGCTTCACGCCACGCGAGGGCCGCGATTCGATGGTGGCCCGCATCGAGGGCACCGACCCCGACGCGCCGTCGCTGTGCCTGATGGGGCACACCGACGTGGTGCCGGTGAACCCCGACGGCTGGCGCGAGGACCCGTTCGGCGGTGAGGTGATCGACGGCGAGGTGTGGGGTCGCGGCGCGATCGACATGCTCAACCTCACCTCGACGATGGCGGTTGCGTTCCGTCGGCTCGCCACCGAAGGGTTCCGGCCGCGGGGCGACCTGATCTTCTTCGGCGTCGGCGACGAGGAGGCCGGTGGCGTGTGGGGCGCCGAGTGGATGGTCGAGCACCACTGGGACGCGATCGCCGCCGACTACGTGCTGACCGAACTCGGGGGCTGGTCCAGCACCGACGACCACGGCCATCGCACCGTGACGGTCAACGTCGGCGAGAAGGGTCTCGCCTGGCGCCGGTTGCGCGTGCACGGCACACCCGGGCATGGTTCGATGCCCTTCGGCGCCGACAACGCACTGATCAAGGCCGCCGAGGTCGTCCGACGCCTGTCGCAGTACCGGCCGGCCGCTCACATCGACGACATCTGGCGCAACCAGGTCGCCACGATGAACCTCCCCGACGAGGTCCGCGAGGGGCTCCTGTCGAGCGAGTCGATCATGGCGACGATCGAGACGTTGCCGATCCCGATGGCCCGAAGTTGTCACGCCGAGACCCACACCACGTTCTCCCCCAACGTCGTGCACGGCGGCCAGAAGACCAACACGATCCCCGACGTCGTCGACATCGACGTCGACATCCGCACGGTGCCGGGCACGACGCGTGCCGACGTCGAGTCGATGCTGCGCGAGGCCCTCGGTGACATGTTCGAGCAGGTGGACATCACCGTCCTGCAGCACAGCGACCCGACCTCGTGTGACTTCGGTGCGTCGAACCCCCTGTGGGAGACGGTCACCAAGCACACCCAGATCGCCTACCCCGGGGCACGGCTCGTGCCGGGTCTCATCGTCGGCGGCACCGACGCCCGCTTCTATCGCGAGCGCGGGGTCACCGCGTACGGTGCCGGGTTGTTCTCGCCGAAGATGGACATCTCGACCTTCGGCAGCCGTTTCCACGGCAACGACGAACGCATCGACGTGGAGTCACTCGGCCTGTCGGGCAACTACTTCTACGGCATCGCCAACGACCTCGTCGGCTGACCCCCACCCGCTTTTCGTGAACAAGTTCACCTCTGGGAGGTGAAACTGATCACGAGAACGTCGGACGGGCTGGTCAGCGGAAGAGGTCGCGCTCGGAGTCGCGGAGCACCGGCGCCATCGTCGCCGTGTCGTCGGTGGTCCAGTCGAAGCCGCGGATCACGGCCACCGGGACCCGGCTGGTGTTGCCCTTGACGAGCTCGGCCGCACCGGTCAGCTCGTCGACGGTGCAGATCTCCTGCACCCGGAACTCGTGCCCGTGTGGGTCGACCTCGCCGATGTAGCTGTGCAGCGGGTGCATTCCGGCGACACCGATGGCAATGTCGGTCTGGCCCTCACGCCACGGACGCCCGAAGGTGTCGCTGACGATCACGGCGACGTCCACACCGAGTTCGGCGAATCGCTCGCGGAAACGACGAGCGGACGCGTCGGAGTCCTTCGGGAGCACGAGCACCCGACCGTGCGCTCCGCTGGACGACTGGTCGACGCCCGAGTTGGCGCAGCAGAACCCGTGATGGGTCTCGGTGATCAGACACCGGACCGATCTGGCGAATGATCCGCTTCGACTCGCGGAGCACGACCTCGACGACCCGCGGATCCTTGTCCCAGCGAGCAGCCCACGCTGCAGCGAACGCTGACGGCTCGACGTCGTCGAGTTCGACGGCGCAGCCTTCGGCCTTCGACACGATCTTGGAGGTGATCACGACGACGTCGCGATCGGCAAGTGGTGTCCCCGAAGCTGCTGCGGCTTCGAATGTCTGGTTCGCGAGATCATCGCCGGCTTCGATCTCGGGCAAGCCCTCGACGCCGAAGACCTCGATGCGTGCCACGGTCAGTCGGGCAGTCCCGCGAGGAACTCGCGGATCGCGGCATTGACCGGTTCGGGGTTGGTGAGATTGGCGGCGTGAGCACCTCCGACCCTGACCACGGGACCGGAGCCGGAGAGGCCGGCGGCGAGCGCTTCGGCCTTGTCCATCGAGATGGCGTTGTCGTCGAGGCCGTGGACGACGAGCGCTGGGCACACGATCTCACCGAGGCGGTCGGTGACGTCGTCACGCGTCACCAACGTGGCGAACGGCTGCACGATGTAGTCGTTGGGTTGCTGCTTCCACTTCGCGATCCACGTCGGATTCTCGTCGGGGTCGGAGATGATGATGCCGGCAATGGCCTCGACGAGTTCGTCGACGGGGCCGACGGCAAGCCAGGTGTCGCGCATGGCCTCGTAGGCGGGGACCGTTTCCGGATCCTCGACGCCGGACTGGGTGTCGAGCAGGATCAGCGCGCGGACACGTTCCGGCGCGGTGAGCGCGACGCGCAGGGACAAGAAGCCGCCCTGGCTCATGCCGCCGACGACCGCGCGCTCGATCCCGAGGTGGTCGAGCAGTGCGAGACAATCGTTCGCCGAGTCCCAGTAGCTGAAGGGTTCGCCGTCGTACTCCGTCTGCCCGAAGCCCCGCTCGTCCCACGTGATCACCCGGTAGTCGTCGCGTAGGGCCGCGACCTGGTGGACGAACATCTCGTGGTCCATCAGGAACCCGTGGGAGAGGATCACCGGCGGGCCATCGCCGCCCGTGTCCTCGAAGTAGAAGCGTTGTCCGTTGACATCGGCGTGGGGCATGGGCGAACGGTACCCGATCGGCCAACATGGGGCGATGGCGAACGATGGCCCTCAGCAGCTGGTGTCCGAGATCTTCGACCCGTCGGCGTGGAACCCCGTCGACGGGTTCGACTTCACCGACATCACGTACCATCGCGCGGTCGATGCCGGGGTGGTGCGCATCGCCTTCGACCGGCCCGAGATCCGCAACGCCTTCCGGCCGCACACCGTCGACGAGCTGTACTCCGCGCTCGATCACGCCCGCATGTCGACCGACGTCGGCTGCGTGTTGCTCACCGGCAACGGTCCGTCACCGAAGGACGGTGGCTGGGCATTCTGCTCGGGCGGCGACCAACGCATCCGCGGCAAGGACGGCTACAAGTACGCCGCGGACGAGACCGCCGACACGATCGAGCCCGGCCGGGCCGGTCGCCTGCACATCCTCGAGGTGCAGCGACTGATCCGGTTCATGCCCAAGGTCGTCATCTGTGTCGTGCCCGGCTGGGCGGCCGGCGGCGGACACTCGTTGCACGTCGTGTCCGACCTGACGCTGGCCTCGACCGAGCACGCCCGGTTCAAGCAGACCGACGCGGATGTCGCGAGCTTCGACGGCGGATTCGGGTCGGCCTACCTCGCCCGGCAGGTCGGCCAGAAGTTCGCCCGCGAGATCTTCTTCCTCGGCCGCGAGTACACCGCCGACGACATGGTGGCGATGGGCGCGGTCAACGCCTCGATCCCCCACGCGGAGCTGGAGGCCACGGCGCTGGAGTGGGGAC
This sequence comes from Ilumatobacteraceae bacterium, assembly GCA_963746285.1. Taxonomy (GTDB): domain Bacteria; phylum Actinomycetota; class Acidimicrobiia; order Acidimicrobiales; family Ilumatobacteraceae; genus Sva-07. The sequence goes on along the minus strand of CAVVAO010000002.1, from coordinate 16,540 downwards.
GCGAGATCTGTGCGAAGAGCCCGACCGCGCAGCGCATGTTGAAGTTCTCGTTCAACCTGATCGACGACGGTCTCGTCGGCCAGCAGGTCTTCGCCGGTGAGGCGACCCGGCTGGCCTACGGCACCGACGAGGCGCAGGAGGGCCGTGACAGCTTCCTCGAGAAGCGTCCGCCCGACTGGTCCCCCTACCCCTACCACTTCTGATGCACCCCGAGCCGCTGCCCCCACACGTTTGCGTACAGAAATGGCAGGGACGGTCCACCCGAATCTGCACGCAAACGTGGAGCCCGGCACCGCCGTTTGCGTGCAGTTCTGAATGGGACGGGTCATCCGAATCTGCACGCAAACGTGGGGATGGGCGTGTGGTTGGGCGTGTGATGGCCGGGAAGTTGGGATGACCGAGATCGTGCTGGTCGAGGATCCGGACGATCCTCGCTACCGCCAATTCCGACTGAACGAACGGGGCCTGGCGAGCCGCGCCGACAAACGTGACGACGCCGGCGCCGGGATGTTCCTCGCCGAAGGGGACCTGGTCGTCGAGCGTGCACTCGCGGCCCGATGCCGTCCGGTCGCCGCCCTCGTCGACGCCGAGCGGATCCCCGGTATCGCATCATCGCTCGACTGTCCGGTGTACGCCGGTGGCGTCGAAGTTCGCAAGGTCGTGTCCCAGCTCGGTGTGCCGCTGTCGATCATCACGCTGTTCGAACGTCCGGCGCGCCCGAGCGTGGCGGAACTGGCGGCGACAGCGACGCGACTGGTGATCGTCGAAGCGGTCGACAACCCTGCCAACATCGGCTCGATCATCCGAAATGCGGCCGCACTCGGTTGGGACGGCCTGATCCTCGATCACACGAGCGCTGATCCGTTGGCCCGCCGTTCACTCCGAGTCGGGATGGGCACGGTGTTCTCGCTCCCCCACGCCCGCACGACCGACCTGGCCGGCGAGCTCCGCGAACTCGACGACTTCGAGTTCTACGCGATGACCCCGGACCCTGATGCCGCCTCGATCCGTTCGATCACGCCAGCCGAGCGCATCGGCGTGATGATCGGTTCCGAACGCTCGGGCCTCACCGACGAGTTGCTCGCACTGGCCACCCCGGTGCGCATCCCGATGGCCGCCGGCGTCGACTCGCTCAATGCCGCCGCCGCCACCGCCGTTGCGTGCTTCGCCCTCGGCCCCCACGGCTGAGTTCGCCGGTAGAACGGGTGTCGTGACCGCCGTCCTGCTGCTCTCGTGCCCCGATCAACCCGGCGTCGTCGCGGCGACCGCTCAGTTTCTCGCCGACCACGACGGCAACATCGTGCACGCCGAACAGCACGTCGACCCGGGGACGGGCAACGGCGACGCCATGTTCTTCCAGCGCATCGAGTTCGACCTCGAGGGGTTCGGCCTCGAACGCAATCAGATCGTCGACGCCTTCGCGCCGATCGCCGGACGTCTCGGCATGACCGTCGACCTCCGATTCACCGACACGCCGACACCGACGGCGATCATGGCCTCGCGCCAGCCTCACTGCCTGTACGACCTCCTCACCCGTTGGCGCAGCGGCGAGCTGGCGATGGATCTCCGCCTCGTCGTGTCGAATCATCCGGATCACGCCGGCATCGCCGAACACATGGGAGCTGCCATACCTGCACCTCCCGGTCACGCCCGACACGAAGCCCGACCAGGAGGCCCGGGTCCTCGCAGCACTCGACGACCATGGCGTCGAGCTGGTCGTCATGGCTCGTTACATGCAGATCCTCAGCGATCGCTTCGTTGCGGCGCACCCAGGTCGGATCATCAACATCCATCACTCGTTCCTCCCCGCCTTCATCGGCGCCAACCCCTACCGCCAGGCCCATGATCGTGGCGTCAAGCTGATCGGGGCGACCGCGCACGACGCGACCGCGGATCTCGACGAAGGCCCGATCATCGAGCAGGACACCGTGCACGTGACCCACCGTGACGACGTCGCCCGGCTGACCTCGCGAGGCCGCGACCTCGAGACGATCGTGCTCGCTCGCGCCGTGCGCGCCCACCTCGAGCATCGTGTGCTCGTCCACGGCCACAAGACCGTCGTGTTCTCCTGACGGTCAACTCGCCGCGTCGACGGCGGCGCGGCGCGAGCGCCGACCGCGCGGCGCGCTGCCGGAGGGTTCCCACCTGAAGCGCTTCAGTGCCACGACGAGGCCCAGCACGCCCCACAACGCGACGTACCCCATGCTCGCCCACTCGAACGCAGGGGGCTCGACGAACGGCGTGAAGCAGTTCTGGAACGCTTCGGCGAAGTGCTTGAGCGGGAAGAAGTTGCCGAGCGCCACGATCCAGTCCGGCGCGTCGTCGACCTGGATGAAGATGTTCGACACGAACGCCATCGGGAGGATGATCGCGTTGGCGGCAGCCGACGCCGAGCTCGCCGACGTGACCAATGCGGCCAGCGCCATCCCCAGGGCGGCGAACGAGCCGACGCCGACGAGGAAGGTCAGGATGGCCGCAGGCATCTTGGCCGGCTCGATCTCGAGGTCGTAGACGACGACGCCGAGCGTCAGCATGAGCACGACGCCGACGAGTGCGATGATGACGGCCGACACGATGAACCCGGCGAGATAGACCCACGTCGGCAGTGGCGTGCCACGCCAACGCTTCAGCACACCTTCGTCGCGTCGCAACGGCACCATGTTCGCCAGGTTGGTGAACGTGGCCGACACGGCCGTGAATGCGGCCAGCCCGCCCGTGTAGAACTGCTGGGCCGAGATCTCGCCCTCCGAGGTGGAGAAGGTGCCGCTGCCGAAGAGCGCGTTGAACAGCACGAGCATGATGAGGGGAAGCCCGAGCGTGAAGAACACCGCGACCGGGATCCGCCAGAACGTCACGAGCTGGTAGCGGGTCTGGGCGACGAGCAGCGGCAGGGACGAGGGCAACGGTGTCATGCTTCCTCACCGTCCGACTCGTCGGTCAGGGCCAGGTAGACGTCCTCGAGCGAGACCCGACTCACCGACAGCGCCTCGAGCTCGACACCCGCGTCGATCGCCCACCCGGTGACGCGGTGCACGGCAGCCGTCGGCCGATCGACGCTCGCCTCGACCAGCCTGCCGGACAACCGGATGTCGGCGCCGAGGAGTTGACCGAACGTGGCCGAGGCGTCGTCGGCGTGGATCTCCTCGGGCAGCATGAAGCTGATCACGGTGCCGCTGACCTGGCCGATCAGCTGGTCCGGCGAACCCTCGGCGATCAAGCGGCCCTGCGACAGGACGCCCACCCGATCGGCGAGGTGTTCGGCCTCGTCGAGGTAGTGAGTCGTGAGCAGCACGGTGGTCCCGTCGTCGCCGAGCGCTTCGATCAGCCCCCACGACCGGCGGCGAGCGGAGGGGTCGAAGCCGGTGGTCGGTTCGTCGAGGAACAGCAGTTCCGGGCGACCGACGATGCCCAGTGCGAGGTCGACGCGCCGGCGCTGGCCACCGGAGAGCGACCCGATGCGTGCGTCCACCTTCTCGTCGAGTCCGACCAGCCCGATCACCTCGTCGAGTGGGCGCGGGTTGCGATAGCAGCCTCCGTAGAGCTCGATCACCTCGCGGACCGTGAACTCGGACTCGACTCCCGACGACTGCAGGACGATGCCGATGCGGTCGCGGAACTCGCGACCGGCGTCTGCGGGGTCGACCCCGAGGACCTGCACGTCGCCGGATGTGGCGGTGCGGTGGCCTTCGAGGATCTCGACCGCGGTCGACTTTCCAGCGCCGTTCGCACCGAGCAGGGCGTACACCTCGCCGACCTCGACGTGAAAGCTCAGTCCGTCGACGGCGGTGACCTCACCGTAGGACTTGCGCAGATCGCGGACGTCGATGGCGTACATGACCGACGAACCTACCCGTGGGTGCGCGACGTCGAGATGGGCAGTCCCGAGTCGTTTCGAAGATGCTCGGCGGCTGGGACGAAGTAGGCCATCAACTCCGCGGTGATGTCGTCGGGCGTCGACCACTCGGCACCGACACGCTCGACGGCGGCGGCCATGTGGACCAGCCAACGGTCGCGCTCGAGCGGACCGACATGGAACGGGAGGTGGCGCATCCGCAGACGCGGATGACCTCGTTGCTCCATGTACGTGGTCGGGCCACCCCAGTACTGCGCGAGGAACAGCGTCAGGCGGTGACGGGCGCCCGAGAGGTCGGGCTGTTCCGGATACAACGGCAGCAGCACCTCGTCGGTGGCGACGCCGTCGTAGAACGCATCGACCAGCGCCTCGAAGAACGGCATTCCACCGACCCGGAAATACAACGTGGGCGCCGTGTCGTGCACGGCGCCCACGTTAGGGGGACTTCTCCGAGAAGCGGAAGGGGGACGCCTCCGGGAGATCTGGTGGCCGGGTGAACCCCGGCCGACTCGTCAGCCGAACAGTGCTTCGGCGTCGAACTTGCGGTACTCGACGAGTTCTTCGGTGTTGACCACGAACGGCGTGGCGCCGTCACAGGGATCGAGGACGAGAGCGTCGTCGGTCGCGAGCAGCACGAGCACGGTGATCACGTCGTCGCCCGACTTCATCTCGATCACGTCGCCTGCGTGCAGCGTTTCCATCAACATCGTCGTCATGTCAGTTCCTCGGGAGATTCGATGTGCCGTGCGGAGCGATTCTCGCCGGCGTGTTCAAGACATCGGTAAGAACCTCCGTGAGCTTGAGGAATTCCCACGATCGGACGTGTCAAACGTCACGCCGTCGGTCGACGGCACTCAGTGGAACTCGGGTTCGACGTAATCGACGAAGAGGTCGGGCAACCCGTCGGACACCTTCACCGGGTACACCGGCGCCCGCTTCTCGAGGAAGCTCTCGACGCCTTCTCGAGCATCAGCGCTCGCGCCGCGCGACTGGATGCCGCGCGAGTCGACGCGGTGCGCCGCCATCGGGTGATCGGCGCCCAGCATTCGCCACAGCATCTGGCGGGTCAGCGCCACCGAGACCGGCGCGGTGTTGTCGGCGATCTCCCGGGCGATTTCGTATGCGGCGGGGAGCAGGTCGCCGGGCGCGTGGACGCTGCGAACCAGGCCACGCTCGTGGGCCTCGGCCGCAGGGAACACCCGACCGGTGTAGCACCACTCGGCTGCGGTGCTGATGCCGACCAACCGTGGCAGGAACCACGACGAGCAGGCTTCGGGAACGATGCCGCGCCGAGCGAACACGAATCCGAACCGGGCGTTGTCGGACGCGAGGCGCACGTCCATCGGCAGGGTCATCGTGACACCGACCCCGACGGCCGCACCGTTGATCGCTCCGATGACCGGCTTCTTGCAGTCGAAGATCCGCAGCGACACCATGCCGCCCCCGTCTCGGGGTACCCCGACCGACGTCTGGATGTCCGAGCCTCCCTTGGCGAACGTCTCGCCGCCACCACCGAGGTCGGCCCCGGCGCAGAACGCTCGATCACCCGAACCGGTGACGACCACCGCACGCACGTCGTCGTCGGCGTCGACCTGGTCGAACGCGTCGATGACCTCTCGCATCATCACATCGGTGAACGCATTCATCCGCTCCGGCCGGTGCAACGTGATCGTCGCCACCGAGTCGGCCACGTCGTAGATGATCTGGGAGTACTCCATGCACCGGACCGTAGTCGCGGGGTCAGACCTCGGTCTGACCCCTGGCGTGCAGCGATCGCGTCGCGACGAGGAGCAACCTCGCCGCGACAGCAGTCAGTCGGCAGGTCGGGCAGCGGCCGGTACTCGCCGCTCGGACCGGGAGTGATGTTGAGCAGTTGGCCCGGCTCGACGCATCGGATGAGATGCCAGACCCCTTGCGGCACCACGAGGGCCTCGCCCGCGCCGACGCGCACCGTCCGGGTGCCGTCCGGCAACTCGAGGACGACGTCGATGCATCCGGACGCCATCACCAACACCTCGTCACCGTCGGGGTGCATCTCGCCTGCGTGCGGGGGCAGGTTGTCGTTGCTGATCGATCCGAACCCGATCGTGTGGCCGTCGAGCCGCTTCGGTGGCCCACCGGCACTCGACGGCATCAGCCCGGCGAGTCCGTCGACACGCGACACACCGATCACCTCCGAACGCAGGTCCACGACGGTGCCCGGGGCGATCTCGGTGCGGTCGTCCGAGCCCATCGGTCAGATGTCGAGGAAGCGCGAGGCGGCGATTCCGGAGCCGATGGCTCCGGCGAGCGCTCCGATGACGAGCATGATCAGCATCACCGTCTGGTCGTAGCCGTCGACGACGACGAGCGCGGAGAAGCCGCTGTTGTCCGGGAAGCTCTCGACACCGGAGGTCCACTGCGAGTTCCATGCCCAGAGACCCACACTGGCGAGGACGCCACCGATGATGCCGTGGAGGAGTCCTTCGAGCATGAACGGGATGCGGATGAACCAGTCGGTGGCGCCGACGAGTTTCATCACTTCGATCTCTCGTCGTCGAGCGAAGATCGCCGTTCGGATCGTGTTCCAGATCAGCAGGATCGCGGCGAGCAGGAGGAACACCGACAGCAGCAGCAGTCGGAACCCGAAGAAGCTCTGGAGCTGGCTGATCAGGCTGATCTGGTCCTCGGCGAAGCTGACGTCGTAGACGCCCGGGAGTTCGGCGAACTGGTCGGAGACCTGGCGGAGCAGGTCGACGTCGGTGCCCTCGGTCGGCACCGCCTTGAACTGGGTGAGGATGGTGTCCTCGGTGAGCAGGTCGCGCACGCCGGGTTCACCGGCGAAGATGCGGTCGGCCTCGGCGAGCGAGCAGATCTCGTCGCAGTACTCGAAGCTCTCGATGAACTGATCGCTGGTGGTCAACGCGTCGCCGACGAGCGTGAGTTGGTCCTCGGTCGCGGTCGGGTTCATGAACACGATCATCTCGACACCGCCTTCCCAGCGGGCGAGGAGGTTGTCGAACGCGTGCTGGCTGAGCAGCGTGAGGCCGACGCCGAGCAACGAGATCGCTGCGGTGATGATCGACGCGACGGTGAGGGTGGCATTGCGGCGGAAACTGTCGAAGGTTTCGCGCAGGGTGTATCGAAGTCGTGACAGCATCGGTTCAGCTCACTCGTAGACGCCGCGGGCCTGGTCGCGCACGATGACGCCCCGGTCGAGCTGGATGACCCGCTTGCGCATCGTGTTGACGATGCGCTGGTCGTGGGTGGCCATGACCACGGTGGTGCCGGTCTTGTTGATCCGATCGAGGAGCCGCATGATGCCTTCGCCGGTCGCCGGGTCGAGGTTGCCGGTGGGCTCGTCGGCGAGCATGATCAGCGGCCGGTTGACGAATGCCCGCGCCACGGAGACACGCTGCTGCTCGCCACCCGAGAGCTGGTGCGGGAGCCGGTCTTCCTTGCCGGCGAGACCGACGAGTTCGAGTACCGCCGGCACCTGCTGCTTGATGACGTGCGATGGTCGACCGATGACCTCCTGGGCGAAGGCGACGTTCTCGAAGACGTTCTTCTCGAGCAGCAGTTTGTAGTCCTGGAAGATGTTGCCGATGTTGCGCCGCAGGTGCGGCACACGGCTGGGCGGCATGTCGACGATGTTGCGTCCGGCGACCCACACGGCGCCACGCTCGGGCCGGTCCTGGCGGTTGAGCATGCGCAACAGGGTGCTCTTGCCCGAGCCGGACGGGCCGACGAGGAAGACGAACTCGCCCTTGGCGACGTCGAAGCTCGCGTCGCGCACCGCGACGATCTCGGTCGAATAGCTCTTGGTGACGTTCTCGAGTCGAATCATGATCAGTCTCCCCCGAAGGGACTCGCCAGAGGGTACCGCCCGTCCGCCGCGGCGTGGGGTCAGACGGGGTCAGACCCAGATGCGACCAACCGGACGATCGTCGCCGTCGCACCGTGTGACCCGTTGCAGCTGGGGTCTGACCCCTGGCGTGCAGCGATCGCGTCGGATCGAGGAGCAGCCTCACTCGAAGGAGCAACCTCAATCGGCGGCGTCGGCGTTGGCGCGGCGCATGCGGAGATATCCCTCGACGAACTCGTCGATGTCGCCGTCGAGCACACCGGTGACGTCGCTCGTCTCGATCTCGGTGCGCAGGTCCTTGACCATCTGGTACGGCTGCAGCACGTAGCTGCGGATCTGGCTCCCCCAGCCGACCTGGGCCTGCTTGCCGGCGATCGCGTCGAGCTCGGCGGCGCGGTCCTCCTCGGCCTTCGCTGCGATCATGGCGGTGAGACGCCCCATCGCGCGCTCGCGGTTCTGCAGCTGGCTGCGCTCCTCCTGCGAGCTGGCAACCAGCCCCGTCGGCTCGTGGATGAGGCGTACGGCCGACGACGTCTTGTTGATGTGCTGGCCACCCGCGCCCGACGCCCGGAACACCTCCATGCGGATGTCGGACTCGTCGATGTCGAGCTCGACGTCTTCGAGCAACGGCCAGACCTGCACCGCGGCGAACGACGTCTGGCGGCGACCCTGGTTGTCGAACGGGCTGATGCGTACGAGCCGGTGGGTGCCGCGCTCGGCGCTCATCAGTCCGTAGGCGTAGCGACCGGAGATCGTGACCTCGGCCGACATGATCCCGGCCTCGGCACCCTCGGACACGTAGTTGAGGCTGATCGTGAAACCGCGTCGCTCGCACCAACGCTCGTACATGCGCAGCAACATCTCGGCGAAGTCCTGGGCGTCGACACCGCCGTCCTTGGCGTTGATCTGCACGATGCAGTCGCTGTCGTCGTGTTCGCCCGTGAACAGGCTGCGCAGCTCGAGCTGATCGAGCGTTGCGCCGATCGCAGCGATCGCGGCTCGATCTCGGGTTCCTGGGACTCGTCGTCCTCGTCGCGTGCGAGCTCGTGGAGCACCTCGACGTCGGCGAGTTGCTCGGTGAGCGAGTCGAACACGGCGAGGTCGTCGCGGATGTTCGCGTACTCGGTGTTCAGCTTCTTGGCGCGGTCCTGGTCGTCCCAGAGCGAGGGATCGGAGATCTCCGCTTCGAGCACCGCGAACCGCTCGCGGTTGTCGGCGATCGACAGATACGACTCCGCCTCGTCGAGGCGTCGCCGGACGTCGCGGAGGTCGGAGGTGAAGTCACGCATGAGTCGGAGTCCGGAGTGCTGTCAGGCCGCGCCGTGGCACTGCTTGAACTTCTTGCCCGACCCGCACGGACACGGCGCGTTGCGCGGCGTCTTGTCGAAGGCGTCCTTGACGACGGTCTGCTGCTTGCTGGGCGTCGGCCTGGGCGGGCACCGCATCAGGAGGCAGCGTGCCTTCGGCAACGGCAGCTCGAGCGGCCTGGTCGAACCCACCGATGTCGGCGTCGTCGGAGGAGCTGGTCTGCATGTTCTGCACGGCGGGGGCGTCACCGGCCACCGCGGGCACCTGGTTCTGGACGACCTGCACGTTCATCACGTACTTGACGAAGTCCTGGGCGATGCCGGTCATCATGGCGCCGAACATCTCGAAACCTTCGCGCTGCCATTCGGTGAGCGGATCCTTCTGGCCCATGGCGCGCAGGTTGATGCCGCCCTGCAGGTAGTCCATCTCCTCGAGGTGCTCGCGCCAGCGCTGGTCGATGATGCGCAACATCACCTGGCGTTCGACCTGGCGCAGCACGTCGTCGCCGAGTTCCTGCTCGCGGCGCTCGTAGTGCTCGGTGGCCTGCGTCATGACGAGGTCGTAGATCTCGTCGGTGTCACCGCACTGGCGGAGATCGTCGTCGGTGATCGTGTTCGGGAAGTAGAGCGTCAGCTCCTTGTTGAGACCTTCGAGGTCCCATTCGTCGTCGGCGGCCGACGCGCAGTGCGTGGCGATGAGCGCATCGACGGCTTCGGCGAGGTACTCCATGGCCGCCGAGCGCAGGTCCTCGCCGTCGAGGATCTGATCACGGCGCGCGTAGATCACCTTGCGCTGCTCGTTCATCACCTCGTCGTACTTGAGGACGTTCTTGCGGATCTCGGCGTTCTTGGTCTCGACCGTGGTCTGGGCCCGCTCGATGGCCTTGGTGACCATCTTGGCCTCGATCGCCTCGTCGTCGGGAAGCGCCCGTCCCATCACGTAGTTGAGGGCACCGGTGGCGAACAGGCGCATGAGGTCGTCGTCGAGGCTGAGGAAGAACCGGCTCTCGCCCGGGTCGCCCTGGCGTCCGGCGCGACCGCGGAGCTGGTTGTCGATACGGCGGCTGTCGTGGCGCTCGGAGCCGATGACGTAGAGACCGCCGAGTTCGCGGACGATGTCGCCCTCGGCCTTGCACTGGGCGGAGTACTCCGCGAGCAGCTCCTTGTACCGGGCGAGTGCCTTGGTGCGAGCCTCGCGGAAGTCGTCGGGCATCTGGTCGAGCGGCACCGGCAGCTCGTACTCGTCGACGAGCAGGTCGGGCGTGTAGCCCTCCTTGAGCACGTCGTGGCGGGCGAGGCCCTCGGGGTTGCCGCCCAGCAGGATGTCGACGCCACGACCGGCCATGTTGGTGGCGACCGTCACGGCGCCGAGGCGACCGGCCTGCGTGACGATCTCGGCTTCACGGGTGTGCTGCTTCGCGTTCAGCACCTCGTGGGGGATGCCGCGTTGGCTCATCAGACGTCCGAGGATCTCGGAGCGCGCGACGCTGGCGGTACCGACGAGGATCGGCTGGCCCTTCTCGTGGCGGGGCTCGATGTCGTCGATGATCGCGTCGAACTTCGCCTGCTCCGACTTGTAGATCAGGTCGGGCGCGTCGATGCGGGCGAGCGGTCGGTTGGTCGGGATCGGCACCACACCGAGGCCGTAGGTGTTCATCAGCTCGGCCGCCTCGGTCTGGGCGGTGCCCGTCATGCCGGCGAGCTTGTCGTACATGCGGAAGTAGTTCTGCAGCGTGATCGTCGCGAGGGTCTGGTTCTCCTCCTTGATCTTCACGCCCTCCTTGGCCTCGACGGCCTGGTGGATGCCTTCGGACCAGCGCCGACCCTCGAGGATGCGGCCGGTGAACTCGTCGACGATCTTCACCTCGCCGCCCTGCACGATGTAGTCCTTGTCGCGCTTGTACAGCTCCTTGGCCTTCAGCGCCACGGTGAACTGGTGCACGAGGTTGGCCTGGACGTTGTCGTAGATGTTCTCGACCTCGAGCGCACGCTCGACCTTGTCGATGCCCGCCTCGAGCGGCACGACGACACGCTTGTCCTCTTCGACCTCGTAGTCGACGTCGCGCTGCAGGCCGCGCACGATCGACGCGAAGCGGTAGTAGAGCTTGGCGGCGTCACCGACGCGACCCGAGATGATCAGCGGGGTGCGGGCCTCGTCGATGAGGATCGAGTCGACCTCGTCGACGATGCAGTAGTTGTGGCCGCGCTGCTGGACCTTGTCGGCCTTGGTCTGCGCCATGTTGTCGCGGAGATAGTCGAAGCCCATCTCGTTGTTCGTGGCGTACGTGATGTCGGACTCGTAGCTGCGCACGCTTCTCGGTCGGGCTGTTCCGGTAGCCGGGGATGATCAGGCCGACGCTGAGGCCGAGCCACCGGTGGATCTGGCCCATCCACTCGGCGTCGCGTCGTGCCAGGTAGTCGTTGACGGTGACGAGGTGGACGCCCTTGCCGGTGAGGCCGTTGAGGTACGCGGGCAGTGTCGACACGAGGGTCTTGCCCTCGCCGGTCTTCATCTCGGCGACCCAGCCGAAGTGCAGTGCCGCACCGCCCATCATCTGGACGTCGTAGTGGCGCTGGCCGATCGTGCGCCTGGCGGCCTCGCGGCACACCGCGAACGCCTCGAGCAGCAGGTCGTCGAGGTCGGCGCCGTTGTCGAGTCGCTGGCGGAACTCGGCGGTCTTGGCCTTGAGTGCGTCGTCGGACAGCGCGCTGATCTCGGGCTCGAAGGCGTTGATGTCGGGCACCATGGCCTCCAACGCCTTGATCTTCTTGCCTTCACCGGCGCGGAGGATGCGATCGAGAATTCCCATGCAGCCGATCCAGCCTACCGGTGCGACGCGAACAGACAGGTCAGGCGACGAGCGTCGGACGCGCCGGTGCGCCACGAAGGCGGCGACCCGCTGCCGCGCTGCCCGCAGGCGTCGAGGCAATGGCGTACAGACGGGGCTCCGTCGGCACCTGCGTGCCGGAGCGCCGCGGCCGCAGCACGCATGGTCGCACCGGTGGTGACGACGTCGTCGACGACGATCACCCGACGTCCGTCGAGGCCCGGTCGGGCGACGAATTCGGGACCGTTGAGACGCTCGACGCGACTGCGGCCGGTCTGGGCGACCGCCGGTCCGGATCGAACCAGGAGGCGGCGGCACGGCACGCCGAGTTGGCGGGCGACGTGACGGGCCACCAGCTCGCCCTGGTCGAACCCGCGCGAGCGTCGCCGCGCCGAGCTGGTCGGCGCCCACGTGACCAGGTCGAGGTCGCGATGGTCGCCGTTGGCGACGACCGCGTTGACCACCAGACCGGCCAGATGTCGCGCCACCTGGCGCCGATTGCGGTACTTCAACCCGAGCACCACCCGTCGCCGCCCGCCCCGTGAAGGGCAGCGCGGCGTGGACGCCATGCGAGCCCGGCCGCGGACGCGGTCCGAGCAACGCGAATCGACAGGTGGTGCACACCGCGGCACCCGGTGCGTCACATCCGGCACAACGAATCTGGAACATCATGGACCCCAGCATGACGAGGGGCTGTCACAGAGTTCCCCGACCGCACGCTTCATCTCCCCAGCGATGAGCCAACCGCCCGAATACCGACACTTCGCTCATCGCGCCCCCACCAACCCACCCAACGATGAGCCAACCGCCCGAATACCGGCTTTTCGCTCATCGCAACGGGAGGCGGGGATCGTTAGCGTGCCGGGGTGAACCGCTTCTGGCCGTCCGATCGACCCGTCGAACGCATCGGTCGATGCGTCGTGGGCCTCGCCGTCTTCGGGATCGGCATCGCCCTGTTGATCGACGCCAATCTCGGCGCGGCGCCGTGGGACGTGTTCCACACCGGGGTGTCCGAGCTGACCGGTCTCGCCGTCGGCCAGGTGACGATCATCACCGGCGTCGTGCTGCTGTTGCTCTGGGTCCCGCTGGGCGAGACGATGGGGCTCGGCACCGTCCTCAACGCCATCGAGATCGGACTGGTGGTCGATCTCGTTCTCCCGGTGCTGCCCGAACCGGAGCTCCTCGTCGCTCGCACGGCGATGATGCTCGGCGGTGTCGTGGTGATCGCGATCGGCTCGGGGCTCTACATCGGCGCCGGGCTGGGCCCGGGCCCGCGCGACGGACTGATGACCGGGTTCGCGAAGCGGGGGATCTCGATCCGGTTCGCCCGCACGGCCATCGAGCTGACCGTCCTGGTCATCGGCATCGCGCTGGGCGGAGCGATCGGAATCGGCACCGCCGTCTTCGCTCTCGGGATCGGTCCCCTGGTGCAGTACTTCCTGCCCCGTTTACAGATCCGACAGCGTGTAACGCTTGGTGTCTGACACCAATCGTTACAACGCCTTCAGATCGCAGCGCCGCGGTGTGAGGCGCGACGTTGGAAGAAGTCACCGATCTGGTTGAGCGCCAGGACGGTGAACGTGAGGATCAACGCTGGGTACAGGATCTGGCCGAAGTCGACCTTGATGTCGCGCCGGGCCTGGTTGATCATGTTGCCCCACGTCGACTGCGGGAGCTGCACGCTCAGCCCGAGGAACGACAGTGCACCCTCGACCACGATGACCGCGGCTGCCGCGACCATCGCGTATGCCAAGAGAGTCGGCAGCACATTCGGGATGATTTCGCGTCGCAGGATCGTCCACCGTTTGGTCCCGATCGCCTGGGCCGCGGTGATGAATTCACGGTTCGAGATCGCGAGGCTGTTCGCCCGCGACACTCGGGTGTAGGCCGGAATCGACAACAGCCCGATGACGAAACTGATGACGAACAGGCTTCGTACCTCGAAGATCGAGATCAACGCCAGCAGCAGGACGAGTGCCGGGAACGCGAGCACGACGTCGAGCATCGCCATCAGCCCGGTCTCGGTCTTGCCACGGATGAAACCAGCCAGCGACCCCAACAACCCGCCGATGATCACGCCGCACATCACCGAAACGACTGCGACGGTGACGCTGACGTACGAACCGTGGATCGCCCTCGCGAACGTGTCACGGGCGAGCGCATCGGTGCCGAGCGGATGCGCCCATGATGGCCCCTCGAGCGGCGGTGTCGTACCGCGCTGACCCGTCGCCGGATTGAATCCGTTGAGCTGCAGGTTCGGGTCGCCGAGCGGCAACGCACCGTTGAACACACGGACGTCGAGTTGTGCGTAGATGGAGCTGAACAGGATGAACAGCATCCACATGGTGCTCAACTTGACCAGGAACGGCATCTCCCGGAACACACCCCACACGCCCTTGCGCGGCGGCCTGACACCGGGTGGGACAACGAACTCGTCGTCGGTGACGACCGGCGCGCCGGGCGCCACGATCATCGACTGGTGTGCGACTTCGATGTTCGATTCGGTGGTTGCCACGGGTCAGCTCCCTCAGCTTCGACGAATACGGGGATCGAGCACTGCGTACAGCAGGTCGACCACGGTGTTGATGATGACGAACATCACTGCGATGAACACGGTGATGCCCTGGACGACGAGGATGTCGCGGCTGTTGATGGCGTTGATGAGCGAGAATCCGAGACCGGGGATGGCGAAGAGTGTCTCGATCACGACGGTGCCGCCGAGGAGTGCTCCGAAGGTGATCCCGACGATCGTCATCAGGCTGAGCGAACTCGGCCGCAACGCATGGCGGAACAGGATGTACCGATCGCTCATCCCCTTCGCACGCGCCGAGAGGATGTAGTTCTCCTGCAAGGTGGCGATCATGTCCGAACGAACGAGGCGGGAGAAGACCGCCATCTGAGCGAGCGCCAGTGCGAGCACGGGCAGTATGGCGGTCTTCATGTTCTCGACGACGCCGTCGCTGAACCGGTTCCAGTTCGACGCCGGCAACCAGTTGAGCTGGACCGCGAAAAGCCAGATGAGAAAGATGCCGAAGATGAAGTTCGGGATCGAGAGGGCGACCTGGACTGCGGCCGAACTCGCGGAGTCCTGCCACTTCGATTGTTTGTATGCTCCCATCACGCCGACGGGGATCGCGACCAGCACCGAGAGAAAGATCGACATGAACGCCAGTTGGAAGGTCACCGGCAGGCGTTGGCTGATCGTGTCGCGTACCGGCTGATCGTTGATGTACGACTGGCCCAGATCGCCGGTCACGGCGTCGCCGAGCCAGCTGACGTATCGGACCAGCAGTGGGTCGTCGAGATTGAGGTCCTCGCGGATCTGGGCTTCGACTTCGGGATCGCGCACCGCGGTCCCGAGGATGCTGTCGACGGGATCTCCGGGGATGAGCGCAACCATCACGAAGGTCAAGAACGTGACCGCCAACAGCGTGGCGATCAATCGCAGCAGAATGAATGCAATCGTCTTGATCATGATGGGTGTGCTCTCCCCGGAGTCCGCCGTCTACTGACTGATACCTAGCGCCGGATCACTCCCCCGAGATGAACATCTCGGCGAAGTACGTCTGTGCGTCGGGGGTTCCTTCGCCCAGTGCGCCGCTCGGCAGCGTCCAGTTGTTGACGCCGCGGATGTTCTCCTCCGCAGCGATCAAGGTCGCCGTTCCACCCGAGTACCAGATCGGCGCCTGCTCGTTGATCCGAACGTTGATCTTCGAGTAGAGCTCCTTACGAGTCTCGAAGTCGTCGGTGGCGATTGCCTCGAGTGCCCAACCGTAGGCCTCGGGGTCGAACCAGTTCGGGAAGTTGGCCGGGTTCGTCGCCGGATCGGCGAGGAACGGGTTGAGGCTTGCACTCGGGTCGCCCTGGCCCGACCAACGCCAGCAATGCGCCTTGTGGACGTCGGTGAGGGCGTTGTTGATGTGGGTCGGCTGGTCGAACTGTGTCAACGACACGTTGACCTGTTCGGATCCACTCCACACCTGCTCGATGACCTGCATCGCCGCGATCAGCGTCGGGTCAGGAGGACACGACAACTCCACGTCGATCTTCTCACCAGGCGCCTTGCCGTCAGAACGAGCCGGGTCGTCGATGTACTCCTGCAGCAACGCCTTGCCCGCTTCGAAGTCGAACACCGCATAGGCATCCGCGGCTTCCTGCGTCCACCAGGGGCTGTCGGCCGAGAACCACTGCGAGTTCGGCAGCGAGATGCCGGTGCCACCAAGGGCTTCGATGACCGCGACCTGGTCGTTCATGTAGTTGAGGCCGCGACGAACGCGTACGTCGTCGAACGGGGCAACGGCGGTGTTGTACATGCCGCCACCGGTGCCGTTGCCCTGGAACTCGTAGAGCGCGATACCCGACTCGGCGCGAGCGTCGCGGATCGTTCCTTGACGCAGCGTCTGCATCGAGGTGACCGTGCCGGACACGAGCGCATCGAGGCGGGTGCCCTCGTCGGGGATCGGGCGGAAGGAGACCGAATCGAGGTACGGCAACTGATCACCGTTGGCGGCGGTGCGCCAGTAGTCCGGGTTGCGGACCACGATGGTCTCGTTGTCGATGTCGCGACTCTCGAGCGTGAACGGCCCGGTCCCGACCGGCTTAGTGCTGTCGCCCGCGCTGTCAGCGGCCGCGGCTTCCGGGTCGAACGGGAAGCCGATCGGACCGGATGCCAGGAAGCTGGGGAACGCCACGTTCGGGCCAGTCAGCG
>CAVVAO010000001.1:0-274785 GCA_963746285.1 Ilumatobacteraceae bacterium | reverse complement strand
GATCTTCATGCCGAAGAACTGCGTGGTGAGCGCCAGGCCGGAGCCCCCGTACCAGTCCTTGCCGCGTGGCCCACGGATGCGGAACGCGCCGGGTTCGTGCTTGTCGAAGCCGACCGCGATGCCGACATCGGCGGCGCCCGACTCGATCGTGTTGATCGCCTGGGCGAGCGCCGTGCCACCGGTGGCGCACCCGTTGAGCACGTTCGTGAACGGCAGCCCGGTGAGACCGATGCGGCTCACCATCGTGTCCGCGGCGCCGCCGTCCATCGAGCCTCCCACGGCGAATTGCATGTCGGACCACTGCTTGCCGCAGTCGGCGAGGGCACGCCGGATGGCGATCACACCCTGGTCCATGCCCGAGACGCCGTCGGTGCGACCGAACTCGTGCATGCCGATTCCGACGATTGCGACGTTGCTCATGAGGATGCTCCTTCGGACGCGGAGGGCTGTGTGGGGGCGAATGCGTACGTGACGACCTGGTTGCCGTCGTCGTCGATGCAGAGCGGCTCGATCACGAGTTCCATCTCCATCCCGATGATCAGCTTGTCGGGGTCGGACTCGGTGAGCCGGGCCTCGACGCGGAGCTGGCCCGGGAGCTCGACGTAGCCGACGCCGTACGGCACGAACTCGTCGCCCGTCGGGCCGAGGTACGGCGGCGACTTCGGCGGAAACGCTTGCACCGTCCAGGTCCACAACGTGCCGGTCGTCGCGAGTTCGACGTCCTCCTGCTGATCGAACATGCACTTCGGGCATCCGCTCTGGCGCGGGAACATGTGGTTGCCACAGTTCGTACAGCGACTGCCGAGCAGCTTGGGCTGCCCGTCCTCGATCGAGAAGATGCCGTCTGCGACGGCAACAGTGGTGGTCATGGGGGTCCCCTCAGCGCTCGGTTATTGATCGTTCGGTGAGAAACAGTAGCAGTCGCCTTCTCAGGCCGACGTAGTGAACCAACCGTCGATCAGCGCATCGAGCTGGCACTCGAGATCGCTCTGGTCGACGTCGACGCCCGAGACCTCGTCGGCGTGCGACAACCCGATCAACAGCAGGTAGTACGCCTTGACCTGGGCCGATGTGAGTCCGGCGAGACGCTCGAGGCGGTGAGCGTTGTCGGCCTGCCACGCGGCGAGGAGGTCGCGGACGTCGGGCTGGCGTATCGCCGCGCAGTGCAACTCGGCCACGAGGATCCGCGTCGATGCGAAGTTGGGGTGCAGCCAGTAGCGGGCGATCTCGCGGAGGCCGGCTTCACCGGGGAGACGGGTGGCGCTGATCGCGTCGAGGGCGTGCTTGCTCGCTTCGACGAGCAGCGCCGCCTTGCCGTCGAAGTGGCTGTAGACCGCCGGGGTCGACACCTCGGCGCGCCGTGCGATGTCGGCGAGCGTCGCGCCCTCGTAGCCGAACTCGACACACGAGTCGATCGCCGCGCGCAACAGCCGCTCACGCGTCGGCGTGCCAGCGGCGTCGACCTTCGGCGGTCGGCCGATGCGGCCGGGGGAGAGGTCCTGCTCCGTCATCTCGAGCCATGACCCTACTGACCCGTCTCCATGCTCAGAGAACGGACCGACGTGCGGCGTGCCGTCAGTGGTGGACCAGACAGAACTCGTTCTGCTCCGGATCGGCCATCACGATCCATCGCGTCCCGGCTTCCACGATCTCGTCGCTGAGTCGCGTCGCTCCGAGCCCGACGAGCCGATCGCATTCGGCCTGCAGTTCGTCACCGACCTCGATGTCGATGTGGAGCCGGTTCTTGCCGCCCGAGCGACCCTCGGGCACCTTCTGGAAGATGAACTTCGGCCCGGACGCGCCAGCGGGCGGAATGGCCGAGCGGTACTGCTCGAACGCTCCGAACTCTTCGTAGCCGAGTGCCTCGACCCAGAAGGCCAGAAGCGCATCGACGTCGTCGGCATCGAGCACGACGTGAACCGGGCGCGGCAACAGTTCGCTGCGGCCCGAACACGAAGGCGCCGCTCGCGGTGACGCTGAAGCTGAACGGCTACTCGACGCGCAGTTCGGCAAGTGCCACGAGGTGCCCGTCTGGCAGTCGTCGCCGATGGGACCGTTCGACGCGTGGCCGTCGGGTGGCGGCGGGTTCGAGACGTTCTACGGCTTCATCGGCGGTGAGAACAACCAGTGGGACCCGGCGCTCTACGACGGCACCACGCCGGTCGAGCCGCCGGCGACGCCCGAGGAGGGCTACCACCTCACCGAGGACCTCGCCGACCGGGCGATCGGTTGGGTCCGCCAGCAGAAGGCGCTGATGCCCGACAAGCCGTTCTTCGTGTACTTCGCACCGGGCGCGACGCACGCCCCGCACCACGTGCCGCTGGAGTGGGCCGACAAGTACGCCGGACAGTTCGACGACGGCTGGGATGCGCAGCGCGAGCGCACCATCGCGCGCCAGATCGAACTCGGCGTGATCCCGCCCGACACCGAACTGACCGTCCGCAACCCGGCCATCACGCGCCTGGGACGAGATGCCCGACGAGTTGAAGCCGGTGCTCGCCCGTCAGATGGAGGTGTACGCCGGGTTCCTCGAACACACCGACCACCACGTCGGGCGACTGATCGACGCCATCGACGACCTCGGCGTGCTCGAGAACACGATCGTGTACTACATCATCGGCGACAACGGAGCGTCCGCCGAGGGCACGATGAACGGCGCGTTCAACGAGATGGCCAACTTCAACGGCATGGCCGCGCTGGAGACGCCGGAGTTCATGGTCAGCAAGATGGACGAGTTCGGTACGCCGTCCGCCGTACAACCACTACTCGGTCGGCTGGGCGTGGGCGATGTGCACCCCGTTCCAGTGGACCAAGCAGATCGCGTCGCACTGGGGCGGCACCCGCAACGCCACGATCGTCCACTGGCCGAGCGGCATCGAGCGAGCAGGGTGGCCTGCGCACCCAGTTCACCCACGTGATCGACGTCGCCCAGACGATCCTCGAAGCGCCGGACTGCCCGAGCCGACCATGGTCAACGGTGTGCTCCAGTCGCCCATGGAGGGCACGAGCATGGTGTACACGCTTCAACGACGGCCGACGCCGCCGGAGCGCCACGACCTGCAGTACTTCGAGATGTTCGGCAACCGCGGCATCTACCACCGGGGGTGGAGCGCGGTCACGAAGCACCGCACCCCGTGGGTGATGATCGGAGGGCACCGCCGCGCGTTCGACGACGACGTCGTGGGAGCTGTACGACGGCAGCACCGACTACAGCCAGGCCCGCGACCTCTCGCGCCGAGCATCCCGGACAAGCTCGCCGAGCTGCAGCGGCTGTGGCTGATCGAAGCCGTCAAGAACAACGTCCTCCCGATGGACGACCGCACCGCGCGAGCGGCTCAACCCGTCGACTCGCCGGCCGTCCGACACTCATCCGCGGCAACTCCCAGCTGTTCTTCGCCGGCATGGGGCGGCTGTCGGAGAACAGCGTCGTCAGCATCAAGAACAAGTCGTTCTCGGCACGACTCGATCCTGACAGAACGCCGGGCGGTCAGGCGGTCTCGCCGCGGGCCCAGCGCAGCGACCGGCGCAGGAGTTCGTAGTACGCCGGCTGCTCCCACGATCCCCGTTCGATGTTGGGGTAGTAGTCGACCACGGGGACCATGTCGTAGTGGCCGCGGCAGTGGCCGAGGGTGTTGTAGAGCACGGCGCCGTCGCCGAGCTCGCGCAGGTACATCACCAGGTGGTGATCGGGTCCCTCGGTCCAGTCGTGTTCGACGAAGCCGCGAGCGTCACCCGACCACGTGGTCTCGAGCAGCGGGACCAACGCGTCACGATCGGCGTGCTCGGACAGGTACAGCTCGTCGTCGGTCTCGAACGGCTCGATCCCGTTGACGAGCCAGTGGTCGTCGGTCGCCAGCTCGACGAGGTACGGCATGATCGGCGGGTGGGCGACGAACTGCGAGCCGAGCGTGTCGGCCCACAGCGGGAACACCCGTGGCGAGTCGACCCCGTTCGGGGTGCCGACGTCGAGGGCCGAGTTCGTGCCGTGGAGCGCCACCCATCGCCCGCCACCCTCGACCCAGGAGCGGATCGTCTGCTGCGCCTCGACGCTCGGACGGACGTTGCACGTGTAGCTGACCAGGATCGAACTGGCCGTGATGCCGTCGGTGTCCTCGTAGTCGGGTTGCACGCGGACACGGAACTCCTCGTGCTCGCCGAGCAGCGCGAGCAGCTCGCGCCGTGCGAAGTCGATGTCGTGGTACATGCCTCCCGCGACGAGGGTGACGTCGATGCGACCCATGACGTCGCTCAGTAGTCGACGCGCTTGAGGAAGCCGCCGTCGACGGTCACGTTGACGCCGTTGACGTGCTTGGCGCGTTCGCTGGCCAGGAACGTCACGACGTCCGCCACGTCTTGGGCTGTGCCGAGTTCGCCACCGGGATGGCCCTTCTGGGTCGCCGCGTAGAAGTCGGCCATGTGGTCCTTGATCATGTTCCAGTCGCCGCCCTCGATGAAGATCGGTCCCGGCGACACGACGTTGCAGCGGATGCCCTTCGCGCCGAGCACCTGCGCCTGGCCGAGCGTCCAGTTGGTCACAGCGGCCTTGAAGGCGCTGTAGCTGCCCGAGCCCGACCCGAAGTGCTCGGCCACGGCGGTGGTGCCGATGCTGATCACCGAACCGCCACCGTCGGCGAGTGCGTCGGAGGCGGCACCGACGCCGAGGACGAGCGACATCAGGTCGATGTGGAAGTTGTTGATCCATGCCTCGGTGCTGCGCGCCGGCTTGCCGGACGTGTTGTGCACGTAGATGTCGATCCCGCCGAGCTGGTCGGCCGCGGACGCCACCCAGTTCGTGAGGGCCGCGCCGTCGGCCGCGTCGACGGCGCTGCCGTGGACGGTGCCGAGCGACGACATCTCGGCGACAGCCGCGTCGACGCCGTCGGCGTCACGGGCGCAGATCGCGACGGAGGCGCCCTCGGCCAGGAGCGTCTCCGCGATCGCACGTCCGATGCCCTTGGTCGCTCCGGTGACGAGTGCCTTCTTGCCGCTGAGTCCGAGGTCCATGTTGTCTCCTGTGTCGATGCTCGAGTGTGCGCCCGGCCCGTGTCGGTCGAACGACGACGAAGTTAATTCACCGAGTGACCGGTTTCGTCAGCCGGACGACCTGTCTGCCGGTTCGGTCTGCATCGCCCGAGCCGCACGCGGCGCTCTACGGTGCGGCCATGGCCGGGGATGCATACGACACGATCAAGCGATTCTGGGAGATCCAGGACCAGGGCGACTACGCCGCGCTGGCACCGCTGTTCGCAGACGACGCCGAGGTCGTCGATCCCGTCTACGGCACCTTCGTGGGCGGCGAGGCCATCGCCGGGTTCTTCACCATGATGAACACCGAGATGGCCAAGGCCGGTGCCTCCTTCCGGCTGGTGGAACTGTCCGGCGACGACGAGACCGCATGGGCGCAGTGGGAGGCGACGACGAACAAGGGAGTCCGTCAGGGCGTCGGTGTGTACCGGGTCCGCAACGGACAGCTCGTCTACTACAAGGACTACATGAACCCATGAGCGACCGTGTCGCAATCGTCACCGGGGCAGCGTCCGGCATCGGTCGATCGACCGCTGAGCGCCTGGTCGGCGTCGGGCACCTCGGTCGTGCTGGTGGACCGCTCGCCGATCGACTGGGCCGAGGGCCTCGGCGACGCCGTGGTGACGGTGGTCGGCGACGTCACCGATGCCGCCACCAACGACGCGGCGGTCGAGGCGGCGCTCGACACGTTCGGCCGCCTCGACGCCGCCGTGTTCAACGCCGGTGTGTCGATGAGCGGTGACCTGCTGGGATTGTCGCTCGACCAGTTCGATCGTGCGATCGATGTCAACGTCCGAGCGGTGGTCGTCGGCATCCGCGCCGTCGTTCCGGCATTGCGCGCCGGTGGCGGCGGTCGCATCGTGGTCACCGCCTCGACATCCGGGATCGCAGGCGATCCGAACATGTGGGCCTACAACACCGCGAAGGGCGCCGTGATCAACCTGGTGCGCGCCGCCGCGGTCGACCTCGGCGCCGACTCGATCACGGTCAACGCGGTGTGTCCGGGCCCGACCGAGACCGGCATGACCAGCGGCATCTCCTCGATGCCCGAGGTCTACGAGGGCCTGCGGCGTCGGATCCCGCTGCAGCGATGGGCGCGCCCTGACGAGATCGCTGCGGTGATCGCGTTCCTCGCCTCCGCCGAGTCGTCGTTCGTCAACGGTGCCGTCGTCCCGGTCGACGGCGGCATCACGGCCAGCACCGGTCAATTCCTTCCCCGCGAATCGCCCACGGAGTTCTCGGCATGAGCCTCATCGACCAGTTCGACCTCACGGGGCGCGTCGCTGTCGTCACCGGTTCGGGGCAGGGGATCGGTCGTGCGATCGCGTTCGGTCTGGCGGACGCGGGATGCGACGTCGTGTTGAACGCCCGCCGGAACGACGACCTCGAGGTCACCGCTTCCGGAATCCGCGAGCGCGGGAGGGACGCTCTCATCGTCGCCGGCGACATCCGCGACCTCTCGGAGGAACTCGCCGACCGCACGATGGAGCGTTTCGGTCGCATCGACATCTGGGTCAACAACGTCGGCGGCTCCGACGAGAAGACGACCCGCACGCTGATCGACACGCCCGACGACGTGTTCCGGGCGCAGCTCGAACTCAACCTCACGTCGGCGTTCCAGGGGTGCAAGGCCGCGGCCAAGCGGATGCAGCCGGGGAGTTCGATCGTCAACATCAGCTCGGGCGCCGGGATGCGGGGATCGCCCTACACCGGGCCGTACGCCGCAGCGAAGGCCGGGATGAACAATCTCTCCGAGACGCTCGCCCTCGAACTCGCACCGGACATCCGGGTCAACACCGTCGCACCGGGACCGGTCGCGACCGAGGCGTTCTCCGAGGTGCTTGAACACCGACGGTCAGCACGACGCCATCGCCTCGACGATTCCGCTCGGCCGCATCGGGCGGCCCGACGACATCGCCGGGGCCGTTCTCTACCTGGTCTCCGACGCGGCGTCGTGGGTGACCGGTCAGCTGATCCTCGTCGCCGGAGGCCGAACCCATCGCACGCACCAGTACCGACCGCGCGACCAGTGACGTAGGGACGACCAGACGTGAACCATACTGACTCGATGGGTGCCAGCTCCCGATCTCGCCGACTGGGGCGGCCGCCCGACACCGATTCGGCCGAGACGCGGCAGCGCATCCTCGAGATCGCACGGTCGGCGTTCGCGTACGGCGGGTACGACGGCTCGACGAATCGTGAGCTCGCCACCAAGGCGGGGATCACGTCGGGGGCGCTGTACCACTACTTCGGATCGAAGCTCGATCTGTACCTCGCCGTGCACGAAGACGTCCAGCAGCGCGTCTACGGGCGGTTCAATGCTGCCGCCGAGGCGGCGGTGGGGTTTCTCGGGAAGTTCGACGCGGTGCTCGACACCGCTCACGAGTTGAACGAGGCCGACCCGACGTTCGCCGCGTTCCTCGGTGCGGTTCGCACCGACATGCGTCGCCATCCGGAGATCGCGGAAGCACTCGCCGCCCATGCCGCGCGCCGCGGACGGTTCTTCGTCCGGCTGGTCGACGCCGGCATCGCGAGCGGCGAGATCGCGCCGGAGAAGCGGGAGTTCCTGAACGAGTTCGTGGCGATCATCCTCGTCGGGCTCACCGACGGCGTGTCCGACGACTCGGAGCGCCACGAGCTCGCGATCACCTCGATCAAGATGGCGTTGCGCGGATCGCTCGTGTTGCCGCCGACGGCCTGACCGGGCGATCCGGCTCCGATTCCCGACCCAGGACCGCGACGTTGTACGTTGCCGCCCAACACGATTGGGGGTTCACATGGGTGTACTGGACGGGCGCGTTGCCTGCATCACGGGCGGGACGCGGGGCATCGGCCTCGGCATCGCCAGAGGGTTTTCTCGACGAAGGGGCGTCGGTCGTGGTCAACGGACGCGACCCGAGCAAAGCCGAGCAGACCCTTGCCGAACTGAACGCGGGCGATCGAGTGCACTTCATCGCCGGAGACGTCAAGCAGCGCGAATCGTGCGAGGCGATCGTCGACGGCACGGTCGAACACTTCGGGCGAATCGACATCCTGGTCGCGAACGCCGGCGGTGCCTCCGGGCACGCGCCGATCGTCGACCTGACCGACGAAGCCATGCAGGACTCGTTGGTGTGGAACTTCTGGCACACCTTCTGGACGATGCGCCGGGCGTTCCACTACATGATCCCCCAGCAGTTCGGGCGGGTCATGAGCGTCAGCTCGCTCGAGGGCAAGGTCGGCAAGCCCGGCATCTCGATCTACGTGACCGCCAAGCATGCGATCAACGGCCTGACCAAGTCGGCTGCGCACGAAGTCGGCACGCTCGGCATCACGGTGAACGCGCTGTGCCCTGGCGCCATCGAGACCGACATCATGATGGCCGAGGGTCCTGCCGCAGCCGAGTCGATGGGCATGGACTACGAGGGTCTGCTCGAACATGTTCGCCCAGGAATCGGCGATCAAGCGCCTCAACGAGGTCGAAGACGTCGCCGCCGTGGCGACGCTGCTCGCCTCCGACGCCGGCGCCGGCATCACCGGCTCACTCATCTCGATCGACGGCGGCACGGCTCCGTACTGAGCCGAGCGGGAACGAAAGGAACCATCATGGGAAAGCTCGACGGAAAGGTCGCCTGCATCACGGGCGGCACGCGCAGCATCGGTAGGGGAATGGCCGACGCCTTCCTTGCCGAGGGTGCCAAGGTCGTGGTGAACGGTCGCGATGAAGCCAAGGGACAGCAGTGCCTCGACGAGATGGGCGGCGGCGACAACGCTGCGTTCTTCGCCGGTGACGCGTCGAAGCAGGACGCGGTCGAAGGGCTGATCGACTTCACGATCGAACGGTACGGCCAGCTCGACATCTGCTGTCTCAACTCCGGCGGCGTCAGCATGACCGCACCGGTCGCTCAGATGAGCGACGAGGAGTGGCAGCTCGAGATCGACTGGAACCTCAACCACGTGTTCTGGGGCATGCGCCGGGCGCTGCAGCACATGATCCCGCGCGAGTCCGGTCGCGATCATCGTGACGTCGTCGGTCGAGGGCAAGCTCGGCAAGCCCGGGATCCCCGGCTACGCCGCGACGAAGCACGCCGTGAACGGCCTGGTCAAGGCGGCTGCTCACGAGACCGGCACCCTCGGTATCACGGTCAATGCGATCCTGCCCGGCATCATCGAGACCGACATCGTGCGCGCCACCGGTCCCGATTCGGCGGTTGCGATGGGGCTCGGCACGTACGAGAACCTGATCGAGGCGTTCAGCTCCGAGTCGGCGATCAAGCGCCCGAACACCGTCGAGGAGGTCGCCGCGGTGGCGGTGCTGCTCGCCTCCGATGCCGCCAAGAACATCACCGGCTGCATGTTCCCCGTCGACGGCGGCACGATGCCCTACTGAGTTCGCGGCGAACTGGCGTGGGAGGTGACCGCGATGCATGATCCCGACTACTCGCACCTCGCTCACGCGAACGATCTCGAACCGTCGCTCGGGCACCGGATCTTGCGCGAGCGCTGTCCGGTGCACACGGAGACGGCCCACGATCCGCCGTTCCACGTGATCGGTCGTCACGCCGATGTGTTCGACGTGTTGATGCGCCCGGGCGAGTGGTGCAACGGGTATGGCGTCGGCGTCCACGAACAGGACCGCGGCGTGCTCGGAACGGCCGACGACCCCGATCACCGCCGGCAACGCAGGGTCCTGCAGGACGCCTTTCGCCCGAGCGCGATCGCGGCGCTCGACGACGAGATCGTCCGCGAGGGCGAGACGCTGTGGGCGGCGGCGTTCGGTGCCGATGGCGAGGGCGACTTCGTGCGGCTGTTCGCGTTTCCGTTTCCGGCGATCGTGATCGCGGTGCTGCTCGGCGTCCCGCGTGAGCGACGTGACGACTTCGGGCGTTGGTCGGACGACATCGTCAACACTCTCGGCGGCGCAGACCCGGCGTTGGCTGAGGAGGCGAACCGGCAGTTGTTCGTGTTGGTCGACCAGTTGGTCGACGATCGACGGGCGCTCCACGAGCGTGGCGAGGCGCTGCCCGACGACGTGCTGTCGGTGATGACGCTCGCCGAGATCGACGGCACGCTCGATCACCGCGAGGTGCGCCGGTTGAGCCAGCAGTTGTTGGTGGCCGGTCACGAGACCACGGCGAGTCTGATCTCACTGATGCTGTACCGACTGATCGAGCAGCCCGAGCTGATCGAGGTCCTCCGGGCTCGTCCCGATCTCGTGCCGTCGGCGGTCGAGGAGTTCCTGCGGTTCGATTCGCCGGTGCAGGGCCTGTTCCGGTCGAACCCCGTGGCCAGCGTGGTGGCCGGGACCGAGCTTCCCGCGGGCTCGCGCGTTGCAGGTGCTGTTCGCGTCGGCGAACCGTGACGACGCGGTCTGGGATCGATCCTGATGAGATCCGGCTCGACCGCTTCGGCGCGGGAACCCGACCTCATCTCGCCTTCGGCTGGGGCGTACACCACTGCATCGGCAATGCGCTGGCCCGGCGAGAGGGCGAGCTGGCCCTGCGGTGGATCATCGATCGATTCGACACCGTCGAGCGCACGGGCCCGGTCTCCGTCAACGAGCCCTTCATCCTGCGTGGCTTGACCACGCTCCCCATCCGCTGGACCGTCCGAGAGCCCCCACCCGATGCAAGCACCGCATAGGGTGGCCCGGCGATGAGCGAACCGCCCGGATAGCGGCGTTTCGCTCATCGATGGAGGAATGCGTGCGTGGTCTCGAGGACGTGGCGGGCGCGGTCGGTGGGGTCCGGGTAGGTCGAACGCAGGTGGGCGGAGCGGATCTCGAGCGACAGCGCGGTGTGTGCGGGGAGCGCGTCGACGAGCTCGCCGACCGGGAGCTCGCCCGCACCCAGCGTGAGGCGCTCGTCGAGGGCTTCGACGACGAGCTGCTCGGGCGCCGATGCCGGTGCATCGCACAGCTGGACGTAGGGAAGTCTGGTCGGGTCGACGGCGGTCACGTCGGCGACCGTCCCGCCGGTTCGGACGAGATGCAGGTTGTCGATCAACACGCTCGCGTTCGGTCGGTCGACCGCGTCGAGGACGGCGACGGCCTGCGGGAGATCACGGATCGACATGAACGCCATGAACTCGAGGCTGCACCCGATGCCGTGCGCAGCAGCGAGATCGCAGAGTTCGCCGAATCGATCGACGAAGTGGTCGTCGTCGACGCCTCGCGACACGACCAGGAGATTCCGGGCGCCGACGGTTGCGGCCGCCTCGATCACCGCGTCACCGTGGTCGCCGTCCGGAGTGACGAAGATCGGCTCCATGTCGAGTGCGATCAGACCCGTGTCGTCGAGCCGGAGGCGAACCTCCTTCGCAACGGCATCGTCCCAGGTCGCAGCGTCGTACCAGATTCCGCACGCCGGCCAGCCGGCGGACGCGCAGGCCGCGACGAACGTCAGCCGGCCCGGTCTCCGGGCACACGCCGGCGGCGAGGGAGAGCAGTCGTTCCGGTGGCATGCGCGAGATGGTCGCATTCTCGTGAACTCGTGCGGGAGTATGTGCCGCACGAGTTCACGGGAACGAGCGGAGCCTCCGACCCGAGGAGAACTGGGCCGCCTTGGGATGATGGACAGCATGGCCGAGGCGACGCTCGAGGACCGGATCGGAGCACTGGCGTGTCCTGTCGATCACACGATGCTCGACCCGTTGATCCAGGACGACCCGTGGGACTTCTACGCCGAGCTGCACGAGCGATGCCCGGTGTTTCCCATGCCGGAGATCGGCGCGGTGATGGTCACTCGGTACGACGACGTCCGGTTCGTGCTCACGAACCCGGAGCTGTTCTCCAGTAGTGGACGAGGTGGGGGAGCGAAGAAGGGTCTGCAGGTCGACAACGCGCGTCGCTATCAGGAGATCCTGCGCGAACGTGGCTGGGGTCCCGTCGAGACCCTGCAGCGCACCGATCCGCCGATCCACACGGACTATCGCCGACTCGTGGCAAAGGCGTTCCTCCCGCGTCGCATCGCCGACATGGCGCCTCACATCGACGACGTCACCCGCGGGTTGATCGACGGGTTGATCGATCGCGGCGAGTGCGAGTTCAACCTCGACTTCGCAATGCCGCTGCCCGGGATCATCATCGCCGAGGAACTGGGTCTCGACAGCTCGGAGATCCATCGCTTCAACCGTTGGGCCGGCGCCATGCTCGCGCTCGCGATGCGCCCGCTGACCGCCGACGAGGTGCTCGAGACCGTCGAGATCGAACTCGAAGCCCAGCATCACCTCGCCGCCGTCTTCGAGGCCCGGCGTGCCGAGCCGACCGACGACCTGATCTCCACGCTCGTGCACGCCCACGAGGACGAAGACGGCGTCGAGCCGCTGAGCGTCGCAGAGCTGCAGAACCTGATGCACCAACTGGTGACCGGCGGGTTCGAGACGACCACGAGTGCGCTGAACCATGGCATGTGGCTGCTCACCCGTCATCCCGACGTGCAGGATCGGATTCGTCGCGACCTGTCGCTCGTGCCTCGATTCATCGAGGAGGTCCTGCGGTACGAGAGCCCGGTGCAAGGGCTCACCCGTCGGGCAACCCGCGACGTGGAACTCGGCGGTGTCGTGATACCGGAGGGTGCGATGGTGATGGTGCGCTACGCCGCGGCCAACCGTGACGCGTCGGTGTTCGAACGTGCCGACGAGTTCGACATCGATCGCCCGCGCACCCCACAGCACCTCGCGTTCGGCGTCGGCCCGCACTTCTGCGTGGGCAGTGCACTCGCCCGCCAGGAACTCGTCAGTGGATTCACCCAGTGGCTCGAGCGCACCTCGTCGATCGAGCTGGCACGAGAACTCGTCGCGCCGGTGCACGAGCCCAGCTTCATCCTGTTCCCGATGAAGGAACTGCCGCTGCGTTTCGAACCCGCCTGACGGCTCTGCATCGTCGGCCGCAGCGCCGGCGCCGTACGGTGCGACCCATGAGCGAACATCCCGAGAACTACGAAGACGTGACCGTGTTCGGCCTCGATGCCGACGACGAAGCCGAGATGCTCGATGCGCAGAACGAGTGCACGTTCATCTGGTCGAACAAGGAGGGATGGCCGGTCGGGGTGATCATGTCGTACGTCTTCGTCGACGGGAAGTTCTGGCTCACTGCCTCCAGTCAGCGTGCCCGGATCAGCGCAGTTCGTCGAGATCCCCGAGTCTGCATCGTCGTCACGTCGACCGGCTCGAAGATGGCCCGCAACAAGACGGTGACCTACAAGGGAACGTGCACCGTACGCGACGACCAGGAGACCAAGGACTGGTTCTACCCGGCGCTCGCGAAGGCGATCCGCGGTGACGACGTCGAGGGGGCCAAGGTGTTCGAGAAGTTCCTCGACTCACCGCGCCGCGTGATCCTCGAGGTCGAGCCGACCCAGCGCATCGGCTACGACGGCCAGAAGATGGGCCAGGCCACCGCCGAGTGGTTGAGGGCTCAGAAGGAGAAGGCCTCGTGACCGAGCAGCTCGGCCTGAGCGCCGACGAGGTGCTCACCACGACCCGCGCCGTTCGCAAACGCCTCGATCTCACACGCCCGGTACCGCGCGACGTGCTCGTCGAGTGCATCGACATCGCCCACCAGTCACCGACCGGCTCGAATTCGCAGCGATGGCGTTGGATGATGATCGAGGACGCTGCGAAGAAGCAGGCGATCGCCGACATCTACCGAGCGAACTTCGCGGCCGCCTACGCGGGAGCGCCCGGAGCCGGCACCCGGCTCGCAGGCCGACCGCGTGAACCAGTCGGCTCGCTTCCTCGCCGAGCACATGCACGAGGTGCCGGTGCTGGTCATCCCGTTGCTCGCCGATCGCATGGACGAGGGCACACCCTCGTGGCGTCAGGCATCACGGTGGGGCGGCATCCTTCCGGCAGTGTGGAGCTTCATGCTCGCGCTCCGCGAGCGGGGCCTCGGCTCGGCCTGGACCTCGCTGAGCCTGCAGAACGAACGCGAGATCTCCGAGCTGCTCGGCATCCCGTACGACGACTACACCCAGGCCGGTCTGTTCCCGGTGGCCTACACGATCGGCACCGACTTCAAGCCGGCCAAGCGTCCCCCGGCCGAGGAGTTCATCCGCTGGAACGAGTGGTCCTAGCGATGAGCGAAACGCCCGGATAGCGACACTTGGCTCATCGTGGACCGGGTCGGCTCCGTGGCGATGAGCGAACCGCCCGAAGAGCGACACTTGGCTCATCGATGCGTCGACCCGGATGGGGTGCGGCGCCGGATGATGGCGACCGAGTCAGCTGGCGGAGGGCTGCGAGTTGACGCGGTGGTTGGTGAGGATCGGACCGCCGACCCAACCGCACAGTTGCGGATCGCACTCGCGCAGCTCGCCGGAGATCCAGTGCCCGTCGGTCCCGAAGATGCCTTCCTTGCCGTCGAGCGTGACGCGGATGTTGCCCTCGCCGTCCTGCTCGTGCAGCGCGCCGGTGAAGGGGTGCACGATGCCCCTCATGACCGCGTCCCCACGCTGACCGGAGTGTCGGTGGTGTCGCTGACGAACTCGCCGAGGAGGCTGGTGGAGCCAGCGGATCTTCGACTCCTGGTAGTTCGAGAACGTCGCTCCCGGCTTCCAGGTCGTCTCCAGGCCCTTCTGGACCTTGGCCATGTTGAACACGTCCTGCTCGAACACCTTGGCGAGCATGCCCAGCTCGGGCGCCGTGGTCCAGGGGTCGTCGACGCCGAGCTTGCGCTCCTTCGCCGGCGGCGGGCGGTCACCCGTGAACGGCGACAGGAAGAAGACCTCCATGATCGACGAGCGATGGTCGTCGCCGTTCGGGCGGAACCGGTACGTGATCCGGTTGAAGGCGCCCCACGGGTGCATGTTCGGGAACACCGTGTAGTCGATCGAGTCCATCATCTCGGCGTCGCTCATCTCGTCGACGCGGTCACCGGCCTGTGGACGCCAACGCTCGCGGGACATCTCGGCGAGCACCGCCCGGGCGGTCTGTCCCTCCTCGAGGGTGATCGGTGCCTCCTGATCGACGCGGACGTCGAGCATGCCGCGGAGGATGTCCTGCTCGGACACATCGATGTCTCCCAGCAGCGGGCTCGGAGCGCCGCCGGGGGTGATCACGCGCGAGCAGCGGTCCCACACGTCGACCTGACTGTTGACGTCGCACAGGTACGTGAGGATCTGCGGGTGCGTGGCGTTGACGTGGTACGCCTCGCAGAACGCCTCCTGGGCGATCTTCCAGTTGGCGTTGATGATGCGCGACACGTGTGCTTCGACGTACCGATTGCCGAGGTCCCACACCTCGAACTGTTCGATGATCTCGCCGAGGTGTTCCTCCAGTGAGCCGGCGTTCGGGTCGGGGTTGATGAAGACGAATCCGGCCCAGGTGCCGACCTGGCACTCGGGCAAGGTGAAATCGTCAGGCCGCTGGTCGACGTGCGGGAAGTCCCACGCCGCCGGCACGTCGGCGAGGTTGCCGGCGAGGTCCCATGCGAAGCCGTGGAAGGGACAGCGGATCTCCGAGCACCGGCCGTCGTACTCCTTGAGCTGGCGGCCCCGGTGGAGGCACGCGTTCGGGAACGACTTGATCGTTCCGTCTTCCTGGCGCACGACGAGGTACGACTTCTCGGCGATGTCGTAGACGATGTAGTCGCCCGGCTCGGGGATGTGGTCCTCCCGGCAGGCGAACTGCCACACCCGCGACCACAGCTGGTCGACTTCGCGGCGGTGCCATTCCCGGCTGGTGTAGCGCTCGATCGGGATGTCCTCACTGCCGAAGTAGCGAGGCGATTCGAGGCGCAACACGTCGGGGACCGGGTGGGTGTCGGCGTCGAGCAGGTCCTGGAAGCTGAGCCCGGGCGAGCGGGCCCCGGTCTCCAGTGCGGGCTGGTCGGTAGCGGTCATCTCACCATTATTGACCACACGATGAGTTTCAAGCGTCACCGGACGGCGAGCAGCTCGTCGAGTTCGACGAGCGCGTCGGCATGGTCGCCGACGCGGATGGTGGTCCAACCGAGCGTCACCGGTTCGATCAGGTTCTGGTCGAAGTCGTCGAGGTAGACGATCGCGTCGTGGTCGACACCCAAGCCGCGCTGGGTGATCTCGTAGATGGCGCGTTCGGGTTTGCGGCTGCCGACTGCGAACGACTCCACCACGACGTCGAACAGATCGAAGTCGATGTCGCGCTGCATCGTCGGTTGGAACTCGGCGAACGTGTTGGTCAGCAATCCGGTGCGGTAGCCCTCGGACCGCAGCCGCGTCACGCGATCGATCATGGCGTCGACCACCGTGTACCCGCCCGGTGCGAGGAGCCGATCCATCTCGTCGCCGCGCAACGTCACGCCATGTTCGGCCGCCCAGGGATCGAGCAGCCCCTGGATCGCCGCCACGGCGATCTCGCCGCGCTCGGCGCGGTGCCACGGATGCTCCGGCCCGCTGTCCCGAGGCCCGAGGATCACCTCGTGCATCACGGCGGTGTCGACGCCGTGCGATGCGGCGATCGTGCCCAGCTGGTTGGAGATCGACGTGATCAGGACGCCGCCGAAGTCGAACACCACCGCCTCGTATCCGTCGCGGTTCCCGGAGACCCGGGCTCGGGGAACTTCGGGCATCAGTCGAACGACGCGGTCGCCTTGAGATCTGGGCCGTACACCGGAGCGGTTGCGTCGATGCGGTGTTTGCGGCTCACGGCGCTGACGAGGCCACCTTCGCCGAGCATCGTGCGCATGTCGACGTAGTTCTGGTGCTCGAAGTGGGCGGACAGCGCCTCCTCGGACTCCCACAGTTCGTACACCTGGATCAGGTCGTCCTGGCACGGGTCGGCGGCGAAGCAGTAGACGATGCAGCCGGGCTCGTCGTCTCGCGTCGCCTGCTGGATCGGCGCGGTGCGTTCGAGCAGCTCCTGTCGCTTCGATGGATCAGCGATGGTGATGGCGGCTTCGACGACGATGAGACTCATGGGTCCTCCTAGGTGGGGTCGGCGGGTGGGATCGGGCCGGTTCGTCCGGGCCGGCGTTCGCTCGCCAGTATGACGACGACGGTCGCCGCCCGAACGAGTCGGGCGCGAAACCGAGAAGAGGTCGCGAGATGTTGGCAGCACTGATCACCGGCAAGGACACCGTGGAGCTGAGGGAGTTCCCCGACCCCACACCGGCGCCGACCGGCGTCGTGGTCGACATCGCGTTCTGCGGGATCTGCGGGACCGACGTCCACGCCTACCAGTCGGGACGTCCGTACAACCCGGCGATCTGCGGGCACGAGTGGTCGGGCACGGTGTCGGCGATCGGCGCCGAGGTGTCGTCGTTCACCGAGGGCGACCGCGTCGTCATCGCGGTCGCGCCGTCGTGCGGCCGCTGCACGGCGTGTCATCGCGGCCAGACCGACCGCTGCGAGGTGACGTTCCTGTCGGCGCTCGGTCGTGACTCGCTGGCTCCGCCGCACGGCGGGTTCGCTCCACGCATCGCCGTGGCAGCGGCGAAGGTCGTCAAGACCGATCCCGCGCTCACCGACGAACAAGCGGCGCAGGTCGAACCGACCACGGTCGCCTTCCACGCCGTGCGAACCAGCGCGTTGCGACTCGGCGACATCGCGGTGATCCAGGGTGCCGGCCCGATCGGGCTCGGCACGATGCAGTGGGTGCGCGCCGCCGGCGCCGGTCAGGTGATCGTCGTCGAACCGAACGAACAGCGCCGCGCGCTCGCCCTCGAACTCGGTGCTCACCTCGCGGTCGCCCCTGGCGAGGAGGCCGACCAGGCGATCCGCGAACGCACGCACGGGCTCGGTGCCGACATCGTCTACGAGTGCGTCGGGCGCCCGTTCGCCGTCCAGTCCGCGGTCGATCTCGCCCGGCGCGGGGGAGCGATGTGCCTGATCGGCCTCGCCGACAGCGACGCGTCGATCTCGCCCGGCACGTGGTTGGTCAAGGAGATCTCCGTGACGTCGTCGCTCGCGTACCTCCACGAGGAGTTCGAGATGTCGATGGGGATGATGGCCGACGGCCGAGTCCGGGTCGACCCGCTCCACACCTCCACCGTCGAACTCGACGGTCTCGACGCACGCGCTCGCCGACCTGGCGAGCGGAACGAGCGAGCACACCAAGGTGCTCGTCGACCCGAAGGGAGCCCGATGATGTTCGACTTCTCCGGCAAGACCGTGTTGATCACGGGAGCCTCGATGGGCCTGGGGGAGGGGTTCGCGCACGGGTTCGCCGAGGCCGGCGCCGACCTCGTCCTGACCGCACGATCGGCCGACCTGCTCGAGGCCGTAGCCGAGCAGTGCCGCGCCAAGGGCTCGACCGTGACGGTCGTGCCCGGCGACGTGTCGGTCGAGGCCGACGTCGCCCGAGTCGTCGCCGCCGCGATCGAGGCGCACGGCCGGATCGACGTGCTCGTCAACAACGCCGGCGTGTCCGACATGCGCGGCGTCGCGCCGAGAATCGTTCGACATGGAGACGTGGAACTGGATCATGTCGATCGACCTCAACGGCGCCTTCATGTACCTCCGCGACGTCGGCCGGCACATGCTGGAATCCGGCGGCGGCTCGATCGTCAACATCTGCTCGATCATGGGCCACGGCGCCAACGAGCTGAACATCATCGCCTACACCGCGGCCAAGGGTGCGCTGCGCAACCTGACCCTGCAGCTGGGCTGCGAGTGGGCCGACCGCGGCGTGCGGGTGAACTCGGTGTCGCCGGGCTTCATCGTCACCGAGATGGTTCGTCCCGCGCTCGAAGGCATGGGAATGGACCGATGGATCGCGAGCCGTACGCCGATGCGTCGCATCGGTGAGCTCGACGAGATCGTCGCCCCGGTGATGTTCCTCGCGTCCGACGGTGCCAGCTACATCACCGGTCACGACCTCAACGTCGACGGCGGCACCAACGCGGCCAACGGCTACTACCAGATCCCGCCGATCCACCAGGAGTGGAACGCCGACACCTCGCCGCGGATCGGTCGCGGCTACGAGGGGGTCGTCCCGAGGCCCGACTGGTACGAGGCGATGAAGGACGGAATCCCCGGCATCCACTACACGCCGGAGCCGTGACGACGGTCACGTGCTATTGGCTCGGGTCCGGGCAATTCTTCCTCGAATCCGTCGCGTAACCAACCGATCGGTTAGTTTCTGCGAATCGAGTCGAAGGGACGACTCGTCCGGCGCCCCGGGGGGACGACCGGTCACACAGAGAAGTGGGGGATTGTCGAACATGACAAGATCATCGAAGCGATCGCGGGCAGTGCTCGGGATCGTCGCCAGTCTGGGGCTGATCGTGGCCGCCTGTGGCAGTGACGACGACGGTGGAAGCACCGACAGCGCCGCTCCGGAGGCCACCGACGCTCCGGAGGCAACCGACGCTCCGGAGGCAACCGACGCTCCCGAGGCGACCGACGCACCGGAGGCCACCGACGGCGAAGACGCGGGTGAAGCGCCGTCCGGCGAGGCCACCGGCGAGCCGATCAAGATCGGCGTCCAGAACCTCGAGGGCGACCCCAACGGTTCGTTCCCCGAGTTCTCGCTCGCCATCCAGGCCGCAGCCGACTACGTGAACACCGAACTCAACGGTCTCGGAGGCCGTCCGATCGAAATCGTGCTGTGCAAGTCGGTCGTGTCGCCCGACGATTCGCAGCGATGCGCCAACGAGCTGTCCGCGGACGGCGTCGAGATGGCGATCTCGACGATCAACTTCTTCGGCAACCACTTCTCGATCTATCAGGGTTCCGACATCCCGGTGGTCGTGGTCACGCCGATCACCATTGCCGACTTCACCTCTGAAGGCGTCTACGCGATCGGTGCCGGAGGTGGCTGCCTCGGCGTCCACACCGGCCTCGTGCAGTTCGCGACGGACGAGATCGAGGAGCTCGAGGGCATCGAGGTCAACACGATCGGCATTCCGTGGGCCGACACGCCTCCCGGCGTGGTGTGCTTCAACGACCTCGAGGCCAAGCCGGTCGACGTGATCAACGGCTCCGAGCCGGGTGACGCGGCTCGTGCGGGCGAGAACCCGGACCTGGTCCGCGTCGATGTCGCGGTCGCACCGGCGCTGCCGGATGCCACACCGCAGGCGACGACGATCCTCGATGCCGACCCCGATGTGATCATCTTCTCGGCCCAGGGTGCGGACTGCTGGAACTTCGTCGACGCGATGGGTCGCCTCGGCTGGACTCCAGCGGACACGCCGTTGGTGCTCTCCGGATCGTGCACCGACTTCACCGCGATGGAGGCCGCCGGCGATCTGATCGACGGCATCTACATGACCGGTTCGGTCAACGGTCTGCTCGTCCCACTCGACAGCGTCGAGGGCGACCACCTCGAGCAGGCGACGACGTATCAGACCAAGGGTCTGGAGTACGGCCTGAGCGAAGACGACCTCTTCAAGGGCTTTGCCACGCAGGGCTTCTCGGCGATCATGAACATCTGGGAAGCCGCGAACGAGGTCGAAGGTGACGTCACCGGGCAGGCGATCGAGGACGTGCTCGCAGCGACCGATGGCTCCAAGCCAGCCTTCGGTGGACCGCCGATCAACTGTGCCGGTGCGCCGGAACCGTACGTGGCGGTGTGCAGCTCGGACATCGCCATGGACCGCTGGAACGCCGAGACGGCAGCGCTGGAGAACGTGATCCCGGTGCTGAGCGGCCTCGATCTGGTGGCCGGCACGGCACTTCGTCCCGGACCGATCTGATCTGATCGGATAGGGACCTCATCCACCAGCTGACGGGCTGGGGCCGATCACGTGATCGGCCCCAGCCCGTCCTTCTGACCATCTCGCCACGCGACCCGGGGACCACGTGAACGACATCATCTTTACTCTGCTCATCGGCCTCGGCCTGGGGTCGCTGTACGCCATGCTCGGCGCCGGCCTCGTCGTGTCCTACAAGGGCTCGGGCGTCATCAACTTCGGCTACGGCGCCATGGCCATGTACGGCATGTTCACCTTCGACACCGCGTGGAATCGCGGTGAGTTCTACTTCCCGTGGGTCGATTTCCTGCCCACGCACGGACTCAACCTGCCGGTGAAGATCACGCTGTCCGACAGCGGTACGTGGCCGATGACCGCCTCGTTGGCGCTCGCACTGCTCACGGCGGTCGGCCTCGGCCTCGGCGTCCACTTCCTGATCTTCCGGCCGCTCCGTCACGCTGCGCCGCTCGGCAAGGTGGTGGCGTCGCTCGGGTTGGCGCTCTACCTCCAAGGTGTCGCCCTCATCAACTTCGGCAATGCGTTCCCGCAGCCGCGCAGCATCGTGCCCGAGGAGGCGGTGGAGAACTTCCTCGGCATGGGCAAGGTCTTCCCCCGCAACACGATCTACGTCGTCGCCTTCGCCGTGCTGGCCGGGGCGGTCGTGTGGGCGGGGTACCGGTTCACGCGCTTCGGCGTGTCGACCCGTGCGGCCGCCGGCAACGAGAAGGGGGCCGTGCTGCTCGGTTACTCGCCGCAGCGGATCGCCGCCATCAACTGGGTGATCGCTTCGGTGCTCGGCACGCTCGCCGTCATCGTGGTCGGTCCCATCCAGGGCACCATCACCCCGGTCGGGCTCACCGCACTGATCGTTCCGGCGCTTGCCGCTGCGCTCATCGGTGGACTCCGGTCGATCCCGATCGCCGTCGCCGGCGGCCTCGCGCTCGGTGCGGTCCAGACGCTGCTCGACGTGAACAAGGCCGACTGGTTCTCGGGCAGCCTCGAATGGATGCAGACCGGCGTGCGGAACTTCCTGCCGCTGATCGTGATCATCGTGGTCCTGTACGTGCGGGGCAAGTCGCTGCCGATCCGCGGCGCTGTCGAAGAGAAGCGGCTCCCGATCGCCGCCGACCCGAAGCGGATCTGGGAGCACGCGTTCTTCTGGGTCGTGGTGCTCACGCTGATGGCCTTCGTCTTCGAGGACGCGGGCGGACGGACGCGATTCGCCAACTCGATCCAGACCGGTCTGGTGGTGTCGATCGTCATGCTGTCGATCGTGCTCATCACCGGCTACACGGGCCAGATCTCCCTCGCACAGATGTCGTTCGCCGGAATCGGTGCCTTCGTCATGGCGCGCATGATGGCCGACGGAATCGGGAGGGGTTCCAACCTCGTTCCGGTCGACGGACCTGGTCTGGCCTGGCCGATCGCCGGAGCGATCGGCGTCGCGGCGGCGGTCGTGGTCGGTGTCGTCGTCGGGCTACCGGCCGTGCGAATACGCGGTGTCCAACTCGCGGTGGTCACCATCGCCGCCGCGGTCGCATTGCAGGGCATGTACTTCGAGAACGAGGTGATCACGCAGTTGCGCGCCGGTGTCCCGGCGTTCGTGAAGGATCCGACGTTCTTCGGCATCGACATCGGCGCTCGGAGTGCGCGCGAGCAGAACGAGAACCCTGCGTTCGTGATCTTCGGGGCCATCGTCCTCGCACTCTGTGCGGTGGCGGTCGCCAACATGCGGCGCGCCGGGGTGGGCAGGCGATTCCTCGCAGTGCGCGGCGAACGAACGGGCCGCCGCAGCGGCGGGCATCAACGTCACCCGCACCAAGCTGTTGGCGTTCGCGATCAGTGCGGGCATCGCCGGCATCGGCGGTCTGATGCTCGGCTTCAAGCAGGTCGAGGTGTCGTCGGCGAACTTCGCCTACGGCGCCAGCCTGTCGGTTCTGGCGTTCGCCTATCTCGCCGGCATCTCCTCGATCAGCGGCGCCATCGTCGCCGGCATGTTGTTGCAGGCGCTCGTGCCGACCACATCGAACTATTTCTTCGCCGGGACGAACATCGACAACTACATCGGCCTGCTCAGCGGTCTCGGCATCATCGTCACGGCGATCGTGCATCCCGAAGGCGTGGCGCCGTTCTTCGCCGACTCCGTCCGACACCTCGGCAATTGGACGGTCAGTGCGATTCCGGGTGCCGAGACGTTGCGGTCCAATTATCGCGGCCCGAAGCAGGTGCTCGTCAAGGGTGGCCTGGCGGTCCTGGTGGTCGGCACGGCGCTCTGGCTGTACAACGCGAAGTTCGTCGAATCGGTCGAGTGGTGGGTGTTCATCAGCATGGTGCTGCTGTTCCTCGTCGTCCTCGCGTTCGCCCGTGTCGTCGGGCCGATCTCGCCCACCTTCCCCGAAGCGGGCAGCGTCTGGGCGAGTGCAGGCAAGCGATTCGGACCGACTGCCCTCGTTGGCTACGTTCTGGGCTGGATCATCTGGCCATTGCGCGTCGACACGTATTCGATGTTCTGGATGCCGATCCTCGGGGCGCTCCTCGCACTGATGATCAGGAACATCTACTTGCAGATCCGGGGCGGGCACGCCACGGCTCCACCACCCGAGGCGCCCAACATGGCTGGCGCACTTCCGACTCCAGCAGGGGGACACTGACATGGCACTTCTCGAGGCCAAGGGGCTCACGGTCACCTACGGCGGGCTGAACGCCAACGACGAGATCGATCTCCAGTGTGAGGCCGGCAAACTCGTCGGCCTGATCGGGCCGAACGGAGCCGGCAAGACCACGTTCATCGACGCGATCACCGGCTTCACCCCGGTCACCCACGGCTTCGTGAGTTTCGATGGCGTCGACCTCGATGGTCTTCGTCCGGACGCGAGGGCCAAGCTGGGCCTGGTCAGGACGTTCCAGTCGCTCGAGCTGTTCGAGGACCTGACCGTTCGCGACAACCTGCTCGTCGCCGCCGACCAGCCCAAGTGGTATTCGTTCCTGTCCGACATCGTGATGCCGAGCCGCGGCAAGGCGGCGGCGCTCGAGCGGATCGACGTCGCACTGAACGCCATGAACTTGGGCGACCTCGCCGACAAGCACCCGAGCGACCTCAGCCACGGCCAGCGCAAGCTCGTCGGTGTCGCCCGGGCGCTCGCGGCCAACCCGAAGCTGCTCCTGCTCGACGAACCGGCCGCCGGACTCGACACGAAGGAGAGTCAACTGCTCGGGGCGCACCTTCGGGGCTTCCTCGACCTCGGCGTGAGCCTGTTCCTCATCGACCACGACATGGGACTGGTGCTGAATGTCTGTGACTACATCTACGTCCTCGACTTCGGCCGGGTGATCGCGCACGGCACCCCCGCCCAGGTCCGTGCCGATCCGGCCGTCATCGCCGCCTACCTCGGTGAATCCGCCGGGGAGGCACAGGCAGAGGCCGGCATGGCGGCGAACTCGTTCCGCCGATGCCATGGCAACGCAATCCGCGACATCGCACACGGAGAGCATCGGAGGCCGGAAATGAGTGACGAGTTCCTGATCGACGTCCAGGGTTGCACGCCGGCTACGGCGGCATCCCGGTGCTGCGCGACATCACCTTGAACGTCCGGCCCGGCGAGGTCGTTGCCCTGCTCGGCCCGAACGGCGCCGGCAAGACCACCACGTTGCTGACGATCTCCGGACTGCTCGCTCCGCTCGCAGGGGTCCGTGACGGTGCTCGGCGAGCCGGTGACCGGGAGCAAGGCGTACAACGTGGCGCGGCGAGGCCTCGCCCACGTTCCGGAGGACCGGTCGTTGTTCTTCGATCTCACGGTCGACGAGAACATCCGTCTCGGCCTGAAGGGCAACCGTGCCGAGCGCAAGGAAGCACACGACCGTGCGATGGAGCTGCTCCCGGCGCTCAAGCCGCTCGGCCGCCGCCACGCGGGTCTGCTGTCCGGCGGCGAGCAGCAGATGCTGGCGATGGCGCGAGCGCTGGTGTCGTCGCCCAAGTGCATCCTCGTCGACGAGATGAGCCTCGGGCTGGCGCCGATCATCGTCGAGCGGTTGCTCCCGATCGTCCGCGACATCGCCGACCAGACCGGTTGTGGCGTGCTCGTCGTCGAACAGCACGTCCACATGGCACTCGAGGTCGCCGATCGCGGTTACGTGCTGAACCACGG
Organism: Ilumatobacteraceae bacterium; assembly: GCA_963746285.1. GTDB lineage: Bacteria > Actinomycetota > Acidimicrobiia > Acidimicrobiales > Ilumatobacteraceae > Sva-07. The sequence continues at coordinate 250,026 of CAVVAO010000001.1, read as the reverse complement.
TGAGATGGTGCTGGAGGGCTCCGCCGCCGAACTCTCCGCGAACCGTCATGTGCTCGAAGCCAGCTACCTCGGTGAGGCCGTGCTGGACGACGCGTGACGGGCCCGTTCGTTCCTGACCTCCTCGCCGGTCGCACCGCCCTCGTGACCGGCGGCGGCACAGGTCTCGGACGAGCGATCGCCGAGGGCTTGTCGGCGGCGGGTGCGTCCGTCGTCATCGCTGCGAGACGGCGTGAGCCGCTCGACGTCGCCGCGACGGAGATCGCCGCGGTGACCGGGAATCCGGTCGAGGTCGACGTCGTCGACATCCGCGATCGTGACACCGTCGGAGTCGCTCGCCGAACGCCACCAGATCGACATCCTGGTCAACAACGCCGGCGGGCAGTTCCCGCAGAAGGCGCGCGACTTCAGTCCCAACGGTTGGCGCAGTGTCATCGACCTGAACCTCAACGGCACCTGGACGATGACGCAGGTGTTCGGCAACCAGATGCTCGACGGTGACGGCGGCGCCATCGTGCAGATCGTCGCGCTGGTCGGCCGCGGGATGCCCGGCATCGCCCACAGTTCGGCGGCGCGAGCCGGTGTCGTCGAGCTGAGCCGGACGCTCGCGTTCGAGTGGGGGCCGAAGGTGCGGGTCAACTGCGTGGCGCCCGGTGCGTTTCGCACCGATGGGTGGGAGGCGACCTACGACGAGGGCGTGGGCAACGACATGTCGGGTGTCCCGCTGCCGTATCCGGGCCGCCCGGTCGACGTCGCGAACGCAGCGGTGTTCCTCGCGTCGCCGGCAGCCGCGTACATCACCGGCGAGTGCCTGTACGTCGACGGCGGGATGATCCTGCACGGCCCGATCAGCGCCTTGCCCGCCGGCGGCTATCCCGAACGCGCCTGAACCGTCCGGACGCGCCATCCGGCGCCAACCCGTCAGCGATGAGCGAAGTGTCGCGTATTCGGGCAGTTGGCTCATCGCGGGTCGTGTGAACCCGTCAGCGATGAGCGAAGTGTCGCCATTCGGGCGGTTGGCTCATCGCAGCGGTGGGTCGCCACGGAGGCGTGCCCCGCTCGTCGAGCTCGATGGGATGCTCGCTAGCCTCGGCCGATGGCAACGATCCTGGCCCACATCACCGTCCGACCCGGCACCGAGGCCGAGTTCGAAGCGCTGGCTCGGACGCTCTACGACGGCACACACTCCACCGAGACGGCCGTGCGCCACTACGAGTACTGGCGAGGCTCGGAACCGCGGACCTACTACACGCTGCTGTCGTTCGATGATCACCGCGGGTTCATCGCACACCAGACGAGCGATCACCACGAGTCGGCGTCGCCGGAACTCGGTCGGATGATCGAGAGCCTCCGTCTCGAATGGGTCGATCCGGTGCCGGGCGCCAGCGCACTGACCCCGACGAGGATGCAGACCGCCGCCCCCGGACGCCGATCAGCTCACGCTCGACTACACGGATCGGTTCGCCGCCGTCATCGCCGAGTGGTGGTCGACCATCGACGAGCTAACCCTGGCCTTCGGGGTCAACCCTGTCGTTCGGGGTCGGGTCCGGAAGGCAGGGGTTGGGGCTGGAACGACGGATCAGGGTTCGGTGGTGGGGGGTTCCCGGCTCCAGAGGACGTCGAAGTCGACGGCGATGTCGAGCACCTGGTACGCCCGCCCCATCCCGACACAGAAGCCGCAGGTGATCGTCAGGTCGAGCAGCTCGCGGTCACTGAAGTGTTCGCTCATCCGTGCCCACATCGCGTCGTCGATGCCGCGATGGTCGATGGCGAACTGTTCGGCGAACTCCGCGGCGAGGCGTTCCCTCGGCGTGAAGTCCGGGTGGTCGTAGTACTGGTGGACGTGCTGGTAGAGCTCGTCGGTCAATCCCTGCTGCATCGCCGATGCAGCTCTGGTGTTCAGTCAAACATGACACTCGTTGAGCTGGGCGATGCGCATGCGGGCGACCTCACGTTCGCGGACGGGCAGGCTCGTCTGGACGTAGACGGCCTCGCCCATGGCACCCATCGCCTTGCCGAGGTGGGGCGCCAGCTCCCAGATGCGCTTGGCCTCGAGGCCGTCTCCGTCGGGAACATCGATGCGGGCCATCAGGCCTCCTTGCTGGTGGGGGCGGCGGGGTCGGCCACGGGGGTCGAGCTGATCAGGTCGTCGACCCATCGGTGGAACATCTGGTTGCCGGGCTCGTTGCGTCCGAAGACGAACTCGGTGTTCGCTCCCGATGCGAGTGCCGACTGGATGCCGAGGCCGGTCTTGTAGTCCTCCTCGTTCACCACCCACTCGAGGAAATCGGCCCGCTCGAGCGTCGCGGTGCGCTCCTTCTCGGTCGCGTTCTTGGCGATCACGTGGGTCTGGATCGTCCGCGACCGGTCGGGGGTCGGTCCGGGGATCAGCTGGCTGACCATGGCGCCGCCACCACCGTTGCCGGCGACCGACACGTGTGGGAAGACGGTGTGGACGAACCCGACGTACTTCGCCGGCGCCCAGTCGTCGGGCGGGATGTTGCGGAGTTCGGGCGTGACCCGCCGTGCGAACGCCACGCGCTGGTGCGGCCCCCACGCGTCCCAGGTCATCACGTTGCCCATCACGTCGACACCGAGCGTGTCGCGATGCAGGATGTCGAGGTGGTAGCCGTCGACGTAGCCGTCGAACGCGATCTTCCAGTTCGGCCCGATGAGGGAACGCTCGTCGAGCAGTTCCATGTCGGCGAGGCCGAGCGCGTCGAGCGCACTGGCGTAACTGCCGAGCCAGGCATCGAGGTCGAGCGTGGCGTCGGGATGGAGCACGGCGAAGACCATGCCGCTTCGTTCCTCGCACGGCAGTTCCGTGAGGCCGCGGGTCTCGGTGTCGAGGTCGCCGAACTTCTGACGGCCCGAGATCCCGACGAGTGCACCCGCGTTGTCGTAGCTCCAGGCGTGGTAGGGGCACGTGAAGCGGCGTGCCTCGCCGCACCCCTCTGCGACGACGAGCGCCCCACGGTGGCGGCACGCGTTGACGAACGCTCTGACGCCTCCGTCGGCCTGGCGCACCGTCAGAACCGGGACGCCGGCGATGTCGATGGCGCGGTACGAGCCGGGGTTCGGCAGATGCGCGCTCAACGCTGCGACCACCGGGCTCCGGCGGAACAGGACGTCGACCTCGCGCTCCCATCGGGCGGGGTCGAGGTAGTCGTCGACGGAGACCGTGAAGGTGTCGTCGAGCGAGTCGGTGGTGTCCTCGTCGAGATGGGTGAGCAGCCGGCCGGCCACGTCGTGCCAGTCGTTCACCCACGGCGTGGCGCGATGGTCGCGCTCGGCCGGTTGCGGGAACCGTCCGTACGGTGGGGCGTCGTAGGTCGTCATGCCGGCTCCTGAGCCTTGGACACCGCCACGGGAATCGCACTCGACACGACCATGCCGGTCACCGGGTCGTGACCCGCATCGACGGACACCAGGCGGCTGGTGGGCGTCCCGATGTCTCTGACCTTCTCGTCGGTCAGCGAGGTCCCGCCCCACGAGTGCGCCATCGAGATCACCCCGCGCTTGACGTCGTCGGCGGGCTCGACGACACCGACCAGGCGACCCGACGGCGAGGTGATCTCGACGAGGTCGCCGCCGACCATGTCGAGTTCGGCCACGTCGTCGGGATGCATGTAGGCGGGGTTCGTCGTCCCCTTGCGGGCGAGGGCGGGAAGTTCCGTGCCCGTCGAGTTCAGCACGTGCTTGAGCCGGCGGCTGACCAGACGGAACGGGTAGGCGCTGACGTCGATGTCGCCGAGCAACGGTACGGGCTCGGCTCGCAGGGCCGCCAGTTCGGCCATGAAGTCCTCGGGCGCGGGCGTGAACTTGGTCGTGCAGTTCGGGTCCGCCGGTTCGACGACCAGTCGGAGATCGGGATGCACCTTGCGTCGATTGGCCCGCACCTCGTCGAGCGGCATCCGCGATCCGGCGTAGGAGCGCTCGATGATCTCGTCGGTCGACGGTCGCGTGGTCATGTCGGGTGATCCGCCGGGGAGCGGCAGCGTGCTGCCCAAGCCGCGACGCCAGCTCCCAGAAGACCTCCCACTCGTTGAGCACGTCGCCGTCACGCTCCACCACCGGATCGGTGTAGTTGGTGTACGGCAGACGGAACCAGCGGTCCATCAGATGGGGCACGTCGGCACGCTCGAGCGCCAGCGTCGGTGCGATGACGTAGTCGGCGAACTCCGCCGTCGGTGTCATGCGGTAGTCGATGACGACGAGCAACTCGAGGTCGGCCAGCGCCTCGAGGGTCAGCTCGTGATTCGGGAACGCCACGGCCGGGTTGCCGCCACTGACGATCAGCGCGCGGATGCGCCCCTCTCCGGGCGTGAGGATCTCCTCGGCGAGTGCCGCGGTCGGCATCTCGCCGCGGTAGCCCCGCAGGTTCCGAAGGCGCGACGGCGGCCCGCTGGCCGGGGCGCGGGGGGCGGTCGTCTGCGCCCGGTGCGGCATCTCCGGATACAGCAGCAGGCCGTTCTCGATGAGGTCGCCCTCGCGGTTGACGCGTCCGAGGATGGTGTTCAACACGACGGTGAGATGTTCGGTCAGGCTCGAATGGGCGGCCATGTTCGGCCCCGTTCCGGTTCCGGCGGTGCCTCGGGGGCCGGCGGCGAAGAGCCGAGTGGCGGCGACGATGTCGTCGGCGTCGAGCTGGCAACGCTCGGCGACGTAGTCGAGCGTGAACCCGTCGACGGCGTCGGTGAGCTCGCCCATCTGGCTGACCCAACGGTCGCAGAACTCGTGATCGTGCAGGCCCTCGTCGAGCACGATGCGGATCATCCCGGCGAGCAGCGTCGGGTCCTCACCGGGCCGGATCTGGAGGTGGATGTCGGCGAAACCGGCCAACTCGGTGCGGCGCGGATCGACGACGATGAGCTTCATGCCCTCGGCCTTGCGTCGGCGCATGACGACGAACGGGTTGGTCCCCTGGAGCCCGCCGATCGGTGCGTAGGACGACACCATCGAGTTGTACCCGATCGCCATGTGGACGTCGGAGTCGGTGAAGTTGTGATAGCCCGCCTCCCATCCGCCGAGGCGGAGCATCGCGAGGCCCTTGGCCGGCTGGTCGATCGTGACCGACGTGTAGAACGACACCGAGTCGATGCCCTGGTGGAAGGCACGCGCGACCGGGACCGCCACCGAGTTCTGATAGCCGCCGGTCCCGGTGTACGACGCCACGGCACGCGGACCGTACGTGTCGATGATGCGCCGCAGTTCGGTCGGCGATCTCGTCGAGCGCCTCGGCGCTGGTCGACCTGCTCGAACGTGCCGTCGGGGCGGCGCCGCAGCGGAGCGCGCAGGCGGTTCGGGTCGGCCATCTGGTCGGGGATCTGGCGCCCCTTGATGCACGTGTACCCCTCGAACAGCGGGTCGTCCATGACGCCGCGCACGGCGACGACCCGGTTGTCGACGACGTCGACCTCCATCGGGCAACTGGCGTGGCAGACCCGACAGAAGGTCGTCGTGGTCTGCAGCTCGCCGGTCGATTCGGGTGTGGTGGATGTCATGCGTGACGCCTCCGGTCGTTTCCGTACGTTCGTAAACTAACTCGTCGGCTAGTTTCCGAACGCAGCAGACGACGAGTTACAGGGGGTACCGGGTGCAGGTTCTTCGAGACATGGGTGATGCGCGATGACGCGTCCGTTCCGATTCGGACTGCAGAGCTTCAACACCACCAGTCCCCAGGACTGGCGTGATCAGGCTCGGCACGCAGAGGACCTGGGATTCAGCACGTTCAGCGTCGCCGACCACGTGATCGGCCCCGGTCCGGCGCTCGCCGCCACGAACCACCCGGTGCAGGACATCGCGGCGATCCCCGCGATGGCCGTCGCGATCGAGGCGACGAGCACGATCAACATCGGATCGCGCGTGTTCTGTACCGACTATCGCCAACCGGTGATGTTCGCGAAGGAACTGGCGACGCTCGCCTACTTCGCCGAAGGTCGCCTCGAGATCGGTCTCGGCGCCGGATGGCTGCAGGGCGAGTACGAGGCGATGGGCGTGCCGTGGGACCCCGCCGGCGTGCGCATCGACCGGATGGAGGAGACCATCGCGCTGATCCGGGCCCACTTCGCCGACGGCGAGATCGACGTCGACGGCAGCCACGTGCACGCCACGGGCTTCGAGGGCGTCCCCAAGGTCCCGACCGGCCTGCCACCGATCATGATCGGCGGGGGAGCCCCGCGCGTGCTCGGCATCGCCGGACGCGAGGCCGACATCGTCAGCCTCAACTTCGACAACAGCTCCGGCAAGATCGGACCAGCCGGCGTCGGCAGCAGCACCGCGGAGTTGACCGCCCAGAAGATCGAGTGGATCCGCGCCGGTGCCGGTGATCGCTTCGACGACCTGGAACTCGAGATCGCCGGCTACTTCACGGTCGTCACCGACGACCGCGAGGACACGCTGTCGAAGATGGCGCCGATGTTCGGTCTCGAGCCGGCGGTCTTCGCCGAGCACCCGCACGCGCTCATCGGCTCCGTCGACTCGATCTGCGACCAGCTCGTCGAGCGGCGCGAGACCTACGGGATCTCGTACGTCACGTTCGCCGGGAGGATGGTCGATGCCGTCGCTCCGATCGTCGAGCGGCTCGCCGGCACCTGATCACCGATCACCTGATCACCGGACACCTGATCCACGAGCACCACCCACGAATCGACCACGAAAAGGACAACATGAAAGTCGGAGTCAACCTGCCCTCGCAGTTCCCCTTCGGGAGCACCGTGCAGATGATGGAGGTCTACGAGCAGGTCGGTTTCGACTCGTACTGGTCGCCCGACCACATCCTCGGTGTCTTCCACCCCGGGCTGTGGAGCGAGATCCCGTTGTCGGATCTGGCCGCCGACCCCGACGCGTTCTACGACCCGTTCTGCTACGGCGCCGTCGTCGGCACGATGACCGACAAGCCCTTCGGCATCTCGGTCACCGACGCGACGCGGCGAGGCGCGGCCGACCTGGCCCGCACGGCCCTGACGCTCAACGACCTGAACCCCGGTGGGTTCATCCTCGGCATCGGATCCGGTGAGGCCGAGAGTCTCGTCCCGTTCGGCTACCCGTTCGAGAAGCCGGTGTCGATCCTCGCCGACGTCCTGCGCGATCTGCGGTCACTGCTCGACACCGGGTTGATGGCCGACGGCGGCGTCGGCCGCATGGGCCTGCCGCTGGAAGCCGAGGGTCGGGGCAAGCCGCCCGTGTGGGTGGCGGGCCACGGCCCACGCATGCTCAAGCTGACCGGCGAGTACGGCGACGGCTGGATCCCCGCGTGGTGGATGACGCCCGACGAGTACGGCGCCAAGCGCGAGATCATCGCCGGTCACGCCGCAGCGGCCGGCCGCCCGATGCCGGAGTGCTCACTGCTGCCGTTCGTGCTGTTCGCCGAGAGTGCCGATGCCGCCGCCGAGATGTTCGAACGCGAGCCGCTGGGCAAGCTGTTCGGGCTGTTCGCGATGGGTCACATGTGGGAAGCGCACGGCCTGGAGCATCCGCTCGGCAACGACTCGAAGGGATTCGTCGACGTCATCATCCACGACCTCGATCCCGACGAACTGCGCGACATCGCGAAGACCATCCCGTTCGAGATGGTGCAAGAGGTGCTGTTCGTCGGCAACACCGAGGAGCTCACCGCGCAGTTCGAGGCGTACGCCCGCAACGGTCTCGAGCACGTCGTGCTCGCCAACATCACCGGCGTGGTCGGCGGCATGGACGAGATCCTGGCGCGTGGCATGGAGCTGCCGACGCTCAAGCAGCATGCTGTCCGACCTGTGACCGACACGTCCCGTCCGATCCGACCCTCCCCGATCCGCTCGACAAGGAGTCCACGATGACCACCGATCTCGCCACGTTCAACCCCTTCGACCCCGCGGCGATCCAGTGCCCGTTCCCGCACTATGCGCAGATGCGCGACGAAGCGCCGGTGACGCTCGTCGAGTCCGTCGGCATGTATCTCGTCACCAATCACGAGCTGGTGATGCAGGTGCTGCGCGACCCGGCGACGTACTCGTCGCTGTTCGGCGGCGCCAGCATGCCGCTGCCGTCCGACGCTCGGGAGAAGATGATGGAGGTGATGGCCGACGGCTATCCCCGTGTTCCCACGATGCTCACCGCCGACATGCCCGAGCACACCCGGTACCGGCGGCTGGTGTCGAAGGCGTTCACGCCGAAGGTGGTCGCCGAGCTCGAACCGGTGATCCGCTCGATCACCACCCGGCTGATCGACTCCTGGATCGACAGCGGGACGCATCGAGTTCGTCGAGCAGTTCGGCGTGCCGCTGCCGGTCGAGGTGATCGCCCACGCTCTCAACGTGCCCGACTCGCGCCTGGCCGACTTCAAGCGCTGGTCCGACGACTCGATCGCCGGGATCGGGACCGACATCTCACTGGAGCAGCGCCTCGAGGCCGAGCGGGGCGTCAACGAGTTCCAGCACTACTTCGCCGCCGAGCTCGAGCGGCGCAGGACCGAACCGCAGGACGACCTGCTGACCGCGCTGCTCAACGCTCGCGATCGACGACGACGACCCCGAGGTGACCGACAAGCGCCCGCTCGACGTGCCCGAGATGCTGAGCATCATCCAGCAGCTCCTGGTCGCCGGCAACGAGACGACGACGAAGCTGCTGACCGAGACGATGCGGCTGCTCGCCGAGAACCCCGACGAGTGGACACGGCTGAAGCAGGACCCGACCAGGGCCCCGCAGATCGTCGAGGAGGCGCTGCGGCTGTCGACGCCGACGCAGGGCATGTTCCGCATCTCGACCAAGGATCACGAACTCGGCGGCGTGCACATCCCGAAGGGGGCACGGATCGTCATCGTGTTCGCCTCGGCGAACCGCGACGAGTCGCTGTACCCCGATCCCGACGGGTTCGACCCCGATCGCGACAACCTCCGCGATCACCTCGCGTTCGGCAAGGGCATCCACTTCTGCCTCGGTGCGGCGCTGTCGCGCCTCGAGGGCAAGGTGGCGCTCGAAGAGCTCTCGCAGCCGGCTCGAGAGCTTCTCGCTGCCCGAGACCAACGAGTTCCAGTACTTCCCGAGCTTCCTGCTCCGAGGACTCACGCGACTCGACGTCGACGTCGTCCCGGCGGGTGCAGCCTGATGGCCGGGCCACTGGCCGGCAAGATCGCGGTCGTCACCGGGTCGAGCCGGGGCATCGGCCGCGGCACGGCGATCGCGCTCGGCGAACAGGGTGCGACCGTGTACGTGACCGGGCGCAGCACCGGCGACGGCGAACTCACCATCGACCGCACGGCCGCGCTCGTCGACGACGCGGGCGGTCACGGCATCGCCGTGCAGACCGATCACGGCGACGACGACCAGATCGCCGCACTGTTCGACCGTGTGCGAGCCGACCAGGGCAAGCTCGACATCCTGGTCAACAACGTCTACAAGATCCCCGACCCGCCGGCCTGGGGTGGCGGATTCTGGGACCATCCGATCTCGATCTGGGACGACCAGGTCGGCATCGGTCTGCGGGCGCACTACGTGGCGTCGTGGCACGCCGCGCCGCTGCTGTTCGAGGCCGGCCCCGGTGGCTTCATCTGCAACATCTCGTCGCCGGGCGGTCAGAGCTACCACTTCAGCTCGTCGTACGGCGCCGGCAAGGCCGGCCTCGATCGGCTCGGCGCCGACATGGCGATCGAGCTCGAACCGAAGGGCATCGCCGTCGTCACGGTGTATCCCGGCACGGTGTCGACCGAGTTCATCGTCGAGTGGTCCGGCAAGCGCGACACCGACATGGACGGCGCGCAGACCCCGCTCGTCGTGGGCCGCAGCGTGGCCGCGCTGGCGACGGCGTCCGGACCTGATGGAGCGGTCGGGGTCGATCCAGTGGGTCGAGGATCTCGGCGAGGAGTTCGGCCTCGTCGACGAACACGGCCGATCCCCGGCCAAGTACGCCCGCCGTCTCTGATCACCGACGGTCCTCCCCGGCCCCGTCCCCGGGAGGACCGACGTCGCTCGGTGGCGAGGACCTGGCGGATGGTCTCGACGACCTGCTCGGCGCTGGCGCCGGGGGTGATGACCGCGGCGATGCCGGCGTCCTTCAGCGGTTCGACGTCCTGGTTGGGCACGATGCCGCCGACGACGACGGGGATCTCGCTGCCGAGCTTGCGCACTTCGTCGACGACGAGCGGTGCCAGGGTCATGTGGGCGCCCGAGAGCATCGACAACCCGATCGCGTCGACGTCTTCGTCGACGGCCGCCGCCGCGACGGTCTGGGGCGTCTGGAACAACCCGGTGTAGATCACCTCGTACCCGGCGTCGCGCAGGATGCGGGCCACCACCTTGATACCGCGGTCGTGGCCGTCGAGGCCGACCTTGGCGACGAGAATGCGTTCACTCATGTTGGCCTCGATGCTCAGATCACGGGGACTTCGGTGTGGCGGCCGAAGACGTCGGCCATCGCTGCCATCATCTCGCCGAGCGTGGCGTAGACCTGCGATGCCTCGATCAGCGTCGGCATCAGGTTGACCTCGGGATCCGCTGCCTCGGTGCGCAATTTCGCGAGCACGGCATCGACGGCGGTCTGATCGCGGTCGTGGCGGACCGCGTCGAGGCGTTTGCGTTGGCGGGTTTCGTCCTCGTTGGAGATGCGCAGGATGTCGAGGTCGTCGTCGTCGTTGCCCTCCGTGAAGCCCGACACCCCGACGATCACCCGCTCGCCGGCGTTGAACGTCCGCTCGAGCTCGTAGGCGGAATCCGCGATACGGCCCTGGAACCAGTTCTCGTCGATGCCCTTGATGACGCCGTCGAGCATCGAGCCGTCGCCGAACTCGTCGAGCTGTGGCGAAGATCTCCTCGGCCTGTCGTTCCATCTCGTCGGTGAGCTCCTCGACGAAGTACGACCCGCCGAGCGGATCGGCGACGTGGGTCACGTTGGTCTCGTGGGCGATCACCTGCTGGGTGCGCAACGCGATGCGTGCGGCCTTCTCGGTGGGCAGGGCGAGCGCTTCGTCCATCGAGTTCGTGTGCAGCGACTGGGTACCGCCGAGCACGCCGGCGAGCGCCTCGATGGCGGTGCGCACGATGTTGATCTCTGGCTGCTGCGCGGTGAGCGACACGCCGGCGGTCTGGGTGTGGAAACGCAGCTGCATCGAACGTTCGAGTTGCGCGCCGTAGCGTTCCTTCATCCAACGCGCCCAGATGCGGCGAGCCGCACGCAGCTTCGCGATCTCCTCGAAGAAGTCGATGTGCGCGTTGAAGAAGAAGCTGAGGCGGGGGGCGAACGAGTCGATCGGGCAGGCCGGCCTGCAGGGCGAGTTCGACGTAGGCGAACCCGTTGGCGAGCGTGAACGCCAACTCCTCCGCTGCGGTCGATCCGGCCTCGCGGATGTGATAGCCCGAGATCGAGATCGAGTGCCAGCGTGGCATCTCCGCCGCGGTGAACGAGATCGTGTCGCGAACCAGCCGCATCGACTGGCGCGGCGGGAACACGAACTCCTTCTGCGCCTGGTACTCCTTCAAGATGTCGTTCTGCAGCGTGCCACCGAGACGGGAGCGGTGCACCCCGGCCTTCTCGGCCTGGGCGACGAACATCGCGAAGATCGGCGCCGCCGGGCTGTTGATGGTCATCGACGTCGTGATCTCGCCGAGATCGATGCCGGCGTAGAGGTCCTCCATGTCGGCGAGCGAGTCGATCGCCACGCCGCACCGGCCGACCTCGCCGAGCGACATCGGGTCGTCGGAGTCGAGCCCGAGCAGCGTCGGCATGTCGAACGCCGTCGACAGGCCGTCACCACCGGACTTGATGATCTCCTTGAACCGCCAGTTCGTGTCCTCGGCCGTGCCGAACCCGGCGAACATGCGCATCGTCCACAACCGCGACCGGTACATCGACGCGTACGGCCCACGCGTGTACGGGTACACACCGGGGAACTCGCCGTCATCGGGGCCGTACACCGGCTCCAGCGGCACCCCCGACATCGTGGCGAATCGGCCCTCGCGCAGTCGGGAAGCCTCGAATGCGTCTTGCCAGATCTTGCGGTTGTCGGTCACGGGACGATGGTACCGATCGGCCGGCGAGCGCAACGAGTGATGCTGCCCGAACGAGATGGTCGGACGATGACGGCGCCGACCGACCCCATGCCATACCCTGTGCTCGTGGACCGACCAGCGCCCGCAGTCTCGGAACTGCTCGCCATCCCCGAGTTCGGTGCCTTCATGCTGTCGGCTCCCTTGCTGGCGACGGCACCCCGGGGCACCGGCCGCCGTGTGCTGGTACTGCCCGGGTTCACCGCCGGCGACGTCTCGACGGCGCCGCTGCGTTTCGCGCTCCGAGCGCTCGGGCATCGCCCGGCGCCGTGGGGGCTCGGCGTCAACGTCGGCCCCGACGACGAGACCGTGCGGCAGTTGCTCCGGCGGCTCGACCAGTTGGTCAGGCAGAACGGCGGACCGATCGACGTGGTCGGTTGGAGCCTCGGTGGGATCATGGCCCGGTTGCTCGCACTGCATCATCCCGACCGCGTCCGCCAGGCGATCTCGCTCGGGAGCCCGATCCGCGTCGAGGATCCCGAGGCGAACCTGAGTGAGAGCGTCCGGCGCCTCTCGCAACTCGCCGGCATGCAGCGCGGCCGTCGGGGACACGACCTCACGGTCATCCCGGTGCCGTCGACGGTCATCTACTCACGACAGGACGGCGTGGTCGCCCCGGCATCCTGCCTGCAGCCCGTCGGCCCGATCTCGGAGAACATCGAGGTGCGCGGCGCCCACATCGGACTCGGACACAATGTGTCGGCGGTCTGGGCCGTCGCCGACCGCCTGGCGCAGCGCGACGGCGAGTGGGCTCCGTTCGTGCCGCCGTCTGCCATGGCGTGGTGTTACCCCGATCCCGACCGCGACGTGTCGGCGACGGTCAGCAGCGCAGGAGCCTGAGCCCGTGCCGACGTCGCAGATCGAACGGGGTCACTCGCGTCTGCTCGCGATCGAGACACCGAACGCCCTCGGCCACACGTCGACCCTCACGATCGTCGACGCCGTCAACGCACCGCACCGTCTGAATGCGGCGTTGCTCCGCCAGGAGGTCAGCGCACGGCTCGACGATCACCCGATGCTTCGCCAGTCGCTCGCCGAGGTGCCGCTGAACCTCGACCGTCCGTGGTGGCGCGATCACCCGGGCTTCGACCTCAACTACCACCTCCGCCACATCGCCGTGCCGGATCCCGACGACCCGACCTCGCTGGCGGAATTGGTCGCACGGATCCACAGCCGACCGCTCGACCGAGGGCGGCCGCTGTGGGAGCTCTACCTGATCTCCGGGCTCGCGGACGGTCGAGCCGCCCTGCTGTTCAAGATGCACCTCGCTGCGCTGGCGGCATCGACGGGTAACTCGCTGTGCGCCGGACTGATCGGCGATTCGCCCGAGCTGATCGGCGAACCTGGCGTGGAACTGGACCACTGGATCCCCGCACCCGGCCCGTCATTGCACGACATCGGAACCCGAGCCTGGCTCAACGCACTGATCGACCCGATGCGGACGCTGACCGGAGTGCCGCGGACCTTGAACTCGATTCCGGGGTTCCGCAGCGTCATGAATCCGGCGCTCGCGCTGATGAACCAGCGCTCGCAACGATCGATCGTGATCGCCGAGCAGTCGGGCATCACCCCACGAACCTCCTTCAACACCAGGATCGGCCCGCACCGCCGGTGGGCGAGCGCCGAGCTCGACCTGCAACGAATCGCCAAGGTGCGGTCGCGTTTCTCCGTCAGCACCGTCGACGTGCTCACCGCGGTCTGCGGCGGGGCGCTGCGTTGGTGGCTGCTCCAACACGACGAGTTGCCCCGCGAGACACTCAAGGCGTTGGTGCCCCTGTCGGTCAGCGACCCCGAAGCCATCGAGGGGATCGCCGGAGTGGTCGTCAGTCTGAGCACGAATCTCCACCGGATTCCGGATCGACTGGCGATCGTTCACGAACAACTCAGCGAAGCGGCCACGCGCCACGGAGCGATGACCGCCGCCGAGATCCGGGGTATCGGCGGTGGGACGCCGCTGCTCGGCATCGTGGCGTCGCGGTTGCTCGAACGCAGCCCCCTGGCCGAGCGGTTGATGCCGCCGTTCAACACGACGATCACGTCGGTGCCCGGCTCGCAGGAACCGCAGTACGCACTCGGCGCCGAGGTCACCGCGATCTATCCGGTCCTCGGCGTCGTCGACGGGATGGGGCTGCACATCGGTGCCATCTCGGTCGGTGATCGGCTCTGTCTGAGTCTGGTGTCGGACCGCGAACAGATCCCGGACCTCGCGGACCTCGCGGCGCGCATCGTCGAGGAGTTCGAACTCCTCGAGAAGGCGAAGCCCTGAGGTCTCCCGGGTTTGTGTCAGCACCGAGCGTCTTGTTGGCTCTGGGTGCTGGCACAGATCGCTGGGTCAGACGTAGTAGCGGAAGATCACCTCGGCGACGCACGACGGCTTGGAGGAACCCTCCACCTCGAACACGAACTCCTGGGTCACCTGCGCGCCGCCTGCGATGTCCTCGACGGACACGAGCGTCACGCCGAGGCGCAGCTTCGAGCCGACGGGCACCGGTGACGGGAAGCGGATCTTGCCCGCGCCGTAGTTGACGCCCATCGCGACACCGGAGACCCCGAAGATCTGCGGGGAGAGCATCGGGCCGAGCGACAGGGTCAGATAGCCGTGCGCGATCGGGCCGCCGAAGGGACCGGCCTTGGCCCGTTCGGGGTCGACGTGGATCCACTGATGGTCGCCGGTGGCATCAGCGAAGGTGTTCACCTGTTCCTGGGTGATCTCGACGTACGGGGAGTAGCCGAGGTGCTCGCCCACGAGCGTCTTGAGTTCATCGATGCCGTTGATCATGCGGGTCATGGCTCCGAGCTTGGCAAACTGGACCGGTGAACGACGAAACCGACGAACGGTCCCAATCGCTGCATGGCGGTGAGGCGGCCCTCCGGTCCGGCTTCATCACCTTCGTGGGACGCCCCAACGTCGGCAAGTCCTCGCTCGTCAACGCGATCTGTGGGCGCAAGATCAGCATCGTGTCCGACAAGCCCCAGACGACACGTCACCGCATCATGGGAGTGCTGACGCGACCGGGATCCCAGCTCGTCTTCGTCGACACCCCAGGCCTGCACAAGCCTGTCACCGCCCTCGGCGAGCGGGTGAACGCGACCGCACTCGACAGTGTCGGTGACGTCGACGTCACGTGCC
This sequence comes from Ilumatobacteraceae bacterium, assembly GCA_963746285.1. Classification (GTDB taxonomy): domain Bacteria; phylum Actinomycetota; class Acidimicrobiia; order Acidimicrobiales; family Ilumatobacteraceae; genus Sva-07. Next base: position 234,881 of record CAVVAO010000001.1, on the reverse strand, counting down.
TGGTGCTCGACGCAACGCACCCGTTCGGAAAGGGCGACCGCTGGGTCGCCGACCGCCTCGACGTTGCCAACTCGATCGTCATCGTCAACAAGGTCGACGTGGCCAGCCGAAAGCAGGTGCTGGCGATGCTCGGTGCGGCGAGCGAACTCGACGCTGCGGCGTACTTCCCGGTGTCGGCCGTCACCGGTGAGGGTCTCGGAGCGCTCGTGGCCGAGCTGACCGACCGGATGCCGACCGGGCCCCGGTACTTCCCCGATGACGAGGTGTCCGACCTCCCCGAGGAGCGGTGGGTCGCCGAACTCGTTCGTGAGCAGCTCCTGGCCGTCACTCGCGACGAACTCCCGTATTCGATCGCAACGCAGGTGGTCGAGTGGGAGTGGCCGCGGATCCGGGTCGACATCGTCGTCGAACGGGACAGCCAGAAGGGGATGGTCATCGGTAAAGGCGGCCAGATCCTCAAGCAGGTGGGTGAGCGCGCTCGAGCGCAACTGCCCGAAGGTGTGTACCTGGAGCTGCGGGTCAAGGTCGACAAGGACTGGCAGCGACGCCCGGAGCGCGTGCAGCGCCTCGGCTACTGACGCGCTACTCGGGGGCCGACGCCTCGGTGGACTCGACGGTGTCCGACGTCGGAGCGACGGGCGGCGGAGGCGTGGCGAGCAGGATGACGTAGTCGTCGAACGACAGCGGCTCGCCGACGTCGGACAGCAGGCTGTTGCCCTTCTTGACCGAGATCGGATCGCCGTCGATCGTGAAGTTCACCAGGCCGACGCGACGCAGGCTGCTGACCATCGTCATCACGATCTGGCCGATCGCCTCGGTCTGCTGCGTACTCGGGATGTCCGCGAACGTGTTGGCGTCGAGGTCGACGGTCAGCACGCCGCGCGACTCGCTCGACGACACGATCAGGCCCGGTTCGATGAGCGATGTCAACGCGACATCCGGTGGCGGGCCTGCCTCGAGGATGTCGGCGATCTGTTCCGCGGAGAAGGGTGGCGGGAGGTCGACGACGATCGGTTGGAGGCGGTTGCGGGTGGTCAGGAAGTAGAACTCGGCGGGTTCGAGGCGCACGACGGTGGTCGTGGTCGCGATGGTGTCGGGAGTGACGGGAAGTGTGGTGGTCGTGGTGGTGGTCGTCGACGTGGTGGTCGAGGTGGCGTCGAGGCCGAAGGGATCCTCTTCCGGCGGGATCACGGCGAAGCTGTCGTCGCCGGTCGGCACACCGCAGGCACCCGTGAACGCGATGACGAACGCAACCGTCACGAGCGTCGTCCAACGTGGCGCGATCATCGTTCTGCTCCAGCGGCGGCAACGCGCTCGGGCAGTTCGACGACGAAACGTGCGCCGCCACCGACGCGGTCTTGAACCCACGCCGTGCCTCCCATCGCGGCCGTGTGTTCCGCGACGAGCGCCAGACCGAGGCCGGTGCCGATCCGATGGCGTGCCGCCGAACCGCGAGCGAATCGTTCGAAAATGCGTTCCCGTTCGCCTTGTGCGACACCGGGGCCGCCGTCCTCGACCGCGAGCCGGAACCGGCCGGGCGACCCGGCGCTCAACTCGATTCGCAAGGTCCCACCTCCATGGTTGCGCGCATTCTCCAGCAAGTTGCCGAGAATACGTTCGAACCGGACCTTGTCGAGCGCGACCTCGCTCGGTGTGCCCTTGACGGCGACGATCGGGACGTCGGGTTCGCCGAAGCGCGCCGCCACTCGCCGGGTGAGGTCGACGAGTGACACGACTTCGATGTTGAGATCGGTCGCGCCGGCGTCGAGGCGTGCGAGTTCCAGCAGGTCGATCACCATGCTGTCGAACCTGCGCACCTGGTCGACGACGACGTCGAGCGCCTGCTGTGTGCGTTCGGGGATGTCGTCGCGGCGGCCGTCGAGTACCTCGACGGCCGCGGTGAGCGCGGTGATCGGCGACCGCAACTCGTGGCTGACGTCCGAGGCGAACCGCGCCTCGCGCTCGATGCGTGCCTGAACGGCGTCGGCCATGTCGTTGAACGAACCGGCGAGGCGGTCGAGATCGGGATCCGACTCGGTGGCGAGACGTGTGTCGAGCCCACCCGAGGCGATGTCGGCGGCAGCGTCGGCGACCTGACTGAGCGGCCGGAGCAGACGGCGACTCGTGGCGAGCCCGAACAAGGTGGCCAGCACCACGGTGCCGAGTGCGCCCAACAACAGCGCGGTCAGGATCGCCGTCAGCGTCGATTGCGTCTCCGCCGAGCGGGAACGCCTCGAAGTAGCCCGAGTCGTACTCGGCGATGTACACGCCGACGGTGACGTAGTCCGAACCGTCGATCGTCGCGTTCTCGAGAGCGCTGGTGCCGGCGAGGACGCTGTCGACGAGCCGCTCGGGGAAGTCGGTGATCGGGTGCAGGACGCTGGTGCTCGCCCGAGGAGCCGTGGGGTCGTCCGAGCTGAGCACTGCGAAGCCGTCGTTGACCGTGCGCAGCTCGTCGTCGAAGAACACACCGATCCCGGCCGGGTCCAGTGTCAGTTGCTCGCGTACGAGGTCGGCATTGGCGAGGGCCTGCTGTTGGGCGGCGTTGCGGTCCTCGTCGAGCAGGTTGTTGCGGGTCAAGCCGTAGGTGACACCGATCAGGACCACGCCGGCGAGCAATGCGATGAACGCGAAGAACAGCGTGACTCGGGTACGCAATCGGAGGGTTCGGCGCCGAGCCACCGGGTCAGTGTTGCAGGTGGAGGGCATCGGCGACCGTCCGACATGCCGAGCAGTACGGCGGTGAGGGGCGTTCACCCGCTGCCGGTGGAATGCCAGGGGGAGGAAGGCATCCCACCGGGGCAGCGTGAACAGTCATGATGATGCGTCACCTGTGTGACGGACTCTTGCGGGAAGTGTGCGATTTCGGTAACAAAGCGCACGATTCGTTCTCGTGACGCGCAACACTGGCGTGCGCTGATGGAATCGCTGCTGTTCATCGAAGACGACGACGGGATCCGGTTGGCGCTGTCGATGGCGCTCGAGGACGAGGGCTACGTCGTTCGCCAGGCGCCCAGCGGTGAGGCGGGTCTCGTCGAGTTCCGCCACAACCCGCCCGATCTGGTGCTGCTGGACCTGCGCCTTCCGGACATGTCCGGCTTCGACGTCTGTCGTGCCCTGCGCGCCGAGAGCATCGTGCCGATCATCATGATCACCGCGCAGACCGACACCCACGACATGGTTGCCGGGCTCGAGGCGGGCGCCGACGACTACGTGACCAAGCCGGTCGTGCCGAAGGAACTGGCCGCTCGCATCCGTGCGCTGCTCCGTCGCGGTGCACCTGCAGGGCCGGGCGACCACGCCGACGGCCACCCGGTTCGGCGACGTCGAGATCCGTCGCGAACAGGGCATCGTGCTCAAGGGCGGCGCCGAACTCAACCTCACGAAGACCGAGTTCCGGTTGATGTGCGAGTTCGCCGATCACGCCGGGGCGGTGCTGTCGCGTGACCAGCTCCTCGAGCGGGTGTGGGGCTACGAGTACCTCGGCGACTCGCGCCTCGTCGACGCCCACGTCCGCCGTCTGCGACTCAAGGTCGAGGATCACCCCGACGACCCCAAGCTGATCGTCACCGCCCGCGGCATCGGCTATCGCCTGATGTCGTCCTGACCCGGGTCGACCGCGTCGGTTGCGATGAGCGAGACGCCGCTATTCGGTCGGTTCGCTCATCGGTTGGGCGGGTTCACCGGTTGCGATGAGCGAGACGCCGCTATTCGGTCGGTTCGCTCATCGCACGGGCGTCACTTGGCGTAGAGCTCGTCGATCTCGTCGGCGAACTTCGGCGAGGATGCCGCGTCGCTTGAGCTTCGACGTCGGGGTGAGCAGCTCGGAGTCGGGGAGCCACTCCTCGCCGAGCACCTTCACCTTCTTGACCGCCTCGGCGTTGTTGAAGCCCGACATCACCTCGACCAGACCCGCGTTGATCTCGGCGATCACGTCGGGGTTCTCGGCGAGTGCCGCCGTCGTGGCATCGTCGCCCGACAGGCCGTGTGCGGCCGCCCAAGCTGCAGCGGCGTCGGGGTCGAGCACGACGAGGGCCGACATGAAGGGCCGTTGCTCGCCGATCGCGCAGGCCTGGCCGACCAGCGGGATCATCTTCAGCTCGGCTTCGAGGTTGGCAGGGCTGACGTTCTTGCCACCGGCGGTGATGATCAGTTCCTTCTTGCGGTCGACGATCTTCAAGTAGCCGTCCTCGTCGAGGACACCGATGTCGCCGGTGTGCAACCAGCCGTCGGGGTCGATCGTCTCCGCGGTCTGCTCGGGCTTGCCGAGATAGCCGACGAAGTTGTTGCCGCCGCGGCACAGCACCTCGCCGTCCTCGGCGATCCGGAGTTCGACCGCGGTCGCAGCCCGGCCCACGCAGCCGGGCTTGGGGTCGTTGGCCCACGTGAGCACGGCGGTGGTCTCCGACATGCCGTAGCCCTCGGTGAGCGGGACGCCGATCGCTCGGAACCATGCGAGGATCTCGGCGGGCAGGGGAGCGGCGCCGGTGATGCAGATCTCGGTCTCGTCGAGACCGATCAGGCCGCGAACGGTCTGGAAGGCGACCTGGTCGAGGAAGTTCCAGGTGTCGATCTCCTCTTGGGTCGCCGTCCCCCGGGTCATCTTCTCGACGATCGGGAGCGCCGCGTCGACGGCCTCGTTGAACGCCTTCGACTTCTCGGGGTCGGCCGACAGCGCCGCATTGACACCGGCGTACAGCTTCTCCCAGACACGCGGAACGCCGATGAAGACGTTGGGGCGAACCTCGCCGGTGTAGGCGGTGAGCTGCGAGGTCTCGGGGCAACAGGTGACCTGCGCGGCGAAGTCGAGCAGGTAGTAGTGCCCGAGCAGGCGCTCGAAGATGTGGGCCATCGGGAGATACGACAGGTGCTTCTTGCCGGCGAAGTCCTCGATGTCGGTCTGCTCGCGCATCGACTGACCCACCGACTCGAGGGTCCACGCGATGTTGGAGTGCGACAGCATGACGCCCTTCGGGCGGACCGGTCGTGCCCGAGGTGTAGATGATGGTGGCGATGTCGTCGAGCGTTGCGATCTCGGCCAGCTCGCGCAGGTCGGCGGCATCGGCCTCGGCCAGCTGGGCGTAGGGGGTGACCGCATCGCCCGCGGTTTCCGACGGCTCGATCAGCACGATCGATTCGAGGGTGGGCAGCGACTCGCGGACCTTGAGGAACCGCTCGAGGAACGCATCGTCCTCGACGACGGCGACCTTGGCGCTGCAGTCGTTGACGAGGTACTCGATCTGCTCGGGCGCCGAGGAGTTGTAGATCGACACCGGCGTTGCGCCCAGGAACAACACGGCCAGATCGAGCGCATGGAACTCGGGCCGGTTGCGCATCATCAGCACGACGGCGTCGCCCTTGCCGACGCCGAGGGAGGCGAGACCGGTCGCCAGTCGAGCGGTGACCTCGGCGAGGTCGGTCATCGTCCAACCGTGCCAAGCTCCACCGGCATCCTTCCAGCGCACGACCTCGACGGCAGAGTTCTTGTCGAGGTTCGTGAGGAATCGCTTGCCGAGGTTCTGTCCGACGATGCGATCATGCAGTTCTTGGCTCGTGGTCATCGCCGTATTCTCGCGCAACCGCAGGCGAAGTGACACATGACACGCCGCTCGGCTCGGGGCCGGGGTCGGTCAGGGTGCGTCCAGGAAGCCGACCACCGCGTCGGTGAAGACGTCGTTCTTGTCGCCGGCGATCATGTGCGCCGCGCCGGCGACGTCGACGTAGCCCGCATGGGGCACCATCTCTCGGAACTCGGCCACCTCGGCCTCGGTGACGAGGTCGGAGAGCTTCCCTCGCACCAGCAGCACCGGAAGCGTCAAGCGGCGCGCGATGTCCTCGAGCTCACCATGGTGCGTATCGCGGGCATGCTCGCTCGACCCACCGGTGCGAGTGTCGAGGAACGCCGGATCCCAGTGCCAACGCCAGCGTCCGTCGTCGCCGAGCCGCAGGTTCTTGGCCAGACCCGACAGGTCGCTCGGCCGCGGTCGGTGCGGCTGGTAGGCAGCGATCGCATCGGCGGCGTCGTCGAGGCTGGCGAATCCGTCGATCGCGTCCTTGCCCATGAATTCCAGGATTCGGCTGACACCGGCGGCAGCCGGACGGGGCGTGATGTCGACGAGCACGAGCGCCGAGAACCGCTCCGGAGCGGCGTCGACGGCGTGGAGTCCGGTCATCCCTCCGAGCGACGCGCCGACCCAGGCCACCGGAGAGCCGATCCAGTCGACGACGGCGAGTGCATCGTCCCGGTAGGCCCGCATCGAGTAGTTCCCGTCGGCGTCCCATGCGGAGTCGCCGTGGCCACGCAGGTCGATCGACACGACGCGGTGACCGTGGGCCGCCAACGCCGCCGCGGTGCCGCCCCATGAATGGCGGGTCTGACCGCCGCCGTGCGCGAGCACCACAGCGGGGCCGTCGCCGGGCCACTCGTCGGCGGCGATGCGCATGCCGTTCGGGGCGTCGATGATCACCGAGTGCGTCGACGGGGTCACTGCACGGACCTCGCCCAGCTCGGCCGGCGCTTCTCGGCGAACGCAGCCATGCCCTCGGCGGCGTCGGCGCCGTTGAACAGCTCGTTGGACAGCGTGGCCATGGCGTCGAAGGCGGCGCCGCGGTCCATCGGCGCGACCATGTGGAGCAGCCGCTTCGTCGCCGCGACGGCGGTCGGTGCACCCTGGAGGATGCCGTCGCACAGGTCGTCGACGGTCGACACCACGTCGCCACTCACGTGGGTGACCAGTCCCATCCGGCGGGCGGAGTGGGCGTCGAAGGCCTCCCCGGTGAGCATGGCGGCAGCGATCAGGCTCGGAGGCACACGGCGCAGGATCGGGACCGCGATGATCGCCGGAGCGACACCGATGCGCACCTCGGTGAGCGCGAACGTGGTCGACTCGTGGACGACGACGAGGTCGCACGACGCCATCAGCCCGATGCCGCCGGCGCGCACGGCACCGTTGACCGCGGCGATGGTGGGACACGTTGCGTCCATCAGACGTTCGAGGGCGCCGACGAACGGTGACGAATCCGCTGGGGCGCTTCCGGCCGACGCCCGCTCCTTGAGGTCGGCGCCGGCGCAGAAGGCCGGACCGCGATGGGTGAGCACGATGGCGCGGACATCGGCCGCCTCGGCCTCGTCGAGCGACCGATGGAGATCGCCGAGCAGCTGGCGTGACAGGGCGTTGCGATTGTGCTGGGAGTCGAGGGTGATCGTGGCAACCGCGTCGACGATCGCGCAGTCGACCACGCGTTGCGGGGAGTCGGCGACGGTCATCCCCGCCGACCGTAGCGATCCTCGGGCCCCCGATCACCAGTCCGGAGCGCCCGGCGGTCTCGACGGCGCGCGCTGGCTACAGTCGACGACGTGAACGACGACATGTTGAACAAGGTCCGGACCGGTCAGGGTTTCATCGCTGCGCTCGACCAGAGCGGTGGCAGCACCCCGAAGGCGTTGAAGCTGTACGGCATCGAGGAGGACGCCTGGTCGAACGACGACGAGATGTTCGACCTGATGCATGCGATGCGGACCCGCATCATGACGTCGCCGGCGTTCACCGGCGACCGAGTGCTCGGAGCGATTCTCTTCGAGCAGACGATGGACCGCCAGGTCGAAGGTCGCGGTACCGCCGACTACCTGTGGTCGGTCAAGAACGTCGTGCCGTTCCTCAAGGTCGACCAGGGTCTCGCCGACGCCGTCGACGGCGCGCAGATCATGAAGCCGATCCCGGGTCTGACCGCATTGTGTGAGCGCGCGGTCGGTCTCGGCGTGTTCGGCACGAAGATGCGCTCGGTCGTGCAGCTCGCCAACGGAGCGGGCGTGAACGCAGTGGTCGACCAGCAGTTCGAGGTCGCAAAGGAGATCATCGCCGCCGGACTGGTCCCGATCATCGAGCCCGAGGTCGACATCCACAGCCCCGAGAAGGAGGCTGCCGAGGGTCTGTTGCGCGACCGGATCGCGATGCAGCTCGATGCCCTCTCTGCAGATCAGCCGGTGATGCTGAAGCTCTCCATCCCCACCGTCGACGACTTCTACGCACCGCTGATCGAGCACCCTCGCGTGCTCCGCGTCGTGGCGCTCTCGGGCGGGTACCCCCGCGACGAGGCGAACGAGCGGCTGTCTCGCCAGCACGGCATGATCGCCAGCTTCAGCCGCGCGCTCACCGAGGGCCTCAGCGCCGGCCAGAGCGACGACGAGTTCAACACCACCTTGGCCTCGACGATCGACGGCATCTTCGCCGCCTCGATCACCTGAGCGTCACGCCTGGGGTCAGACCCCAGATGACATCGATCACGCCTGGGGTCAGACCCCAGATGTGATTCCGCGGAGGAAGGTCTCGACGTCGGCGCGGACCTTCGTGCGCTGCATCGGTGGCAGGGCCTTGATGATGTCCCAGCGGTAACGAGCGGTGCCGAGACGGGGGTCCATCACGGCGACGACGCCCTTGTCGGTGGCCGAGCGGATCAATCGTCCGCACGCCTGCGCGAGCATCATCGAGGCACGCGGCACGTCGATCTCGGAGAACGCCGTCGGCCCCAACTGTTCCCGGCGGGCACTCAGGAGCGGGTCGTCCGGGCGGGGAAACGGGATGCGGTCGATCACCACGAGCGACAGCGTCTGGCCGGGGACATCGACGCCCTGGAACAGGCCGGCCGTCGCGAACAGGCAGGTCTCGTCACTCTCGGTGAAGGCCTTGATCAACGCCGGCTTCGGGAGGTCGCGTTGGGTCAGGATCGGGAGGTCGATCCGCTCGCGCAACGCCTCGGCGGCTTCGTCCATCGAACGCCAGCTCGTGAACAACGCCAGCGTCCGACCGCCCGCGGCCGTGATCAGCGCCTCGAGCTCGTCGTGCACGGCCGCTCGGAATCCCTCGGAATTGGGATTCGGGAGATGCATCGCGCAATACAGCATCGAGTGGTGTTCGTAGTCGAATGGGCTCCCGACGTCCGCGACGTCGACGCCGTCGGCAGCGATGCCGACCCGGGTGGCGAGTGATGACGGGATCGTTGCGCTGGTGAGGATCGCCGTGCGCTGCGACCACACGCCCTCGGTCATCGCCGGGCCCACGTCGAGTGGAGCGACCTCGAGTCGCGGCGCCTCCCGTGAGCCCGACACGAATGCGACGTAGCCCTCGCGGCCTTCGATCGCAATGTCGAGTTGCTCGATCGCGCGTCCGGTCATGGTCTGGGCGCGGAGGCGGCGTTGCTTTGCGTCCTCGTTCTTGGTGTCGATGGCGACGAGCGTCTCGTTGGCGCGCCCGAGCCTCAGCCGGGCATCGGTCAGCACGTCCTGGACCGAGTCGGGAAGGGGGGTCGAGAGACGATTGCCGACGTGGGGTGTCAACGCATCGCGCAACCCTTCGGCGATCTCGGCGATCGAGCCCACCAGCTTCGGGTCGTCCAGGATCCGTCGCACGATGCCCGACAGTGCGGTGAAACGCCCCGGCGCGATCTCCACGCCGACCGTGTCGCTCATGATGTCCTCGAGGACATGCGCCTCGTCGAACACGACGACGTCGTGATCGGGGAGAATTGCCCCACCGCTCGCGACGTTGAGGCCGTACAGGTGCGTGTTGACCACGATCACATCGGCGGCTGCCGCTCGCCGGCGTGCCTGCTCGGCGAAGCAGGGATCGCCCAGCGGACAGCGATCGGCGCCGGGGCACTCGTCGCTGCCCACGCTCACCGCGCGCCAGGCGTTGTCCGAGGGCGTCCAATCGAGCTCGGCCATGTCGCCGGTGGACGTGGTGCCCGACCACTCGGCGAGCCGTTTGATCTCGACCTTCGTGGTCAGCGCCATCGTCTCGAGTTCGAGCTGACCCTCGACGCCGGCGCTCATCTCCCGCAGCCGCTGAAGACACACGTAGTTCGAGCGACCCTTCAACACAGCCCAGTCGAAATCGCGACCGATGTGCTCGGCGAGGAAGGGGAGATCCTTCGTGGCCAGCTGGTCCTGGAGGGCCTTGGTTGCCGTCGCGACCACGACTCGGGCATCGGCCTCGATGGCCGGGACGAGGTAGGCGAGGGTCTTGCCTGTTCCCGTTCCTGCCTGGACGACCAGGTGTCGCCCGTCGGCGATCGCTGTTGCGACGAGCTCGGCCATCTGTTGCTGGCCCGGGCGCTCCTCGGCGTTCGCGAGCGCGGCGGTGACCCGGGCGAGCGCGTCGCTCATCGAGCGAGCGCCAACGCGGCGTCGAGTTCGCGCTCGTCGAAGTCGGGCCAGGGCGCTTCGGTGAAGTAGATCGCCGCTCCCGCCGCCTGCCACAGCAGGAAGTTGGACACGCGCATCTCGCCGCTCGTGCGCACCAGTACGTCGACCGGCGGGAGTTCGGGAAGGTAAAGGTGCTCACCGATCGTGTCGACCGTGACACCCTCGGGTGTCCGGCGGGCGGCTTCGACCGCGGCGACGAGCTCGGAGCGGCCGCCGTAGTCGAACGCGATCGTCAACACCATGCCGGTGTTGTCGGCGGTGTCCGCGATCGCCTTGCGGATGGCGCGTTGGACGTAGCGGGGTGTGCGCGCCACCGGTGAGTCGAAGGGCCGTCCGATCCACTGCACGCGAACGTTCAGCTCGTTGAGTTCCGCGACGCGGCCGAACAACTTCTCGTGCAGGCCGAGGATGTGGCGTACCTCGGGCCGCGGTCGCTGCCAGTTCTCGGTGGAGAATCCGAACACGGTCAGCCATCCGATGTTGCGTTGCACCGCGACCCGCACGAGTCGGGCGAGGTTCTCCTCGCCTTCGGTGTGGCCCTCGGTACGGGGGAGCCCTCGCCGGCCCGCCCAGCGTCCGTTGCCGTCCATGATGCACGCGACGTGCAGCGGTGCTGCGGTGCCCTCGGTGGACTCGGACGGTGGCTGCGGCACGAGGTTCACGTTAGCCAGCCAGCGGCGACAGCCCGTGGCGTGGAAGAATGGAGCTGTGGCACCGTCGTTCACGAGCACCGAGTCGGATCCGACGGTCGCCGCGCGTGCGGGCGACCCGACTCGCCAGTTGCTCCGCCACATCATGGTCGTCGGAGGGACGCTGCGCGACTGGGACGAGCTCGGCGACGACCGCTGGGACGACCGTGTCGATCGCCTCGGTGCGATCGCAGACCGAGCGGGTGCATCGTTCCTCTCGCTGCGGGCCTACGAGCCAGGAGCCGATCCGGTCGACCTCGAATGGTGGCACCGGATGGTCGGATCGTGCCACGTGATCGTCGATCCGTGCGGCGACGGGCGGCAGCGATTTGCCGAGGCGATGCAGCGTCTCCATCCCGACGAACCCGTCAACGAAGCGACGGTTGCCGAGGCGCTCTACGCGCCTGCCGACTGCGAGCCGGACCTGATCGTGGTGCTCGGCGAGTCGACCCGACTGCCGCCGTCGTTGGTGTGGGAGCTCGCGTACGGAGAACTGGTCTTCCACCCGATGGCGTGGCACGAGCTGTCACCCGATCACCTCCTCGAGGCGATTGCCGACTTCGCTCGCCGTCAACGCCGCTTCGGCGGTCTCGACGACGACGCCTGAACTCGTGGCCTGCCTGTCGTGAGCGAGCTGTACCGCGACACCGGGGTCGTGTTGCGCACCTACAAGCTGCGCGAGTCGGACCGCATCGTCGTGTTCCACACCGCCGAGCACGGCAAGGTTCGTGCGGTCGCCAAGGGGGTCCGCAAGACGAAGTCGAAGTTCGGCGCCCGCCTCGAACCGATGAGTCACGTCCGCCTCCTGCTGTATCGGGGCCGTGAACTCGACATCGTCAGTCAGGCCGAGGCGGTCGAGCCCTTGTCGCCGATGCTGTCGTCGCTCGACCGCGCATCGCAGGGGTTGGCAGCGATCGAAGCCGTCGATCAGCTGTCACTCGAACGAGAACCGAACCCGCAGCTGTACCGGATGCTGGTCGGCGTGCTCCGCACCATTGCCTCGACGCCGTCGCCGTTGAACGTCGCCTCGTTCTACTGGAAGCTGCTCGCCAACGAAGGCCTTCGGCCCGAGCTGGATCAATGTGTGCGCTGCGGTGAGACCGAGCCGGACGCTCAGTTCGTCGCATTCGACCTGAACGAGGGTGGCGTGCTGTGCCGCTCGTGTCGGTCGGGTCAGGCGATCAGCCCGGGTGCACTGGAGATCCTGCGCGAGATCCTCGGCGGCCAGCTGGTCCAGGCGCTCGCTCGCGACGAGTCACCGGTCACCCACGAGGTGTCGTCGATGGCCACCCGCGCCCTCGAGTTCCACATCGAGCGCCGGCTGAAAGCTGTCGCCATGTTCGAGACCCACTGACCACCCACCGCACCCCACCCACCGCACCCCACCCGCCAGCCCCACCCCACCACGTTTGCGTGCAGATTCGGATGGCCCGGTCCGCCCGAATTCGCACGCAAACGGAATTGGGGCCTCGGTAGCCTCCGGGGTCTATGCCTGCCACCGACCTCGAACAGATCGTCAGCCTCTGCAAGCGCAGAGGCTTCGTCTACCAGTCGGCGGAGATCTACGGCGGGTTCCGTTCCACGTACGACTACGGGCCGCTCGGCTCGTTGCTGCTGCGCAACGTCAAGGAAGCATGGGTCCGCTCGATGGTGCAGCAGCGCGACGACGTCGTGCTCATCGACGCGGCGATTCTGAGCCCGCCACAGGTGTGGCAGGCATCTGGACACCTCGCGAACTTCAGCGACCCGCTCGTCGACTGCACCGAGTGCAAGCAGCGCTTCCGGCTCGACAAGCTCGACGACCCCGACGTGTGCCCGAACTGCGACGCCAAGCACAGTTTCACCGAGGCTCGCGAGTTCAACCTGATGTTCAAGACGCAGGCGGGCCCGGTCGAGGGCACCGGCGCCGACGCCTACCTGCGCCCCGAGACCGCGCAGGGCATGTTCACCAACTTCGGCCAGGTGCTGCAGACCTCACGCAAGAAGCCACCGTTCGGCATCGCCCAGGTCGGCAAGAGCTTCCGCAACGAGATCACGCCGCAGAACTGGATCTTCCGCACCCGTGAGTTCGAACAGATGGAACTCGAGTTCTTCGTACCCCCGGAGACCAGTCAGGAGTGGTACGAGTACTGGTGCAACGAGCGACTGAACTGGTACATCGAGTACGGCATCCCGCCCGAGATGCTGCGGCTGCGTGCCGCACGACGACGACGAGCTGTCGCACTACTCCTCTGGCACCTCCGACGTCGAGTTCACGTTCCCGTGGGGGTTCGACGAGCTGGAGGGCATCGCGCAGCGTTCCGACTACGACCTCAAGCAGCACGCCGAGCACTCCGGCGAGCGACTCGACTACTTCGACCCGCAGACCAACGAGCGCTACGTGCCCTACGTGATCGAGCCCGCCGCCGGAGCGACCCGGACGATGGCGGCGTTCCTGCTCGCCGCGTACGACGAGGACGAGGTCAACGGCGAGGCGCGCACGGTGCTGCGCCTGCATCCCCGGCTCGCCCCCTACAAGGTGGCGGTGCTGCCGCTGTCGAAGAAGGACACGCTGACGCCGCTGGCGCACGAGGTCCGCAAGCTGCTCGCCGATCGCTACATGGTCGACTACGACGAGACCCAGAACATCGGCAAGCGCTACCGCCGTCAGGACGAGATCGGCACGCCGCTCGCGGTCACGGTCGACTTCGACTCGCTCGACGACGGCGCGGTCACCGTCCGCGACCGCGACACGACCGAGCAGGTCCGCGTTCCGATCGACGAGCTGCTTCGACGTCGGTCATCGCTTGGGATTCTGAATCGATGGTCGCTCGCTGCGCTCGCTCGTCCGGTCGTCGCTGGCGCTTCCCTCGGCCACGATGATGAGTTCGCTCGCTGCGCTCGCTCTCGTCCGGCTCGTCGCTGGCGCTTCCCTCGCCGCGATGATGGTTCGCTCGCTGCGCTCGCTCTCGTCCGGCTCGTCGCTGGCGCTTCCCTCGCCGGGTGCAACTAGGTCTCCTGGACGTGCGAGGACTACGGTCGGCGTTCATGAGCCAAGTTGCGATGATCGCCAAGTTCACCTGTATCGACGGAAAGCGTGACGACCTGTACGCCGGTCTCGCGCCGATGATGGACCACGTCGGCTCGGAGGAGGGCACGCTGCTCTACCAGCTGCTCGAGGACCCGAACGACGCCAACGTGGCCTACATGTACGAGCTGTACACCGACAGCGATGCGCTCCAGGCGCACAGCACCAGCGACGTGATGAAGCAGATCATGAACGCCTTCGGTGGCATCCTCGCCGGCCGGCCCGAGCTGACGATGCTCACGCCGGTGCGCGGCAAGGGCCTCTGATCGGGATCCATGTCCTGATGGCGGCGACCTACCTCGACAAGATCCTCGATCACCATCGAGCGGTCGCTGCCGCCGACAGCCGTCTGGTCGAGGCGTTGCTCGACGAGGCGCGGCGCAATGCCGCCGACGCGGGGCTTTCGGGCTGCGCTGGTCGGCCGTGATCGCCTCGGCGTGATCGCGGAGATCAAGCGGCGGTCGCCGTCGAAGGGCGACCTCAACGCCGACCTCGATCCCGCAGCGATGGCGAGCGCGTACGAACGCGGGGGAGCGGCGTGCCTGTCGGTGCTGACCGACGTCGAGCACTTCGGTGGTTCGGTGGCCGACCTCCAGGCTGCACGGGCGGCATGCACGCTGCCGGTCATCCGCAAGGACTTCACGGTCAGCGAACGCGACGTGCTCGACGCTCGCCTCATGGGAGCCGACTGCGTGCTGCTGATCGCCGCGGCGCTCGACCCGGCCGAACTCGCCGCGCTCCACGCGCTGGCGGTCGACGTCGGCCTCGACGTGCTGGTCGAGATCCACGACGAACGCGAGCTGGAGCACGCGCTGGCCGCGGAGGCCACGCTCATCGGTGTGAACCAGCGCGACCTCGTCACGTTCCAGGTCGACCACGAACGGGCGGTCCGGATGGCCGGGGTGATCCCGGATCACGCGGTGAAGGTGGCCGAGTCCGGTGTCCGCGGCGCCGACGATGCCCGGTCGTTGCGCACCGCCGGCTACGACGCCGTCCTCGTCGGCGAGACCCTCGTGACGAGCGGCGATCCGGCTGCGGCGATCGCCGACCTCATCGGCTGACGAGCGCTCAGCCGACCGGCTCGTCGAGGAACCGACTCAGGATGCACAGACTGCCCGGGCGGCCTTCGCCGTCGACGACGTGGTCGCGTAGCACCGCCTCGCGTTCGAAGCCGAGGCCGACGAACATGTCGATGACCCGATCGAGCTGCGCCAGGACCTCGACGTAGAGCTTGCTGAGTTCCATGTCGCGCGCGACGTCGACCGCTCGGTTCGCGAGCTCGGTGGCCAGGCCGCGCCCGCGCACCTCGGGGAGAACGACCAGGCGGAGTTCGCCGACCTTGCTCATCCATCCCGCCTGCTGGTTGACCGTCATGATCGCCACCATCTCGCCGTCGAGGAATGCCCCTGTCCGTCGGGCGGTCGATCGTCGCGTCCAGCCGGCGACCGACACCTGGCTCAGCAGCGATCGATCGATGAACGCCCGATCGCCGTGCGGGATCCTCGCCGCGAACGTCTCGGCGGCGAGACGATGGTCGGCGGTCAGTGCGGTGATCTCGAACTCGGACATGGTTCCCCTCGGATCGTCGAGTGCCGGTGGTGATGCGTGATGTTCAGCTCGGCCGGTGATGTTCAGCTCGGCCGGGGTGTTGAGCATCTCCCAGCGGGCGATGCCGTCCTCGACGCGCTGGTTGAGCGTCTCGAGGATCGTCACCCGGGCCCACTTCTTGTTCTCGCCGGACACGATGTCCCACGGGGCGAGCTGGTGGTCGGTTCGCTCGAACATGTCCTCGGCGGCCTCGATGTACTGGTCCCACTTGTCGCGGTTGCGCCAGTCCTCGTCGTTGAGCTTCCACTTCCGCAGCGGGTCGTCGCGGCGGCTCTCGAAGCGGCGGAGCTGCTCGTCGTCGCTGATGTGCAGCTAGAACTTGACGAGGATCACGCCTTCGAGCACGAGGCTGCGCTCGAACTCGACGATCTCGTTGTAGGCCCGGGTCCACTGCTCGATGGTCGCGAACTTCTCGACCCGCTCGACGAGCAGGCGCCCGTACCAGCTGCGGTCGAACACGCACATTCCGCCGAGGCCGGGGACCTTGCTCCAGAATCGCCACAGGAAGTGGTGGCGCTTCTCGCGCTCGGTCGGCTTCGCGTAGGAGTACACGCGAAGTGGCGCGGGATCGAGCCGTTCGACGATGCGGCGGATGGCGCCGCCCTTGCCGCCGGCGTCGGCGCCCTCGATCACGACGAGCAGACCGGGTCCGATCCCGCCCTCGCCGATCTGGCCGCCGAGGGTGAGCCGGAGTTCGACGAACCGCTCCTGCGCTGCCGCGAGCCGCTTCTCGTACTCGTCGTTGCCGAGCTTCGCGGTCAGGTCGATGTCATCGAGTCGTCCCATGCAGCCGCGACGTTAGGCCAGCGGTCACAGGCCAATGAATCTCTCAGCGGGAGGCTCCGGCCGGTACCGTGACCGACGATGTTCGTGAAGATCTGTGGGATCACCAACGAAGACGACGCGCTGCTGTCGGTCGCGATGGGCGCCGACGCCGTCGGGTTCAACTTCGTGCAGGGATCGACTCGGCAGATCGCTGCGCAGGTCGCCTACGACATCACCCGCCGTCTTCCGCCGGAGATCCTGACCGTCGGCATCTTCCGCAACGAGCACCCGAGCCGTGTCGTCGACGTCGCGCACCGAGCCGGGGTCAAGGCGGTGCAGCTGCACGGCCGCGAGACCGCCGCCGACACCCAGAAGGTGGCCGAATCGTTTCGGTGGGTGATCAAGGTGTTCAGCGCCCTCGATCCGAACCTGCCGCGTGCGGACGAGTACGGCACCGACATGATCATGATCGACGGACCCGAACCCGGCTCCGGCAAGGTGTTCGACTGGTCGCTCGCCGGCGACGCTCCCGACTCGTTGAAGCTGATCCTCGCCGGCGGTCTCACGCCCGAGAACGTCGGCGCCGCGATCACCGAGGTGCAGCCGTGGGGCGTCGACGTCGCCACCGGCGTCGAGAAGTCGCCCGGCAAGAAGGACGCCCTCGCCGTCAAGCGCTTCATCGAGAACGCCCACGCCCACGCCCCGACGCCGTACCTCGGCGACGACGACCTGCCCTACGACTGGGACTTCGAATGACCACACTCGACGACGACCCGACCACGCTCACCGCGCCACCCGATGCCACCGGCCGCTTCGGCGAGTTCGGCGGACGGTTCGTGCCCGAGACCCTCGTGCCGGCCTGCCAGGAACTCGAGGCGGCGTTCGACGACGCCTGGGCCGACCCCGAGTTCCGAGCCGAGCTCGCCCGGGTGCACACGCAGTACTCGGGCCGCCCGTCGATCATGACCGAGTGCCACAACCTCGGCGCACAGCTCGGCATCCGGCTGATCCTCAAGCGTGAGGACCTGAACCACACCGGGTCGCACAAGATCAACAACGTGATCGGCCAGGCGCTGCTCGCGAAGCGCATGGGCAAGAAGCGCATCGTCGCCGACACCGGCGCGGGCCAGCACGGCGTCGCGTCGGCGACGGCGGCGGCGCTGATGGGGCTCGAGTGCACCGTGTACATGGGTGCCGTCGACGTCGCCCGCCAGGAGCTCAACGTGTTCCGCATGAAGCTGCTCGGCGCCGAGGTCCACTCCGTCGAGAGCGGAAGTCGGACGCTCAAGGACGCCGTCAACGAGGCGATGCGGCACTGGGTGGCCAACGTCACCGACACGTACTTCTGTCTCGGCTCGGTCGTCGGACCGCATCCCTACCCGTACATGGTGCGCCAGTTCCAGTCGATCATCGGCGACGAGGCCCATCGTCAGATCCAGGAGATGACCGGGGCGATGCCCGACGTCGTGGTCGCGTGCGTCGGCGGTGGATCGAACGCGATGGGCATCTTCAGCGGGTTCGTCGACGAACCCGGCACGCGCCTCGTCGGCGTCGAACCGGCGGGTGGGGCAGCGATCGGTCGCGGTGTGCCCGGCGTCGTGCACGGGATGCGCAGCAATCTGATGCAGGACGAGGTCGGTCAGGTCGAAGAAGCGCTGTCGATCTCGGCCGGGCTCGACTATCCGGGTGTCGGGCCGGAGCACTCGTACCTCGCGTCGATCGGTCGGGCGGAGTACCCGTCGGTCACCGACGACGAGGTGATCGACGGCTTCCAGCTGCTGTCGCGGACCGAGGGCATCATCCCGGCGCTCGAGTGCGCACACGCCGTCGCGTGGATCTCCCGCGAGGCACCGAACCTGCAGGGCCAGACCGTGCTGATGAACCTGTCGGGTCGCGGCGACAAGGACGTCGCGCAGATGATGGACATCCTCGCGGAGCGATCGTGACCGCCGGCGACCGGGTCACGGTCGCCTCGAGACGGAGTTCCGGGCCAAGCGAGCCGCCGGGCGCAAGCTGCTGGTGCCGTACATCACCGGTGGGTATCCGGGCTGGCAGGACGCGATCCGTGCCTGCGCGGCCAACGGCGCCGACGCGATCGAGATCGGGATCCCGTTCTCCGACCCGGTGATGGACGGCCCGGTCATCCAGCAGGCGTCGCAGTACGCGCTCGAGATGGGTGTCACGCCGACGTCGATCCTCGACGAGGTGCCGTCGCTCGACGTCGACATCCCGCTGGCCGTGATGACGTACTACAACCTGGTGCATCACCCCGGCCCGACACGTTTCGCCGCGCAACTGCGGCGGGCCGGGATCTCCGCGGCGATCCTGCCCGACCTGCCGCTCGAGGAGTCGGGCCCCTGGTGCGAGGCCGCCGACGCCGAGGGCATCGAGACGATCATGCTCGCCGCGCCGACCGCTCCCGACGAACGTCTGCCACGCGTCGTCGCCCGGTGTCGCGGATTCATCTACTCGGTCGGCCTGCTCGGCGTGACCGGCGAACGCGAGTCGCTCGCCGAGACCGCGACGGCGCTGGCTGCTCGACTGAAGGCGATCACCGACGTGCCGGTGCTCGTCGGTGTCGGCGTGTCGAACGCCGAGCAGGCGTACCAGGCCACGCGGGTCGCCGACGGCGTGATCCAGGGCGCCAGCGTCGTGCGCCGGCTGATGGACGCGGGCCCGGACGCGGTCGGCGACTACGTCGCCGAGGTCCGCGCCGCCATCGACGCCTGACGATCACGCCTGGGGTCAGACCCCAGGCGTGATCGTCACGCGGTGAATGTCGGGCCGTCGAAGCGGTTGCGTGTGGCGAACGACTCGACCGGGTTGCGCTTGAGCTTGGTCGGTTGGTGGACGGGATGGCCGAGGAAGATCGTGGTCACGAGCGCGTGGTGGTCGGGGAGGCCGAGCGCCGGAGCGGCGGCCGGTTCGACCCGGCTGAGGAACGTCGTCATCACGCCACCGAGGCCGTGAGCGCGCGCCGACAGCATCAGGTTCCAGCAGAACGGGTAGATCGAGGCGCCGCCGGTGACCGGGGCCCGGTCGAGCTCGCCGTCCATCATGGCGAGCTTCGAGAGGTCGGCGGCGACCGCGAGCACGACCGGGATCGCCTCGATGTGCTCGAACAGGTCGTTGTGCTTGTTGGGCGTGATCTCGGTGGGTTTCACGTAGTCGACGACGTTGAACGGGTTGCCGCCGATCGCCGCCGTCTCGATGTACTCGTCCCACACCGGCTGCATGAGCGTCGCCAGCTCGCGCCGCAGCGTCGTGTCCTCGACGACGGCGACGCGCCACGGCTGACGGTTGCCGCCCGACGGCGCGAACCGCGCATCGTCGAGGATGCTCGCGATGGTGGCGTCGTCGACCGGCTCGTCGGTGAACGCCCTGACGGTGCCGTTGGTCCGGATCGCCTCGCGGATCTCCATGACCGAGCAACGTAACGGCGTACACGATGGGTCTGACCCATGCGTGTACGTCAGCTGGCGGCGGCGACCTTCTGGCGGACGATGTTGAGCGCCGAGCCGGCCTTGAACCACTCGACCTGCTCGGGGCTGAACGTGTGGACGGCCTCGAAGTCGATCGTCGTGCCGTCGGGCTTGACGATCTGGCACCGCACGTTCTCGCCGGGCACCGGCGGGAGGCCGAGCACGTTGATGCGGTCGTCCTCGTCGATCAGGTCGTACGTGGCCGGGTCGGCGAACGTCAGCGGCAGCAGGCCCTGCTTCTTCGCGTTCGTCTCGTGGATGCGGGCGAACGAGCGGGCGAGGATGACGAGGCCGCCGCGGAAGCGGGGCTCCATCGCGGCGTGCTCGCGCGACGAGCCCTCGCCGTAGTTGCGGTCGCCGATCGCCACCCACTTGATGCCCGGCCTCGTGGTAGCGCATGGCGATCTCGGGGTACGGGCGGGTCTCGCCGTCGGTGATGTCCTTGCCGGTGCCGGCCTCGCCGGTGTAGGCGTTGACCGCACCGGCGAACAGGTTGCCCGAGATGTTCTCGAGGTGGCCGCGGTACTTCAGCCACGGCCCGGCCGCCGAGATGTGGTCGGTCGTGCACTTGCCCTGCGCCTTCATCAGCACCGGCAGGCCGAGTAGTCGTTGCCGTCCCAGGCCAGGAACGGCGCGAGCAGCTGCAGCCGATCGCTGGTCGGCGACACCGCGACCTCGACGCCGGAGCCGTCGGCCGGCGGCGCGGTGAACGTGTTCTCGCCCGGGTCGTAGCCGGCGTCGGGCAGGACCTCGCCGACCGGTGCGTCGAGCGTGACCTCGGTGCCGTCGGGTGCGGTGATCGTGTCGATCGTCGGGTCGAAGTCGAGCCGCCCGGCCAGTGCGATCGCCAGCACCGTGTCGGGCGAGGTGACGAAGCTCAGCGTCTTCGCCGAGCCGTCGTTGCGCTTCGGGAAGTTGCGGTTGAACGAGTTGACGATCGTGTTCGGCTGACCGGTGATCGACTCGGGACGTGACCACTGGCCGATGCACGGCCCGCAGGCGTTGGCCAGCACGGTCGCGCCGATCGCTTCGAGGTCGGCGAGCAGACCGTCGCGCTCGATCGTCGCGCGCACCTGCTCGGAGCCGGGCGTGATCAGCAGCTCGCACTTGGCGGTCAGCCCGCGGCGGCGGCCTGGCGGGCGATCGATGCCACCCGGGTGATGTCCTCGTACGACGAGTTCGTGCACGAGCCGATCAGGCAGGCCGACGGCTCGAGCGGCCAGTCGTTCTCGCGGGCGGCGGCGCCGACGCCGGCGGCGCCGACCTTGTGGGCGCGGTCGGGGGAGTGCGGCCCGTTGATCAGCGGCTTGAGCTCGTCGAGGTCGATCTCGATCAGCTGGTCGTAGAAGGCACCGTCGTCGGCACGCAGGTCGTCGGCGACCTTGTCGGCGGCGTCGGCGATCGCTTCGCGGCCGGTCGACTTGAGGTACATCGCCATGTTGTGGTCGTACGGGAAGTGCGACGTGGTGGCACCGATCTCGGCGCCCATGTTGCAGATCGTCGCCTTGCCGGTGGCCGAGATCGAGTCGGCGCCGGGGCCGAAGTACTCGACGATCGCGCCGGTGCCGCCCTCGACGGTGAGCACGCGGGCGACCTCGAGGATGACGTCCTTCGGGCTCGACCAGCCGCTGAGCGTGCCGGTGAGCTTGACGCCGATGACCTTCGGCCAGCGCACGTTGAACGGGAAGCCGGTCATCACGTCGACGGCGTCGGCGCCGCCGACGCCGATGGCGATCATGCCGAGACCGCCGGCGTTCGGGGTGTGGCTGTCGGTGCCGATCATCATCCCGCCGGGGAAGGCGTAGTTCTCGAGCACGACCTGGTGGATGATGCCCGAGCCGGGACCCCAGAAGCCGATGCCGTACTTGGCCGACACCGAGCGGAGGAAGTCGTAGACCTCCTTGTTCGTGTCGATCGCCACGCCGAGGTCGATGATCGCGCCGACCTTGGCCTGGATGAGGTGGTCGCAGTGCACGGTCGACGGCACCGCCGCCTCGGGGAGGCCGGCGGTCATGAACTGCAGCAGCGCCATCTGGGCGGTGGCGTCCTGCATGGCGACGCGGTCGGGGTGGAAGTCGTTGTAGCTGACGCCCCGCTCGATCTCCTCGTTCGGGTCGACGAGGTGGTTGATCAGGATCTTCTCGGTGAGCGTGAGCGGCCGGCCGAGGCGTTCGCGGCCGAGCGCGACCCGCTCGGGGAGGCTGGCGTAGACGCTCTCGACGAGTTCGATGGGGGTGTTGGCGGTGTGCTGGGCGTCGCTCATGTAGACAACTATAATACAAGTTGTGACCGCGATTCAAGTTGATGACGGTGCAACGCCGTCGGGAGACACGGATGAGACACATCCGCTACCAGGAGATCGCCGACGAACTGCGCCGGCGTGCGCTCGACTCCCCTGCGGGATCGGTGCTGCCGTCGGAGGCGGAGATGTCGGTCGAGTTCGGTGCGTCGCGGGTCACGATCCGTCGAGCCGCTCGAACTCGTGCGCGAGGACGGTCTGATCGCCGCCCGCCAGGGATTCGGCTGGTTCGTCGCCGCCGAGCCCGTGCCGCAGAGCCTGCATCGCTGGCACGATCGAATCGCAGGTCGAGGGGGTCGGCAAGCTGTCGGAGCGCAAGGTCGAGGAGTTCGCGCTTCGAGTCCGCGCCCGAGCGGGTGCGCAACGGCTGCTCGGCGTCGATCAGGTGCTGCGGGTCAAGCGGGTCAACCTCGCCGACGGCGAGCCGTTCGCCGTCGTCACCGTGTGGTGCCCGGCCGAGCTCGGCGCGCACCTCTCGCGCCAGGACGTCGAGCGTCGCCCGTTCTACGAACTGCTCGACGTCGAACTGCGCGGCGCGACCCAGACGATCGGCGCCGACCTCGTCGACGCCGCGGATGCCAGGCTGCTCGGCGTGCCCGTCGGGTCGCCGGTGCTGCGCTGCCAGCGGGTCACCACCGATGCCGCGGGACGGGCGGTCCTCGTCAGCGAGCACATCTTCCCGGCGCACCGCACCGAGTTCGTCGTCGACCTCCCGCAGGCCGAACCGTCGATGACCCCGAGCGGCCTCCGCATCGTCGAGTGACGTCCTGCTCGTACACTCCGTCCGGTGGGAGTGGTCAACACGTTTCGATCGTCGTTCGATTCCGGAGGTTCACCCTCGATCCGGTCGAGCGGCGTCTGCGACGATGGTGTCGGTCGAGGACTGCCGCGAGTCGCCAAGCGACGGCTGCCACGCGGTGTGTTCGACTACATCGACGGCGCTGCCGAGGACGAGCGAACCGTGGTCCGCAACGTGGCGGCGTTCGGGAGGTACGAATTCCAACCGCGGGTCCTGCGCGACGTCAGCACGCTCGACACGTCGACGACCATCCTCGGCCGACCGGCGTCGATGCCGCTGATCCTCGCACCGACCGGCTACACCAGGATCGCGCACTCCCAGGGGGAGCTGGCCGTCGCCCGCGCCGCGGCGCGCGCCGGGATCCCGTACTCGCTGTCGACGATGGGCACCCGCTCGATCGAGGAGGTCGCCGCCGTCAGCGACGGCGACAAGTGGTTCCAGGTGTACACCTGGCGCGACCGTCGCCTCGTCGAGGAGCTGGTCGGTCGGGCGAAGGCGGCCGGCTACACCGCCGTGTGGCTGACCGTCGACACCGCCGTGCTCGGGCGTCGCGAACGCGACGTGCGCCGCGGATTCACGCTGCCGCCGAAGATCGGCCCGGGAACGTTGATCGACGGGGCGATCCACCCGGGGTGGACCTGGGACTTCCTGCGCAACGAACCGATCATGTTCGCCAACGTCGTCGGGGCGCAAGGAGCGGACGGCAAGACACCGATCTCGCTCGCCGCGCACGTCGCCAGCCAGTTCGACCAGGCACTGTCGTGGAACGACATCGACTGGCTGCGCACGTTCTGGGACGGCCCGATCGTGCTGAAGGGGATCCAGACCGTCGCCGACGCGAAGCAGGCCGTCGCGATGGGTGTCCAGGGCATCGGACTGTCGAACCACGGTGGTCGCCAGCTCGACGATGCGCCGGTCCCGCTCGAGCTGGTCGAGCCGGTGCGCCAGGAGATCGGCGAAGGCGCACGATCATCTGCGACGGAGGCGTCCGGCGGGGGAGCGACATCGTCAAGGCGATCGCGCTCGGTGCCGATGCCGTGTCGGTGGGACGTCCGTATCTCTACGCGCTCGGCGCAGCGGGCGAGCGTGGCGTCGACCAGCTCGTGTCTTCCTCCATGAGGGCCTCGTGCGCACGATGGCGCTCATCGGCGCACGCACGATCGCCGAGATCGACCGCTCGCTCGTCACCCGCAAGCGCTGAGCGGTACCGGTCGCCGACGCTTCGGTACTTCCCGACTCCGGCAGAGCTGGGACACTGACCACATGAAGCTCGACCTCTCCGCCGACGACGTCCTGACCACCACCCGCTCGGTCCGCAAGCGGCTCGACTTCGATCGGCCGGTCGAGCGATCCGTCGTCGAGGAGTGCCTCGAGATCGCGCTGCAGGCGCCCACCGGCTCGAACAGCCAGGGCTGGCAGTTCGTGATCGTCGAGGACGCGGCGAAGAAGCAGTCGTTGGCCGACATCTACGCACGCAACTTCGCCAAGTACGCCTCGATGGCCCGCTCGAACCAGTACCAGCCCGGCGACATGCGCTACGACCAACGCGACCGCGTCACCGCGTCCGCGGTCCATCTCGCCGAGAACTTCCACCGGGCGCCGATGATGCTCGTGCCGTGCATCGAGGGGCGCCTCGACGGTGTTCCCGCGTTCGCCGGCGCGTCCCAATGGGGATCGATCCTGCCCGCGGTCTGGAGCTTCATGATGGCCCTGCCGCGAACGGGCGATGGGATCGGCGTGGACGACGATCCACCTGATGGACGGTGGTGAGGCCGAGGCGGCCGAGCTGCTCGGGATCCCGCACGATCGCTACACCCAGGCCGGCCTGTTCCCCATCGCGTACACGATCGGTACCGACTTTCAGCCCGCCAAGCGGCTGCCGCTCGACACCGTGCTGCACTGGGACAGCTGGTAGGGCCGACCGCGACGGGTCGGTCGTTCGGTCCGTTCGTCTGCGTGCGGGTGCAGGCGCGAGACTGTCGCCATGTCCGATCGCGTGCTCATCTCCATCTCCGACGGTGTCGCCGACGTCGTGTTCAACCGTGCCGACAAGCGCAACGCACTCGACAACGCGATGTTCTCGGCGATCGCCGAGGCGGGCGAGCACCTCAAGTCCGAGTCCGGGCGTGCGGGCCGTCGTGCTGTCCGGCGACGGTCCGTCGTTCTGCGCCGGGCTCGACTTCTCGTCGTTCCAGGCGATGGCGGGCGGCGGACGAACGCGCAGAGCATGGCGACGCCGACGACGCATCCGACGGCAACCCCGGCGCGATGAAGGACGGACGCATCACCCACCTCGGCCAGCAGGTCTGCTGGGTGTGGCAGGAACTGCCGGTGCCGGTGATCGCCGCCGTGCACGGCCACGCGCTCGGCGGTGGTCTGCAGATCGCGCTCGGCGCCGACATCCGCATCGTC
Source organism: Ilumatobacteraceae bacterium (assembly GCA_963746285.1). Classification (GTDB taxonomy): domain Bacteria; phylum Actinomycetota; class Acidimicrobiia; order Acidimicrobiales; family Ilumatobacteraceae; genus Sva-07. The sequence continues at coordinate 209,559 of CAVVAO010000001.1, read as the reverse complement.
CACCCCGACACCAAGATGTCGGTCCGCGAGGTCTACTGGGGCCTCGTCCCCGACATGACCGGCACGTTCATCCTGTCGAAGCTCGTCCGACCCGACGTCGCGAAGGAACTCACCTTCACCGCCCGCGTCTTCTCGGGCACCGAGGCCGCCGAGCTGGGCCTGGTCACCAGGCTCAGCGAGATCCCCGAAGGACGATGCGATGGCGATGGCGCACGAGATCGCCGGCGATGAGCCCGGGGGCGGTCCGGGGGTCGAAGGCGCTCTTCAACCGGATCCTCGACGAGGGCGCCGCCGAGCAGTTCGCCGCCGAGCGCGCCACGATCGGCGCCCAGATCGGCACCCCGAACCAGATCGAAGCGGTCATGGCCGGCTTCGAGAAGCGCCCGCCCGTCTACGCCGACGTGTGAGCGATTGCAGCAGGGTCAGCCCCTGGTGCAACTCAGGTCCAGAAGTCGTGGAGGCGTTCGACGAAGCGGTCGGGGTCGACGAGGTGCGGGTAGTGGCCGTGATCGGCCCAGTAGCTCCACCGTGCTGCCGGCGATCCGTTCGCGAAGCCAGTCCGCGTAGCCGTCGCCGGGGTCGAGGCCGAACAACGCGAGGTAGGGCACGTCGGACCCGAGTACCCGGCGAGCGCCGTGTCGACGGTGGCGGCGATCTGCTCGACCGGCTCGGTCAGCAGCAGCTCCCACACGCCGAGGATCACGTCGTGGTCGGCGTGGCGCAGACTGTTCGATCCGGGCAGCTTCGTCGGCCGCGAGCTTGTCGCCCATCATCGTCTCGAACATCGCATCGACGACGAACTGGTACTGATCGGGATCGCGCAGCATCGACTCGGCGGCCACCAGCTGCGCCTTGAACGAGTCGAGCTGGAGCGACTGGTCGATGTCGACGACGCTCGCCACGGCGAGCACCGAGCCGACCGCGGTCACGACCGCCCCACCGAGTGAGTGTCCGACGAGGTGCGGGCGCACGGCGCCCGCCGGCGGCGATCACGGCGACGACATCGCCGGCCATCGCACCGAGGTCGTAGCGCGACTGCGCTCCCGGATTCGCCGTGACCGCGCAGGTCGAGGCGTGATCACGTCGTAGGTCGAGGTGAGTCGCCGGGCGATCGGGTCGAACGAGGCCGCCGACTCGGTGATGCCGTGGACGAGCACCACCGGCGCTCCGGACCCCGTGCGCGCTCCAGGCGATCGAGGTTCCGTCGGCGCTGTCGTTGCGTGCTGGTGGGTCATCCCGACATTCTCGCACGCCAACCTGGCGATCTCGTGAACAGGTGCGCTCCAGGTGCGTCGTTCACGAGAAGCGGTGCTGGGAGCACCGCGATCACGAGCGAACGAGCTTTCCGTCCGGGGTCACCACGCCTATGATGTGGGCTCCCCGCTTCGGCCAGTGTTGTCTCGGGCACTCGTGCGAGCCGGTCACCGTCGACCGCTCCGCCCGGTCATCGACGACCGGGCCTTCCGGGATCCTGCAACGACGAGACTCGCGGATGTGATCGATGCAGCAGCCTCCGGGCAAGATCGGCCTGTACGACCCCCGACACGAACACGACTCGTGTGGCGTGTCGTTCGTGGCGAACCTCAGGGCGTGCGTTCGAACGCGCTCGTGCGCACCGGCCTCACCGCGCTGACGAACCTCGAACACCGTGGTGCGACCGGCGCCGAATCCGACACCGGCGACGGTGCCGGGATCCTGATCCAGGTGCCCGATGCGCTTTTCCGCGCGGTCGTGCCTTCGATCTCCCCGAAGCGGGCGCTACGCCGCCGGCATCGCGTTCCTGCCGACCGACGACGTCGCGTTCGAGAAGGCGACCGCCGTCGTCGAGACGACCGATGGCCGACGCCGGCCTCTCGGTGCTCGGTTGGCGTGACCTCCCGATCGAGCCGTCGTGCCTCGGCAACACGGCCCGTGCCGCGATGCCCCGTTCCGCCAGCTCTTCGTCACCGATCCCGGCGGACGCGCCGGGATCGACCTCGATCGCAAGGCGTTCGTCGCCCGCAAGCGGTCACGCCGCGAGCTGGCCGGTGAGCTCGAGACCTACTTCGCGTCGCTGTCGTCGCGCACGATCGTCTACAAGGGCATGCTGACCACGCCCCAGCTGAGCGCGTTCTTCCCCGACCTGCTCGATCCGCGGATCGAGTCGGCGCTGCTCATCGTGCACTCCCGATTCTCGACCAACACGTTCCCGTCGTGGTCGCTCGCCCACCCGTACCGGTTCGTCGCCCACAACGGTGAGATCAACACGGTGCAGGGCAACGAGAACTGGATGCGCGCCCGCGAGGCGATGCTCGACAGCGACCAGCTGCCCGGCCTCGACCGGTCGTTCCCGATCTGCACGCCGGGCTCGTCCGACACCGCCCGCTTCGACGAGGTGCTCGAACTGCTCCACCTCGGCGGCTACCCGATCCATCACGCGATGTTGATGATGATCCCGGAGGCGTGGGAGAACCACGCGACGATGCCGCAGGAGCAGCGCGACTTCTACCGGTTCCACGCCTCGATGATGGAACCGTGGGACGGGCCGGCGAGCGTCGCGTTCACCGACGGCGAGGTGATCGGCGCCGTGCTCGACCGCAACGGTCTGCGGCCGAGCCGGTACTGGGTGACCGACGACGATCTCGTCGTGATGGCGTCGGAGGTCGGCGTGATCGACATCGATCCCGTCGAAGGTCGTCGCCAAGGGTCGCCTGCAGCCCGGCAAGATGTTCCTGATCGACACCGCCGAAGGGCGCATCGTCAGCGACGACGAGATCAAGTCGACGCTCGCCAACGCGCATCCCTACGGCGAGTGGCTCGAGGCGGGCATGGTCGACCTGCCGCGACCTGCCCGACCGCGAACACGTCGTGTTCAGCCACGACAGCGTGCTGCGCCGTCAGCAGATGTTCGGCTACACCCACGAGGAGCTGAAGATCCTGATCGCCCCGATGGCCGCGAACGGGATGGAGGCGCTCGGCTCGATGGGCACCGACACGCCGCTCGCCGTGCTGTCGGAGCGTCCGCGGCTGCTGTTCGACTACTTCAAGCAGCTGTTCGCCCAGGTGACCAACCCGCCGCTCGACGCGATCCGCGAGGAGGTCGTCACCGCCGTCGCGTCGACGGTCGGACCGGAGGCGAACCTGCTCGACCCCGGGCCCGGACAGCTGTCGCCAGCTGATCCTGCCGTTCCCGATCATCGACAACGACGAACTCGCGAAGATCATCCACATCAACGACGACGGCGACGTCCCGGTCTGCGGGCGCTCGGTCATCCCCGGTCTGTACCGGGTCGCCGACGGTGCCGCCGGCCTCGAAGGCGCTCGATGCGCGTGTGCGAGCGGGCGTCGCAGGCGATCACCGACGGGGCCCGGATCATCGTGCTCTCCGATCGCAACGCCGACTCGGTCGAGGCGCCGATCCCGTCGCTGCTGCTCACCGCCGCCGTCCACCACCACCTCGTGCGGACCAAGCAGCGCACGATGACCGGTCTGATCGTCGAAGCAGGCGATGCCCGCGAAGTGCACCACATGGCGCTGCTGATCGGCTACGGCGCCGGCGCGATCAACCCGTACCTGGCCTTCGAGTCGGTCGAGGACCTGATCCGCGAGGACATGCACGGCCTCGGCAACATCGACCCGGTCAAGGCGGTCAAGAACTACATCAAGGCCTCGGGCAAGGGCGTGCTCAAGGTGATGTCGAAGATGGGCGTGTCGACCGTCGCGTCGTACACCGGTGCCCAGATCTTCGAGGCGATCGGCCTCGGCACCGACGTGGTCGACGAGTACTTCACCGGCACCGTGTCGCAGCTCGGCGGCATCGGTCTCGCCGAGATCGCCGCCGAGGTGGCGGCCCGCCACCGGATGGCCAACCCGGCGCGTCCCGACGATCGCGCCCACCGCAAGCTCGAACTCGGCGGCGAGTACCAGTGGCGTCGCGAGGGAGAGCCGCACCTGTTCAACCCCGACACGGTGTACAAGCTGCAGCACTCGACGCGAGCGAAGCGCTACGACATCTTCAAGGAGTACACCGCCACGGTCGACGACCAGTCGCGCGAAGCTGATGACACTGCGCGGGCTGTTCGAGTTCACCAGCGACCGTCAGCCGGTGCCGATCGACGAGGTCGAACCGATCGAGGAGATCCTCAAGCGGTTCTCGACCGGTGCGATGAGCTACGGCTCGATCTCCGCCGAGGCGCACGAGACGCTGGCGATCGCGATGAACCAGATCGGCGCGAAGTCGAACACCGGCGAGGGCGGCGAGGACGTCGACCGTCTGCACGACCCGCGTCGCTCGGCGATCAAGCAGGTGGCGTCGGGGCGCTTCGGTGTGACCTCGGAGTACCTCACGAACGCCGACGACCTGCAGATCAAGATGGCCCAGGGCGCCAAGCCCGGCGAGGGCGGCCAGCTGCCGGGTCACAAGGTGTATCCGTGGATCGCCGCGACCCGCCACTCGACGCCCGGCGTCGGCCTGATCAGCCCGCCGCCGCACCACGACATCTACTCGATCGAGGATCTCAAGCAGCTGATCCACGACCTGAAGAACGCCAACCCGGCGGCGCGGGTGCACGTCAAGCTCGTCGCCGAGTCCGGTGTCGGCACCGTCGCCGCCGGCGTGTCGAAGGCCAAGGCCGACGTGGTGCTGATCTCCGGTCACGACGGCGGCACCGGTGCCAGCCCGCTGACGTCGCTCAAGCACGCGGGCGGTCCGTGGGAACTCGGCCTGGCCGAGACGCAGCAGACGCTGCTGCTCAACGGCCTGCGCGACCGGATCGTCGTGCAGACCGACGGCCAGATGAAGACCGGTCGCGACGTGGTCGTCGCCGCGCTGCTCGGTGCCGAGGAGTTCGGATTCGCCACCGCCCCGCTCGTCGTGTCGGGCTGCATCATGATGCGGGTCTGCCACCTCGACACCTGCCCGGTCGGCGTCGCCACGCAGAATCCCGAACTCCGATCTCGTTTCAGCGGCGACCCGGAGTTCGTCGTCAACTTCTTCGAGTTCATCGCCACCGAGGTCCGCGAGCACATGGCCGCACTCGGCTTCCGCACGATGGACGAGATGATCGGCCACGTCGAGTGCCTCGACACCCGTAGGGCGGTCGACCACTGGAAGGCGTCGGGTCTCGACATCAGCCCGATCCTGCAGGGCCGGAGAACCCGTACGGCCAGACGTTCATCCAGAGCGTCGGTCAGGACCACGGGCTCGACGAGGCGCTCGACCAGCGGTTCATCGAGCTGGCCCAGCCGGCGATCCAGGACGGCCACCACGTCACGATCGACCTGCCGGTTCGCAACGTGAACCGCACGGTCGGCACGCTGCTCGGCCACGAGGTGACCAAGAAGTGGGGGGGTGCCGGGCTCCCCGACAACACGATCGACATCACGCTCACCGGATCGGCCGGCCAGAGCTTCGGTGCGTTCGTGCCGGCGGGCATCCAGATGCGTCTCGTCGGCGACGCGAACGACTACCTCGGCAAGGGCTTGTCGGGCGGTCGCCTCATCGTGCATCCGCATCCGTTCTCGACGTTCGTCGCGGAGGAGCAGATCGTGATGCCGGCAACGTCATCGCCTACGGCGCGACGAGCGGCGAGATCTTCCTGCGCGGCCGCGTCGGTGAACGGTTCTGCGTTCGCAACTCCGGTGCGACCGCGGTCAGCGAAGGCGTCGGCGACCACGGGTGCGAGTACATGACGGGCGGGCGCGTCGTGATCCTCGGACCGACGGGACGGAACTTCGGCGCCGGCATGTCGGGCGGCATCGCCTACGTGTACGACCCCGACGATGGTTTCGCCAGCCTCGTCAACTACGAGATGGTCGAACTCGAAGCGCTCGACGACGACGATCGCGAGTTCCTGCGTGACACGATCACGGCACATCGCTCGAACACGGGTTCGACGGTCGCCGATCGTGTGCTCGCCGACTGGGACACCGACGTGTCCGCGTTCCGCAAGGTGATGCCGCCCGACTACAAGCGGGTCCTCACCGTGATCGACGAGGCGAAGGCCGACGGCCTCGACGAGGAACAGACCGTCGACAGGATCATGGAAGCAGCACGTGGGTAAGCCAACCGGTTTCCTGGAATGGGATCGCCAGACGCCGACGCGTCGGCCGGTGCCGGTGCGCCTGCGCGACTGGAGCGAGGTGTACGAGCCGTTCGACGACGAGCTGAACCATCAGGCCGGTCGGTGCATGGACTGCGGCATCCCGTTCTGCAACAACGGATGCCCGCTCGGCAACCTGATCCCGGACTGGAACGACCTCGTCTACCGAGACCACTGGCAGGACGCGATCGAACGGCTGCACGCCACGAACAACTTCCCCGAGTTCACCGGTCGGCTGTGCCCGGCGCCGTGCGAGTCGTCGTGCGTGCTCGGCATCAACCAGGACCCGGTCACGATCAAGCAGGTCGAGGTCGAGATCATCGACCGGGCCTGGGACGAGGGCTGGGTCGTCCCGCAGATCCCGTCCGTGCGCACCGGCAAGCGGGTCGCCGTCGATCGGCAGTCGGGACCGGCCGGCCTCGCCGTCGCGCAGCAGCTGACCCGCGCCGGCCACGAGGTCGTCGTGCTCGAACGCGCCGATCGGATCGGTGGTCTGCTGCGCTACGGCATCCCCGAGTTCAAGATGGAGAAGCGCCACATCGACCGTCGCCTCGAGCAGATGGAGGCCGAGGGCACCGAGTTCCGCACGAACGCCGTCGTCGGCGAGACCGTCGACATCGAGGTGCTGCGCGCCTCGCACGACGCCATCGTGCTGGCCTGCGGTGCCACCGACTGGCGCGACCTGCCGATCCCCGGCCGTGAGCTCGGCGGGATCCATCAGGCGATGGAGTACCTGCCGCACGCGAACCGGGTGCAGCTCGGCGACATCGAACATTCGCCGATCGACGTGAACGGCAAGCACGTCGTGATCATCGGTGGCGGCGACACCGGCGCCGACTGCCTCGGCACCGCGCACCGCCAGGGTGCCGCATCGGTGACGCAGCTCGAGATCATGCCGCGCCCCCCGAACACCGCGGAGAGACCAACCCGTGGCCGCAGTTCGCGATGGTGTACAAGGTCACCTCTGCGCACGAGGAGGGTGGCGAACGCCTGTACAGCGTGAACACCGAGCGGTTCCTCGACGACGGCAACGGCCGAGTGCGGGCACTCGTGCTCCACGAGGTCGAGCTGGTCGACGGCGCATTCGCGAAGGTCGAGGGCACCGATCGCGAGATCCCCGCCGACTTCGTGTTCCTCGCCCTCGGGTTCGTCGGGCCGGAGAAGGGGTCGTGGCTCGACTCGCTCGACGTCGACTACGATGCCCGCGGCAACGTCGCTCGCGACGACCGGTACATGACGAATCAGCGCGGCATCTTCGTCGCCGGCGACATGGGTCGGGGCCAGAGCCTCATCGTGTGGGCGATCGCCGAGGGTCGCGCCTGCGCTGCCGGCGTCGACGCGTATCTGATGGGCGAGACGCGTCTGCCGTCGCCGGTGAGCCCACCGACCGACCGTTGATGTGATCCTGGACGACGGCTGACGACACGGGCTGTTCGCGAGCGCGTACGCTGTTCCGCATGCAATCGTCTCGTTCAACGACCGGGGCGCGCCGACTCGGCGTGCTCTTCGGTCCCGCGCTCGTCGGCGCTGTCGTCCTGTCGTCGTGTGGCGGCGGTGAGTCCGGCGCCACGCAGTCGACGATCGACCTCAGTGCCGCGTCGACGGCGTTCGTGGTGCGCCCACCGGTCACCACCGAGCCGCCGGCTGACACGCTCGCAGAGGGGGACCCCGACGCGATCGTGGAAGGCACCCAGGAGTACACCGTGCAGAGCGGCGACTCTCCGTAGTGCTGGTCACCCGTTCGGGGTCACGCTGGACGACCTGCTCGGTGTCAACGAGTGGAGCGAGCCGAGCGAGTTCCCGTTCCCCGGAACGGTCATCCTGATCCCGCCGGGCGCCAGTCGGTGACCGCGGCGACGACGACCGACTCCGGCGACCGAGCACCGAGACCGACGCCGAGACCGACACCGAGGCCTCCGACCGAGACGATCCCCGACGCCGGCGACAACTGTGCGCAGGGTAGTACACGATCGTCGACGGCGACTTCCCGAGCAAGGTGGCCGCGAACTTCGACGTCACCGTCGAGGCCCTCGGCGCGGCCAACGCGTCCACCAGCGGCTACGGCGGGTTCATCGTCGGCGTCGAGATCGTGATCCCCGCCAAAGCCGACTGCTGACCGGAGCGGCACCGAACCTGAAAAATGCGCACCGTGTTGCGTCGGTGGCGCCGCGGTGCACACAGAACGGTCCTTCGCCGGTCGCCTCCCCGAAATGTGCGCAGATCCGCCCGCTGATGGCGCGGTGGCGCACATTTTCGGGTCGTGGAGGGTTACTCGAAGACGAAGTTCATCTCCTTGACCACGTCCATCGTCGCGCTGCTCGCGACCGAATAGCGGTGCCCCGGGAACAGGATCGTGTCGTCGGGCACCTCGGCGAGGCGTCGCAGGCTCTCGAACATCTTCACCGGATCGGAGCCGGGGAGATCGGTGCGTCCGCAGCCCTCGAGGAAGAGCGTGTCGCCGGCGACCAGACGACCGTCGACGAGGAAGCACTGGCTGCCCGGCGTGTGGCCAGGTGTGTGCACCAGCGTGACGTCGATACCACCGACGCTGAGCACGTCGCCCGAGTCGTGGCCCAGGAGATGATCGGCGGACACGCTGGTCGACTTCGTGACCCATTCGATCTCGTCGCGCTGCAGGTGGATCGGGCACTCGACGTGGTCGAGCAGCGCGGCGATGCCCTCGATCGAGTGGCCCATCATCGAACCGCCGACGTGGTCGGGGTGGTAGTGGGTTGCCAAGACGCCGGTCACCGTCATGCCGTCGGCCCCGACGAGGTCGACGAGTTCGTCGACGGCGTAGGCGGGATCGACGAGCACGCACTCGCCGGTGCGATGGTCGCCGATCGCGTAGACGAAGTTGACCATCTGCGGGGCGAGCGGGTCGCCGACTGCGAAATCGCGGCCTGACAGCAGCTGGCGGAAGTAGAGCGGGGAGCTGGACACATGCCTACGCTAACGCCGTGTCGTCGCAGCCCGAGGAACGTGCGCTCACCCGTCTCACCGAAGGGCAGGAGATCCCGTTCGGCGGCGATCGCGTCTCGGTCGTCTCGGCCGAACTCGCTGGGCAGTTCGTCGACGGCGACCGCCTGATCGTCGTGCAGTCGAGCGGCGCGCTCCTCCGGATCCCCGCAGAGGTCGGCGATCTCGTCGAGCGGGCCGTCGCAGACGCCAGTCGCGCCTTCGCCGAGCTGTCGCGGGTGGACGACGATCAGATCTCGGACTTCTTCGAGGATTTCGCCGCAGCACTCGCAGACGACGGACGCTTCGGACCGATTGCCGACGCGAACGCTGCCGACGTCGCGGCGGCTGCCGGCAGAGGACGTTCGACGACCCGCCTGGTACTCGACGATCGCATGCGACGCGACATGATCGAGGGCCTCCGCGGCTGGCGCGACTCGCCCAGTCGGCGTGACGGCGCCATCGACCGCCTCGACCACGACGGCTGGTCGATCGAGGCCCGGCGCGCGCCGCTCGGCGTGGTCGGCTTCGTGTTCGAGGGGCGACCGAACGTGTTCGCCGACGCCTGTGGGGTCGTGCGCACCGGCAACACGGTCGTGTTCCGAATCGGCTCCGACGCCCTCGCCACGGCGCAATCGATCGTCGAGCACGCCCTCGTCCCGTCGCTGCGCTGCGCCGGGCTGCCGGACGGAACCGTGCGCCTGGTCGACTCGCCGACGCACGCCGCCGGTCACGCGTTGTTCGACGATCGGCGGCTCGCGCTTGCGGTGGCGCGGGGTTCGGGCGCCGCCGTCGCCGAGCTCGGAGCCGTGGCGTCGCAGGCGGGCACGCCGGTGAGCCTGCACGGCACCGGAGGCGCCTGGATGATCGCCGGCAGTGGAGCGTCAGCCGAGACGCTCCGCCGGCGGTGCGGCACTCGCTCGACCGCAAGGTGTGCAACACCGTCAACGTCGTCATGGTGCTGCGCGAGCGCGCCGGCGAACTCGTTCCGGTGGTGCTCGACGCGCTCGACGCGGCGGCGGACGATCGCGGCACGTCTGGAAGACTTCACGTGGTGGAGGGCAGCGAGGCCTTCGTCGACCCCGAGCGCTTCGAGCGGGTGGCGTCGATCACTCGTGCCGGCGGAACGAGCGATGAGCCGGCGGCGTCCAGCGTTGCCGAGACCGAGCTGGCGACCGAATGGGAGTGGGAACACTCGCCGGAGATCACGGTCGCCATCGTCGACTCGCTCGACGACGCCGTGGAGAAGTGCAACCGGTACAGCCCGCGCTTCGTCGTGTCGATCGTCACCGACGACGGCGACGAGTTCGAGCGCTTCTACGCCGCGCTGGACGCGCCGTTCGTCGGCAACGGATTCACGCGATGGGTCGACGGCCAGTACGCGTTGAACGCTCCCGAACTCGGACTCTCGAACTGGCAGTTCGGTCGCCTGCTCGGACGCGGAGCGATCCTGTCCGGCGACAGCGTGCACACGATCCGCTACCGGGCGACGGTGGCCGATCACGCCGTGAGACGTTGATCGCTGGCGTCAGATCCAGACGCCGTTGACGTCGACGATGACGTGAGCGTGGTGCTGGCGGTGACACAGACGGCGCCGGATGCGCAGTTTGACGTTGGCGCCGTTGGCGACGGGAGCGCCGTCATCGAGGAAGTTGAGGTTCGACACGTCGGACGGCTCGCCGCACGGAACCACGACGACGTAACCGGGAGCGAACGCTCCGGCGCACGAGGTTGAGCGTCGCCGCCCGCACGTCGGACGGGATGCCCCGGCTGCCGGCGACCTTGACCCGCAGCTCGCGTCCGGGCGCCAGCATCCCGGGCCGGCGCCTCCGTTGAGGTCCGGGTGGGCCTGGCGCGTGTCGGTGAGCCGATCGGGCGGAGGGGGACGAACTTGCGTCCGCCGCTCTCACCGAACCATCCGGTGACGTCGACGATCACGTGGGTCGTGACGCTGCTGGTCAGGCAGACCGAGCCGTCGGCCGCCGTCGGCACGATCACCGAGTTGGCGCGTACCCGACCGACTCGGGCGTTCACGTTGACACGGCCGGCTCGGCGGCATCGCAGGGGAACGCTCGGATCCAGCCGTCGCCGGGGAGCACTGCGGTGAGGTTGAGCGCGACGGCGGCAGCGGCTCGGCGCGGGGCTCTGCCACCTGCCACGACGACGCGCAGCACCTCGCCGGCGCGAGTGGTTGACCCGATCGGGAGTCGACGAGACGCTTCGGGTCGACCGGGACGAAGCCTGCGTCGCCGAGGGCGCGACGTAGCCGTTGACGTCGATGACGATGTCGGTCGGCTGGCTCGAGAAGAGACACAGAGCGCCGCCGCTCGAGGGCGACCACCGCCTGGTTGGCGATGACCTCGCCGGCGTCGAAGTTCAGTGTCGACACCGGCGGAACGGACTCGCCGCAGTTGGACGCCGTCAGGTAGCCGTCGGCCGGGGCGGCGACCGGTGAAGTTGGCGCTGACCGCGGTGACGTCGGCCGGGAGCCCTGGCCGCCCGGCGATCTGGATCCGAACCTGTTGGCCGGCCGGGAGACGGGCGAGCACGAGGTTGCTGCGGGAGTCGGCGAAGCGGAACGGGGTGGTCGACTGGAAGGCCGTGGCGGAGGCCAACACCTTGGTGTCGGCGAGTGGTGCCGGCGGCGCGTCGGGGGCGACCGTCAGCGGGGCGTTCGGGTCGACGTCGAAGGACCAGTTGGCGGGGCCCGCGTTGGAGGTGACGGCCACCGTGTAGGTGCCGGTCGCCAGCGGAGCATCGGGAACGACGACGACCGCGTTGTCGCCGCCGAGGATCGAACTGGCGACGCCGCTGGTGTTCGCCCCGGTGCAGCACGCAGGTGCCGACGGGTCCATTGGGACCGGTGAGCGTCGCGCTCGCCGAGGTGACCGTCGACGGGCATCAGCGCGATCAGCGGGAGGCCGACGGATCGGCCGCTCCAGCCGCAGAACGTGCGGGGGTCGGGTGACTCGGCGACGAACCTGGTGAGGCTCGTCGTCGCCCCGTTGCCGGGGAACACGATGGGCGTCGCCGGCTTCGGGCGCCCGATTGGTTCCCACGGATGACGTCGAGCGTCGCTGCCGACTTCCACTGGCGTGGTCGTCGGGTTCGGTGGGCTCGAGCACATGCCCGTACGACGTCTGCTTCAGGGTCGGGCGCAGGATCCCGATGGCGTGGAACGGGCCGGACAACCACAGCTCGATGTGGCTCCTTCGGCGTCGTCGCCGCGTCGCTCGACACGGCGACGTTGCCGCTGTTGCCCGCCTGGTCGCCCTCGACGGTGTATCCCGGGGTGCCGGGAGCCTCGTCGTGAGCGATGCCGTTGAGCAGCATCCAGCACGAGTGGTTCCGTGCCCGCGCGACCATGCAGCCGTTCTCGGCGACCGGTGCGACCCCCGACTGCGCGCGATAGGTGTTGACGACGCCGAGCCAGTCGTCGGGTCGACGGACCGCTCGCGGCATGCCGACTGCGGCGGCCGGAGCCGGTGACGATCGCTGCACCCAACAACGCCAGGCCGGACACCGTCGCGATCGCATCGACGTGCGCTTCGAGGTGCTGTGGCTGCGGAGGCGGAGCGGGTTGACGATGCGTGCGTCCCCTGTGGCTGGCGGCTGATCGGACCGGCGCTCTCGAAGTCGAGAGCTTGACGAAACTGGTTCCCCGATGCATCGGGCGCCGCTCGCTGACCGTCTGAACGGCCACGACGATTCCTCGACGTCTTCCTGACGGTGTCCTGGCCCGACCGATGAGCACGCTGCCGCCTCCCATCCCCGGCACCGCCGCCGTGGTCCCGACGTCGGGCGTTCGTGCGGCCAGTGCCCGGATCCCGCACCGACCCTGCCGCTGGTCGCGGCCGTCGGTGCGATCGTCGTGCTCAGCGGTTCGCTGATCGCGTCCAAGTACGTGCTGGAGGCGCTCGTCGGATTCGAGTGGCCGCTGATCGTCTACGTCGCGGTGACGGCGACGATCGGCTACGGCCCGTCGGTGGGGTGGTGCCTGTACGTGAGCCGGCGGTGGGGGACCGGTCGACTTCGACCGACATCGGTCTGGCGCCGCGCTGGGCCGACATCGGTTGGGGTCCGGTCATCTGGCTGGCGGCGCTCGGCAGCGCAGTTGGTCGTCGCCGCCGTCATCGTGGGGCTCGACGTGCCGATCTCGAACAACACCGACGGCGTCACCGAGCTCAGGCCGACCGCACCTACATCGTGTCGCTCGTGATCACGGCGGTCATCGCCGCGCCGATCGTCGAGGAGATGGTGTTCCGCGGCGTCGTCCTGCGCGGTCTGCGCAGCCGACTGCCGATCGTCGCAGTGGTGATCGTGCAGGGCGCTGCTCTTCGGTGCGGCCCACATCGACCCGGTTCGTGGCGCCGGCAACCTCGGGCTGGTGATGGTGCTCAGCGGCGTCGGCATCGCCTTCGGCGCCGCGGCGGTGCTCCTCGGTCGGATCGGGCCGTCGATCGTCGCCCACGCGATCTTCAACGGCGCGGTGCTGCTCATCGTGCTGACGCGGCGTCGCCGACCGTCTGCAGGACGCGGCGGCGTCCGCGGTCGGGCAGTCAGGACGCGAACAGGTCGGGGTTGTCGATCAGGCGGACGTCGCCGACGAACGCGGCGAGGGCGATTCGCACACGTCCGGGCCGGCGATGGTCGATCTCGATCTCGATCGATCGGGGCCAGGTCGCCGGCGTCGAAGACCTCGACGTACTCGAGGACGGCGAGTGGCTCGGTCGACGATCACGCCGGACGCGCCGCGACCGACGTCGGCCACCGTCGATCGCTCGACGTCGCGGCGTCGCGTGCGGCCGTCGAGGGCTCGGGATGCAGCGTGCGGCGCTGCGCTGCCGCGTCGTCGAGCCGGGGGTTGCGGCTCGACATCGCGAGGCCGTCGGGTTCGCGCACGATCGGATGACCGACCACGTCCACGCCGAGGTCGAGGTCGGCGGTCAGCCGCCGCACGACCGCCAGCTGCTGGAAGTCCTTCTCGCCGAACACGGCGAGGTCCGGTCGGACGGCCGCGAACAGCTTGGTCACCACGGTCGACACCCCGTCGAAGTGGCCGGGCGGGCGGCGCCTTCCATCGCCGACGGCAGACGCCGCCGACCGACACCGTCGTCTGGAAGCCGGGCGGGTACATCGCGCTGCGAGCGGGGCGTACACCGCGTCGACGCCGATCGGCAGCAGGCCGCAGGTCGGCGTCGATGCGGTCGCGGGTACCGGTCGAAGTCGTCGCCCCGGTCGAACTGCAGCGGGTTGACGAAGATCGACACGACGACGGCATCGGCGAGTCGGCTGCGTGCTCGAATCAGTTCGACGTGGCCGGGGTGCAGCGCGCCCATCGTCGGCACCAGCCCGATCGTTCGGCCAGCCGCACGGGCGGCATCGGACCAGGCGCGCATCTCGGCCGGGTGTCGAACGCGATGGCCACGGCGCAGCCGCCACGCGCGGTCGTCCCCGGATCGACGGGGCCATGGCGTGCACGTGATCCGCCGAGGCACATGTCGAAGTAGCTCGGAGTGCACCGATCGTGGTGGCGCGAGTGATGGCGTGGGTGCACGCGGCGGCGAACGTCTCGGCGGCGGCGCGAGGAGCAGGTTGAAGTGCCGTTGCGTGACGCCGGGGACGCGCATCGCCGGTGTCGCGTCGCCGTGCCGTCGACGTCGCCGGTCGCGAGGCCGAAGATCGTGTCGCCGTCGAACATCGAGTGCGCCGGCCGGATCGCGCGGGCCATGCCGTCGTGGGCGACCGACGGCGAACTTGCCGACCTCGGCCTTCGACAGCGCCGCCGAGGTCGCGACGACGCCGATGGTCGTGTTCAGGCTCGGCCGGCCGTGCCGCCGTCGAGTCGGCGGCCGAGCGCGTGCTCGATCGCGCCGCGTTCGGCGTCGTCGCGACGCGAACGGCCGCGGCTCCCACGGCAGCCCGGTCGACGGATCGACGACCGAGCCGTTGGCGTTGACGACGGCGAGCGCACCGACGGTGACATCGACGCACTGGCTCATCCGGCGACACCGGGATCCGCACGACGGTGCTCGCCGTGCCGACGCCACCCTGCAGGCCGCCGGCCTTGGCGCCGGTGCCGGCGCCGACCGACCCCCAGCGACATCTGGCGCACGTGCGTCGCGGCACCGCCCGTCGACCGAACGTCGGCGGTCGGTCGATGGCCGAAGTGTCCGCCGCGACCGAGATCGAAGATGACCGCCGCCGGCACGACCGGCACGACGCCGTGCGAGCCGGCGTCGGCGGGGCCGATCGGGAAATCCGAGCGATCGTTCCTCGAACCACTCCATCACGCCGTGGGCGGCCGCCAGGCCGTAACGCGCTGCCACCGGTGAGGCACACGGCGTGGATCTGCTCGACCAGGTTCTCCGGCCCGAGCGCGTCGGTCTCCCGGGTGCCCGGGCCGCCGCCGCGCACATCGACGCCAGGCGTCGCGCCGCCCGGGACGAACACGACGGTCGTGCCGGTCTGCCAGCCGCGCCCGATGCGCTGATGGTGCCCGACCCTGACGCCGGCGACGTCGGTGATCGAGCCGAGAGGGGTCGGCGGACTCATCGATCCGAGACTAGGTGTCGGGACCTGCGACCGCGAAAGTTCTACGGTGCGCGCCGTGCTCGATCGTCCCGAGGTGCCGAACACGACTCGCCCGACGTGCGCGATCGGGCGACAAGCGCGCCGCCGGCCAGGCGTGTCCAATCGGGTGGGACGTCGGCGGTCGAACTCGGTGCGATCGGCCCGACACTCGCCGCGGCCGGCGCTTCGGCCGATTCGGTGACGACAGCGTCATCTGCTTCCCGCCGAACGCGTTGTTCAACGAGCAGTACATCCACATCGGCGCGCGGCACGATGTTCGGACCGCAGATGACGCTGTCGGCCGGGATGGTCCCCGGCCAGTGCATGGTGTCGCGACCCGGTGATCACCATCGGCGACCGCTGCCTGTTCGGCAAGGGGTCCGGCATCGTCGGCCACCTGCACATCGAGATCGGCGACGACGTGTGGACGGGTCACCACGTCTACATCACCGATCAGAACCACGGCTACGACGACCTGAGCCTGCCGATCTCGCAGCAGGTGATGCCCGAGCGGCCGGTGTCGATCGGCAGCGGATCGTGGCTCGGTCACGGCACGGTCGTGCTGCCGGGTGCGACGATCGGTCGCCACGTCGTGATCGGCGCCAACAGCGTCGTCACCGGGCACGATCCCGGACAACTCGGTCGCCGCCGGCGTGCCCGCCCGGGTGATCAAGCGCATCGAGCCGGCTGAGCGGGTCGAGCGTCGGGCGCGACCGCGGTCAGAGCACCGAGCCGCGAGGCGGGGCGCAGCTGGGCATCTCGTTGTCGCCGGCGAACGTCTCGATCCGTTCCGTGATCGGCACGTTGTTGACGGCGGTCTCGGTGAACGGTCCGTCCTGCCCGGAGCGCAGCATGTCGGCGTAGGCGTAGCGGTCGTCGAGCAGCGTGCGGTAGTCGTCCTCCCAGGCGGGCACGATCGACCGGCCCTTCTCGTCGGTCGGGCATGACCGCGATGATGTCGTCGAGCATCGCCGACGAGGAGGTCGGTCGACTCGTCGACCAGATCGGCACGGACCTCGAGATCGGTCGATGTCTGAGCCTCGAGTGCGCGGAGTTCGGCATCGACCGCGGCGCAGATGGCCTCGGCGCGTTCGGCCCAGGCGCGGTCCTCGATCTTGTTGACGGCGTCCTTCGAGGCGAAGAACAGCGCCCAGGTCCAGAACGCGAGCAACAGCACGACCGCACCCGCACAGCAGCGCCCGTCGGACCGGCGAGCGGCGCCACGGTCCCGGCTGGCCACCGGGCCGTAGGTCGGCGGGGTGGGCGCGTCGGTGGTCACAATCGCGACGATATGCGTCGATCCGGCTGGTAGAAACGTGACGTGAGCCCGCCGAGACGAACACCGAGCGAGGGCGTCGCGCCAGACGACGAACTCGGGTGCCGACCGGGCCCGGCGCAACGCCGGTTCATCCCCGCGCTGATCATGGTCCACCCGAAGGACTTCCTCATCGCCGTTGCCGGCGCCGCGGTGTTCGCCGTCTGCACGATCGCCTCGAGCTTCGCGGTCGGACTGGGTGATCGACAACGTGATCATGCCGCGCTTCGAAGAGGGCGAGGTCGCGGTCGGCACCGTGCTCACCGGGCATCGGGATGATCATCGGGATCGGCATCGTCCGCGCCATCGGCGTCGTGGTCCGGCGCTCCTACGCCGGCATCGTGATGTGGCACGTCTCCCAGACGTACACGAACGAGGTCGTCGGTCGCCTCGTGCGACAGCCGCTGAGCTGGCACGCCCGTCGCCCCGACGGCGACCTGGTGCAGCGAGCCGGCGTCGACGCCGAGGGGTCCGTCGCCGTGCTCGCACCGATCCCGTTCGCCACGTCGCACCGTGGTGATGATCGTCGTCTCGACGGTCTGGCTGTTCTCGATCGACGTCGTGGCTCGGTCGTGGTCGCGATCGTCCTGTTCCCGACTGCTCGTGGTCACCAACGTCGTCTACGAGCGGGCCGTGTCGGTCGCACTTCACACGCGCCCAGGATCAGCTCGGTGAGTTCTCCGCCGGCGTCCACGAGAGCTTCGAGGGCGTGCAGCTGGTCAAGTCCTACGGCGCCGAGGAGCGCGAGACCGAGCGGCTCGCCGGCCTCGCCGAGCAGGTCCGCGCCGTCGCGCGTGCAGGCGATCCGGCTGCGGAGCTGGTTCGAGGCGCTGCTCGACGTGATCCCGTCGCTCGCCAACATCACGCTGGTCGTGATCGGCGCGTCGCGGATCCAGTCGAGCGACCTGACGGTCGGCGAGTTCTCGAGCGTCATCTTCCTGTTCACGCTGCTCGTGCTCCCGCTGCGGCTCATCGGCTTCGCCCTGTCGGAGCTGCCGCGATCGATCGCCGCCTGGCAGCGGGTCCGCGACCGTGGTCGACGAGCCGCTCGAGCCCGACCCGGCCGATCGCATCGGGGTCGCCGCCGACGGTCTCGGCGTCGAGCTCCACGGCGTGTCGCTTCGTGCACGAGGGCGACGAGCTGCCGACGGTGAGCGACGTCGACCTCGAGGTGCCGGCTGGGGAGCGGTCACCGCACTCGTCGGTCCGACCGGCTCGGGCAAGAGCACGCTTGCTCGATGCTCGTCGCCGGCCTGGTCGCGCCGACCGTCGGCGTGGTGCGGCTGGCGCCCGGGGTCCGCTCGGTCGTGTTCCAGGAGGCGTTCCTGCTCGGCGGGACCGTCGCCGACAACGTCGCATGGGCGCCGACTACACCGACGACGAGCTCTGGGAGGCGCTGCGACAGGCAGCGGCCACCGAGTTCGTGCAGCGGCTTCCGCAGCGGCTCGACACCGTGGTCGGCGAGCGCGGCGTGAGCCTGAGTGGCGGTCAGCGTCAGCGGGTGGCGCTCGCCCGCGCGCTCGTGCGGCGGCCGAGCCTGCTCGTGCTCGACGACACGACCTCGGCGCTCGACCCGACGACCGAGTCGATCGTGCTCGCGCAACCTCCGGGCGCGATTGGCCGGCACGACGGTGCTGATGGTCGCGTCGCGGCCGTCGACGATCGCGCTCGCCGACGACGTGGTCTACGTCGCCGGCGGACGCGTCGCCGCGCACGGCACGCACGACGAACTGATGCGTCGCGCGCCGGCCTACCGCGAACTGGTCGAGGCGTTCGAGTCCGACCGGGATCGCGATGGGTCGCCGTCGTCCATGACCCCCGGGGTGGTGGGATCGTGAGCCTCGACCCGACCTGACCGCCAAGGTGGGCACGATCGCGCCGCCGAGCCAGGACTCCGCGGTCCGGACCATCGGACGCGGGCTCGAGACGGCGCCGATCCTGCGCCAGGGTCTCGGCGTCACGTGGATGTTCGCGGCGGTCGGCGCCGTCGGGCGCGTCGTCGTGCCGATCCTGATCCAGCAGGCGATCGACCGTGGCATCGACGGCGACGGCGAGGTCCAGATCGACCTCATCGTGCAGATGGCGCTGATCGGCGCCGTGGCCGTCATCGTCTCGGGCTGTCGCCTTCCGGCAGGCGTCGCTGCGGCTCGGCGAGCGCAGCGAGCGGGCGCTGCTACGACCTGCGCGCGCGGCTTGATCGGTCACATCCACCAGCTGAGCCTGGCCGACCACAACGACGAGCGGCGCGGCGGCCTGGTCGCCCGCGTGACCAGCGACATCGAGACGCTCGCCCAGTTCTTCCAGTGGGGTGGGCTGGCCTGGCTGCTCGACGGCACGCTGATGGTGATCGTCGCCGGCCGTGATGCTCGCCTACAACTGGCGTGCTGGCGCTGGTCGCGTTCGCCGTCGTCGTGCCGCTGGCGTTCGTGCTGCGAGCGGTGCAGTCGCGCCTCGTTCGTCGCCTACGACGCGCGCCCGCCACAGCAACGGCGACATGCTCGGCACGATCGCCGAGGTCGTGTCGGGCGCCCCGACGATCCGTGCCTACGGCGCCGGCGAGACGCTCGTGCGGGCAGGTCGAGGACGTCGGTGGAGACGCACGACGTCGGCGCAGATCAGGGCGGCGCTTGATCGGCGCGTTCCTCTTCCCGTCGGGCGAGATCTTCTCGGCGTTCACGATCTCGGCCGTGGTCGGGGTCGGCGTGTGGCTCGGGCCGGAGAGCGGGCTGACCGCCGGCGCCCTCGTCGGATTCATCTTCCTCACCTACCGATTCCTCGAGCCGATCGCGGAGTTCACCGAGGTGCTCGACCAGACCCAGAACGCCGTCGCCGGGCTGCGACGCGTGCTGTCGGTGCTCGACCTGCCGGTCGGGCCGCCGCCACCGGACGACCCGATCCCGCTGCCGCCCGGCCACTCGCAGATCGACATCCGCGACGTCACGTTCTCCTACCGCAGCCGCGAGCGACGACACGGCCGACGCCGCGGTCCTCAAGCACATCGACGTCACGATCCCGGCCGGCCAACAGGTGGCCGTGGTCGGCTCGACCGGGTCGGGCAAGACCACGCTCGGGCGGCTGATCGCCCGGTTCGCCGACCCGACGATCGGCGAGATCGAACTCGGCGGCGTGCCGTTGCGCAGGGTCGATCGCGCCGAGCTGCGCAGCGCGGCTGATCGTGGTGTCGCAGGAGCCGTTCCTGTTCGACGACTCGATCGCCGCGAACGTCGGCCTTCGCCGACGAGCACGCCGACCAGCGCGACGTCGAACGCGTCGTCGACGAACTCGGCGTGCGCGACTGGGTCGACTCGCTCCCGAACGGGCTCGCCACCAACGTCGGCGAACGAGGCGACCAGCTGTCGGCGGGCGAGCGTCAGCTGGTCGCGCTGCTGCGCGCCGGCCTCGCCGATCCCGACGTGCTGATCCTCGACGAGGCGACCTCGTCGGTCGACGCGCTGACCGAGGTGCGCGTCGCCCGTGCCCTCGAACGGCTGGCCGCATCGACGGACCACGATCGCGATCGCCCACCGGCTGTCGACCGCGGCGCGAGCCGACCGCGTGCTCGTGCTCGATCACGGCCGCCTCGTCGAGGACGGTCACCACGACGAACTGATCGCCGCGGACGGGCCGTACCGCACGCTGTACGACGCCTGGGTGTCGGCGACGACGGTCTGACGCCGGTCGACGTCAGTCGAGCGCGAGGCCGAACGGCAGCGGACCGGTGACCTCGATGACGATGCAGTCGACGTCGTCGAGTTCGACCTGGCGCTCGGCTCGAATCGGCGCTGATGCTCCGGGCGCGACGTCGTCGAGGGTGACCCGGGTCGAGCGGTGAGGGTTGTCGGTGCCGGGACGGGTGAACGCGATCAGCACCGTGAAGTCGGACGTGTCGTCGTCGAGGTTCTCGATCTCGTCCGGTGGCGATCGCTCGGGATCCGTCGACCTCACACGACGTGATGACGGTCTCGTGCGGCGGCGGATTCGCGTACCGGTCGACACGGCGAGCACGACGAAGGTCAGCACCGTCCCGAGCGCAGCGGCGAGCAGCCCGCTGCCGCCGGTGATCAGGCCGACGATCGCGCGGCTGCGTCCGGCTCCCGATGGGCCGGAGCGACGGATCGCGAGCACGCCCAACACCAGCGCCGACAATGCCGCGATGGCGCCGATCACGACGACGAACGGGATCCAGGCGATCGCGACCGCGACGATGCCGAGGACCATCGAGGCGGTGGCGAGCGACGTCGAGGGGCTGTCGGCTTCACCGGCGCGGGCAGATTGCACCCCGTGCTGCTGGACGCCGACGCCGAGCGGATCGACGAACCGCTCGCCGTTCGTCGACACGTCGGCGGTCCAGAGCGCACCGTTGTGGTAGCGGAACTCGAAGCGGCCGATCGGGTCGGGGTACCAACCGGGTCGTGCTCCGCCGTCGTTCGCCACTGCGTCGCAAGCTAGCGGCGCCTCGTGCCCGTACAGTCGTCGCCCATGGAGATCGTGCTGATCCGACACGGCGAACCCGAGTGGGTGCGCGACGGGCTGAACGTGGTCGACCCGCCGCTCACCGAACGCGGCCACCGCCAGGCCGCAGCGGCTGGCGGACGCGCTGCAGCGACGAACGTTCGACGAGGTCCTCGTCTCGCCGCTCGTCCGGGCCCGCCAGACCGCGGCGCCGCTGCTCGCGGCGCTCGGTCGTCGACGAGGTGATCGACCCCTGGCTGGAGGAGATCCGCGACCCGATGTGGCACGGCACGCCCGGCGGAGAAGGCGGCCGAGGCGTACGCCGAGCTCCGCGGCCGGTCCGCCGAGGCGCGATGGCACGGGCTCGAGGGCGGCGAGTCGATCCGCGAGTTCGTCGGGCGCATCCGGGCTGGAGCCGTCGACGTTCCTCGCGGACCGGGGCGTGGTGCGCTCCGAGACCGAGCTGCCCGTCTGGCAGATCGACGAGCCCGGCGCCCGCATCGCCCTCGTCGCCCACGCCGGCACCAACTCGGTGACGATCGGTCACCTGCTCGGGCTCCAGCCGACGCCGTGGGAGTGGGACCGGTTCGTGCTCGGGCACACCTCGGTCAGCCGCCTCGAGGCGATGCCGCTCGACGACGGCTACACGTTCTGGCTCAGCGAAGCTGAGCGACGTCGAGCACCTCGCCGCGACCGAGCGCACCCGCTGACGGTTCGCTGCAGCTCGGACCGGGGCGACGATCTACCGTCGGCGCGATGGCCGAGCGCACGCCGATCCCGATCGTGCTCAAGTTCTACTCGTTCGCGGTGTTCACCCAGCTGAGCGGAGCGGTCACGGCCGGGATGATCCACCTCGGCGACAAGCTCGGGCTGTACAGCGCGCTCGCCGGCGCCGACGAGCCGATCACGACGTCCGGAACTGGCCGAGCGCACGGGCCTCGACGAGCGGTGGGTGCGCGAGTGGGCCTACAACCAGGCGGCGGCGAAGCTCATCGCGGTCGACACCGATGCGGCGGCCCGGTGCCGAGCGCTTCTTCCTCACGCCGGAGGCCGCCGCCGTGCTGGCCTCACCCGACCACGAGGCGTACGGCATGGGGATGTTCCACCGCTTCCCGCAGACGATGGCGGCGCTCGAGGCGATGCCCGAGAGCTTCCGCACCGGCGTCGGCCACGACTACGACAGCCACGGTCCCGAGGGCGCCGTCGGCATCGAGCGCAGCTTCGAGCCGTGGAACCGCCACCACCTGCTGCCCGACGTCCTGCCGGCGCTCGACGGGGTCGTCGAACGGCTCGAGTCGGGCATCACCGTCGCCGACATCGGCTGCGGCGCCGGGGGAGCGGTGCTGCTGATGGCCGACGCGTTCCCGAACAGCCGCTTCGTCGGCTACGACATCTCCCGCTACGCGCTCGACCGGGCCGAGCATCGCCGCCGTGAGGAGGGTGCCGACAACGTCCGCTTCGTCGATCCTCGCGACGAGCCGCTGCCCGACCGACGGCTCCGTCGACTTCATCACGACGTTCGACTGCATCCACGACATGACCGACCCGCAGGGGATGATCGACGCGATCCGGAGGCCCTCGCCACGACGGCACGTGGCTGCTGGTCGACATCAAGGCCCGCGACACGTTCGCCGAGAACGTCGCGAAGAACCCGATGGCCGCGCTGATGTACGGCATCAGCGTGCTGTCGTGCATGTCGTCGGCGATGTCGGCGCCCGGCGGCGCCGGGCTCGGCACGCTCGGCCTGCCGGCGTCGAAGGCCCGGGAGATGGCCGCCGACGGCGGGCTTCGAGCCGATTCCGCCAGCTCGACGTCGACCACTCGGTCAACGCGTTCTACGAGGTCGACGTCACTGAGTACGGTGCGCCCATGACGCGACGACCACCGACCGAATCGAACTCGACGACGTGAAGGAGTTCGCCGCCGGCCTGAGCCCGTGGGCCCACCTCGCGACCGTCGGCGCCGACAACAAGCCCGACGTCGTGCCGGTCCATCCGTGTTGGGAGGGCGACGTGTGCTGGCTGATGGTCGGCACGGACTCGGTCAAGGCGCGCGAACATCGCCGCCAACCCGAACGTCGCGATGCACTGGCAGGTGGACGCGAACGGTGACGGTGTCGAGATCTGGGGGACCGCCGAGGTGTTCACCGACCTCGAGACCAAGCGCCGGCTGTGGACCGGCGTGTTCGACTACGACCTGAACGCCTTCGCCCCGGGCGGGCCGGACAACTCACCCGACACGGGCTTCATGGCGATCACCGCCGAACGCGCGCTCATCCTGAAGCAGTACGGCATGGGCGGCGCACAGCGCTGGACGGCGGGGTGAGCGAGACCGTGACCGGTCGCCTGTCGGCGTTGTCACGGTCGATCGACGGCAAGGTCGCGATCGTCACCGGCGCCGCGAGCGGCATGGGCCGCGCGACCGCGCACCTGTTCGCCGACGAGGGTGCCCGTGTCGTCGTCGCCGACCTCGGCCAGGACCGCGTCGACGCCGTGGTCGACGAGATCCACCGCGGTGCACGGCGTCGACCGGCGCTCGGGGTCGTCTGCGACGTCGCCGACCTCGACGACTCCGCTCGCTCGTCGAGCACGACGGTCGAGTGGGCGGGCGACTCGACATCGTGGTCAACAACGCCGGGATCTCGCTGGTCAACTCGGCGTTCCAGGACGAAGGCGACTTCGAGACGAACTGGGCGCGCACGCTCGACGTGAACCTCACCGCACACGCCCGCCTGATCCGTCTGCGCCGTGCCGCACCTGCGTCGCCGCCGGCGACGGGCGCATCGTCAACATCGCCTCGACCGAGTCGATCGTCGACCACCGCCGGGCCTGGCGGCGTACGCGGCGACGAAGGCCGGCGTGGTCGGCCTGACCAAGAGCATCGCCGTCGAGCTCGGGCCGCCACGGGATCACCGTCAACTGCATCTGCCCCGGCCCGATCGACACCGGCATGACCGCCGGCATCGACGCCGACGCCAAGGCGACTACGCCCGGCGGCGCGTGCCGCTGCGTCGCTACGGCGACCCCGAAGAGGTCGCGCACATGACGCTCAACCTGTGCCTGCCGAGCGCCAGCTTCGTCAACGGCACCTCGATCCCCGTCGACGGCGGCATGACGATCCGCCACACGTGATCACGGCGAGGCCTCACCGTGCGCCGCCAGCGGCCGACGGCACTCGCGGCTGTCGCTGACGTCTCGGGGCGCGATCCGGTCGCGAGTGCGACGCGTCGTGCGCTGGCACGGTGCCGACTGAGTGCGGGTCAGGTGCCAGCCGTCGAGCAGGCCGGTGAGGCCGGTGGGGTCGTGGCGGCCGAGCGCGAGCTGTTCGAGGATGCCGATCCCTTCGTGGTCGCCGAGGCCGCCGGTCGTGGTCGCCCGCACGATCGCCTGGATGTGCACGTGCTCGTAGCGCGTTCGGGGTCTCGACCGGCAGGTCCCAGCGGTCGCCGCCGACCGCCGATTCGCCCTTCCACACGCCGTGGCTCCACTCGGGATGGCCGTAGCCGATGCCGAGCATCTGGAAGTGGAACAGCGGCTCGAGCCGCACCGTCGACGGTTCCCCGGCCCACGGCACGAGATCGATCTCGAACCACTCGGCGTACCGGGTGCCCGGACGCCCAGCCGACTCGATAGTCCATCGAACGCATCGCCTCGGGCAGCGCGGCGCCATCGCCCGTGTCGACCGGGGCGACGAAGCCGGTCTCGTGCCAGCGCTTGCCGTCGAACAGCTCGTTCACGTCGAAGTGCGTCGAGAACGTCTCGAAGTTGATCGGCGCCCACAGCCAGAAGAACTGCGGGTCGGCGACCGGCGCGCCGGTCGGGCCCCGCTCGCCGACGGGTCGGACGCCCCACGACCGATCGCGGCGAGCCCGAGCGTCTCGCCGGGCGCCAGGTCGGTCAGCACGCCGTCGATCTCGATCCAGCCCTCCCAGCCGCCGAACTGGGTGAGGCGGGTGTAGTCGAACATCACGCGCACGCCGACCTGGTGGCGGAAGTGCGGTTCCTCGATCGGCGCCGATCGGCGGACGAACGTGAGGTCGGCGCGCAGGCCGTGTTCGGGTGCCTCGACCACGAGCCGCAGCGCGTGCGAGCGGTTCGAGCACCTCGACCGTGATCGGGCCGACGTGGTTGGCGTCGGCGCGATCGGTCGGCGCGCGGCGCGAGGCGTGGACGTTGATCTGCCGGGCGTCGATGGTGCCGCCGTCGACGACCACGCTGAACGCGGCATCGGCCACGTGGCGGTTCGGGTACAGACCCATCGCGGCGGCGAAGTACAGCCGGGTGTCGCGGGTGTAGCCGTTGAAGAAGTAGCGGTCGTAGTGGTTCAGGTCGGCCGATCGCGGTGTGGGCGATCGGCTGTGACGTCTGATGGACCGGAAAGTCGTCGAACGAACTCAGCACCTGCCCGAACCTACTCATATCCTCGATGACGAGCGTCGATGCGGATCGCGAGTACGCGAGCGGTCTCGACGATGTCGCTGCGTCGCTTCCGCCAGATCGCCGATCCGTCGACCGCGGCCGGCCTGTGCCTGCTGGTGGTCGCCGGGGGAGTGGTGCGGCTGACCGGGAGTGGGCTCGGCTGCGACGACTGGCCCAACTGCAACGACCAGTCGTTCGTCGACGTGTCGAGCGGTCACACGGCGATCGAGCAGATCAACCGCCTGCTCAGCGGCGTCATCGGGATCCCGACGCTGGCGATGGCGATCGGTTCGTTCCGGGTCCGGCCGCGTCGACCTCGCCGAGGTCCGACCGGACTCGTGGTTCCGTCGCTGCTCGTGCTCGTCACGGTGCTCGCCAACGGGGTGGTCGGCGGCATCGCCGTGCGCGCCGACCTGCACCCCGCCCTCGTGCAGTCGCACTTCCTGCTGGCGATGGCCTCGATCGCGTTCGCCCTCGTCGCCGTCCGCCGATCCTCGCCCGAACCCGGTCGTCGCGACGCGCGTCGGCCGGCGAGCCCGCGGTTCGCGCACCCTGACCGTCGTGGTGACGGCGCTGACCGGCGCTGGCGATCGTGACCGGCACCGTCGTCACCGGCACCGGCCCGCACGCCGGTGAGGAGGACGTGCGCCGATGGGGCTTCGACATCTCGACGGTCGCCCGGATCCACAGCATCCCGTGCTGGATCGCACGGTGCGGGCCGCCCTCGCGCTCGCGGTGCAGATGCGGCGAGAGCCGCGCCGAGGTTCGTGACCGCTCGACGCAGGACGCTGTCGGCGTGGATGTTCATCGCGGTGCTGCAGGGTGGCATCGGCTACGTGCAGTACTTCACCGGCGTCCCCGAGATCCTCGTCGGCGCCCACATCGCCGGGCGCCACGGCGCTGTGGGTCGCCACGGTGTGGCTCGTGCCTCGGCGTCGCCGCGCACGGTGTCCGCCGCGCGACGTGCCCGCGTCGCAGTTTGCCGGCGCCGCCGCCGGATCCATGTAGACATCTCGCTCCAACATGGGCATGGAACCTGGGCGCTGGACGCGATCATGGCGCGTCTGGCTGGCAGCACTTGTTCGTTGCACTCGCCGTCGTCGGCATCGCCGGCTCAGTCGGGCGACGTGCACGCGCAAGAGGACGACGCGCCGCAGTCGATCACCGGGCGGGTGCAGAACCGCTTCGAGGAGGACGGCGAACGGGTCACCGAACCGGTGCCCGACGTGCGCGTCTTCGTCGAGGACGAGAGCGGCAGCCGTCGTCGGCGAGTCGGTCACCGACGCCGAAGGCGTGTACGTCGATCCCGCTCGGCCGACCCCGGCTCCTACATCGTGCGCATCGACGTCGAGACGCTTGCCCGAAGGGCTCGCGGTCGAGGACGGCAAGGACCAGCAGGTCGCCGAGGTGGCCGGCAACCAGAACGTCACGAGGGCGTTCTTCCTCGGCGAGGACAACCGCGACGTCAAGAGCAAGTGGAGCCTGCTCCCGCAGACGCTGGCGAACGGACTTGAAGCTGGCGATGATCATCGCCATCACGTCGATCGGCCTGTCGCTGATCTTCGGCACGACCGGTCTGTCGAACTTCGCCCACGGCGAGATGGTCACCTTCGGTGCGTTCGCCGCGTTCGTCGTTCAACTCCGATCGTCGGTCTGCACGTCATCCCGGCGGCGCTCGTCGCGCATCGCGTTGCACCGGGCTGCTCGGCGCCGGGTTCGAGAAGGGTCTGTGGGGTCCGCTGCGTCACCGTTCGACGAGCCTGACCTCGATGATGATCGTGTCGATCGGCATCGCGCTCGCGATGCGGTACTTCTACCTCTACCTGTTCGGTGGCGACCTCAAGGCGTTCCAGCAGTACACCCTGCAGCGTGACCCGATCTCGATCGGCCCGGTCGACTTCCCGCCGCGAACGCTGTTCATCATCGTCATCTCCGCGCTGGTGATCGTGGGCGTGGCGTTGTTCCTCCTCAAGGCCCGCTTCGGCAAGGCCATCCGGGCCGTGTCGGACAACCCCGACCTCGCCTCGTCGAGCGGCATCGACACCGACCGCGTGATCCTGCTCGTGTGGGTGCTCGGCGGGGCGCTCGCCGGACTCGGCGGCGTGTTCTACGGCCTCGAGTTCGGCATCAAGTGGGACATGGGCTTCACCCTGCTGCTGCTGATGTTCGCGGCGATCACGCTCGGCGGCCTCGGTAACCCGTTCGGCGCGCTGCTCGGGCAGCCTCGTGATCGGCATCTTCGTCGAGCTGTGGACGTGGGTCGTGCCGAACGCCAACGACCTCAAGACCGTCGGCGCGCTGATCGTGCTGATCCTCGTGCTGCTCGTCCGACCGCAGGGCATTCTCGGCATCGAAGGAGAGGATCGGATGAATTGGGACCTGATCTTCTGGAACGCCGCTCTACACGGCGATCAACGCCGCGGCCGCCGGCTACTGCATCATCGCGGCCGGACTCAACGTGCACGTCGGCTACACCGGCCTGCTCAACTTCGGTCAGGCCGGCTTCGCCGCCGTCGGCGCGTACGCGTTCTCGATCCCGATCGTGGCGTACGGCTGGTCGTGGTACTGGGCGCTGCCGCTCATGCTCGTGTGTTCGGTGCTGCTGGCGCTCGCGCTCGGCGTGCCGACGCTGCGCCTGCGCGCCGACTACCTCGCCATCGTCACGATCGCCGTCGCCGAGATCATCCGGTTCTTCCTCAACTCCACGCGGTTCACCTGGCTCACGGGCGGCACCGACGGCCGCAACGGCTGGACCACGTTCTTCGAGGACCTCAACCCGATCGACAACACGGCCCGCTTCAACATGGGCGCGCAGGTGATCGACGGCTACCGCCTGTTCATGATGATCGTCGGCTGGTCGCTCGTCGTGCTGATCTCGGTGTTCATCTGGGCGCTGATGCGCAGCCCGTGGGGTCGGGTGCTGCAAGAGCATCCGCGAGGACGAGGACGCCGCACGGGCGCTCGGCAAGAACGTGCTCGCGTTCAAGATGCAGAGCCTCGTGATCGGCGGCGTCATCGGTTCGATCGGCGGGCTCTGGCTGTCGGCCCAGAAGCAGTCGGCACAGACCGGCGAGTTCGCCACGACGCTGACGTTCTTCGCCTTCCTGATCATCGTGCTCGGTGGTCTCGGCCGGGTGAAGGGCCCGATCGTCGGCACGATGATCTTCTTCTTCGTCATCCAGTTCGTCGACAACATGCTCGCAGCAGGCCACCCGCAACGACAAGATCCCGGACTGGATCGTCGACTCGCACGAACTTCGGCGTCGTCAAGAACATCGTCGCCGGGCTGGCCCTCGCCGCTGCTGGTCATCTTCCGCCCGCAGGGCATCTTCGGCGACAAGCGTGAGCAGGTGTTCGATGTCCGCTGACGCAGCCAGCGGCCGCGCGGCACTCCCGGGCCCGACGCCGAAGCCCGACCCGATCCTCGTCGCCGACGGCATCCGGCGTCAGCTTCGGCGGTCTGGTGGCCGTCGACGTCGACCACGTCGAGGTCGCAGCGCAACCGGATCACCGCGCTGATCGGCCCGAACGGCGCCGGCAAGACGACGTTCTTCAACCTGCTCACCGGGCTTCGACAAGCCCGACCGGGGCGCTGGCACGTTTCGACGGCCATCTACATGTCCGACTCGTCGGCGCACAAGGTCGCCAAGCTCGGCATGGTGCGCACGTTCCAGCTGACCAAGGCGCTGGCCCGGCTCACCGTCATCGAGAACATGCGGCTCGGCGCCGCGAACCAACGCGGCGAGCAGCTTCTGGGCCGGCCCGTTCAAGTTCCTCTGGCGCGACGAGGAGCAGGCGATCACCGGCACGGCCGACGCGCTGCTCGAGCGCTTCAAGCTCGACCACATGCGCGACGAGTTCGCCGGCAGCCTGTCGGGTGGCCAGCGCAAGCTGCTCGAGATGGCCCGGGCGCTGATGACCGATCCGACGCTGATCATGCTCGACGAGCCGATGGCCGGCGTGAACCCGGCGCTCAAGCAGAGCCTGCTCGACCACGTCAAGGAGCTGAAGAACGAGGGCCGCACGGTGCTGTTCGTCGAGCACGACATGGACATGGTGCACGAGATCAGCGACTGGGTCGTCGTGATGGCCGAGGGCGAGATCATCGCCGAGGGCACGGCGGACGAGATCTCCGGCAACCAGGACGTCATCGACGCCTACCTCGGCGCCCACCACGACGTCGACCTCGGTGAGATGACCGACAGCGGTCACGGCTGAAGAGGCGATCGCCGGTGAAGGCGAGGCGATCAGCGGTGAGCGACAGCTGCCGCCATGAGCGGCGACATCATCGAGGTGAAGGGCTCGTCGCCGGCTACGTGCCCGAGGTCAACATCCTCAACGGATGCGACCTCACGGTCGGCGCCGGCGAGTTCGTCGGCATCATCGGCCCGAACGGCGCCGGCAAGTCGACGCTCCTGAAGGCCGTGCTCGGCCTCGTCACCATCCGCTCGGGCGACGGTGCGGCTCGACGGCGACGACATCACCGGCCAGCCGGCGCACAAGCTCGTGCAGCGTGGCGTCGGCTTCGTGCCGCAGACCAACAACGTCTTCCCGTCGCCTGACCGTGCGGGAGAACCTCGAGATGGGCTGCTTCCTCACCCCGAAGTCGTTCACCGGCGCGCTACGAGGTCGTCACGGGCCTGTTCCCGCGGCTCGCCGAGCGGGCCGACCAGACGGCCGGCTCGCTGTCGGGCGGCGAGCGCCAGATGGTGGCGATGGGCCGGGCGCTGATGCTCGACCCGACGCTGCTGCTGCTCGACGAGCCGTCGGCCGGTCTGTCGCCGATGCTGCAGGACGAGGTGTTCCTGCGCTGCAAGCTGATCAACGACGCCGGGCGTGGCCATCCTGATGGTCGAGCAGAACGCCCGCCGCGCGCTGCAGGTGTGCGACCGCGGCTACGTGCTCGACCAGGGCACGAACGCCTACACGGGCACCGGGCGCGAGCTGCTCGCCGACCCCAAGGTGATCGAGCTCTACCTCGGCACCCTCGCCCGCCACTGAAGCTCCCGACACGACACGAAGGAGCCCGGGCCGAGTGGCCCGGGCTCCTTCGTTGTTCAGGTGTTCAGGTGTTCGTGGTTCAGGACGTCGATCAGTTGCCGGCGTCGAAGTCAACGCCGAGGGCGTTGCCGATGTTGCCGTCGGAGCCGTAGACGGTCTTGTCCGTCGGGCCGACGCCCTTTTCGACCATGGCCCGGAGGATCTTCGACGACTCGTTGAAGCCGATGACGATGATCGCGTCGGGGTCGGCGGCGACGATGGCGTCGACCTCGCTGTCGAACGACGTCGCGGCCGGGTCGTACGGACTGCTGGTACACGACTTCGCCACCGGACTCGGTGATCGTCGCAGCGGCCGTCTCGGCCGAGGCCGTTGCCGTAGGCGTCGTTGAGGTTGAGGATGGCGACCGTCTGGTTGCCGTCGTTCACCACGAACTGGCCGAGCACGTCACCCTGGTAGAGGTCCGGCGGGGCGGTACGGAAGTACAGACCCTTGTCGGCGTAGGTCGACAGTGCCTCCGAGGTGTTGGCCGGCGAGAACATCGTCACGCCGGCAGCGGTGATCTTGTCGATCACCGACAGGGTCACGCCCGACGAGGCGGCGCCGATGATGACGTCGACGTTCTCCGAGAGCAGGCGGTCGACGGTCTGGTTGGCCTGGTCGGTCGTGGTGTCACCGGAGTCGCCCTCGATGCCGACGACGTCGGCGCCGAGGACGCCACCGTTCTCGTTGATCTCCTGGATCGCGAGGTCGAAACCGGCGAACTCGGGCGGTCCGAGGAACGCCAACGAACCCGTCTGCGGCAGCAGCGTGCCGAAGGTCAGGACGCCGTCGCCGGCGCGGTTGCCTTCGACCGGGGTCTGCTCGACGTCGAGTTCCGGCGGGCCTTCGGCCGTGATGTACTCGGTCTGGCTGATGTCGATGCGGTTGTTGTCGCCCATCTTCAGCAGGCCGTAGCTCGCCACGATCGGCTCGCCGTTGCCGGCGAACGTGCAGCGGGCCGGAGATGCCGTCGTAGTCGATGTCGGTCGCCGGCCTCGATGCAGGGCGACGCAGTCGGCGAACGTCGTGCAGACTTCGCCATCACGGGTGATGCCGTTGATCTGCTGCGGCGTGGGCGATGCCGTCGTCGCCGGCCGGCCACCACCGCGAGCGCGGTGATCATGACCGCGTCGTAGGTCTCCGTGGCGTAGTTGAGGTCCTCGAGGTCCGGGTCGATCTCGCAGAGGCGCGCGATGAACTCCGGCGTGATCTCACCGAACGGGGTCGTGCCGGCGAAGCCTTCGAGGTCGCCGTCGACGACGTCGCTCGGTGCGTTGCCGCACTCGGCCTCGCCGCTCGGCGGGCCTCGGTGCCTTCGGTGCCTCGGTGCCCTCGGGCCTCGTGCCTTCGGTGCTCGTGTCCGGGGCCTCGGTGCCGTCGGTGGCTTCGGTGTCGGCGGTGCTTCGGTGGCTGCTGGCGCGTCGGTGTCGCGATGCTCGTCGTCGCTACCGCAAGCTGCGGCAACGAGAGTCAAGCCAACGAGCAGGGCACCGACGCGCTTCACGCGTGATTTCTGCATAGTTGTGGGTTCTCCCCCTTGTTGGGGCACAGGCGGGATGCCTGTACTCATAAGGTGCGGCAAGTGTACGCCTCGTTGCGACGTTGTGCCAGGCACTACGTTTCGGCCGCTGTGAACGACTCACGCCGACGCCGCATGGCACCGTGAACGGGGATCCCGATCACCGAGGTGCGCTACGACGTCGCCGACCACGTCGCGACGATCACGCTCAACGCCCCCGAGCGGATGAACACGATCTCGCGGATCGATGCTGCGACGAGATCTCGAGCTGCTCCTGCGAGCCGATCACGACCCCGACGTGCGCTGCATCGTGCTCACCGGCGACGGGCGGGCGTTCTGCGCCGGGCTCGACCTGCAGGCGCAGATGGCGGGCCCGAAGGGTGGCCTCGGCAACCTCGGCGGCGCGCAGTCGTTCACGCGGCGAGTTCGACCTGCGCGTCGCGCCGCCCATCGTGCTGCACAACATCGACACCCCGACGATCTGCGCGCTCAACGGCGGCGCCGCCGGCTACGGACTCGACCTCGCGCTCGGCTGCGACATCCGCATCGCCGCCGACACCGCCAAGCTCAACCCCGGCTTCGCCAAGCGCGGCATCCTGCCCGAGAGCGGCGGCACCTGGCTGCTGCCGCGGATGGTCGGCTACGCCAAGGCCGCCGAGATCGCATTCTCCGGTCGCACGCTGACCGCCGACGAGGCGCTCGAGCTCGGTCTCGTCAACCAGGTCGTCCCGCCGACGAGTTCGCCGACGCAGCACGGCGACTCGCCGCCGAGATCGCCGCGAACGCGCCGCTCGCCGTCCGGGCGATCAAGCGGATGATGCGCGCCGCCGAGACCGAGACGTTCGAACAGAACGTCCACCACGTGTTCCTCCAGCTGCTCCCGCTCCTGCGCACCGAGGACTTCACCGAGGGCGTCACCGCGTTCATGGAGAAGCGGCAGCCCGAGTTCCACGGTCGGTGACGTCTCCGACGAACCGATCGGACTGCTCTGGAGGGCCTGGCGACGACGCGAGCGATCCGCCGATACACCGACGACCCGATCCCCGACGCCGACCTCGCCTCGATCCTGTGGCACGCCGGCCGGGCGCCGTCGGGTTCGAACCGTCAGCCGTTCCGGTTCCTCGTGCTGCGCGACGGCCCGAACGCCGGCGCGGCGAAGCCACTGCTCGGCGAGGCCTTTCGTGCCGGGTTGGAACGCCAAGCGCGAGCGGCGACGGCTACCGACCGTCGACGGTTCGCCGACTCGATGCAGCACTACGTCGACCACTTCGAGCAGATCGCCGGTCGTCGTCCTCGTCTGCCTCGAGCGCTACCGGGCGCCGTCGCCCGTACGAAGGTGCCTCGGTGTACCCGGCCTGCCAGAACCTGCTGCTCGCCGCCCGGGCGCTCGGCTACGGCGGAGCGCTCACCATGTGGCACCACGGCGTCGAAGCCGAACTGCGCGAGCTGCTCGGGATCCCCGACGACGTCGCGCTGTCGGCGTGCATCACCCTCGGCGTGCCCGTGGGAAATCACGGCCCGCTGAAGCGCAAGCCGCTCGACGAGGTCACGTTCGACGACGCCTGGGGCCGATCGCCCGACTGGTCGTCTACGCCCCACGTCGCCCGAGTAGCGCTGCGATGAGCGAACCGCGCCGAATAGCGTCACTTCGCTCATCGCTCGGGATGGTGTGAGCGCTGCGATGAGCGAACCGCTGGGTGGCGTCGTTTGGCTCATCGCTGGGGATGGTGTGAGCGCTGCGATGAGCGAACCGCCTGAAGAGCGGCGTTTGCTCATCGCTGGGGATGGGTGGACGCGTCGGGCGGATCTAGTCTCTCGTGGTGCCATTCGTCGCCGGGATCGACTCGTCAACGCAGTCCACCAAGGTCGAGATCCGCGACCTCGACACCGGCGAGGTCGTCGCACGACGCTCGTCGCCGCACCCGACGGTGACGCCACCGGTGCAGCGAGCAGGACCCGCAGTCGTGGTGGGCGGCCTTCGAGAGCGCCTGGGCCCAGGCGGTCCTGGCGGAACTGCCGGCCGGTTCACGCGTCGAGGCGATCAGCGTCGGCGGCCAGCAGCACGGCATGGTCGCCCTCGACGCCGACGACGAGCCGGTCCATCCCGGCCAAGCTCTGGAACGACACCGAGTCGGCTCCGGACGCCGACTGGCTGATCGAGCAGTTGGGGAGGGCGCCGCAGGCCTGGGCCGACGCGGTCGGCAGCGTGCCGGTCGCGGCGTTCACGGTGACGAAGCTGTCGTGGCTGCACCGCACGCACCCCGACGCATGGGACCGCATGGCGCGGGTGTTGCTGCCGCACGACTACCTGACCTACCGGATGACCGGCGCGTTCACGACCGACCGCGGCGACGCGTCGGGCACCGGCTACTGGTCGCCGTCGACGGGGGAGTACCGCTGGGATCTGCTCGCGCTCATCGATGGCGACCGCGACTGGAGCGACTGCCGTTCCGGCCGTGCTCGGTCCGCTCGACGTGGCCGGGGAGTGGAACGAGGTCGCTGTCGCGGTCGGCACCGGCGACAACATGGCCGCGGCGATGGGCTCGGCCTCGCGCACGGGCGACGCCGTGATCTCGGTCGGCACGTCGGGCACCGCGTTCACCGTCTCCGAGTCGCCGACGGCGGATCCGTCCGGCGAGGTCGCCGGCTTCGCCGACGCCACCGGACGGTTCCTGCCGCTCGTGTGCACCTCGAACGCCGCCAAGGTCGTCGACGCCGTCGCCCGGCTGCTCGGCGTCGACCACGTCGAATTCGACGACTCGCCCTCGCCGCGCTCGCCGACGGCGACGTGCCGGTGCTGCTGCCGTACTTCGACGGCGAACGAACACCGAACCGTCCGAACGCGACCGGACTGATCGCGTGGCCTGCGCACCGACGTCACCCGCGAAGCAGCTGGCGCGGGCGACCGTCGAAGGGTGTCGCCTGCGGGCTGGTCGACGCGCTCGACTCGCTCCGAGCCCACGCGACGGTCGACGGCCGGGTCATCCTCGGTGGCGGGGCGCAGAGTCGTCCGCTCTCCGTGCGGTCCTGGCCGGACTCGTCGACCTGCCGATCGTGCGTCGCAGGCGCCGACCAGGCGGTCGCCGACCGGCGCGGCCGTGCAGGCTGCCGCGGTGGTCGGCGGTCGACGACCATGCCACGGTGCAGGCGCGGTGGGGTCTCGGCGTCGGCGGCGGCGACCATCGAACCGCGTCGGATCCGGGCGACGCTCCGCGAGCGCTACGCCGAGCTCCGCGAGCTGCCGCTGAACAGCGATGGGGAACCGATCCGTTCGCCACCCTCGGGCCTCGATCCTGATGCCACCAGCGAGGAGATTCGTGCGGCCCGACGCCGGCTGGCCAAGGCGAACCATCCCGACCGCGGTGGTGACCCGAGCCGCGATGCAACGCATCAACGAAGCCGCCGACGCGGCCCTGCTCGACCGTCGACGCGGGTGCCGCGATCGCTGCGACGCGCCGGACCCGTCGAGCAGCGACCACCAGCGCACCGGAACTCCCGGACGTCGACATCGGGCGGCCACCTGTCAGGGATGGCGCGGACATGCCCGTCGTTCACCGTCGAGGCGCTGCCGGTCGAGACCTTCGAGGCGATGCTCGTGGTCGCCTCGTGGCTCGGCGAGGTGCTCGACGACGACCCGCCCTACCGGCTCGAGACGTACCTGAACGAACCGTTCGACTGCTGGTGTCGCCTCGACGTGGTGCCCGACGCGGGCGCGTCGACGGTCAGCATCACCGTGGCCGGCATCGACGGCTCACCGACGCCCGACGTCGTCGCGGTCCGAGACGCGTGGGTCGAGCAACTGAACGCCGTCGACTGGCCGTGAACGTCGGACGCTCAGGGCGTCAGCGCGGCCGAGGTGCCGCGGCCTTCGTCAGCCGGTCGCGGATCGCGTGGCCGAGCCCCTCGGCGGGCGGCAGCACGGCGATCAACGTGCGGACCGGCGTTCGTCGGCGTCGTCGAAGCCGGGCGTACAGCTCACGGGCGTAGACGACGAGATCGTCGGTGAGGTCGAGGACCTCGGCCCCGACGGTGCCGGCCCGCAGCGCCATCGCGTCGTCGGCCGAGTCGACCAGTCGGACCTCGCATCGTGGCGCATAGTGCGAGGCGAGCATCCCGCTCGCTCGGCTCGGGCCGGACGCATCGGCGACATCGCCCGCGAAGCAGCCGATGCACGTCCTCGACCGGCACGCCGCCGGCGCGCAGGATCTGCGGGGGTGATGTCGCGCAGTCGACGATCGTGCTCTCGACGCCGATCGGACACGGGCCGCCGTCGAGAATCGCGTCGCGTCGAGGATCGAGCCGATCGCCGAGGTCGCGGAGCACGTGGTCGGCCGTGGTCGGGCTGACTGCCCCGAACCGGTTCGCCGACGGCGCGGCCAGCACCGACCGCGACCCGGTCGAGCAGGTCGAGCGTCATCGGATGAGCGGGAACCCGCAGCCCGACCGTGTCGCGTCCTCCCGTCACGACGTCGAGCACCGCCGATGGCGCGGGGCACGATCACGGTGAGCGGTCCGGGCCACGCAGCATCGATCAGGAGCCGTGCCGTCGAGGGCACCGTCGCGGCCCACCGATCGACCTCCTCCGCCGACGCGAGGTGGACGATCAGCGGATGGTCGGTCGGTCGCCCCTTGACCGCGAAGATCCGGGCGACGGCAGCTGGACTCGTCGCGTCGGCCGCGAGGCCGTACACCGTCTCGGTCGGGATCGCGACCAGGCCACCAGCGCGCGGAGGTCAGCGGCGCGCTCGACGTCGGTGGTGACGAGGTCGATCGCGGTCCATGGGGCGCGTCATCGTCGGCGCTCAGATGGCGTCGAGGAACTCGAGCGCAGCGTCGAAGAACCCGAACGACTCGGTCGTGGCGAAGTGGTCGACATTGCGCAGCGTCTCGCACCGGCCGTTCGGGAAGGCGGCCGCGAGGCCGTCGCCGGGGTGGACGAAGTCGCGGTCGCCGACGACGACGAGCACCGGACACGTCACCGTTGCGCAGCCTTCGGCGGGTGATCTCGGCGGAGGGCGGTCGCTTCATCACCGCGGTGAGCGCGTCGATGTCGTTGCCGGGCTGGCTCGCGTACTGCGTGAACAGACGCACCGTGTTGTCGAGGGTCGAGGGGTCGCCGCCGGCGGCGACGGTCTCGAGTCCGGCCACGATGGCCTGCGTGCCGGACTCGTCGCGTTCGAAGAGGTTGGCCCCGACGCCGGCGAGCACGATCCGGTTGAAGCGGTGCGGCTGGGCGATGGCGAGACGCAACAGCGTCATCGCCCCGAGCGAGAACCCGATGGCGTCGACCGGTTGCTCCGGGAGCGCGTCGTGGAGGCGCTCGGTCAGGTCGGCGTAGGCTTCGGGCTCGTGGGGCTTCGGCGCGGTGCCGTGGCCGAGCAGGTCGACGCCGACCACCTCGAGGCCGGCGTCGTCGAGCAGTGCGGTGAATCCGCTGCGCTGCCACGTCGACTCGAACGAGCCGCCCCAACCGTGGACGAGGACGACCGGCGGTGCGACTTGAGAGGTCATGGACGCGACAGGCTAGGCCCTAGCCTGTGCTCGCTCGTCAAGCGAGTCGCGTCGTCGGATCCAGACCGGGCCGATCGACACGAGGAGGACCCCATGCGCATGCTTCATCCCGACCCCGGCTTCGACCTGACCTACAGCGACGTCTTCATGGTGCCGAGCCTGTCGGACGTGCCGTCGAGGATGAGCGTCGACCTGCGCACGCCGGACGGCATCGGCACGACGATCCCGCTCGTGGTGTCGAACATGACGGCGGTCGCGGGACGTCGCATGGCCGAGACCGTTGCGCGGCGTGGCGGAATCGCCATCCTGCCTCAGGACATCCCGGTCGACGTGGTCGCCCGGGTGATCGACTACGTCAAGCGGTGTCACACGGTGTTCGAGACGCCGATCACGCTCGCTCCGGATGCCACCATCGGCGATGCGCTGTCGCTGATCCACAAGCGCGCCCACGGTGCGGTCGTCGTCGTCGACGACGGCGTGCCCGTCGGCGTGTTCACCGAGCGCGACGGCGAGGGCTTCGACCGGTTCACCCAGTTGGTCAACGTGATGAGTTCGAGCCTGCACATCCTGAGCCCGGACATCGATCCCGCCGCGGCGTTCGACCATCTCGGCCGCAACCGGCTGCGCGTCGCCCCGGTGGTCGACGACGGCCGCCTGCTCGGCGTGATCACCCGCGAAGGTGCGCTGCGCTCGACGATCTACCAGCCGGCGGTCGACGCCGACGGACGTCTGATGGTCGGCGTCGCCGTCGGCATCAACGGCGATCCGGCGGCGCGGGCGAAGGAGCTGGTCGGCCACGGCGTCGACGTGCTCGTGATCGACACGGCCCACGGCCATCAGACCCGAACGCTGCACGCGATCGAGTCGGTGCGCGCCGTGCTCCCGGACGCCAAGATCGTGGCCGGCAACGTCGTGACCGCCGACGGCACCCGTCAACTGATCGAAGCGGGCGCCGACGTCGTGAAGGTGGGTGTCGGTCCCGGTGCGATGTGCACCACTCGGATGATGACCGGCGTCGGTCGCCCGCAGTTCTCCGCCGTGCTCGAATGCGCCGACGAGGCGCGCCGGCTCGGCCGCCACATCTGGGCCGACGGTGGGGTCCGTTTTCCGCGCGACGTCGCGCTCGCGCTCGCCGGCGGCGCGGCGAACGTGATGTTCGGATCGTGGCTGGCCGGAACGTACGAATCGGCCGCCGACACCTTGCGCGACCCGGACGGCCGCCTCTACAAGGAGAGCTTCGGCATGGCGTCCAACCGGGCGGTCAAGCACCGCACGCAGGGCGACCACGGCTTCGAGCGCGCCCGCAAGGAGCTGTTCGAGGAGGGCATCAGCACCTCGCGGATGTATCTCGATCCCGAACGTCCGAGCGTCGAGGACATCATCGACCAGATCGTCGCCGGGCTGCGCTCGGCCTGCACGTACGCCGGAGCCGACTCGATCCCCGAGTTCCACGAACGGGCCGTGGTCGGCGTCCAGAGCACGGCCGGCTACGACGAGGGTCGCCCGCTCGGGGTGTCGTGGTGAGCGACTCCTCCAACGGTGCCACCGATGTCTCGCCGGTGATCGTGGCGATCGACGGTCCGGCCGGCGCCGGGAAGAGCACGGTCGGACGCGCCGTTGCCGAGCGACTCGGACTGGAGTATCTCGACACCGGGGCGATGTATCGCGCGGTGACCTTCGCGGCGCTGCGTCGAGGGATCGATCCGGCCGACGAGACCGACGTGGCGGCGCTCGCCACCGCCGTCGAGATGACGCTCGACGGCTCGGTGGTGATCGTCGACGGCGTCGACGCGACCGTCGAGATCCGTGGCCGCGAGGTCACCGCCGCGGTCAGTGCGGTCGCCGCGAACAGTCGAGTGCGTGCGGAGCTGGTCCGGCGTCAACGGTCCTGGGTCGCCGAGCACGGCGGTGGTGTGGTCGAGGGCCGCGACATCGGTTCGGTCGTGTTTCCCGACGCCACGCTCAAGCTCTACGTGACGGCGTCCCCGCGAGTGCGTGCCGAGCGGCGGGTGGCGGAGATCGGCGGCAGCGTCGACGAGGTCGAAGCGTCGATCATCGAACGCGATCGCAAGGACTCGACCCGAGCCGACAGCCCGTTGACGGAGAGCTCCGACGCCATCGTCGTCGACACGACGGGTTCGTCGGTCGACGAGGTGGTCAACCGTGTGCTGGGCCTGATGCCGGCATGACCAAGGTGCAGACACGTCTCGCCTCCGACTCGTGGGCGAGCATGCTGACGTATCGGGTCGTGCGCTCGCTCGTGTGCTGGTTCACCCAGGCATTCACCCGGATGCACATCGATGGTCGCGAGCACCTTCCCCCGACGGGGGCGTACATCCTCGCGCCGATCCATCGCAGCTACGTCGACACGCCGATCGTCGCCTGCGTCACGAACCGTCGCATCCGGTTCATGGGCAAGCAGGAGATGTGGAAGTACGCCGGTCTCGGGTGGCTGTTCTCGGCGCTCGGGGCGTTTCCGGTCAACCGCGGGACCGCCGACCGAGAGGCGCTGGCGCGCAGCATCGAGGTGCTCGAAGGTGGCGAGCCGCTCGTGCTGTTTCCCGAAGGTGAACGCAAGGACGGTCCCCGTGTCCATCCGCTGTTCGACGGCGCCGCGTACGTCGCCGCGCACGCCGGCGTGCAGATCGTTCCCGTCGGCATCGGCGGATCGGCCCGGGTGATGCCCCGTCACGCGAAGATGATCCACCCGAGGAAGGTCCACGTCGTGATCGGCGAGCCGATCACGATCGAGGTCGGCGAATCCGGACGCGCACCCCGACGGGCGATCACCGAGGCATCCGAACGGTTGTCGACCGAACTGCAGCGCCTGTTCGATCTCGCCGAGGCCCGCGTCGGCTGACGTACCCGCTCAGGTGGTCAGAAAGACCTGCCAGCGCGGCCGCCAGGTAGCCGGGGTCGTCGGCGCCGCAGAGTTCGCGGGCGGAGTGCATCGACAGC
The DNA here is from genome assembly GCA_963746285.1 of Ilumatobacteraceae bacterium. Classification (GTDB taxonomy): domain Bacteria; phylum Actinomycetota; class Acidimicrobiia; order Acidimicrobiales; family Ilumatobacteraceae; genus Sva-07. The sequence continues at coordinate 168,734 of CAVVAO010000001.1, read as the reverse complement.
TGGGGCACGCCGACGTCGACCGTCGGATGCCGAGCCGGGTGGCGGTGATCGGCCCGATCGTCGAGCCGCACGGCATGTTGTTGCGCGACACGAACACCTGCCAGGGCACGCCGGCGGCCTCGCACGCTCGCTGGAATCCGGCGGCGGTGTCGCCGGACGTGGCGTAGCGCTGATTCGAGTTCACCTTGATCGCCGGACCGGCGTTCACGATCGGCCGATGGCCGGGTTCGTGGCGCTCGGGGTAGTTCGGGTGGACGGCGTGGGCGTTGTCGGCCGACACGCACGCCGACGACGACCAGCGCCCTGGAGAGGTCCTCTGCGGTGCCGCCGCGTGCGGCGACGATTCTGGCGAGCACCGACTCGAGAAACGGGCCGCCGGCACCGGTGTTGCTCGACGAACCCACCTCCTCGTGGTCGTTCAGGACGGCGACGGCGACGTGGCCGGTCGGCGCCGCCGCGGTGAGCGCCGTGACGGCGGCCCAGCACGACACCTGATTGTCGAGGCGGCCCGAGGCGAGCAGCGAGTGGTCGGCGCCGATCACGGACGCGCCCTGCACGTCGTACAGGCACAGCTCCCACCACGCCGGATCGGCGTCGATCTCGCCGATGCTCGCGCATCCACGCGGCGAACTCGCCGACCGACGACCTGCCGACCCCCCACACGGGCGTCAGGTGTTGCTGGGTGTCGAGTGCCAGCCCGCCGGCGTTGACCTCACGGTCGAGGTGCACGGCGAGTTGCGGCACCCGGGCGATCGGTTCGGCGACGTTCAGCAACGAGACCGAGCCGTCGCTGGCCACGACACGGCCGGCGACACCGAGGTCGCGGTCGAGCCAGCTGTTGTTGAGGATCCCGCCGTACACCTCGACCGCGAGCTGCTTCCAGCCGTGGCCACCGGTGTCGGGACGGGGCTTCACGCGCAGGCACGGCGAATCGGTGTGGGCACCGACCAGCCGGAACGGGGCGTGCGGAGGTGTCGGCTCGCTGGGGAGCCGCCACGCGATGATCGCTCCCGACCGCACGACGTACCCGGCTGCCGGGAGATCGGTCCAGGCGTCCGTCTCGTCGAGTCGGACGAACCCGTCGAGTCGATCGATGGCGGAGGCGACCGCGTGCCACGGTGACGGCGAGGCGTCGAGGAAGTCGATCAGATCGGTCGTCATGTGTCAGCCCCGCTGGAACAGACCCATCGGGAGGCCGGTGCCGCGCAGATGGCTGGTCTCGTTCACCGTGACGATCGATCGTTCGCCGCTCGACGCGGCGGCGACCCGGTTGATCGAGGTGTAGTTCGGATAGAAGAAGCCGCGGGCGAATTCGCCGAGACCGAGGATGTGCGACAGGTACCCGTTGATGATGCCGCCGTGGCACACGACCGCGACCCGCTCGCCGCGATGGTCGTCGATGATCGTCTCGACCGCGTCGAGCACCCTTGCTCGGAAGTCCTCCTCGGACTCGTCGGAGGACCATTCGCCCGCCAGCATGGCGTGCCATCGGGGATCGTTGGCGGCCTTCAGCTCCTCGACCGGCACGTACTCCGGGCTGTTCTGGTCCCATTCGGCGACTCCGGGCGAGATCCGGATGTCCATGGAGAGCAACTCGGCGAGCGGCCCGGCGGTCTCTCTCGCACGTGCCATCGGGCTCGCGTAGATCGCGTCGATGCGCTCGGACTCGAGGTACCTCGCGAGCAGGCGGGCCTGCTCGTGACCCTCGGGGGCGAGCTCGGGGTCCGCCGCACCTTCGGTGAGCTCGCGTCGTACCGGCAACCCGTGGCGGATGATCAGCAGTTCCATTCTGAGATAGACAAGCAGATATGACCGGGCGAACGAAGATCGTGGCCACCATCGGACCGGCGAGTGACTCCGCCGAGGCGCTCGGACAGTTGATCGACGCCGGCGCGCACGTGATGCGGCTGAACCTGAGCCACGGCACGCTCGACGAGCACCTGGCGGTACTCGCTCGCATCCGAGCGGTGGCGGCCGACCGAGGCCGGGCCGTCGCTGTGCTCGCCGACCTCCCCGGGCCGAAGGTCCGCGCCGGTGCCTTTCCCGACGGTGGGGTCCTCCTCGGGACCGGAACGATCGTGGAGCTCGTCAGCGGCGACGGCCCGAGCGACGACCGTCGCATCCAGGTCGACTACCCCACGCTGCTCGACGATCTCACCGTCGACGCACGAGTGCAGCTCGGTGACGGAGCGATCGCGCTGCGCGTCGTCGAGGTCGGCAGCGAGTGTGCGACGGCGCGGATCGAAACGGGTGGCGAGGCGAACGGGCGTCCCGGTGTCCATCTCGCGTCCGACCGGCTGCGATTGCCCTCACCGACGGCGCACGATCTCGTGCTCGCGGAAGCGGTTGCTGCTGCCGGAGTCGAGTTCGTCGCCGTGTCGTTCGTGCGGTCGCCCGGCGACATCGACCAGGTTCGAGCCGTGGTCGGCGATCGAGCCCAGATCGTCGCGAAGATGGAGACCCGTGCGTCGGTCGACCATCTGCACGAGATCATCGCCGCCACCGACGTCGTGATGGTCGCTCGTGGCGACCTCGGCATCGACTGCCCGATCGAGGACGTCCCGCACCTCCAGAAACGCATCATCCGGCACTGCGTCGAGGCCGGCGTTCCGGTGATCACCGCCACCCAGATGCTCGAGTCGATGATCACGTCGCCGTCGCCCACACGTGCCGAGGTGAGCGATGTGGCGAACGCGGTCTTCGACGGCACGGACGCGGTGATGCTGTCCGGCGAGACGGCGATCGGACACGACCCGGCAGCGGTCGTGCGCACGATGGCGACGGTCGCCGAGCGAGCCGAGTCGGAGGCGTCCTACCGGCAGTGGGCCGACCGGCTCGGACGGATCCAACGCCTGTCGCACCACGAGAAGATGTCGAGCATCGATCCGATCACCGCAGCGCTGACCCATGCGGCCTCACGAGCGGCGAGCGAGGCCGAGGTCACCGCGATCCTCTGCTGCACGCGCAGCGGTCGAACCGCTCGCGCAATGGCGCGCTTCCGCCCGACCGCAGCGATGATCGGACTGTCGCCGGACCCCGACGGTGGTCCGGGCGATGGCGCTGAGCTGGGGGGTCACCCCGCTCGAGGTCGACCTGTACGGCACCACCGACGAGATGGTCTGGTTCGCCGTCGAGACCGCGTTGCAGGCAGGCCTGATCCGGTCGGGCGACCGCGTGCTCGTGCTGGCGGGCACGCCCGACCCCAACCGCGAGCGGCCCGCCCGCGCCGCCACCGACGTGCTGCGGATCGTCAGCGTCGACTGATGGCGACCGTGTGGTCGGAATCGGCGGGTGACCCGGACGCGCCGCTCGCCGTCGTCGTGCACGGATCGATGGACCGTTCGGCTGGTCTGCTCCGGTTGAGCCGACGGCTCGACGCGACCCATCGCGTGATCCGCTACGACCGGCGCGGGTACGGCCGGTCCTCACACGTCGGCCCGCCCTGGACGGTCGAGGCGAACATCGACGACCTCGACCGGGTGCTGGCCGACGCATCTGCGCGTGAAGCGATCGTGTTCGGACACAGCTTCGGCGGCAACGTCGCACTGGGTCTCGCGGCTCGCCGGCCCGACGCGGTTCGCGGCGGTCGTCGTGTACGAGACGCCACTGTCCTGGCTGGACTGGTGGCCCTCGACGACCGCCGGCGCCGCCGCGATGGAGGTCGACGACCCGGGAGACGCGGCGGAAGCGTTCATGCGTCGCCTCGTCGGCGACGCCGTCTGGGAACGTCTGCCGCCGTCGAAGCGCGACGAGCGTCGAGGTGAAGGTGCTGCGATGGTCGCGGAACTGGCAGATCTTCGACGATGCGCTCCGTGGGCCGCGGAACGGGTGACCGTTCCGGTGCTGGCACTGCACGGTGAGCGATGCCGACCGCACCACCGCGCAGCGATGGAGACCTTGGCCGCCATGCTCGTGGACTGCAGATCGGCGGTGGTGCCCGAGGCCGGACACGCCGGACCCCACACGCACGCCGACGCCGTGGTCGCAGCAATGGAGCCCTTCCTGGTGTCGCTCAGCGACGAACCGACGGCAACCGTCGGCTGAGGAACAGCGAGCACACGGCGACGATCGCCGCGGCGGCCGAGAGGCCGGCGGTGCCCCCGATGCCGTGGATGCCGTAGAGCCAGCCGCTCAGCACTGCGCCGCTGGCACGCGCGACGGTGCCGACGGCGTTGCTCGCGGCCAGCGTGGTCCCGCGGGCGTCGGGCATCGCTTCGCTGACCAGCGACAACGACACGACGAAGGCGAGTTCGAATCCGAGGAGGAAGACGATCAACCCGGTGACGCCGACCCACAGACGATCGTCGGCGGTCAGCATGATCGCGAGACCGCCGAGCAGGGTCACGAGGCCCGCGATCGTGGTGCGAAGCTTGCCGATCCGATCGGCGAAGGCGGCGCTGCCGACGCTCGCCGTGAGCTCGGTCGCGCCGAACAGCATCGCGACCGCGCCGATCCCTCCCGTCGACACCCCGAAGGCGTCGTCGAGCCAACTGCCGGACACCACGAACACCGAGAGTCCGGCCATCGCCGTGGTTGCCGAGCCGATCATGACGAGCCATGCCCGAGTGGTGATCGAGGTCGACGGCGTCGCGTCGGCGGGTTCGGTCGACCCGGGCGCATCGACCGGGTCGATCGGTTCGAGTCTCGATGGTCGACCGGTGGCCGGCAGCGTCCGGGCGACGAGCAGCGCGGCGAGCACGGCACGCGACGGCGATGGCGGCGAACGGCCCCCGCCATCCGAACAGGTTGATCAGCACGGCGATGATCGGCGCGCCGGCGAGCAGGGCGATTGCCCATGAGGTCTCGTACAGGCCCAAGGACCGGGCGCGCCAGCGATAGTCGACGCGGTGGCTGATCCAGGCCTGGCCGGCGACGGTGAGGTTCGACACGCCGAGCACGAGGACGAAGAACGAGACGGCGAACGCCGCGAGCGATCCGGCCAGTGCGAGGACTGCCGAGGCGCCGACGAGGCCGAGGCCGGCGATCATCACCGCCCGTTCGCGACCGCGGTCGAGGTGCCGGCCGACGAAGACCGTCGACAGGCCCGCCATCTCACCCACGCCGAGCACGGTCGTGAGCTGTGTCGTGGTGGCGCCGAAGGCGCGTTCGAGCGTCGGCAGGAACGGTGGGATCCACCTCGACCGCGACGTTCGTGACCGTCTTCGCCGCGGTCAGCCGCGCGAGGGTGCGCCCGTCGACGCTGGTTCGGGGCTCGATGACGTCGGAAGCGTCAGTCACCATTCGACGGAACCCGCGGATCGGAGATCGTCACGGTGATGCCGAAGAACGAACACTCGGTGTCGGTCACGACGACATCGGTTCCGGCCAGCTCGAAGTTGTCCTGCACCTTGTCGGCGCAGTCCTGCAGCGACACCCGCTGCGTCCACACCGCGAACGCGAGCACGCCGAGCAGGGCGGCGACGGCCAGCTTCTGCACCAGCGATTTCATGACCCAGAACGAGACGACCGCGCCGACCGCCAATGCCGTGGCGGCCACGAGTGCGATCGTCCACGCGTCGTCGAGGGTGAGGGCGATCACGCGGCCACTGTAGGCCGACGGTCGAGCGGTCCCCTACGATCCAGCGACGTGAGCGACCAGCCGATCAACCTCTCGTCGGGCCTCCCGACCACCGTCCTGCCGAGCGTCGACGCCGAGCTTGCCGGCCGCCTCGCCGATGCGTTGGCACAGCCGCTCGCGCAGCGACGCAGCGCGGTTGCCGAGGTGGTCGCCTCCGCACCCCGCCTCCTCGACGGCTGGGCCGAACTCGGCGACCTGGGGCGCGATCCGATCGAGCGCTATGCCGCCTATCGAGTCGGATATCACCGCGGGCTCGACACCCTGCGTGCGAACGGATGGCGAGGAAGCGGCTACGTGCGCTGGTCAGAACCGACCAACCGTGGGTTCCTGCGTTCGTTGCGAGGACTCGGTCGAGATGGCTGCCGAGATCGGCGAGTTCGACGAGGCCGAACGATGTCGCACGTTCCTGCTGCAGCTCGATCCGTCGGGGATTCCCGCTGACTGAGTCGACGCCCACGATGGTCGGCGCCGTGCTCACCGGTGGGGCGAGCCGGCGGATGGGCCGGACCAAGGCCCTGATCGACGTCGACGGCGTTCCCATGGCTCGACGCGTCGGCGATGCGCTCGCCCGCGCCGGATGCGCCAGCGTGATCGCCTACGGCGGTGATGTCACCGAGCTCGAACCGCTCGGCATGCCGGTGCTGCCCGACCGCCATCCGGGATCCGGACCCCTCGGTGGGGTGCTGGGGGTGCTCGAGCTGTTCACCGAGTCGGAACTGCAGCTCGACGGCGTCTTCGTGGTCGCCTGTGACCTCCCGGCGCTCCGCGGCGAGGATCTCGGAGGTTTGGTCGACGCGTTGCGGCAGTCACCGCGACGTCGACGTCGTCGTCGCTCGCACGGCGCAGGTCGAGCCGACCTGCGCCATCTGGAGGCCCCGGGCGACCGAGCGGCTCCGTGAGATGTTCGATTCGGGTGAACGGGCCCTCCATCGGGCCATCGAGCGGCTCGAGTCGCATGCCGTCGAGATCGAGCCGGCCGCGGTGCGCAACATCAACACCCCCGACGACCTCGATCGGTACGCTTGACGTCGTGACACTGACGGAGATCTCGGTTCAGGACCTGGCGGCGCTCGGGTCGTCGGCGCGCGTCGTCGATGTTCGCGAGCCCGACGAATGGGCCGCCGGCCACATCGGCCACGCATCGCTGGTCCCACTCGCCACGGTGCCGGAGCATCTCGAGGCGTTCGACACCGAGCCCACCTACGTCGTGTGTCGCTCGGGCGCCCGATCCGGGCGAGCGTGCGACTTCCTGCGCGGTCAGGGCCGCACCGCAGTCAACGTGATCGGCGGGATGATGGCGTGGACAGCGGCCGGCTTCGAGGTCGTCAGCGGCGCCGGCTCCGGTGCGCCCGGTGCCTGAGGCGCCCCTTCGAGCCCGCTGGATCGACCGACAGGGCGATCTCGACGATCTGATCGACGCTGCTCGTTGCCGAGCCGCGCTACGCACTCGACACCGAGTTCCATCGCGAGCGCACGTACTTCCCGAAACTCGCGCTGGTCCAGGTCGCCTGGCGGACCTCGCAGGGCCAGCAGCTCGCGCTGATCGACCCGCTGGCCGTCGACGTCACCCCGTTCTCGAAGCTGTTCGCGTCCGATGCGCTCTGTGTGATCCACGCGGCACAGCAGGATCTCGACGTGCTCACCCACGCCGTCGGCTCGGTCCCGGCGAAGATGTTCGACACCCAGTTGGCGGCAGGCTTCGTCGGCTACGGCACGCCGTCGTTGGTGTCGTTGCTGCAGGGCGAGATCGGGATCTCGCCACCGAAGGGCGACCGTCTGACCGACTGGCTGCGGCGTCCGCTGTCGGACAGCCAGCGCCAGTACGCGGCCGTCGACGTCGAGTACCTCCTCGAGGTGCACGAGCGACTGGTCGCTCAGCTCGCCGAGGCGGGCCGACTCGTGTGGGCAGAGGATGCCTGCGAGGAACTGCGCACCCGTCCGACGAGCGGTTCCGCCCCCGACGATGCCTGGATGCGGTTGAAGGACGCTCGTTCGTTGCGCCCGAGTGCTCGGGCGGTCGCACAGAGCGTGGCCGCGTGGCGCGAACGGCGCGGCGATGCGCACCGACGTCCCGGTGCGTCAGGTGCTTGCCGACCTGGCGATTCTCGGGATCTCCCAGCGGGCCCCGTCGACGCTCAAGGAGCTGTCGCAGGCACGCGGCGTCGACGAGCGGCACGCTCGCGGCGCGATCGCCGACGAGATCCTCGAAGCGGTCCGCGCCGCGAAGGGGTCCCCGCCGCCGACACCCCCGCCCTCGGCCGACGATCTCGACCGCAACATGCGCCCGGCGGTCACGCTGGTGTCGGCGTGGGTCGGCCAACTCGCCCGCGACGAACGCATCGACCCGGCGCTGCTCGCAACCAGGGCCGACATCGTGGCGTTCCTGCGGGGCGACGACGACGCGCGCTTGGGCATGGGATGGCGCAACGAGCTCGTCGGCGACGGCATTCGTCGGCTCGTGGGCGGCGAAGCGGGGCTCACGTTCGACCCCGAGGGGCGCCTCCGGCTGCACGCCGTGTCCGACTGAGTCGTCGCAACCGGCGGGCAGAATGCCTGTGGGCGGACAATTCGTCGTTTCCCGAGAAATGCCAGGTTGCGGCGCTACCCTGTGCCCGAATGTCAGCTTTCTAGTGTGTGGGAGCCCTGTCGTGAAGAAGGGTCGTCATCGCCGTTTCGAAGAGGCGAGAAAACTGAAGCAGTCCGGTCCGGGAGCCTTCGATCTGGGTTTCGGTGACCGTTCGGCTCCGTCGTCATCATCCGACGACGCCGACGAGGACGAGTACGCCGCGCTCGCCGAGAAGTACGGCGTGACCTTCGACGACGACGACGACGCCGACGACTGACACGTACACGATGTGCCTGGCACATCGTGTACGTCACCGGCGACGGACTGCCGGGTGGGGGAGGGGCACCCAGTTGGGGCGCTCCAGCTGTGCTGCCATCAGGTCGTAGATGTGTGCACCGACCAGTTCGACGATGTCGTCCCTGGCCGACACGTACAAGCGGCTCGCTGCCGACGAAGGCGTCGGGTTCCTCGGTGCACCACCAGCCGAAGTCGTTGCCGCCCTCGCCCCAGTCGCGTCGTTTCCACTCGCGCAGCCGTGAGGTCACGTGTCCCGATTCGTCGGTCGAGTGCTCGAGGCGGATCGGGACCTGCCAACACACCGACGGCTTCCAATCCATCGGACGCTCGCCGGCCTCGAGTGCGGCGATGTGCAATGCGCAACCGACGCCACCCTCGAAGCCGACGCGGTTGAGGAAGATGCAGGCGTCGTCGACGAGTCGGGTCAACGTCGGGATGGTTCCGTCGTCCTCGGGTTCACCGTTGCCGAGGTAGCCCTTCTTGCCGTGGCCCTTGCCGTGGAACTGCCAGTGTTCGGCCGTGAGTCGCTCGGCGTGACGCCGGAGGTTCTCGACGTCGTCGGCGTCCGACGAAGTGGGCGCCGAAGCTGCAGCACCCCTGCTGGAGTTCGGGCGCCGGCTCGTCGAGGATGCCCTTGCATCCGCAGCCGTAGATACAGGTGTAGTTCGACCGCAGGTACGTCGCATCGAACACCCACGTCCGGTGCTCGCCGGGATCCTCGAAGCTGATCCACTCGTGGAGATCCTCCGGTGGTGCGAGCGGGGCGGGTGGGTGCGAGGTACTCACGGTCGAGCAAGCTACCGGCGTCGCTAGGCTCGCCCGGGATATGACCGTCTCGATGAACGCCGACCAACTGCGCGACTCCTTCCGCGACTTCTTCTCGGCGAGGGATCACACGGTCGTGCCGTCGGCCAGCCTCATCCCGCACGACCCGACCGTGCTGTTCAACGTGGCGGGCATGTTGCCGTTCAAGCCGTACTTCGTGGGCGACGAGCAGCCACCGTTCCTTCGGGCGGTCAGCTCGCAGAAGTGCGCCCGCGCCGGTGGCAAGCACAACGACCTCGACGACGTCGGCCGGACCAAGCGCCACTTGGTCTTCTTCGAGATGCTCGGCAATTTCAGCTTCGGCGACTACTTCAAGGAATCGGCCATCCCGTGGAGCTGGGAGCTCGTCACCGGCGACCCGGCATCCGGTGGCTGGGGCTTCGACGGCGACCAGCTGTGGATCACGGTCCACGAATCCGACGACGAGGCCGAGGCGATCTGGCACGAGGTCGTCGGCGTGCCGATGGAGCGCATCCAGCGCCTCGGCGACAAGGACAACTTCTGGCAGGCCGGCGATACCGGACCGTGTGGGCCGTGCAGCGAGATCCACATCGATCGCGGTCCTGCGTTCGGGCCCGACGGCGGCCCGCTCGGCGATCCTGCCGGCGACCGGTTCATGGAGTTCTGGAACCTCGTCTTCATGCAGTTCGACCAAGCACCGGACGGCAGCCGCAGCCCGCTGCCCAAGCCGTCGATCGACACCGGCGCCGGCCTCGAGCGGATCCTGGCGCTCGTCCAGGGCGTCGACTCGGTCTGGGAGACCGACCTGATGCAGCCGATGATCGACGCTGCCTGCTCGATCACCGGAAGGTCGTACCGCGTCGGCGACTACGACGACCGTGACAGCTTCGCGATGCGGGTCCTCGCCGAACACGCCCGCTCCGGTGCGATGCTCGTCAACGACGGTGTGTTCCCGTCGAACGAAGCCCGTGGGTACGTGCTGCGTCGCATCATCCGCCGAGCGGTTCGCTACGCCTACCTGCTCGGTACCGAGTCGCTCGTGATGCCCCGGCTCACCGAGGTGGCGATCGACGTGATGGGCAACGCCTACCCCGACATCGTGAAGAACCGCGACTTCGTGGTCAGCGTGATGACCAAGGAGGAGGAACGCTTCCGCCAGACGCTCAAGCACGGCCTCGGGATCCTCGACGGCGAACTCGACCACGACGCCACGGAGTTGTCGGGCTCGACTGCGTTCCTCCTGCACGACACCTACGGCTTCCCGTTGGAACTCACCCAGGAGATCGCCGCCGAGCGCGACGTCGTGGTCGATCTGGCAGGGTTCACCACCGAGATGTCCGCCCAGCGCGAGCGAGCGAAAGCAGCGCAGAAGGGCGCTGGTGACGGCGTCGATCTCGACGCGTACCGCGACGTCGTCGAGCAGTTCGGCGTCACCGAGTTCGTCGGATACGCCGACGACACCGCCGAGAGCCGTGTGCTCGCCGTCGTTCCCGTCGAGACGGTGGCCGTCGACACCGATGGCGAGGGTGACGAGCTCGTCGACATCTTTCTCGATCGGACTCCGTTCTACGCCGAGTCGGGCGGCCAGATCGGTGACACCGGCACGATCGTCACCGACACCGGGACCGCCGACGTGCTCGACACGACGTTCGCGCTGCCCAACCTGCGCCGCCACCGCGCCCGTATCACGGACGGAACGGTCGTCGCCGGTCAACGAGCCACCGCGACGATCGACGGGGACCGTCGCGCCGCGATCCGGCGTAACCACACCGCCACCCACCTGCTGCACCACGCATTGCGCCAGGTGTTGGGCGATCACGTCAAGCAGGCCGGCTCGATGGTCGGCCCCGATCGGCTGCGGTTCGACTTCAGCCACTACGAAGCGGTGACCGACGACCAGATCGCCGAGATCGAACGCCTCGCCAACACCGAGACCCTGCGGAACACGCCGACGCGCATCTTCGAGACCACCAAGGACGAAGCCGAGGCGCTCGGTGCGATCGCCTTCTTCGGCGACAAGTACGGCGACATCGTGCGGGTGCTCGAAGCGGGGCCGTCGATCGAGCTGTGCGGCGGCACCCACGTGCCGCGCGACCGGTGACATCGGCACCGTCAAGGTGGTCAGCGAATCGTCGATCGGTTCCAACCTTCGTCGCATCGAGGCGGTCACCGGCGAGGCGAGTGTCGCCTTGCTGCAGCGCGACGAACAACTGATCGCCGACGCCGCCCGGCTCGTGGGGTCCTCGGCGGACGACTTGCTGGCCGGAGTCCAACGCAGACTCGACGAGACCAAGGCTCTGCAGGACGAGATCAAGGCGCTGCGGGCGCAGCTGGCGATGGGTCGCGCCGGGGAACTGGCCGCACTGGCGCACGAGGGCGTGCTCGTCACCCAGGTCGACGGCCTCAACCCCGGAGACCTTCGCGAGCTCGCCATCGCGGTCCGTCAGCACCCGGGCATGCGGCTGGTCGTCCTGATCGGCGAGACCACCAGCGGAGGTGTCGGCCTGGTCTCCGCCGTTGCATCCGGAAGCGGGTGGACCGCGTCCGAGCTGCTGAAGGACGCTGCGAAGGCGGTCGGCGGCGGCGGGGGCGGTAAGGGCGACATCGCCACCGCGGGCGGCAAGGACGTCACCGGGATTCCCGCAGCGCTCGAGCTGGCGGCCCGTGCCGCCGCTGGACTCCTCGCCGACGCCCCGTGAGCCGGCCGCCGGGGGTTCGAGCACTTGGCATCGACCTCGGCTCGAAACGAATCGGCATCGCCGTCAGCGACATCTCCGGAACGGTCGCGTCCGCTCTCACCACGGTGCACCGATCGTCGTCGAGACGCCACGACCACACCGAGATCGCCAAGCTGGTCCGCGACGAGGAGGCCGAGCTCGTCGTCGTCGGCCTGCCGTTGTCGCTCGACGGCACCAAGGGCCCGGCGGCACGGTCTGCCGAGACCGAGGCAGGACAGCTGGCTAGCGTTGTCGGCGTGCCGGTTGCGATGTACGACGAACGATTCACCACGGTGACCGCGGAGCGCGGCATGCTCGAGGCCGGCCTCGATGCGCGCCAGCGCCGCAAGGTGGTCGACAAGGTCGCCGCCGCGGTGATGCTGCAGGCGTGGCTCGACCACCGCGCCGAGACATGGCGGCGTGAGACGTCGACCGGTACATCCGAGGCTCGAGCGGGCGAGGGCACATGACGCAACTCGACCCCCTGCTGCCCGAGGCGCAGGTCGACCCCGACTCGCGCCCGGCCGTCGACTGGTCGACCGACCCGTGGGACGCCACGGACCGGACCGGTTCGGTCGAGCGACTCCGAACCGACCGTCGGGTCGTCAAGTGGATCGTGTGGGCGTCGATGGCCGTTGCGATCGTCGCGATCCTCATCGCCGGTGCCGTCGGTTGGTGGTATCTCGGCAAGATCAATCCCGACGGCGCTGCGGGCGACGTGCAGAGCTTCACCGTCAACGAACAGGACGACCTCGAGTCGATCGCGCAGCGTCTCGCCGACGACGGACTCATCTCGGATCCCGAGATCTTCGAGTGGTACGTCGAGCGCGAAGGGGGCCTCGAGGTGACCCCGGGGTACTACGAGCTGCGGCCCGACGACCACATGGGCAACGTCCTCGGGCGTCTGCGTACGCCACCGGGCCAGACCTACACCAAGGTGACGTTCCCCGAGGGATTCACACTCGCCCGGATGGCCGAGCGGCTCGACACCTCGGTGCCGAGGCTCACCGCTGCCGGATTCTCCGAGGCGGCCAACGACGGCACGATCCGGTCGTCGTTCCAGCCGGTCGGCGTCACGTCGCTCGAGGGGATGCTGTTCCCCGACACGTATCAGGTGTCGAACGCCGAGAGCGAGGGTCAGGTGATCGAGCGGATGATCGCGCTGATGGAACGCGTCGGCGAACAGGAGGACATCGTCAACCGGTCAGCGGCAAACGGTGTCACCCCGTACGAGTCGCTGATCATCGCTTCGATGATCGAGCGCGAGGCCAAGGTCCCGGAGGACCGGGCAAAGATCGCTCGGGTCATCTACAACCGGCTCGGGCTGAGCGCGCTCGACCCCGAGAACGCGATTCCGCTCCAGATCGACGCAACGGTGCTGTACGGCCGTGACCTCGCGGGCATCGACCCCGAGTTGCCGTTCAGCGAACTCCGCCAGATCGACGGCCCGTACAACACCTATCTCCGGTACGGGCTGCCGCCGACGCCGATCGCCAGCCCGGGCCGCGCCTCGATCCAAGCAGCGCTCAACCCCGCTCCGAACCCGTCCGCTGGTGACCCGATCTGCGCCGAGTTGGCCGACCCGACGTCGTGTGCCTACCTGTTCTACGTGATCGCCGACGAGGACGGCGGCCACATCTTCGCCTCGGAGGACTGGCAACACCTGCGCAACGTCGAGCTCGCCCGCCAGGCCGGGCTGCTGTGATCCAGCGCCGGGTGGCGGCGCTGATCGGGTCACCGGTCGCGCACAGCCTGTCACCGGTGATCCACCAGGCGGCCTTCGACGCAGCAGGCGATGCGTGGACCTACGCCGCGTTCGACGTCGCCGCCGGTCGGGGTGCGGACGCGATCGCCGCGATGCGCGTGCTCGGCATCGCCGGGTTGTCGGTCACGATGCCGCACAAGCACGACGTCGCCGCGGCGGTCGACCGGCTCGACCCCGCGGCCGCCGCGCTGCGCTCGGTCAACACGGTCAGCTGGAGCGGTGACGACCTCGTCGGGTCCAGCACGGACGGCGCCGGCTTCGTCGCGGCGCTCGCCGAGGACGGCATCGACGTCCGCGGGATGACGGTTGCGATCATCGGAGCGGGAGGCGCCGCCCGGTCGGTGATCGAGGCACTCGGTCGAGCCGGCGTCGATTCGATCCGGGTACTCAACCGGACCGTCGCCTCCGCGGAATCTGCGAGCGATCTCGCCGGTGTTGCCACGGTCGGTACGGTCGCCGACATCGGTGTCGCCGATCTCGTGGTCAACGCGTCGAGCGTCGGTATGGGCATCGATCCATCGGCCGCCACCGCCGACGACCTGCCGTGCGCCGTCGAGCGGCTGCAGGCCGCTCAGGTCGTCGTCGACCTGGTGTATCACCCGCTTCGCACCGCGTGGCTGGACGCCGCCGAGCAGGTGGGTGCCCGCACCATCGACGGGCTCGGCATGCTGATCCACCAGGCAGCGCTCCAGCAACTGGCCTGGCTGGGTCGCCTTCCCGACGTCGCCGTGATGCGTCGGGCCGCCGAAGCAGCGCTCGCCACCGGTCAACCCCGGCCTGATGGCGCCGGGCGATAGCCTCTGCTCGATGTTGCGGTATCTCACGGCGGGCGAATCCCACGGGCAGGCCCTGGTCGTCGTCATGGAGGGTCTCCCGGCCGGTCTCCCGATCACCGTCGAACAGATCCAGATCGAGATGGGCCGCCGCCGCCTCGGCTACGGCCGTGGACCACGGCAGCGGTTCGAAGCCGACGAGCTGACGTTGATCGGCGGCGTCCGCCACGGCCGGACACTGGGTTCGCCGATCGCGATCGAGATCAAGAACAGCGAGTGGTTCCGCAGCGACAAGTGGCACGAGGAGATGAGCCCGGCGCCGGGTGCCACCAAGACGCCCCTCACCCAGGTACGCCCCGGCCACGCCGACCTCGCCGGGATGCAGAAGTACGGGTTCACCGACGCCCGCGACGTCCTCGAACGCGCGAGTGCCCGCGAGACTGCGGCTCGCGTCGCGGCGGGTGCCGTCGCCAAGGCGCTGCTCTCGCACATCGGCGTCGAGATCATCTCCCACGTCATCCAGATGGGCACCGCGCGTGTGCCTGCAGACGCCATTCGTCCCACGCCGGAGCAGCTCGATCGTGTCGACGAGAATCAGGTGCGTTGCTTCGACATCGAGGCGAGCGAGGCGATGATCGGTGAGATCAAGGCTGCCGCCAAGGACGGCGACTCGCTCGGAGGCGTCGTCGAGGTGCTCGGCTTCGGCGTGCCCGTCGGTCTCGGCAGCCATGTCCACTGGGATCGCAAGCTCGATGCGCTGCTCGCCCAGGCGATCATGAGCATCCAGGCGGTCAAGGGCGTCGAGATCGGCGACGGTTTCGAGGTCGCAGGCCGTCGCGGCAGCGTCGCGCACGATCCGATCTCGTGGGACGCCGACGCCGGCGAGTACCGCCGCGGGAGCACCCTTGCCGGCGGGACCGAGGGAGGCATCTCCACCGGTGAGCTGTTGGTGGTGCGCGCCGCGATGAAGCCGCTGGCGACACTCAACGTGCCGACCCTGGAGACGGTCGACACCGCGACCAAGGAGTCGACGGTGTCGTTCAAGGAGCGCACCGATGTCACGGCGGTCCCCGCCATGGGCGTCGTCGCCGAGACGATGGTCGCGTTGGTGCTGGCGGCCGAGGCGCAACGAAAGTTCGGTGGCGACTCCCTCGACGAGTTCGTCCGCAACGCCGAGGCGTTCGCGGCCACGTTGCCGTGACCCACCTCGTGCTCGTCGGGATGATGGGTGTGGGCAAGTCGACCGTCGGACGCATCGTCGCCGCCGAACTCGACCGTCCGCTGTTCGACTCCGACGAGATGATCGAGGCCCGCACCGGGCGTACCGTCCGCGAGATCTGGGCCTCCGATGGCGAGGAGGTGTTCCGGGCGCTCGAGACCGACACGCTCCTGGAAGCGCTCGCTGAGCCCGAGGCATCGGTGATCGCCGCGGCGGGCGGCGTGGTGCTCAGCGACGTCAACCGCGCCGCGCTCGGCAGTGCCGACGCGCACGTCGTGTGGTTGCTCGCCGACGTCGACGTCCTCGTCGAGCGCGTTCGCCACGGCATGCATCGCCCGCTGCTCGATGACGATCCCGAGGCGGTGCTGCGCGCCCTGTACGACGTGCGCGCCCCGCTGTACCAGGAGGTGGCCGACGCCGTGGTGTCCGTCGACCACCGCTCGCCTCAGGACGTCGCGAAGGCGGTGCTGCGATGCTGCGCGTGAACGTCCCGCTCGCCGATCGCTCCTACGACGTGGTCATCGGTGAGGGTGCCATCGGAGAACTCTCGGGTCTGCTCCCGTCGTCGGCGAGGCGCGTGGCCGTGGTGACCCAGCGCGGCATCCCGCTGGAGGTCTCGCTGCCCAACCACGACGTCGAGGTCCATCTCATCGGCGACGGCGAGGCAGCGAAGTCGCTGTCCACGATCGAGACCCTGGTTCGCGGCTTCGCGCGGCACGGCCTCACCCGGCGCGACGTCGTCGTGGGAGTCGGCGGCGGGATGGTCACCGATGTCGCAGGATTCGCCGCCGCCTCGTGGCATCGCGGCACTCCGGTCGTCCACGTGTCGTCCACGCTGCTCGGCATGGTCGACGCCGCGATCGGGGGCAAGACCGGCGTCAACCTTCCCGAGGGCAAGAACCTGGTGGGCGCGTTCTGGCAGCCGTCGGGGGTGATCTGTGACCTCGACGCACTCGGGACGCTGCCCGAGCGCGAGATGCGCTGCGGGCTCGGCGAGATGTCGAAGTACCACTTCCTGACCGGTGACGACCTGTTGGCACTGCCGCTCGACGAGCGCATCGCGCGCTGCGTCGAGATCAAGGCCCACATCGTCGCCGCCGACGAGCGTGAGGGCGGTCGACGGGCCCTGCTCAACTACGGCCACACGCTCGCGCGACGCGCTCGAGATCGCCACCGGCCACGAGCTGGCCCATGGCGAGGCGGTGGCCATCGGCCTGATCTTCGCAGCCGAGTTGGCGTGCGAGCTCGGTCGCATCGGCGAGGACCGCGTCGACGAACACCGCCGGATCGTGGCGGGGGAGTACGGGTTGCGGATCACCCCGCCCGAACGTCTCGACATCGACGAGTTGATGGCGCTGATGGCGCGCGACAAGAAGGCCCTCGACGGGTTGACGTTCGTCCTCGACGGTCCCGACGGCGTCGAGGTGGTCGAGGACGTCACCGAGGGGGCAGTGCGAGCGACGCTGCAGCGGTTCGTGGCATGAGCAGGTTCACCCCGATCGACCACGCCGCTCGCCTGGCGACGATCCAGGGCCTGTTGCCGCTCGGACTCGGCTGCGATGCGTTGCTGTTCACCGACCTCGTCGATGTGCGATGGCTCACCGGGTTCACCGGGTCGAACGGTTGGGCGGTCGTGACGGTCGATGACCTGGTCCTGGGCACCGATGGCCGATATGGCGAACGTGCCCGGGCCGAAACGGCACAGGTCGGCGCGACGGTGATCGCCGAGACGTCCAGGGCGAAGCTGCACGAGCGGTTGGTCGCGTCACTCGCCGCCGCACGGTCCGTCGGGCTCGACCCGGCCTCGACGAGCCATGCGGAATGGCAGCGATTGTCCGCTGAGATCGTGCTGCAACCGACCGACTCGCTCGTCGGGCTCCGGCGTCGCGTCAAGGACGACGCCGAGATCGAACGGATCGCGTCGGCCGCCCGTGCCGCCGACGCGGCGCTCACCGAGGTCGAACCGTTGCTGTTCGCCACCGTCGATTCCCCCGTCACCGAGGCCGACATTCGCACCGAACTCGAGTACCGGATGCGGCTCCACGGCGCCGACGATCGCAGCTACGACACCATCGTCGCGACCGGCCCCGACCATGCGGCGCGACCCCACCACGAGGTCTCGCGTCGAACGATCGTCGAGGGCGACACCGTGATCATCGATGTCGGCGCCCTCGTCGACGGGTACCACTCCGACATGACCCGGTCGTACGTGATCGGGCGACCCACCGAGCACCAGCGCGAGATCTACGCACTCGTCGAGGCCGCCCACGCCGCCGGCATCGCCGCGCTTGGCCCCGGTGTGCAGGCGCGCGACGTCGACAGCGCCTGCCGCGACCTCTTCGCCGAAGCCGGGTTCGCCGACTGGTACCTGCACGGAACCGGGCACGGCGTCGGACTCGAAATCCATGAACAGCCGTTCCACTCCCCAGTCGCCGAGGACGAGTTGGCGGTCGGCAACGTGGTGACGGTCGAACCGGGGCTCTATCGTGTCGGCTTCGGTGGATTCCGGATCGAGGATCTCCTCGTCGTCACCGAAACCGGCTCACGGCCACTCACGCACACGACGCCGCGACCATTTCCGGGCTGAACCGGACCCACCATCGACAAGGACACGACCATGCCGCAGATCTCCGTCAACGACTTGAAGAACGGAATCACCCTCGAACTCGACAACGGACTGTTCCAGGTCGTCGAGTTCCAACACGTCAAGCCTGGCAAGGGCGGTGCCTTCGTGCGCACCAAGATCCGTAACGTCCGCAACGGCGCCGTGATCGACAAGACGTTCAACGCCGGCATCAAGGTCGAGCAGGCGATCGTCGACCGTCAGGACATGCAATTCCTCTACAAGGACGGCGATGACTACGTGTTCATGAACACCTCGACCTACGACCAGATGAACGTGCCCAACGCGGCGCTCGGCGAGGCCGCCGACTACCTCACCGAGCAGATGGTCGCCCAGATCGCCCAGTACCAGGGCGAGATCATCGGTGTCGAGATCCCGGCATCGGTCGAGCTGACGATCGCGCAGACCGAACCGGGCGTGCAGGGCGACCGTGTCTCGGGCGCGCGCAAGCCCGCCACGCTCGAGACCGGCAAGGTCTTGCAGGTGCCGCTGTTCGTCGAACCCGGCGACAAGGTCAAGGTCGACACCCGCACCGGCGACTACATCACCCGCGTCTGACGGACGCTCCGCATCATGGCCGCCATGCCGCGCCCCGACGACCGTTCCGACGCGCGTGAACGAGCGCTCTACCTGCTCTACGAGGCGTACTCGAAAGGGATCACGCCCGTCGACGCGCTCGGCGCTGCAGGTACTGGAACCCGACGAGCTGACCGTGCTCCTGGTCACCGGCGTCGGTGAACACGTCGAGCAGCTCGACGCGGCGATCGCGGCGCGCTCGAAGGGATGGACACTCGCGCGCATGCCGGTGCTCGACCTGAACGTGTTACGTCTGGGTGCGTTCGAGCTCGCTCATCGGCCCGATGTGCCGGTCGCCGTGGCGATCGACGAGGCGGTCGAGCTGGCCAAGCGGTTCTCCACCGACGACAGCGGCAAGTTCGTCAACGGGGTGCTCTCGGCACTGGTGGGTGACCTGCGAGAGTAGGGCGATGTCGGAGTCGATCGCGATCGACGACGCGCCGCCGGGCGCCGAGCACGACCCGTCGAGCGGCGCCGACACCACGACGCCCGCGACGACGCCAACACTGACGCCCAACGGACCGAACGGCCGCTGGTGGCATCGGGTGCCGCCACCGACCGCGCCGCAGGTGTTCCTGGCGGGAGCTGTCCTGATCTGGACCTGGTACTTCACGGACCGATCGCTGAACATCCACCACGCGCTCGGCACTGCCACCTACGACTCGGCGCTCTACGACCAGGGGATGTGGCTGCTGTCGCAGTTCGACGCCCCGTTCGTGACCCTGATGGGTCGCAACCTGTTCGGCGACCACACGTCGCTCGTGCTGTTGCTGCTCGTTCCGCTGTACTGGGTGGCCCCGGGGGCGTGGATCATGTTCACTGCGCAGTCCGCGGCCATCGCCGCCGGCGCGATCCCGGTGTTCCTGTACGCCAGGCGCCGTCTCGGTTCGGAGTGGTGGGCGCTCATCGCGTCGGGGACGTATCTGCTGCACCCGGCTGTCGGCTGGACGAACCTCGAGAACTTCCATCCCGACGCGTTCCTCGGGGTGTTCGTCGGCTTCGCGATCTATGCAGCGCTCGAACGAAAGTGGCGGCTCTACGCCGTGTTCGTCGTGCTGTCGCTCCTCGTCAAGGAGGACGTGTCGCTGGTGATCGTGCCGCTCGGCATCTGGGTGGCGGTTCGACGCGATCGGCGCATCGGGCTGCTCACCGTGTTCGGCAGTCTCGCGTTCATGGCGGTTGCGATGTTCGTCGTGATGCGCAGCCTGATCGGTGTGCCGACGCGCAATACGTGGCGGATCCCCTTCGGTGGGGTGCGGGGCCTGGTCGACACCGCGGTCACGAACCCGACGAAGCTCGTCGAGCACCTGCGCGACGACGGTCGGCCGTGGTACGTCGTGCAGATGACCGCGCCGTTCGCGTGGCTGTTCGCGAGGTTGCCCGACGTGGCGCTGATCAGCGCGCTCGTGTTGTTCACGAACATCTTGAGCACGTTCTGGTACCAGTACCAGATCGACTACCACTACAGCTTGATCGCCGTGCCGGCGCTCGCGATCGGCACGGTGTACGCGATCGGAGCGATGCGCGCACATGCCGTGCGCGTTCGGGGTCGATCGTTCCGGGTCCCGACGAGGCAGCTCGCGCTCGGCGCGCTCGACCGCGGCGACGCTGGTGACGGCCTACCTGTGGGCGCCGATGCCGTGGGGGCGCACGCCGATGTTCTACGGCAACCCCGACAACGTGTACGCAACGTCGGCGCGCGAGCTGATCGAGCTGATCCCCGACGACGCCGTGGTGTCGGCGAACTACCGCCTGACGCCGCACCTCGCGTACCGCAACGAGATCTACCAGTTCCCGGTGCCGTTCCGGGTCCTGCTCTACGGGGCCGACGCTTCGGCGGAGGGCGATCGTCTCGCCGAACGCTCCGAACGGGTCGACTTCGTGATGCTGCCGGTCCGACTCGACAACGACCTGATCGGGGATTGGCTCGACGTCGAGGACGCGTTCGACGAGGTCGCCCGCAACGAGATCTGGATCCTCTACGAACGCGACCGCTCCGTCCCGCTTCCCGGTTGATCGATCACGCCTGGGGTCTGACCCCTGGCGTGATCAGCGGGGGCCGCGGATGAGCTGGCCGGGCAGTTCGCCGGTGAACTCGTCGTGGTCGACGATCTGGACGCCCGCGACGAACGTGGCCTCGTAGCCCTTGGCCTTCTGCACGAGACGTCGAGCGCCTGCAGGGAGGTCGTGTGCCATCCGGGCCGCTCCGAAGGTGAGGTGGTCGTAGTCGATGATGTTGATGTCGGCGCGCAACCCCGGCAGCAGGGCACCGCGATCGCCCAGGCCGTACAGCTCGGCGGTCTCCCGCGTCTGGCGTCGCACGACGTACTCGAGTGGCAGTTTCGGACCGCGCGACCGGTCGCGGGTCCAGTGGGTGAGCATGAACGTCGGGGTCCCACCGTCGCACACCACACCGCAGTGGGCGCCGGCGTCGGCGAGACCCATTCGGGTCCCGGGGTGCCGGTGCACCTCGTAGCTGAACGACAGATCGCCGTAGGCGTAGTTGAAGAACGGCGTCAGCACGATGCCGTTGCCGTCGTTCGCCGCCAGCTGATCGATCATCAGGTCGGTCGCACGCACACCGGTGCGCTCGGCGACCGCCGCCAGCGACTGGTCGGCGGGCGGCTCGTAGTCGATGTCGCCGTCCTCGACCGCCCAGAACCGGTCGAGGCGGTCGAGCACCAGCATCCGGTACAACTCGCCCCCCTCGGCGGGCGCCGAGGCGAACGCCTCACGCAGCGCCGGATCTGCGAGCGCCGCCGCTCGTTCGGCCAGTGACAGGCCGGCGAGCGGTGCGTACGCCGGATGGAAGCCGAGCGGATTGAAGCTGCCTTCCAGGCACATCAGCAGCCCGACGACGCGACCGGCCACCTGGGCGACGATCGGGATGCCCTCGTCTCGTGCCTCGTCGAGGAGCGCCAACACGTCCTTCCACAGGTCGGGGGCGTCGTCGGGCTGGTTGAGGTTCACGCTGATCGTGCGGCCGGTGCGGCGGGCGAGCTCCTTCATCCACGGCCACTCCTCGATCGGGAGGTGCGCGTGGTCGGGCGCGAACTGGAACACCCCGTGCCCGGCCCGGGCCAGGGCGTCGGCGATGCCGAACAGCTCGTCGCGCTCGGCGTTGGTACCGGGGACCAGCTCGCCCGACTTCGAGCGGTGGATCGGCGTTCGGGAGGTCGAGAACCCGAGGGCACCGGCGCGCAGCCCGCGCTCGACGATGTCGGCCATCGCGGCGATGTCGTCGTCGGTCGGTGGCTCGTTGGCGGCACCCCGGTCGCCCATCACGTACCCGCGTACGGGGCCGTGGGCCACCTGGGCACCGATGTCGATGACGAACTGGCGCGAGTCGAGGGCGTCGAGGTACTCCTCGAACGACTCCCAGTCCCAGGTGAGGCCCTCGGTGAGCGCCGTGCCGGGGATGTCCTCCACGCCTTCCATCAGCTCGATCAACCACTCGTGCCGATCCGGCGCCGCCGGTGCGAAGCCGACGCCACAGTTGCCCATCACCACGGTCGTCACGCCGTGCCACGACGATGGCGTGAGGAACGGATCCCACGATGCCTGACCGTCGTAATGGGTGTGGATGTCGACCCATCCGGGTGTCACGAGCTTGCCGGCGGCGTCGATGACCCGGCTCGCATCACCCACCTCGGTGCCCGAGTCGGCGTCGACCACCGCGGTGATCACGCCGTCGTTCACGACGACGTCGGCGATGCGACCCGGTACGCCGGTGCCGTCGACGACGAATCCCCCACGGATCACGAGATCATGCATGGCGACGACAGTAGTTGCTGCTACGTTCGACATCACCGTGAAGCGGGTCCCGTGAGGCCCGCACGGAGGAGAAGCATGGTTCCAGAGAAGCGGGTCCTCGGGCCCGACGACGTCCGCCGGGCAATCACCCGGATGGCCCACGAGATCATCGAACGCAACCGGGGTCTCGACGGCGTGGTCCTCGTCGGCATCCAGCAGGGCGGTGTGTGGCTCGCCGAACGGCTCGGCAGCGAGATCTCCCGGATCAGCACCAGTGTCCCGGTCGGCTCCGTCGACGCCAGCCTCTACCGCGACGACATCGGACTGCGACCGGTCACGCCGGGAGCGGTCAGCGATCTTCCCGGCGACATCGACGGCGCCACCGTCGTACTGGTCGACGACGTGCTCTACACCGGACGGACCGTGCGTGCCGCACTCGACGCCGTGTCGGAGTACGGGCGGCCACGAGCGGTAGCAACTCGCCGTGCTCGTCGACCGCGGCCACCGCGAGCTGCCGATCCGTCCCGACTACATCGGCAAGAACCTGCCGACGAGTGCCGACGAACGGGTCACCGCCGACGCCGACGGGGTGGTGATCTCGTGACCCAGCGCGACATGCCGGCACGATCGCTGCTGACGGTCGACGATCTCGGCGCCGATGGCATCGTGCGCATCCTCGATCTCGCCGACCACATGGCCGAGGTGAACCGTCGCGCCAACCCGAAGGTGCCGGCGCTGCGCGGCAAGACCGTGTGCAGCGTCTTCTTCGAGGACTCGACACGCACCCGTCTGAGCTTCGAGACCGCTGCCAAGCGGCTCTCGGCCGACACGATGACCTTCGCCGTGTCGCAGTCGAGCCTCAACAAGGGCGAGAGTCTGCGCGACACCATCGAGACGATTGCGGCCATGGGCGTCGATGCCTTCGTAGTGCGACATCGATCCAGCGGCGCACCGCAGCTGATCGACCAGTGGACGACCGCCAGCGTGATCAACGCAGGCGACGGCTGGCATGCGCACCCGACCCAGGCACTGCTCGACGCGTACACCGTGCGCAGCGCCCTCGGTCGCACCGGGGGCCTCGACGGGCTCCGCATGGCGATCGTCGGCGACGTCAAGCACAGCCGCGTCGCCCGCAGCACGATCGCCGCGATGCGCCTGCTGGGCGTGCACGTCACCGTCGTGGCTCCACGAACGCTGCTGCCGCCCGACGCCGGCGATTCGTTCGCCGACGAGGTCACCGACCGCCTCGACGACGTGATCGCCGACATCGACGTGCTGTACCTCCTGCGGATGCAGCAGGAGCGGATGAACGAGGCGCTGGTCCCGAGCCTGCGGGAGTACACCGCCCGGTTCGGCCTGACGCCCGAGCGAGCGGCCGCGCTCGCGTCGCAGACGCTGGTCATGCATCCTGGACCGATGAACCGCGGTGTCGAGATCGCCGTCGATCCGGCCGAACTCCCCGGTGCGGTGATCACCCAACAGGTCACCAACGGCATCGCCGTGCGCATGGCCGTCCTGTTCGACCTACTGGGTTCCGCAAGCGCAGCACGCGACTCCGACATCATCACGGAAGGGGGCTCGCAGTGAGCCTGTTGATCACCGGCGCCCGCGTCATCGACTCGACCGGTGAACGTCGCGCCGACGTACGCATCGACGGCACGACGGTCGTCGAGGTTGCCGCCGAGGTGTCGCCCGTCGACGGCGACGACGTGATCGATGCCGCCGGACTGGTGGTGGCGCCCGGGTTCGTCGACCTGCACGTGCACCTGCGCGAGCCGGGGCGCGAGGAGGCCGAGACGATCGAGACCGGCAGCCGGGCCGCCGCGCTCGGGGGATTCACCGCGGTGGTCGCGATGCCCAACACCGATCCGACGCAGGACAGCGTCGAGGTCGTCGATTTCGTGCGGCGCCAGGGCGAGCGTGCCGGACTCTGCGAGGTCCTGCCCTCCGGCTCGATCACCGTCGGCCGTGCCGGTGTCCAGCTGACGCCGTTCGCCGAACTCGCCGACGCCGGCGTCCGGATCTTCACCGACGACGGCAACGGTGTGCAGGACCCGCTCCTGATGCGCCGGGCCCTCGAGTACGCGGATGGGCTCGGGATCACCCTGGCCCAGCACTGCGAGGTCGAGCGGCTCACCGAGGGCGCGGTCATGCACGAAGGGTCGTGTTGCAGCCGGCTCGGCCTGCCTGGATGGCCGTCGATCGCCGAGGAGCTGATGCTCCACCGTGACATCGAGTTGGTGCGCCTGACCGGCGTCGGGATGCACTTCCTGCACCTGTCGACCGCCACGAGTGTCGAACTCGTCCGGGCGGCCAAGGCCGACGGGCTGCCGATCACGGCCGAGGCGACCCCGCACCACTTCAGCCTCACCGACGAACGCCTGGAGAGCTACGACGCGCTCTACAAGGTCAACCCGCCGCTGCGCACAGCCGACGATCTCGCAGCGATCAGGGCCGGGCTGGCCGACGGCACGATCGACGCGATCGCGACCGACCACGCGCCGCACGCGCCCGAGACCAAGGAGCAACCCCTCGATCAGGCGCCGCCCGGCATGCTCGGGCTCGAGACGGCGCTCGGGGTGTCGCTCGCCTCGCTCGACATGGAACTCGCCGACGTGATCGCCGCGCTGTCGTGGAAGCCCGCAGCGATCGCCGGTGTCGCCGATCGTCATGGCCGCCCGATCGCCCCCGGCGAGCCTGCCAACCTCACGATCTTCGACCCCCACGAGGTGTGGGAGGTCGTGCCGGCCAAGCTCGCCAGCAAGAGCCGCAACACGCCGTACGTCGGCATGGCGCTTCGTGGTCGGGTACTGCACACCATTCTCGGCGGCACTCCGGTCGTTCGGGACAAGGCGGCGCTACGGTGATGAATGTCCATCCAGAGGAACGAATGATCATGCAGAACAGCAGTTTGTGTCAGCACCGAGAAGTCGTGCGCAGATCCGTGCTGACACGAATCGGGGCTGAGTATTTGTGTCAGCCCCGATCGGTGTCGGATGCCTGTGTGCTGACACAAACCGGAGAGGAGGCCACGGCATGACGGTTCGGGAGGGTGCGCTCGTGCTCGCGGACGGGAGCGTGTTCGAGGGGGAGCTGGTCGGCGCCGAGGCGGCGATCGCGACCGGTGAGGTCGTGTTCAACACGGTGCTCAGCGGCTACCAGGAGGTGATCACCGACCCGAGCTACGCGGGCCAGATCATCACCTTCACGACCCCGCACATCGGGAACTACGGCATCAATGCGACCGACTTCGAGTCGCGAGGCACGTTCTGCCGCGGCATCGTGGTGCGCGAGCTGGCCCGCCGCCACAGCAATCATCGCGCCGAGTCCGGCCTCGAGCCGATGCTGATCCAGCACGGTGTGCCGGGCATCGCCGGCATCGACACCCGACGCCTCACGCGAATCCTGCGCAACACCGGCGCGATGCCCGGCGCGTTCGGATCGGCGTCCGAGGACGAGTTGCGTGCTGCCGCGCTCGCCGAGCCGGGGACCGACGGCGTCGATCTGGTCCGCCAGGTGACCGTGCCCGAGGGGTACACGGTCGCGGCGCTCGACCCCGACAACCGCACGAGGATCGTTGCCGTCGACTACGGCATGAAGCGCAACATCGCCGTCAACCTGTCGCGCTACGGCACCGTCGAGGTGGTGCCCGCGACCGCCAGTGCCGACGACATCCTCGCCCGGACCCCCGACGGCGTGTTCCTCAGCAACGGGCCGGGCGACCCGGCGATGGCCCCCTACGGTGTCGAGACGATCCAGGGGCTGCTCGGCAACGTCCCCATCTTCGGGATCTGCTTGGGGCACCAGCTCCTCGGTCGCGCGATCGGCGCCGGCACCGTCAAGCTGCCGTTCGGTCATCACGGTGGCAACCATCCCGTGCGCAACATCGCGACCGGCAGGGTCGAGATCACCAGCCAGAACCACAACTTCGCCGTCGATCCCGACTCGTTGGCGGGCAGGGCGACGATGACCCACGTGAACCTCAACGACGGCGTCTGCGAGGGGCTGCGGGTCGACGGCGAGTTGGCGTTCAGCGTCCAGCACCATCCCGAGGCGAATCCGGGACCGCACGATTCGCACTACCTGTTCGAGGAGTTCGCCGAGTTGATGGCGCGGTCCGCCGACGGAAAGGCGCGAGCCTGATGCCCAAGCGCACCGACATCCACTCGATCCTGATCATCGGCTCGGGTCCGATCGTGATCGGGCAGGCCTGCGAGTTCGACTACTCGGGCACGCAGGCCTGCCGCGTGCTACGCGACGAGGGCTACCGGGTGATCCTGGCCAACTCGAACCCGGCGACGATCATGACCGACCCGGACTTCGCCGACGCCACCTATGTCGAGCCGCTCACCTGGGAGGTCGTCTCGGCGATCATCGACCGTGAACAGCCCGACGCCGTGCTGCCGACGCTCGGCGGCCAGACCGGCCTGAACATCGCCATGGAGTTGTTCGAGCGCGGCCTGATCGGTGTGCCGGGCAAGCCCGAGATGATCGGCGCCAACGCTGAGGCGATCGCCACGGCCGAGGATCGCGAGATCTTCAAGCAGGCGATGCTCGGTATCGGCCTCGACTGCCTGCGCTCGGGCACGGCACACACGATGGACGAGGCACGCACGGTGATCGAGGACATCGGTCTGCCGGCGGTGATCCGTCCCGCATACATCCTCGGCGGACGCGGCACCGGCATCGCGTTCACTCCGGAGGAGTTCGAACGGATCGCGGCGAACGGGCTCACGGCGAGTCCGATCAGCGAGATCCTGATCGAGGAGTCGGTGTTCGGGTGGAAGGAATTCGAGCTCGAGGTCATGCGCGATCACGCCGACAACTGCGTGATCATCTGCGGGATCGAGAACGTCGACCCGATGGGTGTGCACACCGGCGACTCGATCACGGTGGCGCCGATCCAGACGCTGACCGACGTCGAGTACCAGGAGATGCGCAACTCGGCGCTGGCGTGCATCCGACGTGTGGGTGTCGAGACGGGGGGCTCGAACGTGCAGTTCGCCGTCGAGCCGTCCACGGGTCGTCAGGTCGTGATCGAGATGAACCCGCGCGTGTCCGCGGTCGTCGGCGCTCGCCTCGAAGGCGACCGGGTTCCCGATCGCCAAGATCGCGGCCCGGCTCGCCGTGGGCTACACGCTCGACGAGATCCCGAACGACATCACCCAGACCGCCGACTCGTCGACGCCGGCGAGCTTCGAACCCGTGATCGACTACGTGGTCACCAAGATCCCGCGCTGGGCGTTCGAGAAGCTGCCCGGAACGTCCGGCGTGCTCGGCACTCAGATGCAATCGGTCGGTGAGGTGATGGCGATCGGCCGCACCTTCCCCGAGAGCCTCCAGAAGGCACTGCGCTCGCTCGAGCAGGGCCGGCTCGGTCTCGGCTGCGATCCGGCCGAAGCGCAACTCGCCGACCTGTCCGACGACGAACTGCTCGCTCAGGCGGCGATTCCCACCGCCGATCGGATCCAACAGGTCGGCACGCTCCTGCACCGCGGCGTCCCGATCGACGTCGTGCACGAGGCGACCCGGATCGATCCGTGGTTCCTCGACCAGATGTCGATGATCTCCGAGGAGCGTGCGACGCTCGCCGACGCCGGCATCGCCGGAATGACCCGCAGGTCGTGGCGCCGTGCCAAGCGGCTCGGCTACTCCGACGCCCAGCTGGCCCATCTCTGGTCGGTGACCGAGGACGAGGTACGCGCCGACCGTGAGGCCGCGGGCGTCCTGCCGACCTACAAGACGGTCGACACGTGCTCGGCCGAATTCGCCGCCGAGACGCCGTACCACTACTCCACCTATGAAGACGAGAGCGAGGTCCGCGCATCGGATGCCCGCAAGGTCGTGATCCTCGGCTCGGGACCGAACCGCATCGGGCAGGGCATCGAGTTCGACTACTGCTGCGTGCACGCCTCGTTCTCGCTTCGTGAGGCAGGTTTCGAGACGATCATGGTCAACTGCAACCCCGAGACAGTGTCGACCGACTACGACACGTCGAGCCGTCTCTACTTCGAACCGCTCACGCAGGAAGACGTCCTCAATGTCATCGCGGTCGAACGTCCCGAGGCCGTCATCGTGTCGCTCGGCGGGCAGACGCCGCTGAAGCTGTCGGGCCTCATCCCGCCCGAACTGGTCGCGGGCACGTCTCCCGACTCGATCGACGCTGCGGAGGACCGCGAGCGCTGGAACACGATCTGCGACGAACTCCGGATCCCGCAGCCGCCCGGCGGCACGGCGATCGATCTCGAACAGGCGCTGGCGATCACCGACGAGATCGGCTTCCCGGTGCTGGTGCGACCGAGCTACGTGCTCGGCGGACGCGCGATGCAGATCGTCCACGATCGCAACCACCTCGCGGGCGATGGAGGAGCTCGCCGGTTTCGGCAGTCTCGGTCGAGAAGGTGGGCTCTCGGCGGAACGTCCGGTCCTGATCGACCGTTTCCTCGCTGACGCCACCGAGGTCGACGTGGACGCGATCCGCGACCACACCGGCGAGGTCCTGATCGGCGGCGTGATGGAACACGTCGAGGAAGCGGGTGTCCACTCCGGCGACTCTGCCTGTGCCATCCCGCCGCCGACACTTCCGGCCTGGGTCGTCGAGGTGATCGAGTCGTACACCGCTGCCATCGCGAAGCGTCTCGACGTGCGCGGTCTGATCAACGTGCAGTTCGCCGTGGCGGGCACGACGGTCTACGTGATCGAGGCCAACCCGCGCGCGAGTCGCACGGTGCCGTTCGTGGCCAAGGCGACCGGTGTTCCACTTGCCAAGGTCGCGACGCGGGTGATGCTCGGGGCCACGCTCGCCGAGCTGCGCACCGAAGGGCTCCTGCGCGAGCCGGTCGGCGGGCACGTCGCGGTCAAGGAAGCGGTGATGCCCTTCAACCGGTTCCCCGAGGTCGACCCGGCACTCGGGCCCGAGATGCGGTCGACCGGCGAGGTGATGGGGATCGCCGACACGTTCGGCCGGGCGTTCTACAAGGCCGAACTGGCCGCCGGCACGATCCTGCCCACGACCGGCACCGTGTTCCTGTCGCTGGCCGACCCCGACAAGCCCGCCGGCCTCGTCGTCGCCAAGCGGTTCCGGGAGCTCGGTCTCGGCATCGCGGCGACCGAGGGGACCGCTTCCTTCCTTGCGGCGTTCGACTCACCGGTCGACCAGGTGGTGGCCAAGGTCCAGGAGGTCGGCGACGACGGCCGGGCGGCCGAGACTGCCGTCGACCTGATCGCCGACGGCAAGATCAGCTTCGTCGTCAACACCCCTCGTGGGGCGCTCGGACGCAGCGACGGCGAGCAGATCCGCAAGGCGGCGAGCCTGCACCGCGTGAGTTGCGTCACCACGGTCGACGCAGCGCTCGCGGCCGTCCAGGGTCTGTCGGAACGCACCGGCGAGGTGCTGACGGTCAAGACGCTGCAGGAGTATCACGCCACATCGGATGCGCAGGCGGCGACCGCGTCGTGATCGACACCCGGGTCACCGTCGGCAGCGTGGAACTGCGTGCGCCGGTGATGACGGCCTCCGGCACCGCCGGATACGGCACCGAACTCGCCGGGCACCTCGACCTCGGCGCGCTCGGCGCCGTGGTGACCAAGTCGCTCGCGGCCTTCGAATGGCCCGGCAATCCGTCGCCTCGGCTGCATCCCACGGCACAGGGCATGATCAACGCCGTCGGGCTCCAGGGCCCGGGTGTGCAGTACTGGCTCGATCACGTCGTCGGCGACCTCGTCGCCACCGGCGCGACGGTCGTGGCGAGCATCTGGGGTCGATGTCTCGACGACTTCGCCCAGGCGGCGGAGCTGTTGGCGACGGCTCCGCCCGAGGTGGTCGCCGTCGAAGTGAACCTGTCGTGCCCGAACCTCGAAGGTCGCGGTTCGATCTTCGCCCACGACGTGTCGCTGTCGGCGGACGTGATCGCCGCGACCGCTTCGTGCGGGCGACCCCGGTGGGCCAAGCTCAGCGCGAACACCGACCGCATCATCGACGTGGCCGACGCGGTGATGGGCGCCGGCGCCGAGGCCGTGACCTGTATCAACACCCTGCTCGGCCTCGCCTACGACCCCACGACGCTCGCCCCGACACTCGGCGCCGGCGGGGGCGGGCTGTCGGGGCGCGCCATCCACCCGGTGGCCGTCCGTGCAGTGCACGACGTCCATCGGGCGCTGCCCGACGTACCGATCGTCGGGGTCGGCGGCGTCGCCTCGGCGTGGGATGCGATCGAGTTGATGCTGGCCGGGGCCACGGCGGTGCAGGTCGGCACGGCCTCGTTCGCCGACCCCGGCGCAGCAGCAGCGATCCAGAACGGCCTGGTCGCCTGGGCGACCGAACGCGGATTGCCCCGACTGGCGGACATCACCGCGATAGCTTGACCTTCATGGCAACACCTCCACAGCTGACCCCCGAGCAGCGCACGGCGGCGCTCGCCAAGGCCGCCGAAGCGCGGGCCGCGCGCGCCGAGATCAAGGCTCGTCTCAAGATGGGATCCATGTCGCTCGCCGATGTCCTGTCATCCACGGATGTCAACGTCGGAAAGCTGAAGGTGGTCTCGATGCTCGAGTCGCTCCCGGGTGTCGGCAAGGTCAAGGCGCGTCGGATCATGGACGACATCGAGATCGCCGACAACCGTCGAGTCCAGGGCCTCGGCGCGCAGCAGAAGTCGAAGCTGCTCGAACTTCTCGGCTGACCGGGCCGGATCGTTGATCATCGTCGTCTCGGGCCCCGGCGGGGTCGGCAAGGGAACGATCGTCGACGCGCTCGTCAAGCGTGACGACCGTCTGTGGCTCAGCAGGTCGTGGACCACACGCGAGCGGCGCCCGTCCGAGGCGCCCGACGCCTACGTGTTCACCGACACGGCCACCTTCGAACAGCACATCGCCGACGGCGGATTCATCGAATGGACCGAGTTCCTCGGCAACTACTACGGCAGCCCCGTGCCCGAGCCCGGCAGCGACCAGGACATCGTGCTCGAGATCGAGGTCGACGGGGCCCAGCAGGTCAAGAAGATCTTCCCCGATGCCCTGCTGTTGTTCGTGGTACCGCCCTCGCGTGACGAGCAGGAGCGCCGCCTACGCGGGCGGGGTGACCCTGGCGACAAGGTGCTCGCCAGGTTGAAGAAGGCGGAGATCGAAGAGCCGATCGGTCGCGCGCTCGCCGACCACATCGTGGTGAACGACGATCTCGACGACACGATCGAGGAGATGTTGCAGATCATCGAATCCGCTCGCGCCCGGTAGGCTGTGGCCCTTATGGCGCTCGACCACGACACGATGATCAATCCGCCCATCGAGCAGTTGCTCGACACGGTCGACTCGAAGTTCACCCTGGTGACGTTGGCCGCACGCCGGGCCCGGAACATCAACTCGTACTTCAACCAGCTGGGTGACGGCCTCGGCCACATGATCCCACCGCAGGTGTCGTCGGTGGCGCGCAAGCCGCTGTCGATCGCGTTCGAGGAGATCGCCCAGGACAAGATCGTCTGGACCGAGGCTCCCGAGATCGCCGAAGAGCCCGCGGTCGACGCCGAGGTCGAAGAGCTCGCCGAGGCCGCCGACGACTGATCGTCGCCCGGGTCGCGAGCGGCCCGCCGACCGAGAGCTGGAGGGGACGTCGATGCTCGCAGGCAAGCGCATCGTGCTGGGGGTCACCGGTGGCATCGCCGCCTACAAGGCCGTCGAGGTCTGTCGCCGTCTCGTCGACGCCGGTGCCCACGTCGTGCCGATCATGACCGAGGGTGCCGAGCACTTCATCGGCCGCACCACGCTCAGCGCATTGGCGTCCGAGCCGGTACAGACCGAGCTCTGGGACAACCCCACGACGCCGATACCGCACACGAAGATCGGGCAGGGCGCCGATCTGATCCTGGTCGCGCCGGCGACCGCTCGAGTGCTCGCCTCCTATCGGATGGGCCTGTCGACCGATCTCCTCACCAACACACTCATCGCCACGAGAGCGCCCGTGATGGTCTGTCCGGCCATGCACACCGAGATGTGGGAGCACCCGAGTGTCGTCGAGAACGTGGCGGTGCTCCGCCAGCGCGGTGTCCACGTCGTCGAACCCGAATCGGGTCGCCTCGCCGGCGGTGATGTGGGCGCCGGTCGCCTTGCCGATCCCGCGGCCATCGTCGCCGCCGTCGAGCGGGTGCTCGGACCCGGAGACCTCAGCGGCGTGTCCGTCGTCGTGTCGGCAGGTGGCACCCGCGAACCGATCGACGCGGTCCGGGTCATCGCCAATCGCAGCTCCGGCAAGCAGGGCTACGCCGTCGCGGCCGAGGCCGCTTCGCGTGGGGCCAGGGTGACGCTCGTGTCCACCGCGAGCCTGGCGACGCCCCCCGGCTGCCACCTCGTCGAGGTCGAGACCGCCGAGCAGCTGCGAGACGCGATGACGGCCGCGGCTGCCGACCACGACGTGATCGTGATGAGTGCGGCGGTCGCCGACTTCCGGCCGAAGGTGGTGGCGGAGGGCAAGCTCAAGAAGCGAGACGGCGCACCCGAGATCGTGCTCGAGCCGACGCCCGACATTCTCGCCGAGCTGGGTGCCGCGAAGCGCACAGGACAGGTGCTCGTCGGGTTCGCTGCGGAAACCGACGATCTGATCGCGAACGCCACGGCGAAGCTGACGGCGAAGCGGCTCGACCTGATCGTGGCGAACGACGTCGGTGCGCCACAGGTTGGCTTCGCTCACGACACAAACGCGGTTACGCTGTTGCGGCCCGACGCGGAGCCTGTCGAGATCGACCTCGCATCGAAGCGAGATGTCGCTCGGGCCGTCATCGACACCATCACCGACATTCTCGGTTCCATCCGCTCACCACATCGACAGGACTTTGCATGAGCACGTACACGTTCACCTCCGAAAGCGTCACCGAGGGCCACCCCGACAAGATGGCCGACCAGGTCTCCGACGCCGTTCTCGACGCGATCCTCACCGAGGACCCCGACGGCCGTGTCGCCTGTGAGACGCTGCTGACCACCGGCCTGTGCGTCATCGCCGGCGAGATCACCACCTCCGCGTACGTCGACATCCCCAAGATCGCCCGTGAGACCATCAACGGCATCGGCTACGACAACGCGCTGTACGGCTTCGACGGCAACACCTGCGGAGTGATCGTGTCGATCGACGAGCAGAGCCCCGACATCGCCCAGGGGGTGGACACCAGCGAAGAGGTGCGTGGTGGCAAGTCGGGCGAGGACCAGCTGAGCCTGCAGGGTGCCGGCGACCAGGGCATGATGTTCGGCTACGCCTGCAACGAGACCGATGACCTGATGCCGCTGCCGATCTGGACGGCGCACCGTCTCTCGGAGCGCCTCGCCGAGGTCCGCAAGTCCGGCCAGGTGCCGTACCTGCGCCCCGACGGCAAGACCCAGGTCACCTACGAGTACCACAACGGTTGGCCGGTGGCGCTCAAGGCGGTGCTGATCAGCACCCAGCATCAAGAAGGCGTCGACCGCGACACCGTGATCCGTCCGGACCTGATCGACCAGGTCATCCGGCCGACGATTCCCGAGCGGTTCGCCGACGACGACTACGAGATCTACGTCAACCCGACCGGCAGCTTCGTGCGTGGCGGGCCCTACGCCGACGCCGGTCTCACCGGTCGCAAGATCATCGTCGACACCTACGGAGGCATGGGTCGTCACGGAGGCGGCGCGTTCTCGGGTAAGGACCCCAGCAAGGTGGATCGTTCCGGCGCCTACGCAGGTCGCTGGGTCGCCAAGCATGTCGTTGCGTCCGGCGCCGCCGACCGTTGTGAGGTGCAGCTGGCCTATGCCATCGGCATGGCCCAGCCGATGAGCATCCTCGTGGAGACCTTCGGGACATCGCACGTCGACCCCGCCGCGATCGAGGCCGCCGTTCGGTCCACCTTCGACTTGCGCCCGGGCGCGATCGTGCGCGATCTCGACCTGAAGCGCCCGATCTACAAGCGTTCGGCGGCCTACGGCCACTTCGGTCGTGAGGGCTTCCCGTGGGAGGAACTGAGCCGACTCGACGACTTCAAGAGCGCCGTCGGCGTCTGATCCCGTTCCTGGGTCTGGCCCGGTGACCGCTGTCTCGGCGCCGACGGTCGCCGCCGTCGTGCCGGACGTCACCGGGCTCGACAAGCAGTTCGACTACCTGATCCCGCCCGAGCTGTCCACGCGCGTGGGCGTGGGCACGATCGTGCGGGTCGAGCTCCACGGGCGGCGTATCGGTGGTTGGGTGGCGGCGGTGTCGAACGAGCCCTCCGACGGTCGCGTCGTCGGGGCGCTGAAGCCGATTGCCAAGGTCACCGGCCACGGACCGGCGCCGGAGCTGTTCGAACTCGCCGAGTGGGCGTCGATCCGTTGGGCGGCCAGGCGGATCCGGCCGTTTCTGGTCACGGCGTCGCCTGGTCGTGCGGTGGTCGGCTTGCCGGCGAGCCGCCGCACCGGTATGTCGCCGGCTCCCGCTTCTCCGGCGACTCGTGAACTCCTGGCAGGCGGCGGGGGAGTGCTGCGTCTCCCACCACGCGTCGACATGATGCCCACGCTGCTCGCCGCAGTGGGGTTCGGACCCGCATTGGTCGTCGCGCCCGAGCGTGACGTGGTGGTCCTCCTCGCTGCGCGACTGCGTCGGGCGGGTTTGTCGGTCGCGGTCGTGCCGGAGGACTGGGCGATGGCGGCGGGTGGCGTCGACGTGGTGATCGGCACGCGTTCGGCGGCGTGGGCGCCCTGCCCCGATCTCGCGGCGACGGTGCTGCTCGACGAACACGACGAGGCACACCAGAACGAGCGCACACCGACCTGGCACGCACGCGACGTGGTGGTCGAGCGGTGTCGACGTGCCGGCGTGCCCTTCGTGCTGGTGTCGCCGGCGCCGACATTGACCGCTGTGGTCGACGACGCGGGCACCCGTGGCGTCGTGCACCCTCCGCCTGCGCGAGAGCGTGCCGGTTGGCCGACGGTCACCGTGGTTGGGCGCACGGAGGAGGATCCGTGGAAGCGTTCCCTGGTGACGTCGGAACTGATCGAACGGATCCGCGACCCCAAGTCGACGGTGATCTGCGTCAGCAACACCACCGGCCGGGCCCGTGTCCTGGCGTGTCGATCGTGCCGAGCGCTGATCCGGTGCGACACGTGTGACGCGGCGGTCGGACTCGACGACGGCGGCCAGCTGTCGTGCCGACGGTGCGGGGCCGTGCGTCCTGGCGTGTGCCAGTCGTGTGGGGCCGGCAGGTTCGCCAACCTCCGTCCCGGCGTCACCCGGCTGCGCGAGGAGCTCGAGGCCGCGGCCGCGCGTCCGGTCGTCGCCGTCACCGGTGCCGACATCGGGCCGCCGGAGAGGGCAAGCGTCTACGTCGGCACCGAGGCGGTCCTGCACCGGGTCGGCCCGGTGGATGTCGTGGCATTCCTCGAGTTCGACTCCGAGATGTTGGCGCCGCGCTTCCGCGCCGGCGAGCAGGCGCTTGCGCTGATCGTGCGCGGCAGGGCGTATCGCTCCCGAGGTGCTGATCCAGACCTTCTCTCCCACCCACGAGGTGATCCGGGCTGCGTCCGCCGGCGACCCGTCGATCATGCTCGACAGCGAACGGAGCCGACGGGAACTTCTGGGTCTGCCACCGTTCGGAGCGCTCGCACTGGTGTCGGGCGCGGGTGCCGGTGAGATGGTCGCCCAACTCCCGACGGAGGTCGTGGTCGGCGGTGACGGGTCGGACCGGTTCCTGGTGCGCGGACCGGACTGGATGACGCTCGGTGTCGCGTTGAATTCCGTCGATCGGCCGTCCGGTTCGCGCGTTCGCGTCGAGGTCGACCCGGCGCGCATCTGAGTCGGTCGGGAAGGTCGCTCAGACCCCCATCTTGTGCTTGATGTGCTCGATCACCGGCGTGTGCTCCGACTGCGGGCTGAACAGGATCAAGTCGGCGTCCTCCTCGACGCGGACGCTGTGTCCCGCAGGCCAGTGGAAGACATCCCCACCGGCGCACTGCTCGGTGGACCCGTCGCCGTAGGTGACCGTGACGGTGCCGTTGATCACGTAGCCCCAGTGGGCCGAGTCGCACATGTCGCCGCGGAGGCCTTCGAGCAGCGGCGCGAGGTCCGCTCCCTTCGCCATGGTGAAGTACTCCGCCCCCATGACGCCGAATGCGGCGCCGAAGTCGGTCTGTTGGCGAGCGGTCGCACCTGGCGCGTCGATCTTGACCGGGATGTCGTTCTTGGTGATGTGCATGTCGTGTGCTCCTTGTCCGTGTGCTGGTGTCAGCTGTTGGTTCTGATGACATTGGGGCGTGACAATCGATGTCACAATGCGACAGATGGGGGCCGACCGACTCGACGAGCGGCTCGCAGACGCGCGACGTTCGCTGAGCGAGGGCCGGTGGAGCGAAGCCTTCGACCTCGTCGCCGGCGAGGACGCGAGTTCGTCGGCGGAGTGCCTCGAGGTTCGAGCCGAGGCTGCGTACGGCGCCGGGCACTTCGAGGTCTGTGTCCAGGCGTGGGAGGACCTCCATACGCTGCGGGTGGGCCAGGGCGAACCCGTCGAGGCGGCCCGTGCAGCGGCGATGATCGCCATGTACCTCATGATGGACACGGGCCTGATGGCGCCGGTTCGCGGCTGGCTCCGAAGCGCCGACCGCCACCTCGAGGGCGTTGGCGATCATCCGGTTCGCGCCATCGTGGCGATGGTCAGGGCGTACGAGCGGTTCATGTGCGGTGCCATGGACGAGGCGCGTGTGCACGCCGAGCGCGCGATCCAACTCGGAGATGAGTTCGGCGTCACGCCGGCGGTGGTGATCGGGAGGACCTGCCGGGCTCGCATCATGATCTTCGACGGCGACATGGAAACCGGACTCGAGCTGCTCGAGGAGGTCGGCGCGTTGCTGATGTCCGGTGCCGCCGACCCGTTGACCACCGGCATGATGTACTGCGAGATCATCTGTGCCGCACAGGGATTGCTGATGCCGGACCTGGCAGCGCAGTGGACCGACGTGATGGAGCACTGGCGTCATGGCGTGGCGTACGGGGGGATCCACGGCCGGTGCCGGGTGCACCGGGCCGAACTGTTGCGGATGAGCGGGACCTGCGACGCGGCCGAGGCCGAAGCGCTGGCCGCGTGTGACGAGCTCCGACCCTGGATGCGCCGCGAATTCGGGTGGCCGCTCGTCGAGCTGGGCAATGTCCGGCTGCGCTCCGGCGACTTCGACGGTGCCGAGGACGCGTATCGGCAGGCGATGGAGCACGCTTGGTCGCCACAGCCGGGACTGGCGCTCGTACACCTCGCACGCGGTGATGCGGACCTGGCGGCAACGATGATCGCCGACGCCATCGAACACCCCATCGACATCCCATCGAAGGAGCGCCCGCCATTCGGTCCCCTGCGACTCGCTCCGTTGCTGGACGCCCAGGCCGAGATCGCCGCCGCCCGAGGCGACGCTGCAACGCTCGATCGAGCCGCTGACGAACTGCGCTCGATCGCTGCGCGGTATCCATCGAGCGTCCTCAGGGCGAACGCGCTGCTCGCTGAAGGTCGTCTGTGCGTCGTTCGGGGTGAGCCGGACCGCGGCGGTGGCGCTGGCGAGCCGCGCCGTCGCCGAGCACACGGCCCTCGGAGCGCCGTTCGAGGCGGCGATGGCGAGGCTGGTCGTCGCCCAGGGCTATGAGTCGGGCGGCCATCCAGACCAGGCCACCTTCGAACGACGGCTCGCGCGTGACGCGCTGGCGTCGTTCGGTGCCGAGGTGTGGGCCGAGCGCTGCGACGTGCGGGCGAACCAGCCCGACCCGAGCCCCGTCGATCCCTCGGTGCCGACAGCGGAGCCACAGGCGGTGTTCCGGGCCGAGGGTGACACGCGGACCGTGGGATGGGGAAACAGCCGGTGGTGGTGCGCGACCTCAAGGGGTTCCGGTACATCGCCCGCCTGATCGCCGAACCGGGTCGCGAATTCCATGCCGGCGATCTCGTTCGCCTGGAAACGGGCGCGGAACCGGTCCGTGGTGGCGATACCGGCATACCGGTGCTCGACGAATCCGCCAAGATCGCGTACCGGAGGCGGCTGGCCGACGTCGACGAGGACATCGAGGATGCCCGTGCGGCCAATGATCTCGGCCGTGTCGAACTCGCCGAGCGCGATCGGGAGTATCTCGTCGCCGAACTCCAGCGAGCGGTCGGCCTCGGCGGCCGGGACCGCATGGTCCTCGATGACGCGGAACGTGCACGTGTCAGCGTGACGCGCTCGATCCGGTACTCCCTCGAACGCCTCGCCGAATTCGCTCCGGTCGTCGCCGCCCACCTGCACCAGCACGTTCGCACGGGCACCTTCTGTTCCTACGAGGCCGATTCGCTCTACCCGGTCGACTGGCTGCTCTGAGCGTGTGCCCGACGAGTTCAGGTCGTCGTCAGGTCGCCGAACCGGGCGGCGTCGATGTTGCCCCCGGTGAGGATCACGCCGACGCGACCACCGCGCCATCTGTCGGGGTCGTCGAGGACAGCGGCCAACCCGGCCACGCCGCTCGGTTCGAAGCGCCGACCGAGCAGCCTCGCGCCGACGCGCATCGCCTCGACGAGTTGATCGTCGGTGACGGTCACCACGTCGGCGACGAGGTGGCGGTTGATCTCGAACGTCCGCTCGCCGGGCGCGGTGACCGCCAGGCCGTCGGCGATCGTGTCGGGTTGGGCGATCGTGACGGGGTGTCCGGCAGCGAACGAGCGGCGGGTGTCGTCGGCGGCGGCCGGTTCGACGCCGATCAGCTCGCATGCCGGACTCAGCTGGCGCATCGCGGACCCACAGCCCGCCATCAACCCGCCCCCGGACATCGGCACGATCAGGACGTCGAGCGTGCCGGCCTGCTCGTGGAGTTCGAGCGCTGTCGTTCCCTGGCCGGCCATCACCAGACGGTCCTCGAATGGATGCACGAAGGTCGCACCCGTCGCCTCGACCTGCCGGCGCGCCGTCGCCTCCCTGTCGGGGGTTGCACGGTCGAACGTCACGATCCGGGCGCCGAACCCCTCGATCAGGGAGCGCTTCGCCGGCGCGACGTCGGCGGGGACGTGCACGGTCGCCTCGATGCCGAGGATCTCGGCGGCGCAGGCGACGGCCGCTCCGTGGTTCCCGGACGACACGGCCACGACACCGAGATGGCGGTCGTCGAGTGGGATCGCCGACAGCCGGTTGAACGCGCCGCGGAACTTGAACGATCCGGTTCGCTGGCGCGACTCGTCCTTGGCGAGCAGCGTGGCGCCGGCGAGCGCGTCCAGGTCGTCCGTGTGCAGCACGGGCGTGACAACCGCTTCGCCGGCGATCGTTGCGGCCGCTGCACGGATCTCGTCGAGCGGGATCATCCGGGTTCGCCATGGCGCACGGTCAACAGTCGGAATCCGGCCTTCGACCCGACACGTTCGCAGCGGTAGCCGAGTTCGATCAGCCACCGTTGCAGCGAGTCGGCGCCGAGATGCTTCTGCACGACCAGCGACGGCACTCCCGTCCGCATCGAGCCGTGCGAGCCAGGTGCTCGAGGAGATCGTGCAGCGCAGCCTTGCCGATCCGGATCGGGGGGTTCGACCAGATCGTGGCGAATCGCACGTCCGGCGGAACGTCCTCTGGTGACACCACGACGACG
Organism: Ilumatobacteraceae bacterium; assembly: GCA_963746285.1. Classification (GTDB taxonomy): domain Bacteria; phylum Actinomycetota; class Acidimicrobiia; order Acidimicrobiales; family Ilumatobacteraceae; genus Sva-07. The sequence goes on along the minus strand of CAVVAO010000001.1, from coordinate 128,524 downwards.
TTGGTCAGCGCATTGCGTTCGGCGTTGCGGCGGCAGAGTTCCCGAGCGCGAGCGTTCACGTCGATCGCCCACACCGTGGCATCGGGGGAACGGCGCGCCATCGTGAGTGCGATCGGGCCGGCGCCGCAGCCGAGATCGAGCAGGTCGCCCGATGCTGCGATCGGCAGGTCGGCACGCAGCAACATCGACGTCGCGGTGTCCAGGTGGCCACGCGAGAACACGCCTCGATCGGTCTCCATCACGAACGCCGTGTCGGGCAGGGTGACGTCGACGAGCACCGGTTCGGACGCCACGGTCGGGTCGTCGTCGAAGTACTGCTCGCTGGACACGCCTCTAGCCTGACACGGATGTCGTACACAATCCGCACATACGGCGACCCGGTGCTCAAGACGCAGGCGTCGCTCGTCGACGACGTCGACGGCAAGATCATCCGCCTCGTCGACGACATGTTCGACACCCTCGTCGACTCCGGCAACGGCATCGCCCTGGCCGCACCGCAGATCGGGGTGCAGAAGCAGGTCGTCGTCTGGGACATCGACGAGGAGCCGCTCGCGATCATCAATCCGGAGATCGTCGAGTCCGACGGCGAATGGGTGTACGACGAGGGGTGTCTGTCGATTCCCGGGCTCTACGTCGAGATGCTGCGGCCGAAGACCGTCCTCGTCCGCGGCGTCGACCTCAACGGCGAGATCATCGAGATCGAGGCCGACGAACTCGAGGCGCGGATGTTCCAGCACGAGATCGACCACCTCAACGGCGTGCTGATGTTCGACCGGCTCGAGGGCGACCAGCGCAAGGAAGCGATGAAGGAGTACCGCCGGATCGAGGAAGAGGCCAGCCGCCAGGCTGCACGGAACCCGATCAAGCGGCGCCTCGGTCTCGGATGACCGTCCGTCGAGGGTGCCGCACGTGAAGCTCGTCTACCTCGGCACGCCCGAGATGGCGGTGCCACCGCTGCGGGCGCTCGTCGCCGCCGGCCACGAGGTCGTCCTCGTCGTCACCCGGGTCGACAAGCGGCGCGGCCGGGGGAGCGGCGTGTCGCCGAGCCCGGTGAAGGCGGCGGCGCTCGAACTCGGCCTCGACGTGTCGCACGACGTCGACGACGCCATCGCAGCGGTGAATGAACACGGCGCCGAACTGGGCGTGGTCGTGGCGTTCGGGCAGATCATCAAGCCCCACGTGCTCGACGTGCTGCCGATGGTCAACCTGCACTTCTCGCTGCTGCCGCGCTGGCGTGGTGCCGCTCCCGTCGAGCGGGCGCTCCTGGCCGGCGACGAGGTCACGGGCGTGTGCGTGATGGCGCTGGAGGAGGGGCTCGACACCGGTGGCGTCTACGCGTGTCGCGAGGTCCCGATCGGTCCGGAGACCACGGCCGCCGAGCTGCGCGAGCAGCTCGTCGACGTCGGAACCCGACTCCTCGTCGAGACGCTCGCCGAGCCGCTCGGTGAGCCCGAACCGCAGGTGGGCGAGGTCACCTACGCAGCGAAGTTCACGTCCGCCGACTTCGAGATCGACTGGACGCGCCCTGCGCAGGACATCCACCGGCTGATCCGTGTGGGCGGCGCCTGGACGACGTTCCGCGGCAAGCGCCTCAAGATCAACGCGGCCCGGCTCGTCGACGGTGTGGTCCGTCCGGAGACGGTGCAACCCGAGGGCAAGGCTCCGATGAGCTTCGATGCGTGGCGCAACGGCGCCCGTCCCGCTGCCGACGAACTGTTCGGCGCGCTGTGAGCCGGTCGTCACGGACGGCGCCGACGCTGCACACCGACCGTTCCGGTCCCGGCGGTGAACGCACGGCACGCCGTGTCGCGCTCGACGCGCTCCGGCGGATCGAGGCCGACGGGGCCTACGCCAACCTGGTGCTCGGTCCGATGCTCGCCACGTCGGGTCTCACCGACATGGACCGCCGCTTCGTCACCGAGCTCGTCTACGGCACGACCCGGATGCGTCGGGCCTGCGACTCGATCGTCGACCGGTTCGTCACCTCGCCGCCCGACGACGCCACCCGGTCCGTGCTCCGTCTCGGCGCCTACCAGCTCGTGTTCGCCGGGGTGCCGCCGCATGCGGCGGTCGGCGAGACGGTCGGGCTGGCGCCGAAGCGAACTCGTGGCTTCGTCAACGCCGTGCTGCGAAAGGTGTCGCGTCTGTCGATCGCCGAGATGTCGTGGCCGTCCGACGGTGCACGGCTGAGCTATCCGGACTGGATCGTCGATCGATTCCGCGGCGAGCTCGGCGACGATGCCGTTCCCGCGCTCGAGCGCATGAACGAGGCGCCATCGGTGACGACTCGTGCCGACGGCTACGTGCAGGACGAGTCGTCGCAGTGGGTCGCTGCCGCCGTCGGGGCCGCGGTCGGAGAGCGCGTGCTCGACGTGTGCGCCGCACCGGGCGGGAAGGCGACGGCGATGGCGGGCACCGGAGCGCGAGGTCGTCGCCGCCGACCAGCGGCTCGGGCGGGCCCGGCTCGTCCAGGACAACGCCGCCACGCTCGGCCTCGAACTTCCGGTCGTGGCCGCCGATGGTCTGGCGGCGCCGTTCCGTCCCGGCTCCTTCGATGCCGTACTGCTCGACGCCCCGTGCTCCGGGCTGGGTGCGCTGCGCCGCCGCGCCGACGCCCGGTGGCGGATCGGGCCGACGACGTCGTCGAGCTGGCCGAGCTGCAGGCGCGCCTGCTCGCGTCGGCCGCGGAGTTGGTCGCGCCCGGCGGACGACTCGTGTACAGCGTGTGCACGATCACCGCCGCGGAGTCCGTCGATCATGCGACCCCGGACGGCTTCGAGGTCGACCCGACCGAGCCGCCGGTCGGAACCTGGCGTCCGTTCGAGCAGGGCTGGCGTGTGCTCCCGCAGGATGCCGACACCGACGGCATGGTGCTGATTCGGTACCGTCGGGTGCCGTGACCGACGACCGTCCGCCCGCTCGCCAAGGTGCTCACCGTCAGCGACGGTGTCGTGCACGGCACCCGCGACGACCTGAGCGGTCGGGCGCTGGTCGACCACCTGACGTCCAACGGGTTCGAGGTCGTCGACCACCGCGTGACGGCCGACGGCGCGGATCTCGTCGCTGCGGCGCTCGTCGAGCTGTGCGAGGGGTTCGCCGGCCTCGTCGTGTCGACGGGTGGAACCGGATTCGCTCCGCGCGATCAGACACCGGAAGGGACGCGTGCGGTCGTCGAGCGCGAGGCGCCCGGCCTCGCCGAGGCGATGCGGCTGTGCAACCCGCTCGGTCGGCTCTCCCGCGGCATCGCCGGCATCCGCGGCGAGGCGATCATCGTCAACACGCCCGGCAGCACCAAGGGGTGTGTCGAGCAACTCGACGCCGTCATCGACGTGCTCCCGCACGCCCTCCGCCTCCTCCACGACACCGAAACCACCCACTGACCCGAGCCCGCACCACCACGTTTGCGTGCGGAATTCGGATGGGCGGGTCATCCGAATCCGCACGCAAACGTCGGGGATGGGCACCACCACGTTTGTGTGCGGAAATGGATGGGACGGGTCATCCGAATCAGCACGCAAACGTCGGGGGATGGGGACCGGGGACACGGGTAGCCTCGGCGGTCATGTTGCGACTGGTCCTTCCGAAAGGGTCCCTGGAGAAGGCGACGCTCGAACTCTTCGCCGCGGCCGACCTGCCGGTGATTCGATCCTCGACCGTCGACTACCAAGCGTCCATCGACGACCCTCGGATCGACTCGGTCCGCATCCTGCGACCGCAGGAGATCCCGACGTACGTCGCCGAGGGACTCTTCGACATCGGCATCACCGGTCGCGACTGGGTCGAGGAGACCGGCAGCGTCGTCGAGAGCCTCGGCGAACTCAAGTACTCCAAGGCCACCAGCAACCCGATCAAGCTCGTCGTCGCCGTCGCCGGCGACAACCCGGCCACGTCGGCCGCCGACCTCCCGACGGGCGTCCGCGTCCAGTCCGAGTACCCCGAGCTGACCAAGCGCTTCTTCGCCGATCGCGGCGTCGACGCGGACGTCCGGCTGTCGTACGGCGCCACCGAGGCCAAGATCCCCGACATCGCGGACTGCGTGGTCGAGATCACCGAGACCGGACGAGCCCTTCGTGCGGCCGGGCTCAAGGTGATCGACACGATCCTGCTCAGCTACACCGAGGTGGTCGCCAACCCGGTCGCCGCGAAGGATCCCGAGAAGCGCCGGGCGATGGAGCAGATCATGACGCTGCTCAACGGCGTGCTCGACGCACGCGGCAAGGTGCTGCTCAAGCTCAACGTCACCGAGGACCGCAAGGACGCCGTCCTCGCCGTGCTGCCGTCGATGAAGTCGCCGACGATGTCGCCGCTCGCCGGCGGCGGCTATGCCGTCGAATCGGTCGTCGAGAAGCAGAGGATCAACCTGGTGATCCCGGCGCTGATCGACGCAGGCGCCACCGACCTCGTCGAGATGGCCATCGCCAAGATCGTGCCGTGACCGAACTCGAACGAGGACTCGCACGCCGCGGCGTCGTGGCGGCGTTCGACGAGCAGTCGGGCCTCGGCGTCGTCGTCACCGACGACGGGGTCGAGCACCCGTTCCACTGCATCGAGATCGCCGATGGTTCGCGCACCATCGAGATCGGCACCGAGGTGAGCTTCGATCTGCTCGCGAAGTTCGGCCGTTGGGAAGCTGCCGACATCCGGCCGTGAGCGACCGTGAGCGATGACGCCGGCCCGCGAGCGCGAGCGGCGGATCCTCGACGTCCTGATGGCGCTCCGCGACGGCGAGGTGACGACCTACGGCGATGTCGCCGACGTCGCCGGCTACCCGAGGCAGGCCCGACTGGTCGGTCGGATCCTCGCCACGACCGACGTCGAGGTCCCGTGGTGGCGCGTCGTCAACGCCGGCGGACGCATCGTCAGCGGTCACCCCGACGAGCAACGAGCGCTGCTGCGTGCCGAAGGGGTCACCGTCGTCGACGACCGTGTGCGAGACGCTCCGACCGGCCGCTTCCACCGCCCCCGCTGACGCCCATCCGACCGAAAATTCGCGCCGCTGTTGCGCTCAGCGCAACGCCGGCGCGCCATTTCGGTCGCTCTTCACTCGCTCGACGGCTCCGCGGCGACCTGGCCCTTGATCTGGACGAACGCGAGCCGGATGTTGTTCAGCGCGTCACGCATCGTGGGGTAGTCCTCGCCGAGTCGCTCACCGAGACCGTCGACCAGACACGCCACGGCGTCGATGGCGAGCACCGACTGGTGCAGGTCCGGCGGCGACGCCGACAGGTGGATCGCCGCGAGCTCGTACAGACCCATCACGTGGTTGGTGACGACCACCTCGGCGGGAACCTCGGCGAGCCGCTCACGGGCCTCCTGCATCGCCCGTTCGGCGTCGGCCAGCAGGCCTCAGCGGTCTGCGGATCGAGGTCGTCGAACGAGGTGTCGGGGTCGTCGAATTCGGCGTCAGAGGTTTCGTCACTCACGTGCGCTACCCTACCGAGCACAATTGAGGCGAAGTGGGGGAGACCCCCACCCGGCCAGCTCTGCTGCGTCCGGGTCACAAGGCTGAGACCAGCCCCCGGTCGACGGGTCCCATCGGGTCCGTGTCGATCAGTGTCGGGTCGCTCCGCGTGCGGTTCGCGTCGAGCGCCAACATATTCAGACACTGGGGAGGCCCATTGCACAGGAGTGATCAGCCATAGCACCGCGACCAGAACAACGGGGCGACCAGCACCGCGTGAACGACCGCATCCGATCCCGTGAAGTCCGACTCATCGGACCGACCGGGGACCAACTCGGAATCAAGGCCGTTCCCGATGCGCTGAGAATGGCCCGAGGTCTCGAACTCGACCTGGTCGAGGTGGCCCCGAACGCCAACCCTCCCGTCTGCCGGATCATGGATTACGGCAAGTTCAAGTACGAAGAGGGTCAAAAGGCAAAGGAAGCACGCAAGAAGTCGACCAACGTGTCGGTGAAGGAAGTGAAGTACCGGCCGAAGATCGGCAAGGGCGACTTCGACACCAAGACACGCAACGTGATCCGCTTCATCGAAGAGGGTCACAAGGTCAAGATCACCTTGCAGTTCCGAGGTCGCGAGATGGCACACCCCGAGCTCGGGTCGAAGATCCTCGACGACGTGCTCGAAGCGGTGGGTCCGGCAGCGAAGGTCGACACCCAAGCGCGGCTCGAGGGTCGCAGCATGTCGATGACGTTGTCGCCGGACAAGAAGGCCCAAGAGGCGATGAAGAAGGCAGCAGCCGAAGCCGAGCGCGACGCGCAGGCGACGCAGGCAGCCGCAGAGCAAGCAGAAGGAGCATCCGATGCCGAAGATGAAAACGTCGAAGACGGCAGCTAAGCGATTCAAGAAGACCGGCACCGGTCGACTTCGTCACGAGCAGCAGAACAACCAGCACAAGTTCGAATACAAGACGTCGTCGCGCAAGCACCGCCTCGACCGTGATGCCGACGTGCATTCGAGCGACGAGAAGAAGATCAAGCGCCTCCTCGCCGAGCGCTGAGACAACATCCGGGGTTCGCCCCGACTGAACGTTCCGAGGAGGAATCGAAATGGCACGTGTGAAGCGTGGTGTGGCGTCGAAGAAGCGCCACAAGAAGGTACTGAAGCAGGCCAAGGGCTACTACGGCAACAAGAGCCGTTCGTTCCGGGCCGCCAACGAACAGGTGATGCGGTCGGGCAACTATGCCTTCCGTGACCGTCGCGCCCGCAAGGGTGAGATGCGCCGTCTGTGGATCCAGCGGATCAACGCCGGCACCCGTCTGCACGACATGAGCTACAGCCGGTTCATCGCCGGCCTGAATGCTGCAGGCATCGAAGTCGACCGCAAGATCCTCGCGGATCTCGCCGTCACCGACGCCGACGCGTTCGGCAAGCTCGTCGAGACCGCCAAGGGCGCGCTCGCCTGAACCGATTGCGTGGCCCGAGCGGCCACACTGGTGCACGATGAGTGCGCTGGCGTTCAACAATCCACGAGTACAGCAACTGCGGCGCCTGATCGGGCGCCGCAGTTCGCGTCACGACGAAGGTCGCTTCGTCGTCGAAGGGCCGGTCCTCGTCGCCGAGGCGGTTGCGGCCGGTTGGGAGTGCGAGGCGCAGTTCGTCGCCGCCGAGGCCGACGGCGTGGTCCAGCCGGGCATCGAGGGGGCCGGGAGCGTGTTCGAGTTGGCCGACGGTGTCCTCGATCGAGTCGCATCGACCGAGACCCCGCAGAACCCGATCGCGATCGTGCGGATGCGCGATCACGGCCGGGTGGAAGATCTGCTGGCAGCGTGCATCGTTCGTCGTCGTGCTCGACGCGATCGCCGATCCCGGCAACCTGGGCACGATCCTGCGTTCGGCTGAGGCGTCGGGCGCCGATCTGGTGGTCCTCACGCCCGGGCAGCGTCGACCCGTACAACCCGAAGGTGGTTCGAGCGTCTGCGGGCGCGCTCTTCCACGTGCCCGTGGTCGAAGCGACGCTCGACGACGTCGTCGGCGTCGGGTCTCACCACGATCGGCACCACCAGCCACGACGCTGCGGGCCGCACGGTCGAGTCGCACACCGACGTCGGACCTCACGGGTCGTCGTGGCACTGGTGATGGGCAACGAGGCCGCCGGCCTGCCCGACGAGTGGACCGACACTGTCGGGCCCGATCCGACGCTGGATCACGATCCCGCACGTCGGGCGCAGCGAGTCGCTCAACGTCGCGATGGCGACCACCGTGCTCGTGTTCGAAGCGGCTCGGCAACGCGCTCGCTGATCCGTCACGCGCGGATGGCTTCCTCGACGAGCGCAACCGTGGCGTCCAGATCGCCACGAACGACGGGAACGCGGCGCACGTGAGGACGCTGATCGAGTAGCTCAGCGAGGGCGTCGTACATCGTTCCGAGCGCGTCGGGATCGCCCGATCGGTCGACGAGCAACGCCGGCGTCTCGGTGGGTGTCCGTGGCCGGAGTGCGACGGCGGTGCTCGAACGCCGTCAACGCCTCGGTCCGGTCGAGGACGAGCGCCACCTCCACGAATCTCGCCGAACACGCGTCCGCGACGCGTTCCAGCTCCTCGATGAAGTCGACACGAGCGAGGAACTGTGGCACGACGACGTCGTACCCGGCGCGCAGGTGGGTGTCGATCATCGACGTTGCGAGCGAACGAGCCGCGAGTCCGGCCGCATGCGGATCGTCGAGCCATCCGCCGAGCTGACCTCGAATCACGTCGATGTCGAGGTCGAGCGCCAGCGGTCGGCCGCGACGAGGGCATCGGCGATCGTCGACTTGCCCGACGCCGGCGGTCCGTTGACGAGCACGAGCACAGCCACAGGTCGAGCGTAGGCAACGGTGGCACGTGGGCTCGGGGTGGACCAGACTCGTCGAATGCGCGATGGAGATCGACCTGTCGAGATGCGGCCATGACCACCGATGTCGTGCCGATCCTGCGAGTGGCCGACGCGTCGCGTGCTGTTGCCTGGTACGGGCGGCTCGGCTTCGCGCAGGTCTTCGAACACCGATTCGAACCGCATCTCCCCGCCTACGTCGGGATCCGGCGCGACGATGCCCAGATCCACCTGTCCGAACACGCCGGCGACGCGAATCCGCACGGGCTCGTCTACGTCTGGGTCGACGACGTCGACTCGATCGCCGTCGAATTCGGCGTCGGTCGTCGACGTCCAGCCGTGGGCGCGCGAGGTGTCGCTGACCGATCCGGACGGCAACCGGCTGCGCGTGGCCGAGCCGGTGTCGGCGGCTGCCGACGACGGGATGTCCACCTTCGACGCCGAGACGAGCGGCACGTTGCTCGATCTCGAACGGGCCATGTGGGCCGACGCGACGCGCGGCGACCGGTCGTGGATGGACGAACATCTGGCATCGACGTTCACCGAGTTCGGACGGTCCGGCCGTCGTTACACCCGCGACGACATCCTCGACCTGGCGATCGGGCCGATCGACGCCGAACTCGTCGACATGACGGTTCGTCCGCTCGGGCCCGACACCGCACTGGTCACCTACCGCAGTATCGAGGCGTCGTGGCGACGGCAATCGATCGTCGGTGTGGATCCGTCACGACGGTCGATGGCGTCTCGAGTTCCACCAGGGAACACCGTCGGCCTGACGCTGCGGCTCACGTACACGATGTGCCTGGCACATCGTGTACGTGACTCGTGTCGCGTCAGTCGAGTCCGTCGAAGGCAGGTGGGTACGCCACGGTCCCCGCAACGACTCGTCCGTCGGGTCGTACGCACTCAGCAGCACGACCTGGGCTGCGGCTGGAGGCGCCCAGTCGGGCAGGGGCAGCGTGAGGCCGTGCTGCGCCGCCGCGACGAAGCCGAACCGGGAGTAGTACGCCGGGCTTCCCTCGAGCACGACCAACGGCTCGCCTCGCTCGTCGGCGACCGCCGTGGCGGCCCGCACGAGCGCGCCACCGACCCCCCTGCCCTGCGCAGCGGGATCGACGGCGAGCGGCGACAGCATGACGATCGACCGGTCGGATCCCTTCGTGAGACCGAAGGAGCGTTCGGCTGATCATGACGTGGCCGACGACCCCGAGATCGCCGGCGTCGGCGACGAGGTCCATCGACGGCTCGTACTCGGGCGACGCGCGAATTCGCTCGACCAGGTCCGCCTCGGCGTCGGAGCCGAACGCGGCAGCAACCACACGCCGGATCGCATCGTGGTCGGCGCCTCGGCACGGCGGATCTCGTGGTTCACGGTCGCGAGACCGCACTCCCCGTGCGGACGGTGCCGAAGTGGTGCGCAGTGGTCACACGGTGAGTCTTGTCGATCGAGCGCTGTCGGAACCGGTCGGTTACACGCCGCCGTAGGGCACGGTGATGATCTCGAAGAGATGGTCGTCCGGGCTCGCGAAGTAGACACCTCGCCCACCGTCGTGACGATTGATCGTCCCGCTCTCGTTCCGTCCGGGATCCGCCCAGTACTCGATGTCGTCCGCGAAGTCGTCCGAAGATGGCGTCGAACTCCGCTCGTCGACGAGAAACGCGTAGTGACCGGTGGTGAAGACCGCGTCGGCCCCGTAGGTGTCGAAGTCGAGATCGACGCCGTCGTCGGTGGTCACCTGCCAGAAGACGCTGAACCGAACCGGATCGGCCAGGCCGAACAGCCGACTGAGCCAGCGTGCCGAGCGCTCCCGTCGGTCGCCGGGATGATCGTGTGATCGAGTCGGATCGCCATCGAGCTCAACGAGTTCGAAGGGCGGGTAGCGATCGGTGACGAGGAGGAACGCGTAGGCGTAGACGCGCAGGCTCCATCTCCCGACGCCGACGACGTAGTCGAACAAGCCCTCCGGGTACCGCCCGGTGAACAGGATCGCGAACCAGGCCACGACGACGGCGAAGAACGCTCCGATCCAGAGGAAGAACAAGATGATGAAGTGCGGGATCACGAGGAACCACTTCACCAGCGGCAGCCAGCGATTGAGATCGCGCTCCACGTCGGGATAGTCGATGTCGAGGTGCACGCTCTGCTCCTCGACCGTCGACGGGTACCGATCGGTCAGCAGCGCGAGGTACGCCGTGACGCGAGCGCTGAACCGGGCGAGTTCGAGGGCGAAGTCGAACCACCACCGGGGGTATCGCTGGCGGAAGACGATCATCAGCAGGGTGACGGCGAACAGGGCGCCGGTGATGCTCGTCCCGCCCGTGGTCACCCAGTCGCCGTCGTCGGTCTGCACGTACGGTGGTCCCGCTGTTGGTCAGGATGCCGATCACGATCGCGATCGGGATGACCAGGATGATCCGGAACGCCGTCGTGACCCGATTCAACTGCTCGGGTCGGTCGACGGTGAGCCGCGCCGGGTACGGCGCCTCGGCGGGCGTACTCGGCGGCGGCCCGACCGGCGGTGGCGGCGGGGGTGGTGGTGCGGTCGGTGGTGACATCGACATGGTGGATCTCCATTCGCTCGGGACGAACGCCATGGTGGACCTCGAACGGGCCGGCGACAAGGGCCGGAAGGCTGATTCGAGGTCATCCATTCGGCTCCCTCGCACCACGTGTACGTGCCTCTGGCGCCACGTACACGATGTGCCTGGCACAACGTGTACGTGGCGGCGGCTGGTGAGCGCTAACCTCGACCGTCGTGCAGACACAGTTGCAGCGATTTCGACGCCCCGGGTGAACCGGGGACACGCCACTCGCTCCTGTGCCGTCTCCTGCGTTCGTCCGGGGGTTCCTCCTGATGGCTTCCGCCTGATCGTTCCTCGTTCGACGCCCACGAAAGGTCCACGTGCTCACTGACATCACCGCCGCTCGCGACTCGGCACTCGCCGACATCGCCGCTGCGACCAACCTCGACGAGATCACCTCCTTGACGACCCGGCTCACCGGGAAGAAGGGTGACCTCGCCCAACTCAAGACCCGCCTCGGCTCGCTCGACTCGATCGACGACAAGAAGGCTGCCGGGGCCGCGATCAACGAGGCGCTCGCAGCAGTGACCGACGCGCTCGACGCCCGCCGGGAGGCGCTCGGCGCCGAGGCACTCGCCGCACGAGTCGAGGCCGAACGGCTCGACCTCACCGAGTTCGTCGGCAAGCCGACCCGCGGTCACGCCCACCTCGTGACGCAGGCGTGGGAGCGATTGGAGGACGTCTTCATCGGGCTCGGCTTCCAGATCGCCGAAGGTCCCGAGGTCGAAACCGACTGGCACAACTTCGAAGCGCTCAACATGCCGGTCGGCCATCCCGCCCGTGGCGAGTGGGACACGCTCTTCGTCGATCACGTCCCGCCGGGCGGTGAACCCGGCACCACGGTGCTGCGGACCCACACCTCGCCGGTGCAGATCCGGACCATGCTCGACTCCGAGCCGCCGATCTACATCGTCGCTCCCGGCCGGGTGTTCCGGCGCGACACGCCCGACTCGACCCACATGCCGGTGTTCCACCAGATCGAGGGCCTGGTGATCGATCGCGACATCTCGATGGCCGACCTCGCCGGCACGATCGAGGCGTTCACGAAGGCGTTCTTCGGGCCGGGCTTCACGTCGCGGCTCCGGCCGAGCTACTTCCCGTTCACGGAACCGTCGGCCGAGTTCGACATCCGACGCCCCGACGGCAGCTGGATCGAGCTCGGCGGCTGCGGCATGGTCCATCCCAACGTGCTGCGCGCCGGCGGCCTCGATCCCGAGGAGTGGAGTGGCTTCGCGTTCGGGTTCGGCATCGACCGCATGGCCAAGGAACGCCACGGTGTCGAGGACATCCGCGAGATGTTCTCCGACGACATCCGATTCCTGGAGCAGTTCTGATGAAGATCCTCCTGTCCTGGCTCAACGAGTACGGCGACGTTCGGTGACCCGACGAACGCCGACGACGTCCAGCGCGTCGCCGACACCCTCACCTCGCTCGGCCTCGAGGTCGACTCGGTCACGACCGTCGGTGAGACCGTGCCCGGTGTCGTGACCGCTCGCGTGCTCCGTCTGGAACAACATCCCGACGCCGCCAAGGTGCAACGCGTGTACGTCGACGCCGGCGACGGCCAGGAACGCCACGTCTGGTGTGGCGCGTTCAACATGGCCGAGGGCGACGTCGTCCCGCTCGCCACGCTCGGCACGACGATGCCCAACGGCATGACGATCGAACGGCGCGGCATCCTCGGCATCGACTCCGAGGGAATGCTCTGCTCGGCCAGCGAACTCGGTCTCGGCGACGACCACTCCGGGATCAAGATCCTGCCGACCGACGTGGCGCTCGGTCGCCCGTACGGCGAGGCCCTCGGGCTCACGCTCGACGTGCTCATCGACGCCGACGTCACACGAAACCGTCCCGACTGCTGGGGCTACGTGGGCATCGCCCGCGACCTCGCTGCGAAGATGGGTGTCGAATTCCGGCCGCCGTCACCGGCACTGAACGTCACCGGCGCCGAACTGACCGCCAGCGTCGAGATCATCGACGGCGATCGCTGTGCCCGCTTCACCTCCACGGTGATCTCCGGCATCGAGGTCAAGCCATCGGCCGCGTGGATGGCACGACGGCTCACCGCCGCAGGGATGCGCCCGATCAGCAACGTCGTCGACGTCAGCAACTACGTGATGCTCGAACTGAACCAGCCGAACCACGCCTACGACCTCGACACGCTCGGTGGACGAGGGTTCCGGATCCGTCTCGCACGAGACGGCGAGCAGCTCACGACCCTCGACGGTGAGATCCGGACGTTCACCTCCGACGACCTGTTCATCTGCGACGCCAACGACGTTCCGATCGGCCTCGGCGGGATCATGGGTGGTCTCGACACCGAGATCAGCGACTCGACCACCACGGTCGCGCTCGAGATGGCGTGGTTCTCGCTCGTGGGGATCGGTCAGACCGTCACGCGCACCAACCTCCGCTCCGAGGCCTCGGCGCGGTTCGAGCGCGGTGTCGATCCCTACGGCATGCCGCTCGCGATCGCCCGGTTCGTCGAACTGCTGGCCGAGACCTGCCCGAACCTCGTGGTGCACGAGGGAGCAGTCGACGCTCGAACCGACGAGCTGCCTGCCGAACACCGATCGACGCCGGTACGCATCGGTGCGGTGAACCGCATCCTCGGAACGAAGCTGGCCGCCGACGACCTGCCGACGTTGCTCGATCCGATCGGTTTCACGGTGTCGGGAACAGGCGACACGCGTGATGTCGTGCTGCCGAGCTGGCGACTCGATTCGACCGAGGAAGTCGACGTGATCGAGGAGGTCGCACGCCACTACGGCTACGACCGTCTCGGCAAGACCGTGCCGAAGTCGATCGTTCACGGTGAACTCAGCGTGCGTCAGCGCCGCCGACGGTTGGCCCGAGAGGTGCTGCTCGGACTCGGAATCTCCGAAGCGATGCCGAACCCGTTCCTCGCACCCGACACGCTTGCGAAGGCAGGTCTGCCAGGCGTCGCCTTGCGGATCACCAATCCACTCGTCGCCGAGGAGAGCGTCCTGCGCACCTCGTTGCGTCCCGGCCTCCTGCAGGCGATCGCGTACAACGAATCGCATCGTCGACCGGGTGTCGCGCTCTTCGAGATCGGCCACGTCTACCCGCCGGCCGAGGGCGAACTGCCAGGTGAGTACGAGGCCCTCACCGTCGTGCTCGCCGGGCAGGAGGCGCCCGCGGCGATGGCGGTCTGGCGCGAGCTCTCCGACGCTCTCGGCACGGGTGCCCGCATCGATCAGTCGAAGGTTCCGCCGGGCCTGCACGCGACGCGATCGGCCACACTCCAGGCGGGACGAGACCCGCTCGGCGCGGTCGGCGAGGTGGCCCCGGACGTGCTCGCATCGTTCGAGGTGGCCGAGCGCGTGGCGATCCTCGAGCTCGACCTCGATCAGATCCTCGATCGCGAGCCGAAGCCGACGCAGTGGAAGCCGACGAGTCGATACCCGTCGAGCGACCTCGACCTGTCGTTCGTCGTCCCCGAGGAGATCCCGGCGGAGAAGGTCGACAAGGCAGTCCGCCAGGGTGCCGGCAATCTGCTCGTCGACATCGATCTGTTCGACGTCTACCGCGGTGAGCGCGTCGCCCCTGGAACCCGGTCGCTCGCCTACCGCGTCCGGCTGCAGGCGCCCGACCGCAATCTCACCGATGCCGACATCGCCGACGTGCGCCGCGCCGTGGAAGCTGCGGCGACGAAGCTGGGTGCCCAGCTGCGGAGTTGAGCCGTCGCGCAGGTCGGCTCAGAGCGAATCGGCGAAAGCCTTGATGTCGCGGATCGTCGCGGCGACCACGTCGGGCATCGCGTCGGCGAACAGGCAATCGCCGGCATGGCAGGTGCCGTTGACCGTCCGGCTCACGGCCGGGACCCCGGCGTGGAGGAGCTTGCGGAAGTAGACGAGCCCCTCGTCACGAAGCGGATCGAGCTCGTTGACCGAGATCACGTGCGGCGGCAGACCCCTCAGGTCGTCCGGCGTCGCGTGCATCGGCCAGGCGAGCGGGTTGGTGGCGTTCGTGCCGTCGGGGTCGTAGGCCTTGGCCATCGCTCCCATGTTCTCGACGTCGAGGAAGTACTTGTCGTTCTCGAACATCGAGGTCAGTTCTGCCGGCGGATCCGCGTACGCGCCGGAGATGTACGGACACTGGGCGTAGACGCCGGCGATGCCGTCGATCCAGCCCTCCCGGTTGGCCTTGAGCGCGGTGGCGATCGACAGGTTGCCCCCACCCGACTCGCCGGACATGACCACCGAGGACACACCCAACGACACTCGGTTCGCAATGACCCATTGCGCCGCACTCGCGCAGTCGTTCAGGCCAGCAGGGAACGGATGCGGCCCCAGCGTCCCGCCGGCATTGCGGAACTCGACGCCGACCACGACCAGGCCTGTCGCCGCGAGCATGTCGCGCCAGGCGGCGTAACCGGGATCGGCGCCGGTCAGGATCGTCATGCCACCGCCGTGGGTGTGGACGATGCAGGGAAGTGCCGTGTCGACTCCGTCCGGGCGGTGGATGTACAACGTGATGTCGTTGCCGTCGGAACCGGTGATCGTCTCGACGATCGATGACACGCCTGGCGTCGCAGCCGGCTGGTTCACCATCCCGAACGCCATCTGGAACCCGGCCTCGGCGAGCATGCACGCCTCCAGGATCTCCTCCAGCGAGCTCGCGGCCGTCACTGGCGTCGGTGGTGGAGCGACATCGAGGCCGATGGGCCCCATGGCCGCGATCATGCGCGGGTCGGCCCGCGGGTCGTCGCGGAGCTGGAGGTCCGGTGTGCCCAGACGTCCGGGCAGGAGCGGTGAGCTGGACATGACATCTCCCGTCGTTCGTGAACCCACATCCTGGCACCTCGCATCGACGCGCCGAGACGCGGCCGCGCCACGCCGGTTTGACACGGGTGCGAAGCTGGGGTGCATGGTTGCCCCTGGAGAGATCGACCTCGACCTCATGCTCGCGTCGCTCGCCGTGCAGCGTCGACCTGGAGTGTTCGCGTACATCGCCGTCGAAGTGCCCACGCCAGGTCTGCTCGCCGCTGCGCACGCCATCGTGAAGGAGGGGCGCCTGACGACGATCGTGCTGCCGGTCGCGGCAGCCGAACGCTCGGGGCAGCCGACCGCCGCGCAGTTCGCCTGGTTGACGCTGACGGTGCAGTCGAGTCTCGACGCGGTCGGTCTGACCGCCGCAGTGAGCGCCAAGCTCGCGGCGATCGGGATTCCGTGCAATGTGCTGGCCGGCTACCACCACGATCACCTCCTGGTGCCCGTCGACCGAGTCGACGACGCCATCGCCGCCCTGACCGCCTGATTGCAGCAGGGTCCGACCCCTGGTGCGGTCGGTCACGTCGCGGCGCAGCGCATCGACGTCACCCCGTTCCGGCGGCAGTGAGGCCGGCGGTGTCGATGTCGAATTCAGCCGCGGCGAAGTCCCAGAATGCGACCGCTCGAGGTCCGGTCGAAGGTCCGATCGGCGTGGAGTCCTGGTCGTAGAGGCAACGGACGAAGCCCGCGCCGGCCGTCACCCGGCCGTCGACCGGTCCGCCGGTGCGGGCCCACGCCCAGGCACCGTCGCGGTATTCGACCGGCTCGGACCCGAGCTCGGTCTCGATGTCGAACCCACCACGCCACGTTCCACCGCCGCGACGCGCGTCTCCATGGGTGACGATGTCGTCTTCGAGTTCGTCTGCGGAGCGTCCGATGTCGTGCCCCGCGACGATCAAGTCGTTCACGAGCACGAGTGGGATCCTTGCGCCGCGCGCCATCGTCATGATCCCGGCGCCGAAGCGCGGATTGAGCTCGGTCGGCCAGAACCCGTCCGAGGTCACGACGCCGTCGACGGTGAACGTCCCTCGGAAGTCGACCTCCTCACGCAGTCGGTCGCCGGCACGGCGGGCGACGGTGCGCATCTGCTCGCGGACGGTCGGTTCGGGGTCCCAGTAGGTGGCACATCCGGCGTAGGAGAACTCGTGTCCGCGTCGCAGCGTCACCATCTCGACCGGGCGCAGCACCGCAACACCGTCGGGTAGCACGATGCCGTGGATCGAACACGGGACTCCTTCGAGGAACGGCATCACCCGGACCGCAGTCGCACACCCGAGCGAGGCCCGAGGCGGCGCGCTCGCGAGAAGCGCCGTCGCGCACCCAGTAGGTCTGGGTCGCGCCGCCGTGGAAGCCCTCGCGTGCGTCGGCCGCCCAGACCGTCCCGTCGCCGCGGTCGAGCTCCGAGGCCGCCCGTGCGGCCGCGTCGAGCGCGACGACGCGTGATGGCTGCCGCTCGATGCCCGCGCGATCCCAGAACGCGTCGACGACGACCTTGTCCTCCAAGGCGAGCCACTCCGGTCGACGCGCCGACACCATCGGGCGCCCGACGAGCTGCGGCGCCGTCGACAGGAAGGTCGCGACCACGATGGCCTCGCCGGCGGGGTCGAACATCTCGATGGCGTCGACCATCTCCGGCGTCGGCTCGTGCAAGATCCGATCGGCCGCATGGATCCGCTCCATCTGCGACAGGCCGGGTCCGGGCTCGACGATCACCGTGGGGACGTCGGGGAGCGGACCGGCGCCGCGCCCTTCGGTGGCGATCACGATCAGCCTGCTCACCCCGACCGAGCGGAGCAGCTCGATGTGCTCGGTCCACGACGCCCCCATCGCGCCGGCGAGCACGACGGAGCGACCCGCGAACACCCTCCGCATCGGCTCGATCCACCACTCGTCCATCACCGGACCGTAGCGTCGCCGTCGTGTTCGAGATCCTGACGTTTCGATTGGCCACCGGTGTCGACGCGGACACGTTCCGGGCGATCGACGAACGGATCCAGGTCGAGTTCGCGTACCAGCAGCCGGGATTCGTTCGACGAACACTCGGCCGCCATGACGACGGTCGGTGGCTCGCCCTCACGATCTGGGCCGACCCGGACTCGGCGCTCGTCGCGAGGGAGCGCTTCGACGAGTCCGATCTCGGCCGCGAGTTCGCTGCGTTGGTGACCGACGTCGTCGTCGAACGCTTTCGCGGCGCGGACTGAACCGCGCTCGCCCGGTGCTCGGACCGCTACTGCTGCACCAGGACGAGCGGGTTGCCTTCGGGGTCCTCGATCGCAGCGATCGTCGGGCCGCCCGGGACGTCGAACGGCTCCGACACGACGGTCCCACCGAGATCCGGTACACGCCCCAGCGAATCGGACAGGTCGCGCACCTGGATGTAGAGCGCGAAGCCGGACCGGTCGCTCTGGCGCATGTGGCCGGCGGGGCCGGGTTCGGGCCCGCCGAACCCGCTGGGCACGTTCATGATCGGGCCGTCGCCGAACGGCCAGTTGAACAGCTCGCCGTAGAACCGTCGCTGTACGTGCGGATCGCGGGCCAGGATCTCGAAGTGGACGATCGGTCGAATCCAGTCGGCGGTCACCTCGTCAACCTACGACCCTCGGCCTCGGACGCGCCGATCGGCCGGTCGATGCGCAACACCTCGTGAAGCCGATCGTGGTTCGGGTTGTCCGGCTCCAAGTCGCCTCGGGCGACGAAGCGGAAGCCTGCTCGCAACAGCGCGCGCCACGACCGCTCGTTCGCCGAATTGACCGGAACCACGAGCGATGTCGTCGTCGGGTCGTGGGTCCACGCGAAGGCGACGAATGCCGAGATCATGGCGCTTCCCACACCTCTGCCGACCGTGCCAGGATCCCCGACGAGGTAGTCGATCGAGGCCACGCCGTCGCCGACCGGGTACACCGCGTCCATCTCGATGGCGTAGTCCGGGTAGTCGGCGAACCGGCTGTACTGCACCAGGCCGATCGGGCGGCCATCGAGTTCGGCGATCCAGTCCTCGCCGGCCTCGACTCCGTCGATCGCATCGCCGAAATCGCGTTCGATCGCGTCGGGCGAGGGATCGTGGTTCCACCACTCGCGGACGTGGGGCGCGGCCAACCACGTGCCGAGCAACGCGACGTCGTCGCGGGTCAGGCGTCGGAACGTGTACATCGTGACAACGGTGTCAGTTGGCGCTGAGGTCGTCCGGCGCGTCGGCCAACCAGGCGAGACGACCCGGCTGGCGCCGCAGCACGGTGCGCCACAGCTCGTCGGGCTCGTCGGAGAACACGTCGCCCGGTTCGGAGTCGAGCACGAGCCAGGCGCCGGCCTCGATCTCGCCCTCGAGTTGGCCGGGGCCCCAGCCCGCGTAGCCGCGGAACACCCGCACGCCGCGCACCTCGGCAGCCACCAGCGCCGGATCGGCGGTGAGATCGGCGGAGGCGATCGTGCCGACGATGGGGGACAGGTACTCGCCGTGATCGACCATCGGCTGCTTGGTCTCGGCGAGCGCGATCAGCGCCGATTCCTCGACGGGACCGCCGGAGAACACCGACGACGGCACCGACTGCAGCTCGATCCACCGATCGAGCGGTTCGTCGAGGGATTCGAAGCTCGGCCGGTTGATCACGACGCCGATGGCGCCGTCGTCGTGATGTTCGAGCATGAAGATCACCGTTCGGTCGAAGTTCGCATCCTCGAGCGGTGGCGTCGCCACGAGGAGGCGCCCTTTGGTGGGCGGCGTCCCGGGAATCATCACCTCCAGTCTGCCAGCAACCACGGGCGATGAGTTCCAGCGCTCATGGCATCCCCACAGGGTTGGATGAACATGCGAATGTGTGTATGATCATGCAATGGCCGGGGCTGGTGTCAAGGTAGGGATCGTCGGGGCGTCCGGCTACACGGGCGCCGAGCTGCTGCGTCTCGCCGCCCAGCATCCGGATTTCGAGGTGGTCGTGGCCACCGGCGACTCGATGGCGGGACGGCGCGCAGCGGATCTGTACCCGTCGTTGCAGGTGGCCTATCCCGGTCTGCTCTTCACCGAGTTCGACCCCGACGACGTCGATGGCCTCGACCTCGTGTTCCTCGGGCTCCCGCACGGGGCCTCGATGGAGCTCGCTCCGTCGCTGGTCGGCAGCGGTCGGCTGCGTCGTCGACCTGTCGGCGGCATTCCGGCTCCGTGACCCCGCCGCCTACCCGAGCTTCTACGGGTTCGAGCACACCCAGCCCGATCTGCTGGAGCAGGCGGTGTTCGGGTTGCCCGAACTCCACCGCGCGGACCTGAAGGGCGCTCGGCTCGTCGCCACACCGGGATGTCACGTCACCGCAGCGACGTTGGCGCTGCGGCCGCTGGTCGCTGCGGGTCTCGTCGAGTCCACCGGGATCGTGGTCAACACGCTCACCGGGATCACGGGCGCCGGCCGTGCGCCGACCGACACCAACGTGTTCACGAACATCGACTCGAACGCGATTCCGTACGGCCTGATCTCGCATCGGCACACCCCGGAGATGGAGCAGGAGATCGGCGCCACGCTGATCTTCACCCCGCACCTCGTCCCGATGAGCCGCGGGCTGCTCGCCACCTGTGCGGCTCGAGCAGTCACCGGGTGCTCCGAGGAGGCGGTCATCGGCGCATTGCAGGCGTTCTACGCCGACGAGCCGTTCGTCGCCGTGCTCGACGAACCACCCGCGACCAAGTCGGTGCTCGGCTCGAACACCGCCCACGTCAGCGCCCGATACGACGAGCGCACCGGCACCGTGATCGCGATGTGTGCGATCGACAACCTGACCAAGGGCGCCTCGGGCGGAGCGGTGCAGGCAGCGAACGTCGCCCTCGGCCTCGACGAGTCCGCCGGTCTCCCCACGATCGGGCTCGCACCATGACCAGCACGGCCCCGGCCCCCGACGCGAGCGCGGACGGCGCCGCAGCCTCGCTCAAGGCGTCGGTCCTCGTCGAGGCGCTGCCGTACATCCGGCGATTCGCGGGCAAGACCGTCGTGGTCAAGTACGGCGGCAACGCGCTCGCCGGTACCTCCGACCACGACGCGCTCACCCTGTTCGCCGAGGACATCGTGCTGATGCGTCTCGTCGGCATGCGCCCGATCGTCGTGCACGGCGGCGGCCCGCAGATCTCCGAGCTGATGGAACGTCTCGGCAAGGAGCCGCAGTTCGTCGATGGGCTGCGGGTCACCGACGCCGAGACCGTCGACATCGCCCGGATGGTGCTCAAGGGCCAGGTCAACCCGCAACTCGTGGCCGCCATCAACGTGCACGGCCGCTTCGCCGTGGGCATCAGCGGCGTCGACGCCGGACTGATCCGAGCGACCGCACGCGACGAGAAGCTCGGCTTCGTCGGTGACGTCACCCAGATCAACCCGGAGGTGATCCACGGCCTGATCGACGACGAGTTCATCCCCGTGATCGCCACGATCGGCAGCGACGAGACCGGCCAGGCCTACAACATCAACGCCGACACGGTCGCCGGTGCCATCGCCGAGGCGATCGGCGCCGAGAAGCTCGTCTACCTCACCGACATCGAAGGCCTGCGCCGTGACGTCGACGACGCGACCAGCCTCATCCGTCAGGCGACCGCCGACGAACTCGACGATCTCGTCGCAGAAGGCATCATCGCGGGCGGCATGATCCCGAAGGTCGCCAGCTGCACCCACGCCGTGCGCAACGGCGTGCACCGTGCCCACATCCTCGACGGCCGGATCGCCCACGTGCTCCTGCTCGAGATGTTCACCGACGCCGGTATCGGCACGATGGTGATGCAGCACCGCGACGAACCCACGCTCGACCACGCCACGCTCGACCAACCCCGGGAAGGGGCCGCTTCATGACCACCTCCGCGTCACACGCCTTCGACCATGCGCCGATGGCGAACTGTCCGTTCATGCCGGTGTTCGGACCGCCGGCGATCATGTTCGAACGCGGTCGTGGCACCGAACTCTGGGACTCCGACGGCAAGCGCTACCTCGACTTCCTCGCCGGGATCGCCGTCGTGTCGCTCGGACACTCGAACCCGGTCGTCGCCGAAGCGGTCGGCGACCAGCTCGAACGGCTCCTGCACGTGTCGAACTTCTTCGCCAACCCGGTCGCCACCGAGGCGGCGGTGAAGATCAACGAGCTCCTGTTCGAGGCCACGGGACACCGGGGCCAGATCTTCTTCACGAACTCCGGTGCCGAGTCGAACGAGTGCGCCATCAAGCTCGCCCGCAAGCACGGCGGTCGCGGCCGCCACACCGTCGTCAGCGCGCTCGGCAGCTTCCACGGTCGCACGCTGGCGACGCTCGCAGCGACGGGTCAGCCGGCCAAGCACGAGCCCTTCGCGCCGATGCCCGAGGGCTTCCGCCACGTTGCGTGGGGCGACCTCGACGCCATGCGCCAGGCGGTCGACGGCAGCGTCGCCGCGGTCCTGATCGAACCGATCCAGGGCGAGGGCGGCGTCCATCCGGCGACCACCGAGTATCTGCAGGGCATCCGCGAACTCTGCGACGAGACCGGGGCGCTGATGATGGTCGACGAGATCCAGACCGGCTTCGCTCGCACCGGACGCTGGTTCGGGTTCGAGCATGCCGGCGTGAGCCCCGATGTGGTGACGCTCGCCAAGGCGATGGGCAACGGGATGCCGGTCGGTGCGTGCTGGGCTCGCGTCGACGTCGCCGCCGTCTTCCAGCCCGGCGACCACGGCAGCACCTACTCGGGCACGGCGATCGCGACGGCTGCTGTCAACGCGGTCATCGACGAGATGCAGCGCATCGACGCGCCGGCCGTGGCACTCCGGCAGGGTCAACGGATCGTCGATGCCCTCCGCGCGCGTCCCGGGTGTCGTCGACGTGCGAGGGCGCGGCCTGATGCTCGGCGTCGAGCTGGCCGACGGCATCGACGCCAAGGCCGTCTACGCCGACCTGCTCGGACTGGGCCTCATCGTCAATGCGGTCACCCCGACCACGCTGCGACTGGTGCCGCCGATCACCGTCACCGACGACGAGATCGACGAGGCCGTCGCGATGATCGCCGCCTCGCTGGAGTCGGCGGTCGAAGCGATCGGGGAATCGACGTGACCCGCCATCTGCTCGACGTCACCGACTTCACCGCCGACGAGATCCGCCGGATCCTGTCGCTCGCCGAGGCGCCGATCGAGTCGCTCGGTCGCCCGCTCGACGGTCGCGGCGCAGCGCTGATCTTCGAGAAGCCGTCGAACCGCACCCGACACTCGATGGAGATGGCGGTGTCGCAGCTCGGCGGACACCCGATCTACACGCGGGGCGAGGAGGTGGGCTTCGACACACGCGAGCCGGTCGAGGACGTCGCGAAGGTGATGCAGGGATACCACGCACTGATCGCGGCGAGGGTGTTCGACCATCTCACCGTCACCCGGATGGCCGCCGTGGTCGACGTCCCCGTCGTCAACATGCTCTCCGACCATTCGCACCCGCTGCAGGCCTTTGCCGACGCGTTGACGATGCAGCAGTGCCTCGGCGATCTGACGGGCAAGACCGTTGCCTACGTGGGCGACTTCAACAACGTCGCCCGGTCGCTCGGCCGAGGTCTCCGCCCTGCTCGGGATGCACATCCGGTTCGCCTGCCCGCACGGCTTCGACGTCGCCGCTCGTCGAACTCGAACGCTTCGAGCTGCTCGGGGCGCCGTCGGTCGATCAGTCGCACCGACCGGCCGACGCCGTGGCCGGCGCCCATGCGGTGCACACCGACACGTGGGTGTCGATGGGCCAGGAGGCCGAGAAGCAGCAGCGGATGCAGCAGTTCGAGGGCTACACCGTCGACGCCGACATGATGGCGCTGGCCGATCCGACGGCGGTCTTCATGCACTGCCTGCCCGCCTACCGCGGGATCGAAGTGGCCGCCGACGTGATCGACGGGCCGCAGTCCGTGGTGTTCCAGCAAGCGCACAATCGCCTCCACGCCGCCCGCGGCGCCCTCGCCTTCCTCCTCGGCGTTCGAAGTTCCCCGAGCCCGGGTCTCGGGAAGCCATCGATCGGGGGTGCGTCGTGAGCAAGGTGCAGCGCCAGGCGACGATCGGGCGGATCATCGGCGATCACGAGGTGACCAGCCAGCCCCAGCTGATCGAGCTGCTCGCCGAGCACGGCATCGAGGCAACCCAGGCCACCGTGTCGCGCGACCTCGACGACATCGGAGCGATCAAGGTCCGGGTGCCGAGCGGCAACACCGTCTACGCGATCCCCGAGTTCGCGCCCGATCGGCGTGGCCCCGGTCGATCAACTCCGGCGGGTGATGGGCGAGTGGGTGGCCGAGGTCGCCTGCTCGGGCAACATCGTCATCTTGCGCACGCCACCGGGATGCGCCCACGTCGTCGCCTCGGCGCTCGACCGCAGCCGCGTCGACGGACTGCTCGGCACCGTCGCCGGCGACGACACGCTGATGTGCGTCTCGGCAGCGACCGACGGTGCCGCACTGGCCGCACACCTCCGCGACCTCGCTGGACTGGACTGACATGAGCGACACCGATCACGCAGGCCACGCACGACACTGGCGACGGCAAGACGCTGTGGCACGGCCGGTTCGCCGGTGGTCCGGCGGAGGCGTTGATGGCCTACACGGTCAGCCTGCCCTTCGACCGAACGATGTGGCGCGACGACATCGACGGCTCGTGGGCCCACGTCCGCGGCCTCGCCCGAGTCGGCCTGCTCACCGATGCCGAGCGCGACGCCGTGCTCGGCGCGCTCGACACCGTGGCGACCGAGATGGCGTCCGGAACCTTCGTGTTCGTCGAGAGCGACGAGGACATCCACACCGCCGTCGAGCGCCGGGTGACCGAACTCGCCGGGCCCGCCGGCGGGAAGCTCCACACCGCGCGCAGCCGTAACGATCAGGTTGCCACCGATCTCCGCTTGTGGTGCAAGCGCGAACTCCTCGACGTCGCCCGCGGGATCCACGGGCTGCAGCAGGTGCTGCTGGGGCGAGCGCTCGACGCCGGCGACACATACCTGCCGGGCTACACCCACCTACAGCGTGCGCAGCCGGTGCTGCTCGCTCACCACCTCCTCGCCCACGGCTGGGCGCTCGCCCGCGACGTCGACCGGCTGCTCGCGACGCGTACCCGCCTCGACGTGTCGCCACTGGGAGCCGGAGCGCTCGCCGGGTCGTCCCTGCCGATCGATCCCGTCGGCAACGCTGCAGACCTCGGTTTCGCCGGGGTGTTCGACAACAGCCTCGATGCGGTCTCCGATCGCGACTTCGTGGCCGAGGCGGTGTTCGATCTCGCGCTCGTCGGGATCCACCTGTCGCGCATCGGCGAGGAATGGGTGCTGTGGACCTCGGGGGAGTTCGGCTTCGCCAAGCTCGACGACGGCTACGCCACCGGTTCGTCGATGCTGCCCCAGAAGAAGAACCCGGACATCGCCGAGTTGGCCCGCGGCAAGAGCGGGCGCCTGATCGGCAATCTGACCGGTCTGCTCGCCACGCTGAAGGGTCTGCCGCTCGCCTACAACCGCGATCTGCAGGAGGACAAGGAGCCGCTGTTCGACTCGGTCGAACAGGTGACCCTGGCGGTCGCCGCGCTGACCGGGATGATCGCCACGGCAACCTTCGTGCCCGACGCGATGCAGGCCGCCGCCGACGAGGAGACCATGGCGGCCACCGACCTCGCCGAGTATCTGGTGCGGGCGGGAACACCGTTCCGCGACGCGCATGCAATCGTCGGCGCCCACGTTCGGGCCACCTTGGCCGGCGACGGGGCACTTCGCGACCTCGTTGCCGCCGATCCTCGGCTCGGTCCCGATGCGGCCGCGCTGGTCGGCCCCGGTGTGGGTGTGAAGATGCGCACGTCACGGGGCGCCGCCGGACCGCAGGCGCTGCCGGTGCAGCTCGATTCGTACCGGACGATGCTCGCCCGTGACCAGGAGCGACTGGGCCTCTGATCGACGGTCCTGGTTCGCCCGAGCGCGCCGGTTGGTCGGCGACGGCACCGCTCGGTCGCGCGTGCTCCTCCTCAACGCTGGTGGCTGCAGAGTGCGTCGGGCGGATCATCGAGGTCGAGGCGTACACGGCCGACGACCCGGCCTGCATTCGTACCGTGGACGTACCGCGCGCAACGCGGTGATGTTCGAGCCGGCTGGACACCTGTACGTGCTACCTGAGCTACGGGATCCACGTGTGTGCGAACGTCGTGACCGGCCAGACGGGCGACGGCTCGGCGGTGCTGATCCGTGCGGTCGACGCCCGTCGACGGGATGGACGACGATGCGCGCAGCGTCGAGGCGGCGCAGCCATCTGGCCGATGGGCCGGGCAAGGTGTGTCAGGCGTTCGGCGATCACGATGGCGCACAATGGGCTCGATCTCTGCGGTGCGGTGTCGCCGATCCGCTTCCTCGACGACGGGCAGCCGCCGCCGCGGCACCTGATCGTCGGTCCCCGTGTCGGCATCACGAAAGCGGTCGAGCACCCGCCGTGGTGCTTCCGCATCTCGTGAACTCGTGAACAAACCGCACCCGTCAGAGGTGAAGTTGTTCACGAGAACGGCGCTGTCAGCGCCAGTGCATCCAGAATCCGTGGGGATGCACGGTGGCGAGGTGGGCGACCGACCGCCGGCCGTCACGCCAGCGGACCATCGACAACACGGTGCGATGCGCGCTCTTCGGGTCCGGCTCGTTCGGGAGTTCGGGAATGAGGGCCGGGGCTTCGGCGTAGACCCACGAGAGATCGCGGGCGGTGCCGATGCGTTCCAGTTCGGCGAGGTAGGCGACTCGCTGCGTCGGAACTCAGGTAGTTCAGGACCCAGGAGTTCGTGACCACCGGGTGGGCGTGCGCGCCGATGCGTTCGATCGCCGGGCCGAGCGACGCCACGGCATCACCGGCGAGGATCTCCGGTGGGTTGGCCCGAGCGATGTCGATCGCCGCGACGAGTCGATGGAAGCGGTCGGCCTGGTCCGGCCAGACGCACGCCTCGAGCCAGCGCGCTTCGCCGTCGTCGGTGACGTCGATCGGGCGCTGATCGATCCCGCAGCGGGCGGCGATCGTCGGAATCGCCGCCGGAACGGGGACGTCACCGGTGACGTCGACCGTGATCGTGACCGTCGACGGACCGCCGACGGACCGCTCGGCGCCATCGGGACCTCGGTACCGGTACTCGTACCGGTCGAGCAGCAGATTCAGCCCGCCGCTGGTGCCCACGTCGAGCAATCCGAGCGCTCCGACCTCGTCGCCGAGCAGTCCGAGTGCCGGCAGGAACGACCCGCAGCGACCCACCTCGTTGGTCTGCGTGGTCCGCGTGGACAGCAGCTGCACGAGTCGGTCGTGGTGCAGCGCGACGAAGCTGGCGAAGGTGGAGGCGAGTGCCCGGTCGGTCGGTGACCGTGGGGTGGTGGTCAGGTTCGGATACCAGTTCGCCAGCGGGTGCTGGGGGTGTTCGAGCACCAGCTCGTGCACGCAGGCGAACAGCAGCACCGGGAGCCGCTGAGTGGGTGGTGCATGTCGGAGCAGGCCGTACAGGTCCACTGTCGCGGGCGACGACGTCGACAACGCCGCATACAGCGGCGCTCGGGGGCTCGACGTGGTGGCGAAGTGCTCGAAGTGCCGCCTGAGTTCGTCAGCGACGAGTGATTCATCCGCCGGGCCGGCCACGGCGTGACAGTACCCTTGCCATCCGTATGGCTGGTACCGATCTCATCGCCGAACTCGAGGCGCGCAACCTCATCCACGACTCGACCGACCGCGACGCGCTCCGCGACGCCGTCGCGAGCGGCCCGGTGGTGCTCTACTACGGCTGCGATCCGACCGCCGACAGCCTGCACGTCGGCAATCTGATCGGGTTGATCATGCTGCGGCGATTCCAGGACGCCGGTCATCGACCGATCGCCCTGGCCGGGCGGTGCGACCGGCATGGTCGGCGACCCGAGCGGCCGGTCCGACGAACGAAACCTGCTCGACGACGACACGCTGAACCACAACGTCGCCGCGATCAAGGAGCAGTTGAGTCGCATCGTCGATGTCGGCGACGGGACGCGGGGAACTCGTCGACAACCGCGACTGGACACAGCCGATCACGATCCTCGAGTTCCTCCGCGACGTCGGCAAGCACGTCACGGTCAACCAGATGCTGGCGCGCGAGAGCATCAAGCTGCGGGTCAACTCCGAACACGGCATCTCGTTCACCGAGTTCAGCTACATGCTGCTGCAGGCCAACGACTACCTGTGGCTCCACGACCATCTCGGCTGCACGATCCAGATCGGCGGCTCGGACCAGTGGGGCAACATCATCGCCGGCGTCGACCTCATCCGGCGCAAGCGAGGCGCCCACGTCCACGCCTTCTCGTGGCCGCTGCTCACCGCTGCCGACGGCAGCAAGCTCGGCAAGACCACCGGAGCACGGGTGTGGCTCGACGCAGCCAAGACCAGCCCGTACCAGTTCCGCCAGCACTGGATGCAGACGCCCGACGAGCTCGTCGAGTCGCAGCTGTTGACGTTCTCGTTGCAGCCGATCGAGCAGATCCGGGCGATCGTGGACGAACACGCCGAGGCGCCGCACCTGCGGTTCGGCCAGCGGGCGCTCGCCGACGAGATGACCGCGCTGGTGCACGGCGCGCCGGCCGCGGTCGCCGCAGCCGAGGCCGCCGATCTCCTGTTCTCCGGCGACCCGACGACCGCGTCGGAAGAGGCGTTCACGATGCTCGCCGACGAGATCCCGTCATCACGCCTGTCGGCGGACGAACTCGCGGATCCGATCGCCGTGTTCGTCGGCGCCGGGCTGGCCTCGTCGAACGGTGACGCCCGACGATCTGCGGCGCAACGGTCGTTCTACGCGAACGGCGTCCAGCTCGACGAGAAGTCCCTGCTCAGCGACCAGAAACTCGTGCACGGCAAGTACCTCCTGCTGCGCAAGGGCAAGAAGTCGCACCACCTCCTGGAAGATATTTTCGTGAGGCGGGTTGCAATGGCTACCGGAGCTGCTATCTTCTAACTCCGCCTCACGGAGCGGTTCAACCCTCCGGAAAGGCCACTCGGCACCAACGCCGAACGACGAAGACCCGCAAGGATCTCCACCGTTCATGGTGCGTGCCTGAGCTTCGGCTCCTTGAAAACGGAAGAGAAGACAGAACGCCAGTGCGGGCAGTACGCGCCCACCCTCGGGTGGTCACGGAACTGTCTGTCAATTTCGCTGTCGTCTACCCTGACGGCAGCAACATGGTTACCGGCTGTCATTCGATTTGTACCGAGTGATGGCCAATACAGCAAGGACGCATCGTCCACATGAGTCTTTCCCGACTCGGATGGTGCGCTCGCTGACTATCGTCGCCGGCTCTGACGCTCACTTCGGTGGGTCGAGGGGTTGGCCACGTTTTTGTTGGAGAGTTTGATCCTGGCTCAGGATGAACGCTGGCGGCGTGCTTAACACATGCAAGTCGAACGAGGTCCATGGAGCTTGCTCCGGAAGACCTAGTGGCGAACGGGTGCGTAACACGTGAGAAACCTGCCCCGATCTCTGGGATAACAGTTGGAAACGACTGCTAATACCGGATGCCGTCACACCGCTTCATGGCGGAGTGACGAAAGATTTATCGGATCGGGAGGGTCTCGCGGCCTATCAGCTAGTTGGAGAGGTAACGGCTCACCAAGGCATCGACGGGTAGCTGGTCTGAGAGGATGATCAGCCACACTGGGACTGAGACACGGCCCAGACTCCTACGGGAGGCAGCAGTGGGGAATCTTGCACAATGGGCGAAAGCCTGATGCAGCAACGCCGCGTGCGGGAAGAAGGCCCTAGGGTTGTAAACCGCTTTCAGTAGGGAAGAAAATGACGGTACCTACAGAAGAAGGTGCGGCCAACTACGTGCCAGCAGCCGCGGTGACACGTAGGCACCAAGCGTTATCCGGATTTATTGGGCGTAAAGAGCTCGTAGGCGGTTTGGTAAGTCGGGTGTGAAAACTCTGGGCTCAACCCAGAGAGGCCACCCGATACTGCTATGACTAGAGTACGGTAGGGGAGCGGGGAATTCATGGTGTAGCGGTGAAATGCGCAGATATCATGAGGAACACCAGCGGCGAAGGCGCCGCTCTGGGCCGTAACTGACGCTGAGGAGCGAAAGCATGGGTAGCAAACAGGATTAGATACCCTGGTAGTCCATGCCGTAAACGTTGGGCACTAGGTGTGGGTCTCAACCAACGAGATCCGCGCCGTCGCTAACGCATTAAGTGCCCCGCCTGGGGAGTACGGTCGCAAGACTAAAACTCAAAGGAATTGACGGGGGCCCGCACAAGCAGCGGAGCGTGTTGCTTAATTCGATGCAACGCGAAGAACCTTACCTGGGTTTGACATGTACCGAAAAGCTCTAGAGATAGGGTGTCCTTCGGGGCGGTACACAGGTGGTGCATGGCTGTCGTCAGCTCGTGTCGTGAGATGTTGGGTTAAGTCCCGCAACGAGCGCAACCCTTATCCTATGTTGCCAGCACGTAATGGTGGGGACTCGTAGGAGACTGCCGGGGTCAACTCGGAGGAAGGTGGGGATGACGTCAAGTCATCATGCCCCTTATGCCCAGGGCTGCAAACACGCTACAATGGCCGGTACAGAGGGCTGCGATCCCGCGAGGGTGAGCGAATCCCACAAAGCCGGTCTCAGTTCGGATTGGAGTCTGCAACTCGACTCCATGAAGCCGGAGTTGCTAGTAATCCTGGATCAGCACGCCAGGGTGAATACGTTCCCGGGCCTTGTACACACCGCCCGTCACACCACGAAAGTCGGCAACACCCGAAGCCGGTGGCCCAACTCGCAAGAGAGGGAGCCGTCGAAGGTGGGGTCGGTGATTGGGGTGAAGTCGTAACAAGGTAGCCGTACCGGAAGGTGCGGCTGGATCACCTCCTTTCTAAGGAGTGCTTCTCCACTCGATGATCGACATTCGTTCGATCCGGGTGCGAGACACACCTGTTGGTGCACTGGTGGACTGTCGTCGAAGCGATCGACAATCGCAGGGATTCGGTCCCTCTTGTCGACACGTGCGCCGTCGGTCACCGTCTTCTCTTCCGTTTTGAGGGAGTTGTTCCCTCACACCCCAGCGTCGAGCTGGCCGTGTCCTCGAGAATTTCGAGGTCGCCGCCGGCACCGCTGGTCAGGTGGCTCCTTGAGAACTGCAGAGCAAGCACGAGCATCTTTTCGAAGCGATCTTCGGATCGCTTCAATGAACGAGATAACTTGTTCTTTCCAAGCTAATAAGAGCCAACGGTGGATGCCTTGGCGCCAAGAACCGATGAAGGACGTGAGTGACTGCGAAAAGCTGCGGGGAGCCGTCTACTAGGCCTCGATCCGCAGATGTCCGAATGGGGAAACCCAGCACTCGTCATGGAGTGTTACCGCTGCCTGAACACATAGGGCAGTAGGAGGGAACCGGGGGAATTGAAACATCTCAGTACCCCGAGGAAAGGAAAGCAACCGCGACACCCTGAGTAGCGGCGAGCGAAAAGGGTAGAGACCAAACCGTGCCAGTGCCAAGCCTGATGGCGTTGCTGGTGCGGGGTAGTGGGACCAGGAGACACAGCATCAGATGTGTCACGGATTACAAGTGCTGCATAGGAGAACGACTCAGGAAAGGGTCGGCCAGAGTGGGTAACAGCCCCGTATCCGAAATGTACGTACTATCCGCCTGTCATCCCAAGTAACGCCGGAACCGTGAAAGCCGGCGTGAATCTGTGGGGACCACCCCATAAGTCTAAGTATTCCTTGGCGACCGATAGTGAACCAGTACCGTGAGGGAAAGGTGAAAAGTACCCCGGGAGGGGAGTGAAATAGTACCTGAAACCGTTGGTTTACAAACAGTCAGAGCGTCGTCATGCCTTCGGGTATGGCCGCGATGGCGTGCCTTTTGAAGAATGAGCCTGCGAGTTACGGTGTGTGGCAAGGTTAACCAGTGATGGGAAGCCGAAGCGAAAGCGAGTCTGAATAGGGCGTAGAGTCGCATGCTGTAGACCCGAAGCCGAGTGATCTATCCATGGCCAGGTTGAAGCGGAGGTAAGACTCCGTGGAGGACCGAACCCACGTCAGTTAAAAATGGCGGGGATGAGCTGTGGATAGGGGTGAAAGGCCAATCAAACTCGGCGATAGCTGGTTCTCCTCGAAATGCATTTAGGTGCAGCGTCGTGTGTTCAGTACCGGAGGTAGAGCACTGAATGGGCTAGGGGACCTACAAGTTTACCGAACCCAATCAAACTCCGAATGCCGGTACTCCAGAGCACGGCAGTGAGACCACGAGGGATGAGCTTCGTTGGTCGAAAGGGAAACAGCCCAGATCATCAGCTAAGGCCCCTAATTCAGGACTAAGTGGAAAACGATGTGGGATTGCACAGACAGCCAGGAGGTTGGCTTAGAAGCAGCCACCCTTGAAAGAGTGCGTAATAGCTCACTGGTCGAGTGATCCTGCGCGGACAATGTAACGGGGCTCAAGTCCTGAGCCGAAGCTATGGGCTTCTACGTAAGTAGGAGCGGTAGAGGAGCGTCGATGGTGCAGCGAAGCGGCGGTGGAAACCAGTCGTGGAGCGCCATCGAGTGAGAATGCAGGCATGAGTAACGAGAGAGGGGTGAGAAACCCCTCCGCCGAAAGCCCAAGGGTTCCTGGGGAAGGCTAATCCCCCCAGGGTGAGTCGGGAGCTAAGGCGAGGCCGAAAGGCGTAGTCGATGCACAACTGGTTGATATTCCAGTACCACTGTGCCCGCGCCAAGTCCAAGAGCCGCAACGTTGGGGCTGTTACCTTCGGGTAGCGAACCGACCGAGTAGCTGGCGGATAGTTGACGGGGGACGCAGGAGGATAGGTGAACCCGGGCGATGGTAGACCTGGGGTAAGCGTGTAGGCGGGTTCCGATGAGAGTTGGAGCCGTAACGCTGAGACGTGATGCCGAGCGACATACCGCGAAGTCACTGATTCCATGCTGCCAAGAAAAGCCCAGCAATGAGTTGGCACAGTGCCCGTACCCCATACCGACACAGGTGGGCGGGTAGAGAATACCAAGGCGAGCGGGAGAACTATGGTTAAGGAACTCGGCAAATTACCTCCGTAACTTCGGAAGAAGGAGGACCCTTTTTGGTGAAAGCCTTTACGGCTCGAGCTGAGGAGGGTGGCACAGACCAGGGGGTAGCGACTGTTTACCAAAAACACAGCAGCGTGCGAAGCCGCAAGGCGCTGTATACGCTGTGACGCCTGCCCAATGCTTGAAGGTCACGGGGAACGGTTAGCTCTTCGGAGCGAAGCTGTGAACCTAAGCCCAAGTGAATGGCGGCCGTAACTATAACGGTCCTAAGGTAGCGAAATTCCTTGTCGGGTAAGTTCCGACCTGCACGAATGGCGTAACGACTTCCCCACTGTCTCAACCATAGACCCGGTGAAATTGAAGTACGAGTAAAGATGCTCGTTAGCTGCGGAAGGACGGAAAGACCCCGTGGACCTTTACTATAACTTGGTGTTGAGTTTTGAATTGCGTTGTGTAGGATAGGTGGGAGACTTGGAAGCATTGGCGCCAGCCAGTGTGGAGTCATCGTTGAAATACCACCCTGCGTACTTTGGAGCTCTAACCTCGGTCCGTGATCCGGATCAGGGACAGCGCCAGGCGGGTAGTTTGACTGGGGCGGTCGCCTCCTAAAGAGTAACGGAGGCGCCCAAAGGTTCCCTCAGGCTGGTTGGCAATCAGCCGTCGAGTGCAATGACACAAGGGAGCTTGACTGCGAGACCTACAAGTCGAGCAGGTACGAAAGTAGGGCATAGTGACCCGGCCATCACGTGTGGAAGTGTGGTCGCTCAACGGATAAAAGGTACCCCGGGGATAACAGGCTAATCTTCCCCAAGAGTCCATATCGACGGGAAGGTTTGGCACCTCGATGTCGGCTCATCGCATCCTGGGGCTGAAGCAGGTCCCAAGGGTTGGGCTGTTCGCCCATTAAAGCGGTACGCGAGCTGGGTTCAGAACGTCGTGAGACAGTTCGGTCCCTATCCTCCGCAGCCGAAGGAATACTGACAACTGCTGTCCTTAGTACGAGAGGACCGGGACGGACGTAGCTCTGGTGTGTCTGTTGTTTCGCCAGAAGCATCGCAGATTTGCTACCTACGGAAGGGATAACCGCTGAAAGCATCTAAGTGGGAAACCCGGTTGAAGATGAGTATTCCCATGCGGTTAACGCAGTAAGGCCCGTGACGAGACCATCACGTTGATAGGCCGGAGGTGTAAGCGTGGTAACACGTTCAGCCGACCGGTACTAATCGGCCGAGGGCTTGGTTTTGAACAGCTCGTGCTTGCTCTGGAGTCCTTGAGGAGTCACCCCTCATTGACAACTGATTTCGGTGACCATAGCGACAGGGTCACACCCGTTCCCATCCCGAACACGGAAGTTAAGCCTGTCAGCGCCGATGGTACTTGGGGAGAGATCCCCTGGGAGAGTAGGACGTCGCCGGATTTCGATCGAGGAACGCACTGACCGGGTTTGCCGGCAGTGCGTTCTTCGCGTTTTCGGCCCGAGTTTCGGCGGGTTGCTGCGCGATCGGCGCCGTAGCATGGCGACCCATGTCTTCCGGCTCGTCTTCTCGTCCCCCGCGCCGCGATGACGCACGTCGAGGTGGCTCCGGCCGGCCGTCGGGCAAGCCGAACTCGCGCTCGGGCGGCAAGGGTCGCAGCGGTCCCGACGACGGCCGCTCCGGGCGTCCGAAGGGCGGGAGCACACCCGCGCCTCCGGGTGAACAAGCCGATGACCGAGGCCGAGCGTCGCTCGAAGGCGGTCAAGGCGCGTCGAGCACCGAGGGCCCCGCAGGATCCCGACCATCGAGCGTCGCAAGATCGAAGAGCGCACGACCGAACAGTGGATCGACGAGGGCTCGGTGCGTCGCGAGGCCACCGGTGCGGCACGCCGTGCCGCCGCCGACGCCCCTCCAGCGAAGCGTCGCGCGCCCAAGCCCCTCGACCCCGAGGTCGCAGCCGAACTCGATCGAGGCGCTCGGGCCGCAGCGTGGCGCCCGTCTGACCGAGCGGCTCGCGCAGGCCTCCGAGGCGCTCGATCGTGAGCGCTACCAGGAGGCACGTCGGATCGCCAGTGCGATCGCCAAGGAAGCTCCGAGCGTCGCCGCGGCGCACGAGCTCGTGGGGCTCGCCAACTACCGGTTGGGTCTCTACAAGCAGGCCGTCGCAGCGCTCGAGGCCGCTCAGGACCTCCACCCGAATCCGGCA
Organism: Ilumatobacteraceae bacterium; assembly: GCA_963746285.1. Lineage (GTDB taxonomy): Bacteria > Actinomycetota > Acidimicrobiia > Acidimicrobiales > Ilumatobacteraceae > Sva-07. The sequence continues at coordinate 93,727 of CAVVAO010000001.1, read as the reverse complement.
CTGCTGCCGGTGATCGCCGACTGCCAGCGGGCGCAGGGCCGCTGGGCTGCTGTCGACCGTGTCTGGACGCGAGATCAAGGCGGCGTCGCCGAGCCATGACGTGATGGCCGAGGGCCGCATGGTTGCCGCCGGCGCACTCGCCGATCAGGGCGACCTCCGCGGTGCGCTTGGCGCTGATGGAACCGGCGACGAAGCGACCCAAGGCGGTCCGCGACTTCCACCTGCGCCAGTGGTACGTGCTCGCCGACCTGTACGACCGGATGGGCGACCCGATCAGCGCCCGGCGCTGGTTCGCGACCGTCGCCGAGTTCGACGACGAGTTCGCCGACGTCCGCGATCGTCTGCGGAGCCTCGGTCGGTACGATCGGCGATGCCGAGCGCCAACTTCCGGGCCGGCGTCGTCGCCGTGGTGACCAACTCGCGCGACGAGGTGCTCGCGTTCGAGCGCAGCGACGTCCCGGGTGCGTGGCAGCTCCCGCAAGGTGGGATCGACGTCGGCGAGACGCCCTGACGACGCCGCGTGGCGCGAACTCGGCGAGGAGACCGGACTCGGGCCGCTCCGACGTCGAGCTGGTCGGCGACGCATCCGACGTGGATGGTGTACGAGTTCCCGGATCACGTGCGATCCGAGGGCAAGCGGCTCGGACAGGCGCAGCGCTGGTACTTCTTCCGCGCGATCTCCGACGACGTGGTGCCGACCCCCGACGACGTCGAGTTCGTCGCCTGGCGATGGGTCGATCGGCGCTGGCTCGTCGAGCACGTCGTCGGTTTCCGCAGCGACGTCTACCGGGCGGTGCTGACACCGTGAGCGACGACCTCTTCGCGGTGGCCGCCGAGGAGCAGCGCCGAGCCCGCGCTCCACTGGCGGCCCGGCTGCGACCGCGCACGATCGACGATGTCGTCGGCCAGGACCACCTCGTCGGGCCGGGCAAGCCGCTGCGCCGTCTCGTCGAGACCGACCGGCTGACGTCGGCGCTGCTGTGGGGCCCGCCGGGCACCGGCAAGACGACGCTTGCTCTCGCAGTCGCCGGCAGCACCGATCGGGCCTTCGAGCAGCTCTCGGCGGTGAACGCCGGGGTCAAGGACGTCCGCGAGACGATCGAACGGGCGCGTCAGCGCCTCGGCGAGCGAGGACAGGGGACGATCCTGTTCCTCGACGAGATCCACCGGTTCTCGAAGTCGCAGCAGGACGCGCTGCTTCCCGCCGTCGAGGACGGCACGCTGACGCTGATCGGCGCCACCACCGAGAACCCGTTCTTCGAGGTCAACGCGCCGCTGCGCAGCCGTTCGACGCTGTTCCGTCTCGAGCCGCTCGACCGTTCGGCGATCGAGACGCTCGTGCGACGCGGGCTCGAGGCCGAAGGGGCGATCGGCCGACGACGACGCGGTCGACGCTGCTGGTCGATCGGGCCGGTGGCGACGGCCGACAGGTGCTCACGGCGCTCGAGGTGTCGTGCGCGCTCGCCGGGCTACGGCCACGTCGAACTCGCAACACGTCGAAGCGGCGCTCGGGACGACGGCGCTGCGGTACGGGCGCGACGACCACTACGACGTGATCAGCGCCTTCATCAAGTCGATGCGCGGATCCGATCCCGACGCCGCGGTCTACTGGCTCGCCCGGATGCTCGAGGCGGGCGAGGACGCTCGCTTCATCGCTCGACGCATGATCATCTTCGCCTCGCGAGGACGTCGGCCTCGCCGACAGCTCCGCGCTGCAGGTGGCCGTGGCGGCGGCCACGCGCTCGAACACGTCGGGCTTCCCGAGGCGCAGCTCAACCTGTCGCAGGCGGCGATCCACCTGGCGACGGCACCGAAGAGCAACCGCAACGCCCTGGCCATCTGGAACGGCGCGCTCCGACGTCCGAGACGGTGCCGTCGGCGAGGTGCCGGCGCACCTGCGTGACGCCCACTACCAGGGGGCCGCATCGATCGGCCACGGTGAGGGCTACGACTATCCTCACGACCATGCGTCGGGAACCGTTGCCCAGCAGTACCTGCCCGACTCGCTCGTCGATCGACGCTGGTACGAGCCGAGTTCCCACGGTGACGAAGCGATGATCGGCGAACGCATGCACCGCCGCCGCACGGCGACCGGAGCCGACTCGTGACCGCCGGCGAACTGGTGCTCGTCGTCGCGGCCGTGCTGTGTTCGATCGGGTTCGCGGCGCTGGTCGTCGTGCTGCTGCGGGTGCTCGACACGCTTGCGCGACGTTCGCCGCGAGGTCGACCAGCTGCGGATGGAGACCACGCCGCTGATCCGCGAGCTGCTCGAGCACCACCGACGAGGCTCGCGCGACGGTCGACGAGGCCCGCGCCGACCTCGAGCGGTTCGATCGTGTGCTCGGTTCGGCCGAGGCGATCGGCGACGCCGTCGGCGGGCGCGTGGCCCGCACGACGTTCTCGGCGCCGATGATCAAGGCGACGGGCTTCGCACGCGGGACCTCGCGGACGATCGCACGCCTGCGAGGCGGCTCCCGACGCACCGTCGATCGGACCCGGTCGACGTGCCAGGCGCTCGAGTCGGCGCGGCGTCGCACGGATCGCACGACCGGTCGGCCGAGCCCGACACGATGGAGGAAACGCGAGCATGATGAAGCGAGTCACGTGGTTCGCCGGCGGTGTGGTCGCCGGCCTGGCCTCGGCGCGGGTACGCGAAGAAGAAGGTCAAGGAGACCGCGTCGCAGATCGCGCCGGCGCAGCTGGCGCAGGTCGGCGGCGTCGAGCGTCCGCGCGCAAGACGAGCGACGTCGTCGATGCGGTCCGCGAGGGCCGACAGGTGCATGAAGCACACCGAGGACGAACTCCGCGCTCGCCGCGAGGGCCGGCTTGACGTCGCTCGACGAGCACGTCGCGCCGGGCGACCAGGTCTTCGTCGACGGGGTGCCCGTCGAGAGCGGTCGTGTCATCGTGATGCGCCGCAAGGAGCGCACGACGCCGTCGTGACCACCCCGCTCGTCGCCCGACTTCGTGAGCGCGTTGCGACCCGACCAGGTGCGCGATGGAGCGGCCGAGGTCAACCTGTACCGGCGCGATGCCTCCAACCTGTCGGGTCATCCGGCGGTCGTGTGCTTCGCCGAGACGGTCGACGACGTGCGAGCGATCGTGCAGGTGGCCAACGAGTTCGGCGTGCCGTTCGTGCCGCGGGGATCGGGGACGGGTCTCGCCGGGGGAGCGGTGCCGACGAGCGGCTCGATCGTGATCTCGACGTCGAAGATGAACCGGATCGTGTCGGTCGATCACGTCAACCGGCTGGCGTGGGTCGAGCCCGGCGTGCTCAATCTCGACCTGTCCAAGCAGATCGCCCACCTCGGCGTGCACTTCGCGCCCGATCCGAGCAGCCAGCAGACGTGCTCGATCGGCGGGAACGTCGCCAACAACTCGGGCGGGCCGCACTGCCTCGCCGACGGTGTCACCAGCGCCCACATCCACGGGATCGAAGTCGTGCTGCCCGACGGTTCCGTCACCGTGCTCGGCGGCGAGGAACCCGAACCCGCCGGCTACGACCTGCGCGGTGCGTTCGTCGGCAGCGAAGGGATGTTCGGCGTCGCCACCAAGGTGTGCGTGAAGCTGATGCAGAATCCGCCCGACGTCGCCACGATGCTGCTCGACTTCGCCGACGTCGCCGACGGCGCGCAGCTGGTGAGCGACATCATCGCCGACGGCATCGTGCCGGCGGCGGTCGAGATGATGGACCAGCTCTGTCTGCAGGCCGTCGAGGAGTTCATCCACGCCGGGCTCCCGGTCGACCAGGCCGCAGCGTTGCTGATCGAGGTGGTCGGGCTGCCGGCGTCGGTGGCGTCGCAGGTCGAGCGGATCCGCGAGCTCGCAGATCGAACGTCAGCGTCGGCACGATCCGGGTGGCCGCCGACGACGCCGAGCGGGCGCTGCTGTGGAAGGGGCGCAAGTCGGCCTTCGGGGCGATCGCTCGCATCAAGCCGAACTACTACCTCCACGACACCGTCGTGCCGCGACACCGGCTCCCCGAGGTGCTCGCGCAGGTCTACGAGATCGCCGCCCGCCACGAACTGCTCGTGCTGAACGTGTTCCATGCCGGCGACGGCAATCTGCATCCGCTGCTGGTGTACGACGCGCGTGAGCCGGGCGTCTCCGAGCGTGTCCACGCGGCCGGTGACGAGATCGTGCGCGTGTCGGTGGCCGCCGGCGGGGTGCTCAGCGGAGAACACGGCATCGGTCTCGAGAAGCGCGACCTGATGCCGTTGATGTTCTCCGAGGTCGATCTGGCCGCGCAGGCCGACCTGCGTCGCGCCTTCGATCCCCGGGCGGTTGTCGAACCCCGACAAGGTGCTGCCGAGTCCGGCCGGATGCGGCGACATCCACAGCGTGCCCGCGGGCGCGTGGGTGTGATGGGTGACAGCGTGACGGAGTCCTCACTCGACCTCGCCGTCGCCGCGTTCGCCGACGAGGTCGGTGACACAGGGCCGGTCACGATCACGGGTCTCGGGAGCCGCGGCGGTCCGGTCGCCGGTGTGCGGTCGGTGACGGCGCCGAGCGGTATCGACTGGATCCAGCCCGCCGAGATGACGATCTGCTGTGGCGCGGGCACCTCGGTCGACGACGTCGATGCGGCGCTCGCCGAGCACGGACAGTGTGTCGCCGTTCCCGCGGGCGGCACGATCGGTGGTGCGCTGGCGGTCGGCCACAGCGGCATCCGGCGGCTCGGGTGGGGGCCGGCGCGCGACACCGTCTTGCAGGCCCGCTACGTGTCGGCCGCCGGCGAGGTGGTCAAGGCAGGCGGGCCGACGGTCAAGAACGTCAGCGGGTTCGACCTGTGCCGCCTGCTCGTCGGCTCCCGCGGCACGCTGGGATTCCTGGCCGACGTGATCCTGCGCACACGTCCGCTGCCGGTCGGCGAACGGTGGTTCACGAGCGAACGCGACCCGTGGGAACTGCTCGCCGCGCTGTATCGCCCCACGTCGGTGCTGTGGGACGGACGCACGACCTGGGTGCTGCTCGACGGGCACGCCGACGACATCGCAGCTCAGGTCCAGACCGGCGGGCTCAGCGCCGTCGACGGGCCGCCCGAACTGCCGCCGCACCGCTGGTCGATGCCGCCCTCCGAGCTGCGATCGCTCGCCGAGCGAGTCCGCAGCCGTTCGTCGCCGAGATCGGCGTCGGTGTCGTCCACCACTCGCAACCGCGCCCGCGCGCGCGATGTCGATGCGACGGTTCGAGCGCTGCACGACCGCATCAAGCACGAGTTCGACCCGACCGGACGGCTCAACCCGGGTGTCGACGTGCTCGCCGGCTCGTGACCACGGCCTCGCACGCCTACGTCGACCGTCCGGTCGGCGACCTCGAGACGGCGACACGTGCGGCGACGACGGCGGCGAGTACCTGGGGGTTCGACCACCCGGAGCTGCTGCGCGCCGGGATGAACGCGATCTTCGCCGCTGGGCCGGTCGTGCTGCGGGTGAGCGCACCGACCGCTCCCGCGGAGGTGTCGCTCGAACTCGCCCAGTTCTGGCACGACCGGGGCGTGACGGTGCCCCGAGCACGTCGCGACGATGTCGTTCGCGTCGACGGCCTGAGTGTCACGGCGTGGGAGCGGATCGACGGTGAGCGAGACCCGGTCGACTGGCGGCGTGTCGGCGAACTCGTGCGGCGCGTGCACGACACCGCGCCCGAATCGCTCCCGGCATTCGGTGCCGCTCCCGTCGCCGGCGGTCTTTCCGTGGTGGAACTTCGAGGCGCTGCTCGACCGAGCCGGTCCAGGGCTCGACCACGGTGCCCGGGAGGGTCTCGAGGCAGCGATCGATCGGCACCGTCGCTGGCACGAGTTCGACGAGGTCGTCGTCTGCCACGGTGACGTGCATCCCGGCAACGTGCTGATGACGGCGGACGGACCCGTGCTCATCGACTGGGATCTGCTGTGTCTCGCACCGCCGGGATGGGACCACGGCCCGATGCTGTTCGTTCGCCGATCGGTGGGGCGGTCGGCCGGGGGAGTACGACGAGTTCGCACGTGGCTACGGTCGGTCGCTCGCCGACGATCCGACGACGATCGCCATCGCAGAACTCCGCCTGGTGGCGGCCACGCTCATGCGAGTGGCGGCATCGATCGACGATCCCCGGGCACGCCCGGAGGCCGAGCGTCGACTGCGCTACTGGCGAGGCGACCCCGACGCCCCACCCTGGACCCCCCAGTAGCGAGCGAACACGACGCGCCGACACCACGTTTGCGTGAGGATTCGGATGGACCGGTCCATCCGAATCTGCGCGCAAACGTGGTTGTCGGGGCGATGCCCGTCAGAGGAACTTGCGGAGGATCTTCTGCTTCACCGTCGGTGTAGGGCGGGTACATCAGCGCCGGGTCGGGTCGGGTCGGCTTGTTGAGCACCGCCTTCGCGTGGCTGAACGTGTCGAAGCCCGCTTTGCCGTGGTACGCACCCATGCCGCTCTCGCCGACGCCACCGAAGGGCAGGTCGGGCACGGCGAGGTGGAGCACCGCATGGTTCAGCGTGACACCGCCGGCCGAGGTGTTGGCGACGACGTGTTCGAGCGTGTCGTCGTCGCTGCTGAACGACGTAGAGCGCGAGCGGCTTCTCGCGGTCGTTGACGAAGCGGATCGCCTCGTCGACGTCGGCGACGGTGAGCACCGGCAGGATCGGCCCGAAGATCTCGTCGTCCATCACGGCGGCGTCGGGCTTCACGCCGGCCAGCACGGTCGGGGCGATGTACCGGCTTCCACGGTCGCCGGTGCCGCCGATCACGGTGGCGTCGTAGCCGCCGGCCTCGAGCAGCTTCATCAGCCGGTCGTGGTGGCGCTCGTTGACGATGCGGGCGTAGTCGTTCGACTGTCGCGGGTCGGCGCCGTAGAAGCCGGTGACGGCATCGGCGAGCGCGCTGGCGAGCGCGTCCTCGACAGTGCGTCGACGAGCACGTAGTCGGGAGCGACACAGGTCTGGCCGGCGTTGAGGAACTTGGCCCAGGCAATGCGCTTCGCGGCGACCTCGATGTTCGCGTCGGCGGTCGACGATCGCCGGACTCTTGCCGCCGAGTTCGAGCGTGACCGGGGTCAGGTGTTCGGCCGCTGCTCGCATCACCACCCGGCCGACCTTGCCGTTGCCCGTGTAGAAGATGTGATCGAAGCGCTGTTCGAGCAGGGCCGTGGTCTCGTCGACGGCGCCGGTGACCACGGCGACTGTCGAGGCGCTGAAGTACCGAGGCACCAGCTCCTCGATCAGTGCCGACACCGACGGGGTGACCTCGGACGGCTTGAGCACGGCGGTGTTGCCGGCGGCGAGCGCGGGCACGAGCGGAGCGAACAGCAGCTGCACCGGATAGTTCCACGGTGCGATGATGCAGACCACGCCGAGTGGCTCGGGGCGCAATGTCGCCGAGCCCGGCTTGAACGTCAGCGGCACCTTGACCTTGGTGGGCTTGGTCCAGGCGTCGAGGTGCTTGAGCGTGTGGTCGATCTCGTTGATCGTGAACGCGATCTCGGTGGTGTAGGCCTCGATGCGCGGCTTGCCGACGTCGGCGACGAGTGCGTCGATCAGGCGGTCCTCCTGCTCGACGAAGAGCTCGCGCAACGCGCGGAGTTGAACTCGCCGTGACTCGATGTCGCGCAGCACACCGCTCTGGAACCCTTCACGGAGCTGTTGGACGATCTCGGGGATGCGCTCGACGGCGGTCATGGCTCAAGCGTACGCGTTCACGCCGGTTGGTGTGTCGGGCAGAAGTAGCACGTGCGATTGGCGATCTCGATCCGCCGGATCTCGTCGCCGCAGAGCAGGCAGCGATCGCGCTTGTAGGCGTAGGTCGCCTCGCCCCGCTTGATCCGGACGTTCGGTGCGATGCCGAGGTCGTCGCGGCTGACGGTGACGATCCGGTTGTCCTTGACGCCCTTGGCGGAGCATGCCCTGCACGGTGGACCACAGCGCCTCGAGTTCGCCGTCTCGCAGCCCGAGCCCGCCCGCAGCGGATGGATGCCCGCCACGAAGAGTGCCTCGGCGCGGTACACGTTGCCGATGCCGGCGACGACGGACTGGTCCATCAGGAGGTCGCCGATGCCGCGCGAGCTCCGCTGGATGCGTTCGATCATCGCGTCGGGTCTCGAACCCCGCCGGATCGGGTCGGGGCCGAGCCGGGCGAGGATCTCGCGGCGCACCGACGGCGGATCGATCGAGCAGGCGGTCGGGCCGGCGAGGTCGACGGTGACGTACTCGTCGCGTTCGTCGTCGGGTTCGGTCTGGAGCCGCATCCTGACCTGACCGATCGGTTCGGGAGAGGTCGTCGGTTCGTTGCACCCGGTACTTGCCGAAGAGCCCGAGGTGCACGTGGCCGACCTCGCCGGTCGACCACTCGTAGAACAGGTGCTTGCCGTACGGCTGGATCCGTTCGAGCACGGCGCCGTCGACGCGCTCGGCAGCGGCGGTGAACCGTCCCTGCGGGCTCGACACGCGTACGGTTCGGCCCGCGAGGAGCCGACCGTGGTCCCGAGCGATGCGATGGATGGTGTGGCCCTCCGGCATGACGGGCGAGAACGTACGATGACCGGACCATGGTCGTCGCATCGAGCTCCGAACGTGCTAGGTCTGTCGGTGCTCGGACTCGACGCCGAGCTGGCTGCAACCTGCGTGAGTTGCGGGTTGTGCCTGCCGCACTGTCCGACGTTCCGGGTGACGGGCGAGGAGAAGTACTCGCCGCGTGGCCGTATCGACGCGATGCGAGCGGTCGACCGGGGCGAGCTTCCGATCGACGACGACTTCGTCGACTTCGTGGAGACGTGCGTGCAGTGCCGCGGTTGTGAGACCGCCTGCCCGAGCGGCGTGCAGTTCGGGACGTTGATGGAGGAGACCCGGACGGCGCTCGCCACCGACGGTCGGATCACGCCGTGGTGGCAGCGAATCGGGTTCCGTGTCCTGCGGCACCATCGCTTGCTGTTGGTGGGCTCGACGGCGATCGCCGTCGGTCAGCGCCTGCGACTCGTGCCGAAGCGGTTCGGGGTGCCGCCGCTTGCCGCTGCGCCGCGCGCCGAAGGTCGAGTCGACCGGCGATGACGTGTGGTTGTTCACCGGCTGCGTGATGGACGCGTGGCAACGCGACACGCACCGCAACACCGCGGCGCTGATCGCGCTCACGGGCGCGACCGTGGCCGTCCCTGTTTCAGGAGGTGGCTGTTGCGGGGCGTTGCACGTCCACGCCGGACTCCATGACGACGCCACGGCACTGGCCGAACGCGTGATGACGTCGATGCCCGGCACGGCGCCGATCCTCGTGAACTCCGCCGGGTGCGGGGCGTCGATGAAGGACTACGGGGCACTCGTCGACACCGAGGAGGCCCGGCGGTTCAGCGCCCGTGTCCTCGACATCTCCGAATGGCTCGCCGACCGGCTCGACCTCCTGCCAGCCCCTTCGGGCCGGCGCCCGACCGTGATCGTCCAGGATCCGTGCCACCTGCGTCACGTGCAACGGGCCCACGAACCGGTGCGGGCGTTGCTCGGCCACGTCGCCGACGTCGTCGAACTCGACGATGAGGGCCTGTGCTGCGGGGCCGGTGGGGCGTACTCGGCGCTGCAGCCCGAGCTCGCCGGCGAGATCCGCGATCGCAAGGTCGCTGCGATCGGGCGCGCACGCCGAGGGGTCGGCACGCCGTCGCCGTGGCGAGCGCGAACCCTGGATGTTCGATGCACCTCGCAGCGGTACTCGACCTTCCGGTGCAGCACCCGGTCGACATCGTCGCCGAAGCACTCGGGGTGGCCGGGCGATGACGGGGGAGTACGCCACGTTCGTCGAGCGGCTCGACGCCATCGCCGCCGATCTCGACGAGGTGGCCTTCGACCGGCTACGCGAAGCGGTCGCCGACGGCGAGGTCAAGCGGCCGGTCGACGACAAGAAGCTGATGCAGGCCCGCCGGGCCATCGAGAAGGCGGCCGCCGTGCTCCGTCAGCTCGACGAGACGTAGCCGTTGAGCACTCGGATCATCGCGACGAGATCGCTGTAGCCGCGCTTTGGCGAACACGCACGAGATCCGGTCGAGGTCGAGCTTGTCGTCGTCGCGTCGCTCGACCTTGAACGGCTCGGCCCGCTCGATCGAGCCGCTCGACGCCGAGATGCCCGAACCGCTCGTTGAGCTCGGCGAGCTGCGCAGTCGGTCGGGCCCGTGCTGCATCCGCACGACCAGGTGGTCGCCGACGAAGCGGATCGAGTCGTAGTTGGCGTAGAAGCCCTCGATGACGCGACAGCCTCGTCGACGTCGTTGGTGATCGTGTAGAGATCGACGTCCTTCGCCGACACGAGCCCGCGGGCGATCAGCTGCTCGCGGACGAACGTGTCGACGCCCTCCCAGAACGGATCGCCGGGTGCGTCGAGCAGACACGATCGGCACCGGGACGCCCTTGCCGGTCTGGGTGAGCGTCAGCAGTTCGAACATCTCGTCGAGCGTTCCGAACCCGCCGGGCATGCAGACGAATGCCTGCGACTCCTTGATCAGCATCAGCTTGCGGGTGAAGAAGTACTTCATGCTGACGTGCTTGTCGTCGCCGGCGATGACCGAGTTGGCGCCGGACTCGAAGGGCAGTCGGATCGAGACACCGATCGACATCTCGCGTCCGGCGCCCTCCATGCCGGCCTGCATGATCCCGGGACCTGCGCCGGTGACCGCCATCCAGCCGTGCGCTCGGCGAGCGCGCGCGCCAGCTCGACGGTGAATCCGTAGAACCGGTCGTCGGCGCTCGTGCGGGCCGAGCCGAAGATCGACACCTTGCGGCGATCCTTGAACGGGGCGAACATCGCGTAGGCATCGCGCATCTCCGCGAGGGCTGCAGTGGCGATCTTCAGATCGAGCGTGTCAGGCTGATCGGTGATGAGTCCCAACGCTTCGGAAACAAGTGCTTCCGAGAGTCGAACATTCTCGGAAACACCGAGCTCGGAGACGATCGATCGGGCTCGGGAGCGGTCTGGAGTCAGATACATCTGGGTCCATGGATGAACGATCGTACGGGCCCAGATGGATGGGTCCGGTGCTGGGCCTCGTGGCGACCGGCGCAGGCCTCGCCGCGGCGGAACTCGTCGTCGGCCTGTTCGAGCGGACGTCGTCGCCGGTCGTGCCCGTCGGTCAGGTGTTCATCGACTGGGTGCCCAGGCCGCTCAAGGACTGGGCGATCGAGACCTTCGGTACCAACGACAAGGTCGTCCTCGTCTCGGCGCACTGGTCGTCCTGCTCGGGATCGGGATCGGCGTCGGTGTGCTTGCGATGCGCGGTGCTCGCGCCGCGGCGGTTGCGTTGACGTGTGTCACCGGCGTGATCGGGGCGTGGGCGGTGCTCACACGACCAGAGCCGACGTTGGTGAAGCTGCTTCCGACGATCGTCGGCACGGCCGGTGTCGATCGCTGTGCTCCTGTATCTCGCGCCGCGCTCGGCGACGCCAGCGACGACGAGCGTCGACCCCGCAGTCGGTCGCCCAGCCCATCGCACAACCGATGGGTGTCGACCGGCGTCGCTTCGTGGGCGGGGCGATCGGGATCGGTTCGATCGCCGTGATCGCCGGTGGGGTCGGCCGGATGCTCCAGCAGCGATTCGAAGTCGACAGCGAACGCAGCGTCCTCAGCCTGCCGCCCGTCGATGCGCCGGCGCCGGTGCTGCCCGGCGACGCGCAACTGCCGCTCGACGGTCTCGACCCGTTCGTCACGCCGAACGCCGACTTCTACCGCATCGACACGGCGCTGGTGGTTCCGCAGGTGTCGAAGGACTCGTGGCGGCTGCAGATCGGCGGGATGGTCGACAACCCGATGGAGCTGACCTTCGACGACCTGCTCGCTCGGCCGCAGGTCGAGCGGTACGTCACGCTGTCGTGCGTGTCGAACCCGGTCGGTGGCGATCTCGTCGGCAACGCGCTGTGGCAGGGCGTGCTGCTGCGCGACGTGCTCGAGGAGGCCGGTGTGCAGCCCGGGGCGACCCAGATCGTCAGCCGGTCGATCGACGACTGGACCGCCGGCACCCCGACCGAGATCGTGATGGACGGGCGCGACGCGATGCTGGCGATCGCCATGAACGGCGAGCCACTGCCGGCCCGCCACGGTTACCCGGTGCGAATGGTCGTGCCGGGGCTGTACGGCTACGTGTCCGCCACGAAGTGGGTCACCCAGATCGAGCTGACCCGCTGGGAGGACTACGACGCCTACTGGGTGCCGCGGGGATGGTCGAAGAACGGTCCGATCAAGACGATGTCGCGGATCGACACCGACCGTCGAGGCGCGACGTCGGCGAGGTGATCGTCGGCGGAGTGGCGTGGGCCGATCCATCGTGGGATCTCGCGAGTCGAGGTGCGTTCCGACGGTGGTGCGTGGATCGAGGCGGAGCTCGGTGGCGTCCCGTCGAACGACACCTGGGCGCAGTGGATGGTGACGCTCGAACTCCAGCCCGGCCGCCACATGATCGAGTCGCGCGCGTTCGACGGCGACGGGGTTCCCCAGACCGAGGAGACTGCCCCCGTCGCACCCAACGGCGCCCAGGGCTATCCCCGCCGCTGGATCGACGTCTGACCCGGCGTCGAAACCGCCGAAATTTGCGCGGATCAGCCCGCCTGTGACGCTCCCATGCGCCATTTTTCGGGTCCGGGCGGATGGGATCAGGTCAGAGTGCGGCGGCTTTGGTGTCGAGGGCGGCGATCAGTTCGTCGAAGGCGGCGGCGAAGCTGGCGACGCCCTCGCGTTCGAGCTGTGCGGCCACGTCGTCCATGTCGACGCCGACCTCGGCGAGCGCCTGCCACACCGACCGGGCGTCGTCGACGTCGGCGTCGACCCGGCGGGCGAGGGTGCCGTGGTCGGCGAAGGCCTCGAGTGTCGCCTCGGGCAGCGTGTTGACGCTGTCGGGCCCGATCAGTTCGTCGACGTAGAGCGTGTCGGGGTACGCGTCGTTCTTGGTCGACGTCGACGCCCACAGCGGCCGTTGCACCCGCGCGCCGCTGTGCCGCGAGCGCCTCCCAGCGCGGGCCCGAGAACGCGTCGAGGAACAGTTGGTAGGCGAGCTTGCCCTGAGCGACCGCGGCCTTGCCGCGGAAGGCCAGCGCGTCGTCGGTGCCGATCGCGTCGAGACGTCGATCGACCTCGGAGTCGACGCGGCTGATGAAGAAGCTCGCGACGCTGGCGACCACGGACAGGTCCGCAGCAGGATCCGCCGCCAGGCGTTCGAGGCCGGCGAGGTAGGCCTCGATCACCGTCGAGTAGCGGTCGAGGCTGAAGATCAACGTGACGTTGATGCATCGACCCTCGGCGATCATCTGCTCGATCGGGGCGAGACCCTCCTCGGTTCCGGGGATCTTGACCATCAGATTTCGACGGTCGATCTGCTCGTGCAGGCGTCGCGGCAGCTGATCTCGGTGCCGGGACCGTCGTGGGCCAGTCCCGGGTCGACCTCGACGCTCACGTAGCCGTCGACGCCGTCGGAGTGGTCGTACACCTTCGAGAAGACGTCGCACGCGCCGTGGATGTCGCGGATCGACCATGGCCCAGTAGGCGTCGATCGTGGTCGCCGCGGCGGTGCGGAGCTCGGCGAACTGCTCGTCGTAGTCCGAGGAGTCCTGGATCGCCTTCTGGAAGATCGACGGATTCGACGTGAGCCCGCGGACACCCCCGTCGCGGATCTCCACGAGCCGTCCCGAGGTGATGTAGCTGCGCTTGAGGTTGTCGAGCCAGGGGCTCTGGCCCTGCTCGTCGTGGAGAGCGATGATCCGGTTGTCGGTCATGGCGTCCTTTCGAGATCGAGGTCGTTGAACAGCTGAGTGTCAGTCGAGCAGGGCGTTGGCGCGCTCGACCACGTGGTCGACGTTGATGCCGAGCTGCTCGAGGACGAGTTCGCCCGGCGCGCTCGCACCGAATCGGTCGATGCCGATCGAGTCGTCGGACCAGCGTTCCCAGCCGAACGTCGTCGCTGCCTCGACGGACAGCGTCGGCACTCCCGCCGGCAGGATCGAGTCGCGGAAGGTCTCGTCCTGAGCGGTGAAGCGATCCCAGCTCGGCAGGCTGACGACACGGACCTTGCGTCCAGCGCTGCGCAGCCGCTCGGCGGCGTCGACGCAGACCTCGACCTCGCTGCCCGTGGCGACGAGGACCACCTCGGGAGCGGCATCGGAGTCGGACACGATGCCTGCGCCACGAGCGACCGCCGAGCCGTCGGTGACCACGCGGATGTCCTGGCGGCTGAGGATCAACGCCGACGGTCCGTCGTGGCGAACGATGTCGGCCCACGCCTGGATCGTCTCGTTGCCGTCGGCGGGTCGCACGACGTGCAGATCCGGAATGGCCCGCAGCGCAGCGAGGTGCTCGACCGGCTGATGGGTCGGTCCGTCCTCGCCGACGCCGACGGAGTCGTGGGTGAAGACGAAGCACACCTTGGCCTTCGACAGCGCCGCCAGGCGGATCGAGGGTCGCATGTAGTCGGAGAACACGAAGAACGTTCCGCTGATCGGCAGCGTGCCGCCGTGTCGCGCCATGCCGACGAGCGCCGCACCCATCGCGTGTTCGCGGATGCCGTAGTGGACGTAGCGGCCGCTGCGGTCGTCAGCAGTGAACGCCGTGGTGCGAGCGAGGCCGGTTCCGTTGCTGCCCGTGAGATCGGCCGATCCCGAGATCAAACCGGGAAGGCGGTCGTAGGTGGCGTCGAGGGCCTTCTGGATCGCCTTGCGTGTGGCGAGCGACTCGCCGAGGTCGTACACGGGCAGGTCGGCGTCCCAGCCGGTCGTGCCGCCCGCTGCCCATGCCGCCTGCCACTCGGGGCTCGAGGTGACGTCGCTGCTCGCATCGGCCCACGTCGAGTGCGCGCAGCGCCGCGCTCGCCGACCTCGAGGCGGTACGCGGCGACGAGATCCTCGGGTGCCCAGAACGGTTCGTCCGGGATCCCCATGACCTCCTTGGTCCGCGTGACGTCGTCGGCGGAGAACGGATTGCCGTGGGCTGCGTGGGTGTCGGTGTGGTCAGGCGACGGCTCGCCGATGTGCGAGCGCAGCATGAGCAACGAGGGCTTGTCGGTCTGTGCCTTGGCGGCCTCGAGCGCAGCTTCGAGCCCGTCGAGATCGTCGGCCATCTCACCCAGGTCGACGACGTCCCAGCCGTACGAGCGGAACCGCATGGCGGTGTCGTCACCGGTCGACAGGCTGGTCGCTGCCGTCGATCGTGATCAGATTGTCGTCGAACACACAGATCAACTTGCCGAGTGCGAGATGGCCGGCCAGCGAGGCGGCCTCGTGGCTGATGCCCTCCATCAGGCAGCCGTCACCCGCGATGACGAACGTGAAGTGGTCCTGGGCTTCGGCTCCGAAGCGAGCCCGCAGGTTCTCCTCGGCGATCGCCATGCCGACGGCGTTGCGCGAACCCCTGACCGAGCGGGCCGGTCGTGACCTCGACCCCTGCGGTGTGTCCGGCCTCGGGATGCCCGGGCGTGGCGGACTCCCACTGGCGGAAGTTCCGCAGGTCGTCGAGTTCGAGCCCGTAGCCGGAGAGGTAGAGCAGTGAGTACTGCAGGATCGACGCGTGTCCGTTCGAGAGCACGAACCGGTCGCGGTCGGGCCAGCCGGGATCGGACGGATCGTGCTTCATCACCCGGCTGTACAGCACGTGACCGAGCGGGGCGAGCGCCATCGCGGTGCCCTGATGCCCGCTCTTGGCGGCGAGCGGGCCGTCCATCGCCAACCCCCGGATGAGCGAGACGGCGAGCTGGTCCTGTTCCTCGGTCAACGACACGCGGCCGACAGTACCCGACCGCCTCCGGATCCGAACCAACCCGGATCATCACGCCTGGGGTCTGACCCCAGGCGTGATCGTCAGGCGGGCGGGAGCAGGGTGAACGGCACGATGTGCCACGGGCCGTGGTCGATGCGGCAGTGCGCGAACACCTGTCCGTAGTCGGCGAATTCGAGCTCGCCGCGCACCAAGCGGTAGGTGAACTTGCCCGGCTCGACCGTGAACGGGCTGACGTTGCGGGCGACCTGTTCACTGTCCTCGGCGACGCCGCGACGGAACACGACCTCGAACACGCCGGACCCTTCCTCACCCTCGGGACAGAAGATCAGCCCGATCAGATGCGGCGTGATCGTGACCGGAGCCGGTTCAGGAGCGGCCTGGGAGAACATCACCCCCGTCAGGTCGATGCGCGTCGACGGGCCGGGAGCCGGACGCATCTCGAAGTTCTCGACGAACAGTGCGGAGACGATCTGCATGGCACACCAGGCTACGGTCGACGTGCATGGGGATGAACGAGTTGGACGGCTCACGGATCGACGCAGTGCTGCGTGACGGTGTCGACCGATCGGCGGTCCCTGGGGTGGTCGGGGTCGTCGTCGACCGAGACGGCGTGCGGTACGAGGGCGCGTTCGGCGAACGAGAACTCGCAACGGGCGTCGAGATGACCGTTGACACCGTCGGCGCCATCTTCTCGATGACCAAGGCGGTCACGGCCGCCGCCGCGATGCAGCTGGTCGAGCGAGGTCAGCTGCAGCTCGACACTCCCGCCAGCGACGTCTGCGCGGAGTTGAGGAACCGCCAGGTACTGACGGGGTTCGACGACGATGGCCAGCCGGTGCTTCGGCCGGCGGCGTCGGAGCCGACGTTGCGCCAGTTGCTGACGCACACCAGCGGGTTCGGCTACGAGCTCTTCAACGCCGACCTGGTTCGTTGGCACGAGGTCACCGGCACACCTGGCCTGGTCGCCAATGGACCGTCGATGCTCGAGGCGCCGCTGGTTGCCGATCCGGGCAGCCGATGGGAATACGGCATCGATCTCGACTGGGTCGGCGTCCTCGTCGAAACGGCCTCGGGGCAACGCCTCGGTGACTACTTCGCCGAGCATCTGACCGGTCCCTTGGGGATGCTCGACACTGCGTACGTCCTCACGCCTTCGATGGCGGAGCGCGTCGCATCGATCCACGCCGTCTGCCCGGCGGCGCGCTCGTGGCGTTCCCGTTTCCGCCGCCCGAGCCCGATGTCCGTCATGCCGGAGGTGCCGGGCTGTTCGGCACCATGGGCGACTACGGACGATTCATCCGGATGATGCTTCGTGACGGTGAGCTCGACGGTGTCCGCGTGCTCCGGGCCGAGACCGTGCGGCAGATGGCGGTCAACCAGATGGGCGAGCTCCGCGTGCAGCCGATGGTGTCGGCCATGCCCGAGTTGACCAACGACGCGGAGTTGTTCCCAGGCGAGCCCAAGTCGTGGGGGATGTCGTTCCAGATCAACGAACGGCCGGCATCGACAGGACGTCCGGCCGGGACGCTCATGTGGGCCGGCCTGGCCAACAGCTACTTCTGGATCGACCGTGCCAACGGCATCGGTGGCGCCTACCTCAGCCAGATCCTGCCGTTCGCCGATCCTGCCAGCCTCGGGCTCTTCGGCGAGTTCGAGACCACTGTGTACTCCTCGAGTTGAGATGTCGTGTCGTCGAGGTCGGCCACCGGCACTGATCGACTACATCCATCGTTGCGGGATCCGCACGATCACGCGGTAGCTGCCCGAGATCGGTACGGGCCCGAAGGTACGAGAGTCGGCGAGCGTGACCTCCCGGTTGTCGGACAGCACCGACATCGTGCCGTCACCGTGTACCTCCGACACACGTTTGACGAGCCAGAAGCCTGGCCGATCCGGATGTTCGAGGCAGCGCAGCTGCCCGACACGCGCTGATCCGGACGGGACTGCGATCAAGCCCTGGCCGTCGACCAGCGTCGGTTCCATCGACCGGTCCGCCACCCGAAATCGACGCGGCATGGGCACCTGCACGGCCGCGGAGTGTATGTTTCGAATCGACGTCCTCCTGGGAAACGTCAGCACTGCACACCCCACCATTGCACTCTGAGGAGCCATCATGTTCGCCAAGTTGTTCGCATCGGCCACCGTCGCCCACGCCCACTGCGACCTCTACTGCGGGGTGTACGACCCGGCCCAGGCCAAGATCGAGGCGCTGTCGGTCGTCAAGACCGCCAAGAAGTACGCCGAGTCCGACGACGAGGTCTTCCGCGACCGCTGCATCCTCATCAAGGAGCAGCGCGCCGAGGAGACCAAGCACCACCTGATGGTGCTCTGGGCCGACTTCTTCGCTCCCGATCACTTCGCCGCGTTCCCGCAGCTCCACGAGCTGTTCTGGAAGGCGATCCACCAGGCCGGCGAGGCCAAGAAGTCGATGGATCCCGCCGTGGGCGAGCAGCTCGTCGCCTACATCGACGAGATCGCCGACATCTTCTGGCAGACCGACAAGGCCAAGCAGATGGGCGTCTACCCACCTGCCTGATCACCGGCCTGATCACGGCCACCCGCAACGGCGGTAGCGTTCGCCGACACCATGTCGGACGAGGGCGTTGCTGTCGAATCGAATGAGCTCATCATCGAAGCGCCCGTCGGGGGTCGATCGACACGCGATCAGATCCTCGACGCGGCGCTGTCGTGCTTCGCGCATGGCCGGCTACAGCGGCACGTCGCTCAACGACATCGCCGCCGAGGTGGGCATCCGCCGGCCGAGCCTGCTGCACCACTTCGCGTCGAAGGAGACGCTGTACGGCGAGGTCTTCGAACGACTCCTGTCCGACTGGTTCTCGCGTCTGGCCGGCGCGATCGAGTCGACCGCAACCGGGTGGCCGAAGGTCGAACAGGTCCTTCGAGCCGGGTTCGGCTACTTCGCCGACAACCCCAGCTACGTCACGCTGATGCGCCGCGAGGCGATCGACGGTGGATCGCACCTCGGCATCGACCTCGCCGCAGTGCTGCGGCCGATGTTCGATCAGGCTGCCGACTACCTCGGACGTGAGATGGACGCCGGCGTGTTCCGCCACCAGAATCCTCAGCAGCTGCTGCTCACCGGCTACGGCGCGCTGCTGAGCTACTTCTCGGACGCACCGTTCCTGGAGGGACTCCTCGACGAGGACCCGCTCGCACCGGCAGCGCTCGATCGCCGCAGCGAGCACATCATCGAGTTCTTCCGCGCGGCGCTGATGCCGTCATGATTCCACGATGACCCGAGCCGATCGGTACGAACCGCTTCCCGACGATGCAGGCGCCCGATGGGCGAAGTTCGGCAAGTCCGAGACGGTCTTCTACCCGATGCTGCTGGGTCTCGAGGTCGAGGACGTCCGGATCGACTACTGCCGCATGCGGATGCCGTTCAGACCGGAGCTCTTGCAGCCCGGCGGCCTCGTGCACGGGGGAGCGATCGCATCGTTGATGGATGCGGTGCTGGTCCCGGCGGTCGGTTCGATGCTCGGACCACGCGACCGGTACTCCACGGTCGACCTGCACGTGCAGTACATCGGCGCGGTCAAGGACGAAGACGTCGTCGCCGAAGGCTGGGTGACCAAGCGCGGACGCACGGTCGTCTTCTGCGAGAGCGAGGCGCTCGGCGCGACCAGCGGACGCCTGATCGCCCGCAGCATCCTGACCTACAACGTCTCGCCCGCCCCCGCCTGACCCACCGCCCCGACGCCGCGATGAGCGAAGCGCCCGGATACCGGCTTTTCGCTCATCGCTGGAGGGGAACGAGGCGTTGCGATGAGCGAACCGCCCGGATCGCGGCTTTTCGCTCATCGCAGGTGGGCTTCAGGGAACGGGTGACCTCGCTGCAGTGCCTGGTCAGGGGTACCTTGGGGGCTGCATGGCGACCCCACAGACGACTCCCGACGGCCCCGACGCGGACACGACGCTGTCCGAGCGCGACTCCAAGGCGCTCCTCGCCGACTACGGCGTCCCGATCGCCGCCGAACGCGTCGTCGGCGACGCAGCGTCGGCAGGAGCAGCGGCCGACGAGCTCGGCTACCCCGTCGTGGCCAAGCTGAACGGCGACGCGATCGCGCACAAGACCGAACGCGGCCTGGTGAAGCTCCGTCTCGGCGACCGGCCGCGCGGTCGAGGCCGCCGCCGCCGAGCTGCTCGCCGCAGCGACACCGGCCGACGGCGACGTGACCGTCCTCGTCGCACCGATGATCTCCGGCAATCGTGAACTGATCGCCGGCGTCGTCCGCGATCCGCAGTTCGGCCCGACCGTGATGCTCGGCGTCGGGGGAATCCTCGCCGAGGCGGTCGCCGACGTCGTGTTCCGCCCCGCGCCGGTCGACGCGACCACCGCGTCGGAGATGATCGACGACCTCGCGACGCAGAAGCTGCTCGGTGCGTTCCGCGGCGAGGCCGCAGTCGACCGCGCGCAGCTCGTCGACGTGATCGTCGGACTCGGTCGTCTCGCCGTCGAACGATCCGACGTGGCGAGCGTCGACATCAACCCGCTGATCGTGCAGCCCGACGGCTCGGTCGTCGCCGTCGACGGCCTCGTCGAACTCGGCTCGTCCGTCCGATTCGGCCGCACGCGGACGGCTCGACCGCGCCCGACCGACGAGCAGTTCCGAGCGCTGTTCGACCCGAAGGGCGTGCTGGTCACCGGCGCGTCGACCCACCCGGGCAAGTTCGGCTTCGTGTCGCTCCACAACCTGCTCGCCAGCGGCTACGCGGGCGGCGTGTACGGCACCAACCTCAAGGGCGAGGAGGTGCTCGGCATCAAGACGGTGGCCGACATCGCCGACCTGCCCGACGATGCGATCGACCTCGTGTTCGTCTGCACGCCCGCCGCAGCGAACCCGGATCTGCTGCGCGCCTGTGCGGCCAAGGGAATCCGCGCCGCGTTCCTCACGTCGGCCGGCTACGGCGAGGCCGGCGACGAGGGACAGCAGGCCGAGGACGAGCTCGTCGCGCTCGCCGACGAGCTCGGCATCCTGCTCGCCGGTCCGAACGGCCAGGGCGTCGTGAGCACGCCGGCGAACCTGTGCGCCCAGATCGTGGCGCCGTACCCGCCGGCCGGCGGGATCGGTGTCGCCAGCCAGAGCGGCAACTTCGTGTCGAGCTTCCTGAACCTGTCGCGGGCGAGCGGTGTCGGGATCAGCCGCGCGGTGTCGGCGGGCAACGCCGCCGCGGTGACCGTGGCCGACTATCTCGACTGGTACGCCGACGACCCGGCGACCTCGGTCGGGCTCGCCTACGTCGAGGGCATCGTCGACGGGCGCGGGCTGATGGACCGCCTCGCCGGTGCCGCTGCGCGCAAGCCGCTCGTGCTCGTCAAGGGCGGAGCGACCGAAGGCGGAGCGCAGGCGGCGGCCAGCCACACCGGCGCGCTCGCGGCGAACGACAAGATGTTCGACGGAGAATGTCGCGCGGCGGGCATCACGCGCGCCGCCACCGTGACCGAGGCGTTCGAGGCGGCAGCGACGTTCGCCACGCAGCCGCTGCCGAAGGGTCCGAACACGATCGTGCTCACCACCGCCGGCGGCTGGGGCGTGGTGACCGCCGATGCGATCACCCGCGATCCCGACATCGTGCTGATGGACCTGCCCGACGACCTGCGGGCGGCGATCGACACGAAGTTGCCGCCCCGATGGAGCCGCAACAACCCGGTCGACTGCGCCGGCGGCGAAGTCCGCGACACCATTCCCGAGGTGATGGCACTGATCGCCGAGCACCCCGACGTCGACGCCGTGATCTACCTCGGCCTCGGGATCCAGAGCAACCAGGCCCGGATGATGCGCGAGGGTCGCTTCTACCCCGACCACGGACTCGAGCGCATCGTCGCCTACCACCAGCGCCAGGACGAGCGCTTCGCCGAGGCCGCACACGAGTTGAGCCTGGCCACCGGCAAGCCGATCCTGGTCGCCACCGAGCTCGCGGTCGCCGACCCGGACAACGCCGGACCTGCCACGGTGCGCCGCCTCGGCCGGCTCTGCTACCCGAGCGGTGGGCAGGCCGTGACCGCACTCGGTCACCTCATCCGCTACGCGTCGTTCCGCGAGGCGCACCACCGGTGAACGAACGACGCCCGCCGGTCGACCGCCCGAAGCGCGGTCGGGGCCCCGGCCCGTGGATCGTCCTGATCGCCGTCGCCGTGGTGCCGGTGATCGCGCTCGTGGCGCTGCGCTCGTGGTCGTCGAGTCAGGACGACGGCAGCCAACCGGCGCCGCCGGTCGACGCTGCGACGGTGGTGCCCGCGCCGTCGCCAGCGCTGTCGACGGGCGTCACATCGTTCCGTCGACTGCCGACGATCATCTCCCGCGAGCTCAACACCGACGCGTTCGCGAACGAGGTCGAGCCCGTTCCTCGCCTCGGTGAACGACCGCTCGTGTGGTGCGATCTCCGTCGACGGAACGCCGATCGGGGAGCGCAACGCCGACATCGCGGTGATCCCGGCCAGCAACCAGAAGATCCCGGTGGCGGCCGCAGCGCTCGAACGGCTCGGCGAGGACTTCCGCTACACCACGACCGTCGCTGCTGTGGCGGAGCCCGTCGCCGGCGTGGTCGACGGCGATCTGTATCTGATCGGTGGCGGCGATCCGTTGCTGTCGTCGGACTGGTATCCGGCGTCGAACCTCGAGCTGAACCCGGTCACGTCGCCGACGTCGTTCGACGCGCTCGCCGACCGTGTCGTCGCGGCCGGCGTGACCGAGATCACCGGATCGATCGTCGGTGACGGCAGCCGCTACGACGACGAGTACTTCGCGCCAGGATGGGGCGACGGGGTGGCCGGGCTCGAGGGCGGCCCGTACGACGCGCTGATGGCGAACGACTCCCGGGTGCTGGGCGATCCGCTGCGGGGGAACGATCCGAACGAGGCGGCCGCCCGCGAGTTCACCCAGCTGCTCGAGGCGCGTGGCATCGACGTGGGCGGCGCCGGCGTCCGCGGGCCTGGCGCCCTCCGATGCCGTCGTGCTGGCGTCGATCGAGTCGGCACCGCTGTCGGACGTGGTCGCCGAGATGCTCGCCAACAGCGACAACAACACCGCGGAAATGGTGGTGAAGGAACTCGGATTCACCACGGCTGCGAGCGGCACGCGCGAGGCCGGGCTCGGCGTCGTCCGTGAGCTCCTGGTCGAGTGGGGCGTCGACGTCACGCAGATCGTGCTGGTCGACGGGTCGGGTCTCAGTCTCGACAATCGCCTCACGTGCGACTCGATCCTGACCGTGCTCCAACGCACCGGTTTCGATTCACCGGTCGGGCAGGGACTCCCGGTCGCCGGCCAGACCGGCACCTTGGCGACCGCGTTCGTCGACCACCCCGTCGCCGGGCGCCTGCGCGGCAAGACCGGCACGCTCAACAACCCGCCGTTCAACGTCGACCCTCCCGCCGTGAAGGCGCTCGCCGGATTCCTGCCGGTCGAGGGTGGCAGCGCCGTCGAGTACGTGCTGATCCTCAACGGTCCGACGATCTCGGACCAGAGCGAGTATCGACCGATGTGGGAGACCCTTGCCGACGCGCTCGACTCGTATCCCGCAGGGGCATCGCCGGCGGACGTGGGTCCACGATGAGCCACGACGGTCCGACATAGGTCGAGTTGGCCCCCGTGCCCGGCGTGCCGATGCGCTACCGCCGTGCGCCGCTCGTCGGGCTGATCGTGATGGCCCTCGTGCCTGTCGCTGCGCTGACCGCGCTCCTGATCTGGAGCGATGCCGAAGCCGACGAGCACGAGGCGGCGGAACAGGCCGCCGACGTCGAGCCGTCCCCCGGCGCGGCGACCGCCGAGCCGACTCCGGCGCTGACGACGTCGATGGTCGCCTATCGTCGGGTTCCCGCCGCACTCGCGAGCATCGGCGCCGACAACCAACTGGCGATTGCCATGGAACAACTCGCGGCGTTCGTCGACGACCGCTCGTGTCTGGCCGTGTCCGTCGACGGTCGCAAGGTCGGCTCCTGGAACGGCGAACGTCGCCGTGATTCCGGCCAGCACCAACAAGCTGTTGATCGCCGGCGCCGCGATCGACCTGCTCGGCGCCGATCACCGCTACACGACCTCGGTGGCTGCGCCTGCGGCCGTCGACGGCGTCGTCGAGGGCGACATCTACCTCGTCGGAGGTGGAGACCCGCTGCTGGTCGCAGGCGGCTTCCCGCTCGACGACGACGCGGCCGACGCAGCCACCACGACGTCGCTCGATGCGCTCGCCGACGCCGTCGTCGGCGCCGGGATCACGACCATCCGGGGCGCCGTCGTCGGCGACGCCACGCGCTACGACGACCAGTACGTGAACCCCACCTGGGGCACCGGGGTCGCCTTCGTCGACGCCGGCCCGATCGGTGGACTGGTCGTCAACGATGGCCAGACCGTCGGACGATCGGGCCGCCAGGCCGATCCGGGCGAGGCCGCCGCGCGCGAGTTCGCCCGGCTGTTGCGCGAGCGCGGCGTTTCGGTGTCCAACGGCTGGGAGGCGGGCGTCGTCGATCCCGCAGCGCCCGTGCTCGCCTCGATCGAGTCGGCGCCGCTGTCGAGCATCGTCGCCGACATGATGACGCGCAGCGACAACGACACCGCCGAGATGCTCGTGAAGGAGATCGGTCTCGTGGGAGCAGGCGTCGGGGCCACGCCGGAAGGACTTCAGGTGGTCGACAGCACGGTCCGATCCTGGGGGGTGCCGATGGAGAACGTCGTCCTCGCAGATGGTTCCGGGCTCAGTACGAACAATCGGCTGACCTGTGACACGCTGATCGGTGTGGTCGATCACCTCGCCGACACATCCGTTGTCGATGGCCTGGCGGTGGCCGGACGCAGTGGCACGCTGATCGACGAGTTCCTCGGGAGTCCCGTCGAGGGTCAGCTGGTCGCCAAGACGGGCACGCTCACGAACCCGCCCGCCGATGCCGACCCGCCCGAGGTCAAGGCACTCGCGGGCTCACTCGAGGCGGCCAACGGTGACGGGATCACGTTCGCACTCGTGCTGAACGGGCAGGGCTATGTCACCACCGATGGATACGTGAGCTACTGGTCGGCGCTCGCGGAACGACTCGCGGCGCACCCGAGCGCTCCCGAGATCGGACTCCTCGGGCCACGCTGATGACGGTGCTGCCGATGTTCCCGCTGGGCTCCGTGCTCCTGCCCGGCGGGATCTTGCCGCTGCACGTGTTCGAGCCCCGCTACCGCGACATGGTCCGCGACTGCCTGCGCACCGATGGTGTGCCCGAGTTCGGACAGGCCCTGATCTCCCACGGTTGGGAGACCGGCGGCGGTGACGACCGGGTGATGGTGGGAACGGTCGCGCAGATGCTGCAGGTCGAAGCGCTCGACGAGAACCGGTACGCCCTCGTCGCGGTCGGCACGAGACGGATCCGCATCAACGCATGGCTGCCCGACGACCCGTATCCGATCGCCGACGTCGACGACTGGCCGGACGAGGACCCCGACGTACCCGGGCTCATCGTCGAGGTGGCGGCGGCCCATGCCCGGGTCCGGTCCGTGCGCACACTCGCCGCTCGAGTGGCCGAACAGTCCGACGCCACGATCGACGGGGGCGTGCGTGGCGAAGCGCCCGTCGACTCCGGCGACGACCAGATCTCCGACGATCCGTTGCTGGCCACCTATCACCTCGCGACGCTGGCCCCGATCGGGCCTGCGGACCGGTTCCGGCTCCTCGCCGCTCCCGGGCCGGCGCGGCGACTGGAACTCCTCGACGAGATCCTCGACGACGTCGAAGCGATGCTGACGTTCCGCCTGTCGTGATGTGATCGCCATCGGTGCGTCGCGCGGTCGAACCACGCCAGCGATGAGCGAACCGCCCGGATCCCGACTTTTCGCTCATCGTTGGTGGTGCAACCGGTGGTGCGATGAGCGAACCGCCCGGATCCCGACTTTTCGCTCATCGCTCGGGGTGAACGTGGCGCGGTGTTCGGGAGCGCCGTCCGCTGCATCCGGCGCATCTTCGTGATAGAAACGATGTCCGTGTCAGACACCAGTGATCTCGAACAGCGTCTCGCCCGACAGCGCGAGAAGGCGAAAGAGGCCGAGCAGGCATCCGTCGGCGAGATCATCGACTACGTCAAGGAATACGCCAAGCAGGAGACGCTCGGACCGCTCCACGGTGCAGGCGCCTGGCTCGGATGGGGCTTCGCTGCTGCGGTCTCGCTCGGCCTCGGCCTGGTGCTCATCCTGATCGGACTCCTCCGATTGCTGCAGACCGAATGGGAACGCTCGGCGACGGGCAGCCTGTCGTGGCTGTCGTATCTGATCGTCCTCGTCGTCGCGGTGATCGTGCTGGCGATCACGCTCATGCGGATCAAGAAGGCGACCCTCCACAAGGAACCCAAGTAAGGAGCCTGCGTCATGGCCAAGAAGACCAAGACTGCGCCCACCACGACCACCAAGATCACGCCGCAGGACATCGAGAACCGCCTCAAGGCGCTCCAGGGCGACGTGCAGGGCAGGGTCGACGACAAGAAGTCGACCATCGCCACCACCGCCGCGGCTGGCGGCATGGTGCTGCTGTTGATCTTCTTCCTGCTCGGCAGGCGCTCCGGCAAGAAGCGCAGCGCCGTCGTCGAGATCCGACGGATCTGATGGCGCTGCTTCCGTACGCGCTGCGCCCGAAGGTCGTCCTTCGCGCCCAGATCGTCAAACGGGGCGTCATCGGCGGCAATCCGTTGCTGCGCCCCATCGCCATGCTGATGGTCGGTCAGGGCGTGTACGTCCGGCGTAGTGCCATTCGTCAGGGTTTGGTCCTGGGGAATCCGATGTGGCGCTTCATCGGTCTGCTGTTGATGGGCCAGGAGGTGTACCGGTTCGCGGTCAGGAAGACCCCCGAGCGCCTCGCCGTCGAGCGCGTCGGGCGCGGCCATGGAGTGACCGTGCAGGCGATCGAGCCGAACCTCCAACTGAGCCGCCGTCAACGGCGCGCCGAGTTGCATCGCCTCGAGGCCGAAGCGCTCGCGAGCGTCGAGGCGCGCCGTCGGTCGTGAAGGTCCTGCTGCGCAACCCACGGCGCGAGGTCGAGTTCGCCGGGCCGCGTTCGGTCGATCGACTGCTCGACGAACTGCAGCTCAGCCGCGAGGCACATCTGGTGATCCGCAACGGCACGCTCGTGCCGGGCGACGCCGTGCTCGGTGACGACGACCAGATCGAGGTCCGGCCCGTGATCTCGGGCGGTGCCGCATGATCCACTCCACGCGATGACCGCCGTCGGGAGCAAGTGCCGGGTCTGCAAGGCGCCGGCGGTCATCGACCTGCCCCGCCACAACGCCAAGTTCTGTGCAGAGCACCTGCAGCAGCTCTGTCGGCGTCAGATGGCCAAGGCGATCGAGGACTTCGACATGCTGTCGCTGGAAGATCGGATCCTGGTCGCGGTCAGCGGTGGCAAGGACTCGCTCGCCGTCTGGGACATGTTGATCGAGGCAGGCTATCACGCCGACGGCCTGTACATCGGGCTCGGGATCGGCGAGTACTCCACCGACAGCGGGGGGTACGTCCAGCGCTTCGCCGACGAACGCGGGCTGCACCTCGTCACGATCGACCTGCGCGACGAGTACGGCTACGACGTCCCCACGGCGGCGCGGGCCACCGGTCGCGTGCCGTGTTCTGCTTGCGGGCTCTCGAAGCGTCGCCTGTTCGACCAAGCGGCTCTCGACGGCGGCTACGACGTCGTCGTCACCGGCCACAACCTCGACGACGAGGCAGCGGTGCTGTTCGGCAACACTCTGCGCTGGGACATCGACTATCTCGCCCGTCAGATGCCCGTGCTCCCGGCGGCGAATGGCTTCCCGAAGAAGGTCAAGCCGCTGATCCGGCTGACCGAACGCGAGATGGCAGCCTGGTGCCTCGTGCGCGGAATCGACTACGTGGTCGAAGAGTGCCCGATCGCGGCCGGCAACCGCCACCTGTCGTACAAGGAGTCGTTGAACGCCGTCGAGGCGAAGTCGCCCGGCGCGAAGGCGTCGTTCTACCTCGGCTTCCTCGAGCGGATGGCGCCGCTGCTCGCCGGGAAGTCGGCCGCAGCGGCGGGGGAGCTGAACGAGTGTGAACGATGCGGGTCGCCGACGACCGGTGAGGTCTGTGCGTTCTGCAGGCTGGTGGAGAAGTCGAGCGCGCACGAACCCGTGCCGGTCGAGATGGTGTTGACGCGTGGGAGACGACGATGACCGGTGTGTTCGCGACGGGCGAGAAGGCGTTGCTGCTCGATTCCAAGAAGCGGCGCTACCTGATCGATCTCGTGGACGGCGGTGAGTTCCACAGCCACAACGGCTTCGTCGCGCACGCTGACGTGGTCGGCCAGCGTGAGGGTGTCGTGGTCCGCTCGACGAAGGGCTCGGAGTACACGGTCCTGCGTCCGACACTCGAGGACTTCGTCGTGGAGATGCCGCGAGGAGCGCAGGTGATCTACCCGAAGGATCTCGCCCCGATCTGCATGCTCGCCGACATCGGGCCCGGTGTGCGGGTGTTCGAGACCGGGATCGGCTCGGGTGCACTGTCGATGACGATGCTGCGCTACGGCGCGGACATCGTCGGCTACGAGATCCGCGACGACTTCGCGAACCGCGCGAAGAAGAACGTCGAGAGCTTTCTCGGCACCGCAGCGCTCGACCGCTACGACGTGCACATCGCCGACAGCTATGCAGGCATTGCTGCCGACCTGGGCATGTTCGACCGGGTGGTGCTCGACCTCCCCGAACCGTGGAACGTGGTTCCGAACGCCGAGGCCGTACTTCAACCCGGTGGGCTGCTCGTCGCCTACACGCCGTCGATCACACAGGCCGTGCAGGTCCGCGAGGCGTTGAAGGGCAAGTGGATCGACGCCCGCACGATCGAGGTCCTGCACCGTGGGTGGCACATCGAGGGCCAGGCCGTGCGGCCCGACCACCGCATGGTCGCACACACGGCGTTCTTGAGCGTCGCCCGCTTCCTCGGGCGCAATCCGAGCTAGCTACCGTCGCGATCGACAGAGGGGAGATGTTCGATGTTGGAAGCACTCACCGGACTGCCCGACGGCGTCGTCGGATTCGAAGCGGTCGGGACCGTTCACTCCGATGACTACGAACAGACCCTGATCCCGGCGCTCGAGGCCGCGAACCAGCCGCTTCGGCTCGTGTACGTGCTCGGCGACCGATTCGAGGGCTACAGCGCCGGCGCGGCGTGGCAGGACGCGAAGCTCGGTCTCGACCACCACGGCAAGTGGCATCGCGCCGCCATCGTCAGCGACGCCGACTGGATCCGACATCTGGCCGGCGTACTCGGTTGGATGATCCCCGGCGAGTTCGAGGTCTTCGCGCTCGATCGACGTGACGAAGCAATCGCCTGGGTGAGCTCCGACTGACACGAACCTCGCAGGACGCTCGCGCCATCTCTCGGTCGGGGTCAGTCCGGTGGCCTGAGACCGAGCGCGTCGCCGAGCCCGTCGAGGAGTTCCGACGTCGCGGGCCACGGCATCGACGGATGCGAGCCGCACAGGTCGACGATTCCGTGGATCCAGGTGTGCACTTGCACTGCGACGAAGAACGGATCGCGGTCGTCGCCGCGGACGGCCAGCATCCTGGACACGGCGTCGACGAGCAGTTGGAAGGCAGCGAGGCCGCCGGGGGAGTCACCGTCGCCCAGGTCGACCTTGTCGGAGAAGAGCACCCGGTACTGACCCGGATGGGCGAGGGCGTAGGCGATGTAGGCGTCGCCCATCGCGCGGAAGGCGGTGAACGGCTCGTCGCTGCTGTCGTGCGCGTCGAGGAGCTGCGCGTAGAACGTCGACCAGCAGTGGTCGACCGCAGCGCGGAGCAGCTCGATGTGGTCATCGAAGTGGCGGTAGACGGCAGTCGGCGACACCCCGGCGCGACGGGCAACGGCGCGTAGCGACACCGACTCCATCTCGCCGTGCGCGCCGATCAGGTCGACAGCGGCGACGAGCAGATCGATGCGTAGCCGGTCACCGTCACCGCGAGCAGAACGCTGACGGGAGGCAGTCGGTGTGGCCACGGTCACGATCATATCGGTTGACATCTGTTCACTTCCGTGAGCGCTTCGGCATCAGCGAGGTCCCGCCACGCAAGCAGGCCGCGCCACGAGAGCCGGCGCCCTGATCGTCCATCACGACGCGACGAGGCCCCGGACGACTGTCGTCCGGGGCCTCGTCGCGATCAGCGTTCGTCGGAACTCAGGGTTCGATGTAGATGCACTCGCCGGGGCATTCCTCGGCGGATTCGATCACGGCTTCGAGCTGGCCATCGGGGATCTCGGCGAGACCTTCGGCGCCCTGGGGATTGCCCTTGGCCTCAGCGAAGATCTTTCCGCCCTCGACGACATAGGCAAGGCCATCGTCGAGCAGGGTGAAGACGTCGGGGGCGATCTCCTCGCACAGGCCGTCGCCGGTGCACAGATCCTGGTCGATCCAGACCTTCATGTCAGTGGGGCTCCTCGTTGAGTGGGGTTTCCGTTGACGCCAAGTTTACACGGGCATCGACGTGCAAAGACGATTCACGCAGGGGCGTGTACATTCGGCCCATGGCAACCTCTGCGGACGATCCCCGGTCGACCAACGAAGCCGGAGCGGACGAGCGCGACGAACTCGCCTCCCTCCACGACGAGATCGCGCACCTGCGAGCGCGCCTCGCCGACGCCCCGAAGCGGGTGCATTCGTTGGAGGAACGGCTCCTCGAGACCAAGGGGCAGCTCGCCGCTGCCGTCGGCCAGAACGAGAAGCTCTCGTACACCCTCCGCGAGGTGCGCGAGCACATCGCCACGTTGCGAGACGAGGTCGACAAGCTGTCCCAGCCACCGTCGGCGTACGGCGTGGTCGTGGGCAAGAACGACGACGACACCGTCGACATCCTGACCAGCGGCCGGAAGATGCGCGTCGCGCTGCACCCCGACATCGACCACGAACTGCTCGACCGTGGCGCCGAGGTGGTGCTCAACGAGAGCTACAACGTGGTCATGGCGCGTGCCCCGGAGATCACCGGCGAGGTGGTCACGGTCAAGGAGGTCATGGACGACGGCATCCGCATCGTCGTGGTGGGCCGCGCCGACGAGGAACGGGTGTGCGAACTCGCCGACACGATTCGCGGGACCCACATCCGCGCCGGCGATCACCTGCGCCTCGACACCCGGTCGAACCTGCTGCTCGAGAAGCTGCCGCGTCCCGAGGTCGAGCACCTGCTGCTCGAAGAGGTGCCCGACATCTCCTACACCGACATCGGCGGCCTCGACGATCAGATCGAGCAGATCGCCGACGCGGTCGAATTGCCGTTCCTCCACCAGGACCTCTTCGCCGAGCATCAGCTGCCCGCGCCGAAGGGCATCTTGCTGTACGGACCTCCGGGCTGCGGCAAGACGCTGATCGCGAAGGCGGTCGCCAACAGCCTGGCCAAGAAGGTCGCCGAGACGATCGGCGAGGGCAAGGGTCGCAGCTACTTCATCAACATCAAGGGTCCCGAGCTGCTCAACAAGTACGTCGGCGAGACCGAGCGTCAGATCCGGCTCGTGTTCCAGCGGGCTCGAGAGAAGAGCGACGAGGGCTGGCCGGTGATCGTGTTCTTCGACGAGATGGACTCGATGTTCCGCACCCGTGGGTCGGGCATCAGCTCCGACATGGAGTCGACGATCGTGCCGCAGTTGCTGTCGGAGATCGACGGCGTCGAGGGTCTCAAGAACGTCATCGTCATCGGTGCGACCAACCGGGAGGACCTCATCGACCCGGCGATCCTGCGTCCGGGCCGGCTCGACGTGAAGATCAAGATCGAGCGTCCCAACGCCGTGGCCGCCAAAGCGATCTTCGCCAGGTACCTCACTGCGGAGATCCCGATCATGGAGGGGGAGTCGATTCCCGACATGATCGACGCGACGGTCCTCGAGATGTACCGCGACGACGAGGCCAACCGGTTCCTCGAGGTCACCTACCAGAACGGCGACAAGGAGATCCTCTACTACAAGGACTTCTCGTCGGGCGCGATGATCGAGAACGTGGTTCGCCGGGCGAAGAAGCTCGCGATCAAGCGGGTGATCGGCGGGGGAGCGAAAGGCGTGTGCACGCAGGACCTGCTCGACTCGATCAAGCAGGAGTACAAGGAACACGAGGACCTGCCGAACACCACGAACCCCGACGACTGGGCGAAGATCTCCGGCAAGAAGGGCGAGCGGATCGTGTTCATCCGCACGCTCGTGTCCGAGACCACCGAGTCCGACGTCGCCGGTGGCCGTGCCATCGAGCGCGTCGCCACCGGACAGTACCTGTAGCCACGGGACCTCGGTGGCGTGAGTCCCGGATCACGGGACCGAGGCCACCGAGATTCCGTCAACGCGGTTGAATGGGGAAATGAGCAACGGCAAGTACGACGTCGTCGTGTTCGGCGCGACGAGTTTCGTCGGCCAGATACTGTGCAAGTACTTCGTGGGGCGCCATGGCACCGACGGCGACCTCCGCTGGGCGATCGCCGGTCGGAGCGCCTCCAAGCTCGACGAGGTCGCTCGATCGACTGGCGCCGACGTGCCGCGGATCGTGGCGGATGCCTCCGATCGTGCCGCACTCGCCGACCTGGCTGCCTCGACGCAGGTCGTCGCGTCGACCGTCGGGCCGTACGCGCTGTACGGGTCCGAACTGGTTGCCGCCGTGGTCGAAGCAGGCGGCGACTACTGCGACCTGACGGGCGAGGTCCAGTGGATGCGGCGCATGATCGACGCCCACCAGCCACGGGCCGAAGCGACGGGCGCGCGGATCGTGCACACGTGTGGGTTCGACTCGATCCCGTCCGACCTCGGGACCTGGTTCCTCCAGCAGCGAGCGATCGAGGAGTTCGGCGAGCCGTGCGCCGAGGTCCGGATGTCGGTGAAGGGCGCAAAGGGCGGCGTCAGTGGCGGCACCGCTGCGAGCGGCATGCAGATGTTCGAGGAGATGGCGGCGGACCCCGAGCTGCGCAAGCTGGTGGCCGATCCGTACGTGCTCGCACCGGTCGACCTGCGTCGGGGTCCGAAGCAGCCGGGACTGGGTCGCCCGACACGCGACGATCGATTCGAGAGCTGGGTGGCCCCGTTCGTGATGGCGCCCACCAACTCGGCGGTGGTGCTGCGCAGTCACGCACTGCTCGGACAGCCCTGGGGACGTGACTTCACCTACGGCGAGACGATGATGACCGGCGACGGACCGATCGGCGGACTGGCAGCCTGGGGGATGACCGCTGGTCTGGCGGCGTTCGCCGGTGCGGCAAGCTTCGGCCCCACCCGCAAGCTGCTCGGCAAACTGATTCCCGAGCCTGGTGCCGGCCCCAGCGAGGCGAAGCAGCAGGCGGGGTACTTCGACCTGCGGTTCATCGGCCGCACCGCAGACGGACAGGAGATCCGTACGAAGGTCACCGGCGACGCCGACCCCGGGTACGGCTCGACGGCCAAGATGCTCGGCGAGTCAGCTGCAGCGTTCCTCGACCTCGACCCTGCGAGCGTCGGTGGCGGATTCTGGACACCTGCCAGCGCGTTCGGCGACGTGCTGATCGAGCGCCTCGAAGCACACGCGGGCGTCCGCTTCGACGTCGTCTGACGCACGGTCCTCCCCGGCCCCGTCCCCACCCGGACCGCGACGGTCCTCCCCGGCCCCGTCCCCACCCGGACCGTGAGCTGAACGTCACGGGAACCTGTCGCTCCGCTAGGTTCAGGACATGGCGCTGCCCAAGGTCTGCGGGATCGAGACCGAGTACGGAATCGTCGTGCGCGGCGGCGACAACAATCCGGTCTCGGCATCCTCGATGCTGATCAATGCGTATGTCGCTGCGACCAACCGAGATCGCGGCCGAGTCGGCTGGGATTTCGAGGACGAACATCCCGCCAACGACGCACGCGGATTCGAACTCGATGCTTCGCTCGCCCCTGAGGTCGAGACGATGCTCGTCAACGCCGTGCTCACCAACGGCGCCCGCTACTACGTGGACCATGCGCACCCGGAGATCTCCACTCCCGAGGTGACCACGGCGCGCGAGGCCCTCGTGTGGGACCGAGCGGCCGAGGAGATCGTCCGGGCGTCGATGGAACACGTTCGGTCGTTGCTGCCGGATGGCGGCGAGATCATCGTGCACAAGAACAACTCCGACGGCAAGGGCAACAGCTACGGCTGCCACGAGAACTACTTGCTCTCCCGCGAGACACCGTTCGGCCGTATGGCGAGCCAGATCACGCCACACTTCGTCACGCGTCAGGTCTTCTGCGGTGCGGGGAAGGTCGGCTGCGAGCTTCCCGGCCGACCCGCCGATCACGTCGTGTACCAGCTGAGCCAGCGCGCCGACTTCTTCGAGGAGGAGATCGGTCTCGAGACCACGCTGAAGCGCCCGATCGTGAACACCCGTGACGAGCCGCACGCCGACGCGCAGAAGTACCGCCGGCTCCACGTGATCGTCGGCGACGCCAACATGAGCGAGGTCGCGACGTATCTCAAGGTCGGGACCACGGCGATCGTGCTGGCGATGATCGAAGACGACGAACTCGGCGACGACTGGCTGCTCGGCAACCCGGTGGCGGCGATTCGCCAGGTCAGCCACGACCCGACGCTGCGCCAGACGATCATGCTGCGCGACGGCCGCCGGGCGACCGCGCTGGAGATCCAGTGGGGATTGCTCGAACGAGCACGGAAGTACGAGCAGTCGCACGGCCTCGACTGCGTCGGCCCGGACATCGGGGTCGATGTGCTGGCCAAGTGGGAAGCCGTCCTGGCCGGGCTCGAGGCCGACCCGCACTCGGTTGCCAACTGGGTGGACTGGGTTGCGAAACGGCGCCTCGTCGACGGTTACGCCGATCGGCACGGCATCGATCCCGGTTCGGCGAAACTCAAGGCGATCGACCTGCAGTACCACGACCTGCGCTCCGAGCGTTGTCTGGCGCTCCGTGCCGGTCTCGACACGATGGTGAGCGCCGACGAGGTGACTCGGGCCATGACCGAGCCGCCGAGCACCACCCGCGCCTACTTCCGGGGCCGGTGCCTGCAGAAGTTCCCGGACGACGTCGTTGCAGCGAACTGGGACTCGCTGGTGTTCGACATCGGACGTGACCCGTTGCGCCGAGTGCCGATGATGGAACCACTGCGCGGGACCGCAGACCACGTTGGTACCTTGATCGACGAGAGCGAGACGGCACGAGAACTCCTCGACCGTCTCGGACAATGATCGCACCCGATTCATCCGACGCAACGAAGGGAAGCACCCGCTGATGGCAGAACGCACCCAGAAGTCGAAGGGCACGACGAGCCGGGACTCCGAGGCCGCCGTCGAGGCCGCCCCGGCGGTCACCGAGACCGGCGAGAAGCTCAAGGCCGAACTCGACGACCTGCTCGACGAGATCGACGAGGTGTTGGAGACCAACGCCGAGGACTTCGTCAAGTCGTACGTGCAAAAGGGCGGACAGTAACCCGTGACGATGCCGATCTTCTCGACCTCGGACGATCCGGGGTCGAGCTTTCCGGAACTCCTGCGCCGGGTGGGTCTCGCCACCGAGCCGCTCGTCGGGGCGTCGACCGACCTGATGCGCGAACTGTCGCTCCCACACGCCACGACCTGTGTCGCGCTCACCTACGCCGATGGCGTCGTGATGGCGGGCGACCGGCGCGCCACGTCGGGAAATCTGATCTCGCATCGCACGATGGAGAAGGTCGTCGAAGCCGACCGGCACAGTGGCGTCGCCATCGCCGGCGCGGCGGGCGCGGCGATGGAGATGATCCGGCTGTTCCAGCTGCAGCTCGAGCACTACGAGAAGGTCGAAGGCACCGCGCTGAGCCTGGAGGGCAAGGCCAACCAGCTGTCGATGATGGTTCGCGGCAATCTGCAGGCGGCGATGATGGGCATGGTCGTGGTGCCGATCTTCGGTGGGTACGACCTTCGTCGCGAATGCGGCCGGCTGTGGGACTACGACGCCACCGGTGGCCGCTACGAGGAGCGCGACTACGTGGCGACCGGCTCGGGCAGTCTGCACGCCGGAACGGTGATCAAGGTCGGATTCCGTTCCGACATGGACCGCGACGACGCCGTCAACCTGGCGGCTCGGGCGCTCTGGGAAGCTGCCGACGCCGACTCGGCGACCGGTGGGCCGGATGCGCTTCGTGGGATCTACCCCGTGGTTGCGACCATCGACGCGGCTGGTTGGACGCGGCTCAGCGACGACGATCTGGCCGCTCGCTACGAGGCGATCGTTGCGGAGGTGCGTTCGCGATGAGCATGCCGTTCTACGTCGCTCCCGAGCAGATGATGAAGGACCGTGCCGACTTCGCGCGCAAGGGCATCGCCCGCGGGCGCGCGTTGGCGGCAGTCCGGTACGTCGACGGCATCGTGATCGTCGCCGAGAACGCCTCGGAGACCCTGCGCAAGGTGAGCGAGATCTACGACCGCATCGCGTTCGCCGGGGTCGGCAAGTACAACGAGTTCGACCAGCTGCGCGTTGCCGGCGTCCGCGCTGCAGATCTCAAGGGGTTCCAGTACTCGAGGGATGACGTCGACGCGCGCAGTCTGGCCAACAGCTACGCGCAGATGCTCGGGACGATCTTCACGCACGAGATGAAGCCGATGGAAGTCGAGATCCTCGTCGCCGAGGTCGGCCTCGAGCCGGCCGGCGATCAGATGTTCCACATCCTCTACGACGGCACGGTGGTCGACGAGCGCGACTACGCAGCCATCGGCGGCGACGCCGAGGCGATCAACACCCGCCTCTCCGAAGCCTGGACCGACGGGCTCGATCGGGCCGCGGCGATCGCCCTCGGCCGTAACGCGCTCGGCGGTCCCGACCGCGAGATCCCCGACGACGACCTCGAAGTCGCCGACCTCGCCCGCACCAACGGACGCCGCTGCTTCCATCGGCTGACCAAGAACGACCTCAGCGCCTGACCCGAGCCGGGCGATCCGACTCGGTTGCGATGAGCCAAGTGACGCTATTCGGGCGGCAGTCTCAAGTGGTCAGCGCATGATGGCGGTTCGTGTGTTGATGGGAGGTTGTGATGTTCAGGGTGTGGAGGGTGCCGGTGGGGGTTCGTCGGCGGGTGGTCTCGTTGCGGCTCGAGGGTGCCGGGTATCGCGAGATCCAGTTGGCGACGGGTGTGTCGGCTGGAACGGTGGCCAACGTGTTGGCTGCGGCGGGATGCCGGGGTCGTGTGGAACGTCATGTGGTGGCTGGCAGGTTGTCGTTGGAGGATCGTGTGGAGATCCAAGTCGGGATCGAGCGCGGTGAGTCTGGCGCGCAGATCGGTCGCCGGTTGGGGTGGGATGCCTCGACGGTGACGCGTGAGATTGCCCGTCACTCGACGTCGGGTCGTGACGGCTATCGACCGTTCGAGGCGCATCGTCGTGCCTGCGCGAACGCGTATCGGGTGAAGCCGACGAAGTTGGGTTCGGATCCGGTGTTGTTGGCGTTGGTGACCGCGTGGCTGCAGCAGTGGTGGTCACCGCAGCAGATCGCGCGACGGTTACGTCAGGAGTTTCCTGATCGGCCGGAGATGTGGGTGTCACACGAAACGATCTACAAGTCGCTGTATGTGCAAGGCCGCGGGGAACTGCGCCGGGAGCTGGCTCGTTGTTTGCGTAGCGGTCGCGCCAAACGGCGTTCGAACAATCCGGGATCGACGATCGGCAAGATCCCCGGCATGGTCAACATCTCCGAACGGCCCGCCGAGGTCGACGATCGGGCGGTGCCAGGCCATTGGGAAGGCGATCTGATCATGGGAGCCTCGAATCGTTCCGCGGTCGGCACGTTGGTGGAACGATCGACCCGGTTCGTGATGTTGTTGCATCTCGGCGACGACAAATCTGCCGCAGCGGTGCGCGAAGCCATGGCCGCCAAGATCATGGAGTTACCCGAAGCGTTGCGTCGTTCGGTCACCTGGGACCAGGGCAAAGAAATGGTCGAGCACCGCCGCTTCAAGATCGACACCGGCATCCAGATCTACTTCTGCGACCCGCACAGCCCTTGGCAACGAGGCTCCAACGAGAACACCAACGGACTGCTGCGCCAATACATGCCCAAAGGCACCGACCTGCGCCAACACAGCCAAGCCGACCTCGACGCCTACGCCCACAGCCTCAACGGCCGACCCCGCCAAACCCTCAACTGGCGCACCCCCACCGAAGCCCTCACCGCCACCATCGATGCACTAGACCATTGACACCGCCGGCGGTTCGCTCATCGCTTGGGGATCCGACCCGGTTGCGATGAGCCAAGCGACGCTATTCGGGCGGTTCGCTCATCGCTTGGGGCGAGTCGGCAGGGGCGAGTCGAGATCAGGCGAAGGTGATGTCGGCGGTCGGCTCGACGCTGCCGGACCGGCCGGGGGCGTCGGAGAAGCGCCAGTACAGGTTGGTGTGGGACGACTTGCGTCGGCGGGCCCGATCGGGCCGCCCCACTCGCGCGATGTCCTCGGTGGTGTGAGCGTCGGCAACCAGTGTGGCGTCGTATCCACGGGCGAGCGCACCGTGCAGGGTCGAGCGGATGCAGGCGTCGGTCTGCGCGCCGGTGACGACGATGCGGCCGACGCGCGTGCGCGGCGAGGATGGTCTCGAGGTCGGTGTCCTCGAACGAGTCGCCGTAGCGCTTGTGGACGAGGGGCTCGGCGTCGTCGCGGCTGGAGCTCGTCGATGTACTCCCACGGCTCCGAGCCGGCGACCAGGTCGTCGTCAGCGTGCTGGACCCAGATGACCGGAACCGCTTCGGCCCGCGCTCGGTCGACCAGGGTGTTGATGTTGTCGATCACGCGATCGACCTCGAACGCGTCGCCGACGACGCCCCGCTGCATGTCGATCACCATGAGCGCAGTGTTCGGCCGATCCTGAAGCGACGTCATGGCCGGAATGTAGCCCGCGCTCGAACGTGCGATGAGCGAAACGCCCGTATGCGGTCCTTTCGCTCATCGCAAGTTGGACGGCGTTGCTCTGCGAACATGCGTTCGTTACGTTGGCGCCATGCACACGGAGCTCGTCGACCGGATCGCTGACTGCGACGACGACACGTTGACGACCCGATTTCGGGAGCTCGAGCTGCAGCGACGATTGATCGAAGCCGAGATGGCGTGCATCGTGCGAGCAGGGGAGCGTCGGGCACTCCACACCGTTGACGGCCACCGCTCGATGAAGCAGTGGGTCACGGCGCAGACCAATGGCCCGAGTGCGGACGCAGCACGGCTGCGAAGGTTGGCCAGAGCGTTCGACGTGGTGCCCGACCTGGTGGAGTCTCTCTCGGAGGGCCACATCGGCGTCGCACAGGCCAACGAAGTCGCACGCCTGACGTCGAACCCGCGAGTTCGCGACCAACTCCACTCGATGTCGTCGACCCTGCTGCGACACGCCGAGCATCTCGTGTTCGACGACTTCCGTGTCGTCACGCGCCGGTGGGAAACGCTTGCGGACCTCGAGGGAGCCGAACGCAACGACGAGATATCGCACGATCGCCGCAGCGCCTCGGTGCTCGACGCCAGTGGCTCGGTCAGCATCCGGGCAGCGGGTGGCACCGGCATGGTCACCGCCGAACTGATCGGCATCTTCCAGCAGTTCGTCGACGCCGAATTCGCCAAGGATGTCGATGCGAGGACGGCAGAGTTTGGGGCTGACGCACCGGCATCGAAACTGCCCCGCACCGATGCTCAGCGACGGTACGACGCGCTCGTCGAGGTGTTTCGAGCAGCAGTGGTTGCGCCTGCTGATGGCGTTGCCCCGAAGCCGGTCGTCAACGTCCTCGTGGGCTTCGTGACGTTCCAGCGGATACTCGCTCGACGAGGTCTGGGACTCGAGCCCGAGCCACCTCGACCCGAGGACCTCGCGGTCGAGCGCATCGAATCGTCCACGGGCGTGACCCTTGCACCGGATGATGTCATCGCCGCCTGCCTGTCCGGCGTGGTGCGGCGCGTCGTGATCGACTCCGCTGGCGTCGTTGTCGACGCCGGCCGGAAACGGCGGTTGTTCACCGGCGTTGCGCGAGAACTCGCCCTGCTCCTCTGGCAGCGCTGCGGCCACCTCGGCTGCAGCGTGCCCGGCGACCAGTGTCAGGTCGACCACATCGCCGAATGGGACGCCGACGACGGCCCCACCGACCAGTCGAACGCCCACCCGCGGTGCGACACGCACAATCCGTTCAAGTCCAAACACCGCCTCAGATCGGTGCGAGACCACAATGGCTACATCGTCGACTACCGCGCCGACGGCACCCCAATGCTGCCTGTCGGTCGACGCCCGCCCGACGAGCGGCCCCCGTCGACGCCGAGCTCGACGACGTGTGACCCACGAGCGCTCTGACACGGCGAGCCGCGGAGGCGTACCATCACAGCATGGTCTCCATCGATGTCAACAGTGACCTGGGGGAGTCCTATGGGGTCTGGACGCTCGGCGACGATGCGGCCATGCTCGGCATCGTCACCAGCGCGAACGTCGCATGTGGGTTCCACGCCGGAGACCCGTCCGTCCTGAGGGCGGCCTGCAGCCTCGCGGTCCAGAACGACGTGGCGATCGGCGCGCAGGTCTCGTTCCCGGATCTGCCCGGCTTCGGGCGCCGCCATCTCGACATGGCGCCGGAGGAACTCCGCGATGCGGTGCTGTACCAGCTCGGTGCCCTCGACGCGTTCGCCCAGGTCGCCGGCGCCGAGATCGCCTACGTCAAGCCTCACGGCGCGCTGTACCACACGACTTCGACCCATCCGGCCGCTGCCCGAGCGCTGGTCGAGGCCGCCGCCGAGTACGACCCGTCGCTCGCCATCCTCGGCCTGCCCGGCTCGGAGCTGCTCGTTGCTGCTGACGCCGCCGGCCTCGAGGGCATCCCCGAGGCATTCGCCGATCGCGCATACCGACCCGATGGCGGCCTGGTGTCGCGCCGCGAGCCCGACAGCGTGCTCACCGATCCCGACGAGGTCGCTGAACGGGCCGTCCGCCTCGCCACCGACAACGAGATCGTGGCCATCGACGGGACGGTGGTCTCGGTGCGAGCACGATCGATCTGCGTCCACGGTGACACCCCAGGAGCCGTTGATCTCGCGCTGGGCGGTACGTGCAGCACTCGATGCGGCAGGCGTCGGCGTCTACCGTTTCACCGACTGAGCGCGTCTGCGCAGAACGGGGCACACATGACCTACGCACCACCGCATCGGGCGTTCTACGACGCCGACAGCCACATCATGGAACTCCCGGACTTCCTGCGCGACTACGCCGATCCGGCGATTCGCGAGCAGATCCCGCAGGTGAGCTATGCCGCATCACTCGTGACCGACGAGGAGGTCGAGGAGATCGTTGCCAACGGCAAGCGACACGCTCCAGCGCACGTCGAGGCCCAGATCGCGCTCGGTGACGAGCTGATCGTGAAGTCCAAGGAGATCCAGGCGCTCGGCGCGTTCGACCGTGACGACCGCTCGGTGGCGCTCGACATGCTCGGCTTCCGCAAGCAACTGGTGTTCGCGACCCACAGCGTGGCGACGCCGTTCTCGCCGAGTCGCAAGCTCACCGACGAGATTCGCTACGGCGCGACACGCGCCCACAACCGAGCGATGAGCGAGTTCTGCGCCGACGACCATCGGCTGATGGGTGTCGGCATCGTGCCGCTGGAGAACCCCGAGCGGGCTCTGGACGAACTCGATGTCGCGCTCGACGCCGGGCTGGAAGCGATCTGGGTCCCGCACCACCCGGCAGGGGAGCGCTCGCCCGGCCACGTCGAGCTCGCACCGTTCTGGGCCCGCCTCGCCGAGTCCGAGACCCCGTTCCTGCTCCACGTCGGTGGTTCACCGCTGCAGCTCGACCCGCGCTGGGCCAACACGGGTCGACCCGCGGCGCGTGACTGGATGGGTGGTGGCGAGAACGTCCGCAGCAAGGACATGGCAGTACTCCACCAGGGTCCGGAGACCTTCATCTCGGTGATGGTGATGGACGGCGTGTTCGAGCAGCACCCCGGTCTCCGCGGCGCATGTGTCGAACTCGGCGCGGGCTGGGTGCCGGCGATGCTGACCCGACTCGACTGGGTGGTGCGCTCGTGGAGCAAGGTCGACCAGTACCTGGCACAGCTCGAGCGCACCCCGTCGGAGACCCTTCGAGCGCAGATGGCGTTCACGCCGTACGTGTTCGAGGACATCGGTGGGCTGATCGACGAGTCGTCGGACGATCTCTACCTGTTCTCGAGCGACTACCCGCACGTCGAGGGTGGCAAGGATCCGATCGGCCGATTCGAGGGCTCGCTCGGCGATCGACCGGGCGAGACCAGGGACAACTTCTACGCCGAGAACTTCCTGC
This sequence comes from Ilumatobacteraceae bacterium, assembly GCA_963746285.1. Classification (GTDB taxonomy): domain Bacteria; phylum Actinomycetota; class Acidimicrobiia; order Acidimicrobiales; family Ilumatobacteraceae; genus Sva-07. Next base: position 51,807 of record CAVVAO010000001.1, on the reverse strand, counting down.
GCATCTTCCCCGATGCCCGGGTGCACTGATCGTCGACCATGAGCAGGCGGCCATACGGACCGGTGGCGTGGCTCGTCGACGACCTGGCCGATCCCGCTGCCTGGGCGGACGCGCTGCGGGCGATGGAGGTGCCCGGCGTGGTGGAGATCGTTCCGGCCGAGTCGACGGTGGTCGTGCGCTGCACGCGCGAGCGCCACGACGACATCGGCCACGTGGTCGACATGGTCGTGCCGGCGAGTGGAACACACCGGTCGGACCCACCGGTGACGATCGACGTCGTGTACGACGGCCCGGACATCGGCGCGTTGGCCTATGCCGCGCAGGTCTCGATCGACGACGTCGTGCGGCTCCACGCGAGTGGCTCCTACGACGTCGCGTTCTGCGGTTTCAGCCCGGGCTTCGGCTACCTCGCGCGGCATCGACCGCCGCCTGCACGTGCCGCGCCGGGACACGCCACGAACCTCGGTGCCGGCCGGATCGATCGGTGTCGCCGCCGGCTACACCTGCGTGTACCCGTCGCCATCACCGGGCGGGTGGTACCTGATCGGACACACCACGGCTCCGATGTGGGACGCGAACGCGACCCACCGGCCCTGCTTCGTCCCGGCCAGTCGGTTCGCTTCCGGCGGGTGAGCGCGTGAACGCCGAGCCTGCGTTGCGCATCGTGCAGGTCGGGTTCGCCACCACCGTGCAGGACCATGGGCGTGTCGGGCTCGCCCATCTGGGAGTGCCGACCGGTGGCGCCGTCGATCGACGCACCCACGATCTGATGAACCGGCTCGTCGGCAATCCGCCCGGTGCAGCGACCATCGAGACGATGGGAGCGCTGATCGTCGAGGCGCTCCGGCCTGTCGTCGTCGCCTCGAGCACCGACGCGAGCCGCCAGACGCTCGGCGCGGGCGCCCGTCTCCGCGTCGATGCACCGCCCGGATCGGTGTGGGCATACCTGGCCGTGCGCGGCGGCATTGCGGTCGACAACGTGCTCGGATCGCGCAGCCAGGACACCCTCGGCGGCGTCGGACCCTTGGCCCTCGCCGCGGGGTCGGCCCTTCCTGTCGGTTCCGATCCCGGAACGGACCTGGTTGCCGACCACGCTCCGCCACGAAGCGCCCCCGAAGTCCGGGTGCGGATCTGGGACGGACCCCAGCACGACTGGTTCATCGGCGGGACGCAGTGCCTGGTCCGGCACGACTGGACGATCACCAACGAGATCAGCCGCGTCGGCGTCCGCCTCGAGGGCGGCGAGTTCGCCCCGAGCACACGCTCGCAGGACCAGATGCCGAGCATCGGGCTGACGGCGGGGGCCGTGCAGATCACGCCATCGGGCGGGCCGATCGTGATGCTCGCGAACCATCCCACCACCGGTGGGTATCCCGTCATCGCGGTCGTCGAACCCGACGATCTCCCGGACCTCGCGCAGTGCCGCCCGGGAGCGTCGGTCCGATTCCGTCGCGCCTGAACCGGCACGAGTCCTCGTTCGTCGCTAGGTTGCGACTCGTGGAGCGACGCATCTATGGACTCGAGAACGAGTACGGCGTCACCTGCACGCTGCGCGGCCAGCGTCGCCTGAGCCCCGACGAGGTGGCCCGCTACCTGTTCCGCCGGGTCGTGTCGTGGGGCCGCAGTTCGAACGTGTTCCTCCAGAACGGTGCTCGCCTGTATCTCGACGTCGGTTCACACCCCGAGTACGCCACGCCAGAGTGCGACTCGCTGTACGAGCTCGTCGTGCACGACAAGGCGGGGGAGCGAATCCTCGAGCAGCTCGTCGAGTCGGCCGAACAGCGCCTCGCCGAGGAGTCGATCCGCGGCACGATCTACCTGTTCAAGAACAACACCGACTCGGCGGGCAACTCCTACGGCTGCCACGAGAACTACCTCACCAGCCGCGACGACGATCTCGGCCACTACGCCGAGGTCCTGATCCCGTTCCTCGTGTCCCGCCAGATCTACACCGGCGCCGGCAAGGTGCTCCAGACCGCCCGCGGAGCGACCTACTCGATCGCCCAGCGCGCCGAACACATCTGGGAGGGCGTGTCGTCGGCGACCACCCGCAGCCGCCCGATCATCAACACCCGTGACGAACCGCACGCCGACGCCGAGAAGTACCGTCGCCTCCACGTGATCGTCGGCGACTCGAACATGAGCGAGTACACCAATTTCGTCAAGGTCGGCGCTGCAGCGTGCATGCTGCGCATGCTCGAGGACGACAACGTGGTCCTGCGCGACATGACCCTCGAGAACCCGATCAGAGCGATCCGCGAGATCAGCCACGACATCACGTGCCGGCGCACGGTCCGCCTCGCGAACGGCCGCGAGGTGTCGGCGCTCGACATCCAGCGCGAGTACCTCGACCGGGCGCTTCGCTACGCGGACTCGCAGGGGTTCCCGCCGCTGGAGCAGAAGGCGCTCGACATGTGGGAGCACTGCATCACCACCATCGAGAAGGACCCGCTGCTGCTCGACCGCGAGGTCGACTGGGTCATCAAGTACAAGCTGCTCGAGGCGTTCCGCGAGCGTCACGACCTTCCGTTCGGACACGCCAGGGTGCAGTTGCTCGACCTGCAGTACCACGACGTGTCCCGCGCCCGGAGCCCGTTCTACAAGCTGCAGGACCGGGGCATGATCGAGCGGATCTGCACCGATGCCGACATCGAGCAGGCGATCGACGTGCCGCCGCAGACCACCCGGGCGCGTCTTCGTGGTGACTTCGTCAGGCGGGCCAAGGAACGCAAGCGCGACTACACCGTCGACTGGGTGCACCTGAAGTTGAACGACCAAGCGCAGCGCACCGTGCTGTGCAAGGACCCGTTCAAGAGCCGCGACGAACGCGTCGAGCGACTCATCGAATCGCTCTGAGCGCTGTACCGTTGGCCCCGCGTGACGTCCGAGACCATCGTCCCCCCGCCCGTCGAGCCACCCGCCGAGCCACCGATCGGGCCGCCTGGCGAACCGGCCGGCGCCTCCAAGCTGCCCGCGGGCACGCGCGCGTTCTTCGACTGGTTGGTCGTCATCGCCGTCGCGCTGCTCGTGGCCTTCGTCGTGCGTACGTTCGTGATCGCCCATTTCGTGGTCGAAGGCGAGTCGATGTACTCGACGCTCGACACCAACGACCGGGTCTTCGTGAACAAGCTGTCGTACCGTCTGCACGACCCCAACCGTGGCGATGTCGTCGTGTTGCACCAGGTCACGGGCGCCTCCGAGCGTGATCTGATCAAGCGCGTCATCGGGCTCCCCGGCGAGACGGTCGAGGTTCGCAACTGTGCGGTGCTGATCGACGGTCGTGTGCTCAACGAGCCGTATCTCGACCCCGCGGTGGTGACGCCGACCGACTGCGGTGGCGACTACGTCCTCGACGGGGTGGTGCCCGACGATCACGTGTTCGTGATGGGAGACAACCGCGGCGGCTCGCAGGACTCCCGCGTGATCGGTCCCATCAGTGAAGACGACCTGGTCGGGCGGGCCTTCGTGGTGTTCTGGCCCCAGAGTCACTGGCAGTGGCTCTGACGCGCCGGCGCGCCGGTCAGGCCAGGGGGTTGCCGATCTCGGCACGGAACGCGTCGGTCATCACGTCGACGCGATCGCTGTACACGGCGTCGAGCCCCATCCGCAGGCCGTCGCGGAGTTCGTGCTCCTGCTGCATGTCCCAGCCGAACGCGTAGAGGTCGAATCGGTGGAACAGCGCCACGAGGCCGCCGTTCCAGTCGGTGCGGTGCAGGTTGATGCCGTCGATGCGATGGCGCGCGAGATGGTCCGCCCGCTGTTCGGGCGTTCCCTTGATGCGCTCCAGGCGGGTGGTCTGCAGGAGCCGGATCGGTGTGTCGCCGAAGATCTCGCGTAGCTCGATCACCCGCTCGAGGCTCGGCTCGCACAACCACGTTCGCTCCAACAGCGTCGGGTCGAATCCCTCGATCACCCCGACGATCGATTCGGCCGAGTCGGGGTCCTTCAGGTCGAGCGACAGCGAGTAGCTGCTCCCGCACGTCTGGAGCAGCTCGAGCAGCGTCGGAATGTGATCGGGCAGGTCAGCACGGTCGTACTCGGAGATCGGTCGCTTGCGCAGGCCCTTCTTCACCACGCCGTCGTGGTCGAGCACGGCGACGCCGTCCGCCGTCATCCAGACGTCGCTCTCGAGGCCCGACGCGCCCAGGCGCAACGCGAGTTCGAACGCAACAAGTGTGTTCTCTGGTGCGTGAGCGCGTGCCCCGCGATGAGCGAACGTGATCGGCGGATCGATCAGAGATGGCAGTCGCTGTTGCACTCCGACTCATGATGGCAGGCCCGTAGACTCGCCTCTGTGTTCAATCTGCAGGGCAGCGAGATCATCGTCATCCTGCTGATCGCGCTCGTCGTGCTCGGACCGGAGAAGCTGCCCGATGCCGTCCGCAAGTTCACCCAGACGTACTCCGAGCTCAAGAAGATGAGCAGCGGCTTCCAGTCCGAGCTGAAATCCGCACTCGACGAACCGATGCGCGAGATCCGCGAGACGGCGAATCTCGTCCGCGACGCCGCCGATCCCCGCAAGATCATGAACGAAGCCTCGGCCGAACAACGCGTGCTCGGCGACGCCGACGTCGCCGCCGCTCGAACGATCGAGCCGGGCGCAGCCAACGACTGGGCCGCGCCGGTGGCGGGGACCGCCGACCCGAGCCGCAACGGCGACCGGCCAGGCACGCCGCTGGCGGACCCCGGCTACGACCAGGTCGCCACACCGGGGGCATCACCCGAGAACGCTGCCTCATGACGGTCGACGACGACGAGGACCTGTCGGGCGCGGACACGATGACGCTCACGGAGCATCTCGCCGAGCTCCGCGTCCGCATCATCCGATCGGCGCTCGCCGTCGCGGTCGGCATGGTGCTCATCATCGCCTTCTACGACCAGGTGCTCGAGTTCCTGCTGCAGCCGTACGTCGACCTGTGCGAGCGCAAGTCGGAGGAATTCTGTGACCCAGAACTGTTCAACTTCAGCCCGACGGAAGGTCTGGCGACGCGTGTCCGGGTGGGCCTGTACGGGGGCATCGTGGTCGCCTTGCCCGTGTTGTTGTGGCAGGCATGGCGATTCATCGTGCCGGCGCTCAATCAGAAGGAGCGGAAGTGGGCGATCCCGATCGTGCTGGTGTCCCTCGGCCTCTTCCTCGCCGGCGGCGCACTTGCGTACTTCACGGTCGGTCAAGCGCTCGAATTCCTGATCGGCTGGTCCGGCGAGAACGTCAATCAGGTGTATTCGGTCCAGAGCTACGTCGCGCTCATCGGGTTGATGATCTTCGCCTTCGGCCTCGGCTTCATGCTGCCGGTGTTCGTGTTCGGCGCTCAGGCGTTCGGTGTGGTGTCACCGAAGCGGCTGCTGTCGAGTTGGCGGATCGCGCTGGTGGTGATCGCGGTCATCTCCGCCGTCATCACCCCGTCCGGTGATCCGGTGACGATGGCCATGCTCGGGATCCCGATGATGGTGCTCTACTTCGTGGCGATCCTGCTCGGTTGGCTCGTCGTCAGACGGCGCCCGGTGCGACCGCGTGACCGGTCGGACCGACCGCTCACAGCTGCGAGCCGCCTTCGTCGAGCGCTACCCGTTCCCGATCGACCGCTTCCAGAACGAGTCGTTCGACGCGCTCGATCGCGGCGAACACGTCGTGGTCGCCGTGCCCACCGGCAGCGGCAAGACGGTCGTCGCCGAGTACGGCATCGCCGCTGCACGAGCCGAGGGTCGGCGTGCGTTCTACACCGCACCGGTCAAGGCCCTGTCGAACCAGAAGTACCGGGATCTCGTGGCCGTGCACGGGGAGGCCGACGTCGGACTCCTGACCGGCGACAACTCGATCAACGGCGACGCGCCGATCGTCGTGATGACCACCGAAGTGCTGCGCAACATGATCTACGGCCGGTCGCGACTGCTGCACGACCTCGGCCTCGTGGTGCTCGACGAGGTGCACTTCCTGCAGGACTCCTATCGCGGTCCGGTGTGGGAGGAGGTGATGATCCACCTGCCCCAGCACGTGAGGCTGGTCTGCCTGTCCGCCACGGTCAGCAACGTCGACGAGCTCGCCGAGTGGATCACCACCGTTCGAGGCCCGACGGCATCGATCGTCGAACGCCGCCGCCCGGTCCGTCTCGACAACGAGTATCTCGTCGCCGACCGCACGAACGACCGGTTGCGCATGCTCCCCGTGTTCGTCGACGGCCACGTGAACCGCGACGCGGTCACCCTCGACGAGTCCGCCGTCCGTCGAGGCCCCGCACGCACCGGCCCCGGGCGCTCGGCGCGACGCTCGGACCGCAACGAACAGGGCTCCGGCCGCAAGGTGCTCGCCCCTCCGGGGCGAGTCGAAACCGTCGAGCTGCTCGATCGTCGGCGCCTGCTGCCCGCGATCTTCTTCATCTTCAGCAGAGCGCAGTGCGACGCTGCCGCCAAGGCGTGTCTCGACGCTGGCCTCGACCTCGTGGACGGCGCCGAACGCACAGCGATCCGCGCCATCGTCGATGCGCGCCTCGGCGGGATCGATCAGGCCGACCTCGACGTGCTCGGGTTCCGCCAGTTCGTGGCCCAACTCGACTGCGGTGTGGCGGCCCATCACGCCGGCATGGTCCCGCCGATGAAGGAGGTCGTCGAGGCCTGCTTCGTCGAGGGCCTGATCAAGGTCGTCTTCGCCACGGAGACCCTGGCCGTCGGCATCAACATGCCGGCGCGAACCGTGGTGATCGAGAAGTTGACCAAGTTCACCGGTGAGCACCACGAGCGATTGACGCCGGGGGAGTACACCCAGCTGACCGGACGCGCCGGCGGGCGCGGTATCGACGAGCTCGGCACCGCAGTCGTCCTGTGGTCGCCGTGGGTCCGATTCGACGAGGTCGCCGAACTCGCGGGAAGCTCGTCGTTCCATCTGCGTTCGGCGTTCCGGCCGACCTACAACATGGCCGCCAACCTGGTCCGTACCTACAGCAGCGACCAGGCCCATCACCTGCTCAACCTGTCGTTCGCCCAGTACCAGGCCGACCGCGACGTCGTTCGGCTCGAGGCCCGACTCGAACGCCGCCGCAGGGCAGTCGCCGATCTTCGACGGGCTGCGCACAGCGACTTCGGCGACATCGACGACTACCGTCGCCTGCGTGACCGCGAACGCGACGACCGAGCCACCGGGCGCGCCGCCCGGCTCGATGCGGTCGACGAAGTTCTCGCGGGCATGCGCCCCGGGGCGGCGATCCACGTGGTCAAGGGCACCTACAAGGGACCTGCGGTCATCGTGGCGGCTGCCAATCGGAAATCGGGACTCCGGCTCACGGTGATCACGCGATCGGGCAAGTCGATGTACCTGACCGCAGAGGACTTCGACGAGCCTCCGCGCCAGGCCGGCAGCATCACATTGCCGCAGACCTACGCACCGAACCGCAAGGAGTACCGCAACGACGTGGCGCGTCGGTTGCGCACGATGAAGACCGACCCAGCTCCGAGCACGAAGCGACGGCACCCTCGCCGTGATGACGTTGCCGACCATCATCCGGTGGTGCGAGACCCCGACCTTCGAACCAAGCTGCAGGCAGCGAGCCAAGCGGACCGGATCGAGCGCGAGATCGCGGACCTCGAACGACGGGTGAGCGGTAAGAACACCTCGCTCGCGAACGAGTTCGACCGCGTGCTCGACGTCCTGGCGACCTACGGCTACCTCGACCGACCGAGCTGGTCGCTCACCGAAGCGGGTGAGATGCTCGCGCGGACGTTCCACGAGTCCGATCTGCTCGTCGCCGAGATCGTGCGCTCGGGCGTCCTCGACGGGCTCGGCGGCGCCGACCTGGCTGCCCTCGTGTCGACGGTGGTCTACGAGCACCGGAGTTCGGAGACGCCTCCGGTGCCGTGGTTCTCGTCGACCGACGTGCGCGACCGCTGGCGACGACTCGCGGCGATCAGCGAGGACCTGCGGGCCACCGAACGCTCCGTCGGACTCGCCGAGCACCGCCCGCCCGATGCGACCTTCGCCGCGATCGCCCATGCCTGGGTGGCAGGGGAGGGTTTCGCGGAGGTCGTCGGCGACGACGAGATGACCGGCGGCGACTTCGTCCGCACCACCAAGCAATTGATCGACCTGCTGCGACAGCTCGCGATCATCTCACCCGAGCCGCTCGACACGGCGTGCCGCAGCGGAGGCCGCCGAGGCCGCCTTCCGCGGCGTTGTCGCCGACAGCGCGGCCCCGACGCCGTCGAGCGCATGACGATCAGGCCGGGCCAGGCATGGGGGCGCCCGTTCCGCGCCCGCCCGACCTGGTCGTCGTGCACAACGACGTCGAGCTCGCGACGGCGATCTCGCAGGAGCGAACGTCTCCGATCGGGGTCGGCGGAGGCGATCTGGCGCGAACGCTCGGGGTGACACCGTCGCGCACCGCCGCGTCGAGCACGCGCACGACGATCAACGAGTACCCGATCGATCTGCTCGAGGTGCGCCTCGACGGCGCCGCGGAACCGATCGTGGCGTGTGCTCATGTGATCGCCAGGTCGCCATGGAGCCGCGGACACTGGCTCCGTGGGCGCATCCTGGTCGTGATGAACGCCGAGTTCATCGGCGACTGGGACATCGCTCCACGCGGCCATCCGAACGACGGGCGCGCCGAGGTCGTCGACGTCGATGCCTCGATGTCCGTCCGCGAGCGGCTGATTGCACGTCGGCGGTTGCCGGCGGGAGCGCACGTCCCTCACCCGAGCATCGCCACCAGATCGGTGCGCACCGAGAGCTGGCAGTTCGAGCGTCCGCTCGACGTCGTCGTCGACGGGCGTCGCGTGGACCGGGCATCGACGCTCTCGATCGTCGTGCGCGCCGATGCCGCGACCGTCTACGCGTGACGCGATCGGAGAACCACCAGGTCAGCGCATCGGGGAGATCCCGAGTCTCCATGCTGCGCCGTCCTAGAGTGGTCGACCGTGGCTGTGTACGTCCCTGAGTCCTTCACTGCGGACGAAGCTGATGTGTTGCGCCGGTATTTCACCAACCTCGACGGTCCGGTGTTCGCGCTGGTCAATCTTCCCGAAGTGGTCAAGGGCGCCCTCTTCGCTCGGTACAGCCGAAGCCACAAGTCGTTGCGGCGACTCTTCCTCGACGAGTTCGTCGGCGACCTCGACGTGAGCGGCGACCACTCCGTCGATGCAACGATCGGTCTCGACCGGGCGGAGGAACTCTACGAGCGGGTGTTCTTCGACTATGGCGATGATTCCGTCGCACAGCTCGGCGGTGTGCACCTCGCGTGTGAACAGGCCTCGAATCTGCTGACCAAGATCCTCGAGTGGGGACGCTTGATGAGCTATCTCGAGCAGAGCACCCGCTACATCGCATACGACGCCCGCCTCGGCGGCCGATACCGCTATTTCCGCGATCCGGCAGTCCTCGCGAGCCCGCTCGGGACCCGATACGTCGGCGATCTCGACCGGATCTTCGACGCGTACAGCCGCTGCGTCGACTCGGTGACCGAACATGTGCGAGCCAACGTCGAACGGGGTCCTGACGACAGTGAGTTCGTCTACCGAACCGCCACGAGAGCGAAGGCACTCGATGCCGTGCGCGGGATCCTGCCGGCAGCGGCCACGTCGAACGTCGGGATCTACGGAACGGGTCAGGCGTTCGAGGCACTGCTGTTGCGCATGCGGTCGAACCCGTTGCCCGAGTCGCGCGAGTACGCGGAGCTGATGCTGCACGAGCTTCGCAAGGTGATCCCGAGCTTCTTGCGGCGCGTCGACCTCCCGGATCGAGGCGGACGGTGGAGCGACTACCTGGCGACCACTCGCGACGAGACGGCGACGCTGGTGGCCGACCTCTTCGGAGCCACACCGGTCGAGCCTGCAGCCGAGGTCGAGCTGGTCGATTTCGACCCCGAGGCGGAGGACAAGCTGCTCGCCGCGATCTGCTACTCGCACTCCACGTTGCCCGAACACCAGCTCCTCGATCGCGTTCGCACGCTCGGCGTCGACGAGCGCACCTCGCTGATCCGGGCCTACGTCGGCGAGCGCGAGAATCGTCGCCACAAGCCCGGACGCGCATTCGAACGATCCTTCTACCGGTTCGACGTGCTGAGTGACTACGGCGCCTTCCGTGACATGCAGCGCCATCGCATGCTCACGATCGAGTGGCAACGTCTCACGCCGAACCACGGCTACACCCGACCGGAACTGGTCACCGAGGCCGGTCTCGGCGACGACTTCGACGAGGCCATGCATCGTTCGGCGGCCCTGTACGACGCACTCCAGCCCGACTTTCCCCAGCAGGCGTCCTACGCCGTCTCGATGGCGTATCGGATGCGCTACGTGATGCAGTTCAACGCACGCGAGGCCATCCACATGCTCGAGCTGCGGTCCTCACCGCAAGGTCATCCGTCGTACCGACGCGTGGCTCTGGAGATGCACCGCTTGATCGCCGAACGCGCTGGTCACCACGCCATCGCAGCGGCCATGAACCACATGACCACCGAGGCACCGGAACTCGAACGACTCGAATCCGAGCGGCGTGCCGAGGCTCGGCGCAGCGAGGTCTGACCGGCCATCACGGTCGTTGTGACGCCTGTCACAGCCTGGGTCTCCGAGTGGAACGTGAACGTGTGCCTATGCTCCCGCCGCAACCCCCCGTACGCATGACGAGATCGAAACGACGAGATGGCTGACGACGAGATCACCGAACCCGACGACATCCTCGACGACGAGGAGACCGAGGAAGAAGAGACCGACGACGTCCTCGATCTCGACGACGACGACCTCGATCTCGACGACGACGACGATGTCGCGACGGATGATGACGACGACGATGACGTCGCCACCGACGACGACGAGGAAGAGGAAGCTGTCGCGGCGCCGCGCACCAAGCGCAAGAAGCGTGCGGATGACGACGACGACGAGGACGACGACGAGTTGCTCACCGACGACGATGTCGAAGAAGACCTCGACAAGATCCTCAAGGATCGAATGGTTGCCTCCGACGACGAGGACGACGACGAGGACGACGACGACGAACCGGAGATCCGGGGCGAAGGCGGCGAACGGCTCCAACCCAAGCAGCAGGACGAGCAGCTGTGCTCCTCGTGTTTCCTCCTGGTGAGGGCCAGCGCGCCGAACTGTCCCGTCGGCGATGACGACTGCCCGATCTTCTCCTCCTGAGCAGTCGCGGCCGCCGCTGGCGCGACTCGTCGAGTTCGCCGTGGTCGTGCCCGTCGAAGTGGGAAGCCGCCTGATCGAGGCGATCCCGGCGGTCGTCGACAAGGTGCCGTCGGCGGCAGAGCGGGTGAAGCGCGAGATCGTGCTCGCTCGATTCCTGGGCAAGCTCGTCGTCGATCAGGGCGTCCGAGAGCTTCGGTCCAGGCTGTCACCCGAGCAGCGCTCTGCCCGAGCCGGCTGGGAGCGGGGCCGCACCCGAGCATGACGGTGTTCCTGTACCCGCGCCGCAGCCCGCAGACGTCGGACCCACGGACGTGCCCGACGTCTCGTCGTTGGCGCTCGCCGACTACGACCACCTCTCGTCGGCTCAGATCGTCGGCAAACTCGACGGCCTCGACGATGCCGAACGTGAGGCGATCGAGCTGTACGAGACCGCCGGCCGGCATCGTCGCACGATCCTGGGCAAGCTCGAACAGCTGCGAACGGCCTCGTCGTGATCGATCCCGTCGTCCGCCCTGCAACCGGCCACGACCAGACCGCGTTGCAGCGCGCTCGAGCTGGAGGCTCGCGCCGCGCTGATCGATCAACGCGGCGGCGATGTCTGGCTGATCGAGCATCCGCTGATCGGTGACGATTGGGGCGCTCGCTGCCGCATCGGCGATGTCTTCGTCGGCACGATCGACGACGTCGTGATCGGCTACATCGTCGCCGACCTCGGCGACGACGCGATCGTTCGGATCGATCAGGTCTGGGTGACCCCGGAGGCTCGTGAGCTGGGCTTCGGCGACGAACTCCTGGCCTCGGCGATCAGCTCGGCGCAGGCCCGGGGCGCCGTCGCCGTCGAGGGCCAGGCATTGCCCGGCGATCGTCACACGAAGAACCTGTACGAACGTGCAGGCATCGTGGCGCGGCTGATCACCACGTTCCGGCGGCTCTGAGCGTCAGCGACCCTTCCACTGTGGAGGCCGCTTCTCGATGAAGGCGGTGAGACCCTCGCCGATGTCCTCCGAACGCATCACCACACCCATCGCTGCATCGGTCATCTGCTTGAGCGTCTCGTCGCTCTCGGTCGCCGCAGCGAGCACGACCTTGCGACTCTCCCAGACGGCGAGCGGTGCTGCTGCGGTGATCTGCCCGGCGAGCGCCAGCGCCTCCTCGGTGGCCTGGCCCGGCTCGACCAGTCGATTGACGAGACCGAGTTCGTGAGCACGCGCGGCCGAGAACGGTTCGCCTGTCAGGATCAGCTCCATCGCGGCATTTCGGCCGATTGCGCGAGGGAGCCGGAAGAGGCCACCGGCACCGGCGACCAGGTTGCGCTTTGCCTCGGCCAGCCCGAACGACGACCGGGTGGTGGCCACGACGAGATCCGCGGCCAGCACGATCTCGCAGCCGCCGGCGGTCGCAAGACCGTCGACCGCGACGATGACGGGCTTCTTGCGCTCTCGATACGTGAACCCGGCGAACCCGCCTCGTTCGGTCATCAGCGAGCCACCGGCGCCCGAGTTGATGGCCTTGAGGTCCGCACCGGCGCAGAAGACGGGGCGGTCCTGGCCCTCGGTGTTGGCCTGGATGACGCCCACCCAGATGTCGTCGTCACCTTCCATCTGGTCGATGGCAGCCTCCATCGCCTGGGCGACATCGCCGTTGACGGCGTTGCGGGCATCAGGCCGATCGAGGGTGATGAGCGCGACGCGGTCGCGAGTTTCGTAGGTGACGATGTCGGACATGGCCGCCGATGGTAGGCGGCGCTGTCGGGGCGAGACGAACCCGCTCAGTCGGTTGAAGTCACCTCGTCGGCGGGTGCGGATTCGGCGGCGGATTCCTCGGTTGTCGGAGCCTCTGCCGCCGGAGCATCTGCCGCCGGAGCCTCTGCCGCCGGAGCATCTGCCGCCGGAGGGTCGACGTCAGCTGCCGGCGCTGGCGCCTCGGTCGCCGGTGCCTCCGCTTCCGGTGCCTCGGCAGCGGGCGTCTCGGCAGCGGGCGTCTCGGCAGCGGGCGTCTCGGCAGCGGGCGTTTCGGTCGGTGCCGGCTTCGCACTGTCGGCGGGCTGTCGATCACCCGAGCGAGGCTTCTTGTCGCCGGAGGTCTTGGCAGCCGATCGCTTGGCGTCCTTGTTGCGGTCGTTGCGAGCGTCCTTGCGGGGCGGGCCTGCCCGGAGCGGCTTCGGCTTCGGTGTCCCGGCGGGGATCTCGACGCCGAGCAGTGCCGCGATCTGGGGCAGTGCGGGTCCGAGACGCAGCGTGGTCGCCTTGAGGTCGTCGGTGATCACCGGGGGAGCCGTCGTCGGTGCCAGCAACGTACGGACGGGCGAGAAGGCGCCCGCCTCGAGCACGGCGATCCACCGGTCGGCCGGATCATCGGGACTCAGCGCCGCCGTGGCCGCGTCGCCGAGGCGGCGGGCCAGGTCGGGCGGGAACATCACACCTGCCTTGGGCGGCTGCGACGACAGGCGCAGCGCCCGGATCACGCGTCCGACGCCGATCGCCGCGTCGATGTCACCGAACCAGAGAGCCAGCTCCTCATCCTGCTTGCGGATCAGCGCCTTGCGGAGGTCGTCCGCGACATCTCGAGTCGAGTCGTCGCGAGCGACGATCGGGTCGTCGCTCGCAGCCACCACGCTGCGCAGGTCGCGCAGATCGAGGTGTTCCATCTGCCGCTGTGCCGCCTCGGCCCGGTCGAGCCATTCGGCGACGCGCAGCTTGGGCAGCATGTCCTCGGCCATCTTGACCACTGATGCCTCGGGCATCGTCGGCTGGCCGGCGGCCGCGAGCTTGGTGTTCTCCTCCTTCACGCGGGTGCGCACGGCCGACATGCCCTGGAGGGCCATCTCTGCGATCGGGCGTTGCTCTTCGGGGAGGTCGGCGAGCACGGCGTTGCGCCGGGCCTTGCCCGGACGCAGCCGCTTGGGCTTCGGGCGTTGCGGCAGTTCCGGCGGTGCCTCGAAGTGCGGCCGCTGGCGGCGCTGGTCGGAGCGACCCTTGCCGTCGCCGTCGCGGGAATCCCGGGCGCCGTCTCGCTTGTTGTCCCGACGACGGCCCCCGTCTCGCTTGTCACGGCGATCGCCACGATCATCGCGGCGATCGCTGCGGTCACGCTTGGCACGAGTCTCGATCACTGCTTCGAACGGCCGCTCGCTCGGGAGCAGTTCGAGCACGTTGGCGTCCTCGGCCTTCTCCCGTGTGGGTACGATCGACTGGATCTCGATGCCGTCGAGCATCTGTTCGACCTCGACCTTGAGGATGTCGCCGACCGCCGATCCAGGTGGCAGCAGGCCGCCGTCGAGCTGCCCGTTGGGTTTGCGGGCGCCAGCGGCGCGCCAGGTCCAGGAGCCGTCGGCGAGCGCGCTCGTCAGCTCGATGTCTATCCGTCGGGACATCTCGGCAACGGTACCGGGTCGGGGCGAGAGAACTCCAACGAGTCTGTGGTGGCGACCCACTCGGGATACCGTGCCGCCGATGGCTGTCTACGCGCTCGGCGACTCCGAACCCACGATCGACCCGTCGGCGTACGTGCACCCCGATGCGGTGATCATCGGGTCGGTCACCATCGGCGCCCACTCGTCGGTCTGGCCGGGAGCGGTGTTGCGCGGCGACGGCGGCGAGATCCGAATCGGTGAACGCACGAGCGTGCAGGACAACGCGGTGCTCCACACCACTCCCGAGTGGCCCACCGTGGTGGGAAGCGGATGTGTCCTCGGCCACCTGATCCATCTCGAGGGTTGCACGGTCGAAGACGACGTGTTGATCGGCAACGCAGCGATGGTATTGCACCGATCGGTGATCCACCGCGGTGCCATCGTCGCGGCGAACTCCGTGGTCCTCACCGACATCGACGTCCCGGCCGGGGCATTGGCGGCCGGTTCGCCGGCGGTGATCAAGCCGGGCCGGGCCGACATCGAACTGATCCGCTCCAGCGCAGCGGCATACGTCGAGCGAATCGAGCAGTACCGCACGGGCCTGCGACGTCTCGACTGATGCGCGCCTTCGTCGTCACGGTCGGAGCGGACGAGGTCGAACTCGCCTCGGACGCGCTGTGGCGGCTCGGGGTGTCGCGCGATCGAGGAGCGCACGGGCGACTGCGGCCACGTCGAGTTGTGGACGGCGGTCGGTGACGACCGCGACGCAACGGAACGAGCAACGGCGGCGCTGGGGGAGCGGTGGCCGACTCGCGTGATCGACATCGTCGATGACGGCGCCGACACGTGGCGAGAGTTCGCCGGACCGATGTGGGTCGACGACCGGTTGGTCGTGGTTCCCGCGTGGCAGCACCATGTGTTCGACGGCGATGTCGTGGCGATCCAGATCGAGCCCGCGGGAGCCTTCGGCCTCGGCGACCATCCGACGACGTTGCTGTCGCTGCAGGCGGTCCGGCGTCATCTCGAGGTCGGCCGCACCGTCCTCGACGTCGGTTGTGGAACCGGTGTGATCGCGGTGATGGCGGCGCTGACCGGCGCAGGTTCCGTTCGAGCGGTCGATGTCGCGAGTGCTGCGGTCGAGGCGACCCGCGACAACGCCGCACGCAACGGTGTCGCCGATCGCCTCGAAGCCGACACCACGCCGGTGGGTGACCTCGGCGGGACGTTCCACCTGGTGGTGGCCAACATCCTCGCTCCGACGCTGATCGAGCTGGCCGCCGATCTCCGGCGACTCACCCACCCCGATGGGAGGCTGGTGATCAGCGGCATCCTCGCCGATCGCCACGACCACGTGCTGTCCGCGCTGGCGCCGATGACCGTCGAGCGGACCGACACCCTCGACGGCTGGGCCGCCGTCACCCTCCGCCACCCCGCCCCATGACGCCGTCACAGACCACCGCGATGAGCGAAGCGCCCGGATAGCGGCTGTTCGCTCATCGCACGCCCGAAGACCATCCCTGCGATGAGCGAAGCGACCGGATGCGGGCTTTTCGCTCATCGCTGGCGGGGAGTGGGTGTTCAACCGGGGTGGGTGAGCGCCAGGACGGCGTCGGCGTGGGGGAGTGACGGCACGGCTCCGGCGACGGTGGTCGCGAGGGCGCCGGCTGCAGCGGCGTAGCGGACCGCGTCGCGCAGTTCGTCGCCGGCCGCGAGGCGCGCTGCGAGCGCTCCGCAGAATGCGTCGCCGGCGCCGGTGGTGTCGACCGGTGTGACCGCGACGGCCGGTTCGTTCCAGGTGTCGACGACACCGTCGATCGAGGCGGTGACGACGACTCCGGCACCGCCACGCGTGGTGACGACAGCGGACACGCCCCGATCCAGCAGCGCCGACACGCCGCCGATCAGTTCGGCTTCGTGTTCGTTGGGAACCACGATGTCGCACAGTTGCACCAACTCGTCTGGCAACACCTGAGCCGGCGCCGGGTTGAGGACGGTCGTGCCACCCTCCCGTCGGGCGTGGCGGAACGCTGTGATCACCTCGTCGATCGGCACCTCGAGTTGAGCGATGACCACTCGGGCGCGCGGCGCGGCCTCGGCCCGCAACCGCGCGTTCGCGCCCGGGACGACGACGATCGAGTTCTCGGCGTGCTCGTCGACGGTGATGAGCGCTCGCCCGGTCGCCTCGCCGGCCACGACGGACACCGCGGTGACGTCGATGCCGTCGTCTGCCGCCAGCGAACGCAGGGTCGTGCCGGCGGCGTCGTCGCCGACTGCGGCCACCAATGCGACGAGCGCACCGCTGCGCGCCGCAGCGATTGCCTGGTTCAGTCCCTTGCCGCCGGCGTGTTCGGCGTAGCTCGTGCCGGAGACCGTCTCACCTGGCCCGGGGAGCCGAGCCGTGGTGGCGACGAGATCGAGGTTGACGCTGCCGATGACGGCGACGTCGAACACTCAGCTCGCTCGGGCGCGGATGCCGATCGGTGCGATCAGGCGGAATCCTGCGGCATGGCGCTCGTCCTCGGACTCGCCACCCCAGAAGCCGTACTCGTGGTTGCGGCGGGCGAACTCGACACAGTCGACTTGGACCGAACAGCCGGCACACACCTCCTGAGCTGCTGCTTCGCGACGCTCGCGGGCCTGCGGACGCTCCGCTGCGGTCGGGAAGAAGAGATGCGTCAACCCCTTGCATGCGCCGTGGCGCATCCAATCGTCATCGGTAGCAATGCGGTCGAGTTCGATGGCCGACATGTACTCACACCCCCGTGTGGTTAGCCCCAGCTCGACGACGGACGACCTCGAGCGGTCAGCAGACTAAATCGAATCGGTCATCGAGTCAATTGCATCAAGCAAGGATTTTCGGGATTCCTCCCAGGAGGAGTTCGACGCCCCGAGCAAACGTCCGAACGTCGTCGACGGACGTGTCCCACGCCGTCATCCACCTGACCTCGTGCCGGCTCACATCCCAGTCCCAGAAGAAGCACCAGTCGCGAAGCGGCCCGATCACCTCGGCCGGGAGGCGGGGGAAGACGCTGTTGACCTCCGGCGGTGCAGCGAGTTCGACGCCGTCGATCACCGAGGTCAACCGGTGCAGTTCGGTGGCCATGTCGTTGGCATGCGACGCGAGGTCGATCCAGAGGTCGTCGTGCAGCACGGCGTTGAACTGAGCAGCCAGGAAGCGCATCTTGGACGGCAGTTGCGTGACCTGCTTGCGGACGTACTGCGAGCCCTCGTCCACGGCGGGGGAGAGGAAGATGACCGCTTCCGCCCCGAGCAGGCCGTTCTTGGTGCCACCGAAGCTCACGGCGTCGACACCGGCGTCGATCGTCATCGCGCGCAACGCCGCACGGGTCCCGCCGAGCGCAGCCGTGGCGTTGGCGATGCGGGCACCGTCGAGATGCACCAGCATCCCGAGGGCGTGCGCCTGGTCGCACAGCGCAGCGATCTCGTCAGCGGTGTAGAGCGTCCCGAGTTCGGTGGCCTGGGTGATCGACACGACGCCGGGTTGTGCGTGGTGCTGGACACCCTGGACGTGAGCGAGCTCCGCGAGCTGTTCGGGGACCAGCTTGGCCCCTGGCGAGGGGAGGTCGATGAGCTTGGTCGCAAGGGCTCGCTCGGGCGCTCCGGTCTCGTCGACGGCGATGTGCGCCCAGTCGGTGCAGACGACGGCATGGTTCGGTCCGGGGAGCGAACCCAGCAACGTCGCCAGCGCGACGATGTTCGCGCCGGTGCCGTTGAACACGAGTCGCGTGGTCACGTCGGCGTCGAAGAGATCCCGGAAACGAGCCGCACACTCGCGGGTGTACTCGTCGTCGCCGTATGCGAGGGCGGAGCCGACGTTGGCAGCGAGCACGGCCTCGATCACCGCGGGATGGGCGCCGGCGGCATTGTCGCTGGCGAACGCGCGGGCGGGAGGGGGCGGAAGTGTCGTCACGCACGAAGTCTCCCAGCCAGATCACCGTGTCGCACCAACCGACACGCACGTTCCCGAGGACCCCCGCGGCTACCATATCGTCATGACGAAATCTGCCACGGATCTCGGCAGCGGAGGATCGGGCACCCGACACTGCCGTTGGTGTCGTCGAGCGTTGCCGGAGCGTTCCGGCCCCGGTCGACCACGCGAGTTCTGCTCGGGGCGATGCCGCCAATGGGACTGGGTCGCACGGCACCGAGCCGCCGAGCTCGAACTCAGCGAGAACGAACTGGTGATCGCGCGTTCGGAACTCGACGCCTTGCACGACGAGCTCTACGTGCTGGCCTGTGCCGTCGACGACGTCGAACGAGATCTTGCCGGCGCAGCGACGCCCACCGCACGGGAGTTGGCCGACGCACTGGACTGGCTGCTCGAGGCATCGCGGCCGCTGCGGAATCGCGAGATCGGCGCAGCCTGAAGGACCGCCGGGTTCCCACCCCTCCCGACATTCTCGGACAGGTCGCCCATAATCTTCGTTATGTCATTTTGTCGTGAGGCGATGGACAGGGGCGAACGGACCGGCCAGAATGGCACTCCTCTCTCGACAGCGCCCCCACCAGGGACGCATGGACTCACCCGAACGTCGAGTCGAAGATCGGGTGCCTCGACGCCAGGTCGAGATGCCCGTCGAGCTTGAGGTCCAACCAGGGCGGACCGAAAACCCCACAGTGCAGAGAGTTCCGCCGCCCATGATGTCCGCGTCCCGTCGCCAACGTTCCGTTCGCCTCGCCCTGCGCGGCGTCGGCATCGCGACCATCTCGGCGCTGACCCTCACAGCGGTACCCGGAATCGTGACGGCGTCACCGGCGACGCTCGAGGCGCCTGCGCTCCCCCAGGCACTCGTCGGATTGTCACAAGGTTCGACGGGCGCCGAGGTCGTCACACTCCAGAAGGCGTTGATCGCAGCAGGCGTCACGGTCCCCGGTGGCGCCGACGGCGTGTTCGGTCCCGCCACGAAGTCTGCGCTCACTGCCTATCAATCGCGTCGGGGCCTCGCGACCACGGGAACCCTCGACGACGCCACGGCGACGGCGCTCGGTCTGATCGCTCCGGCTCCGGCCGCGTCGAGTGCGCTGGCCGTCGGGGCCAAGGGCGACACCGTGAAGGCGCTGCAGAACGCGTTGATGGCGTTCGGAGTGTTCGTGCCCGGTGGCGCCGACGGCGTGTTCGGCCCCGCCACCAAGACGGCGGTGTCGAACTTCCAGCGTTGGAACGGTCTGGCCGTGACCGGCGAGGTCGACGCGGCGACCGCCTCCAAACTCAAGCTCGGCAGCACGCCCGGCGCGGCACCCGCCGGCGTGGCCGGCCCGAAGGCCCCTGCCGCTTCGTCGTCATCGTCCAGCTTCGTCGGCATGAAATCCGGTGCGCGTGGCGACAACGTCAAGGTGCTGCAGCGAGCACTGATCGCGGCCGGTGTCAGCGTTCGTGGTGGTGCCGACGGCATCTTCGGCCCGATGACCGCGGCTGCGTTGACCTCCTACCAGCAGGCCAACGGTCTCACTGCGAACGGCATCGTCGACGACGCCGTCATTGCGAAGCTCGCGCTCGTTGCCGGCGCCCCTGCTCCGGCGCCGCCGCCTGCCCCTGCCCCTGCTCCGGGTGCCTCGTACGTGGGCCTGACCGTCGGCTCGAACGGGCGACTGGTCAAGGATCTCCAGCGGGCCCTGATGCAAGCCGGCCTCACGTTGCGAGGTGGTGCCGATGGCGTGTTCGGAAGCATGACCCGCTCGACCTTGATGCAGTACCAGCAATCACAAGGGCGCAAGCAGACCGGGGTCGTCAGCGACGCCGATGCCGGCGCGCTCGCGCTCGGATCCAGCGCCACCCCGCAGGGCGTCAGCAAACCGGTCGGCTTCGCCGTGTTCGGCGAGCGCGGCGACCGTGTCAAGGCACTTCAACGGTCGTTGATCACCGCCGGGATCAGCTTCGCCGGAGGCGCCGACGGCGTGTTCGGCGCGGCGACCGCCGGCGCCATCATGGCGTTCCAGCGACGAGAGGGACTGCCGGCGACCGGCAAGCTCGATCAGGCGACCGCAGATCGTCTCGGCAGCGCACCCGCTCCGGCACCCACTCCCCCGTCGGCGGCAGGCGTGTCGATCGACGTGTTCCCCGTACAGGGCAAGTGCTGGTTCGGCGACACCTGGCTCGCCCCGCGCGGCGGTGGTCGTCTGCACGAGGGCCTCGACGTGATCGCTGCTCGCGGGAAGCTGCTGTATGCCGTCGTCTCCGGCACCATTTCGAAGGTCTACACCGACACGCCTGGATCCCTCGCAGGCAACGGGCTGCGGGTCGCTCAGGACAACGGCACGTACTTCACCTACCTGCACATGGACACCTTCGCCGATGGGATCGTGCTCGGGGCCAAGGTCACCGCCGGTCAGGTGATCGGGACCGTCGGTGCGACCGGCAATGCCGCCACACCTCACCTCCACTTCGAGGTGCATCCCGGCGGCGGCGGTGCAGTGAATCCGTACCCCTTGATCAAGCCGATCGACGCCTGCAGCACCACCGCTCCTCGCGCCTGACATCGAGCGCCGCCCGGATGCCGCACGGGCCGGCCGCAGGCGGGTACGCTGCCGAACACAACTGAATCGCCGTTCCACCCGAGCGGGAGAGTCATCACCGGCCACACTGCGGCGCTGACGCCGAAGGAGCAACCTCCCCGGAATCTCTCAGGCCCACGGACCGCTCGGGTGAGGCACGCTGGAAAGCGCCACGAGGTGTCGAGTCGCCCCGACTCGTGACGACACCGAGTGGTCACCGACGGGGAAAGTCAGGGTTCGCCCGGGCGAAACTCTCAGGTATCGATGACAGCCGGGGAAGTCCGATCCACCGCAGGAGGCTTCCCCGTGTCCGAACCCACTCCCCCACGATCGCTGGACTCGCTCGTCGAGCCCGACGAGTTCGCTCGCCGCCACATCGGACCGTCGCCCGACGACGTCACCGAGATGCTGCGGGTGCTCGGCGTCGATTCGATCGACGACCTGCTCGCGGAGACGATGCCGAACTCGATCCGCGCCGACGTGCCGCTCGGGCTCGGAGCCGGCGTCTCCGAGGCCGATGCCCTCGAACGCCTCCGGCGGATCGCCGGTCGGAACCATCGGGTGACGAGCCTGATCGGCATGGGATACACCGGCACCATCACTCCCCCGGTGATCGCCCGCAACGTGCTCGAGAATCCGGCCTGGTACACCGCCTACACGCCGTACCAGCCCGAGATCAGCCAGGGCAGGCTCGAAGCACTGCTGAATTTCCAGACGCTGATCACCGAGCTCACAGGGCTCGACGTCACCAATGCGTCGTTGCTCGACGAGGCGACGGCCGCCGCCGAGGCGATGACGATGGCACGACGCCAGTCGAAGTCGTCGTCGAATCGATTCGTGGTACACCACGACACCCACCCCCAGACGATCGCCGTCCTGCGAACGCGCGCCGAGCCGGTGGGCATCGAACTCGTGATCGGCGACGTGGAGGCCATCGGATCCGGCGACGGACTGTTCGGGGCGCTGTTCAGTCTGCCGACATCGTCGGGATGCGTGCTCGACTGGTCCGACGCCATCGACCAGGTCCACGAACTCGGTGGAATCGCGGTGGTCGCCACCGATCCGTTGGCGTGTCTGCTGACCGTTCCTCCCGGACAGCTCGGCGCCGACATCGCCATCGGTTCGGCTCAGCGATTCGGCGTGCCGATGGGGTTCGGCGGTCCGCATGCCGGGTTCCTCGCCGCCCACGAACGCGCCGCTCGCTCGATGCCAGGCCGCATCGTCGGGGTGAGCGTCGACACCGAAGGGCGTCCCGCACTGCGCCTCGCACTGCAGACCCGCGAGCAGCACATCAGACCGCGAGAAGGCCACGTCCAACATCTGCACCGCCCAGGTCCTGCTCGCCAACATCGCCGGCCTCTACGCCGCCTGGCACGGGCGCGACGGCCTGACTCGCATCGCCGAACGTGTCCAGCGGCTCACCTCGATCGCGGCCGCCGGGCTGCGCGCGGGTGGGCTCGAGATCGACAACGAGTCGTGGTTCGACACCCTCACGATCACGGTCGCGTCCGCCGACGCGGCGCTCGTCGATGCGCTGGCGGCCGGCTTCAACATCCGCCGCGTCGACGACGTCCACGTCGGCGTCACCTTCGACGAGACCACCACCATCGAGCAGGTCGACGCGATCGTCGCAGCGCTCGGCGGACGTCCGATCGACGACGCGGAGTACGACCTCGCACCCGATGGGCTGACTGCGTCGATGCGCCGCACCGACGACTTCCTCACGCAGTCCGTCTTCGAGCGCTACCACAGCGAGCACGAAATGCTGCGCTATCTGCGTCGCCTCAGCGACCGCGACCTCGCACTCGATCGCACGATGATCCCGCTCGGTTCCTGCACGATGAAGCTCAACGCCACCTCGGAGATGGTGCCGATCACGTGGCCGGAGTTCAGCGACGTCCACCCCTTCGTGCCCGTCGACCAGGCCGCCGGGTACCTCGAGCTGATTCAGGACCTCGAAGCGCGCCTCGCCGAGATCACGGGCTACGACGCCGTGAGCCTGCAGCCCAACGCCGGCAGCCAGGGCGAGTACGCCGGCCTGCTCGCCATCCGGGCGTACCACCGCTCGCGCGGTGACCTCGAGCGCACCGTGTGCCTGATCCCGTCGAGCGCGCACGGAACCAACGCCGCGAGCGCCGTCATGGCCGGAATGGATGTCGTCGTGGTCGCCTGCGACGACCGGGGCAACATCGACCTCGCCGACGTGCGCACCAAGCTCGACCAGGTCGGTGAACGCCTCGCTGCCATCATGATCACGTATCCGTCGACCCACGGCGTGTTCGAGTCGAGCGTGGTCGAGTTGTGCGAACTCGTCCACGCCGCGGGCGGACAGGTGTATGTCGACGGCGCGAACCTCAACGCGCTGGTCGGCCATGCTCGTCCCGGCGCATTCGGTGCCGATGTCAGCCACCTCAACCTCCACAAGACGTTCTGCATCCCTCATGGCGGCGGCGGGCCCGGGGTGGGCCCGATCGGCGTCGGTGCGCACCTGGCACCGTTCCTGCCGGGGCATCCGCTGCGCGTCGACCAACCCGTTGGTGCAGTGTCGGCGGCACCGTACGGCTCTGCCGGCATCCTGCCGATCCCGTGGATGTACATCGAGATGATGGGCGCCGTCGGCCTCACCGCGGCGACCAGCGTGGCCATCGTGGCCGCCAACTACATCGCCGAGCGACTCGATGCCCACTTCCCCGTGCTGTACCGCGGCGAGCACGGCCGAGTCGCCCACGAGTGCATTCTCGACCTGCGCGACATCACCAAGCACACCGGGGTCACTGTCGACGACGTCGCCAAGCGACTCATGGACTACGGATTCCACGCTCCGACGATGAGCTTCCCCGTCGCAGGAACACTGATGGTCGAGCCGACCGAGAGCGAGAGTCTTCGCGAGCTCGACCGGTTCTGCGACGCGATGATCTCCATTCGGGGTGAGATCGATCAGGTCGCCCGAGGTGACTGGCCACTGGAGGACAGCCCGCTGCGCCACGCGCCACACACCGCCGAGGATCTGCTCGGTGACTGGAATCGCTCGTACCCTCGTGAGCTCGGTGCCTTCCCGGTCGTGGGCCTGCGGGCACAGAAGTACTTTCCGGCGGTCTCGCGGATCGACGGCGCGCAGGGCGACCGCAATCTCGTGTGCTCGTGTGAGCCGCTGGAGGCATACGCGTCTGCACTAGCGTGACCGCGATGCCGGACGACCGCTCCGATCCGTTGGCTGACCTGTTCACGCTGTTCGCGACGCCGCTGTCGGGAACCGTGCGCTCGATCGAACAGTTCCGCAAGGGCGTGGACGAGTTCCTGAAGGGTGTCGAGAACTTCAACAGGACGATGGAGAACCTGAACGAGACCACCGAGCGCATCAACGCGTTGCTGGCCGACGTCGAGCAACCCCTGCCGCGCCGCGATCCCGCAGGTCACGAGAACCGTCAAGGCTGCCGACGAGATGATGCAGGTGGTCAGCGGGCCGGCCATGGCCGTGGCTCCGGGCCTCAACCGGCTCGCCGAGACGTTGTCGACGCCGGCGTTCGCGCAGCTCCCCAACCAGATCGGCACGTTCTCCGACGTGCTCGCAGAGGTCTCCAAGCGGCTCGGGCCGCTGACGCAGCTCGCCGAGTCGGCGGGTGGGCTCTTCGGCGGGTTCCGGATGCCGGGAAGCCGTCCGGCGCCGTACACGCCCGCGGTCACCCCCGAGCCGGAGCCCGTGCGTCCGGCGATTCGCACGACCACGACCGTCGGGGCGAAGCGGCAGCCATCGGCCGAGAAGCCCACCGCGAAGAAGTCCACCGCGAAGAAGTCCACCGCGAAGAAATCGACCGCAAAGAAGGCCACGGCCAAGAAGCGGCCGACGAAGAAGCCGACCGCCTGAAGGCAGGGCCCTCAGCGGCGCACGAACGGGGTCGCAGCAACCCGGCCCGGCAGTTCCTTGCCGCGAACGTCGACGATCACCACAGCCCCTTCGGGCGTGTCGGGCGGCACGAACGCCAACGCGATCCCGTGACCGAGCACCGGCGAGAAGTTGCCGCTCGTCACCTGGCCGACAACGGTGCCGTCGATGATGACCGAGCACCCGGCGCGAGCAGGTCGGCGGCCTTCGGTGGTGATCCCGACCAGGTGTCGTCGGATCCCGCGTTCGCGTTCGGCGAGTGCCGCGTCGCGACCGACGAACGACGGCTTGTTCCACGCGACCACCCAGCCCAGGCCAGCCTGCAGCGAGGTGATCCCGGGTCCGAGTTCGTGACCGTGCAACGGCAAGGCGGCCTCGAGACGCAGAGTGTCACGCGCCCCGAGCCCGGCCGGTGGGATGCCGGCGTCGGCGAGCGCTCGCCACAGCGACGGTGCAGACTCGACAGGGATCGCGATCTCGATGCCGTCCTCGCCGGTGTACCCGGTTCCGGCGACGGTGCAGCTCACGCCGTGCCAGTCGAGGGCCGCCACACGGAATCGACCGACCGAACCCGCCGCCGGGAACACCGTCGAGACCAGCGCCTTGGCATCGGGACCCTGGACGGCAACGACGGCTCGCTGGTGGGTGGTGTCGACGCCACCGATCGCCGAGCGGACGCCGCTCGTGTTGGACGCGTTCGGCATCACGTCGAAGGCGTCGGGATCATCGGATCGCCACCACACGATGATGTCGTCGACCACCGACGCGTCGGAGGCATCGAGCAGGTGGGTGTACTGGGCGCGGCCGGGCTCGATCTTGCCCAGATCGTTGGTGAGCGTCGACTGCAGGCGATCGAAGGCGTCAGGCCCCTCGACGCGCACGGTCCCGAGGTGTGACACGTCGAACATCACCGCGTGGTTCCGGCACGACAGGTGCTCCTCGAGCGTGCCCGTCGGGTACGCGATCGGCATTTCCCAACCACCGAATTCGACCATCGTGGCGCCGAGCGTTCGGTGTTCGGCGTCGAGCGGCGAGCGCTGCAAGGTGCCCTCCGGCTCCACGGTCATCCCGTGCGACGGCGAGTGTCGATGTCGATCGTGTCGATCGGCGTCGGGGCGAGATCGGCTTCCAGTTCCTCGCGCACTCCGCCGAGCGACAACACGTTCAGGACGCCCTGTCCGTTCTTCAGCACGTCGACGAGCTGGTCACCGTCGCACAACATGACGCTGCCGCCGTCGATGACGATGTGCGCGGCGGCGATGTCGGTGGTGACGTGTTCACGCAGGTACTCGAACACCCGTCGCACCTGTTCGAGCTTGATGCCGGCGTCGAGCAACTTCTTGATCGTCTTCAACTCCAGCAGATCGTTGTAGGAGTAGCTGCGCCGACTGCCGCTCCCGGTGGCATCGCTCAGCGAGGGTCGGATGAGATCGGTGCGGGCCCAGTAGTCGAGCTGTCGATACGAGATCCCGACCACCTTGGCCGTCTGGGTACCGCTGTAGCCGAGCTCGGTGTTCGGCACGGCGGCGTCGCCATCCGATGTCCTGCTGTTGTCGTTCACGTGCTTCCTCCGGTTCGTCCTGCCCAACACCACGAACGTGCAAGGGCCCGTCGCGCGCCTCACACGGCCGTAACTACGTCCATGTGAGATCGTGAACACTACGGTGTCGCGCACGCAGTCGTCAACAAGCGGTACTGTCGGGTCGAGAGCCAACAGGAGACACCGTGAAAAACGACGACACGATCACCGACGCCTTGCGCAACGTACGGCTCTTCGAAGGGCTCGGCGATGCAGCGTTGCGCCGCATCGCCGAGCAGACCAGTCCGCACTCGTTCCCCAGCGGTGCGACCGTGATCGACGCCGACACCTCCGGCCGGTTCGGGCGGCTGTACGTCATCGCCAGCGGCAGTGCCGAGGCACTGATCAACGACGACGTCGTGGCCACCTTCGGGCCCAACGACTACTTCGGCGAGATGAGCGTGCTCGACGGCAGTCCTCGGTCGGCGACCGTCGTGGCGACATCCGATCTGAAGACCTACGGCCTGACCTCGTGGAACATGCGAGCGCTGCTGCGCGAGGAACCGGACATCGCGCTGCACGTCATCGAGACCCTCGCCGAGCGCCTGCGCACACAGAACGCCGCGCTGCACGACTGACCGCGGACCCTCTCGGGCCGCCGTCTACTGGAAGTCCTCGGGGCTGACGCTCTCGATGAAGTCCTTGAACTCGTCGATGATCTCCGCTGCATCGTCGTCGGGTTCGGGGACCGGCTCCTGGCCGACCTCGTCGATCAACTCGTTCGACGCGAACAGCGATGCGCCGCAGCGCACCGCGAGCGCGATCGCGTCGGACGGACGAGCCGAGACGACCTTCTCGCCGTTCGGCGTGACGAGGTGCAGTTCCGCGTAGTAGGTGCGGTCACGCATCTCGGTGACCACGACGCTGGTCAGGGTGGTGTCGAGCGTGCCGAGCACGTCGAGGAACAGGTCGTGCGTGAGCGGCCGAGGCGGCACGACGCCTTCGAGTGCATAGTGGATCGCCGAGGCTTCAGGGCTCCCGATGTAGATCGGCAGGAGTCGCTGTCGACCGTCGGACTCGCGCAGCAGAACCATTGGCGTGTTGGCGGGCATCTCGACCCTGACACCGATGAGTTCCAGAGGGACCACGACGTCACTGTACCCCGCTCCCCACAGTGGTGTGGCGTCGGTCCCGGATCGGTCGTCAGTGCGACGTGGTGACGCAGCGTCGAGCGCATCATCGCCGCCCGCAGGCGGCCGCCGTTCTGCTCGAGCTCGTCGAGCTGGGCAACCGCTTGTGCCCGCGCCTCGGGGTTGCGCTGACGCAACAGCGGCTGGATCAGCTGCTCGAGCAGCCCGGCCTCGCGATCGGCGGCCACTCGCCAGCCACGAAGGTGACGCGGCTCGATCCCTGCGTCGAGGAAGTGCTTCGACAGCGTCGCGATCTCCACGGCGTCCTCGTCGTAGACGCCGTCGGCGCCACCCGAAGTGGCCGAGAGCACGCCGAACGATTCCAGGTCGGTGAGCTGGGATCGGCTGATGCCGGCCATCGCGCAGATCTCGTCGGCGTTGAGCAGGAGCCCGGGAAGTACGGCACCCGACGACGTGATCGGCCCCGTCGGCTCGCTCGATCGCTCCGGTGAGCGACTCCCAGCGGCCGGCGTCGGGCTCGGCTGAGGCTCGGCGGCGGGTGCCGGACCGTCGGCGGCTCCATCGGTGCGCTGGAACAGTGCCGCGGCACCGGTCACGGCTTCGCCGGTGGCACCGTTGCCCGAGGGCGTCGCCAGGCGCTCCGTGCGACCCCTGCCGGCACTGGGATGCGCGTCGGGACGAGGGACGTCGCTCGCATCACCGACGTTCTTGATCCCGCGTGGTCGTGGCTGCTCCCCCGTCGGATCGATCTCGCCCGAGTCGATGCGATCCTTGATCACTCGCAGTGGCAGGTAGTTCTCGCGCTGTTCGCGCAGTATGCACCGCAACAACTCGACGTCGTCGGCGTAGAACTTGCGATACCCGGACGCGGTTCGCTCCGGATCGATCAGTCCCTGACTCTCGAGGAACCGGATCTTCGAGATCGTGACGTCGGGAAACTCCTCGAGCAGCAGTGCGAGGACCTCGCCGATCGAGAGGTGTCCACCGGCAGGCGGTGCCGCGACCCCGGGCGGTGACGGCTCAGCCATCGTGACGTTCGAAGAAGACGAGTCGGAATTTGCCGATCTGGAGTTCGTCGCCGTGGCGCAGCAACATCCGGTCGACTCGTTCCTGGTTGACATAGGTGCCGTTGAGCGACCCGGCGTCGGAGACGACGTGACCCTCGGGCGTGCGCTCGATCTCCGCGTGGCGACGCGACACGGTGATGTCGTCGAGGCTGATCTCGGACTCGGGATGCCGGCCGAGCCGGGTGACCTCCTCGACCAGCGGGAACTTGGCCCCGGTCTGCGCACCGGCTCGAACGATCAACACCCCGATCTCGCTGGGCAGATCGCCCACGGCGACGACCACGTCGTCATCCTTGCCCGGAGCATCCTGCAACGGGTCGAGCGCCGTCAGGGTGATCGTTCGATCGTCGAGCGAGTCGAGCGGCGACCCGCAGCTCGAACAGAAGGTGCTCCGCGGGGGGTTGCGATGTCCGCACTGATTGCAGAAGACGTAGGTCGTCATGGTCCCCCGTTCAGCCCTCGGTCAGTGCCCGGTAGGCCTCGGCGTCCATCAAGCCGTCGAGCTCCGACGGGTCGCTGATCTCGATGCGGCAGATCCACCCGGCACCGTAGGGATCGCTGTTGAGCAGCTCCGGCTGCGATTCGAGTTCGGCGTTGACCTCGGAGATCGCACCCGTGAGCGGGGCGTAGATGTCGCTGACCGACTTCGTGCTCTCGACCTCGCTGAACGACTCGCCCGCCGACACGGCGAGGCCGGCATCGGGCATCTCGACGAACACGACGTCACCCAGTGCGTCCTGGGCGTACTCGGTGATGCCGATCGTGGCCGTCGTGCCCTCGATGCGCACCCATTCGTGATCGGACGAGTAGCGGAGTTCGGCGGGGATGTTCATGGGGCAACGGTACCTGGGTTCACGAGTTGGAGGTGAAGGAAGTGGAACGAGGTGCGGCGCCTGCGGTCACCGCTCGTCGCACCTGCGGAATATAGGCGATGCCGGTCCAGTAGCTGAGAATCAGTCCGGGGATGCCGACGAGCCATGCGGCGACCTGGAAGGCGTCTGCTCCGGCGATCTCGCTGTTCCCCATGAGGAATCCGGGGACCGCGAACATCAGGAGGAACGTGGCGACCTTGCCCAGGTAGGTGACGTCGATTCGTGGCATCTTGTACACCAGGGTTGCGATCACCATCATCAGCCCGACGGCGACCTCGCGGAACAGCACCGCGACGGCGAACCACAGCGGCATCGAGCCGTCGATGACGATCGCAACGATGGCCACGACGAAGAGCAGCCGGTCGACGGTCGGATCGAAGACCTTGCCGAACTCGCTGACCTGGCCGAGGCGCCGCGCCAGGTACCCGTCGACCCAGTCGGTGGCGCCGAGTCCCCCGAGCAGCCACGCCGCCGCCGCCCGGTTCTCGAGCCCGAACAGGACGTAGAGGAACACGGGCAGCAACAACAGCCGAAGCAGCGTGAACGCATTCGGAATGGTCCAGATCCCGTCGAACAT
Organism: Ilumatobacteraceae bacterium; assembly: GCA_963746285.1. Taxonomy (GTDB): domain Bacteria; phylum Actinomycetota; class Acidimicrobiia; order Acidimicrobiales; family Ilumatobacteraceae; genus Sva-07. Next base: position 21,752 of record CAVVAO010000001.1, on the reverse strand, counting down.
CGACACCGACGTCGCATCGGCGGTCGCCGCTGCGGTACTCGGTGAGGTGTCCTCGGTCACGGGTCACAGCGTAGGGTGCCCGCATGAGCACGGTGTTCACGAAGATCATCGAGGGTGAGTTCCCCGGCACGTTCGTATGGCGGGACGAACACTGCGTCGCGTTCATGTCGATCAACCCGATGGCCCCCGGTCACGTGCTGGTGGTGCCGATCGACGAGATCGACCACTGGATCGACGCTCCCCCGCAACTCGCGGCGCACCTCTTCTCGGTGACCCACACGATCGGCCAGGCCCAACGCGACGCCTTCGGCTGCGAACGCGTCGGGGTGATCGTGGCCGGCTACGAGGTACCGCACACCCACGTCCACGTGATCCCCACGTCGTCGATGGCGGAGTTGAGCTTCGCCAACGCGGCAGCGAGTGTCGATCGGGACGATCTCGACCGGTGGGCCGAGGCGATCCGTCGAGCACTGCGCGCGGCCGGTGCCACCGGCGTCAGCGACTGACGGGCTCGATCAGATCCGGTCGGTTGTTGCGGACGTTGTTGACGTCCGTCGAGACGGCATCCATCGTGAGCAGGTCGGGCGGTCCCCCGTCGAGGAGTCCGGTGAGCTGGGCGAGATCCTGGTTCGACGGGTCGAGCCAGGTGGCCCAGTGCTCGGCCGTGAGCAGCGCCGGCATCCGATCGTGAACGGGTTGCATCGTGGCGTTTGCCGCAGTCGTGATGATCGTGGCGCTGTGCAGGAATCTGCCCTCGGGATCGTCGGGGTCCTTCCAGGCCGTCCACAATCCGGCCACCGCGAGCAGCTCACGGTCGCCTCGATGGATGAACATCGGCTGCTTGAGCGGTTGCCCCTTGGCGTTGAGTGGGCCGTCGGCACTGCCAGGCTGCCACTCGTAGAAGCCGTCCATCGGGATGATGCAGCGCTTCTTGGCGAGCAATCCCTTGAACGCCGGCTTCTCGGTGAGCGTCTCGGCCCGGGCGTTGATCATGCGCGAGGCGATCTTGCGATCCTTGGCCCAGCTCGGGATCAGACCCCAGTGGAAGGCGTCGACGCGTGCGGTGCCGTCGCCGGTGGCGACCACGGCGTAGACGTCCTGTGTCGGCGCCACGTTGTAGTTCTCGCCGAGCGACTCGGCGACGGCCTCGGTCGGCAGGACCGCGTCGAAGTACGCCGCGATGCGGTCAGGGCCGGCGGTGGACACGAATCGGCCGCACATGAACGCCAGGTTACGGTGTGACCCGACCGGCGACGTCACGCCCGAGGCGTGCGACAATGCAGCCGTGACCGATCTGCTCGCACAGTGCGCCGAACTCCCCCAACGGCGCTCCGACGCCGGCTCGACGATCATCGAACAGGGCGACGTGGGAGGCACCGTGTTCGTCCTGGTGGAGGGCACCGTGAGCATCGAACGCGACGACACGGTGCTGGCCGTGCTCGACACACCCGGCGCGCTGATCGGCGAGATGTCGACCGTCCTCCAACGTCCCGCATCGGCCTCCGTCAGGGCGCTCAGCGAGGTCACGCTCCTCGAGGCCACCGACGGCGCGGCGTTCCTGCGCGAGCATCCCGACGTGTTGCTCGAGGTCGCACGAACACTGGCGACTCGGCTCGACAACCTCACGGGACACCTCGTCGACGTCAAGCGGCAGTACGGCAACGAGACCGGCCATCTGGGCATGCTCGACGACGTGCTCAGTTCGCTGATGCACCACCAGGGGCGCCAGGTATCGCCCGGCTCGGCCCGACTCCCCGACCCGGAGTACTGACGTGATGTACACGATGTGCCAGGCACATCGTGTACGTCAGTTCGCGAAGGGCATGTCGATCTGGTCGCGGTCAGGGAGTGCGACCCACTCGGCGGTGGCGTGGCCCGATGCCGGATCGAGGTCGATGACGACGTGAGCGGGCATCGGCCCCGCCTGGTGTCCCGCATTGATCAGCCAGGTCGAGCCGCGCTGGTCGACCCAGGCACCGCCCGAGACCCACGGCGCCTGGTGGATGTGGCCGCACACCACGAGGTCCGGCTTCCACCGATCGATCCATCCGGCCAGGTCGGGGTCGGGGAACGAGCGCTCGCCGGCGTTGCACAACGGGGAGTCGGACGGCGGAGAGTGATACACCCAGATCCACCGGTCGAGCCGGTCGACCGCAGCAGCAGCCAGCTGCTCGTCGACGAGCGCCCGCGTCAGTGGCCCGTCCCACCACGGACACACGGTGAAGCGCACGCCGTCGACGTCGATCGAGCCCCCGTCGACGACGAGTCGGTCGGCGGCCAGTTCCCGCAGCCAGGTCGTGGCCTGCTCGCCGGTCTCGCCGGGTCCGTCGAGGTCGTGATTGCCCGACGAGGCCAGGACCAGCGTGCGCTCGGCGAGGCGCTGCAGGTACTTGGAGACGACCACGATCTGGACCTCCAACGCCGCGGCACCGACGACCTGGAGCAGGTCACCGGGCAGCACCACCACGTCGACGTCAGCGGCCTGCTCGACCAACCAGTCGAGCTGCGGCAGGCGGTAGTGCAGGTCCGCCGTACAGAGCAGCTTCACGCGACGGGGACGGTTCCGCGGTACAGCGACTCGAAGTTCGCCCGGTAGAAGTTGTCGACGACCTGGTCATCGCTGGTGTCCATCGTCGACTCGAATCGTTGGATCGGATCCTTCGTACCCTCGGGATGCGGGTAGTCCGACGAGAACATGAACAGCTCGGCGCCGGCCTGGTCGATCATCCAGCCGACCGGCTCACCGGCGAACGGTGTGAACCGGAGGTGCTCGCGGACGTACTCGCTCGGGTCCTTGGTGAGCTCGCGCAGCGGTGCTTCGGTCTTCGAGAACTGCATCGCGCGGTCGAGTCGGCGGATCCAGGGCACGACCCACAGTGCGCCCTCCTCGACGGAGGCTCCGCGCAGGCCCGGGAACCTCTCGAACATGCCGTCGAGCACCATCGCCGCCCAGAACACCTCGGGGCGTTGGTGGATGGCCATGAAGTCCTTGGCCCGCACGTTCTCGCCGCCTCCGAGAAATCGGTGACCGTGTGGCCGTTGTCGTGGAAGCCGGGCCGCACCGGCCGTCCCCCGCCGCCGATGTGCGAGACGACGGGAACGTTCTCGCCTTCGAGCATCGCCCACAGCGGATGGTGGTCGGGGTGCGTCGGCGACACGATGCCCTTCGGGATGTCGGTGGGCACCATCACGGCTCGGCAACCGTCGTCGATCGCACGGCGCGCGGTCGCAGCCGTCCGGACCGGATCACCCCAGGGAACCGTGGCCACGGCGAGCAGGCGCCGGTCGCCGGCGCAGAAGGCGGCCATCGCCCGGTTCAGCGCCTCAGCACCTCCGTACAGGAGGTCGAGGTCGCTCCCGGCGAACTGGGTGGCGGCGAAGGTCGGGAACACGAGCTGCGCCGCGAATCCGAGCTGGTCCATCACGAACGACCGTTCCGTCGCATCGAAGGCGCCGACCGCACCCCAACCCTTCGAGCGAAGGAGTTGCTCGGGGTCGCCGTCGATCGTCGCCACTCCCCCGGCTCGACGGGTCGCGGCCTCCTCGACGGCTCGATCGGCGAGCGCCCCGGCACCACCGAGGGCGAGCGGACGAAGCGCCTGGGAGATCGAGGCGTCGGCGAACTCCTCGAGCCAACCGGGAAGTTCCATCACATGGCTGTCGGCATCGAAGACGACTCGGTCACCTGCGTACGTCATGCGGGCACGTTAGTTCCTGCGGCTCGTGCCATGCTCTGCGGGATGACCCGCGGACTGACCGACTCGTATCTCGAATCGCGGCTGCGCTTCCTCGATGCTGCCGCGGCGGGCCGGTGCCGGGGTGATCACCTACGGCCACCCGATGCGAGGCATCGACGACGAGGAACTGGCGATCGACGTCGCCACGATCGGCCCGCCCGACGCCGACGCGGTCGTGTTGATCGTGTCGGGCACCCATGGCGTCGAGGGATTCACCGGGTCGGCGCTGCAGCACGAGTGGTTCGTGCAACGGGCCGACGACCGACCCGACGATCTCCGCGTCGTGTTGATCCATGCCCTCAACCCGTACGGGTTCGCGTGGGTCCGGCGGGTCAACGAGGACAACGTCGACCTGAACCGCAACTTCGTCGACTGGAGCCAACCACCCCCGGCGAACGAGGACTACGGCGGACTGGCACAACTGCTCGTGCCGGAGCGATGGGACGACGACACGCAGCAGACCACAACGTTGCAACTGCTCGCCTATGCCGAGGAGGTCGGGTTCTCCCGCCTCCAAGAGGTCGTCAGCGGTGGGCAGTACAGCCACCCGACCGGCGTCTTCTACGGCGGTGCCGGACCGGTGTGGTCGCATCGCTGGCTCGTCGAGCACCTCGCGGAACTCGTCGGCCCCGCGCGACGACTGGGCCTGATCGATCTGCACACCGGGCTCGGCCCCTGGGGCCACGGAGAGTTGATCTCTCACGAGGGCGGCGACGATGCCGGCTACCAGCGAGGTACGGCGTGGTGGGGTGACGTCCGGTCGATGGTCGACGGCGAGAGCGTCTCGGCACAGCTCTCCGGCGACTGGCTCGGCGCCCTCGATCGGATCCTGCCAGGTGTCGAGATCACCGCGGTCGCCCTCGAATTCGGGACCGTCGACGTGGTCAGCGTGTTGCAGGCCCTCCGCGCCGACGCAGTCCTCCACGCCCACGGCGACCCTCGAAGCACGGGCGCCGCTGCAGTGCGTTCGCAGGTTCGAGCGGCCTTCGCCGACGACGATCCGGCCTGGTTCGACGCGGTGTGGACACGCTTCGACGAGGTCGTCGGCGCGGCGACGACGGCGCTGTCACACCGCGAGTAGTACCCACTAGGGTATGCATGTGATCGAGATCGGCGAGCTGCCTCCCGGGCCGAGAACCGGGGCCTTCGACGCGATGCGGACGTGGTCGTTTCGTCACGTCGTGGTCGCCGGCTTCGCAGCGGTGCTGGTGGCACTCGCGATCGGACTCCCGACCGACGTGATCCCCAATCCGGTCTTCGGTCGGCCCGTGCCGGTCACGTGGTGGTCCTACCCGACACTGGCCGTCACCGCAGTGCTCGGTGGGCTGCTCGCCGCCACGTACGTGAGCGACCGCGCCGGGCGCGCCGGCGTCGCTCGACGACATGGACGCACCGACCCGCCGTGGCGGCATCGCCGGGATGTTGTCGTTCTTCGCCGTCGGTTGCCCCGTCTGCAACAAGCTGGTCATCGTGGCACTCGGCACGACCGGCGCCCGCCAGTGGTTCGAGCCGATCCAGCCCGCACTGGCCGTCGCATCCATCGCGCTGCTCGCCTGGGCACTACGCGGTCGATTGCGCTCGTCGAGCGTCTGCTCGGTCTGATCGCTTCGCTCCTCGCTGCCCGATACCGTGCTCCCGATGTCGAGCGAAGGCAGACTCGAGCAGCGCGAGCTGACGCTGCTCGGCGAGACCGTGCGTCACGCCGTCGATCACGTCGAGGTGTTCCCGGCGCCCACCCATGTCGCCTCCGTGCGGATGACGAGCGACGAGCTCACCTCGCTGTGTCCCGTCACCGGGCAGCCCGACCTGGCGACCGTCGAGATCACGTATCGACCGGATCGCTGGTGTGTCGAATCCAAGAGCCTCAAGCTGTACCTCTGGGGATTCCGCGATCGACCGGTGTTCGTCGAGCAGCTGGCCACCGAGATCGCCGACGAGATCGCACTCACCGCCGAACCGCACGAGGTGCGCGTCGTCGTCACCCAGCGTCCGCGCGGTGGCATCGAGGTCCAGGCAACCGCCGCGCGGAGCGGTTCGTGACGGCGGGGCCCGCCACCACGCTCGTCCTGGTCCGACACGGCGAGTCGAACGTGACGGTCAACCGGGTGATCGGCGGGTACCGGAGCTGCAGTGGGCTGTCCGGGCTCGGCCGCCGTCAGGCCGACCGGCTGCGCGAACGTCTCGCGACGACGCTGGAGCTCACCGCCGATGTCCTGATCTCGAGCAACTTCGCCGCGCGCCATCGAGACCGCAGAGGCGATCGCGCCGGCGTTGGGCAGTCCGGCGATCGAGATCGATCCTGGCTTCGGTGAACACGACCCCGGCCCCGAGATCGACGGCATGACGTTCGAGGACTACGTCGAGCGTTTCGGGACGCCGGACTGGACCGACCCGGACGTCGAGGTGTTCCCCGGCGGCGAGACTGTCGCGGCGTTCCACGGACGCGTTCGGCGCCGCGTTGGCGTCGACGCTCGAGATGCACCGCGGCAAGTCGATCGTGGTGGCCTGCCACGGGGGCGTGGTCGACGCGACGTTTCGTCACCTGCTCCGGACGGCGTCGACCGGCAGCTTCGAGTTGCACACGCTCAACACGTCGCTCACCGAATTTTCGGCGGCGAACTCCGGCGAGTGGCGGCTCAAGCGCTACAACGATGCGGCGCACCTCCACGGACTGCCCGCCGAGACGGCCCGCACCACATCGACGTCCTGAGGTCAGCCCCGACCGACGAGGCGCCAGTTCGCACGTACGACCGTTTCGCGCTCGGCGCGCCGCAGCCGAAGGATCTCGACGCCGCGCTCGCGTAACGGCCGCTGCGCGGGGTCGGCCATGCACGCTTCGATCGCACACGACAGCGCCTCGGACATCAGGTTGTAGTCGTTGGCCAACTCGTCGAGCTGCAGCGATCCGCTCCGACCTGATCGACCGGCCGCGAGCGCATCGATCGTCGCCGGGTCGCCCGTTGCGTCGGCGACCTCGGCGGCGTAGGCCTCGATCTCGTCGATCTCCTCGACCATCCAGGCAATCTCAGAGCCGGCGCGTACGGCGCACTGTTCGAGGATGATGTCGATCTGTTCGAGCGTCACCCTCACAGTGACGCTCTGGACCTCGGGGCCGACAACCGCTTCGAGTTCGTGGCGCACGTCGCGCAGGAGCTGTGCGGTGGTGGGACGGACGATCATGACGAGGCTCCTTCGGCAGCGGCGGCCATCGCGTCGAACGCGGCCTGCATCCCGGTGATGGCAGTGATGAAGTTGTCGTGGCCGAACGAGATCGAGCCGATCTGCAGCGCGGTCATCGCGCCGGAGTTCTCGCCGAGCGCGAACTTGTCGAGCTGCGAGGAGATCGTGCCGAGGATCTTGATCGACGACAGCACGGTGAAGTAGCCGACGGTGAGTTGGTTGACTTCGGCTTCGCCGAACCCGGTGACCTCGCGGTAGGCGGCGAGAAACGCCTCGGGGTCGGCCTCGTAGAGATTGGGGCCGGCCGCCGTCGAGTAGATGTTGTACCAGCCGAGGTCCTCGCGAGGATCGCCGATCGCAGCGAACTCCCAGTCGACGACGAGGTAGTTGTCGTGAGGGTCCACCATCACGTTCGGTGCCTGCGGGTCGCCGTGCGTCAGGCGCAACGGCAACGGCGGCGGCTTGTTCGCCTCGAGCCACGCGGCGATGTATCGCCACGTCGGATCGCTGTTGACACTGGCCGCCTCGTAGCGCCGCCACGTCGCGATCAGCTCGTCGATGCGGGCGTCCCAGCTGTCCGGGCGCGGCATCGCATCGGGGAGCTGCTCCGGTGAGATGGTGTGGATCTGTCCCCAGAGCCTCGCGAGCCGCGTGGGATGGTCGCCGTAGTCGGCCACGTTCTCGATGAGCGACTGCAGCGATCCGCCGGTCACGTGATCCATCACGATCGCCTTGGTCCCCAGGTGCTCGCCCGTGCCGTCGTAGTACCGCGCCGCCGGGATCGGGATGACGCCGAGCTCGGTGAGCATCTCGAGCACCGCCCACTCGTGATCGCGATCGGTCTCGATCATCGAGTGTCCGGCCGGCGGATCGCCGCGGAGCACCACGCTCTCCTCCAAGGTCACGCCGTCATTGGTGTAGCGAATCCTCGCACGAGCCATCGAGCGGCTGTAGCCGCCGGCCATCGGCTCGTACTCGATGACCTCGATCGTTTCGACGTCGTCGCGATGACGTCGCAAGAACTCGGCCAGCAGCCCCGGCATGGCGTCGTGATCGTGCACGTGAACCCCCTTCGTTCGGTTCGGAACCGTAGCCATCCGCTTGACCCGACAACGATCTCTCGTGTGCCAGAGTGACGAGATGATCGAACTGGTGTTGACCATCATCGGGCGCGACCGGGCAGGGATCATCGCGTCGCTGGCAGACGTCGTTCGCTTCCACGAGGGCAATTGGAAACGCAGCGAGCTGGCAGAGATCGCCGGAACGTTCGCCGGCGTGGTCGTGGTGGAGGTCGGCGACGACCATGTCGACGAGCTCCTCACGAATCTGCTGGTCCTGCGCGACCAGGGCCTACACGTCACCGCGCAGCAGGTCGAGGAGCCCGTCGACGTACCCGATGCAGTCGACGTGCGTCTCCGACTCACCGGTGCCGACCGACCGGGAGTCGTCCACGAGATCTCCAGGGCGATCAGCGACGCCGGAATCAGCATCTCCCGGTTGGCCACGGTCACCGACCTGCCGGGCGAAGGCGACGGCAAGCGATTCGAGATCACGGTGCAGTTGGCCGTCCCCGTCGGGACCGACCTCGATGCCGCCCTCGATTCGGTCATGGAGGCCGCCGCCAGCTCGGGAATCGCCATCGACGTGGAGGACATGACGGGCGACGACGCCAGTCTGTAATGCAGACTGTCGTGATGCCTGACGTGGTGGTCATCGGGGCGGGGATGGCCGGGGCGGCGACGACGTGGGCGCTGTCCCGGCGCGGCAGGTCGGTGCTGCTCGTCGACCGGTTCGCTCGCGGTCACGATCGCGGCTCCTCTCACGGGGCGGAGCGTGTCTTCCGGTTCGGATACACCGACCCGACGTATGTGACGCTCGCACAGGAATCGTTGGCCGGGTGGGAGCTCCTGCAGGCGGCCGCTGCACGTCCCCTCCTGCATGCGATCGGGGTCGTGGATCACGGCGATGATGCCGAACTCGTTGCGGTAGAGGCCGCGTGCACGACAGCTGGGGTTCGTGTCGAGATGCTGACGGCGCTCGAGGCAGCGTCGCGATGGCCTGGACTGCGGTTCGACGGGCCAGTGCTCCATCAACCCGACGGGGGCAGGGTCGATGCCGATCGCACACTCGACGCCTGCTGGGACCAAGCGGTCGATGCCGGTGCGGAGATTCGCTTCGAGGCGCCAGTGAAGTCGGTCCGGCGAGCGGGCTCCGGGGTCGTGGTGTCCATCGGCGACGACACCATCACGGCGCGAGCGGCGGTGGTCACCACCGCGGGCTGGTCGAGCGCGATGCTCGAACCCGACGTCGCAGCGAGTTGGTGCCCACGATCACGGTGACCGCGGAGACGGTGGCGTTCTTCCAGCCGACGGTGGGTCCGTGGCCCGGGTTCATCCAACGAGGTGACCCGTTGGCGTATGGGCTCGGCACGCCGGACGGGCTCGTCAAGGTCGGCTTGCACGGCACCGGCCCGGTGATCGATCCGGACGACAAGCCGTCCGAGGTCCCCGGCGCGGTCGAGGCGCTCGAGGCGTACGCCCGAGACTGGCTGCCCGGCGTCGTGCCGGAGGCGTTGCGAAGCACCGTCTGTCTGTATGCGTCGAGCGCGACCGATGACTTCGTGCTCGATCGCGATGGTCCCATCGTGGTCGGCGTCGGCTTCGGGGGCCACGGCTTCAAGTTCGCCCCGGCCATCGGCGAGCGTCTCGCAGATCTGGTCGACGAAGCGCTCGGTCTGCGCCAGGCCGGAGCAAACCCGTTCGCGGCGACACGCCTCGCTGGAATCACCGCTCAGCCGAACTCCTGGCGGTGACATTGTCGCTTCGCCCGGCACCCTCAGCCGCCGGGTAGCACCACGCCGGTCTCGTAGGCGATCACGACCAGCTGCGCGCGGTCGCGAGCGTCGAGTTTCATGAGGAGGCGACTCACGTGCGTCTTGACGGTGGCATGACTGACGAAGAGCTCCGCGGCGATCTCGGCGTTCGACTTGCCCTCGGCGACGAGTTCGAGCACCTCGCGCTCCCGATCGGTGAGGTGGTCGAGCGCCGCGGTCGCCGGTGCGTTCGCAGGTTCGTGGTCGCCGGATGAACTCCTCGATCAGGCGACGCATGATCCGAGGAGCGATGAGTGCGTCACCTGCAGCGACCACTCGCACGGCCTGGATCAGGTCGACCGGCATCGTGTCCTTGAGGAGGAATCCACTTGCTCCGGCGCGTAAGCCTTCGTGGACGTACTCGTCGAGGTCGAACGTCGTCAGGATGACGACGCGAGTGGACGCGAGGCGACGGATCCCCCGTGATCCGGCGGGTCGCCTCGAGTCCGTCGATCACCGGCATCCGAACGTCCATCAGCATCACGTCCGGGTGCTCGCTCGCGGCGAGGGCGACCGCCTCGGCACCGTTGCTCGCCTCGCCGACCACCTCGATGTCGGGCTCCCCGTTGAGCAGCATGGTGAAGCCGCTGCGCACGAGGGTCTGGTCGTCGGCGACCACCACACGAATCGTCACGTGGGACTCACCGTACGGCAGCAGCGCCTTGACCCGATATCCGCCGCCGGGACCCGGCCCAACGGCGAGTTCACCGCCCCACAGCTCCACCCGCTCGCGCATCCCGACGAGGCCGTGGCCGGCGCCGTCCGCCGACGCGTCGCCCGAGGTGCCGACGGGTCGCTGCGCCGCGAGGCCACGACCGTCGTCGACCACCTCGACGACGAGCGTCCCCGGCAGATGACGAACGGTGACGTCGACCCGGCTCGGTGACCCGGCGTGCTTGATCACGTTCGTGAGCGCCTCCTGCACGACGCGATACGCCGACAGCTCGACGCCGGGTTGGACGCATCCTGCTTCCTCGTCGACGTCTCCCTCCACGTGCAGCGTCACCGGAACGCCGGCTCCACGCACGTCGTCGACGAGCTGCGGCAGGTCGGCGAGACCGTGGGCCGGTGCGTTGGACCAGCCCTCGTCGGTGCCGCGCAGGACGCCGAGCAGCTGTCGGAGCTCGTGCAGCGTCCCGCGTGATGTCGACGAGATCGCTTCGAGCGCCGCGCGAGCCTGCTCCGGTCGGGTGTCGATGACGTGGGCGCCCACGCCTGCCTGCACGGCGATGACCGACATCGAGTGCGCCACCACGTCGTGCAGTTCCTGCGCGATTCGCAACCGTTCCTCGGCGAGCACTCTCGCCGCGCCCTGACGTTCCGCCTCGGCGCGTTCCTCGGCCTCGCGCACCTTGGAGTCGGTGGCCATCCGGCGGCTCCGCAAGGCCACACCGATCGCCCACACGGCGATGAACTGGGCGAGAATTCCCAGGACACCCACCGTGTCGAGCCCGGGTGAATCCGCGAACCCGAGCGTGACGATCGCGACCACGATGACCGCCAACCCGGCGAGCGCCGTGCGCAGCGGACACCACGCGCCGACGGTGTAGGTGAGGAACAGCATTGCGAGTGGGAGCGCACCCTCCGGCCAGCCGATGAGGATGTGGATCACGATCCCGATCGAGGAGATGACGAGCGCCAGCAGCGGTAATCGACGCCTGATCGCCACCGGAGCGCACACCACGAGCACGGTCAACGACGGCAAAGACGCTCGGTTCCCGGAAGCCGTCGGTGATGACGCCGGCTTCGTCTCGGATGTCCTGGCCGAACACGAACGCGATACCGACGACGGTGAAGACCAACGCGAGCACGCCATCGACCACGAAGGGGTCGAACGACCGCAGGCGTTCGAGTTGGCGCTCGATCCAGTTCACCACGTGAACGTACTGAATCCGTCCGGCCGGCGAATCAGCCCAGCGAACGACTCGTCCGTACATCTCCAGACGTACGCCGCAGGGTCGAACGAGAACCGCCCGCTGAGCCGACGCTTTGCGGTCTGGGAAAGCGGATGGTGGAGACATCCCACACCTTCCAACCAGGAGTCCCCACCATGACCAGCACCACCATCTCGAACATCCGCGCCCACGAGCACCTCGACCGAGGTTCTCTTGCCGGCACCCATCGTCCACTTCGAGCCACCAGCCGCCCGCGTCGTCGACGCCGTCAAGATCTACGGACGGGGCGAGAACGAGGTTCGCGCCCTCGACGGCGTGTCCGTCGAGTTCGCCTCCGGTCGCTTCACGGCGATCATGGGCCCGTCGGGTTCGGGCAAGTCGACGCTGATGCACAGCGTCGCCGGCCTCGACCCCTTGACGTCGGGCACCGCGTTCATCGGCGACACCGAGGTCACCGCACTCGACGACCGCCGGCTGACGCAGCTGCGCCGGGATCGGATCGGATTCATCTTCCAGGCGTTCAACCTCGTGCCCACCCTCACGGCTGCGGAGAACATCGCACTTCCCGCCCGTCTCGCCGGCCGCAAGCCCGATCCTGCATGGTTCGAGCGGGTCGTCGAGACCGTCGGGCTGCAGAACCGGCTGAAGCATCGACCCTCGGAGCTGTCCGGTGGCCAGCAACAGCGGGTCGCCGTTGCACGAGCGCTGGCCATCCGTCCCGCGATCGTCTTCGCCGACGAACCGACCGGCAACCTCGACTCCCGCACGGGCGCCGAGATCCTGTCGTTCATGCGCACCGCGGTGCGCGAGTTCGGCCAGACGATCGTCATGGTCACCCACGACCCCGTCGCCGCCTCGTACGCCGACCGTGCCGTCTTCCTCGCCGACGGGAGGATCGTCGACGACCTCGACGACCCGACCGCCGACTCCGTCATCGACCGCATTCGCCACATCGGAGGCTGATCACCATGTTCACACTCACCATCAAGGAGCTGGCCGCCCACAAGCGGCGCCTGCTCAGCACCGCGTTCGCGGTACTCCTCGGTGTCGCCTTCATGGCCGGCACCCTCGTGTTCACCCAGACCATCGGCGCCACGTTCGACTCCGCGCTCGCCGAGGCCGACCAGGGCGTCGACGCCTACGTCCGGATGCCGTCCGAGATCGATCTCGGCTACGGCGAACCCGGCCCACGACTCGACGCCGGTCTCGCCGACACCGTCGCCTCGGTCGACGGCGTCGATCAGATCGCGCTGCGTATCAACGGCTACGCCCAGCTGGTCGGACCTGATGGCCGGCCCGTCGGCGACGTCACGAAGAGCCCGGCGTTCGGGACGAACTGGATCGGCGTCGAGGAACTCAACCCGTACCAGCTGACCAGTGGCCATGCCCCGATGGGTGACGACGAGATCGTCATCGACAAGGCGAGCGCCGACAAGGCGGGCTACCTGCCCGGCGATGTGGCGACCGTGCTCACGAAGAGTGAGCCCCGGCAGTTCACCATCGCCGGTATCGCGAAGTTCGGCTCGTCCGACTCCCCAGCAGGAGCGACGGCGGTGCTCTTCACCGACACGACGGCCGCCGAGCTGCTGGCGACTCCCGGTCAGGCCGACGCGATCGCCGTCACCGCTGATGCGGGTGTGTCCCAGGCGGATCTCGCGTCCGCAGTCCGTGCCGCCGCCGGTGGCGACGTCGAGGTGATCACGGGTGCGGAACTGATCGCCGAGAACCAGGCTGCACTCGGCGCCGACTTCGCCGAGTTCGAAACGATCTCGCTCGTCTTCGCGATCGTTGCCGTGTTCGTCGGTGCATTCATCATCAACAACACGTTCTCGATCACCGTCGCACAGCGCACTCGGGAGATGGCGATGCTGCGGGCCATCGGTGCGTCCGGACGTCAGGTCAGGCGCTCCGTACTCGGAGAGGCAGCCATCGTCGGCGTACTCGCCTCCGGTCTCGGTCTCCTCGCCGGCATCGGTGTGGCCGGCGGACTGCGTCAGCTGATGTCGGTCTTCGGATTCGACATGCCTGACGGACCGACCGTGGTCGCCTTCAATGCCATGGCCCTCTCGTTCGCCGTCGGTGTCGTGGTGACCGTCGGATCGGCGTGGCTCCCCGCCCGCCGGGCTGCGAGGATCGCCCCGATCGCCGCACTCCGTGAGGTGAACGTCGATCGCTCCGCAGGTTCGATTCGACGGGCCGTCAGTGGTTCGCTGATCACCGCCGCCGGAGTGGCCGCACTGCTCGCCGGTCTCGGTGGGGAGTTGGTGCTGGTCGGTGTCGGTGCCTTGACGACGTTCGTCGGCGTGTCGATCCTCGGCCCGGTGCTCGCTCGCCCCGTCGCATCGACCTTCGGTCTCCCGCTGCGCATGCGTGGGGTGAGCGGTGAGCTGGCCACCCGCAATGCGTTGCGCAATCCGAAGCGAACCGCCCGTACGGCGTCGTCGCTGATGATCGGTGTCGCGCTGGTCGGGTTCATCACGGTGTTCGCCGCTTCGGCGAAGACCTCGATGGCCGGCTCGCTCGAGTCCGAGTTCACCGGCACGCACATCGTCGAAGCAGGAGCGATGGACAACTCGGCAGGGCTGAGCCCGGATCTGGCCGATGAGCTCCGCACCAGCGACGGTGTCGACGTGGTCACCCAGGCTCGGTTGACTCCGGCGATCGTCGATGGTTCGGCGACGGATGCGTTCTACGCGTTCGACGCCACCACCGTCGACGAGATGTTCGTGCTCGGTGAGATCGATGGCGACCTCGACGCCCTCGGCGCCGACGGCATCGCCGTCTCGGCCGAGCACGCCGCCGAGCAGGGCTGGACGATCGGCACGCCAGTGCCGATGACCTTTCCGAGCGGCGACACGACACTCGTCGTGGAGGCGATCTACTCGGGCGGCACCGAATGGGTCGGCCAGGTGTTCGTCGATCTGGACGCACTGCTGGCCAATGGTGGCGACGCCATCGACTACCGCGTCTACGTCTCCGGTGACGAAGCGTCGATCGAGGCGGTGGCGGCTCCCTACGGGTCGGCCAACGTGCTCGACAAGGATGGCTTCCTCGATCTCGTCAGTTCCGAGATCGATACCATGCTCGGGTTGTTCTACGCCCTGCTGATGCTGGCAGTCGTGATCGCGCTGCTCGGCATCGCCAACACGTTGGCGTTGTCGATCTTCGAGCGGACTCGTGAACTCGGGCTGCTCCGAGCGGTCGGGATGGGCCGGTCGCAGGTCCGATCGACGGTTCGTTGGGAGTCGATCATCATCGCGGTCTTCGGGACGACGCTCGGGCTGGCGGTCGGGACGTTCTTCGGGTGGGCAACCGTCCGAGCAATGTCCGATCAGGGGATCGACACCCTGACGGTGCCGGTCACGAGCCTGGCGGTCGTGACCCTCATCGCGGCCTTCGCCGGTGCGGTCGCAGCCGTGTTGCCTGCCCGGCGGGCAGCGAGGATCGACGTGCTGCGGGCGCTCGAAGCCCAGTGATCCCGCAGCGCTGACAACGACTCACGATCTCGGCGGTGCTCGTCCCGAAACGGGATGTGGCACCGCCGAGATCGGCGCGAACGGCTCGCTACACACGGGGCTCCATGAACTCTTCGGCCGTCATCCTGCCTCGATGTCGAGCGCGTCCCCGAACAAGCTCGATCGAACCGACCGGGTACTCTCGGCGTCGTGGAGTCCGACCCGTTCGTGCCTGTCGGGTTCGAGGTGCCGACGTCGCTTGAGACCGAGCAGTTTCGATTGGAGCCTCTGGGGCCGCAGCACAACGACGCCGATCTCGCCGCCTGGACGTCGAGCATCGAGCACATTCGATCGACCGCGGGTTACCCCGACGGCAGCTGGCCGCCGCTCGCGGGCATGTCGCCCGAGGAGAACCTCCGCGATCTCCGGCGACATGCTGACGACTTCGTCCGACGCGCCGGCTTCACCTTTACCGTGCTCGACCCGGACGACGACGACGTCATCGGCTGCGTGTACCTGTACCCCAGCGCCTCGGCCGACTGGGACGTCACGGTGCAGTCCTGGGTCCGAGCCGACCGATCGGAGCTCGACGAACCACTCTCCGAGGCGGTTGCGAGCTGGCTCGCCGGCGACTGGCCGTGGGACCGCGTGGACCGCTGCGTTCGTTGAACAACACCGAACCCACGGGCTGCCGACTTCGCAACGATTTTCGTCGCGCGTCGAGTGTTCGCCGCCATGTCGGAACTCCTGGCGCTCGTGGTGGTGTGTGTCGCCCTCGCGGCTGGCCTTCTGGCCAACAGATGGGTCCGGCCGTTCGCTGATTCCGACGTGAAGGACGTCAAGTTCGAGGCGCTTGTCGGACCGATCATGTCGCTGACGGTGCTCCGCGTGGGCTTCATTCGTCAACGTGTTCGCGATCTACAACCGCGCGGCCCCGCCCTGGTTCGCCGGGGAAAGCACCCGAACGTCCCCGCCGGCCGGGACGTCGTGAACGAGGCTGCCGTCAGTCGTCGAAGCTCTGTTCGGTTTCGTTCCGAAACGGTGAGGGGCGATGCGGTCCCCGGCTTCTGATGATGGATCGCCGCTGCCAGCTGACAACCTGATTCCCCACCGGACCCGTTAGAGGCAGCATCGACCGAGAACTCGTACGAGACTCCCGGTGCCAGATTCAGCGTGCCACCGACGGGTGCCGCGCAGATCATTCTCGGCATCCGCGGCCGCATCGAGGTCGGAGACGAAGGGATCATGATCCACGCCCCGACGGGTGTCGGCACGATCGGCAACTGCCGCACCGCCTCCACCGTCCTCTACGCCGCAGAGCGACACGTCATCGCGTGGGACACTGCGAAGCACGAGGGATCACTCCCATATCAGCAGGTCGCCCCTAACGGCATCCTGGTCTGATCATGTAGCTTCCCGCTCGGGCGGGGTCCTTCTTATCGCCTGATCCGCGTCAGGCTCGAGGACGAGGACCCGGCTTGCATCCCGGCCCGAGTTCACGGGCGCAACGGGGTTGACGAGTCTGGGCCCGCAGCGTACGGTCGATCCCCCCATGTCACAACCAACACACGCCTCGCGCGTACGACGAGGGAGAAGTGAAATGGGAAAGAGCAAGGCAATTTTCGGAGCAGCAGTATGCGCCGCTTCGATCGTAAGTGTGGGTGCATCCGCCTTCGCAGGTGAGGTGACCGGGAGCGGCAAGGGCGGACCGGCCGGTGACGGGGTGACCGGTGCGTACACCAACGGCAACTCGCCGTGTCTGTTCTCGGGGCTCGAGGATGATCCGGTGGTACCTGGCACGGTCCAGAACTGGGGACACGTCAAGGACTCCGCTGGCGGCGGCGGAGCGAACGACGTCGAGTCCTGGGACTGGGGCTGCAACGCCCACGACTTCGGGCTGAAGCCGGACTGACCTCCCGCCCCAGTCCGACGACCCACAATCACCAGGTCTCCAACGGCGGTTCGTTGGTGACCTGAGTACAAGCAACAATTGCCTGACACTGCCAACTCGACAACGGCGAGTTGGCAGTGAAGGAGGACGGTCGAACAAGTATGGGCGGGGTCATCGCTGTCGTATCACCTTCGATGACGAGGACTCGGCTCAGCGCATCCGACGCCGAAGAGCTCAGCGTGGTTCGTCGGCCGCGTGATCGGCAACGTGATGCCGAGGGCCGACTCCCGTCAGCGATGTCAAGTCCCGGTACCCGCTTGACACTGTGGCTCCGGTAGCTACCCGACAGTTCGGGTTGGGTTACGCGGCGTTGATACGTCGGGGTCGGCCGCCCGGGTTGGCGAGCGCGCCGTGTTCACGGGTGCGGTCGTGACGGATCGGATGCCGTCGGATGAGCTCCTCGCCGATCGACAACTCGACGTGATCACCCACCACGGCGACCTGCACCTGGCGGCGCCGATAGGCGTTGCCGGCGCGGTAGTGAGACCCGGCGAACGAGACGTTGCCTGACGAGTCAACCTTGCGGGTCACCGACACCGCCGACGCCGTCGGACGCGCGTGCGGTGGTGGTTCCTCGAGCCCGGCGGTGCAGCCCAGCGGTCTGCTTAGCGAGATCGTGACGGCGAGCGTGCGTGGCGATCACGACACCACGATGATGCAACTGCACAAGACCGCCATCGCAGACGACGTGCACGGCCTCGCCGGCCAACCAGACCCCGGCCTTGTAGCGCACTGACGCGAAGCTGATCGTGCCCGTCCGCCCGACCTTGCGAGTCGCCGAGATCGGCATCGCCGCTTCGGGATCCTCGACCGTCTTGGTGATGACCGGTTCGGCAGGGACGGTGTCGGCAAGCCGGAACCGTTCCCACGGCGCCACCATCCCGATGCCTTGATGCGGTCGGTCGTGGTTGTAGTGCTCCACCCACGCATCCAATTGGGCCTGCGCATCAGCGATGTCGTTGAACACCTTGCCGGTGAGGAACTCAACGCGCAGTGTCTTGTGCCACCGCTCGACCTTGCCGGTCGTGGTTGGTGACCGCGGCTTGGTCAACAGATGCTTGATGCCGTTCTCCCTGCAGATCCGGTCGAACAACACCTCGCCGGTCCCCGGACCGAACCGGCCCGTGAACACCTTGCCATTGTCCGTCAAAATTTCCGTCGGACAGCCGAAGCGGCGCATCGCCAACGCCAACGCCTCACACGTCGGCCGAGCCGTCGCCCGCGCCACCACCTGCGCCGAGATCACGAACCGGCTGTGATCATCGATCCCCGACACGATCTTGGCCTCGGACCCATCGGCGAGCTTCACCCCGCCAACGATGTCCATCTGCCACAACTCCATCGACCTCGCCCGCTCCCAACGGACATAGTCCGACCGCTTCCGCTTACGCGCCTGCGGGCTGATCAGACCATGACGCACCAGGCACCGATAGATCGACGACCGGCCCGGCAACGGCACCACACCTTCGCGGTCAAGTTGGTGACCGATCGAACGCGGACCCCACCCCGGCTGCTCACGACGCAACTCCACGATCCTCGCCTCGACCTCCGGCGGCATCTGATGCGGACACGACAACGGCTTCGCCGAGCCGTCCACCAGACCCGGCAACCCGTCGATCGCGTACCGGCGCAGCCAGACATGCACCGTCTGCCGCGACACCCCATGACGCCGAGCAACGTCAGTGACAGTCGCCCCGTCGTTGATCACCTCGAGAACCGCCTGCAAGCGCTGTTCCACAACACCCAACTCCACGAGCACCACGGACCCCCTCGATCGAGACGATCACCAGCGACCGTCAACGAGAAGGCTGGCCCGCGGAACCAGGGTCAAGTGTCAAGCAGCTACCGGAGCCAGTGTCAACCAGCTACCGGAACCAGTCCCGAAACTGTCGCCCACCAACCGGAGCCACGGTGTCCATCATGAACCGGGACCGCACAACTCCCGTCAGCGATTCTGTGACTGTCAAGTCCCGGTACCCGTGTTCCGGTTTGGCTCCGGTAGCTGTGTTCCAGTGCCGGGAGGGGTTTCAGGCGGCGTTGATTCGTGAGGGTCGGCCGCCGGCGTTGGCGAAGGCGCCGTTCTCGCGGGAGCGGTCGTGGCGGATCGGGTGGACCTTCAACAGTTCGCCGCCGGCGGAGATCTCCACGGTGTCACCAACGATCGCGACTTGGACCTGGCGACGACAGTGCTTGCGGCTGACCCGATACGCGAACCCGGCGAAGCTCACGTAACCCGGATGAGTCGACCTTGCGGGTCACGCTCTGGCCGACGGTCGCCTGCTTCGGTCGTGGCCGAGACGACCTCGACTTGCGAGCCAACGCCGGCTTCTCCTTGGCCGGTCGATGCCGTTGCGCGTGGGTCGCGACGAGCACACCGCGGTGATGGATCGACACCAACCCGTTGGCGACGGAGACCTCGACGGTCTCACCGTCGAGCCACACCCCGACCGGATACAACTGGGCAGCGAAACTGATCTTGCCGGTCCGGCCGACCTTGCGCGTCGTGGACGGTTCCTCGGTCGGCTCGACCGGCTCTGCGGGCTCCGACACGGCGAGCCGGAAACGTTCCCACGGCACCACATCACCAATGCCTTGGTGGCGTCGGTCGTGGTTGTATTCGTGCACCCACACATCGAGCTGCGCCTGCGCGTCAGCGACCGACTCGAACACCTTGCCGTTCAAGAAGTCCTCGCGCAGCGTCTTGTGCCAACGCTCCACCTTGCCCGTCGTGGTCGGCGAGCGTGGCGCCGTCAAGATGTGTTTGATCCCGTTCTCCCGGCAGATCCGATCGAACAGCACCTCACCCTTGCCCGGCCCGAACCGGCCGGTGAACACCTTGCCGTTGTCCGTCAAGATCTCCCGTGGCACACCATGGCTGCGCATCGCCTTCGTCAGTGCCTCGCACACCGGGCGAGCCGTCGCCCGCTCCACGACATGCGCCGAGATCACGAACCTCGAGTGATCATCAACACCCGACACGATCGACGCCTTCCACCCGTTCACCAACTGCACACCACCCACGACGTCCATCTGCCACAACTCCATCGCCCGGCGACCGTTCCCAGCGCCGATAGTCACCCTTCTTCCGGCGGCGCGCCTCGGGCACGATCAGCCGATGACGCACCAGACAGCGATAGATCGACGAGCGTGACGGCAACGGGACAACCTGCTCGGCCTCGAGACGGAACCTGATCGTCCGCGGACGCCTGGATCAGGGCCTAGTTCGAAGCGGTAACAAGGCAGGGACCGCACAAGCTTTCCGATGCGGGCGAGAGTTGTCCTCATGGCCGCGCAGCAGAAAGACGGTCGGAGGCCCAAGGGCGCGCAAGATCGTCGCGGGGTTCACCGGTATAATGGCGCTGTTGCCCCTATTCGAGACAACGCATTGAACCAATGAGGTCAAAATTGTCTGGGTAGCGAAGCGCCGGGGATCGACATCGGTGTAGCGCATCAGCCTTTTGCTGCCGCACGGCGTCGATGGCGCCGCGGCCAGCCGCGGGGAATGGGCATCCTCCCGGCGGCATCGAGCTTCAGTGCGTTGTAAAGGCCCCATGCGCGCCACGAGCCGCCGCAGTCCTCGACGATCACCAGATCATCACCACCGACAGAAAGGCCATGTTCGAAACTGAAGGCAACGGTTGTCGATTTGCCGGAACCGCCGGGTCCCAGAAGCATGCAGCCTTGCTCCCCGTTACCGACTATCCCGCCATGGACCATGAACATTTTGGTCGAAGTCAGAAACCAGTTGAGTATGACTTTGAACGGAGCGCCCTCCTCCCAGAATGGCATTTGCGCTTCATCGCCGATCCACATCAATGCCAGGCGCCGTGCATGATCGAGGATCATCCACAAGTGGAAATCAGGATTGTAGTAGAGCGGTAAGAGCGCCATCCGTTGAGACGTGAAGACGCTCGACATGCCGGCTATCCGTGTGCGGGAGATTCCACGGGAGGTGGCGGCGCAAAAGGCGGCTGCGACCCACTAGCAGCGCAATCGTCAGATCGGCTCCATCCCCGCCTTGCAGGAGGCAGCGCGTCAGCTTTTCGGAAAGCCCGGAACTGTTGGAAACCACAGTAAAGGAAAAGGGGCCGGCACGGCACCGCACTGAAGCCTTCGCGTGGCGCGCGGCATAATCCGCGCCCTGGCCGGCGAGTTCGAGCAGGGCCTGGGTCGATTGCCCATGGGCATCCATACCGTGTATCGCCCTCAGGCTTGCGCGGGGAAATTTGCCGGTCTCACCGGCCAACCCGCCGCTTCATCCACTTCATGGACCGGATCGATCGCGATCAGTTCCGCCATGTCCGTGAAGACATCGACGACCGGCGGCACAAAGGCAACGCCGCTCAAACCATAAACCGCCGGAGCGACGTTCCTTGGCGCGGCGCTGGGGACGAGAAGCTCGTGCTCGACCATCTTTTCGATTGCTTGCTGGATCTGCGTTACTTCCTCTCCGGAATATTGATCCGCCAGCTTGTCAAGCAGCGCCGAGGGCGATTGCGGGTCCTTGAAGGCCTTCCACATCTCCTTGGCGCTACCGCGCATACTGAAATAGAGCCCCTTCTGGACATCGATCAGCACCATCTCGTCTTCAAAATCGTCGGCAACGATTTGGTCGTTGATCGCCAAGAAGTCCGTTGTCGTCATCGATTGATTCCCCGAAAT